>NZ_CADIKO010000004.1:0-638860 GCF_902859965.1 Achromobacter aegrifaciens
CGGTAAATAATCGACCGCTTCAGGCCCAGCATCAGCGATAGTTGCGTGCCGCTGACCTTGCCTTCCTCCAGTTGTCTGACCGCCTCGATCTTGAACTCTCGACTGTGATACGGGCGTTTGGCTTCAAGCGGCTTGCCTTCGGGTTTGGATTTATCCATGGGACACCTCCTTCAAGTATTGTCTACTTCTTCGGGTGTCCGGAAAACCCGGGTTAGCTCAGACTACATTTTCAGATTTGGAAAATGTAGTCTGACACCTTTTCTCACGCCTAATATCTCGACGGACAAGACGGCATATTTTTCCCATCCTGACACCATACTCCCTGGCAATTCCAGCCTGACGCCTTAATCTCATATCTTATATTTTTTCTCAAGCTCTTTGCGAACATGTTCGG
The DNA here is from genome assembly GCF_902859965.1 of Achromobacter aegrifaciens. Lineage (NCBI taxonomy): Bacteria > Pseudomonadati > Pseudomonadota > Betaproteobacteria > Burkholderiales > Alcaligenaceae > Achromobacter > Achromobacter aegrifaciens. The sequence goes on from NZ_CADIKO010000004.1 coordinate 395, forward strand.
CCAATCCCAACATATCTTTATACGCTTTCAACGCAAAGTCAGGATAATGCTCCGACATAAAATCTTGTGAATTCCCTACATCCTCTCCCGCCATTGCAACCGCTTCGTCAACAAAAGCAGGACGAATCACCCAATTGACATCCGGAAACATCAATCTTTGGTGCGGAAACATCTTCCAAACCATATCTCCCTCGTAGCCTTCTACTGCCTTTCGCAGTTCTTCGACAAATTCTCGATTTTCACTCCTAAATCTAATTGTTGTAAACGGAGGGGCTTTGGAATTATCTCTCTGATAGACCCCTCCCCCTTTCAATCTAACCATTACCATTCTCGTCTGGAACTTTCTCCATTCCAAATCGGAAAACTCTTCTATTACTTTATATAGTTCATCACCATCAGCCAGACTCTTATTCATGCCGCCCCCTACTTAATCTTTGAAATTGAAATTCCGTCAGGATTGGTCCCTTTCATCAATTGAAGCCAATCACCTTGCGGCACCGGTCGTGACGACACTCGTGGATCGTATACGTACTGCCCATCGGAGTAAACTTGATGGTAAGTTTGCCTTTTTTCTAATACTCCATTTTCCAGAACGTTCAGGTTATTTCGCAGAGCGGGTTTAACATTCAATATTGCCCCCTTTTGTCCCGCCTCCTTATACAAGTAGGCCGCAATGTCCGAGCAATCTGCGCACGTAACATCCTTCACCATCTTCTGCACCTGCGGATCACTCATCGCTTCCACAACATTATGGTTAGGTGGAAAATCAGGATTTGGCTCACGAAACGGTCGACCAATCCCCGGTAGCGCTCGTTCTTCATACTCTGAGCCACCAAGATCGCCTTTATCAAATATTAACCATGGCCCGGGCTCATCCGGCAACGACGTAGTGGTCGTGACCCCCACCCACGGCCCCTTATTCTCCTTTCCCGGCACCCCACCACTCTCAGGCACATCCCCGACTTACCAGGCAACTGCGTATCCGGCACCGTTCCCACACCACCACCCGGCGGCACGCCCACCCGGTGGCACCGGGTCTCCGGGTTTCCCTGGAATGTTCTGTGGCTCGCCACCGGTGGCGATGTACTGAACAACCGCCAACAACAGCGCTTGGTCCTCCGATAAGCCAGGCGTCTTGCCCATCAAGTCTGCGGTCATCGCTGTGATCACTGCGAATGCAATTGGCCCGATCACCTTCTCTTCGCATGCCGGCGAATGGAAGCAAGCCCCTAGCGCCGCCATCCCACCGCGCTTGAGCAGGGTTGCTACCCCGTTGTTCTCCGTTTCCAGTCTGCCGCTGTTAACCACCGCACTCGGAAAAAAAGGTGTCAAACTACATTTTCAGGTGTGAAAAATGTAGTCTGACACCTTTTTTTTCCTGTCCCAGCCCCTTTTGCAGCTTAGGAACTAAAGTCTCAACTGCATCCTTACTTTCAGAGCAATATCTTTCACAATCTCACTCGGCCCACTGACGGTTAGACCGACAAAAGTCTCTGCCTCTACCGTTATCAAATCACTACCAAGCCTAACCACCAAAGCTTCAATCTCTTGAGATCCGCCAACACCCCAAGTTTTATCAACACCGACCGCTCCACTCTTTACAAGAACAATACGAAGAGCATCTCTGAGCGCATCATCATACTCATCACCGAGAATTATTTTTTCTATGTTCATACTCATTATTACAACCCTAAATCCTTACCCCCAGGTCGACTTGAGGATTCAATAATTTGCTCCCAACTCTTACCTTTAGCCCTAAGCCAATCAATTGTTGGCCCCAGCTTATCGCCATAGGTCTTGAGATTTCTAGCGTATATCACCTCAAGCTCTGGCGCAGGTGTCAGATCCTTGTACTGAACGCCCAAGTCTCGACGCATTTGATGGAGTTGACGAGCAACCTGCTCGGATGATGCCCCCGCAAAAAATGGTGTCAGACTACATTTTCGGCTATGGAAAATGTAGTCTGACACCATATTTTTTGGACATAGATCATCCCCAATCGGTTCAGATGCTACTCCTGCCCACTGAACCCTGGTAACTCCAGTCTGACACCTTTTTTCTATATAAAAATAGAAAAAAATTTCCTCAAGATGCCACGAGCCGCCCATCCTCCTCGACCCATATCAATCCCGGCAATTCATAGAAATAATATTTTAAATTTTCGTCATTTTCATCATTAACCGAATCTGGCAACCGACTCCGCAAGAAACTTATTATTTCCGATACAGGCGCGCGCCATTGAGCTCCCACATTTTCGACTGTCAGCTTGGGATTTGGATTGGTCGGTGAAACATAGCAATCAGCCCCCGGCAAAATAAAAATCACTTTTCTCTCTATAAGCAACCTTTCCAGAATTAAAAAGAAAAACTCTTTTTTTTCGATAAAAGATGCATTTTTGTTCCACCCACACACAGCACTAAACAATCCAGATATCCACAAACCTAATGAATCCCTGACAATTTCTTTCTCATTTCTTACAAGCATGATCATCTCAAGAATTTTATTTCAGGATTGAAATTCTTACCCACAGAAGCACCCGGCAAATCAATCGTCCATGCTGCCCCGGTTTGGCTCGACGAGCTGGAAAAGTCTCGCAAAGTAAAATTCCCTTGTGGTGTATTGATCACATAAATATTTCCTCGCCCAGGAATATTCGTAGCAGCAGGCATGTCAGTGGCACCAGACAACTCCATAAAATATTGCCGAACTTGGTCATCCGTTGCCCCCCTGGAAAATGGCAGCATTTCCCGAATTAGGTACTTCTGTAAAAACCGTCGATCCAATTCGCGGAAAAAAAGGTGTCAGACTACATTTTCATATTTGGAAAATGTAGTCTGACACCTTATTTTAGGCCCTGCCATCGGACCGCAAGCAGCGAACGCGATCCTATCGATCATGCACAACAGGCGAATCAACTCAGCGGAGGGCCTGGCGGCATATCTGGGGCTGATTCCCGTACAGCGGCAATCCGGAACCAGCCTCAATGGCCGACCTTGTCTATCCAAGGCCGGCCGCCAAGAGTGAGAGCAACGCTGTACATGGCCGCGATTGTGGCCACGCGCTATAACCCGCATATTCAAGCCCTCTACGCCCGACTGCTAGACGCCGGTAAAAGCAAGATGTCCGCGCTCGGCGCTGCAATGAGAAAGCTTGCTCATCTCTGCTTCGGTGTGCTCAAAACGCGTTCATCCTATCGCCCCGATTACGCCTAATCTCTTGACGGGCAAGACGGTATCTTTTTTGACAATGCACGCCCTGTTCACATACGAGCGAGTCTTCAGACTTCGCCTCGCACCTCAAGCCTCTGAATTAAAATGGATTTCCTTGGAAGTTCCTGGGAAAACCTCAGAGTCTGATAACTTATTTTTGACACGTTTTCTATATCTGTATGGCACCATATTTTTCGGGATCAAACCCCATTGGCCACAGTGTCTTTGCATCATAAGTTGCGTCTACCCACTGAGCCTGCTCAGCATTCTCAACCCTCATATCAGCACCAACTATTTTCGCCCTATGAAAACACGAGAATCGTGCGTTGGCGTTAAAGCATGTCGCCCCCGTCAAATCGGCTCCCGTGAAGTCAGCTCCAACCAAAATTGCGTTATTCAGTTTCGCACCAAGCATTTTCGCCCCCATGAAGTATGCATTCATAAGCGAAGCGTCTTGCATTTTTGCACCAGAAATTTCAGCCCCAACAAATCCGGCGTTTCTCAATATCGCACCCGAAAAATCAGCATCTCGCAAGTTCATTTCATCGAAAATTATCCGATGAAAGTTTGCATTACGAAAATTCGCCCCAATCAAACTATTCAGATTAACCGTAAACAATTCGCCTGTTTGATATCTAAGAGTAATCAATGATTCCCCCAATCCGTCAGATCGATTGATATATTAGAGATAGAACTTCGCTTACTCTGCAACGATCCCGGCGACGCCCACTGAATCACTTCAACGTTGCGCCCTAATATTCGTGCTGCAATGTACCGATGATTTCCGTCGACGATCAAATCCCCATCCATCCTGATCGGCGGCGGCATCTCCCCTGCTAGCAGACGATCTACATAGCGCTGGATGGCGGGCAGGGAAACGGCTCCCTGCACTCCAAAGGCCGGGTCACCTCGTAAAGCCACCTCGACAATCTCCGGAGTTACTTCTGCGCCTGAGGAAACATATGGCCGCCCAGTTCGCTGCCCGTCTCCATGTTGGAATATTACTGTTGCCTCAGCAGTGCTGGGAATGGGAGTAATAGTAGTTGTCCCCCCCGCCGGCCCCTTGTTCTCCTGTCCCGGCACCCCTCCAATCTCAGGCACATCCCCCGACTTACCAGGCAACTGCGTGTCCGGCACCGTTCCACCACCACCCGGCGGCACACCTACCGGCGGCACCGGGTCTCCGGGTTTCCCTGGAATACTCTGGGGTTCGCCGCCTGTTGCAATGTACTGAACAACCGCCAGCAACAGCGCTTGGTCCTCCGACAAGCCAGGCGTCTTGCCCATCAAGTCTGCGGTCATCGCTGTGATCGCTGCGAATGCGATTGGCCCGATCACCTTCTCTTCGCATGCCGGTGACCGGAAGCAAGCCCCTAGCGCCGCCATACCACCGCGCTTCAGCAGGGTCGCTACCGCGTTGTTCTCCGTTTCCAGTCTGCCGCTGTTAACCACCGCACTCGCATCCGCTCCTAGCCCGACAGCGACGCCTGCCAACAGCGAGGACACCAGATTGCTACGAGCCTCCTTGTCTTCCGGTGACAAGGCCGAACCAGACTTGCCGCTGGCGGCATCCAACAAGGCGTTCACCACGGAGGCAGCTCCCGCGCCTAGCGCGGAAGCCCCGCAACCCTCACCGCGCGCCGAGCCTCCAGCACATCCCACCAACGTGTGCAGCGCGGCGCGTGCAGCTTGTGCTTCCGCACCGTCGCCCAACGCATCCGAGTAAAGCTTGACCTGTTGCGCGGTCAACCCCTGGAGGTAGTTGACTGCGCTGGCTTTCGCCACTTCAGAAACACCACCGGTAACATTGCCTGTCACACCGCCCAGAATCGCGGTGGCGATCAGACGGTATTGGCCGCCGGGCTCCCACTTTGCCGCATCGCCCAGATCATCAGTTAGCTGCGCAATACGTGCGGAGTCCCCTCCACCGGGCTTCTTCAGTTCAGCGGTCAACTCGTCAGAGAGCGCCTTGGCTTCCGCCGCCCGATTCGCCAAAAACTGCCCCATCTGGCGTCCAGTCTCTCCAACGATCTCGAAGCCGGCCCGCACTTCCTTCTCGTCAAAGATCGGGTCCAGGCTGTTCAGCGTGTCCTTGGTGTCGCGATTCAGGCTAGCGATTGCCTCTGCTGCCGTCTGGCCCGTCTGCGCCTTCTGGCCCGTCTCGTCGCGGATGACAATCTTGCCGCCGCTGATGCCGCTGAGCGTCGTGGAGCTGGATTCGCCCTTGGCGCCCATCGGCACAGGCGGGACCGCGCTGACGCCGTTGATGGCAGGCAGGTTCGAATTCGGCGTCGCCTTGGAGCCGCCCGCGGCTTCGCCCTTGCCATCCGTGCCGACGTTGTTCTTGTCCTTGCCGTCCTCCTTGCCGCCGCCAAAGCTCACGCCCCCGCCCAATTGCAGGGACTGGCCTTCATAGCGGGCGCGGTTCTCGATGTCGCGGCTGGTCAGCGTGCCGGTGATCAAGACGTTCCTGGCGTCGGCTACAGCCTTGTCGCTGCTGGCGATCACTGCGCCGATCAGGCCGGTGTTCTTGGCAACGTCCAGCTGGAAGCCGCCATCGCCCGCCCATAGCCCGGTCTGTTCGGTGACGCTGGCGTACTTGCTGTCGATGTTGGTCTTGCCATAGTTGCCGCTTACCGAGCTGGCGCCATAGCAGATGGGCGGAATGCACAGGCTGACCTGCACGCCCACGCTGCGGTCACGAGCAGTAAAGCTATTGATGTCCTGCAGGCTCTCGACGAGCAGATTGCCGCCCACGGTTGCCAGGATGCGATCGCCGCTTGCCTGCGCGCCGCGCAGCACGGTGTCGCCGCCGGAGTTCATGGTCAGCGTGTTTCCAGCCTGGACATGGGTGTTGTTCCAGGTCGAGGCTTGTCCATCCGACTTGCTCTTGCTGCCGCCCGCGCCGAGGTTGATGCTGAAGCCTTGCTGGCTTCCGCCCAGGGAGAAGCCCACGCCTATGCTGGCGTTGCTGCTCTTGCCGTCGGTTTTCTGGCTGGATGTGTTCCGCTGCGCGATAAGCAGCAGATCGCCTTGCGCGTCCAGCAGCACGTTGCGGCCTGCCGCGAGGTCGGAGCCGGCCACGATGATGTCGGACTGTTCGCCTTTGCCTGCCGCAATGATCGTCAGGTCACGGCCGGCTGCAATGGCTGCGCCGCTGGCGGTGCTGCTTTGTCCGGTGCTGGTCTGACTGGCGCTGCTGGCGCCCAGGTCCACGTTGATGCTGATGCCGCCTGCCCTGGCGGGATCCTTGGCCACGGCGTCATACGCATTCTTCGCCGCGAGGCCCGCCGCGACGGCGGCGATGGCCTGCAAGCGCCCATTATTGCTTTCCTGGGCAGCCTCGCGCATGCGGTTGGTGCTCTGCACCGCGCTGACAACCGGGTTGCTGGCGCTGACAGTCACGCCGATCTGACTGGTCTCCTGGAACCGGCGATAGACGCTGGTGTCGTAGCTGCCGTCAATCGTGACAGTCTGCCCGCCCAACAACATGTCGCGGCCCGCGCGAATGTCGCTACCACGTATCAACAAGTCATCTTGGGCGATGATGGAGACGTCGCCCTGCCGACTGGTAATCGTGCTGCCCGCGGCGCTGGGCGTGCTGCTGCGTTCGTCCAGGCTGCCGCTACTGCTGCGCACGCCCACCGTGAAGCCGCTGCCTTCGCGGCCCAGGTCGCCCACTGATTTGCTGCTGTAGCTGCTGCTGTGTTCGCGCGTGGCGCTCCCGGTATCGACGACGACCGATCCCTGCCGCGCAGTGAGGCCAACGTTGTTGACCGCGTCGATGGCGGAGCCGGCAATGCGGATATCGCCATCACGGCTATTCAAGCTTACAGTGTTGCCGGTGATGAGCGAGGACGTCTGCCATGTGCCCGACGTCAATTCCTTGGAACGGGCAGATTCACTTCCGTAGGGGAACATCTTGACCCCGCCGGAGTTCGGTCCTCCATCGACGGCACGCCCGATATCACCCAGGCTCATGCTTCCGAACGAGAAGCTGGTGCTCTTGCTGGATTCCTTGTTGTTTTGCGTCTGGCGGTTGTCCGAACCGACGACCGCAATGTTGCGCTGGGCGTCCAGCACCACGCCCTCCTGGGCGCGCAATGTGGAGCCGGAAATGACGACATCGCCATCCAGCGCGCGTCCGGAGCCATCCCGCTCGCCGCTTCCCGTGGCGCGAATGCGGATGTCGCCTGCCGCGCTGAGCGAGGAACCGCTACTGACTTGGCTATATGAGTCGAACGAACCGCTGCTCTTGCTGCTGTTGAACGAGAATGTCACGCCCGGATTGGTGGCGCCGCTGTGCGCGAGTTCCTGGACCTTGCCTTTGGTGGAACCCGCTGCAGCCAGGTTCTTGAAGGTGTCGATCACCGTCCCGACCACCGCCACGCCAAAGCTGCTTTGCTTGAGCGAATACTCGCTGTGCGTGTTTTCAACGTCGCGGCCCGCGATGATCGCGACGTTCTCTCCCTGGATGTCGATGTTTCCAGTCTCGCCGGCCAGGTCTTTTTCCGCCTTGCCCGCAACTAGGTCGCTGCCGGCAACTAATACATCCCGTCCAGCGGTCAGGATGACGTTGCCGCCCGTGGTTCCCAACAGGCTTCTCGCGTCGCTCTGTGTAGCGCCATCGACCGTCTGTTTGGATTGCGCGTCGCTGGTCTTGTAGGAAATTCCCAAGCCGCCTACAGAGAAGCCACTTTTCTTGATCCGTTCGTAGTGGCTTTCCGCGTAGGTATTGGTTCCAGCGGCGACCACGATGTCGCGGCCTGCATCGATCGTCAGATCCTTGTTGGCAAGAACCTGCGAGGCCGAGAGAGAGAAATCCCTCCCGGCCTGGAAAATGGCCTCATCACCGCTGAACGTCGATGCCTGCGCTTGCGTGGACGACTGCGAGTCGATCCTGTGCGTACTCTTGCTGGAGAGGAAACTGCGCGTCTTGAATGAGACTTCGTCGCGCGCGTAGGTCGATGCCTCTCCTGCACTGATGTTGATATCGCGGCCCGCCACGACGGCCAAGGTCTGTTCCGAGTTGACTTCGGCCGCACGCGCATTGACGTCCTGCCCCGCGACCAGCGCGAGATTTCCGCCCGCGGCGATGCTCGAGCCGACTTCCGAACTTGTGCTCAGATCGTGGCGATTTTTCTTGTTCAGAACCAGCGTTTCGCCATGGCTCTCCGTAAGCGTTTCCAGCGCGATATCGCGCCCGGCCTGCAGGCGTGCATCGTCCTTGACCGAGACTTGCGCCGCAGTCAGGGTGATATCGCGTCCGGCCTGCATGTTGAGGTTGTCGGCATCGACGCGGGCCACGCCGCTGACGTGCGTGCCCCAGGTGCTGCCGAAATTCTCGGAGGCCGCGGTCGATGTCAGGGCGATATCTCGTCCTGCCTTCAGGGCGACGTTGTCGCCCTTGATCAGCGACACCAGGTTGGTCAGGTCCTCGCGCGCGGCGAGGTCGACGGTGGCGCCCTGGATCAGGCCGCCGCCCTGGTTGACGATGTTGCCGGCGGTCATGACGGTGGCTTCGCGCGCGCCGATGGTGCCGCTGTTGACGATGTCGCCTTCGGCTTCCAGCTTGACGTTGCGGCCGGCCATGAGAGTGCCGTCGCCCTTCAGGTCGCCTGCGCGCACCAGCAGGTAGACCTGCGGGACCAGCACGGTCTCGGTGGTGCCGTCGGGCAGCGTGACGGTCTGCTCGACCAACCAGACCAGGTCGGTGGTCAGCTGGCGCTGCTGCGCCTCGGTCAGCGCGACGCCGAGCTGGACGCCGTTGTCGCGGGCGAATTGCGCGCCGGCGGCAAGCAGGGCCTTGTACTGGCTGTCGTTGTCGCTGTACTTGTCGAGGAAGCGTTGGCCGGTGGTGGCCAGGATCTGATCGGACACGAGCTTCTGTTCATAGAAGCCGTCGCCCAGGCGCTTGGGCTGGCCCGAGGGCGTCAGGAACTTGGCGCCCGCGGGCGCCAGGGAATCCCAGCTGCCCAGGCGCGCGCCGGACAGGTTCTGGCCGTCGGCCGCGGCGGTGGCGCCGCTGGCGGACAGAGAGCCGCCCGTGCCGAGCGTGGCGCCGGCGGGTCCGGATGCGCCCTGCGCGTCCAGGCGCTGGCCGTCCAGGCCGCCGCTGGCGCCGACCGTGGCGCCGGCCTGGACGGCATTCGAGACCGAACCCGAACCGACGCCGGCATTGACGGGGCCGGAGCCGCCTTGGCCGTCCATACGCTGGCCTTCAAGGCCGCTGCTGGCACCAACGGACGCGCCGCCTTGGCCCGGGGTCGAGACCGAACCTGCGCCGACGCCGGCATTGACCGTGCCGGCCGTGCCGGGCTGGTCGTTGCGTTGGCCCGCCAGGCCGCCGCCCGAGCCGGCGCCGTTGCCGATGGTGGTGCCGGGCAGCGCGCCCGGCTGGCTCAGCAGGTCCAACAGGTAGTCGCTGGAGACGGTCGGACGCTGGCCGACGAAGCGCGGATCGGTGGCGACGACGTAGGGCGCATCCGGCCTGCCGTTGACTGTGTAGAGCTGGCTGTCCGGAATGCCGGCAGGATTGGAGACGGTGCGCACCACCGTGCCGCCGGGCAGGCCGACGCTGGCGACAAGCACCGGCCCGGGCGCGGCGCCGCCATTGCTGGCGCCGGGCTTGGAGCCGTTGAGCTGGACAGCGACGTTGCCGCCGGACGTGCCGACTGGCAGTTCGATGGGCTGGCCGGCCAGGGTGGCGTTGTAAGCGCTGGAATACTCCTTGCGGTCGCGCGAACGCGCCTGGGTTTCCGTCATGGTCCCGGTCCGCGTGATGGTGCGCACGCCGCCCGCGCCGATGTTGTTGATGGCAGGGCCCGCCACTGTGAGCGCGCCGCCCGCGGCGATCTGGCTCTTATCGTTGGTGACGTCGCCGGTGAGCGTCATGGACCCGCCCGACAGGATTTTGCCGGGATCGGAGGACAGGGTGCGGGTCTCGGTGACGGTCTCCTGCACCCGGTAGTACACGAACGTGCCGACCAGGCGACTATTGAAGTCGGCGTTGAATTCCCGGATGCGCGCATCCAGCACCATGTGCGGCGCCTTGTACGCAGCATAGGCTTCTTCGTAGGCCTGGCGACGCGCTTTCTCGGCGTCGCAGGTGGCGCGGTTGTAGCAGGCCCGCTCAGGCTCCGTCCAGACCGGCATGGGGCCGGACGGCGGCGTCACGCCGAAGACGGACCAGATGCGCTCCTGGGCGCCGTACCGGAATTTTTCCGGAACGTCCGAGCAGGTCGCACCCGCATCGCCGCCGGGACCGTCACACACCATGGTGACCGGCGTGTAGGTAGGAGTGATGGGCGAAGTCGTGCCGCCCTTGCCTTTCAGACTAGGCGCGTAATCAAACGGCGGCCCATAACGCGACGCCGGATACTTGGTGGACGGCAACAGGAACATGCGTTCCGGATCGTCGTTCAGCCAGGCCGGATCCTTGCTGCACATCGGCGTCACTTCGTCGCACAGCCAATTGGTCTCGGCGTCGTACATGTCGGTGGTGCCGGCCGGGGTGAAGTACACCTTGGACGTGCTGGACACCTGCACCGTTTCGCTGGTGTAGCGGTCGTTCTGGTTGCGGATGGACGCGGCCGAGATGTCGGCATTGCCTGCAGCCTCAATGGTCGCAGAGGCGTTCAGGAGCGAGCCGGCCTGGCCGATGGCACGGCCGGCGGCATCCAGCGCGCCGCCGATGCGCAGGTCGGCGCCTGCGTAGATCAGCGCGTGGTCGCGGTTGATGAGCGATCCCACGCCCAGGTCCATGTTCCCGCGCGACGCGATGACGGCGCCGCCGCCCGCGCCCGCGCCGTTGACCAGAGCGCCTGCCTGGATCGACACGGCATCGCCGTAGATGCGGCCGGTGTTGTCGACGCGGCCTGCGGTGATGCGGGTGGAACCGCCGTCGATGAGGCCGGCATTGGTCAGGCCCTGCGTCACCGTGATGCGGTTCTGGCCTCCGGCCAGCAATTGGCCGGAGGCCTGGTTATTCAGCGAGTCCGCCGAGATGCTCAGGTCGCGGCCGGCGCTGATCTTGGCGCGGTTGTCCATCGCGCCGCCGACCGACAGGTTGAGGTCGCGGCCGCTGGAGATGTCGCCCTGCTGGTTCAGCGGACCGGCATAGGCGAACGACAGGTCGCCCGCGGATTGCAGCACGCCCAGCCCTTGCAGCGCCTGCGCGATGACGGTCAGGCTCTTGCCCGCCTGCAGCGTGCCTTGGGTGTTCTTGAGCGTGTCCGCGACGATGCGCGCGTTGCCTTGGGAAGCGACGGCGCCGCCCGTGTTGTCCAGTTCCTTGGTGGTAAGGGTCAGGTCCTCGATCGCTTCGATGGAGCCGCCCTGGTTGTTGACGCGGTCCGCCATGATGGAGACGACCTTGCCCAGCACGCCCTTGGGCGGCGTGCCGGCCGCGGTCAGCGTGCCGCTGTTGTCCAGGCTGGCGGCGTTCAGCGTCAGCACGTTGTCGGCCTGGATCAGGCCGCCGCGGTTGTCCACCGCGCCCGTGGCGGTGATGGTCAGGTCGCGCGCGGCCAGCGTGCCGTCGCGGTTGACGATGCTTGCGGCTTCGATGCTCGCATTGCCTGCGGCTGCGATCACCCCGCCGGTGTTGTTCAGGCCGCCGCCCAGCTTGATCGCGGCATCGCCCGTCGACGTCAGTTTGCCGCCCTGGTTGTAGAGATTGGCGGCGCTGATGTCCAGGGTGCCGCCCTGCACGACCGCGTTGCGGCTGTCGACGTCGCCCGCCGTGGCCAGCGTGACCTTGCCGATGGCAGACAGTTTGCCGCCCGCCAGGTTCAGGCTGCCTGCCGACAGGCTCAGATCGCGGCCGGCGAGACTGGTGCCGCCATGAACGATGGAACCCCCGGTCAATCTGATGCTGCCCGGCTGGCTGAGCGAGCCGTCGGCGCCCACGCCCGCCACGAAGCGGCCGGCATTGGAAAGCTGGCCCAAGGCGGTGGCGATGAGATCGCCGCCAGCCAGCACTGAGCCGGTGTTGTCCAGCGTGGATCCCGCCCACAGCTTGGCGTTCGTACCCGCGGACGCGATGCCCGCGTTGAGCAGCGCGCCGCCCGCGCTCAGGTCCAGCGCCGCGCCGGACTGCAAGCGGCCGTCCGCCGTGATGGTGAGTTTGCCGCCGGCGCTGGCGACCAGGTTGCCAGTCTGCGTGGCGGCGATGCCGCCCAGCGTCGCGTCCGTGCCGGCCCGCAAGGTCATGCCTTGTTCCGCCGCAGCCGAGCCGAGCGCGGTCAACGCGCCGTTTGCCTGCGCGGTCAGCGCGCCCCCTGCCTGCAAGCGCGACGCCGCGCCTAATGCGATATCGCCGCGCTGCGCGGTGAGCGACAGGTCGCCTTGCAAGGCGGCGACCGTGCCGTCGACCGTGATCTTGTCGCCCGCGGTCAAGGCCTGCGAGCCACCGGCCAGCATGCGCCCGGCCGCCTGCAACGCGCCTTGCGCGGTGGCGGTCAACGTACGGCCGGCCTGCGCCAACCCGGCCGTGCCGACGGTCACGTCGCGGCCCGTCAGCGTCAGATTGGCATCGGTGGCGGCAGTGCCGTCCACTCGCGCGTCGCGCGCGGCGGCCAGCAGCATGTCGCCCACCGAACTCAGGGCGCCCGTTGCGTACAGGTCGCGATCCGCGCGGGCAGTCAGCGTGCCTGCGGCTTGCAGTTGGCCGTTCTGTTTGACGACGAGATCGCGTCCCGCGGTGATCGAGGCATTGCCCGCCGCGCGTTCGCCCAGGGCGGCAGCAAGGCCGCCCAAAAGGACGTCTCCAGTTGCGGCGAGCGTCAGGCCGCCGCCCGCGGCAATGACCCCGTCTGATCCCAGGTTGCCGCCCGCGCGCGCGCTCAGGCCGTCGAAGGCCTGTATCCTGCCGCCCGCGCCGACGAGCAGGTTCGCGCCTGCGTCAGCGGTCAGGCCGCCTTCCAGCGCAGTGGCGATGCCGTCGATGCGGATGTCGCGCTGCGCGCCCAGGACGATGGGGGAACCGGCGGTCGCCGTGCCCGTGATGAAGAGGTCGCGGCCCGCCTGCGCCTGCAAGACGCCGCCCGCGGCGCCCGCGCCCGTGGCGGTGCCCGCCGTGCCTGCGATGCGCAGGTCCTGGCCCGCGCCCAGCAGCAGCTTGCTGCTGCCCTGGGCCAGGCCGGCCTGGCCGATGCTCAGGTTCCCGGCCGCGTCCGCGCGCAGCGTGCCGTTGGCGACGGTCTTGCCGTTCAGTTCGGCGTCCGTGCCGGCCTTCAGCGTGATGTCCTGCTCGCCCGAAATCGTGCCGTTTGCCAGCAGCTTGCCGCCGGCCTGTGCTTGCAGCAGTCCGCCTGCTTGCAGCGCGCTTGAGGCGCCCAGCGTCATGGCGCCGCCGCTGTCCACCTTGAGCGCGCCCGCATCGGCCAGGACCGTGCCGTCCACCGCCAGATCCTTGTCGATCCGCAGCGTCGCCGCTTGCCCGGCCACCAGCGTGCCCGCCAAGGCGGCGCTGTCGGCCTGCACATCGACCGAGCCATCGGCCTGCAGGCGCGCGTTCGCGCCAGTGGCCAGCGCGCCGCCGGCCTGTAGCGCCAGATTGCCGGCCGCCAGGTTCTGGCCGTCGAGGCTGATGTTGCCAACCGACTCCAGGATCAGATCGGCCAGCGAGGAAATCGTACCTGCCGCCGTCAGCGAACCGCCCGCCCGCGCTTGCAGCGCGCCGCCGGACAGCGCCCGGCTGCCGGCCGTCAAGACCAGGTCTTCACCCGCTTTCAGATTCAGGGCGCCGTTGGCGGATGCCGCCGTGCCGGACATATCCAGTCGCCCCCCGGCGTCCAGGCTTGCCCCCTTGTCGCCACGCACGACGCCGGCCATCTCCAGATTGCCCGCAGCCGCGATCCGCGCCTGGTCCGCGGCGTCCAGTTGCGCCGCCGCGCCGATGCGCAGATTGCCCCCTGCGCCGAGATCCAGCGCGCCGTCGGCGCCCAGCTTGCCGTCCACGCGCGCATCGCGCACCGCCTGGAGTTCCGCGTCCGCGGTGGACACCAGAACGCCGCCCAGCGCCAGGTCGCGCCCGGCGTCAGCCTGCACGCCCTTGCCTTGCAGCTGGCTGCCCGCGCCCAGCAGCAGGTCATTGCCGCTCTTGAGCTGCAGCGCCCCGCCATAGGCGAGCGCATTGCCGTCCACGCGCAGGTCGCGCGACGCGTCCAGCGACATGCGGCCTTCGGCGAGCGCCGTGCCTGCGAGCGTCAGATCCTGCCCGGCCGCAAGCGTCATCGATGCGTCGGACTGCAGGTGCGAGCCGCCTGCCGCCGTCAACGCCTGACCTGCCTTCAGGTCCAGGCCGCGTGCCGCGTAGACTTGTCCCGCCACTGCCGCGTTGCGCGCGGCCTGTAGCGTCAGGGCGTCCAGCGAACTGAGCGCCCCCGCCACGCGGAGATCGCCCAGCGTGGTGACGTTGACCGCGCCCTTGGCCGCGACCCGCGCCATGTCGCCCATCGACAGGTCGCCGCCGGCGTTCAAGCTCAGGCCGCCGGCGCTGGCGGCAAGCGTGCCGTCCACGGACAGCTTGCCCGCGGCATCGACGTTCATGTCGCCGTTGCCGCGCCAGACGCCGGCCAGCGTCATGTCCTGGCCGGCCTGGGCGCGCGACGCGCCTTCGGCGTCCCATTGCGCCGTCTTGCCCATGGCAAGGTCACGCACTGCAATCAGCGACGTGTTGCCGGTGGCTGCAGCCTTGCTATCGATGCGCGCATCGCGTCCCGCGTTCAAGAGGATGTCGCCACGCGCGGCCATCACGCCGCCCGCCAGCAGATCGCCCATGGCGCGCGCCTCCACGCCCACGCCCTGCGTGCGGCTGGCGTCGCCCAAGCGGAGGTCCTTGCCCGCGTTCATGGCCAGTTGGCCGCCGTAGGCCAGCGCCGCGCCGTCCACCTTTACGTCGCGCCCGGCATCCAGCGTCAGGCCCTTGTTGGTCTCCGCCTCTCCGGCCAGCACCAGATCCTGGCCGGCGCGCAAGGCCATGGCGCCTTCCGATTGCAGGCGCGCATCCGCGCCGGCCTGCAACTGACCTATCGCCTCCAGCAGCAGCGGGCCGCCAGCCAGCAGCTTGCCCGTCACCGACGCATCGGTTCCCGCTTGCGCCGTCAAGCCGGCCAGCGAAGACACCGTGCCCGCCACGTTCAGCGCGCCCTTCGCGACCATGGACAAGGGACCGCCGGATTGGGCGCTGCCGCCCACCGTCATGTCGCCGTCCGAGGCCAGGGTCAATGCGCCCGAGGCTGCGCCGGCCGTGCCGCTGACGTCCAGCGCGCCTCCCGCGCGCAACTCCGTGCCCTGGTTGCTGAGCAGGCTGCCCGACAGCGCCACGTCTCCGCCAGCTTGCAGGCTGGCCGCGCCCGTGGTTTGCAGGTCGCCCGTGACCCTCGCCGTGTCCTGTGCGCGCAGCGTCAGGTCGCCGTCGGCGCCGAGCTTGGCGCCGAACACCGCATCGCGGCCCGCCGTCAGGGCGGCCGATCCGGCGGCCACCATTTCGCCGGCCGTGACAAGGTCGCGCGCCGCCTGGACCGTGACGCCCTTGCCCTGCGTCTTGCTGGCTGCGCCCAGCAGCAGGTCGCTGCCGGCAGTCATGGACAATTCGCCGCCGTAGGCCAGCGCGCCGCCGTCCACGCGCAGCTCGCGCGCCGCGTCGATCGCGATACCGCCATCACTCAGGGCAGCGCCCGCGAGGCTGGCGTCCTGGCCCGCGCTCAGCGTCATGTTCTTGGACGATTGCAGTTGCGCGGCCTGTCCCGTGCGCAGGTCCTTGCCTGCCCGCAGCGACAAGGCGTCGCCGGACAGCAGCTTGCCGTCCACCGTAGCGCCGTCCACCGATACGAAAGTCAACGCGCCCTGGCCGGCCAGTTCGCCCGCGACCGACAACGCGCCGCCGCTCTCGCCGCGCAGCGCGCCGCCCGCCAGCGCCTTGCCGGCGCTGCCCACCGTCAGGTCGCCGCCGGCGAGCAGCTCGATTGCGCCCGATACCGCGGAAGTCGTACCGTCCAAGCGCAGCGCACCGGCTGCCTCGATGCGGTTGCCCAAGTTGCTGCGCACAGCACCCGCCAGCATCGCATCCTGCCCCGCCTTGAGTTGCGCCTTGCCTTCCGCGTCCAGTTGCGCGGCTTGGGCGATGGCCAGATTGCGCCCGCCATCCAGCTTCAGGTCGCCTGCGGACACGGTCTTGCCGCCGAGGCTGGCATCGCGGCCCGCGACCAGTGCGATATCGCCGCGCGAAGCCATGGTTCCCTCTGCCAGCAGATCGCCGCCGGCGCGCGCGGCTACGCCCTCGCCCTGCGTGCGGCTGGCGTCGCCCAAGCGCAGATCATTGCCAGCGTCCATCGACAGTTGGCCGCCGTAGGCCAATGCCGCACCATCCACGCGCATCTCGCGCGCGGCGTCCAACGTCAGACTCTTGTTGGCTTCCGCCTCGCCTGCCAGGACCAGATCCTGGCCCGCGCGCAACTGCATGGCGTCTTCCGATTGCAAGCGCGCATCCGCGCCTGCCACCAACCGGCCCAGCGTTTCCAGCAGCAGCGGACCGCCGGCCAGCAGCTTGCCATTGACCGTCGCGTCGCCGGCGGCCTGAGCCGTCAAACCGGACAGCGAGGACACCGTGCCCGCCACGTTCAGCGCGCCCTTCGCGACCATGGACAAGGGACCGCCGGATTGGGCGCTGCCGCCCACCGTCATGTCGCCGTCCGAGGCCAGGGTCAATGCGCCCTGCGCTGCACCCGCCGTGCCGCTGACGCCCAGCGCGCCCCCAGCACGCAGTTCCGTGCCCTGGTTGCTGAGCACGCCGCCCGACAACGTCATGTCGCCGCCGGCTTGCAGGCTGGCCACGCCGGTCGCTTCCAGCTGGCCCGTGACTTGCGCCGTGTCTTGCGCACGCAGTGTTATGCCGCCGTCGGCGCTGAGCCTGGAACCGATGACCGCGTCCCGGCCCGCGGTGAGCGTCACGGAGCCCGGCGCCACCATCTCGCCGCCAGCGCCCAAGTCGCGCCCAGCCAGAACGCTGATGCCTTTGCCCTGGGTCTTGCTGATATCGCCCAGCCACAGATCGCGACCGGCACTCATCGACAGGCCGCCGCCGTAGGCCAGCGCGCTGCCGTCCACGCGCAGCTCCCGTGTTGCGTTGATCGCGATGCCGCCATCGCTCAAGGCAGCGCCCGCAAGGCTGGCGTCCTGGCCCGCGCTCAGCGTCATGTTCTTGGACGATTGCAGTTGCGCCGCCTGGCTCGTGCGCAGGTCCGTGCCCGCGCGCAGCGACAGGGCGTCGCCGGACAGCAGCTTGCCGTTCACCGTAGCGCCGCCCACCGATACGAAAGTCAACGCGCCCTGGCCGGCCAGTTCGCCGTCCACGCGCAACGCGCCGCCGCTTGCGCCGCTGAGCGCGCCGCCCGCGTATGCCTTGCCCTGCGCGCCCACGGACAGATCGCCGCCCGCGAGCAAATCGATGGCGCCCGCGACCGAGGAGGTTTCTCCGTCCAGCCGCAGCTTGCCAGCGGCGTCGATGCGTATGCCCTGATTGGTGCGCACAGCGCCAGCCAGCGTGGCGTCCTGCCCAGCCTGGATTTGCGCCGAGCGTTCCGCTTCCAGCTGCGCGCCCTGCGCAATGGCCAGGTTACGTCCTCCCGCCAGCGTCACATCGTTGGTGGCGACCGTCTTGCCGCCGAGCTGCGCATCGCGCCCCGCGGTCAACGCGATATCGCCGCGCGCGGCCATCGCGCCGTCCGACTGCAGGTCACCGCCCGCGCGCGCCGACACGCCCTCGCCCTGCGTGCGGCTGGCATTGGTCAAACGCAGATCCTGGCCCGCATCCATCGACAGGACGCCGCCATAAGCCAGCGCCGCGCCGTCCACGCGCAGGTCGCGGCCCGCGCCCAGTGTCAGGCCGGCATTGGTTTCCGCCACGCCGGCCAGAAGCATGCTCTGGCCAGCGCGCAGCTGCATGGCGCCGTCCGATTGCAGACGCGAGTCCGCGCCCGCCGCCATCTGGCCTATCGCTTCCAGCAGCAGCGGACCGCCAGCCAGCAGCTTGCCGTCGACCGCGGCATCGCGCGCGGCCTGGGCCGTCAATCCGGCCAGCGAGGAGACCGTACCCGCCACGTTCAGCGCGCCCTGCGTGCTCAACCTGACCGGGCCGCCTGCCTGCGCGCTGCCGCTGACCGACAGGTCGCCGCCGGAAGCCAGCGTCAGTTCACCCGCTGCCGCGCCCACCGCGCCGCTGATGGCGAGCGGGCCCGCCGCGCGCATGTCCACGCCCTGATTGCCGCTCAGGCTACCCGCAAGCGAAATGCCTGCTCCGGACTGCAGCCGCGCGCGGCCCAGCGCTTCCACCTGTCCGGTGACGGCCGTGGCGCCTTGCGCGTTCAGGTCCAGATCGCCGCGCGCCAACACCCGGGCGTCCACCGCGGCTTCGCGTCCGGCCTTCAGTTCAGCTGCCGTCTCCGACACCAGTTCGCCATCTGCTCGCAGATCGCGCGCCGCATCGATTCCCACACGCTTGCCCTGCGCCTTGCTGGCCGCGCCCATGCGCAGATCGCCGCCACTCTTCAGGTCCAGCGCACCTCCATAAGCCAAGGCGCTACCGTCCAGGCGCAGGTCGCGCGTGGATTCGACCAGCATCGCGCCATCGGTCAGGGCCGCGCCGGCCAGCGTGACGCCTGAACCCGCGCGTATGGTCATGCCTCCTGCCGACTGCAGCTGCGCGCCGGCCTCCGACACCGCGTCCGCGCCCGCCTGCGCCTGCAACACGCCGGACGCATAAACCTGGCGCGACAACAGCATGTCGCGTCCCGCCTGCAGCGTGGCGCCTTCCTTCGCGGAAACCACGCCACCCGCCGTGGAAACGCCGCCGCTCGGCTCGCCCGGCGCGGACGGGTCGGGAGTCTTGCCGGGCTCGCCGCCGGTGGCCGATCCAGATCCAGTTCCCGATCCGGCGCCGGAGCCCGAACCATTGTCGGTTCCTGCCCCCCCGCCGGTCCCGCCACCCGTGTTCCCGCCTTGCCCCGGCTGCGGCGCGACCGCCTGGCCCGCCACCTTCAGATTGCGTCCGGCTTGCGCACGCAAGTCCTGATCCGAAGTCAGCAAGCCTCCCGACAAGGAGAGATCCTTGCCCGCCGCCATGCGCAAGGCGCCTTGCGTGCGCAGGCTGCCCTGCGCGCCGACAGCCACATCGCCACCGGCATCGAGCGTCAAGGCGCCGCCCGCGCCGACCGCGCCCTGCACGGAAACGTCGCGCGTAGCCGCAAGCGCGGCAGTCCCGCCGGCCTGTGCCGCGCCTTGGACAGACAGATCGCCGCCGCTGTCCACGCGCAGATTGCCGGCCGCCTGCGCGGTGCCGCGCGGCGCAATCCGGACGTCGCCCGCCGCCGTGACCTGCAGGTCGCCGGTCAGCGCCACCAGGTTGCCGCCGATGTTCACGCCCACGCCGGCCTCGGTGCCGATCAGGCGCACGCTATTGGCATACATGCCGCCCAGCGCCGCGGTATCCAGCGCCACCTCCGGCGCCGCGCCTTCGCCCGCCTGGGCGGACACGGCACCCGTGGCGTAGTCGACGCGCGCCGCGCCTGCGGTCACGTTGAGCTTGTCGGCCCACACGTCCGCGTTGATCTCCAGCGTGCGCGCCAGCAGGTCCACCTGGCTGAGGTTGGAGCCGTTCAGGCCGGCGCCTTCGACGCGGATCTTGCCCGAAGCGATATCGAAGCCTATGCTGCCGTCCGGTCCGACCTGGGGCTTGCCCGTGGTCAAGGTGGCGCGGTCCGCATTCAGAAAGCCGCAGCCGTTGCAGGTAATGCCCGCCGGGTTGGCGACGATCACATTGGCGCGGTTGCCGGCCACTTCCAAGGTGCCCAGCAGTTGCGACGGGTTGGGCGCGGTGACCTGGTTGAGAATGGTGCTGGCGCGCTGATTGCCCAGCATGGGGTTGCCGCCGACCTGCCCCGCCAGTTGGGTCTGGCTGGCGCCGCCGCTGTTGTTGAGCACCGCGCCGGACGGGCCGACGTTGAACTGCGTGTAGCGGTTGTTGGACACGCCGCCCGCCGACGGCGGCGCGATGTTGATGACCGGCACGCCGTTGCTGACGCCGACGGAGGGCTTCGCTCCCGCCACGCTCTTGTCCACCGAAATCGGCAAGGTCTGCGCCAATACTGGCGACCAGACCTGGGTGAAGACGACGGACCAGACTATCAGGGAGCGAAGCTTGGACATCATGCGTATCCGGTTGGACTAAGGATGGACTGCGGTTTCGCGGCGCAAGGCCGCCGGATCAGAACTCGAACATCAGCACCGCCGCGAACATGGTCGAGGCGGTTTTCAGGGACTCGGGTTTTTTCAGCGGCCAGCCGGCAGACAGGTCATAGCTGGCGTTGACATAGGGCATGGCGAGCCGTCCGCGCAGCCCAGCCACGGCGCCGACCAGCGTGCGGCCGGATAGCGACGCCGC
This sequence comes from Achromobacter aegrifaciens, assembly GCF_902859965.1. NCBI lineage: Bacteria > Pseudomonadati > Pseudomonadota > Betaproteobacteria > Burkholderiales > Alcaligenaceae > Achromobacter > Achromobacter aegrifaciens. The sequence goes on from NZ_CADIKO010000004.1 coordinate 21,047, forward strand.
CGACGGACCACCCACCCGGCCCACGTCCAGGCCCGTGTACAACTGGTGGCCAGGCACGCGCAGCAGCTTGTCCAGGCCCAGCGACAAGTCGTTGCGCAAGGTCCAGCCGTCCTCGGCGGCCAGCGTCATCTGCCCGTCGAAACCCCGCACCGCATAGCGGTTGCCGATGGTGAAGTAGTCGGACGGCACGATGGGCGTCTTGGCGTGCTGGATCTGCCAATTCAGCTGGTAGGCCAAGGGCTGCTCCGCCAGTTCGAACGGCAGATACAGGCCCGCATTGGCCGAAAGTATGGTGCTGCGGCCGTTCCAATCCGGATCGCCATAGACGTAGCCCGGCTGGTCGGACAGCCCGGTCAGCGTGCCGCGCACGCCCCCGCCGACGTCCAGCGCGGCGCGGCCCAGATAGTGGCGATGCCCCAGGTTGAACTCGTAGCCGGTGACGTCGCGCCGCTGCACCTCGATGTCCACGTCGTTGAGCGTGCTGGTGGTGCGCTTGCGCAGCAGCGTCAGCGATGCCGTGCCCTTGTAGGTGGCGCTGCGATACGGCACCACCGAGACGCCTGCCTGCACCTGCTTGGTCGTGCCGCCGTAGATGATGGGTTCATCGAAGCCGGCCACGGTCTGGCGGTAGGTGGATTTGCTGGCGCCGGCAAAGAAAGTCCAGTAGCCGAAGGGAATGCTGTAGTTCAGCGAGGCGGCGCGCGTGTTCGACTCGGCGTCACGCCAGCGCGCATTGCTGTTCCACGACACCGACAGCTGGTCGTACAGGAACAGGGGCGAGTCCAGGGTCAGGCCGGCGTTGACCTGGTACTTGCCGATGGCGTCCATGCCGGCGTTGTCGCCGCCAATGTACCCATGCCAGCGCTTGCCGGTGCCGGGACGGATGAGGATGTCGGAATCGCCCAGCTCCGGCCCGGGCGCGACGTCGATGGACGCATCGGCCTGGCTGCCCAGCCTGCGAATGTTTTCCAGCGCCTGGTCCAGGTCGCGCTGGTTCACTTCGCCGCCCGGCCCCGTGGGCAAGGCCGTGCGCCACCAGCCGATGGCGCCCTCGCCCTTGACGGCGGATATGCGGCCCGGCAGGTAGCGCAGCGTCAGCGTGCCCGCGGCCAGGGATTGTTCCGGCACGACCACCCGCGCCGTGACGAGTCCGCGATCGATCAGCAGGCCGATCAGATGTTCCTGCAAGGCCCGCAACCCCAGGCCGCCCACGCAATGGCCAACGACGGCATCGGCTGCGCGCGCCAGCGATTCAGCCGGCTGCGCTCCGTCCCAGACGACTTCCTTCAGGGCAAAGCAAGGCGTTTCGACCGGCAGGACCAGGCCGCCGGCGGCGGGCGCGGCGGGCGACAGCACGTCCGGCCGTTCGGCCGCTCGGGCGCGCTGCGCTCCAAGTTCCTGTTCTTGGCGACGTTCGATTTCGGTGGCGCGCACCGCTGCTTCGGGCAGCGGCTGCGCACCGGACCCAGCCGGGAAAAAGCCAGCCGCCAACATGCCCGCGGCCATGCGCAGGCGCCAATAGTGATTCATGCCGGTATGGCGCCTGCGGACGTGCGCGGCGCTCCTTGTTATCGCTGTATGAAACTAAATGTTTTTCGAGTTTGCCTTAAAACACAATTAATAACAATAGATATCTGAATGTATAAATTCAAAAATTAGCGTACTTAGTTGAATTTAGCGGATAAAGAATAGGAAATTGGTGAACAAAGACCATAGTTCCGCAGTCCGGAACTATCATCTCTACAGCAAGGACGATTTGATGTGAAACAAACAGCAAGCGACTCGGAGCAAGCGACCCTGTGGAATCTTTTACGTGGAGAGGTGCTGCGAATAAAAAATAGGGCGAGTCTGAAAACCGGCGGTAGAGCCTGGGACCAGTTGGTTGAACACGGGTTATCCCCGATACGGGCATATCAACAAATCGTCAATAATTCGCCAACGTTTTATCGCCGATCCGTCCCCTTCCCCTCCCCGCCCATGCCTGTATCCGTCCGGGACGCCATTGTTTCCTCCTCCCATCTGGCCTCTTCAGCCCCCGAGCTTTCCGAAGTCGAATTCGGCCTGATCATCGCCTCGCACGCGTTCAACCGCTGGATGGTGCGCTGCATGGCCTGTGCGGGACTGCCCGAGCTGACCTCACTGGACATCCTGGTGCTCAACCACGTGTTCCACCGCGGCCGGGGCAAGAAGCTGGCGGACATCTGCTTCACGCTCAACGTCGAGGACACCCACCTGGTGAACTACTCGTTGAAGAAACTCGAGCGCCTGGGCGTGGTGCAAAGCGCCAAGACGGGCAAGGAAGTGATCTACACGGCGACCGACGCCGGCGCGGCCGCCATCCAGCGCTACGCCGAAGTGCGCGAGCAATGCCTCGTCAAACCCTTCATCGACTCCCCCGCGGCGGACGACGCCAGCCATCAGCTGGCCAACACTCTGCGCGCCCTCTCGGGCCTGTACGACCAGGCCGCCCGCGCCGCCACCTCCCTGTGAGAATCCACGTTGTCTAGCACCACCGCATCTACTTCCGCCCCGCTGCTGTCCGTGCGCAGCGTGTCGGTCGACTTCAATACCGAAAACGGCGTGTTCCGCGCCGTCGACAACCTGGATTTCGAGGTGCGCCCCGGCAGGACGCTGGCCATCGTCGGCGAATCGGGCTCGGGCAAGTCGGTCACGTCCATGGCCATCATGCGCCTGACGGACTACACCAACGGGCGCATCGCCACGGGACAGATCCTGTTCCGCGACAGCGCCGACCGCGAGATCGACCTGACCGCGGCTTCCGACGAAGACATGCGCGCCATCCGCGGCAACGACATCGCGATGATCTTCCAGGAGCCGATGACTTCGCTGAACCCGGTGTTCACCGTCGGCGACCAGATCGTCGAGGCCATCATGCTGCACCAGCAGCTGTCGCGCTCGGCCGCGCGCCAGGCGGCGCGCAAACTGCTGGAGAAGGTGCGCCTGCCGGACGCCGAACAGATGCTGGACCGCTACCCGCACCAGCTGTCGGGCGGCATGCGCCAGCGCGTGATGATCGCGATGGCGCTGTCGTGCCAGCCGCGCCTGCTGATCGCCGACGAGCCGACCACGGCCCTGGACGTCACCATCCAGGCGCAGATCCTGAACACCGTCCGCGAACTGCAGCGCGACCTGGGCACCGCGGTGATCTTCATCACCCATGACATGGGCGTGGTCGCGGAAATGGCCGACGACGTGGTGGTGATGCTGCGCGGCAAGAAGGTCGAGCAAGGCACCGTGGACGAGATCTTCAACGCGCCCAAGCATCCCTACACCCGCGCGCTGCTGGCGGCGGTGCCGCGCCTGGGCAGCCTGACGGGCCGCGACCTGCCGCTGCGCACGCCGCAGACCGTGCTGGAAGGCGACACGCTGCGCGAAGTGGGCGAGACGCGCGAGCAGGACACCGCGCGCTACGACGAGCCCGTGCTGCGCGTGGAAAAACTGACCACCCGCTTCGACGTGGGCCACAACTTCTTCGGCCGTGTCACGCATCGCGTGCACGCCGTCGAGGAAGTGAGCTTCGACGTCTACCCTGGCGAAACGCTGGCGCTGGTGGGCGAGTCCGGCAGCGGCAAGTCCACCATCGGCAAGACCCTGCAGCAGCTGGTGGCGCCGACCTCGGGCGCCGTGCGCTACAACGGCCAGGACATTTTCTCGATGGACAGCGCCGGCCGCCAACGCCTGCGCCAGGAGATCCAGTACATCTTCCAGGATCCCTACGCCTCGCTGGATCCGCGCAAGACGGTGGCGTTCAGCATCGCGGAACCGATCCGCACGCACGGCCTGTTGACCAGCGAAGACGCCATTGCCCGCCGCATCGGCGAACTGCTGGAGCAGGTCGGCCTGAAGCCCGAACACGCCAAGCGCTACCCGCATGAATTTTCGGGCGGGCAGCGCCAGCGCGTTTGCATTGCGCGCGCACTGGCCAGCAATCCCAAACTGATCATTGCGGACGAATCCGTGTCGGCGCTGGACGTGTCGATCCAGGCGCAGATCCTGAACCTGCTGATGGACCTGCAAAAGGACCGCGGCCTGTCCTATCTGTTCATCACGCACGACATGGCGGTGGTGGAGAAAGTCAGCCATCGCGTCGCGGTCCTGTACCTGGGCCAGATCGTCGAACTCGGCACCCGCCGCCAGATTTTCGAATCGCCGCAACACGCGTACACGAAGAAGCTGCTGGCCGCCGTGCCGGTGGCCGAGCCCGGCCGCCACATCGACACCTCGCTGATCGAAGGCGAGATTCCCAGCCCGGTACGGCGCGTCGGCGACGAACCCGCCATCATTCCCCTGGTTGAATTCGCGCCCGGCCACCAGGTGGCCCGCGCGGCTTGAGCCGCATATCCTTTTTCACGTCGGTCCGTCCGGCTTCCCGTTCCTGGAGTTGAACATGCTCTCCCTACGCAAAACCTACACCGCCACCGCCCTGGCTCTGGCGCTGGGCGGCGCGCTGCCCGCAGTCTTCACGACCGCTCACGCCGCCGGCACGCTCAATGTCGCCATCAACCAGGACCCGGGCAGCTGGGACCCGATCGACACCTTCGTGACCTTCTGGGGTTCGGTGGGCAGCAACCTGTATGACGGCCTGACCATGCGCGGCGCCGACCTGAAGCTGCAGCCGGGGCTGGCCACCAGCTGGGAATACCTGGACGACAACAAGCGCCTGCGCTTCAAGCTGCGCGAAGGCGTCAAGTTCCACAACGGCGAACCCTTCAACGCCGAAGCCGTGAAGTTCACCTTCGAGCGCCTCTTGGGCGCGGAAGGCGCCAAGGGTCCGCAGAAGTCCAACTACGACTCGATCGGCGAGATCAAGGTGGTGGACGAATACACCGTGGACTTCATCCTGAAGCAGCCCGATCCGGTCCTGCTGACCAAGCTGGCCGGCTATGGCGCCATGATCGTGCCGCCCAAGTACATCAAGGAAAAGGGCGAAGACAACTTCAACACCAACCCGGTCGGCACCGGCCCGTTCAAGTTCGAAAGCTACCAGCCCAAGGTCAACGTGACGCTGGCGCGCAATGACGACTACTGGGGCGGCAAGCCCAAGCTGGACAAGGTGGTCTACCGCTTCATCGGCGAGCCGGGCACGCAAGTCGCCGAGCTGCAGGCTGGCCGCATCGACGTCGCCACCCTGATCCCGCTGGGCCTGATCGAAACCGTGAAGAAGTCCGGCAACGCCGATGTCATCTCCACCGGCGGCCCGGTCGCTTTCGCGCTGCGCTACAACACCAAGAGCGGCATCACGCAGAACCGCGACGTGCGCCGCGCGCTGATCATGGCCGTGGACCGCGACGCCATCGTCAAGCAACTGCTGCTGGGCCAGGCCAAGACCATCGCCAGCTTCCAGGGTCCGCAGTCCTTCGGCTACAACCCCGAGCAGAAGCCCCTGCCCTTCAACCCCGCCGAAGCCAAGAAGCTGCTGGCCGCCGCCGGCGTGAAGCCGGGCGCCACCGTGCAGATCGACGTCCGCGGCAGCGATTCGAACTTCCGCGAAGTGGCCCAGGCCGTGTCGGGCTATCTGCAAGGCGTGGGCGTGCGCGCCACGATCAAGCCGTATGAAACCGGCGTGCTGCTCAACGACATCATCCCCGGCGGCAAGACCGGCGAAATGTGGCAGAACCAGTGGGGCGGCTGGACCTACGACTACGACAACACGGCCTACCTGATGTACCACACGGGCCAGAAGTGGAACCCGTACGACAACGACGCCAAGCTCAACGGCATGCTGGAAGCGCAGCGCACGGTCTATGACGTGAAGAAGCGCGAAGCCATGCTGCAGGAGATCGCCGGCTACGTGGCCGACCAGGCGCTGGAAATGCCGCTGTACAGCCTGAACACGATCGTCGGGGTGAACAAGCGCGTGAAGGATCTGGAGGTTCCGGGCGATATCCGCTTCCGGTTCCTGAACGCCTCTGTGGACTGACGCCCCCCCCGAAGCGCTGCGCGCTTCCCCCCAGGGGGCATGCCTGCGGACCGGCAAAGCCGGCTCCGCGGCATCCCGCTTGGGGAGGACCGGTTGCTATTGGCGTGATGACGCTATGAACAACCGGCACTTTTTTGGAATGCTTTTGGCGCTGCCTTGAGGCATTAACCTTACCGACCCGTTCCGGCGCAAGCCGGGACGGCGATTTATGACCGGATTTCTCATCAAACGCGTGTTGCAGGCCGTCTTCGTGATTGTCGCGGTGACACTGCTTGTCTCCTATGCCGTGCGCCTGACCGGCGATCCTGCGCTGATGCTCAGCCAGGGCTCGGGCAGCGTCACCGAGCAGGACCTGGCCAATATCCGCGAGGCGCTGGGCCTGAACCGTCCCTTCTACGAGCAGTACCTGTCCTATATGCAGGGGCTGCTGCATGGCGATTTCGGCCGCAGCTTCATGGGTGGCACGTCGGTCGCCAAGCTGATCGGCGATGCGTTGCCCGCCACGCTGATGCTGGCGTTCACCTCGCTGCTGGCGTCGATCCTGATCTCGCTGCCGCTGGGCATCCAGGCCGCGATCAAGCGCGGCAAGACCACGGACCAGGCGATTCGCATCCTGTCGCTGGTGGGGCTGTCCTTTCCCAATTTCTGGCTGGCGCTGATGCTGGTGCTGCTGCTGTCGATCACCTTCCCGCTGTTGCCGCCGTCCGGCTGGAGCGGGCCGGCCAGCCTGGTGCTGCCGTCGCTGACGATGGCCATCATCCTCAGCGCCACCAACATCCGCCTGGTGCGCACCACCATGCTGGAAACGCTATCGGCGCAATACATCATGGTGGCGCGCAGCAAGGGACTGAAGGAACGCGTGGTGCTGTACAAGCACGCGCTGCGCAACTGCGCGATTCCGCTCATCACCTACCTGGGCCTGCAGTTCGGCGGCCTGATCGGCGGCATCGTGGTCATTGAAATGGTCTTCAACTGGCCCGGCCTGGGCACGCTGGCGTTCGACGCCATCTCCGGCCGCGACTACCCGGTGCTGCAGGGCACGGTCACCGTGCTGGCCTCCGTCATCGTCCTGGTCAACCTGATCGTCGACATCGCCTACGGCATCGTCGACCCCCGCATCCGCACGCGCTGAGCCTTATGCAGACTACTACCCCCACCGCCGCCGCTGCCAAGGCGGCCAAGCCCCGCAGCCGCTACCGCTCGCTGGAATTCGTGCTGGGCGCGCTGCTGACCGGCACCATGATCGTGCTGGTGCTGACCTCCGGCTGGCTGTTTCCCGACGGCGGCGAAGCCATGGACCTGGCCGCCCGCTTGATGGCTCCCTTTACCTCTGCGGCCCACCCCTTCGGCACCGACCCGCTGGGCCGCGACGTGCTGGCCCGCGTCATCGTCGGCGGCAAGATCTCGCTGACGGTGGGCTTCGCCTCGGTCGTCGGCGGCGCGCTGCTGGGCATCGTCATGGGCCTGATCGCCGGCTACTACCGCGGCTTCTGGGACATGATCGTCATGCGCTTTGCCGACGTGCAGCTGGCGCTGCCGTTCATCCTGGTGGCCATCACCTTCATCGCCATCCTGGGCGGCGGGCTGTTCAACGTCATCTTCTTCATGATCGTGTCGCAGTGGGTGCAATACGCGCGCCTGGTGCGCGCCCAGGTCCTGGCCCTGCGCGAGCGTGAGTTCGTGCTGGCCGCCCGCGCCTTCGGCGTGCGCGACCTGGCCATGATCCGCCACCACATCGTGCCCAATCTGCTGGGTCCGCTGGTCATCCTGATGACGCTGAACGTCGCCAACAACATCCTGCTGGAAAGCAGCCTGACCTTCCTGGGCCTGGGCGTGGACCCCATGATCCCGAGCTGGGGCGGTATGCTTGCCGACGGCCGCACGTATATGCAGACGGCCTGGTGGGTCAGCGTCTTCCCGGGCCTGGCCATCATGCTGACGGTGCTGGGCCTGAACCTGCTGGGCGACTGGCTGCGCGACCGCCTGGATCCGACCGGCAAGGTCTGAAGCCGCCCCGGTCCGCCTGAAAGGAATATCGAGTATGTCTTTGCTGGAAAAAACATTCGACCGCACGCTGGACGCCTGGACCCACGCCTACATGGCGCCGGCCTGGCGCGGCGCGGTCGTGGAAGGCTGGCTGTTCGAAGGCGTGGAAGCGCGCCGCGCGGCCCAGGAACGCCTGGCGCAAGCCGGCGTCACGGCGCGCTTTCGCAGCGCCTACAAGCCGCTGCTGCACTACTTCCTGGAAGAGGTCGAGCGCGAAGGGCTGGCGTCCGTCGTGGTGCGCTATCCGCTGCACGAACATGCACAGGCCAAGCGCTTCACGCTGGAAGCCTATCCGCTCATCGCGCTGCTGCAAGGCGTGGACGTCGCCATGCAGCCCGGCGCCGATGACCTGCACTATGACGTCAGCCTGCGCTACGCCGATGGCCGCGAACTCGATACCCGCGTCTATGCGCCCAACCAGGTCGGGTACGCCCAGGACGGCACGCCCGAACTGTCGCCCACCGGCTGGCTGCGCGTGCGCGACGCCGAAGGCGCGCTTCAGACCGATGCCGCCCAGGCCACCGAATACCAGCAGGCGTTCCGCGCCATCCTGGACACGGTGCGCAACCATGCCTGGGGCGCGCACGAGCCCTATTTCGAACGCCTGGAAATCCGCGTGGATCTGCCGGGCATCGACTTCGCCCTGCCGGTGGACGAGGAAATCGTCAGCACCTTCGAGGCGCTGCACGAAGACATCTATTTTTCGCTGCTGGAACACTTCCAGAAACACTCGGGCCGCCCCTCCGGCGACCGCGGCCTGCAACCCGGCCAGATCATTCCCGACATCCGCCGCCACGACGGCGCGGCGCGCGTGCAGATCTCGCTGGAGCATTTCGGCGCCCTGGCGCCCGTTGCGCCCGCGCCGCTGGCTGCACCGCTGGCCCAGGCCCGCGAACCGCTGTCGGCAGGCCAGATCGCCAGCTGCATGGCGGCGTTCGGCGGAGACTCCTTCCAGGCCGTATCGCGCCAGGGCCGTCCGGTGCTGGGCACCTACCTGCGCGGCCCCGGCCCCGCGGTCTTCATTTCGGGCGCGCAGCACGCCAACGAAACCTCTGGCGTCGTCGGCGCCCTGCGCGCGGCGCAAACGCTAGCCGAGCGCGGCGACGCGCACTTCGCCCTGATCGCCGCCGAAAATCCCGATGGCTACGCGCTGTTCAACCGCCTGCGCGCGCACCACCCGCGCCACATGCTGCACGCCTCGCGCTACAGCGCGCTGGGCGACGACATCGCCTACCGCGAGCGCGCCCCGTTCTTCGAACGCGAAGGCCGCCACCAGGCGCATGCGATCAGCGGCGCGCAGCTGCACATCAACCTGCACGGCTATCCCGCCCATGAATGGACCCGGCCGCTGTCCGGCTACCTGCCTCGCCATTTCGAGCTGTGGACCATCCCCAAGGGCTTCTTCCTGGTGCTACGCCATCACCCGGGCTGGGGCGACCGCGCCCACCGCCTGATCGAGGGCGTTACCGCCAGGCTGGCCCGCACCGTTCCCGGCCTGGTCGAGTTCAATGCGCGACAACTTGAACTATTCCAGGCGCACGCGCTCGAAACCGGATTCGACGTGCTTAACGGCATCCCGGTGCAGATCAGCGAAAGCGACCGCGAAGACCTGCCCATGGCGTTGATTTCCGAGTTTCCGGATGAAACCGTCTACGGCGAGCGCTTCGTTTTCGCGCATACTGTGCAGATGGAAACCGTCCTGGCGGCGACCGAGCTCTACCGCGCAGGGCTCTAGCGGCAAAAAGACCGGCGTAGCCAAGGACCGCGCCGGCACCCGACCTGTAAAACCATTAGAAAAATGAATATCCGAGAACGCAACCACGGCGATGACCTGGCCCTGGTGGACATCTGGCTCCGTTCGGTACGCGCCACCCACACGTTCCTGACGGAAAAGGAAATCCAGGCCATGTACCCGCAGGTGCTCAATACCGACCTGCCTTCGGTGCGGGTCTGGGTCTGTGAGGACGATGCCGGCGAAGTCGCTGGCTTCATGGGCCTGAACGGCAACAAGGTCCAGATGCTGTTCGTGGATGCCAACAAGCGCGGCAAGGGAGCTGGCCGGCGCCTGCTGAACTTCGCGCGCTCGCTGCACGGCACCCTGGTGGTGGACGTCAACGAACAAAATCCCCAGGCCCACGGCTTCTACAAGCACTACGGGTTCGAGGACGTGGGCCGCTCGGAGCACGACGACGCGGGTCGCCCTCGTCCCATCATCCACATGAAGCTGGCGGGCTGACGCCTGCCCGCCCCGCCAGGCGCCTAGCCTTTGGATTGCTCCGGATGCCTGGCCCGCCAGGCTTTCAGCGCTTCCCGGTAATCGTCCATGGCTTCGTTGTAGGTGTCATAGACACAGGGGATGCAGCCGCTGTTGCAACACTCTTCGGGTTCGGGCGCGACGGGCGGAACGGGTTGCGGGTCGTCGTCGGGGATCTGCTTGGTGCTCATACCCGAATCTTAGCGCCGATGCCCTGCGCCAGCCGCCGCGTCCGCCTCTGGCAGCGGCCATTCGGCGCGGCGGATTTCGTAGCGACGCTTGCCAGCGCCGCCCGCTCCCGCGCCGCCGATCTGGCGCATGCCGCATTTTTCCAGCACCCGGCAGGACGCGGCATTCTCTTCCAGCGCCACGGCCGACAGCGCCTCGACCGGCAAGCGCCCGAATCCCAACGACAGCAGCGCCTGGGCGATTTCGGTGGCATATCCCATGCCCCAGCTCGCGGGGAGGAAGGCATAGGCGACCTCGACCTCGTCGCAGCCCCGCGACTGGGTGCGCTTCAAGCCCGCGCGGCCCGCCAGCGCGCCGCTGGCGCGGTCGGCCAGCACATACATGCCGTAGCCCAGCTCGGCCCAATGCTCGACGTTCTGCAACAGATAGCGGCGGCTGGCCGAGTCCGTCCGGGTGCCGCCCATGGTGGCCATGAGGCGCTCGTCCGCATGCATCGCGGCAATGAAGGAAAAATCAGTTTCGTCCATGCGCCGGGCTTGCAGCCGGGCGGTCTGGAAAGTGTCGGGGAGCAGTGCGGCGGACATGGCGGGCGGAAGGAATGGCGTGACGGAAATGATACCGGCGGACGGCCCGCCGGCCCATCGTCCAACGGACGAATCCCCCGGGCCGAGGCCGGCCCCGGGGCGTGGCTTTCAACTGCGGTGCACGTCCGCGAACGCGATGCTCTCGTACTGGTCCGCCAGGGCCGCGGCGTTTTCACCGTAGCCCTGCGTGCCGGAAGCCCCTGTCATTGCTGGGCTGCCGGCCGAGCCTGGATCGCCGCGGGCGGCCAGGTGGCCTTGATGGCGTCGTAGATGCGCTTGCCCACGCGGCCGTCTTCCGGCAGCTTGCGCTTGACCTGTTCTTCGCGCACGGCATCGCGGGTCTTGCTGCCCGGAATGCCGTCGGCCACGCCTACGTCATAGCCCAGGCCGTAGAGCATCTCCTGGAGCTCCTTGATCTGCGCGCGCGACAGGCCGGGGTCGTCCGTGGGCCAGGCCGCGACGAGATCCGGACCGCCTTGCAGGCGATTGAGCAGCATCGACACCGCCAAGCCATAGCGGCGCGACTGGTTGTAATGCAGGATGGCGTCGAAATTCACGGTCGCCAGGAACACCGGGCCAGCGGAACCCGTGGGCGCGAACAGATAGGCCTGCTCGTCGTTGCCCGACGCCAACTTCAAGGCCGAGCCGTTGCCCTGCTTCACGCCGGCCTGGGCCCACTGGGCTATCGTGCGGCGGTCCTGCGAGCCCACGTATTCGGCTTCGGGCGAGGCCGGAATGGCAGAGGCCAGCTCGGCCGGCACACGCACTTCGATCACGGCGGGCAGGCTGTGCGTCCACTTGGCGCGGCGCTTGCGCAGGTGATTGGCGGTCGACGCCAACGCGTCGGGCAGCGAGTTGTAGAGATCGATCTTGCCGTTGCCGTCGCCATCGGCGGCCAGTTCATAGAACGAGGTCGGGATGAACTGCGTCATGCCGAAGGCGCCGCTCCAGGAACCGACGAAGCTGTCCGCCGGCACCACGCCGTCGCGCAGCAGGCGCACCGAGGCGTAGGCGTTCTTTTCCCACAGCGACTTGTTCTCGGTGCAGGCGCGCGTCAGCCAGGCGTCCAGCACATTGGTCCTGCCGACCTGGCGGCCGTAGTTGGTCTCGATGCCGAAGATCGCGACCAACGTGGCCGGATCCACCTGGTATTGCTGGCTGATGGCCGACAGTTGCGGACCATACTTGGCGAGCACCCCCAGGCCGTCGCGCACGCGCTCTTCGTCCACGGTCTTGGCGATGTAGTCCCACCAGGCCTCGCGCCCCTCGGGCTGGCCCTTGGCCGATGCGACCGTGGTGGGCAGCAGCTTGGCGTTGGCGGTGTATTTGTCCCAATCGGCCACGGTCAGGCCGTTGGCCGTGGCGCCCTTGCGCAGCTTGGCGATGCAGGCCTTGGTGTCGAGTTCGGTCGGGATGATGACCGTGGGCGCGGGGGTGGCGGTGGCGGCGGGCGCCGCGGTGGCAGCCGGCGCAGCCGTTGCGGCAGGCGCAGCGGTCGCCGCCGGGACGGCAGCGGCCGGAGCCGCCGCGGGCGCAGGCAAGGTCGCGGGCGCGGGCAAGCTTGCCGGCGCGGGCGCAGCCGACCTGGGAGGCAACACCTGGCCGGCCCGGTCATCGGCCGGAGCCGCCGGCGCGGTGGCGGCTGGCGCGGGAGCGTCGTCGAAGCTGCGTTTGGGCGTCAGGGCCGGCAGGGTCTGCACCGGCACCGACGGCTGGGCGCGCGATCCAGTGGCTGAAGCAGGCCCCTGCGCCTGAGCGGCGCCGGCTGCGGCGGCGGCAAAAGCCGCGGCCAGCAGCACACGGGAGAAGGTGTCGATTCGAAGGCGTACGGAACGCTGACGCATGGCAATCCTGAAAAATCGAAGTCAGCCGGGATCGTACCGCGACCGGCCGTCAAAATCGAACGGCCTCCTGGGCAGGCCCGCCCGCATTGCCGCCCAAACGCCTTGCAGGCTGGAAGCAACTTCGCGGCGCCCTAGGCGACTCTCAGCCGAGGCTGCCCGGAGCCATCCGAAGCGCAGCCCCACCGGGGCGAGCATCGGAATGGCGCAGGGTGGCCTCGGCGGCTAAAGGACTCTGACATCCGCAAGCTCGAATCCCTGCCACCCGCACTTCGGTTTTGGGAAGCACGGTTCTTGAGCCGCCGGCGTCCGGACTGCGGGATTCCGATGCTCGCCCCGGTGGGGCTGCGCTTCGGATCCCTCCGCCCGGTCACCGGCTCACGGCATCTACCCATGAAGGGGATCCGAAAACAGTGCATTAGGCAGCCTGCCGCGCTTGCGCCGCCGCGCTCGCGGGCGGCGCGCGCAGCACGCGCCGGCACAGCAGCATGGCGATCAGGCTGAACAGGGCAAAGCCCACGGTCTGCCCCGCCAACACGCCTTCCGGGCCGCCGTAATGCGCGCCCAGCCAGACGAAGGGCAAGGTGCCCACAGTGGCGCGCAGCCAGCCGATGGCGGTGGAGTACGTGGCATAGCCCAGGTTGTTGAACACCGCGACGGCGACGAAGTACAGGCTGTTGAGCGCCCAGGCGAAACTGCCGTAGCGGCAGAAAAAAACGATCAGGTCGCGCCCAGGTCCGGTCACCTGGAACAGATCCGGCATCCAGGGCGCCAGCAAGGCCAGCAGGACCGCCACGCCGAAGCCATACGTCAAGGACCAGCGCGCGGTCAGGCGCGCCGTCTCCTGTACGCGGTCCCATTGCCCTGCGCCCAGGTTCTGCCCCAGGATGGGCCCGATGGCGCCGGGCAGTACGAAGAACAGCGCGTAGGCCAGTTGCAGCACCCGGTCCACCACGGTGGCGCCCGCCATCACGCTGGAGCCGAAGCCGGCGTATGTGGACAGGGTGAAGATGACTGCCGCGGGCGTGGCCAGCGTGGTCAGCGCGGCAGGCAAGGCGATCCGCCCAATTGCGGCCAGGTGCGCACGCAGCGCGGCGCCGGCGGGCCAAGTCACCAGGCGATGCTTGCCGAACACCAGCCAGGCGCCCAGCGCCACTGTGACCAGGCGGCTCATGCCGCCGGCCCAGGCCACGCCCTCCATGCCACCGTCCAGCACGAAGATGACCAGCGGATCCAGCGCCGCGACCGCCGCCGTCCCCGCCAGCAGCACCCACATGGACTGGCGGCCATGGCCGGCGGCGCGCAACAGGTTGGACAGCATCATGCCCACGCCCATCACGACCGCGAACGGGGTCGTGATGAGCACATAGGACAGCAGATGCGCGCGCACGTCCTCCGCCAGGTCGATGGCTGCCGTGTAGGGGCCGATCACGGCCAGGAACAACGCGCCGGACACGAGCGCGGCGGCAACCATCAGCACCAGCGAGGCGCCCGCCAGCGCGCGGGCGCGCGGCGCATCGCCCGCCCCCAGCGCGCGCGACACCAGGGCCGTGCCGCCCACGCTCACGCCGATGCAGACCGAGATGATGGTGAACTGCGTCATCGATCCGAAGCCCACCGCGCCCAGCACCGCCTCGTCCTTGAGCGTGCCCAGGTACAGCAGCGACAGGAACTCCACCGCGAACACGGCCAGCATGCTGGCCCAGCCGGTCAGGACCATTTCCAGCACATGCGGGCCCATCGGCCCGGAGACGAAGCGGGCGCGCGGGTCGGATGCGGCGGTGGACAGGTTTTCAGAGGTCATGAGGCTCGTGGATGGAGCGCGGTCAGACCGCGCGGTGAATTGCCAGGCCCGCGTTCAGCGGCCCGCGGGCGCGAACCAATACTGGTACACGCTGCCCTCATTCGAATACCAGGGCAACAGGCCGATGGTGTCGGATTCCCGCCCCACCGTCACCAGCAGGCCTCCCGCCTCGGGCCGCAGCAGCGCCACGTGGCGCCGCACACCCATGGACTCGTACTGGCGCCAGTCGTGCCGCACGCTGATCCACAGCCGGCCCTGCGTGCAACCGCCAAGGCGCCGGATGCCATCCGGCCTGGAAGGCTGGGCCGCGCCAGGCAGGGCGGCAGGATCCTGCTCGCCGTTCAACTGCGGCAGGCGGCCCAAGGCGCGCGCGCCCTGCCCGTCCAGCGCCAATATCTCCCATCCGTCCGCGGCGGCCGTGAAAGCCACAGTGGCCTCGGGTCCGGAACGCCATTCCGGCAACGGGTTGTCGGACATGCCCGGAAGGTCCAGGGGATACTGCAGGAACTTGCGCAGGTCCATCGATACGCCGGCCTCGCGGTCGCCAGACACGAACTCGCCTTGCGCCCGATAGACGCCGGCCAGATCCGGGCATTGGGCCGGATCCGATGGCAGCGCCGCAAGAGTCCCGTCCCGGAACGGAGGCCAGGCAACCGACACCCCGTCGACCCGGGATGCGCCGCAGCCGCTCAAGGCCAGCGCAGCCAGCGCCGCCGCTGCAAGCCTGCTCACTCTCCACGCGCCGCACACCGCTGCCTTCATGCCTGCCCTCTGCTCTTGCCGGCCGCCGCGCTGGCCCAGGCCGCGCGTCCGACTATCGGTCTGGCGCGAACTATATCCGAATCCCGGCCGGCCGAATCCCGGCCGGCCGAATCCCGCACCGCGTTGCCAAGCGCGCGCCGGGAGAGAATAATCGGCTACTCCCCTCCGACCCGCGCCATGACACCGTTCCGAGGCAAGCTCCGCATCCGGCATCTGGAAATCGTGCTGACCGTCGCCGAATTGGGCAACCTGTCCAAGGCCGCCACGCAATTGCACAGCACACAGTCGGGGCTGTCGCGCGCCATCGCCGAGATCGAAGAGCTGGTCGGCGCGCGGCTGTTCGAACGCACCGCCCGCGGCACCACCTGCACGCCGCTGGGCGAAACCATGTGCCGCCATGCCCGCCTGCTGCTCACCGACTTCCGCAAGGCCGAGATCGATCTCGCCGCGGTCTCGCGCGGCGACGAGGGCAGCCTGACGGTAGGCTGTTTTTCGATGTTCGCGGGCTGGCCGGTGCCCGAGGCCGCGCGCGCCTACCGCCAGGCTTATCCGCGCATCACGCTCACCATCGAAATCGGCACGCATGAACGGCTGATCGAAGACCTGGACGCCGGCGCGCTGGACGTGCTGATCAGCCGCTTCTCGTCCACCGTCAATCCGCAGGTCTACCGCTCCACCACGCTGCTGGAAGATCCGGTAGTGCTGGCCTGCGCGACGCATCATCCGCTGGCCGGCCAGCCCGGCGCCACGCTGGCCGACTACGTGGCCTATCCCTGGATCACCGCCCTGCCCGGCAGCCGCATCCGCGGCGAACTGGAAATGTCGCTGCGCCAGGCGGGGCTGGCGATTCCGGATATGATCGGCGCCCTGTCGCTGGAATTCGGCCGCGAAATGCTGCTGGACGGCCTGTATCTGTGGATGCTGCCCGGCAGCGTGGCCGCTATCCGGCAGGCGCGCGGCGAGCTGGTGGTCCTGGCCGACCGGCCGGTCCTGCGCAAGTCGCCGCTGGCGGCCATCTGGCGCCGCGACCGCCCCAGCACGCGGCAGGCGCGCGCCTTCGCCGCCCAGCTCCAGCTCGCCATCCAGGCCGACGCCGTCGCATTGACGGCCTGAGCCTGCCGGCGCGTTGCGCGTTATTCTGGACAGGCAACACTTTTTGATCGGAGCACCCATGTACGACTGGCTCAACGCACTGCCCAAGGCGGAATTGCACCTGCACCTGGAAGGTTCGCTCGAACCCGAGCTGCTGTTCCGGCTGGCGCAGCGCAACGGCGTGGCGCTGCCGTGGCCGGACATCGAGTCCCTGCGCGCGGCCTACGACTACGGCAATCTCCAGGAATTCCTGGACCTCTATTACCGCGGCGCGGACGTGCTGCGCACCGAGCAGGATTTCTACGACCTGACCTGGGCCTATCTGCTCAAGTGCCGCGAGCAGAACGTCGTTCATACCGAACCCTTCTTCGACCCGCAGACCCATACCGATCGCGGCGTGCCGTTCGACGTAGTGCTGACCGGCATCAACCAGGCCCTCGAAGACGGCCGCAAGCAGCTGGGCGTAAGCAGCGGACTGATCCTGAGCTTTCTGCGTCATCTGCCCGAAGAGCAGGCCATGCGCACCCTGGAAGCCGCCCTGCCCCACCGCGACGCGTTCATCGCCGTCGGCCTGGACAGCAGCGAAATGGGCTTTCCGCCGCGTCTGTTCCAGCGCGTGTTCGACCGCGCCCGCGCCGAGGGACTGCCGGGCGTTGCGCACGCCGGCGAGGAAGGCCCGCCGGAATACATCTGGGAAGCGCTGGACCTGCTGAAGGTGCTGCGCATCGACCACGGCGTGCGCGCCGCCGAAGACCCGAAATTGATTGCGCGCCTGATCGACGAGCAGATCCCGCTGACGGTCTGTCCGCTGTCCAACACCCGGCTGCGCGTGTTCCAGCACATGCGCGACCACAACATCCTGTCGCTGCTGGACGCGGGCGTGAAGGTCACCGTCAACTCCGACGATCCCGCGTATTTCGGCGGCTACGTCAACGAGAACTTCCACGCGCTGTACGAGCATCTGGGCATGTCGCGGGCGCAGGCCCAGGCCCTGGCGGACAACAGCCTGGACGCGCGCATCCTCAAGTAGCCGGCGCTCCGGCCCCAGCCATGCGGATTGCGCATGGCAATGTTCAAAACCTGCATGCCTGGCGCGGCCCATTCCTCCCTACCATAGTCCGACCGCCGCGGCGCCTGCCGCGGCCGGGCTACAGACCAGAAACAAGGGGCAGGATATGAGTCAGTTCGTGGAAGCGTCGCTGCAGGCAGGCACGCTGACCGGCGTGCAGGAGAGCGGCGTGTGCCGCTACAGCGCCATTCCGTACGCGCAGGCGCCCGTTGGCCGCCTGCGCTTCGCACCGCCGCAGCCCGCAGCATGGCGCGGCAAGCTTGACGCCACCCGGCCGGGACCGGTCGCGCCGCAACTGCCCTCGCGCCTGCGCGGCGCCATGGGCGACTTCGACGCCGAACAATCCGAGGACTGCCTGCACCTGACCGTATGGACCCCCGCCGCCGACGGCAGGCGGCGGCCGGTGGTGGTGTGGCTGCATGGCGGCGCCTGGCAAAGCGGCGGCGGCGCGCTGGACTGGTATGACGGCGCGAACCTCGCGCAGCGCGGCGACATGGTGGTGGTCGCGGTCAACTACCGGCTGGCCGCGCTGGGCTGGCTGTACGTGCCTGGCCAGACGGCCAACGCGGGCCTGCTGGACCAGGAAGCCGCCATCGATTGGGTGCTGGACAACATCCAGGACCTGGGCGGCGATCCCGAGCAAGTCACCGTCATGGGCCAGTCGGCGGG
The DNA here is from genome assembly GCF_902859965.1 of Achromobacter aegrifaciens. Lineage (NCBI taxonomy): Bacteria > Pseudomonadati > Pseudomonadota > Betaproteobacteria > Burkholderiales > Alcaligenaceae > Achromobacter > Achromobacter aegrifaciens. The sequence goes on from NZ_CADIKO010000004.1 coordinate 39,298, forward strand.
CGCATCCTCGATCTGCGCCATGCTGGCGCGCCAGCCGCGCTTCTCCCGCGCCATCCTGCAAAGCGCGGCGCTGGGCCGGGGGTTTCGCAGCGCAAAGCAGGCCGATGCGCTGGGACAGGCCTTCCTCGCGGCCGCGGGCGCCGATTCCCTGGATGCCGCGCGCGAACTGCCCGTGGCGGCATTGCTGGCGGCGCAGCAGGCGCCCGCCGTCGCCGAAACGCTGCGCGCCGAAGGCAGCAGCCGCAGCCAGTTCGCGCCGGTGCTCGACGGCGCAATACTGCCGCACGATATCGCCCCCGCGCTCAAGCGGGCCTCGTCCCGCGCGGACGTGCTGGTCTGCTACACGCGCGACGAAATGGCCGCCTTTCCCGGCAATGGCCGCACAGCTGCCGACCAGGACCTGGGCGACGAGGTATTCGGCGCGCCCTCGCGCCAGTGGGCCGCCGACGCCGCGGCCCAAGGCCGCCAAGCCTGGCTGGCGCGCTTTGACGTGGCGCCCACGGCGGCCTTCGGCGCCTGCCATTGCATCGAGCTGCCCTTCGTCTTCGACACATTGGCGGCATTCGCCGGCGCGCCCATGCTTGCCGGCCTGCCGGCGGAACAGGCGCGGCAGCTTGCTCACGCCACGCAGCAGGCGTGGATCGCGTTCATCCGCGGCGACGCGCCAGGCTGGCCGCCGGCCCCGCACATGCAGATCCTGGCCTGAACCGGGACGGCATGTGCGGGGCCGCGGGCGGACGCTGCCCGCGCATCAAACACACCAAAACAAGGGGAATTCCATGTTCAAGCAAACCGCGCTCGCGCTGGCGCTGCTGGCGCCGCTGGCGGCTGCCGCCGCCTATCCCGACAAACCCGTCAAGATCATCGTGTCCAACCCGCCCGGCGGTCCCGTGGACGTCATGCTGCGCGTGCTGGCCAGCAAACTGGGCGCTGCCTGGGGCCAGCCCGTGGTGGTGGAGAACAAGCCGGGCGCGTCCGGCATCATCAGCACCGGCGCATTGGTCAAGTCCGCGCCCGACGGCTACACCTTGGGCATGGTCGTGGCCTCGTCCGTCACCATCGTGCCCTTCGCGGTGGACAGCCTGCCATTCGATACGCAGAAGGACCTCAAGCCGATCTCGGTGGTGGCGCGCACGCCCTTCATCTTCATCGTGCCCAAGGACAGTCCGCTCAAAAGCTGGGAAGACTTCGTGCGCGAAAGCAAGACGCGCAACCTCAGCGTGGGTTCGTTCTCCATCGGCACGGCGTTCCACCTGGTCTGGGAACAGACGGCGCGGCGCGCCGGCATCAAGGCCTTGTACGTACCCTCGTCTTCGTCGGGCAAGACGCAGAACGACCTGATCGGCGGCCAGCTCGACGTGGGCCTGGACGCGCCTTCGAGTTCCAAGGGCCTGATCGACAGCGGCCGCCTGCGCGCGCTGGCGATCACCAGCCCGGAGCGCTTCGGCGGCCTGCCCGACACGCCCACGCTGAAGGAATCCGGATTGAAGGACTACGCGCCGCAGCCCTGGATCGGACTGATGGCGCCCGCCGGCATTCCGGACGACCGCGTGGCGCTGATCCAGAAATCAGTGGCGGACATACTGAAGGAACCCGCGATGCGCGCGCAGATGGAAACCCTGGGCATGATTCCCATCGGCAGCACGCCAGAGGAACTGGCCGCGACCATCGAAGCCGACCGCGCCGACATGGGACCGCTGATCAAGGAGCTGGGCATCAAGCTGCAATAGCGGCGCATGCGGCGGCGCGGGTCTGAAGCCGCGCCCCTCAGCCCGCTCCCAGCGTGCGCAGGAACATCGCCGACAAGGGGCCGGACAGCGCTTGCGCGTCCCGCCGGCCCTGAGCGATGGAAGCGTCCACCGCGCCATGCATGCCGTGGTACAGGACAATGGCGGCCAGCGCCGCGTCGTCCAGCTTCCAGCAGCCGGCGCGCGCGCCGGCCTCGAGTATGGCTTCCAGCTGTTCCAGCACGGCGCTCTTTTCGGCCACGCCGCGGTCGGGATGCTGGGCGTCGTGGAACACCACATCATGCAGTTCGTAGCCGTCGAAGTAAGCCTCGACGCCGGCGCGAGTCCAGGCGCGCAGCCGCGCCACGCCGTCCTCCGGCGCACAGGCCTGCACTTCGCGGTCGATATGGTCCAGGAACCCTTGCGAGAACTTGGCCCGCAGCGCCGCCAGCATGTCGTTCTTGGACGTGAAGTAGTGATAGAAGGTGCCCTTGGCCACGCCGGCGCGTTCCACGATCTCGTTGATGGTCGTGGCCTCGACGCCCTTCTGGATGAAGAGCGCTTGCGCGGCCGCCATCAACTCGTCCAGCCGCACGGCGGCCGGCTTGGTGCGGGGCTTGGGAGCGGCGTCCGGGCCAGGCAGGGAAAGCGGGTCGTCGGGAGCAGCGGGCATATCGTCCAGGGGTCAGGTCAGCAGCAAGGCGCCAGTGTAGAGGAGGCACTGGGCCGGAATCAAAAGCTGAGAATCGTTCTTCTTTTCATTGACCGACGGTCGGTCGATGCATAGAATACCCCTTCCCCCACTCTGCGTCCCGCCATGCATCCCGCACGCCGCCGCGCCCTGGTCCTTGCCGTCAACCTGGGCAGCTTCATCACCATCCTGGACATCAGCATCGTCAACGTGGCGCTGCCCACCATGCAGGCGGCCCTGCGCATCGACATGGCGGGGCTGCAATGGGTGGTGGACGCCTACGCCCTGTTCCTGTCGGCCTTCATGCTGTCGGCGGGACCTCTGGGCGACCGCTATGGCCGCAAGCGTTCCTGGCTGGCGGGCGTGCTGCTGTTCACGGCGGGCTCCGCGCTTTGCGGGCTGGCGGACAACCTTACAGCGCTGCTGATCGGCCGCGCCGTGCAGGGCGTGGCCGGCGCCCTGCTGGTTCCAGGCGCGCTGTCGCTCCTGACCCAGGCTTTTCCCGATCCCAAGGAACGCGCCCAGGCCATCGGCATCTGGGCCTCGTGCAACGCAATTTCGCTCATCGTGGGGCCCATGCTGGGCGGCGTGCTGGTCGCCCACTTCAACTGGCAGAGCATCTTCCTCATCAACCTGCCGGTGGGCGCGCTGGCCATCGCGCTGGGCGCCTGGAGCATCACGGAAAGCGCCCATCCCGAACACGCAGCCTTCGATCCCGCGGGCCAGGCGCTTAGCGTGCTGTGGCTGGGCGCGCTGACCTATGGGCTGATCGCCGCCGGCGAACACGGCTGGGCTGCACCGCAAGCCACGGTCGCGCTCGCCATCGCCGCCGCCGGGCTGCTCGCCTTCCTGTGGGTCGAGCACCGCGCCGCGCGGCCCATCCTGCCGCTGGGGCTGTTCCGCGACGCAGGCTTCGCCATCACCAACTTCGCCTCCTTCGTGCTGGGCTTTTCCGCCTACAGCAGCCTGTTCTTCTTTTCGCTCTATCTGCAACACGTTCAGGGGTTGTCGCCGCTGGCCACTGGCTGGCAGTTGGCGCCGCAGTTCGCCGCGGCCGGGCTGGTGTCGCTGGTGTTCGGCCGGCTCAACCTGCGCTTTGGCCTGCCGCGCCTGATGATCGCGGGCTTCGCCTTCATCGGCCTGGCCATGCTGGGCATGACGCGCTTCGAAGCGCACACGCCTTACCTCGTGTCCGGCTCCCTGCTGGTCCTGTTGGGCCTGGGCACCGGCCTGGCCGTGCCATCGACCAGCATGGCCGTGATGGCCACGGTGCCGCGCGAGCGTTCCGGCATGGCCTCGGCCACCATGAACGCGCTGCGCCAGACCGGCATGACGATAGGCATCGCGCTGCTGGGCGCACTGATGAGCGGGCGTGCGATCGTAGCGCTGACGGCTTCGTTCTCGCAACAAGGCGCGCCCGACGCGCAGGCCTTGGCGCGCGCCGCCATCACTTTGCATGAACTGCCGGCGCAACCCGCCAATGCGGCCGAACTGGCCGCGGCCGCGCTGGCCGGCGGCTTCCATGCCGCCATGCTTTTCGCGGGCGCCGCATCGTTGCTGGCGGCACTGTTGCTGCTGTTCCTCGCGCGCGGCGCAAAGAACGTCCTGCACGCCGCATGACTCGCGGATTCCGGCGCGCGGAATTCCATCGGCCGGAATCAAAACAGCCCGTTTTTAAGCGTTGGTAACAAACGCTCGCGCCGTCTTGCGCTTCGGTAAGATCCTCGTCCAATAACAGGTTAACAACCACGAGGAGAGCAAAGCATGCCTTACCGCAAACCCCTGTTCCGCCTGGCCCCGCTGGCGCTCGCCGCCCACCTGCTGATGGCGGGTCCGGCCGCCGCGCAAAGCGCGCCCGGCACGCAAGGCCCGCTGGTCCCCGCGCCGAATCCGGCATTGGCCGCGCAGATCGATCAACGCGCCAAGGCCATCGAAGACAAGCTCATCGCCTGGCGCCGAGATATCCACGAACATCCCGAACTGGGCAACCAGGAAAACCGCACCGCCAAGCTGGTCGCCGACCATCTCCGCGCGCTCGGCATGGAAGTGAAAACCGGCGTTGCCGGCACCGGCGTGGTCGCCGTGCTCAAGGGTGGCAAGCCCGGGCCGGTGGTGGCGCTGCGCGCCGACATGGACGCGCTGCCCGTCAAGGAACAGGTGGACCTGCCCTTCGCGTCCAAGGCCAAGGGCACCTACCTGGGCAAGGAAGTGGACGTGATGCATGCCTGCGGCCACGACACCCACACCGCCATCCTGATGGCCACGGCCGAAGTCCTGGCCGGCATGAAGGACCAGCTCCCCGGCAGCGTCAAGTTCATCTTCCAGCCCGCCGAGGAAAGCCCCGCCGACTTCGAGCCCGACGGCAAGAAGATCTGGGGCGCCAAGATGATGGTGCAGGAAGGCGTGCTGGAGAATCCCAAGGTGGACGCCATCTTCGGCCTGCACGTGTCCAGCGCCTATCCCGCGGGCAAGCTCAGCTGGCGCAGCGGCCCCGCCATGGCCGCCGCCGACCAGTTCTGGATCGACGTCACCGGCAAGCAGACGCACGGCGCGCGGCCCTGGTCCGGCATCGACCCCATCGTGGTCAGCTCGCAGATCATCCTGGGCCTGCAGACCATCCCCAGCCGCCAGATCAACAGCATGCTGGAGCCGGCGGTCATCACCGTGGGCGCCATCCATGGCGGCAACCGCATGAACATCGTGCCGGACAACGTGGCCATGACCGGCACCATCCGCACGTATGACGAAGGCATGAAGAAGGACATCCACCAACGCATCGCGCGCACCGCGGACATGATCGCGCAGAGCGCGGGCGCCAAGGCGGACGTGCGCGTGGTGGAGCTGTACAACGCCACCGTCAACAATCCCGCGCTGACCGAGCAGATGGGCCCGACGCTGCGGCGGGTGGCGGGCGAAGGCAACTACGGCCTGCAGCCCAAGTCCACCGCGTCGGAGGACTTCTCGTTCTATCAAGAGAAGGTGCCGGGCATGTTCTTCTACCTGGGCGTGACGCCCAAGGGCACCGACGTCGAGAAGGCTGCGCCGAACCATTCGCCGCGCTTCTACGTCGATGAGTCCGGCCTCATCAACGGCGTGCGCGCGCTGTCGAACCTGACCGTGGACTACATGGCGCAGGCGCAGAAAGGCAGCTGATCCGCGCGCCCCGCGCGCGTTTGAAAAATGCCCGCCGCGCGATGCGGCGGGCATAAGCAAACGGCTACAAATTCTTTGTCAGGCCCGGCCCGGCTTTCTACAGTACGCCCCTTTGCCGCCCCGCGCGGCAGTCACGTAGAAGCCACGCCATGCCGATCTCCCGTCGAACCTTCATGCTTGCCGGCGCACTGGCGCTGCCGCTGGCGCGGCCGCGCATCGCGCGCGCATCCGCCTGGCCCGAGCGTCCGATCCGGCTCATCGTCACCTTCCCGCCCGGCGGCGCGAGCGACATCGCCGCGCGCCTCATCGCGCCCACGCTGGCCGAACGGCTGGGCCAGCCCATCGTCATCGAAAACAAGCCCGGCGCGGGCTCGACCATAGGCGCGAGCCTGGTCGCGCAGGCGCCCAACGACGGCTACACGCTGCTGATGTCGAACTCGGCGCCGCTGTCCATTTCTCCCGCCCTGATGCCCCAAGGCGGATACGACGCGCTCGCCAGCTTCGACCATATCGCGTACCTGGGCGCGGTGCCCACCGTGTTCGTCGTCCATCCTTCCGTGCCGGTATCCAGCTTTGCGGAGCTGACCGCCTGGATCCGCGCGCAGGACCAGCCGGTGCAGTACGGCAGCGGCGGACTGGCGTCGGTGGGCCAGATCGTGGGCGAGCTGTATGCCCGGCAAACCGGCGCGCGCCTGCAGCACATTCCGTACAAGGGATCTGGCGCCATGCGCAACGATCTGCTGGGCGGCCAGATTCGCTTCGCGGTGGACGCGTTGCCGCAGAACCTGCCCTTCCTGCGATCCGGCCAACTGCGCCTGTTGGCGGTCACCACAAGCAAGCCGGTGCCGCAGGCGCCCGACATCCCCGCAGTGGGCGAGCTGGGGTATCCGGGCCTGATCGCCGAGAACTTCGTCGGCCTGTCCGGTCCCGCCGGCTTGCCGGCCGCGGTCTCGCAGCGCTTGAACGACGCCATTGCGCAGACGCTGGCCAGCGCGGACATCCGCGCCAGGCTGGAGGGACAGGGCTTCGTGCTGGCGCAAAAATCCCCCGCCGAGTTCACCGACTTCGTCCGCCGCCAAGCCGCAGCCTGGGGACCGGTGGTGCGCGCCACGGGAGCCAGCCTGTGAGCGCCCGCCGCACGCTTGTGCTGTTCGGCCATCCGGGCCGCGGCGGCTTCAACGAAGCGGCCGTGCGTGGCGCGGAACGCGCCGCGCAGGCGGGCCAGCCCTTGCAGCTGGAATGGATCGCCGACCACGACGCCGCCGCGCGCGCCGAGCGCCTCGCACAGCTTTGCGCCACCGCTCCCGACCTGGTCATCGTGCATGGCGGCCAGGGCGATGCGCCCGTGGCCGAGGTGGCGCCACGCTATCCGCGCACGCAGTTCGCCATCACGCAGGGGCACCACACCGCCGCCAACGTCGCGTCATACGAGATCCAGCAAGAGCACTCGGCTTTTCTTGCCGGGGTGTTGGCGGGCCTGCGCGCGGCCAACGGGCGGGCCGCCCATCTGTCCGGCGAAAAAGTGCGGCCCGGCCTGAAGGGCCGCGCCGCCTATGCCGATGGCGTGCGGCGCGTCACGGGCCAGGATCCGCTGACCGCCTTCTGCGGCAACCAGCACGACCCGGCGCTGGGCGCGGCATGGGCCCGCGCGCTGTCCGCCCGCGACGCCCGCGTACTGTTTGCCATGATGGACGGCGGCCGCGATGGCGTGACGCGCGTGTGCCGCGAAACGGGCGTGTGGCAGATCGGCAATGTGCTGGACTGGGTGGCGCGCGACCCACAGGTCTATCTGGCATCGGCGCTGGCCGATTCGGGACTGTGCGTGCAGCGCGCCGCCGCCGACCATGCCGCGGGCGCGCTGGCGGTGAGCCGCGTGACCCGTTACGGCCTGGAGGAAGCCGCGTCGCTGCGGCTGGTGCTGGGCACGAAAGTCGGCGCGGAAGAACGCCGTATTTTGGATGAGTGGGCGGGCCGGCTCGCAGCGGGAACCCTGGACATTGCATCCGACTACGCGGGGCCGGAATTCACGCTGCCGCCCCCTGCCCGCGCCGGCTACGCGGTCGCTTCGAACGCCTGGTGATAGGAAACGTCCCCATGCGCCGCACCCGTGTAGACCTGCGCCATGAAGTACTCCGGCGGCACGCCGGGATACGTCAGCGCGGGCGTCTGCGCAAAACCGAATCGCGTGTAGTACGCCGGATCGCCCATCACCACGCAGCCCGCCGCACCCAATGCCTTCAAGCGCGCCAGACCGTCCCGGATCAAGGCCGCGCCTATGCCCCGGCCTTGCAGTTCCGGGAGCACCGCGACCGGCCCCAGGCCGTACCAGTCCGCCGAACCGTCGCTGATCGTCACCGGAGAAAACGCGACATGGCCCGCGACACGCCCGTCCACCCGCGCCACCAGCGACAGCGTCAGCGCGCCGGCCTCGCGCAGCGCGTTGGTGATGTGGCCCTCGGTCTGCTGGCTGTGGGGATTGTCTTTGAAGGCGGCCTGCGTCAGCGTGAAGATCGCCTCGCGGTCGTCCGGTGTTTCGGGAAGGATGTGCATGCCTCGACTCCTGTAGGCTCAAGCGCAAAGTGTAGCCGGGCATAGTCGCCATTCCGCATTGACGCCTGCCGGCACGGTGGCTACAGTGGCCGGCAGCCCGGCGCCGCGTCATCGCATCGGCGCCCAGCCCCTTTCCGAACCGCCCGCGGCGCGCCGCGGCCCTACTCTGGACCCCTATGAACAGCTACCGTGTCGGCATCGCCGGCTTCGGCGCCATCGGCCAGGCCGTGGCGCAATCCCTGGATGCCGGCGTGCCCGGCCTGACGCTCACCGCCATCGCAGTGCGCGATCCCAAGGCCCCGCCGGCCTTCGCCTGGACCCAGGCCGCGCCCGCCTACACCACCATCGACGCGCTGCACGAACACTGCGACGTGGTCGTGGAATGCGCCCCCGCCGCCGTGTTCCGCAACATCGCCGAACCCGTGCTGCGCGCCGGCAAGAAGATGGTGGTGCTGAGCTCGGGCGCGCTGCTGCGCCATGACGACCTGATCGAACTGGCCCGCCAGCACCACGGCCAGATCCTGGTGCCTTCGGGCGCCATCCTGGGCCTGGATGCCATCACGGCCGCCGCCGAAGGCGTCATCCATTCCGTCACCATGATCACCCGCAAGCCGGTGCGCGGCCTGCTGGGCGCGCCCTACCTGACGGACAACAACATCGACATCGCGGACATCACCGAACCGCGCCTGATCTTCCGCGGCTCGCCACGGGAAGCGGCGGTGGGCTTTCCGGCCAACCTGAACGTGGCGGTCAGCGTGTCGCTGGCCGGCATCGGCCCGGACAAGACCACCCTGGAAATCTGGGCCGATCCCTCGCTGGAACGCAATCTGCACCGCGTCGAAGTCGTGTCCGACTCGGCCTCGTTCTCGATGGAAATCCAGAACATCCCCTCGGCCAATCCCAAGACCGGCCGCATCACCGCGCAAAGCGTGGTCGCCGCGCTGCGCAAGCTGACCGGTCCGCTGCGCGTGGGTACCTGAATCGCGGCGGGCGCCGCGCTAGGCCGCCGCCCGCCGCGGCCCGTCCACCGGGCGCAAGCGCTCTACCGGAGCGCCCGCCCGCGCCATCGGTCCCGCCCGCCAGTTCCCGGCGCCATCCAGGTCCAGCCTGTGCGTATGGAACACGTCCAGCGTGCTGCGATGTCCCACGCTGACCAGCATGCATGAGGGCAGCGCCTCGCGCAGCAGACTGTACAGCGCATGCTCCAACCCTTCGTCGGTAGCGGACGTGGCCTCGTCCAGGAACACGATGGCGGGCCGGTTGTAGAGCACGCGCGCGAACGCCACGCGCTGCTGTTCGCCGATGGAAAGCATGCGCGACCAATCCGCGACTTCATCCAGGCGCCCGGCCAGATGTCCAAGGTTGACCAGCCGCAGCGCGTCGGCCAGGCGCGCATCGTCCTCGGGCTGCGCCAATCCCGGATACGCGACCGCGCCGCGCAAGTCGCCCAGGGGCAGATAGGGCCGCTGCGACAGGAACAAGGCAGAGGCGCCCTGCGGCCGGCGCACCGCACCCTGCGCATAGGGCCACAGGCCCGCCAGCGCGCGCAGCAAGGTGGTCTTGCCGCTGCCCGACGGTCCCTTGATCAGCAGGGCCTGGCCCGGCCGCAAGTTCAGGTTCAGGTCGCGCAACAGCACCGTGCCGTCGGGGCGCGACACTTGGACGGATTCGATATCCAGGCCGTCCGGCAGGCTCTCCGTCCGCACCGAAGGCAACACGCGCGCAGCTTCGTTGGCGTCCAGAAAACCGTTCAACCGGTCCAGCGTCGCGCGGTACTGCGCGAAGGTGTCGTAGGAGGTGCGGAAGAACGACAAGGAATCCTGCACCTGCCCGAAGGCCTGCGAAGTCTGGATCACGTCGCCCAGCTTGATCGCGCCGCTGAAAAAGCGCGGCGCCTGCAGGATGAATGGGAACACCACGGCCACCTGGCTCACCGACAGGTTGAAGCCGTCGAACTTCAGCCCCCGGTACACGCGCGCCCACAAGTTGGCGATGTAGGCCGAGAAACGCGTCCACAAGGTGGCACGCTCCACGTTCTCACCCTGATAGAACGCCACGTTCTCGGCGTTCTCGCGCAGGCGCACCAGCGCGTAGCGGAAGTTCGCCGTCAGGCGCTCGGACAGGAAATTCAGCTTGATCAACGGACGCCCGATCTTGAACGCGAACAGCGTCGCCACGATCACATACAGGTACACCATGAACACCATGGCGCGCGGGATCTCCACGCCCGCCACCGTCAAGGCGCCGGACAGGCCCCACAGGATGGACGTGAACGCCACCAGCGAGACGACCGCGCTCAGCGCGCCGATCGCCAGCGTGCGCGACCCCGTCACGAACATGGCGATGTCCTGTTCGATGCGCTGATCGGGGTTGTCGACCGGAGAGTCGACGAAATGGCCGCGGTAGTAGGCGCCCGCGCCCAGCCAGTCGCGGGTCAGCCTGTCGTTGAGCCACACGCGCCAACGGATGTCGAAAGCCTGCCCGGCATAACTGTCGGCCAGGGTGCGCATCACGTGCACACAGGCCAGCACCGAGAAGATGCCCAAAAAGCGCCAGAATGCGCTCTGATCCAATGCCTGCAACGCGCTGTAAAAGCCGTTGTACCAAAACGAAAACAACACCGTCATGCGCACGGCGAACATCGCCAGGAACAACAGTAGCGCCAGCGTCAACAAGGGCCGCCAGCTGCGCCTGGGATCGAGATACGGACGCGCCAACCGCCAGAACTTGCGTCCCCAGTCCGTGTAGCGCGCAAGCAAGCCCCCGACCAGCACCAGCGCGACGGCCGAAATGCCGAACGCGCGCGCCAACCAGAGCCCGCTTTCCGCCAGTTGCTGCTGCCAGTTCAGGTCCATGAGTCGATTGCCCTCCGATACGCGTTTCTGGTTAGACGAGACGCACGCATCGAGTTCCGGCGCAGGAGCCGTTTTAAGCCTGGCTTAAGCGTTCCGGCGGGGCGATCGAAAGCCGTCTGACAGCAAGACGGGCCACGGCGGCTATCATGAGCGCCTGAGCAGCAATACCGGCAGGTAAGGAACCATGGACAAGATCCGGCTAGACAAGTGGCTATGGGCCGCGCGCTTCTACAAGACGCGCAGCCTGGCCGTGCAGGAAATCGGCAAGGGCCGGGTGTTGGTGAACGATCAGCCCGCCAAGCCCGCGCGCGAAGTCGCGCCAGGCGATCTGGTCACAGTGCGCAAGGAGGACCCGGCGCTGCATGTACGGGTGATGGCCGTCAGCGGCGTGCGCGGCCCCGCCCCCGTCGCGCGCCAGCTCTACGAGGAAACGCCCGAAAGCGTGTCGGCGCGTGAGCGCGCAGCGGAAATGCGCCGCCTGGCGCCCGAGCCCGCGCTGGGCATAGAAGCCGGACGCCCGACCAAGCGCGACCGGCGGCTGATAGACCAGATGCGGGGCAAGTAAGTCCCCGGGCGCCGCCGGAACGCGTACGCATGTCCCGGCCGTCTTCCACGGCGCTCAAGCAGCCTCGTCCCCCAACACCGCCACTGTCTGCACGCTGGTGTACTCCAGCAGCCCTTCCAGCCCATTCTCCACGCCCAACCCGGACTGCTTGCGCCCGCCGAACGGCACGTCCGGCGACATGGCGTGGATATGGTTGATCCATACCGTGCCGGTTTCCAGGCGCCGCGCGATGGACCGCGCCAGCGCCAGGTCCTTGGACCACACCGACCCGCCCAGTCCATAGTCTGTGTCATTGGCGCGTTGGACGACCTCGTCGATGTCCCGGTATTTCAGCAAGGGCAGCACCGGTCCGAACGCCTCTTCCACCACGCTGCGCGCATCGTCCGGCGGATTGTCCAGGATGGCGACCGGCACGAAATAGCCCTTGCCTTGCGGAATGTCGCCACCGGCCAGAAAGCGCACGCCGTTGCGATGCGCATCCGCGATGAGATCCTTGACCCGCTCGTACTGCGGGCGGTTCTGGATCGGCCCCAGCCCTGTCCCCGGCTGCGCGCCATCTCCCATGACCACGCCCCGTGCGTGTTCCACCAACGCCGCGGCGAACTCGTCATAGATGGATTCATGCACATACAGCCGTTTGGTGGCCAGGCAAAACTGCGAGGAATTTCGGAACGCTCCCCAGAACAGCTTGGCAGCCGTCTCGCGCACGTCCACGTCCGGCAGCACGATGGCGGCATCGTTGCCGCCCAGTTCCAGCGTGATGCGTTTGAGCCTGCCGGATGCGCTCTGCATGACGCGCCTGCCCGTCGCGGTCGAGCCGGTAAAGGCGATCTTGTCGATGCCCGGATGCTCGGTCAGCCAGGGCCCCAGCCGGTCTCCGCCGCACACCACGTTCAGCACGCCTGGCGGCAGCAGATCGCGAAACAGTTCGCCCATCTTGAGCGAAGTCAGCGGCGTGAATGGCGACGGCTTCAACACGACGGTGTTGCCCGCCAGCAAGGCCGGGGCGATCTTCCAGATGGCCAGCGTCATCGGAAAATTCCAAGGCGCGATCGCCGCCACCACGCCGATAGGCACATGGCGAGTCTCGAACACGCGGCCGGCGCCGTCGTCCAGCCGCGTGGCGGGCAGATCGCGCGCTGCGGTCGCGCGCAGCCAGGCGACGCAACGGCCGACCTCGGCACGCGCGTCGGCGTGAGGCTTGCCCTGCTCGCGCGTGAGCAGGCGCATGAAGCCTTCGGTGTATTCCTCCAGTCTGTCAGCCATGGCAAGAAGCGCTGCCTGGCGCCGTTCCAAGGGCGTCTCGCTCCATTGCGCAAATGCGCGCGTCGCGGCCGCGACTGCTTCGTTCAACTGCGCCAGCGACGCGTCCGGCACGGTGGCAATGCGTTCCTCCGTGGCGGGATTGAGCACATCGAAGGTTTGCACCGACGTTTCCGCGCGGCCATCCACCGTCATGGTGTAACCGGAATCCAGATTCAGCTGCATGGTTCTATGCCTGTTTCGCGTTGGGTTGTTCGGGACAAAGGACCTGGCGCCCCACCACGCGGCCAGCCGCCAGATCGAGTAGCGCTGCCTGGGCGTCCTGCAGGCAGCGGCAGGAAAGCGGAATGGCGCGCGGCCCGCGTTCCCGCACCAAGGTCATGAGTTCCTGCAATTCGGCCAGCGTGCCGATGTAGGACCCTTCGATGCTGATGGCACGCATGGGCACCAAGGCCGGCGACAGCGGCAATTCCCCGCCGAACAGCCCGATCAAAATCAATTGCCCGCCTTTGGCCAGCAGATCCATGCCCTGCTTCACCGTGCCCGCCGCGCCCACGCAATCGATCACCGCCCAGATCTCGCCAGCGGCGCGTCGAACCTCGTCCAGCGCGTTTGCGGCATGCGCGTCCACGGCAAGGCTGGCGCCGGCGGCCAGCGCGGCGCCCCGGCGCGCGCCATCGGGTTCCAGCACGATCACCTGCGGACACCCCAAGGCGCGCAGCAAGCTCACGCACATGAGGCCCAGGCCGCCTGCGCCGACCACTACGACCGTTTCCGCCTGCAGCACCTCCGGCGCAATCTTGCGGATGGCGCTGTAGGACGTCAGGCCCGAGCATGCGTAGGGCGCGGCCTGCTCTGGTCGCAGGTCGCCGATATCGATCAGGTAGCGGGCGTCCGGCACCAGAATATGGTCGCTATAGCCGCCCGGCCGAAAGATCCCCAGGAAGCGCGGTGCGGCGCACAGGTTTTCGCGACCGCGCCGGCAGACCTTGCAGTCGCCGCAACCGATCCATGGATACACCAGAAAGCGCTGTCCCGCGACAACCCCATTTGCATCTGGCCCGGCGGCGACCACCACGCCCGCTGTCTCATGGCCCAGAGTCAACGGCAGCGTGACGCCGCGCTGCTCCACGCGCAGGCGCTTGTCGCCGCCCAGATCGTAGTAGCCCTCCCACGTATGCACGTCGGTATGGCATACGCCCGCGGCAAGCACCCGCAGCAACACCTGCGCGCCTTGCGGTTCGGGCGCCGGGCGCTCGATGGGAACCAGCGGCTGACCAAAGTCGGTTACGTCATAGCTGATCATCGCATCGCCTGCTTGATCAATGGGCAGCCGCCGCGGTCTTCGGGCCGGAATGCGACGTCGCCCGGGATGACCGCCACCTGTTTGTACAGATCCCACTCGCCGCGGGATTCCTCCGGCTTCTTCACTTCGAACAGATACATGTCGCGCACCACCCGCCCGTCCGCGCGCAGTCGTCCGTTGCGCGTCATGAAATCGTTGATGGGCGTCTCCCGCATCTTGGCCATCACGGCGTCGGCGTCCTTGGTGCCGGCCGCCTTGACCGCGTTCAAATAATGCAGCACCGCGCCGTAGGTACCGGCCTGGGTCATGGTCGGCTTGCGCCCGACCTTGTCCTGGAAGCGTTGCGACCAGGCCCGCGTGGCGTCGTTCTGGTCCCAATAGAACGCCTCGGTCAACAGCAGCCCCTGGCCCAGGGGCAGTCCGATGGACTTCACGTCCGAGAGGAACGCCAGCAGCGCCACCAGCTTCTGCTGGCCGCCCGGCCGGCCGATACCGAAGTCCGCCGCCTGCTTGATCGCGCTGATCACGTCGTTGCCGCCCAGCGCCAGGCCGATGATGCCCGCTTTGGAAGTCTGCGCCTGCAGCAGATAGGAACTGAAGTCCGGCGTATTCAGGGGCGAACGCACAGCCCCCAGCACCTTGCCGCCGTTCTTCTCGATGACCGCGGAGGCGTCGGCCTGCAACGCGTAGCCGAACGAGTAATCCGCGGTCATGAAATACCATTCCTTGCCGCCCTGAGCGGACACCGCCGCGCCCGTGCCGTTGGCCAGCGCGTAGGTATCGTAGGTCCAATGGACGGTGTAGGGCGAACACGCCTTGGCGGTCAATTCCGAGGTCGACGCGCTCGTCACCATGACGATCTTTTTCTTTTCGCGGCCGAGTTCGCTGATGGCCAGCGCCAGCGCCGACGTGGGCAAGTCGGTGACCATGTCCACGCCATCCTGGTCGAACCAGCGCCGCGTCGCCGCGCTGGCGACGTCGACCTTGTTCTGGCCATCGGTGTACACCAGCTCGACCGGCTGGCCCAACACGCTGCCGCCGAAATCCTGCACCGCCATGCGCGCGGCCTCTACCAGTCCCTTGCCGCCGATGTCGGAATACGCCGAGCTCATGTCCGCCATTACGCCGATCTTCACTGGGCCGCCGGCTGGCTGCGCTTGTGCGCCTGCCGCAACGATAGCGGCGCCCGCCAACGCGTACACCGTTTTCACGATTGCCATCGATATGTCTCCGTTATGAGTAAACGCCATTTGCGCAGCAACTGGCCTATTGCCCCGGCCCGAGTCCTTTTGTATCGTAGGCACGCATTTTTCAGCTTCGTCCAAAGCGACGATTTTCGTGTTGCTTGCGGGTTTCCCCCGAGCCGGCGCGCAGTCGTTCCTCACCCAACAGGCAGATCATGCGCCCTCTGTTTTCGCCCGGACATGCGCTGGCCAGCGGCAAGCTCGGCATCCCCGCTGCCCACGCCGACCACATCCCGCGTGAATCGCTGTGCGCGCTGGTCTGTGCGCCCGGCAGTCCCAAGATCGTCCTCGCGCGCGGCCCCGCCGGCTATGGCAAGACCACGCTGCTAGCCCAGTGCCTGGCCCGCTTGAGCGCGCAATCCGTGCGCGGTGCGTGGCTGACGCTGGACCGCGGCGATAACGATCTGCCGCGCTTTCTGCGATGCCTGACCGCCGCGCTGGAACCCTTGGCCGCACCGCCCGGGGCGCTGGCGAACATGGAGGCCGACGACGCGCTGGCGCTCGCCCTCATCGAAGCCATCGCTACGCAAACCGCCCCCTTTGCGCTGGTGCTGGACGAGTTCGAGTCCATCGTCGCGCCAGGCGTGCTGGACTTCGTGCAGAACCTGATCAACCGCCTGCCGCCACAGGGCCGGCTGCTGATCGGGTCGCGTCACGCCACCGGCCTGGAACTGGGACGCTTGCGGGCCGACGGCCGGCTGCTGGAAATCGACGCCGCCCAGCTTTGCTTTTCGCTGGACGAGACCACCCTGTTCTTCGCCCGGCGCAACCCTGCGATCACGCGCGCCGAAATCGGCCAGCTTCATCACAAGACCGAAGGCTGGATCGCCGCGCTCTGGCTGGCCTGCGCCTCGCTGGCGCGACAGGACTCCGCCTCGGCGTTCATCGAACGCTTTTCGGGCAGCGACCAGTCCGTCTCCGACTATCTGGCCCAGGATGTGCTCGCCGGACAGACGCCCGAGTTGCGGCGCTTTCTGTTGCGCACCAGCATCCTGAAGCAACTGAACGCGGCGCTATGCCAGGCTTTGCTGCCGGACCTGGACTGCGGCAGCATCCTGCGCGAACTGGAAGACGGGCAGATCCTGCTGTCGCGCTCCTCCGCGGATGCGGCTCAATACCGTTACCACGGCCTGTTCGCGAGCTATCTGCAATCCAGACTGCGGCAGCAGGATCCAGCGGACATTCCCGCGCTGCATCTGGCGGCCTCCCGCTGGTACGCCGAGCAGGGCCGTCCTGTTCCTGCCATCGATCATGCCATCGAAGGCGGCGACTTCGATCAGGCCCTCGCCTTGCTGGCGACACACGCGGAAGCGCTGCTGGCCGAGGGGCGCATGCGGCTGCTCTCCCGCTGGTTCACGCAATTGCCCGCGGCCGTCCTGGCCCGCCGCCCGTCGCTGCAGGCGGTGCAGGTGTGGGCAACCTGTTTTACGCGGGGCGCCAGCGAGGCATCGCTGCAGATGGACGAGCTTAGGCTGGCTTGCAGCCCCGATCCCGACGTCCGCGCGCACGTGCAGGCCCTGCGGCCCTTGCTGCTCTCCATGACCGATCGCCACGAAGAGGCCTACGCGCTCGGCATGCCCGGCATCGCCGCCGCGGCAAACGCATCCACCTTCGCCGCGACTGCCTTGGCCAATGCCATGGCCAACGTCGCAGCCGTGCTTGGCCGCTACCAGGAAGCGCAACAACTGCTGGATGCCGCCCGCCGCGCGCAGAGCCTGGCCGCCAGCGCCTTCAATCAGATGTACTCCGAAGCGGTGGAGGGCATCATCGACCTGCAGGAGGGCCGCATGCGTCAGGCTGGCGCGCATTTCCGCATGGCGGTCCACTCCACCCGCAAAGGCGCGTACGGCCAGGCCAACGGCAACGCCTGGGCCGGCGTGCTGTACGCGGCCGGGGTCTACGAAGCCGGCGATCTGGAGCAGGCTGCCCGGCTGTTGCGCGTCTACGTGCCGCTGGGGCGGGACACGGGACACCCGGACCATCTGATACTCGGTTATGTGATGCTGGCGCGCATCGCCTTTCTGTCGGGCGACATCGTGCAGACCTTTTATCTGCTGGGCGAACTGGAGTACCTCGGCCATCAACGCCGCCTGCCCCGGATTGCAGGCAGCGCCCGCGTGGAGCGCGCGCGCGTGCTGCTGCTGCAAGGACACCCGCAGGCCGCGCACGACGAGCTCAGGCGCGCGGAAGACGACGATCTGTGGGCTCGCATCGAAACGCTGCGCCTGCCTTCCAACGACTTGCTGTACCCGCGGCTGGGGATGCTGCGCGTGCAGTCCTACACGGGCAGGCCCGGGGATGCGTTGCGCCAGCTGGATGCGGACATTGCGCGCGCCGTATCGGCCCGCCGCGTCCGGCGCGCCTACAAGTTGGGGATATTCCGCGCCGTCGCCCTGGCGCGCGCGGGCGATGAAGCGCAAGCCCACCAGCAGCTGACAACCTTGCTGGACACGGCGCAGCGCGAGGGACTATGCCGCGTGCTGGCTGACGAAGGCAGCGCCTTCCTCTCGCTATTGCCGCGCTTTTTCTCCTCGCCAGTCGGCTGCGCATGGTTGAATGGCTGCGCGTCAGCCCAGGCCTGGTTCAACCGTTTCCAACGCCATGCCTGGATGCCCGTGGACGCCAGCCCGGCCGCGCCAGCCGCCGAGCGCGCGCCGGCCGACGCCTTGACGGCCAAGGAACTGAACGTGCTGCGCCTGGTCGCGGACGGCCATTCCAACAACGCCATCGCCCAGCGCCTGTTCGTATCCGAAAGCACCGTGCGCACCCATCTGCGCAACCTGAACGTAAAACTGTGCGCCGACAGCCGCACCCGCGCCGTGGCCCTGGCGCGCGAAGCCGGTCTGCTGTAAGGCCGGGACTGGCTGGCCTGCCGGCGATTAAGATAGGGACTTTTGCGCGTGTCCATCATGAAAAGCAGTTCTACAGGCGGCCTGGTCTATTCCACCGACGGCGGCCGCATGTGCCCCGAATGCCGCAAGCCGCTGGCGCAGTGCCTGTGCAAACAGGCACAGACGATTCCCGCCGGCGATGGCGTGGCCCGCGTGTCGCGCGAAACCAAGGGGCGCGGCGGCAAGAGCGTCACCGTGATCAAGGGCCTGGCGCTGGACGGCGCGGCGCTGAATGCGCTGGGCAAACAGCTGCGCAACGCCTGCGGCTCCGGCGGAACGGTAAAGGACGGCGTGATCGAAATCCAGGGCGACCACTGCGAGCGCGTCATGGAATCCCTGCAAAAACAAGGCATCCGCGCCAAGCGCGCGGGCGGCTGACACCGACGGAGCACCAGCAATGACCGAACCCCAAACCAGCGCCGTCGCCAGTTGGCACGCCCATGTCTATTTCGACGCCGCCAGCCGCGACGCCGCCCACGCCCTGCGCGAACGGATCGCCGCGCGCTTTGCCGGCCAGATGGAACTGGGGCGCTTCCATGAGCGCCCCGTCGGCCCGCATCCCCAGTGGAGCTACCAGATTGCCTTCACGCCCGAGCGCTTCGCGGAGATCGCCACCTGGCTGACGCTGCACCACGGGGCGCTGGATGTCTTCATGCATCCCAACACAGGCGACTCCCTGCGCGACCACCGCGACTGCGCGGTGTGGATCGGACGCAGCTACACGCTGAACCTGCAGGCGCTGGGCGCCTGAGCAGCTACAGCGCGCGGCCCACGATCAGCGAATCCAGCGCCATCATGGGATCGCTGCTCTTGCCTTCGTACGGCAGGCGGCTGAGCACGTAGCGCATCGCGTTGATCCGCGCGCGCTTCTTGCAGTCGGACTTGACCACCACCCAGGGCGCATCGGCCGTGTCGGTGTGCGCGAACATCGCCTCCTTGGCCCGGGTGTAGTCGTCCCATTTGTCCAGCGAGGCCAGGTCCACCGGGCTGAGCTTCCACTGCTTGAGCGGATGCACCTTGCGCTGCAGGAAACGGCGGCGCTGCTCTTCCTGGCTGACCGAGAACCAGAACTTGATCAGGTGAATGCCGCTGCTGACCAGATGGCGCTCGAAGTCCGGCACCTGGCGCAGAAAGTCCAGGTATTCGTTCTGGGTGCAGAAGCCCATCACGCGCTCCACGCCGGCGCGGTTGTACCAGGAGCGGTCGAACATGACGATCTCGCCCGCGGTGGGCAGATGCTGCACGTAACGCTGGAAGTACCACTGGCCCTTTTCCGTATCGGAGGGCTTCTCCAATGCGACCACCCGCGCGCCGCGCGGGTTCAGGTGTTCCATCATGCGCTTGATGGTGCCGCCCTTGCCGGCGGCGTCGCGGCCTTCGAACAGGATCACGACGCGCTGGCCGGTGGCCTTGACCCAGGCCTGCAGCTTCAGCAGTTCGACCTGCAGGTTGTACTTCTGCTTTTCGTAGTTACGGCGCAGCATGCGGTGGCGATAGGGATAGATGCCTTCGCGCCAGTCCGCGGCCAGCTCATCGTCGGGATTGCGGCGCGTGCGCGGCGCTGCCGAATTGGCTTCCAGCAGCGCGCGATGCACGGCCTGCGCGTCGTCCGGCGACAGTTCCTCAATGACCGAGCGCAGCGCCTCGCGCGCCTGGGCCGGTGCGCTGACGTTGTAGCGACGGGCGATATCGGCCAGCACGGCCACCGTCTCCTGACGCGCGGCGTCCTGGCGCGCGACGACGCGCTTGCGCACATCGAGAGCCGGCTCGGCGGCGGCCGCGGCCGACACGGCGTCGCCCGCCGCGGGCGTCTTGGCCGCGCGCGGCTTGCGGCTGGTGGTCACTGGCGTGACGACGGTCTTGACTACCGTCTTGACGGCCGGCTTGGTGACCGCCCTGGTGTCAGCGCCTGCGGTCCGCTTGGCCGCGCGCTTGCGCGGCGTCTCGGCTACGGCTTGTTCGGTGGCTGGCGTTGTCTTGTCTGTCATCGATCCTGTCCTCGCTACGCTGATCGTCCTGTCCGCGCCTGTCAGGCTTGCGCCTGGGGCCGCTGTCGGGAAAAGCGCAAACGCTACTCCGAGCCCTGCCCTGCGGATTTGACTTCGATCAAACGTTGTAACATTTTTGCAGAGCGCACGGCCGCTACACTGGTCTCCCGTCACCCGCCCCTGCGCCATGTGGTCATTCATCAAACGGCTATTAGCCGGCCCGACGCCGCCCGAAGATCCCCTGCGCGAAACCCTGAGCTTCGATGAAGCCGGCTTCACGCGCAGCAGCGAACTGGCGCGCGCGCTGGGCCAGCGGGAATTCTGGCCCTGGAGCGAGATCCATGAATTCGGCTTCCGCTATACGCAGGCCGTCTTTCCCGACCCCTGGTCGGGCGACTACATGGAAGGCCTGTGGTTCCTGCGCGTGCCCAGCGACGGCGGCGGGCTGATGGCCATGGAGTTCGACGAGGCCACGCTGGACGCCGAACGGCTGCCTCCCGCCCTGCAACGGAACATGCCCGGGCTGGACATGGGCGCGCTGCGCGCGGGGCTGGCCGCCGCCGCGCGCGGGCCACGCAACTTCGAGGACAGTGGGGAATGGGTGGCGTGGCGGCGCGCAGCCGCTACACCCGGTCCAGGCCCTGCTTGAGATCGGCCAGGATGTCCTCGGGCGTCTCCAGGCCCACCGACAGCCGCAGCAAGCCCTCCGACAGCCCGTAGCGTTCGCGATCCTCGGCCGAGTAGCTGGCATGCGTCATGGACGCGGGATGCTGGATCAGGGTTTCGGGATCGCCCAGGCTGACCGCGATGCGCGCGAGCTTCAGGCTGTTGAGCAGCGCGCGCCCCGCCGCCAGTCCGCCCTTGAGTTCGAACGCGACCAGGCCGCCGCCGGCCGATTGCTGGCGACGCGCGATCTCCGCGCCCGCCGTATCCGCCAAGCCGGGATAGAACACGTCGGCCACCGCGGAATGCTCGCGCAACAGCCTGGCCACCTTCAAGGCGGATTCGCTGTGGCGCGCCACGCGCAGCTCGAGCGTCTTGATGCCGCGCAGCACCAGGAAGGCGGTGAACGGCGACAAGGTGGCGCCCGTGAAGTAGCGCAGCCCTTGCAGCCGGATTGCGTCGATGTGTTCCTTGCGCCCCAGCACGGCGCCGGCCAGCAGGTCGCCGTGGCCGCCCAGGTACTTGGTGGCCGAATGCAGCACAATGTCGGCGCCATGCTCCAGCGGACGCTGCAGCACCGGCGTCGCGAAGGTGTTGTCGACGATGGTCAGCAGCCCCTTGCCGCGGGCAATGGCGGACACCGCCGCGATATCCACCAGGCGCAGGTTGGGATTGGCCGGCGTCTCGAAATAGACCGCGCGTGTCTTGGGACCGATGGCCGCGGCTACGGTCTCGGGGCGGGTGAAGTCGGCGAATACCGCGCGCACGCCAAAGCGCGCCAGTCCCTGCGTGAACAGGGTGAAGGCGGTGCCGTACACAATCTGGTCCACGACGATTTCATCGCCGCTTTGCAATAGCGAGAACAGGGTCGCCGAAATCGCCGCCATGCCGGACGCGGTCACCACGCCGGCTTCGGCGCCTTCCAGCGAAGCCAGGCGCTCTTCCAGCAGCGCCTGCGTCGGATTGCGGGTGCGGCCGTAGACGTAACCCTGCTTTTCGCCCAGGCGGATCTGGTCGAAGGACTCGATGCCGTCCTGGGTGTATGTGGAAGTCAGGTAGAGGGGCGGAGACAAGGCGCCCTGCTCGTCCAGCGGGTCATAGCCCAGGTGGATCGCGCGCGTGGCAAAACCGTGTTGCGGGGACAAAGACATTTCAGCGTTCCTGTATGTTCGGGTAAGGCCGGGGCGCACAGCCCCGGCGCGGAATCAGCGTTTGTGGTCGGCGCGGCGCGACAGCCATTCACCGGTGAATTGCACGATGGAGACCAGCGCGATCAGGATCACGATCACCTCGAACATCACGCGCGTCTCGTAGCGTTCGTAGCCATAGCGGATCGCCAGATCGCCCAGGCCGCCGGCGCCTACGGCGCCTGCCATGGCCGAGGCGTTGATCATTGCGATGACGCTGACGGTCATGCCGCCGATGATGCCCGGCAAGGCTTCCGGCAATAGCACGTGGCGCACGATGTGCCAGCGACGGCACCCCATGGCCCTGGCGGCCTCCACCAACCCGTGGTCCACGTCGTTCAGGCTGACCTGGGCGATGCGCGCGAAGAACGGCACCAGATTGGCCGACAGCGGCACGATGGCGGCCCACGTGCCCAGCGTGGTACCCACCAGGAAGCGCGTGAACGGCAGCATCGCCACCAGCAGGATGATGAAGGGGATGGCGCGGAAGGTATTGACCGTCACCGACAGGACCTTGTTGAAGCGCGGCCTGGGATAGAGATTGCCCGGCGCGGTGACGGTCAGCACCACAGCCAGCGTCAGGCCCAAAACGATGGCGATGACGGCAGAGACGCTCACCATCGCCAGGGTCTGCAGGAATGCCTGCAGGTATTTATCAAGCATCGGCAGCGACATAACCCAGCACCTTGATCTGATCGGCCACCAGCGCGGCGCGCGCGGCCTCTTCCTGTAATGCGTCCGCAGGCACGGACACCAGCAGGCTGCCCTGCGCATGGCCGCGCAAACGGTCCAGTCCGCCATGCAGCAACGTCGCACCGGCGCCGAGCGCGGCCAACGCCTGCAGGGACACGCCATCCGGACGCCCCTGCCCCGTAAAGCGCAGCCGCAGCACCGCTATGCCCGCGCGGCCCTGCAGGTCGGGCACCAGCCTGCCGGCAAGATCGGCGGGCAAGTCGTGCTGCAAGGGCCGCAGCAAGGCCCGCGTGGCATCGGCCTGGGGATTGCCGAACACGCGCCAGACCTCGCCTTCCTCGACCTTGCGGCCACCGTCCAGCACCAGCACCCTGTGGCAGACCTCGCGGATCACCGCCATGTCGTGCGTGATCAGCACCACCGTCAGGCCCAGCTTGCGGTTGATGTCCAGCAACAAGGCCAGGATCGACTGCGTGGTTTCCGGGTCCAGCGCCGACGTGGCTTCGTCGCACAGCAGGATCTCCGGTTCATGCACCAGCGCGCGGGCGATGCCCACCCGCTGCTTCTGGCCGCCGGACAGCTTGGCCGGATAGACATCGGCCTTGTCGCGCAGCCCCACCAGTTCCAGCAGTTCCTCCACCCGAGCCCGCGCCGCGGCGGGCCTGACGCCCGCCACGCGCAAAGGCAAGGCCACGTTCTCGGCCACGGTCTTGGCCGACAGCAGGTTGAAGTGCTGGAAGATCATGCCGATGCGACGGCGCAGCCCCACCAGCGCGTTCTCGTCCAGGCCGCCCACATCCACGCCGTCCACCCGCACCCGGCCGGCGCTGGGCCGCTCCAGCATGTTGATGGAACGCAGCAGCGTGGACTTGCCTGCGCCGCTGCGTCCGATGATGCCGAAGACCTCGCCGCGGGCAATGGAAAACGACACATCGGACAGCGCGGCCACCGGCCCCTGCGCGCCCTCGTAGCGCTTCTGCAGCCCTTCGAACACGACGTGCGCATCAACGGCCTGCGGTCGCGGTGCGGCGTCGGCCAGCTCGGCCATGGAGAATTCGTGTTGCATCATTGCCCGATTCCGATCTCAGAAAACCGGAATCACCGAGCCTTCGTACTTGCTCAGGATGAACTGGCGCACTTCCTCGGAGTGATAGGCCTTGACCAGTTCAGGCACCCAGGGCGCGTTCTTGTCCTGTTCGCGAACCGCGATGATGTTCACGTAGGGGTTGTTTTCCTTCTTTTCCACCGCGATGCCGTCGCGCGTGGCGATCAGCCCGGCCTGATAGGCGAAGCTGTTGACGATGGCCGCGGTGTCCACGTCCGGCAGCGAGCGCGCCAGCACCACGGAGGCGCTTTCCACGAAATTGAGCTTCTTGGGGTTGGAGGTCACGTCCGCCAAGGTCGCCGTGCCGGTGGCCGGATCGAAACCGTCCTTCAACGTGATCAGGCCCTGGTCGCGCAGGATGACCAGCGCGCGCGTCTGGTTGCTGGGGTCGTTGGGAATGCCGACGCGGGCGCCTTCGGGCAGCTCATTGAGTGACTTGTACTTCCTGGAGTAGAACGCGATGGGCGAGATCAGCGTGTTGGCCACGGATACGAGCTTGTAGCCGCGCTGCTTGATCTGGTCGTTCAGGAAGGGGATGTGCTGGAAGGCGTTGGCGTTCAGGTCGCCGTTGTTGAGCGCCTCGTTCGGACTGGCGGTGCCTGTGATCACCACGGGCTCCACGGCCAGGCCGTTCTTCTTGGCGACCTGGGCCACCACCTCCCAGATCTGCTCGTCGACGCCACCGCGCACGCCCACCTTCAGGGGTTTGGGATCGGCCGAGAATGCCGGGCCATGGAACATTGCCGCCGAAGCCAGCACCGCGCCCAGCAGGCGCTTGAAGAAACGGGAAGTCATGTTGGAATCGCCTCTCAGGCTATGCGGTTATGAGAGAAACGATTCTAGGGAGGGGGACGGACCCCGCGAACGAATAGTTCGTTGAGTCCTTATTACAGGGGCGTTTGGTTATGGCGGCTGGGCATATGGTCCCGGCACATGCGCCGCGCAGATCAGAAGGGTTTGACGACCACCAGCGTCACGATGGCCGCGGAAGCGATGACGGTGAAAGGCGCGTACAGATCCACCAGCGGCGGACGCTTGGCGCTGCCATTGGCCATGCGCCGCAATGCCGCGCTCTGGATGCCGAGCAGCGCCGACAGCGCCAGCGCGAAGCCAACCTTGACCCAGATCCAGGTCATCGCGAACCAGCCGAAAGTCATGGCCAGGTGCAGGCCGACCAGCCAGGTCAGCACCATGGCCGGCGTGGTCACGTAGAGAGTCCAACGGCGCAACGCGCCCAGCATCTTGCGTTCTTTGGGCGCTTCTTCGCTGTCCTGCGGCTGCGAGGACAGCAGGAACAAGGACACGAACAGCGATCCGCCCAGCCAGGCGACCACGGCCGCCACGTGAAGCATTTTCAGGAGTTGATAGGTCATGATGCCCGCGATTATCGCCGGATGCGGACCGCGCCGCGAGTCGGCGCGGCGCATCCGTTTGCGCTACGGCAAGCGGTGCCCCGCAAGGCTGCCTTACTTGGCCGCCTCGGGGCTGGCCGGGGCGGCCGCGCCGGATGCAGGGGCCGACGCCGGAGCGGGAGCGGTCGAAGCGGGCGCGGCGGATGTCGGCGCGGCGCTTGCCGGCGCGGCGCTTGCCGGAGCGGCGGACGCGGGCCCACCAGGCGCCGGCGCTTTTGGAGATTCGCTACCGCCGTTGGCCGCGGCCGGATTCAGGGTATCGGCTGGCTTGTCCGGAGATTCCGCGGGCTCGGCCGGCGCGGCCTTGGGCTGCGCCTTGGCACGGCTCGCTGGCGGATGAGGCGCGGCGGCCGCCTGCGCGTCCGGCAGGAAACGCTGCAGCAACTGGAAGAAACCTTCGTAGAACTTGGGTCGCGCAACCGTCTGGCTGCCCGTCTTCACCAGCGAATCGTCGCTGGAGCCGAACGGCATGGACACCTGCCCCAGCACGCTCACCCCCACGCTGGCCGAGCTGTTGGTTCGCTTGATCGAATAGCGGTCCTGCACCGCGTTGGCGAACACCGTGGCGCGCTCGTTCGCGCTGCCGTCGGAGGCGCATTCGATGTTGAAGGCGATCTGCGTATGCTGGCCGTTCTCGTCCTGGAAATTCTTGTGCCCCGTGACCCGCGAACCCTCGAACTTGTCGATGTTGTAGCCCTGGCTCAGCAAGGCGCGGCGGCCCGCGTCGCAGGCGGCGACGTTACTTGCTTCGACGGTGCGCGAGTAGGTGTTGTTCTGGGTGAAGTCTTCTTTTTCGAACTCTGGCTTGGGGGATGAGCATCCCGCCAGGACGCCCACCAGGGCAACGGACAGGGTCAGCGACGAACAGCGGGAAAAACGGGGCATGAATTGGAGGAACAGTAATGCGTCAAGCGTCCGTTATAGCGCATCCCCGGCACCATTTCTTTTACGAGGAATGTGCAGTTCAACGGAGAGGTAACAGAGTTCAAAAAAGGGCCGCATCGCGACCCGGGCAGCCACGTTCAGGGCGACACGCGCGCCGGCGCAAGCGGCGGCGCCTCCTGCGCCTCCAGGTTCAGGCTACGCCGGTAGTGCTTGCAGCCAGCGGCGAGCAGGCCGATGCACAACACCGCGGCCACGCCAATCAGGACCGAGATGGATTGCCCGACTGCCGCCGGGTTCTTGAACAACCGATCAGTCAGCATGGCCACGGCGGTGGTGCCCAGGCCCAGCCCGATCAGGTTCGAGATCAGCAGGAATAGCGCCGACACCTGGGCGCGCAGCTGATTGGGGGGCAGGATCTGCATCGCAGCCGTCGAGGTCGGCATGGGGAACGAGGCGAAGAACATGGCCGGCAGCAGCAAGCCCACCGACCACCACAGGGAATCGACCTGGGTGAAGATCACCGCCGGCAAGGCCATGCCGGCCGCGCCGATCACGCCGGCGCGCAGCGGCGCATCGCTGTAGCCGCGCTTGGCCAGCCAGTCCATCAGCCAGCCGCCGCAGAACACCCCGGCGGTGTTGGCGACCAGCACGACCACGCCCAGCATGTAGCCGGCTTCCGAAGGCGACATGCCGAACTTGCGCATGTAGAACGCCGGCGTCCAGCCCAGCAGCGCGAACAGCACCATCGCATAGAACGAGAAGCCCAGGTAGTGGCAGAAAAAGGTGCTGCGGTGGCGGCCCAGGAAGCGGAAAGTATCTTTCATGGCGGGCTTCTGCACCTGCCCCGAGGCATTGCGCCGCAAGCCCAGCCGCTGCGGATCTCGCACCGTCAGCAGGATCAGCAGCGCGATCAGCAGGCCTGGCAATCCCACAATGAAGAAGGTCACCTGCCAGGGCCGCATCGCGCCTATCCAGGGCAAGGCAACGGTATCCACACTCTTGAGCAGGTTGATGACGTAGCCGCCGATCAGGAATGCCATGCCGCCGCCGATGAACGAGCCGATCGAATATATCCCGACTGCGCGCCCCAGTTTTTCACGCGGAAACATGTCGCTGAGCATGGAGTACGTGGCAGGCGACAGCGCCGCCTCGCCCACGCCCACGCCGATCCGCGCAAGAAACATCTGCGCGAAATTGCGCGACAGGCCACAGGCCGCCGTGGCCAGGCTCCAGAATGCGACGCCGATCGCGATGATCTTGGGCCGCGAATAGCGATCCGCCAGCAAGGCGATCGGTATGCCCATGAAGGCGTAGAACAAGGAAAACGCCAGCCCGTGCAGCAAGCTGAATTGCGTGTCGGACAGCTGCAGGTCGTGCTTGATGGGCTCGATCATCAGCGCCAGGATCTGCCTGTCGACGAAGGAAAATATGTACGCTAGCATGCATATCACCACGACATACCACTCGTAGGCGTAGCTAGGTTTTGATCCGTGCCGCGGGCTGCCGTCAGTCATGGTTTGTTTCCCTTGTATGGTGGTGAGATCTGCCCATGCCCAAGGACCGGGTCGCGTCTCACTTGCTTGCAGGCCCATCTTTTGTAGGTCTTTGCGCAGCCAGCCTCTATACGCCTGACGCAATGACTGTTCCCGCTGCGCAGGAAAGCATGTTCAACGACACCAATCCGCTGGACCGCCATTGCTTGCTGGACTCGGGCAACATCGCCGAGATCAAGGACCAGGTCAGCCAGCACCTCTGGTCGCACCGCATGTGCGTCCCCCCGGGAAAACCCCTGCAATCCCGCCTGTACGGCGTCTTCTTCGGCAATGCGGCCTTGTTCGATCTGCACTATGGCGCGGAAGTCGAGATCGACGCCGGCGATATCGCCAGCTACTACCTGATCCGAATCACGCTGCAAGGCTCCGGGCTGATCACGCTGGGCAAGCGCAGCGCGTCGATGAGCGCGGGCAGCCTGACCATTTCCTCGCCGTCCGAGCGCAGCGTGATCCGCATCGGCCGCGACTGCCGCAACCTGATCCTGCGCATCGAGCGCGAGGCGCTGGAGCGCCAGCTGCAGCGGCTGCTTGAACGCCCTATCAAGCAGGCGCTGGTGTTCGACCTGCAAATGGATGCCGACGCTCCCGGACCGGTGGCGGTGCGCGAAACGCTGGACTATCTGTGCCGGCTGTACCGCCATCCCGCCATTGAAGGCGTCACACAAACGCTGGCCGCCGGCTTTTCGGACTACCTGCTGACGCTGCTGCTGACCCAGCTGCCGCACAACTACTCCGAGGCCTTGCAGGCAGACCGCCGCCAGCCGTTGCCGCTGCACGTGCGGCGCGCGCGCGATTACATAGAAAGCCATCTGGACCAGCCGCTATCGCTGATGGACCTGGCGGCCTACTGCGGCGTCTCCGTGCGCACGCTGCAAAACGGCTTTTCGCAGTTCCTGAAGCAGAGTCCCAGCGACTACGTGCGCAACCAGCGGCTGGCCCAGGTGCACGCGGCGCTTGCGCAAGCCGGCGAAGGCGATAGCGTCACCGACATCCTGCTGCGGCACGGCATTTCCAGCTTCGGGCATTTCGCCACCCACTACCGCAAGCGCTACGGCTGCCTGCCGTCGGACACCCTGCGCCAAAGCAGGCATTAGGCGTCGCACGGCAGCGCCGGATTCGCTTGCCGGATCGGAACGCCGCTTGCGCGTTCGGCGCAGCCCCGCCTGCACGCCGCCGCTAGGATCAAGGCTCCATCTGACGGAGCTTGACCATGAGAATCAGCGTCATAGGCGGCGGCCACGGCTGCTACGCGGCAGCGGCCGAGCTGTTTGAGAAAGGCCATCACGTGCATTGGTGGCGCAGGGACTGGTCGGCCTTCCAGGGCTTGCGGGATGCGGGCGCGCTGACGGTCACCGACTATCGCGGCAGCCGCCAGGTTCCGCTGGGCGACGGACCGCGGCAGTTGCAGCTGGTGCGCGACCTGGCCACAGCCGTGGAGCATGCGGAGCTGCTGGTCATTC
The DNA here is from genome assembly GCF_902859965.1 of Achromobacter aegrifaciens. NCBI lineage: Bacteria > Pseudomonadati > Pseudomonadota > Betaproteobacteria > Burkholderiales > Alcaligenaceae > Achromobacter > Achromobacter aegrifaciens. The sequence goes on from NZ_CADIKO010000004.1 coordinate 68,489, forward strand.
CCCTGCCTTCCACCACCCACGAAGCGCTGGCGCGGGAATTGGCGCCGCTGCTGCGCGACGGCCAGGTCGTGTTCCTGCCGCCTGGCACCTTCGGCTGCTACGTCTTCGCCCGCGCCATGAAAGACGCGGGAAACGTCGCGGATACGGCCTTCGCCGAAACCGGCACCCTGCCCTATCTGGCCCGCAAGCATGGCGAAAAGGTCGTGATCAGCGGCTACGCCACCCGTCTGCCCACCGGCGTCTTTCCGCGGCGGCTGTCGAAGCAGGCGCTGGCCGTGGTCCAGCGCGCCTACCCCAGCATCGAACCGATAGAGGACGGACTTTCGGGCGCACTGATGAACGCCGGCCCCATCATCCATCCGCCGCTCATCATGATGAATGCAGGGCCGCTGGAACACTTCGACAAATGGGACATCCACAACGAAGGCACCCAGGCCTCCATACGGCGCGTGACCGACGCGCTGGACGCGGAGCGCATCGCCATCCGTGTGGCCCTGGGCTATGCCGCGCCCCACTTCCCGTTGGCCGACCACTATGCCGCCGAAGGCGATGAATGGATGTACGGCCGCGGCGCCCATGGCAAGCTCACCGACAGCGGCGACTGGCGCGAGGACATAGACCTGCACACGCACCGCTACATGCTCGAAGACACGCGGCTCGGCCTGTCATTCCTGGTGTCCGCCGGCCGCTGGGCGGGCGTGCCGACGCCGGTCGCGCAAGGCCTGCTGAGCCTGGCCAGCGCGGTCACCGGCCGCGACCTCTACGCGGAAGGACGCACATTCGAACGCCTGGGCCTGGACCGCCTGTCGCACGCGGACATGCGCCAGCTTCTGGCCGAAGGCTGCTGACACGGAGATGCAAGCCATGAATGAAAAAATGTGCGTAGTCGGCGCCGGCCGCATGGGCGTGGGCATCACGCTGTCATACATCCATGCGGGACTGGACGTCACGCTGATAGACATCAAATCGCGCACGTCCGCCGAGCAGGCCGGGTACTTCGCCCGTGTGCGGGACGACCTGCGCCGCGAGCTCGGCATCCTGTGCAGCCTGGGCTTGCTCGACGCCGCGCAGGCGGAGGTTGCGCTGGCGCGCGTGCGCCTATGCACGCGCGAGGATGCGGAGGCAGACCTGCGGCAGGCGCGCGTGGTGTTCGAAGCCGTGCCTGAACGCCTGGACGCCAAGCGCGATGCCTTTGTATGGCTGGGAGCGGCCTGCGCGCCGGACAGCATCATCGCGTCCACCACGTCCACCTTTCTGATCACCGAGCTGGCGGAACTGGTGCAAAACCCGCAGCGCTTCCTGAACGCGCACTGGCTCAACCCCGCCTACCTGATACCGCTGGTGGAAGTGAGCCGCGGCCCGCAGACCAGCGAGGCCGCGACGCAAGGGCTGCTGGCAGCGCTGCGCCTGGCGGGCAAGAAGCCCGTGCAGTGCGCCCCCGCCGCGGGCTACATCGTGCCCCGCATCCAGGCCCTGGCCATGAACGAAGCGGCCCGCATGGTGGAGGAAGGCGTGGCCAGCGCCGAAGACATCGACACGGCCGTGCGCCTGGGCTTCGGCCTGCGTTTTTCGGTTCTGGGGCTGCTGGAGTTCATCGACTGGGGCGGCGGCGACATTCTCTACTACGCCTCGCGCTACCTCGCCGGTGCCATCGATCCGCGCTTCTCCTCGCCTGCGGTCATCGCCCGCAATATGGAACAAGGGCGCAACGGGCTGCGCGACGGCCAGGGCTTCTATGACTACGCCGGCATGGACGTGAATGCCTACAAGATGGAGCGGCTGGCGCAATTGTGCAAGCGCCTGGAAGTGATGGACCTGCTGCCCCGCTACGACGCGGCGAGGCAGCCGCCCGCGCGATAGCGGGCCTATTGCTCCAGCTCGCCCAGGATCCGGTACGCCAGCCGGACCCTGGCCTCGTTGGGATAATTCCGGTTGGCCAGTATCACGATGCCCAGCTTCTTCGACGGCACGAACGCCACATAACCGCCGAAGCCATTGGTCGAACCCGTCTTGTTGATCCACACGGTCTCCTGCGGCGGCAGCGGCGGGTTCAACGCCGCCACGGGCTGGCTCTGGCTGTTGTAGTTGCCGGCATTGGCCGTCAACAGCGCGTCCAGCGTTGCCGGATAGCGCAATTGCTCCCAGACCAGATCCTGGGTCATGTCGCCCAGCTGGAAATAGCCGACGTGCGTCTGCGCGATTGCGCCGCGCAGCTCGGCATCGGCGAGGTTCAAACCCATGTTCGCGTCGACGAAGCGGATCAGGTCGCGTGCGCTGGTCTTCACGCCGTAGGCCTCGTCGGCCAGCACGCCCGGATTCACGCGCACGGGGGCATCCTGCTTGTTGTAGCCCTGCGCGTAGTCCGCCATCCTGGCGGCGGGCACGTCGATGTAGGTGCTGGTCAGGCCCAGCTTCGGAAACAGGTCCCGCTCCATGGCCGCCTTGAACGGCCGGTTCAGGCTCTTGGCCGCCACCATGCCCAGCATGCCGATACTGGGGTTGGCGTAGGTGCGATACGTGCCAGCGGCATGCTCGGGCTTCCAGGCCTTGAGATAGGCCATCAGCTGCGCCTGGTTCTTGATCGCGTCGGGCACCTGCAAGGGGAAGCCGCCGGTCGTGTGCGTCCCCAGGTTGATCAGGCTCAGCTTGGCGAAGTCGCTGCCGGCGAGCTCCGGCAGGTACTTGGCCGGACTGTCGCTCAAGGCCAGGCGGCCGCGCACCTGTGCATAGGCTGCCAGGGTTGCCGTGTAGGTCTTGCTGATGGAGCCGATCTCGTACAGCGTATCGCTGCCGGCAGGCCTGCCGGTCTGCCTGGACGCCACGCCATAGTTGTAGAAATGCTGTGTCCCGTTGCGGGTCACGGCGATCGACATGCCCGCAATGCCGTGTTCGCGCATGACGGCCTGGACCGCCTCGTCGACCTTGCGGTCCGTCTCTGCCTGGCCGGCCTGCGCCAGCGCGCAGCCTGCGGCCATCAGCGCAAACAATCCCGTGCGCAGCATGCTGTTCAAGCGCATTCTCGTCATTCCCTGTCGTGTCGGATCCGTGGCGCCGCGACGGCGGCGCGCATGCATCGTAGCGCGATGCGACGCCTTATTGGTACTAACCCTTGGTCTCATCCCAGGGGAATTTGGCTATTCTCGCCTCGTCGATCCAAAACCCCGCAGAAGAGACCTGCCCCCGCGGCAGGCGCCGACGGAGCAACCGCCCCGGAAACTCTCAGGCAAACAGGACTGCGCGGTCTAGACAATCTGGAGAGAGGCGCCAAGCGCGCCCACCGAAGGGGAACCCGCCGCCGTCTGCGCCGCGGGTGAAGCTCTCAGGTACAGAGACAGATGGGGTGCTGCGGCCGGGTGGCCGCGGCCACTCAATCTGGAGCCATCATGCCCCGCATCGCCATCATTGGCGCCGGTATCACCGGCGTCACGTCCGCCTATGCCTTGAGCAAACTGGGATATCACGTCACTGTCTATGACCGCCAGCGCTATCCGGCCATGGAGACCTCCTACGCCAACGGCGGCCAGTTGTCGGCCAGCAACGCCGAGGTCTGGAACAGCACCGCCACCATCATGAAAGGCCTGCGCTGGCTCGGCCGCCACAACGCGCCGCTGCTACTCAATCCCCGCTTCAGCTGGCACAAGTACTCCTGGCTGGCGCAGTTCATCGGACAGATCCGCAACTACCGCCGCAACACGATCGAGACCACCCGGCTGGCCATCGCCGCGCGCCAGCATCTGTACGCCATGGCGGAAGAAGAAGGCATAGATTTCGACCTGGAGCGCCGCGGCATCCTGCACATCTACCACGACGCCGCCAGCTTCGAGACCGCGCGCCGCGCCAATGCCCTGCTGCAGGAAGGCGGGCTGGAGCGCTACGCGGTGTCGCCCGAGGAAGCGCGCAGCATCGAGCCCACGCTGCAAACCGCCTGCCATGGCGGCTTCTACACGCCTTCGGACGCCACCGGCGACATCCACAAGTTCACCAGCGGCCTGGCTCGCGCCTGCGAACGCCGCGGCGTGCGCTTCGCGCAGGACGCGGACATCCGCAACATCAGCCTGGACGGCGCGCCCTACGTGCTCGACGTCGTACGCGAAGGCGGCACGCGCCGCGAACAGCACGAGGCCGACGCCATCGTCGTCTGCGCCGGCGCCGTCAGCCGGCAGTTCGCCAGGCAGCTGGGCGACACGCTCAACATCTACCCGGTCAAGGGCTACTCCATCAGCGTGCATCTGGACGACGCCGCCAGCCAGGCGGCCGCGCCGCGCGTCAGCCTGCTGGACGAAGCCGCCAAGATCGTCACCAGCCGCCTAGGCGACCGCTTCCGCGTGGCCGGCACGGCGGAGTTCAATGGCTTCAACATGGACATCCGCGCGGAGCGCGTGCAGCCCCTGGTGGACTGGACCCGCAAGCACTTCCCCGGCATCCGAACTTCGCGCGTGGTGCCGTGGTGCGGGCTGCGGCCCATGACTCCGAGCATGATGCCCCGCGTGGGCCCGGGCAGGCGGCCCGGCGTGTTTTACAACACGGGGCATGGGCACCTGGGCTGGACCTTGTCGGCGGCGACGGCGCAGATGCTGGCAGCTAGCGTGAGGGAGGGGGTGGGAGAGGCTTGAGCGGGTGAACGCGGCGCCTGGAAAGGCGCCGCCAGACTCACAACACCAGCGCAGCTTCCCTGCCCGCCTCGGCACGCAGCGGCTCCGCATCCAACCCCTGCCGGGAAATGTCCTTACACACCTCCCCATCCTTCATCACCAGCAAGATCCGCTCCGGATCCACCAGCAACGACAGATCCTTCAGCGGATCCCCATCGACCATGACCACGTCCGCCAGATAGCCAGGACGCAGCATGCCCAATTCGTGCGGACGTTGCATGATCTCGCCGCCCAGCCGGGTGGCGGACACGAGCGCTTCGGTCGGGGTCATGCCGATGTAGTCCACGAAGTACTGGAGGTCGCGGGCGTTGGTGCCGTGGGGCATCCAGGCAAAACCGTAGTCGCCGCCGGGCAGGATGCGGATGCCGCGCTTGTGCATCTTGCGCAGCGACTCCGAGGCGATTTCCAGCTCGCGCTTGTAGCCCATCTGTTCGGCGATGGCGGGCGTGATGCCGTATTCGGAAGCGTTGAAGGCGGTGCGGATCAGCCAGCCTATGCCGGGCGCAACGAAATGGCGGTCCTTGTTGGCTTCCAGCATGTCGAGCGCCTCTTCGTCGGCGAAGCTGGCGTGGTAGATCATCTCGATGCCATGGCGCACGCATTGCTTGACTGACTCGCTGGAGCGCGCATGCGCCGCGACCCGCTTGCCATAGCGCTTGGCCTCGTTCGCCAGCATGGCGATTTCGTCTTCGGCGAAGGGCGACATCTCGGCCGGCAGGCCGGCGATGTACTCGCCCGACAGGTTGATCTTCAGGTGGTCGACGCCGTACTTGATGAAGGTGCGCGCCGAGCGCCGGATCTCTTCGGGGCCACAGCACACGCTGCCGAAGCTCAGTTCGTCGAACGGCATGTGCGGCAGCGAGTTGTCGCCCAGCGCGCCTATGGTTGTGATCTCCTGGCTGCCGGCCAGGTAGCGCGGCCCCGGGCATTCGCCGGCATTGATGGCATTGCGCAGCACCACGTCCAGGCGCGGTTTGGCCGCGGCCGCGCCGATGGCCGAGGTCCAGCCCATTTCCAGATAGCGTTTGGCCACGCGCACGCACCAGAGTATGTGCTCTTCCGGCGGCATGAACTGGATCGCGGCCAGCGTGGGCTGGTCGTTCCAGGAAAAATGCGTATGCGCTTCCGTCATGCCCGGCATCAGGAAGCGGCCGCGCCCATCGATGATGCGCGCACCCTCCCGGCTCACCTGCTCGGGCGTGCGCGCGACCTGCGAAATGCGCGCGCCGTCGATCAGCACCTCGCCTTGAAAAGGCTGCTTGCCGCTGCCATCGAAGATGACGACGTTGGTAATGGCAATTCTGGACATGACAGGTCTCCTCCGGCCCGCGTTTGGGGCCGATTTCTTATGTTGAAACGCCAGGAAAACGTGGCTTAGCGCAGCGCCGCGTGGAACTCCCGCAGGGCCTCGGTGCAGGCCTGGGGCTTTTCGTAGGTGGTCCAGTGGCCGCATCCGTCCAGCACGATGCGGCGGCTGCCTGGCATGCGCGCGGCCAGGGCCTCGACATTGCCGGGCGGCGCCACGCCGTCCTGATCGCCGGTGACCAGCAGGGCCGGCGCGCCGATAGTCTCGACGGCGGCCGGCTGCGCATCCGCCAGCGCCTCGCAGCTCTGCGCATAGCCTTGCGGCGGTTGGCGCATCACGCTCTCGCGCACGAGCGCCAGCACGGCGGGTTGATCCTGCTTGGTCTGGGCGCTGGTCGCGCCTTTGACGATGGCGTCGGCGATCTCCTGCATGGCCGCGTCGCCGCCGCGCGCCAGCTCCGCACGCGCGCGGATGCCGGGCCGGCCCGCGTCGGGCGGAGCGGCCAGCGGGCCGAACAGGGCCAGCGACTTGACCCTGCCCGGATGCGCCACGGCAAGATGCTGGGCCACGACGGTTCCGAGCGAATGGGCGGCGACATGCGCCACATCGATATCCAATGCGTCCAGCAGTCCGACCAACGCGTCCACGTAGGTAGCGATGGACAGGCGCTTTTCGCCCAGCGGCGAACGAGCGCTGCCCGGTAGATCAGGACGGATCACGCGGAAACCGTCGAAGGCGCCCATGACGGGCGTCCAGGTATTCGAGGAACCGCCCAGGCCGTGTATGCACAACAGTGCCGGCCCCTCGCCGTCGATTTCCACGGCCATGCCGTTGACGTGTTGCGTGCTCATGCTGCCGCCTCCCTTTATCTGAACAGTCGCTGTTTGCATCGGCACCGCGCCGGCAATTTTTCAGGACTGTATCGGCGCAGGCGGTGGCGCGCTTATCGCTGCGTGCGCGGACTTATCGCAGAGTCAGATTTTGTGCCTAGTGAATACACCTAGCGCGGACAAACGCGTAAACGCCCATAAAATTCCCTGAGCGCCGCACCCGCCCGCACGCAGGCCCAGGCTTGCGCGACGAGGCGATAAGAAAAACGGGAGACAGACATGCAGGAGACCTACGCCTTGCACGAAGGCGCGTTCGGCCGCGCCGTTGTGCTGGAACTGCGCGACGACCTGATCGCGCACGCGCATGCGGAAGTGCAGCTGGCCCTGTGGCTGGGCGGCGCGCGCGTGCTGGGGCATGTCGGCCAGACTCCGGTCCCCTACAGCGAACACCTGGCGCTAGGCACCAATACGTACGAATCGCACGACGCCAGACTGCTCGAACGGTCGGGCCCGGCCATCTTCCTGGTGCTCTACATCGCCAAGCCCTGGCTGGACGAACGGCGGGCCGCCACGGGGCGGCCATTCCACTTCGCGGCGCCGGGCGTGCCCATCGACGCGGCGGTGCGCCAGGGCTGTTGGCGCTTGCTGGACAAGATCGTGGCGCCGCAGGACCACCCCGGCGCGGACCTGGATGCCGAAGTCGAGGCCTTGCTGCAAGCGGCAATCGAATCGTCGATCGAACCGGAGCGCCCACGCAACCAGATGCCCGCGACGCCGGTGCTGGACCGCCGGCTGCGCGCGGCGATCGCCTACATGCGCGAGCACGCCCATGAACCCATCACGGCCGAAGAAGTCGCCAGCCGCGTGGGCCTGTCGCGCGGCCATTTCTTCGCGCTGTTCCGCGATCAGCTCAACACCACGCCGCAAGTTTTCTGGAGCGCCGTGCGCGTCGAAGAAGCCGTGCGCCTGCTGGTACACCAGGAGCAGCCCCTGACCTCCGTAGCGCTGGACCTGGGCTTCTCCACGCCCGGCAATTTCTCCCGCTTCTTCCGCGAGCACATGGGCGTGTCGCCGTCGCGTTTCAGGCGCGCGGCGACGGGCGCCGCGCAGCATCTGCTGACCGGGGTTTCCTGAGCCGCTGGCCGGCCGGACACTGCCCTGCCCGCGCCTAGGCGGTTGCGGCAGGCGCGCGCAGCCGCAAATCCACGGCGTCCTGGCCCGGACGATCGCGGTTGAAATGCGCCCCGCGGCTTTCACCCCGCGCACTCGCCGCCCGCACGATGAGATCAGCCGCCAGAGCCAGGTTGCGCAGCTCCAGCAGTTCCAGGCTCAAGCCCTCGCGCAACAGCCGCGCTTCCGTCTGTGCTCGCAGCGGACCAATGAAGGCCGCCGCACGCGCCAGCGATGCATCGCTGCGCAGCACGCCCACGTCCCGGCTCATCAGTTGTCGCAGGTCGCGCCGCAGCCGCGCCAGATCGGGCGACGCCGGCACGGCGATTGCGTCGGGTGCCGGAGTTCTGCGGGAAACATCGGCCCGCTTCTGCCCGAGTATGTCTTGCGCCGCAGCCCGCCCCGTCACCACGCATTCCAGCAACGAATTGCTGGCCAGGCGGTTGGCGCCATGCAGCCCGGTGCAGGCGGCCTCGCCCACCGCGTACAGGCCGGGCAGGTTGCTGCGCCCGGCCATGTCGGCGGCGATGCCGCCGCAGGTGTAATGCGCGGCGGGCGCAACCGGGATGGAAGCCGTCGTGATGTCGATGCCCAGCGCCAGGCAGCGCGCCTGGATGGTGGGAAAGTGTTCCCGCAGGAATTGCGGCGATTGGTGGCTGATGTCCAGCTGCACGCATTCCAACCCATGGCGTTCCATCTCGCCCTGGATCGCGCGGGCCACGATGTCGCGCGGCGCCAGTTCGGCGCGCGCATCGTGCGCCGGCATGAAGCGCGCGCCGTTGGGCAGGCGTAGCACACCGCCCTCGCCGCGCACGGCCTCGGAGATGAGGAATCCGCCCGCCTGCGCGTGGTGCAGGCCGGTAGGATGGAATTGCGTGAACTCCATGTTGGCGATCTGGCAGCCCGCGCGCGAGGCCATGGCGATGCCGTCGCCGGTCGCGGCCGGCGGCGCGGTCGTCGTCTGGTATGCCTGCCCCGCGCCGCCCGTGGCCAGCACGACATGGCCGGCCGTTGCGTCGAAGATCCGCCCGCTGCGCAGGTCCAGCAGGCGCACGCCGCGGCAGCGCGCCGCGGCCGTACCCGCGGCGCCGTCCAGAATCAGGTCCACGGCGCAATGCGCCTGCAGCAGCGTGATGCCGGATTGCCGCCGCACTCGGTCCTCCAGCGCCGCGACGATGGCGCTGCCGGTCGCGTCCGCCGCGTGCGCGATGCGGCGCAGGCCGTGCCCGCCTTCGCGCGTCAGATGCAAGCCGCCTTGCTCCAGGGTAAACGCGACGCCCTGCTCCTGCAGCCAGGCGATCGCGCCGCAGGCCCGGGAGATGATGTGCCGCGTGGCCGGCAAGTCGCACAGGCCTGCGCCCGCGACCAGAGTGTCGCTGACATGCGCCTCGATGCTGTCGTCCGCGCCCAGCGGCGCGGCGATGCCGCCCTGGGCGCGGTTGCTGGCGCTGTCGCGCAACTCGCCCTTCGACACGAGGGCGACCCGCCTGCGCGGGGCCAGTTCCAGCGCCGCGGCCATGCCGGCCAGGCCGCTGCCGATGATGATGACGTCGAATTCCATGAGCGGACCTCCGGTAGTCCTTAGGCCGGCCCGACGCTGGCGTATAGCGCCGTGTCGCGTGCGAAGTCGCCGCTGGCCTGCACGCGGCGCTTGCGTTGTTCCGCGAAGTCCAGCATGCGATCGATCGGCGCCTTGGCGCGCAGGCCCAGCGCGGGGTCCAGCGTGATCTCGTTGCGGCCGTGCTCCAGTGTCTCGGCAAGGTTGCCCAAGGCGTTCATCGCCATCCAGGGGCAATGCGCGCAGCTCTTGCAGCTGGCGCTGTTGCCCGCGGTGGGCGCGGCCAGGAAGGTCTTGCCGGGCGCCTGCGCGCGCATCTTGTGCAGGATGCCCTGGTCGGTCGCGACGATCAGCAGCCCGGCGTCGAACTTGCGCGCGGCCTCGATCAGCTGGGTGGTCGAGCCCACCACGTCCGCCTGCGCCAGCACCGCCGCGGGAGATTCCGGATGCGCCAGCACCTTGGCCTGGGGATGCTCGGCGCGCAGCAGCTCCAGTTCGGTGCCCTTGAACTCGTCATGCACCAGGCAGGACCCCTGCCACAGCAGCATGTCGGCGCCGGTCTGGCGTTGCACGTAGTCGCCCAGATGGCGGTCCGGCGCCCAAAGGATTTTCTCGCCGCGCGCATGCAGGTCGGCGATCACGTCGAGCGCGATCGACGAGGTGACGACCCAGTCCGCGCGCGCCTTCACCTCCGCGCTGGTATTGGCGTAGACCACCACCGTCCGGTCCGGATGGGCATCGCACCAGGCGGCGAAATCGGCGGCCGGACAGCCCAGGTCCAGCGAGCAGGTGGCGTCCAGGTCCGGCATCAGGATGCGCTTGTCCGGGCTCAGGATCTTGGCGGTCTCGCCCATGAAGCGCACGCCGGCCACCACCAGCGTGCGAGCCTCGTGGTCGCGGCCGAAGCGCGCCATCTCCAGCGAGTCGCCGACGCAGCCGCCGGTCTGTTCAGCCAGCTCCTGCAACTCCGCATCGACGTAGTAGTGGGCGACCAGCACGGCGCGTTCACGCATCAGCAGTTCGCGTATGCGCGCCACGCAGGCGGCGCGTTCGTTGGCTGGCAAGGGTTCGGGCACGCGGGCCCAGGCCTGGCCGACGGCGCTGGGGCAGCTAGTCGTGGCAGGCAGATCGAATTCGACGTACCGGCGGTTGGGGGTGTCCATGGACGCGTCTCCTCGCGAATTGTTATGCTCATATTGAGCATTTAATGATCAAAAAAAGAGCACGGTTTATGCTAGTGTTGAGCATAAACCGTGTCAACGTCTCTTTTGTTACGCCGCCGCGCGCCTGCGCCGCGGCCCGCCAGGCTTCAGATGAAGATCGAGCCGCGCAGGTACAACGCCGCCTGGCCGCTGATGATCACCCGGCCGTTATCCAGCACCTCGCATTGCAACTGGCCCTTGCGCGCCCCGCCCTGCTGCGCGCTCAGGCTGCGCTTGCCCAGGCGCTGGGCCCAGTACGGCGCCAGCGAGGTGTGCGCCGATCCGGTCACCGGATCCTCGTTCACGCCCACCCGCGGCCCGAACCAGCGCGTCACGAAATCGAATTGCGCCGATGGCGCCGTCACCGCCACGCCGCGCGTCTCGAAAGCCGCCAGCGCGGCGAAGTCCGGCTTCAAGGCATCGATCCGCGTTTCATCGTCGATCACCACCAGATAGTCGTCCGTCTTGTAGAACGCCTGCGCGCCCGGCAGGCCCAGCGCCTGCAGCAGACCCGGCGGGATCTCCTGCGCTTCGGGACGCTTGGCCGGAAAATCCATCGCCAGCCGGTCGCTCGCGCGGCGCACCTGCAGTTCGCCGCTGCGCGTGGCAAAGCGCAGCACGTCTTCCGTTGCGCCCAGCTGTTCGAACAGCACCCAGGCCGACGCCAGCGTGGCATGGCCGCACAGGTCCACCTCCACCGCGGGCGTGAACCAGCGCAGCTCGTAGACATCGCCCTTGCGCACGAAGTAGGCGGTTTCGGACAGGTTGTTTTCTTCCGCGATGCGTTGCAGCGTTTCGTCCGGCAGCCATGCCTGCAGCGGCACGACCGCCGCCGGATTGCCGCCAAAGGGCGCGGCGGTGAAAGCGTCTACCTGATAGATGTCGAGTTGCGGCATGGCGGATCCTGGTTGATGGCTGAGGTTACGCGTCGGAACGCAAGCCGGCATTTTCCTATGAAAACGCCGGCTCCGGCCGTGGCGGCCCGCCCGCTACACCGTCCGCACGAACAGGCCGCGCAGCTTGCTCCAGAAATCCCCGCCCAGCACGAAGAAGCTGGCGATCAGCATGATGTCTCCGACCAGCTGGGCCTGCCACAGATTGGGTCGCAGGCCCGGCCACATTTCGTCGATGTAGGGTTCCAGCACCGAGGTCAGGATGGGCAGGAAGAACATGACCAGGCCGATGGCATGGCGCACGGGGCCGACCTTCTGCACGGGCGCCAGCTTCTTGGCATGGCCGAACACGATGGACTTCAGCCGCTGAAAGCCTTCCTTGCCCATGACGGCGATGCAGCTCAGCAGCAGCACCTTGTTGGCGATGAAGATGGTGCCGGTCAGCGCGGCGATGCGCGGGCCTGGCACGTCCAGGTAGCCTGCCACCGGGATGAGGAACCACAGGGCGAAGGCGATGATGAACAAACCTATCCCGCATTTGAAGCGCCAGCCCGCTGCGGGCGCGGGTTGGACCGGTTCGTCTGGCAATGGCATGGCTGCCTCCTGGTCAAGCGTTTGAAGGGACTGCGGTTGAAGGATTCGCTCCAGGCTTCGGGCTGCCCGACGCCCGCGATTCGAGCAGGCGCAGCATCAGGCAGGCGTAGAGCGTGACGCCGATGAACAAGCCCATGCGCACCGCGAACGCGGTATAGACGTCCTTGCCGGCGGCGCTGTCCTGCACCGACTGGCCCAGCAGGATGATGAGCGTCACCAGCGTGTTCAGCCAGAAGCTGGGCGGATGGCGGGTCGGACTCAGCCGGTAGAGCTTGCGCGCGGCGATGAGGCCGAACAGCAGCATCCAGAGAAAGAACATCCAGAGGTTCACGAACAGGCTGAGGGCGCACCAGAAAGCCACTGCCAGCGCGCCGCCCAGCAGGGTCGAGCCCAGCAGTTCGCGGGCCGCGCCCTGCGCGGCGGTGACGCAGCTCTGCCGCCCCAGGCTGACCGATTTCAGGATGATGGGCATGTAGCCCAGCGGGTCGGTCAGCGCCAGCAGGAACGCCGGCATCACAACGAGCGAGGCGCGCAAGGCCAGGCGGCTGGCCTGGTCGGGCGGCAGCACGGGCGCCGCCGGCGGCGCGGGCGCGGCCGCCGGCTCGGGAAACAGCAGGTGGCAGCCGCCCAACACCAGGACCGCGACCAGCAACCCTTTGCCCAGCGCCTCGATCACCAGGGAAGCCAAGGCGAAGTCGACGGTGCCGGCGGCGGAGATCATGGTCAGCCCGATGATGAGGAAGGTCGACAACAAGCCATTGCCGCCGCGCAGCCCGTGGCGGAAAGCGAAAAAAAGGCAAAGCGCGATGAGCAGCACGCCGCTCAAGGGGTAGTAGCGCAGCAAGGGACTCAGCAGCAATCCGATCGCGGTGGTAAGAAGCGCCATCAGCATCAGGCCCAGCCCGCTCCTGAACGAGAGGGGCCGGTTCATCGACGCCAGCAACATGACGCCCAGCACCGGCGCGACCATGGCGATGGGCAGGTCCAGGCCATAGCTGATGGCCGTGCAGAAAGCCGCGCCCGCGCCCACACGCAGCGCGCGGCGTCCGCGAGGATCGGGATCAGTACGCATAGGAAAGCCAGCTCATCAGCCGCATGTACGCGCGGCCCAGCAGGTTGAGCGGATTGCCGGAGCTGGGAAACGCCATGACCTCGGCCTGGCCGCCCACGCGCACGCCGCTCAAGGCCGGCAGGTCGTCGCGATCGAATTCCACGATCACGGGAAAGCGCTGCGCGGGCCGCAGCCAGTCGCGGCTGTTCTGCACCGTGGGCAAGGCGCCGGGCGGCGTGCCCGGTCCCACATTGACGCCATACCCAACGCTGCGCACGCGGCCCTTGAAGATTTGCCCGGGCAGCGCGTCCAGGATGATGGACACCGGCGTGCCGGGCTCTACGTGGCCCAGGTTGTTCTCGGTCATTTCAGCGCTGATCCAGACGTCGTGGATCGCGATCAGCGTCATGACGGGGTTGCCGGCGGCCGCGAACTGCCCGGTGTCGGTGCGCAGGTCGGTGATCAGGCCCGCCGAACGCGCCCGCACCTGCGTGTTGGCCAGGTCCAGCTCGGCCTTTTCCAGGGCAGCGGCGGCGCTGCGCAGCTTGGCGTTGTCTTCCTCGCTGCCGCCTTCCTGTTCGCGCGCGCGCTGCACCTCGGCGCGCGCGGCCGCGACCTGGCTGATGGCCTGCGTCAGATTCGCCCGCGCGATTTCCAGCCGCCGCAGCGATACGGTGCCCTGGTCCTCGCGGTACAGCCGTTCGAGCCGCGTGCTGTCCTGGCGGGCCTTCAGCTCATTGGCCTGCGCCGCGCGCAAGGAAGCCTGTGCCGAATCGATGCCCGCCGTGCCGGCGCCGATCTGCCGGCGCGTGGACTCCAGATCGGCGCGGGCGCGATCCACGGCGATGCGGTAGTGCTCCGGGTCGACGTCGAACAGCGTCGCGCCGGCCTCGACATCCTGGTTGTTGCGCACGTACACCCGCGTCACGCGCCCCGATACCTCGGAAGCCACCGGCACGACAAAGGCCTGCACCCGCGCCTGCTGCGTGTAAGGCGTATAGCGGTCGGCCAGCAGATACCAGGCCAGGCTCAGCACGATGAACAGAACCGTCCATCGGACGCCCTTTTTCGCGGGATCCGGCGCGGGGGCTGCGGCGGGCTGGGACGGCGAGTCACTCATCGGGTCGCACCTTTTGCGCGGACAGGGCAGTTGGGGAAGCAGGCGCCGGCTCGGATAGCAGATCGCCCCAATCGGTGCGCTGCCGCATCTGTTCGCGGGTCGCCGGGTCGAGCACCGGTTCCGCGCTATACCAGCCGCCACCCATCGCCTTGTACAGGGCGATGAGGTCGCTTACGGCGCCGCCCCGGTTCACGACGTAGGCGTCCTGCTGGACGGCCAGTGCCTGCTGCGCGTCCAGCACCCGCTGGAAATCGGTATAGCCTTCGCGGTAGAGCGCGTTGGCCAGCGTGAGCGAACGCCCCGCGGCCTGCGCCGACTGTTGCAGGATGCCGTCGCGCTCCAGCGCCTTGATCAGGCCGCTGGCCGCGTCGTCGGCTTCGCGCGCCGCCTGCCGGACGTCGTCCTGGTAGGCCACGATCAGTTGCTGCAGCCGGGCGTCCTGCACTCGCACATTGTTCTGCAGGCGGCCGTGGTCGAATACGTTCCAGCTGAGGACCGGGCCGGCCAGCAGCGCCGCGCCGCCCGCCGTGCCCGCCAGCGAGGTGGCGGACCAGGCGATACTGCCCAGCAGGGTCAGCGAAGGATAGAGGTCCGCCGCGGCCACCCCCACCTGCGCCGACTGCGCGGCGATGCGCAGTTCGGCTGCGCGGATGTCGGGACGGCGCAGCAGCAGGTTGGCGGGCACGTCCTGCAGCACGGCGCGGTCGATCAGCGGCACCTCCGCCGTCTTGTTGTCCAGTTCCGGCATGGGTCCGGGCGGCCGGCCGACCAGGACCGCCAGGGCGTTGCGGGTCCGCATGATCTGGCTTTCGAATTCGGGAATGGTGCCCAGCGTGCTCAGGTACTGCGTGCGGGCCTGCTGCAAGTCCAGTTCGTCGGTCTCGCCGCTGCGGAACAGCTTTTGCGTGATCTCGTAGCTGCGCTTCTGGATGGCGGCATTGTCGCGGGCGATCCGCAGCCGCGCCTCGGCGGTGCGCAGCGCGTAGTAGCTTTCGGCCACCTGGGCGTGCAGCAGCACCAGCACATCGTCGCGATTGGCCTGGGCCTCGAAGTACAGGGCGTCGGCCGACTCGATGGCGCGGCTGAACCGGCCCCAGAAGTCCAGCTCCCAGCCTATGTCGAATCCGGCGCTGTATTGCCAGAAGCTGCTGGGGCGCGGATTGCCTTCGGCCGAGCGCGAGGACCGGTGCTGATACAGGGCATTGGCCCCGATCACTTGGGATTGCGGGTAGCGTCCGCTTTGGGCGATGCCCAGCTGCGCGCGCGCTTCCATGATGCGCAGGCCGGCGATGCGCAGGCCCGCGTTGTTGGCATCGGCCTGGGCGATCAGGGCTTCCAGGACGGGGTCGCCGAAAATCTGCCACCACTGCCGGGCGTCCGGCTGCTGTTGCTGGAGGCTGGCCTGCTGCAGCGCGGGAGTGCTCCAGTCCGCGACCCAGCTGGTGCGCTGGGGCTCGAAGTCCGGCCCCACACGCATGCAGCCGCCCAGGCAGAGCATGCCGATCAGCAACAGCCGATTCAAACAGATCAGCGGCGACATCGGTTATCGGGTCCGTGTAGAGCCTGACCGCCATGGTCCACGACGCAGCTCCGACCTTGCCGGAGCGCTGTGCGCGAATTGATTCTATTGGCCTTTTCCGCTTCTCGCCAGAGGATAGCTTCGACGCAAGCACTAAATAAAACGAACTGCTCCTACCTGCCTGTGTACAAGGGGCAACGGTCGGCGCTAAAGTGAAAAATTCCAACGTTCCGACCGTTTCCCCGCAGCATATTCTGGAGTGCCGTCATGAACGCTCAGAAGAAGGCAGCAGCAGAGGACAAGCAGCCGGCGCAAGCCAAGCTTTCGGGAAAGCAATACGCCGAGGAACTGGCCCGGCTGCACGTGGAGCTGGTCAAGCTCCAGGAATGGGTCAGCCAGACGGGCGCCAAGGTCTGCATCATTTTCGAAGGACGCGACGGCGCCGGCAAAGGCGGAACGATCAAGGCGATCACGGAGCGGGTCAGCCCGCGCGTCTTCCGCGTGATCGCCCTGCCCGCCCCTTCGGACCGCGAGAAAACCCAGATGTACATGCAGCGCTACCTGCCTTACCTGCCGGCGGCGGGCGAGGTCGTGATCTTCGACCGCAGTTGGTACAACCGGGCCGGCGTCGAACGGGTAATGGGGTTCTGCTCCAAGGACGACGTCAAGATCTTCCTGAAAGGCGTGCCGCTGGTCGAACGGGCCATCGTGGGCTCGGGCATCATCCTGCTCAAGTATTGGCTGGAAGTCAGCGAAGAAGAACAGACCCGCCGGCTCCAGGCCCGCATCAACGACGAGCGCAAGATCTGGAAGCTGACCAAAATGGACCTGGATTCGTACAGCCGCTGGTACGACTACTCGCGCGCCCGCGACGACATGTTCGCGGCCACCGATACCGGCGTGGCGCCCTGGTATGTTGCGCAATCCGACGACAAGAAAAAGGTGCGCCTGAACATCATCAGCCACCTGCTCGCCCGCATCCCGTACAAGCGCATGCCGCGGGCCAAGGTGAAGCTGCCCAAGCGGCAGAAAGCCGGCGGCTACCGCGACCCGGGACATCCCTTGCGCATGGTCCCCGCCAAATTCTGAGCGGTGCGCCTCTGACGCCCGCAGGCTTCCAAGGAGAACGCTCATGGCCGCCCTGCTGATCAACCATGTGGAAGAAAGCACCTCCGACGAGGACATCCGCGGTTTTCTCATGAAATACGGCTTTCCATCCTGCGACCGCATCCAGCGGGTGCCTAGCGAGGGCGAACGGCCCGCGGTCCTGGTGACGTTCGATGGCGCCGGGCCCGAGGAGCTGCGCGCGCTGGCGCCCCGCATACACCAGGTGTTCTGGAAGAACCATACGATCGCCGTGCTGGTGATGCGCGAGCCCATCGAATAAAGGTCCGCATCGGCCCGGCCAATCGTGACCAGATGTGCCGTTTAAGGGTTTCCCCCAGGATTTCGGTTGTCGATTTCCGGTCAACTCGTACGTCGTGTCAGTACGCACAACTTTCCTGAAAGGCGGACTTACCATGACTACCGGAACCGTAACCCTGCATCGCGTCATGCGCGCGCCGGCCGAACGCATCTATCGGGCCTTCCTGGAACCCGACGCGATCGCGCGCTGGCTCCCCCCTTACGGCTACACCTGCCAGGTCCATCAACTGGATGCAAAGGTCGGCGGCATGCACAAGATGTCGTTCCGCAACTTCGGCACGGGCCACAGCCATGACTTCGGCGGCGAGTACCTGGAATTGTCGCCGGGCCAGAAGATCCGGTACTCGGACCAGTTCGACGATCCGAACCTGCCCGGCCGCATGCAGACCACCGTTACGCTGCGGCAGGTCGCCTGCGGCACGGAGGTAAGCATCGTGCAGGAAGGCATACCGGCGGCGATACCGCCGGAGATGTGCTACCTGGGCTGGCAGGAGTCGCTGGCGCAGCTGATGCGGCTGGTCGAACCGGAGATTCCCGATTGAGGAGTGGGCCTGGCCGCCCTCACGTCTTTCTGGCGATGAACTGCACCACGCATGCCGGACCCGTGTGGAATATGCCTTCGACCACGTCGCGTTCGATTTCCTGGGAAAGCAGCACCTGGCAATTCGGGAAGTCCTGCTCCAGGTCCTCGCGCGCCATGAGCATGTCCGCATCTGGAGGCCCGCCGGTGCCGCGACCCAACTGCGCTTTCCGGTATGCCTCCAGCAGGATGATGCCGCCTGGCCGCAGGGAGCGTTCCGCCAGGCGGTGCAGCCTCCTGCGCACGTGGCTGGGCATGTGGGCGAAGATCGACACCACCGCGCCGAAGGATGCCGGCGGCGGCTCGTACCCGGCGAAGTCCGCCGTTTCGGTGCGGATCGATACGCCCTTCGCCCCCGCCAGCCTGCGCGCCTTGGCGAGTCCAACGGCGGAACCGTCCACACCAAGCACGTCCAGGCCCAGCGAGGCCAGGAAGACGGCGTTGCGCCCCTCTCCCTCGGCCAGGCTGAGCACCGGCCCGGACAGCAGGCCGGCGTTTTCCGCCAGGAAAGCGTTCGGCTCGGTTCCATACACGTATTCGTCGACGGCGTAGCGTTCATCCCACATATGCTTGAACTCCCAGGTTGTTGGTCACGGCTCAGGGCAAGGGAACACTCCCGTCCGTCTCGTGCCGGAATGCAGATAGTCTTTCACTTCAAGTCGACTTGAGGTCAAGCGAAAGGAGCCCACGCATGGCAGAAAAATCCACGGCGAAACCCGTGAAGGCCACCAAGAAAGCAGATTCGCAACCCGTCCTGCTGTCCGGCGGCAATCCGCAGATCGCCAAGGGCGCGGGCGACGCGCCGGTGCAGGCCTATATCGCGGCCATGCCTGGCTGGAAGAGCGATCTCGGACGCCGCCTGGACGCCTTGATCGAGCGCGCAGCGCCCGGCGTGCAGAAGGCGGTCAAGTGGAATTCGCCGCTGTATGGCATGGACGGCCAGGCCTGGTTCCTGAGCATCCATTGCTTCACCAAGTACGTGAAGGTGGCGTTCTTTCGCGGCGCGCAGCTGCGGCCCGTGCCGCCGGGACCGTCCAAGAGCCAGGACACGCGCTATCTGGATATCCGTGAGGACGATGAGCTGGACGAAGCGCAGTTCATGGACTGGGTGCAGCAGGCCAGCGCGCTGCCCGGCGAGCGGATGTAGGCGCGGCCCCTGGCATTCAGCCCCCTTGGGCCGCGACGCTAGCGCCGCGCCCGGCGCGTTTTCCCGGAGACGGCCTGCGGCGCGGCCGCGCCCGACAGCAGGTCCTGCACCAGCTCGATGACCCGCTCGGCGGTCGGGGACAGGGTACGGCGCGCGCGGTGGATGACGCTGTAGGTCAGCGGGCCGGCGGCGGGATAGGACAGCGGCAAGGGCTCCAGCACGCCCTGCGCCAGCTCGGCCGCGATGGCCTCGCGCGTGCAGAACAGCACCACGTCGCTGCCCAGCGCCACCTCGCGCAACGTGGCGACGCTATCGCATTCGAAGGCGATGGGCAGGTCTTCCGGCCGTGCCACCTGATACAGCCGGGCCAGGTACTCGCGCGCCCGCAGCGGCAGGTCGGTGGCGGCCAGCCGGTACTGCGCCAGCGCGGCGCGCAGGCGCGGCTTGCCCAGGCCCTGCAGCGGATGGCCGGCGCGCGTGAACAGGCCGCCATGCTGCGGAGGCAAGGGCCGCACCGAAAAGTCGTCGGGCGGCGGCAGGCTGTGCGTCACGGCCACCGCGAAATCCAGCTTGTCCTGCAGCAGCTTGTCCAGCAGGCGCTGCCAGCTTTCGATCTCGACGTGCACGCTCAGGCCCGGATGCTCGCGCGCGATGCGCACCAGCAGCGGCGACAGGAATCCGGCCGCCGGAAACGCCCCCACGCCCAGGTTCACCCGGCCTGTGTCGTGGCCGCGGATCAACTCGGCTTCGCGCCGCAGGTCGCGGGTTTCTGCCAGGATGCGCTGCGCGCGCTCCAGCACCATGCACCCGGCCTGCGTGGGCGTGACGCCCGTGGACGCCCGGTCCACCAGCACCAGGCCCAGTGAGTCCTCCAGCGACTGGATGCTGCGCGTCAGCGCGGACTGCGTCAGATGCAGCCGCTGCGCCGCGCGGGAGTAGTGCTTTTCCTCGACGAGCACGGCGTAGTGCTGGAGCGACCGTATTGTGAGGCTCATGTATTTTTCTCATCAATATTGCGCCAAATATGCATTTGATTGACCGCAAAGGCAAGACTACAAAAGACTTGCAGCGACGGAAGATTGCAGCGCCGGCGCCCTGTGGTGAACCTCATTCCAGAGCAATGCCAGACATTGCCTACCCCCAGGAGGAGACAAGATGAACCGCAAGTCGTTCTTGAAGCTGTTGGGTAGCGGCGGGGCTGCCATGCTGGGCGCCCTGGCCTGTCTTTCGGCGGCCGCCGCCCCCGTCACCCAGGCGCCGCCCTGGCCTGGCGGCGGCAAGCCCATCCGCCTGGTAGTGCCGTTTCCGGCCGGGTCCGGGTCCGACGCGCTGGCGCGCATGCTGGCGATGAAGGTCACGCAACGCACCGGGGCGCCGGTCATCGTCGACAACAAGCCCGGCGCGGGCACGATGATAGGCGCGCAGGAAGTGGCCCGCGCCAACCCCGATGGCTACACCCTGCTCTACACCATCGTCGTCACGCACACGCAGAATCCGCATCTGTACAAGAAGCTGCCCTACGACCCTGTCAAGGACTTCACCCCGGTCATCCAGGTGGTGCGTTCTGCCACCGTGCTGGTCGCCAACAAGGACGCGCCCTTTTCGACCACGGCGCAGATGATCGACTACGCGCGGGCCAATCCTGGCAAGCTGAACTTCGCTTCCTACAGCCCGGGGTCCACCTCGCATCTGAACGGCGAAATACTCAAGCAGCAGACCGGCATCGACATCGTGCACGTCCCCTACAAGGGCACGGCCGACGCCAGCCGCGCGCTGCTGGCGGGCGAGGTCCAGGTCTACTTCGACGGCACGGCCACCGCCGTGGAAAACGCGCGCGCCGGCAAGGTCAAGCTGCTGGGCCCGGCCACCGACCGCCGCCTGAGCGTGCTGCCGGACCTGCCCACCCTGAAGGAGCAAGGCATACCCGGGCTGGACATCGTCGGCTGGCAAGGCATCTTCGGCCCCGGCGACATGCCGCCCGCGCTGGCCGAGCGCGTGGCCCAGGTGTTCCGCGAGGCGCTGGACTCGCCCGACGTAACCCAGAGCATCGTGTCCCAGGGCAATGAAGTCAGCGGCGCGGGTCCCAAGGAGTTCGCGCAGATCGTCCAGCAGGACAGCGAACGCTGGGGCGCGGTGATCAAGCGCATCGGCCTGGTCCTCCAGTAACCGCGGCACGTATCGAAAGGAGAGCGCAATGCATGATCTGGTCATACGCGGCGGCACCATCGTCGATGGATCGGGACGGCCCCGCTACCAGGCGGACCTGGCGATCGAGGACGGACGCGTGGTCCAGGCCGAAGGCCGGGCCGGCGCGGCGCGCCGCGAGATCCGCGCCGACGGCTGCCTGGTGGCCCCGGGCTGGGTGGACATCCACACCCACTACGACGGCCAGGCCACCTGGGACCCGTATCTCAGCCCTTCCACCTGGCACGGCGTCACCACGGCCATCATGGGCAACTGCGGCGTGGGCTTCGCCCCCGTCAAACCCGAACGGCGCGAATGGCTGATCAAGGTCATGGAGGGCGTCGAGGACATACCCGGCTCGGTGCTTTCCGAAGGCATCCAGTGGGATTGGGAGACCTTTCCCGAATACCTGGACGCGCTGGACCGCCGCCCCAAGGCCCTGGACGTGGGCGCACAGATCCCGCACAGCGCGGTGCGCGCCTACGTGATGGGCGAACGCGCCATCCACCACGACGAGGCCTCGCCCAGCGACCTGATCGCCATGCGCGAAGTGGTGCGCGAAGCGCTGACCGCCGGCGCGGTGGGCTTCTCCACCTCGCGCACCTTCCTGCACAAGTACGACGAACGCAAGTATCCGCCCGGCACCTTCGCCACCGGCGAGGAGATCACCGCCCTGGGCTCGGTCATGGGCGAAGTCGGGCATGGCGTGTTCCAGATGACCGCCAACCATCCCGCCATGGAAGGCGAAATGCCGTGGCTGGAGCAGCTGGCGCGCCACAACCGCCTGCCCGTGCTGTTCAACCTGCAGCAGACCGACGCCGCGCCCGACGTCTGGAAGCAGATCGCCGGCAGCCTGGACCGCGCGCACCGCGCAGGCGTGCCGCTGCTGGCAGGCATCAGCGGACGTCCGCTGGGCATCCTGTTTTCGTGGCAGAGCACGCTGCACCCGTTCATCGCGCATCCCAGCTATCAGGCGCTGCATGCCCTGCCGCTGGCGGAAAAGCTGGCCCGCCTGCGCGACCCCGCCACGCGCAGCCGCATCATGAACGAACAGCGCGGCCTTCTGGACCGCCGCGCTGAAACGCTGTTCAGCAGCTTCCACAAGATCTTCCGCCTGGGCAGCGATCCCGACTACGAACCGCTGCCCGGGGAAAGCGTGGCCGCAATGGCGCAACGCAGCGGCCGCGCGCCGCTGGAGATCGTCTATGACCTGATGCTGGAAAACGAGGGCCAGGCGATCCTCTACTACCCGTCCTTCAACTATTCGTACGAGAACCTGGACCACCTGCACCAGCTGATGCAGCAGCCCTACACGGTCAACAGCCTGTCCGACGGCGGCGCGCATTGCGGCTACATCTGCGACGTGAGCATGCCCACCTTCATGCTCAGCCACTGGACCCGCGACCGCCGCCGCGGCCCGCTGCTGGAACTGGAGCATGTGGTCAAGCGCCAGACGCGCGACACCGCCAGCGTGTACGGGCTGCTGGATCGCGGCCTGCTGCAGCCCGGCTACAAGGCCGACGTCAACATCATCGATCCCGATGCGGTGCGCGTGCACTGCCCGGAGATGGTGTTCGACCTGCCGGGCGGCGGCCGCCGTTTGATCCAGCGCGCCGACGGCTACGTGGCCACGCTGGTCAATGGCCTGCCGATCTTCGAAGGCGGCGCGGCCACCGGCGAACTGCCGGGCAAGCTGCTGCGCGGAGCGCGCAGCCAGCAGGCTTGAAAGACGCGAAGCCGGCCCGCGCCGCGCGCCAGTCTCAGGCGCGCGGTCGGTCCGGCGTGTACTGCCCCAACAGCCCGGCGACCCAATCGATGAACACGCGCAGCTTGGCGCTCACGTGCCGGTTGGGCGGAAACGCCACGTACATCGGCATGGAATCCAGGCGCCAGTCCTGGAACAGCGGCACCAGCTCGCCGCTGTCGACGTGGGCGCGTGACATGTAGTCCGGCAACCACAGCACGCCCAGCCCGGCCAGGCCGGCCGCCAGATAGGCGTTGCCGTCGTCGACCGCCAGCACATAGCGCCCGTGCACCTTGAGGCTTTCGCCGCCGCGGCGCATGGCGTAGGGCAAAGCCTTGCCGTTGCGCGCCCACAGAAAGCCCACGATACGGTGATGCGTGTCCTCCAGCTCGCGCGGATGCGCCGGCGTGCCTGCGCGCTTCAGGTACTCCGGCGCCGCGTACACGCCAAGCAGCAAGTCGCCCACGCGCCGTGCCATCAGCGACTGGTCGGTGAGTTCGCCGCCGCGCACCACGCAGTCGACGTTCTCGCCGATCAGATCGACGATCCGGTCGCTCACGCCCATGTCCAGCTGGATGTCGGGATATTGCGCATGGAACGCCGGCAAGGCCGGCACCAGGATCATGCGCGCCAGCGGGCTGGGCACGTCCACGCGCAAACGCCCCCGCGGCACCGCCGACGCCCCGGACAGGCTGGTCTCGGCATCGTCCATGTCGGCCAGCAGCCTCAGCACGCGCTCATAGTAGGCGGCGCCGTCGGCGGTCACGTTGACCTTGCGGGTGGTGCGGTTCAGCAGCTTGACGCGCAAGCGCGCCTCCAACTGCTGCACCAGTTGCGTCACGCTGGTCTTGCTCATGTGCAAGGTCTCGGCCGCCTTGGTGAAGCTGCCGGATTCCACCACGCGGGCGAAGGCCTGCATCGCGTCGAAACGGTCCATCTCTGCTCCCGCTCTTCCTGATTATTTGGATTCTACAAACAGTGATGGACGGACTTGCCCGTTTATCGCGGCAACGGGGGCACCTAAAGTGCCTACATCGTCAATCCCGGGCCGGATGCGGCCCATAGATGGAGATAGCCATGACCCAACGCGACGTTGTTTTTCCCCCGGGGCGTCACGCCTTGTATGAGCGCGACCGCTATTCACCCGCAATTCGTTCCAATGGATTCCTGTTCGTCTCGGGACAGGTGGGCAGCCGCGAGGACGGCACGCCCGAGCCCGACCTGCAGGAGCATGTGCGGCTTGCGTTCCGCAATCTGCAAGCCATCCTGGCGGCGGCCGGCAGCAGCTTCGACGACGTGGTCGACGTGACGGTGTTCATGGTCGACCCGGCATCCCGGTTCGAGACGATCTGGCAGGTGGTGCCGGAATTCTGGGGCGTGGCGCCGTACCCGGCCCTGACCGCGGTGGGCGTGACCTGGCTCAATGGTTTCGACTTCGAGATCAAGGTGATCGCGAAACTGCCGCAGACGGCCCAGGACTGATCCGGGCCGTCGCGCTCACACCACGCCGACCCGGATCACACCAGCGATGGTCTGCGCCGCCTGTTGCAAGGCGGGCACCATGTCCGCTTCCAGCCGGTTCCCTGCCACTTCCGGGGCGGCCACCGAAATCCCCACCGACAACAGGCGCGAGCCGGCCTGCGGCACGGGCACGGCCACCGACACCTGGTTGCTGTCCGGGTAGTCGAACCGGGTCCACTCCCCCGGCCCCAGGCGCAAGCCGCCGGCCAACGCGCTCGCCGGCGGCAGCACGCTGCCCACGCGCAGGTTCATCACCACCAGGCGGCGGCGCTCGGCCGGCGCCATGGCGCGGCCGATGATGATCACGCCTTCGGGGTTGGCCTCGCCCAGGTTGGACGTGCCTGAATAGGCGTCGGCCAGGTTCTGCAGGATCTCCTGCACGGCGTCCGTCACTCCCAGGCTCTCCATGGCCGCGAACCCCAGCTCGAAAACCAGCGGCGTAAGCCGCCAGCGGCTGTCTTCGCGCGCCGCGTAGCCCTCTTCTTCCAGCGTCTGCAGAAACCGCAGCACGGTCGCGTGCGGCAGGTCGACCGCGCGCGCAAGTTCGGCCAGCGTGGGTCGGCCGTTGCCGCGGAAGGCCCGCATGATGGATAGACACCGCTGAATCGATCTATTATTCTTCAATCGTTCACCTGATAAACGTATTGATCACTAGGTGAACAATACACATAAACGATGCTCCCGGCAAGACCGGCGAGCCCGGGAAGGAGACATAGCTATGAAACGCATCGCACTCGCCTTGGCGGCGGGTCTCGTGTTCTGTACGGGATCCGCCGCAGCGCAAGCAAGCTGGCCCGCGCAGCCGGTCAAATGGATCGTGCCCTACCCGCCGGGCGGATCGACCGACATGCTGGCCCGCTTGGTCAGCCACAAGCTCGGCGAACGGTTGGGCCAGCCAGTCATCGTCGAGAACAAGGCCGGGGCCGGCGGCAACATAGGCACCGATTTCGCGGTCAAGCAGCCGGCCGACGGCTACACCATCGTGATGGGCAATATCGGCCCCATTTCCATCAACCCCGCCCTCTACCCGGACCTGCCCTACAAGCCGCAGCGGGACCTGGCGCCCGTCACGATGCTGATGAGCGTGCCCAACCTGCTGGTGGTCAATCCCGCGTTGCCGGTGCGTTCGGTGCAGGAACTGATCGCCTACGCGAAGAAATCGAAAGCGCCGCTGGACTACGCCACCCCCGGCGCGGGCACCTCGCTGCACCTGGCGGGCGAATTGTTCGCCGCGTCGGCGGGCGTGCGCCTGACCCACGTGCCCTACCGCGGCAGCGCGCCGGGCCTGAACGACACCGTGGCGGGCCACGTGCCGATGATGTTCGACAACATGCCCTCGGCGCTGCAACTGGTGAAGGCCGGCAAGCTGCGCGCGCTGGCGATCACCAGCACGGCGCGCTCGCCGCAGCTGCCCGACGTGCCGACGATGGCCGAGGCAGGCCTGCCGGGCTACGAGATCGCCGGATGGTTCGGCGTGCTGGCGCCTGCCGCCACGCCCAAGCCCATCATCGAACGCCTGAACAAGGAACTGCTGGCCGTGCTGGCCATGCCCGACGTGCGCGAACAGATAGGCGCCATGGGCGGCATCATTTCGGCCGAAGGGCCGGCGGACTTCGGCCGCTACATCGCGGCGGAAACCGACAAGTGGGGCGCGCTGGTGAGCAAGGCGCAGATCAAGCTTCAATAGGCAAGGAGACAAGCATGACCACGTATCGCCATCTGGAAACCCAACCGATAGCCGGCGCGCTGGGCGCCGAGATCCGCGGCATCGACCTGTCGCGGCCGCTATCGGACGATCAGTTCGACGAAGTGCGCAACGCACTGCACGAGCACCTGGTGGTGTTCTTCCGCGACCAGCAGTTGACGCCGCAGCAGCACATCGATTTCAGCTCGCGCTTCGGCGAGCTGCTGGAAGTGCCCTTCGTGCGGGCGCTGGAAGGACACCCGACCATCCTGCCCGTGATGAAAGGCCGCGCGGAAACCACCCGGCGCCTGTTCGGCGGCCTGTGGCACACGGACATGAGCTATGCCGAAGAGCCGCCGCTGGGCTCGGCGCTATACGGCCGCGTCATTCCGCCCTACGGCGGCGACACCATGTGGGCGAACATGTACCGCGCCTACGACGCGCTGTCGGACCGGCTGAAGCAGATACTGGACGGGCTGGGCGCTGTGCACAGCGCGGTGCGCTCCTATGGCGCGGGTGGCGCGGTGGTGAACAACGGCGACCCGGCCCACAAGATGGACGTGCGCACCGACGACCGCGCCGCCAGCGAAGTGGTCCACCCCGTGGTGCGCGTGCACCCGGCCACCGGCAAAAAGGCGCTGTATGTGAACAGCACCTATACATTGCGCTTTGACGGCATGACCCAGGAAGAAAGCGAACCCCTGCTGCAGTTCCTGTACCGCCACGCGGCGCGGCCGGAGTTCACCTGCCGCTTCCGCTGGGCGCCGGGCTCGCTGGCGCTTTGGGACAACCGCTGCACCCAGCACCTGGCCATGAACGACTATGACGGCTTCGACCGCGAGATGCACCGCACCACGATCTCGGGCGACCGGCCGATCGCGGTCGCGCGCTGAACGGTCGGGCCGGTAAGGCGGGATGACTCAACGCGGCGGCTTCAGCGGCAAGAGCCGCCGGTAGCCCGCCGGCAGCGGCTGGGCGGCGTGCTCCGTGACGGTGCGCGCCAGCCGCTGCGCCAACTCCGGCGGAAACGGCTTGGCGCGCCGCGTTTCCAGATCCACATGCAGCGACAGCTGCTCCATGGTGGCCGCGACGTAACCGTCGCGGGTCTGCATCAGCTCCATCAGGCACAGCAGGCGCTTGTCGTCCGCTTCCAGCAGCCGGATGCGCAACGCGAGCGGATCGCCCGCCAGCACTTCACGCAGATAAGCCACGTGCACGTTCATCGTGTAGATGCCGCAGCGCGTGGCCTCGGTGTAGTCCAGCCCCACCCCGACCTCGCGCAGCAACTGGAAGCCGACGCGGTCGAAGATGCCCACGTAATGGGCGGCATTCATGTGGCCGTACTCGTCGATCCAGGCGGGATCCACGCTCAGGGTCGTGGACGGAAGGGCTGATGTCATGGTTTCCTCGGCGGCGGGGTTGTAATCAGCCCATGACCTTAGCCGACGTCCGCTGGCGGATCAACGTCTGCGTCGTCGCGGCGGAAGGTCCGCCGAAGGTGGTCCGTCCTGCGTGCCGCGCGTCAGCCGGCCATCGCCCGTCGAACTACTTCTTTGCGCCAGCCGGCGCCGGCCAGACGGCCGATGCATCGCTGCGCCACCGGAACAATAGTCCATACGTACACGGTCACCTTGCCGATAGGCGAACGGCGTCATATCCCGCACCCTGGCGGACAGGCGTAAATAGACAAGTTCGCGTCTTGATTCTCAAGGCGACGCTGACAACGCGCGGGGGCGCGCGCTCGAGGTCGGGGAACCAAGATGAATATCCTGTTGGCGTTCGCGCCGTTCATCGTGTTTGTCATCATTGAAAGAACCGTCGGTGTGCTGGAAGGGCTTGCTGCCGGCACCTTCGTATCCGCCGGGCTGGTGCTTCGCGACTGGCTCAGCCCCGAACGGCGCATCAAGATCCTGGAAACCGGCACGCTGCTGCTGTTCACAGGACTGACCCTGTATGCCCCGATGGCGGACGGGGATTCCTGGACGATCGCCCAGGCGCGCCTGCGGGTCGACGCCGGAATACTGGCCCTGGTGTTGCTGACCCTGGCGCTGCGCCGGCCGTTCACACTGGAATATGCGCGGGAAAAAGAGCCGGAATACGTCTGGAAGAACCGCCGCTATGCCCGCATGAACTATGCCGTGGCCACGGCCTGGGCGCTGGCGTTTGCGAGCATGGTGGCGGCCGACGCGCTGCTGCTGTATAAGCCCCAATTGCCGCAGGCGGTCGCCATCGCAGTGACGGTGGCGGCGCTGGCCGGCGCAATGAAATTCACCGCTTGGTATCCGGACAGGGTGTCGGCGACTACGCTAAGGTAGCGCGCCCGAACCCGCGGATGTCGCGGCGCGCGATACGCGGTCGCACCGCATTGCGCTAGAGCCGCTACTGGAAGTGGTAGCGCTCGCGATAGCCCACCGGCGACATGCCGCAGTACTTGTTGAAAATATCGCGGAAGGCCTTGGTGTCGTTGTAGCCGACTTCGTACATGACTTCGGC
Source organism: Achromobacter aegrifaciens (assembly GCF_902859965.1). Taxonomy (NCBI): domain Bacteria; kingdom Pseudomonadati; phylum Pseudomonadota; class Betaproteobacteria; order Burkholderiales; family Alcaligenaceae; genus Achromobacter; species Achromobacter aegrifaciens. Next base: position 97,162 of record NZ_CADIKO010000004.1, read on the forward strand.
CACGCTCTTGCGCGAGGTCTCCAGGCGCTTCTTGGCCGCTTCCACCCGCACCCGCTGCACGTACTCGACGATGCTGTTGCCGGTTGCCTGGCGAAAGCGGCGCTCCAGCGTCCGGCGTCCCATGGCGTGGCGGTCCGCCAGTTCCTCGACGGTGATTTTTTCCGTGTAGCGGCCTTCGATGTAATCCTGCACCGCGCGCACGACCTCGTCGGCGTGGGCCTTCTGCCCCACGAACACCGCGAATGGCAACTGGCTCTGGCGGCTCCAGTCCAGCTGGAAGTACTTGGCGCACCAGATGGCAGTGTCGCGGTCGGTGTATTTTTCGATCAGATGCAGCACCAGGTGCGCGGCTGAGAACGCGCCGCCGCTGGTGTAGATGCCGTTGTCCGCCATGACGACGCGGTCGCTGACCCATTGCACGTTGGGAAACAGGCTGGCGTAGAGGTTCTGCGCCACCCAGTGGACCACCGCCTGCTGGCCGTCCAGGACGCCGCCCGCCGCCAGCAACGCGGCGCCCATGCACAGGCTGGCGACTTCGCCGCCATCACGGTGATGGCGAGACAGCCATTCGATCAGTTCGCGGTTGGACAACACCGCGTCGGACACCGAGCCCAGCAGCGGCGGCGCGATGCAGATGTCGATGTCGTGGGCATCGGCCAGGACCATGTCGGCCTGCACCGTGATGCGGCCTTGGTCCAGGCGGACTTCGCGGTTCACGGCCAGGGTGCGCACCGTGAACCGGGGTTCGCGCCCGTGCGCAGCCAGGTATTCGTTGGCGACCAGGAAGCCATGCCTGGCGGTTTCCAGCGAGGCGATGTTCGCCCCCAGGGGCAGTAGGAAGGCGACGTTTTTCATCCTGCAAAGCATACGCCTGCCAGCTGTCGCAATCCACCCTCAAGATTGTCGCAATCGCCTATCTGAGATCGCCGCCGATCCCGATACAGTGACACTTGCCGGAATGAGATCCGGGCAGCGCCAGGGGCGGCTTGCGGGGCGTCCTGGCGCGGAACAGAACAACGTGGATCAAGGAGTTACTGATGGAAAAGTATGTAGACGGCTTCCTGCTGCCCGTGCCCAAGGCCAACCTCGAAACCTACCGGAAGATGGCGCAGCAGGCGCAGACAGTGTGGCTGGAGCACGGCGCCCTCGACTACCGGGAATGCGTGGCCGAAGAGATCGACAAGGAAGGTTTCGCCGCATTCAGCGCCGCTGCCGGCGCGCGCGAGGACGAGACGGTGGTGTTCGCCTGGATCACCTACGCCAACAAGGCGGAGCGCGACCGGATCAACGCCAAGGTCATGTCGGACCCGCGCCTGGCCGAGCACTGCTGCGAAGGCGTGTTCGATTTCAAGCGCATGTGCTGGGGCGGCTTCGCCACACTGGTAGGCAACTGAGGCGGCAGGATCTTTCCCGCCCCTTCAAACGCAACAATCTGGAGATACCTCATGGCTAACCCTGCAAGCAAACCCATACCCGAAGGCATGCATACGCTCACCCCGCACATCGTGTGCGAAGGCGCGGCGCAGGCCATCGACTTCTACAAGAAAGCCTTCAACGCCGAGGAGCTGGCCCGGCTGCCCGGCCCCAACGGCAAGATCATGCATGCCGCCATACGCATCGGCGATTCCGTCATGATGCTGATGGACGACTTCCCCGAATGGGGCAGCCTGGGCCCGAAGGCGCTCAAAGGCACGCCCGTCACCCTGCACCTGTACGTGGCCGACGTGGACGCGGCGATGAAACAGGCGGTGGCGGCCGGCGCCCAGGTGACCATGCCCGTGGCGGACATGTTCTGGGGCGACCGCTACGGCCAGGTGGTGGACCCTTGCGGACACCGCTGGTCCATCGCCACGCACAAGTTCGACCTGACGCCGCAAGAAGTGCAGGAGAACATGGCGAAGATGGGGCCGATGGAAGGCTGCGGCGACGCGACCAAGAAACAGAGTTAAGCGGCCGGCTGCGGATACGGCCCCAGGAAATCCAGCTTGCCGATCTTCACGCCCGCGTGGCGCAGGATGGCGTAGGCCGTCGTGACATGGAAGTAGAAGTTCGGCAGCGCGAACGTCAGCAGGTAGTCGTCGCCGCGGAACTCCTGCTTGAAGTCGCCGAACGCCAGCGAAACCTTGCGGCCTTCGGCGCCATCCAGCCGGTCCGCCGGCACGTCCTGCAGATACGCGAGCGTGGCGGCGATGCGCTGCTGCAATTGCTCGAACGTGGTTTCCTCATCCGGAAACTTGGGCGCTTCCACCCGCGACAGGCGCTGCACCGCGAATTTGGACGCGTCGCTGGCGCGCTGGATCTGGCCGCTCAACGGATACATGTCCGGCGCCAGCCGGGCATTGATCAGTTCGGCCGGATCCATGCCGGCGGCGGCCGCGTGGTCGGCGGCCTTTTGCAGTAGCGCGGCCAGCACCTTCAGGCCGCGGACGAAGGCAGGCACGCTGGCCTGATACATGGATAGTGACATGTCGGAGCTCCCTACAGGGACGAGGCGGTAGGCGCGGAATACGCCGGGAACACGCTGATCTTACTGCCGAGGCGGTTACGGAACCGCCACCTGCTGCGCGAGCTGCCCCAGGCCTATTCCGCCTGCCCGCGCGCCACGCGACGGTGCGTCTGGAAGAAGCGCCAGATCAGCGCCGAGGCATCCGGCCCGCTGCGCGCGTGATAGCGCACCGAGGCGTCGCCGCCGCTCCAGGCGTGCTCCACGAGCGTGATTTCGCATAGCCGCAGCAGCGTGCGGCTGCCGCGCAGCATGTCGACGCGGCGGTAGGACTTATCCGTGCCCAACCCCAGCACGCGCTCGACCGGTACGCTTTCGGGCGGCAGATCGTTCACGGCGCGAAACTGTTCGAACAACTGCCGCGCGTTGCGCGGCGCCACCGTAGGATCCAGCTGCCCCTGCAGAATCATGGCGGGCATGCCCAGGCGGAACACCGCTGGGTCCGCGACCTTTTCCAGCAAGGGCAATAACGGCTTGAGCGCGCCGCGCCGCATGGTGCCTATGCCCCCGGTGGCGCTGTGGGCGTCCCCCGCGACCGGCCCGGAATGCATGGCCACGGCGGCAATCAGGCGCGGATGCCGCAATGCCACCAGCGCGGCCATGCCGGCCCCGGCCGAAAGCCCCGCGATGTAGACGCGTTCGGGGTCCAGCGCATGCCTGGCGCACTCCGCGCGGATCAGGGCGGCAATCAGGTCGGCTTCCGCCCCGCCGTGCGCGTCGTCGGGCTGGAACCAGCGCCAGCAACGCTGCACCTGACGGGTCATGGATTGCTGCGGATACAGCACCATGAAGCCGCCCGCGTCGGCCCATTGATTCATGCGCGAACCGCGGGCGAACGACAGCGCCGTCTGCCTGCAGCCGTGCAGCATCACCACCAGCGGCATGCCGGCGCGCGGCGCCGCGGCGGGCGTGTAGCGCGCGAAGGTAAGACGGCGGCCCTGGGCGTCGGAGAATTGCCGGGAGGCTTCCCAGCGGCCCGTCCCCAGCGAAGGCGCGGCGGCGCTGCGGGAAGCTGAGGCCGCAGCGGGCTTGGCGGCCCGGCGCTTGGGCGCGCTGCGCTTCTTGGCGGCCTTGGGCGTGGCCATGCGCATGGCGGCGCGCTGCAGCTTGCCGATTTTCTTCGCGGCCTTGAAAAACAAGTTGGTGAAACTGCGCGCCATTGCTGGGCCTCGGCCAGTAAACCTGCGTTTGCTTGCGCGCTGAATGTATCACAGAGTAACTTCCAGGCAGCGCTTTCGGGACGCCGACACGCAGGCCGATTTGCAGTAGATCAAACGGATACCGCCTCGACCGCGGCCAACCGGCACGCCGCCTTGAGCCGCCGCCCCAAAGCGCCTAAGGTGTAGGCTAAACCAACCTAGACGCATTCATGTTTCCCAACGACAGACCCCAGACCCTGGGCGAGGAAATCGCCAACGCCATCAGCCACGGCGTCGGCGCCGCGGGCGCCGTGGCCTCTGCCCCCATCCTGATCCTGGCCGCCGTGCGCCAGGGCGATGCCGCCTTCATCGCGGGCGCCGCGGTCTTCGCCGCGACGATGTGCCTGCTGTACCTGGCGTCCACCATCTATCACGCGCTGCCCAGAAGCCGTGCCAAGCAGCTCTTCAACGTGCTGGACCATTCCGCCATCTACCTGCTGATCGCGGGCACCTACACGCCCTTCGCCCTGGGCGCCCTGCGCGGCCCCTGGGGCTGGACCCTGTTCGGCCTGGTCTGGGGCATGGCCCTGCTGGGAGTCGGGCTGAAAGCCAGCAAGCGGCTCAACCGCCCGGCCATCTCCACGGGCCTGTATCTGGCGATGGGCTGGCTGGTGATCATCGCAGTCAATCCGCTGATCGAGCGCGTCCCCACGGGCGGCCTGTGGTGGCTGGTGGCGGGGGGACTGGCCTACACCGGCGGCGTGGCCTTCTTCGTGCTCGACAACCGTTGGCGCTACAGCCATTTCATCTGGCATCTGTTCGTGCTCGCCGGCACCGTGTGCCACTTCTTCGCCGTGCTCTGGTACGCGGCCTGAGGGCCGCCGCGCGGCCGCTCAGCCGCGGCCCGATTCCCCCGGCTGCGGCATGGCGAGCAGGCCGCGCTTCATCAATGACTTCATCCCCGGCACGAGCAGCCCGCCGCCGAACAGCAGGTCGCGCCACAACCCCGGCCCTGAAGCCTGGAAGCACGGTGTCAGCGCCCGGCTGAGGCTCTGGTACAGGCGCGAAGGCAATAAGCGGCTGCGGGCGTAGCGCGCGGGTCCCGCGGCGGCGCCATGCTGCCCCAGGGCCCGCGCCAGCGCCATCGCATCCAGCACCGCCAGCGTCGTTCCCAATCCCAGCTGAGGACTCATCGCGTGGCCCGCATCGCCCACGGCGCAATACGGGCCCGCCGCCAATCCGCGCGGCCAGGTGTGCCGGTAGGTGGCCACCGCCAGGTCGTCGTGCCGCGAAATCTGATCGACCACGGGCGCGGCCTCCGGCCACAGGGACAGCATGCGGTCTTTCCAGGCGCCGATGGGCGCGGCGCGCCAGGCCGGCAAGGCGTCGTGCCGGATGCTCCAGAACAGCGACAGCCGCACGCCCTGCGGGCCGATCTCGGTGGGCAGCAAGCCCATCATTTCGCTGGTGCCTCGAAAGCGCTGCAACAGCTGCGTCGCGCCGTGCCATCCGGGCGTCCAGAACTGGCCCCACAACGCGCCCCAGGCATAGGCGCGCGAACTTGCCGCCAATCCGACCTGCTCGCGCAGCGCGGACGCGGCGCCGTCGGCCACCACGAACACATCGAAACTGGACTCGGCCCGGGCTGCGCCCGCGCCATGCGTCACGTGCGCCCTGCCCTCGCGGGTCGCAAGCGTCTCGACCGGACAGCCGAACGAGAACTCGGCGCCCGCGCGCCGCGCGGCCTCGAACAGCACCCCGCCCAGCGCCGCCCGCGTCACGGCCCGCGCGCCGTCGCCCACGTAATCGATGTCCACGACCCGCCAGCCGCGATGCGACAGGCCCAGCAGGCGATCGATCGGCGCGCCTACGTTCAGCGCCGCGACGTCGACGCCCAGCGATTTGAGCGCGCGCACGCCGGGCGGCTGCAGCAGCAGCCCCGCGCCCAGGGTGGTGAACCCCTGGTGCTTTTCAAAGACGCGCACCTGATGGCCAGCTTGCGCCAGCGCCAGCGCGGCGGCCAGTCCGGCGCTGCCCGCGCCGGCGATGCCGATGGATAGCGGCGTATGTGTAATGGTCATGGAATGGCGTGGCCCGGCGGCCCGAAGGGGCCGCCACGGGAGCCGGCATAGTACCAACTGCCCTCAGCCCTCGCGCAGATACTCCGTGGGCGGACGGCCCAGCACCCGCCGGAACATCGTCGAAAACGACGCCGGGCTCTGGTAGCCGAAATCCAGCGCAATGGCGGTCACCGACTCGCCCGAGGCCAGGCGGGCCAGGGCCAGCACCACGCAGGCGCGCTGCCGCCATTCCGAAAACGCCATGCCCGTCTGCTGTCGGAAATGGCGGCTGAAGGTGCGCGGACTCATGTGCAGGCGCTCGGCCCAGGCCTGCGGCGCCGCGCGCGCGTCAGGCGCGGCGATGAAGGCCTTGCACAAGGGCGCCAGGCGCCTGTCGCGCGGCAGCGGGATATGCAGCGGCAGCACCGGCGCGCGCTCGACCTCGTGCAGCAGCAGCGCTGCAAGCGCGCCGTCACGCCCCGCCAGATCGTAGGCGGGTGGCATGTCGACCGCGTCCAGCAGCAGCTGCCGCAGCAGCGGCGACACCTCGATCACTTCGCAGGCCTCGCGGTCCGCGCGCGCCGCTCCCGGCTCGATGTAGGCGCTGCGCGTGCTGACGTCCAGCATGCGGACCTGGTGCGTCACGCCCGCCGGGATCCACACCGCGCGCTGCGGCGGCACCACCCAGTTGCCGTCGCGCGTGACCACGTGCATGACGCCGGTGGCGCCATACAGCAGTTGCGCGCGGCGGTGCGCGTGGGCCGGCAGCAGCCGGCCAGGCGGATAGTCGTTGCCGATGGCGACGACGGCGCGGTTCAGATGGTCGTAGCGGTCGATGTGGGTATTGCGCATAGCCTGGGGCGCATAGCCTGGGGCGCATAGCCTGGGGCGCATAGCCTGGGAATCATGGCCCGTTCAAGCGCCTTCACGGCAGGTCGATTGGCCGAAACTCGAATATTATTGTCTCATCCTCGAAAGCGGGCCAAGGCCGGCCGCCGTATCGTGGCGTTTTCCCCTGGAAGGACGCAGCAATGCTTTATCTGGTTCTGGCCCTGTTCGGCTGCTTGAGCGGCGTGACGACCGTGCTGTTCGGCTTTGGCGGCGGCTTTGTCGTGGTGCCTGTGCTGTATGCGGTGTTGACGGCCGCGCACGGCGCGCACGACGCCATCGGCCTGGCGGCCATGCACATCGCGGTGGCCACTTCCACCTGCGTCATGATCGTGAATTCGGTGGCGGCCACGCGCAAGCACCAGCGCGCCGGCAACATCCTGCGGGCCTATGTCTGGCCCCTGGCCGGCTTCATCGCCGCAGGCGCGGCGCTAGGCGCGCTCGCCGCCACGCGCGCCAGCGGCGACTTCGTGCGCTACGCCTTCATCGCCTACCTGGGCGTGACCATCCTGGATTGCCTGCTGCGCCAGGGTTTCATGGCGCAGCAGGACGCGTCTCCCCAGCCCCTGGACCGTGGCGTCCTGGTCGGCGGCGGCGTGATCATCGGCGCGGTGGCGGCCTTCCTGGGCGTGGGCGGCAGCGTCATGACGGTGCCGCTGCTGCGGCGTCGCGGCCTGCCCATGGCCAAGGCGGCCGCCATGGCCAACCCGCTGACGCTGCCGGTGGCGGTGGTGGGAACGCTGGCCTACATGGCGGCGGCCGGCGGCCTGGCCGAGCCGCTGGCGCCTTGGATCGTGGGCTATGTGGACCTGCTGGCCTTCGCCGCGCTGGCGCTGGGCTCGCTGGTCGGCATCCGGTTGGCCGCGCCGCTGATCCCGCGCATCCCCGACCGCCTGCACGCCCGCGTCTACGTGCTGCTGCTGGCGCTGGTAATGCTGAGCATGCTGATCGTGTAGACCCGTCCCGCATAAATTTAAGGAAACATCGCGGCCAGCAGCGACTACGAAACCGCGCAAAACGTTTCCGCCGCGCCCCGGGGGACTCCCTCCCGGGGCGCGCGCCGATCCCGTGGCCTGCCGAAACAGGAAAACACATCGCGAAACTTGCCCCCGCACCGCCCCGGTCGTCATCATGGCCCGACATTCAACCGGAACAAGGAGGTTTCATGCAGCGTTCCACTTATGCATTCCTGTCCGCCGCCGTGCTGGCGACGGCGCTGTCCGGTGCTCCCGCCCTTGCGCAGCAAGCCAGCCAGGCGCAAGGCCAGGCCCAACCGCGCATGGCGCCCCCACCCGCGATCCAGCCGACCGACCAGCAATTGCAGCGTTTCGCTTCGGCTTCGCAGAAGATTTCCGGCGTCGTCGACGAATACCGTCCCAAGGTCGACGCCGCCAAGACAGATGCCGCCAAGCAGAAGGTCGTCGAGGAAGCCGACGCCAAGATGGTGAAGCTGGTGCAGGCCGACGGCCTGAGCGTCGAGGAATTCAACGGCATCGGCCAGGCCATCCAGCAGGACCCCCAGCTCAAGCAACGTTTGATGAGCATGGGCAAGGGCGCCCCCGCCGCGAAGTAGGGTAAGGCTCTCCGAGAGCTAGTGTTGGCGCCATCCGTCCTCAGGAACGGATGGCGTTTTTTTTCTTTGCGACGGCCGGAGCCGTTCTGCTTTGCTTCACCCTGCCGGAAGCCGCCTTCAGCAAGCGCTGGAAAGTCGGGCATTGCGCATGGTTGGCGGCAGGACATACCGCCGCATGGCGCAGGCCCTGACTCATCGCCCGCAGGCGCTTGATGGTCGCATCTATGCTGTCGGCCTTGTCCAGCAACAACTGCCTGTCCACCCGCAACGCGCCGTCGGGCGCAAGCATGGCCTGGATCTCGTCCAGCGACAGGCCGCCGGCCTGCCCCAGCGCAATCAGCGCCAGTTGATCCAGCACGCCGGGCGCAAAGCGCCGGCGCTCGCCGGCGGCGCTGACCGCCGCGATCAAGCCCCTGTTTTCATAGAAGCGCAGCGTGGAGGCCGGCAGGCCCGTGCGCCGGGCGACTTCCGAAATATCCATGGCGTCCTCCTTGACTTGAAGTTGACTTCAACTTCTATCATGCCTGCAAACGATGCGGTCATCAACGGAAGGAACAGGACATGGAATCGATGGAATTGGCGGCGAAAGTGGTTTTGATCGGGATCGGCGCGACGGTCGTGATGGACCTGTGGGGCATGCTCCAGAAAGCGCTGGGCATGCCCACGCTGGGCTACGCGCTGGTCGGCCGGTGGGCCGGCCACCTGTGCCGGGGCAAGCTCGCCCACGCCAATATCGGCCGGGCCGAGCCCATCGCGGGCGAATCGGCGCTGGGGTGGACGATCCACTACGCCGTGGGCGTAGCCTTCGCCGCGCTGCTCGTCGGCGTCCAGGGCGCGGCATGGTTGCGTGATCCCACATGGCTGCCCGCGCTGGCCGTGGGCGTGGCAACCGTCGTCATGCCGTTTTTCGTCATGCAGCCCGCCATGGGCGCGGGGATTGCAGCGTCCCGCACGCCCACGCCCTGGAGGAACCGCCTGCGCAGCCTGGCGACGCATGCGGTGTTCGGCTGCGGCCTTTATCTGTCGGCGGCGGCGCTCAGGCTGCTGTGGAACTGAGCGCGAATCGCCCAGGCTCCTGGCGGCGCAACTATGATGACGCCAGTTCGGGATACCCGAGCGAAAGGAACCAGGAGGCGTTGTGACCTTGACGGCAAACGAGACAAACCAGCTGACGATCCGCCGCGCACGCGTGGAAGATGCCCCCGCAGTATTGCGGGTCTTCGACGAAGTGATCGCCTGGTTCGTGGACATGGGCAATGAGGGGCAATGGGGCAGCGAGCCCTGGTCGGCCTTGCCCAAGCGCATCGCCAACGTGACCGAAGCCTGCGCGCTGCCCGGGGCGTGGGTCGCCGAGGAACCGGGCGGGGGCATCCATGGCGCGCTGGTGCTGGGCGCATCCATGCCCTATGTGCCTGCGGCGACCGCACCAGAAATCTACGTAAGGTTGCTGGTGGCCTCGCGCGACGACCGGGCGCGCGGCCTGGGCCGGCGCCTGTTGGCATTTGCCGATGAGCAGGCGCGCGCCGCCGGCGTGGAACGCATGCGGGTGGACTGCTACGGCGGCGGCAGCGGCGCTCTGGTGCGCTTCTACGAATCCTGCGGCTACGAACGGATTTCGACCTTCGACGTGAATGGCTGGCCCGGCCAATTGCTAGGCCGCACGCTGGCCCGGCCCGACGCCGGCAAATAGCGGGTCCGGCAAGCCTGAGCCACCCGCCCTGCGCAACCGGTTATCCTGTTCCGGATTCCCTCACCGACACGTAGAAGGAGCGCAGTATCTTGACCCCGGATCTCACTCTCTATGACCTGGCGGGCGCCGACGCCTCGCTGCGCTTCAGCCCGCATTGCTGGAAGACCCACATGGCCCTGGCCCACAAGGGCCTGACCGCGGCGACCGTGCCCTGGCGCTTCACCGAAAAGGAAGCCATAGACTTTTCCGGCCAGAAGCTGGTGCCGGTGCTGGTGCACGGCGACCATGTCGTCAGCGATTCCTGGCAGATCGCGTGCTACCTGGAAGACACCTTCCCCGAGCGGCCCTCGTTGTTCGGCGGCGCCAGCGGCCGTGCGCTGAGCCTTTTCGTGAATTCATGGTCGGACACAACCCTGGTGCCGACGCTGGCGCGGCTGCTGCTGCCCAGCATCCACGGCCTGATCCATGAAAAGGACCGGGACTATTTCCGCGCCACGCGGGAGAAGCGCTTCGGCCGGCTGGAAGACCTGCCGGCGGGCTATGAAGACCAGATCGCCGCGCTGCGCGCGGCGCTGCTGCCCTTGCGGCAGATGCTGGGCAAGCAGCCCTATCTGGCGGGCGCGCAGCCGGCCTATGCCGACTACGCGGTGTTTGGCATGTTCATGTGGGCGCGCTGCACCAGCACGCTGGAACTGCTGGCCCAGGACGATCCGGTCCACGCCTGGCGCGAGCGCCTGCTCGATGCCCATGACGGCCTGGCCCGCCGCGCGCCGGCGGCCCAAGCCTGAGCCACCGTCCCCCTGTCCGTCTGGGCTAGGTCTTCAGCCGGTAGCCGGTCTTGAAGATCCAGCGCACGCCGATCAGGCAGGCCAGCAGGAACACCAGCGTCATGCCCACGCTGACGCCGACGCTGACGTCCGCCACGCCATAGAAGGCCCAGCGAAAGCCGCTGACCAGATACACCACCGGATTGAACAGCGTGGCGGTCTGCCAGAACGGCGGCAGCATCTTGATGGAATAGAAGGTGCCGCCCAGGAAGGTCAGCGGCGTGATGATCATCAGCGGGATGATCTGCAGCTTTTCGAAGCCATCCGCCCAGATGCCGATGATGAAGCCGAACAGGCTGAAGGTCACGGCCGTCAGCACCAGGAAACCCAGCATCCAGAACGGATGCGCGACCTCGAACGACACGAACAGGCGCGCCGTGGCCAGCATGATGAGCCCCAGGATGATGGACTTGCTGGCGGCAGCGCCCACATAGCCCATGACGATCTCCACGTAGGAGATGGGCGCCGAGTGGATTTCGTAGATGGTGCCCGAGAAGCGCGGCATGTAGATGCCGAAGGACGCGTTGGCGATGCTTTGTGTCAGCAGCGACAGCATGATCATGCCGGGCACGATGAAGGCGCCGTAGCTCACGCCGTCGATCTCGACCATGTGCGAACCGATGGCGGAACCGAACACCACGAAATACAGCGAGGTGGAGATCACGGGCGACAGCACGCTCTGCATCAGCGTGCGCCACGCGCGGGCCATTTCAAACAGGTAGATAGCGCGGATGGCGTAGAAGTTCATGATTGACCGTGCACCAGGCTGACAAAGATATCCTCGAGCGAGCTTTCCGACGAATTCAGGTCGGTGAATTCGATCTCCAGGCGCGAGAGCTCATGCAGCAGCCGGGAGATTTCCCCGCCGCCCTGGTTGTCGTAGGTGTAGACCAGCTTGTGGCCGTTGTCGGACAGGTCCAGCTGGAAGGCGTCCAGCGCCGTGGGGATGCCCGGCAGCGGCGCCTTCAGCGTCAGCGCCAGCTGGCGCTTGCCCAGCTTGGCCATCAGCGCGTGCTTCTCTTCGACCAGGATGATCTCGCCCTTGCGGATCACGCCGATGCGGTCGGCCATTTCCTGGGCTTCCTCGATGTAGTGCGTGGTGAGGATGATGGTGACGCCGCTTTCGCGCAGGCGCCGCACCATTTCCCACATGCCGCGCCGCAACTCGACGTCCACGCCGGCGGTGGGCTCGTCCAGGAACAGGATCGCGGGTTCGTGCGACAGCGCCTTGGCGATCATGACGCGGCGCTTCATGCCGCCCGACAGCGCCATGATGCGGCTGTCCTTCTTGTCCCACAGGGACAGGTCGCGCAGCACCTTTTCGATGTAGGCGTGGTCGGTCGGCTTGCCGAACAGGCCGCGGCTGAAGTTGACGGTGTTCCAGACGCTTTCGAACGCGTCGGTGGAAATTTCCTGGGGCACCAGGCCGATCTTGGCGCGGGCCGCGCGGAACTCCGTGAGTATGTCGTGGCCGTCTGCCAGCACGCGGCCGGCGGTGGGATTGACGATGCCGCAGATGATGCTGATCAGCGTGGTCTTGCCCGCGCCGTTGGGCCCGAGCAGGGCGAAGATCTCGCCGCGCCGGATATCCAGGTTCACGCTCTTGAGCGCCTGGAATCCGGATGCGTACCGTTTGGATAGATCCTGAACTGAAATGACCGGCTGCACACGCGCCCCCGACTGGATGGATAGCCAGGGATTTTAACCGTCACGCGTGACAGGCTTGTTCGCCGTGACGGAACAGTGTGTTTGGCAGGCTGATCAATCCCTGCTCAGCGTGCCCAGCGCAGGACCAGCGGATCAAGACGGCTCGCGGTCTCCAGCAGGCCCTGCCGGACCTCTGCGCGCATGGCCGGCCAAGGGTGGCGCGGCGCATCGCACGCGATCACGCCGCCGGCCTTCATCAAGGCCTTGGCCGTGAGGATGCCGCCCTGCCGGTTCTCGTAATTGATCAGGGGCAACCAGCGCTCGTACAGGCGGTAGGCCTCGTCGCGCCTGCCTGCGCGATGGGCCTCGATGATGGGCCGCAGGCCATCGGCGAAGCCCCCGCCGGTCATGGAGCCGGTGGCGCCGGCATCCAGGTCGGGCAGCAGGGTGATGGCTTCCTCGCCGTCCCAGGGCCCTTCCACGGCCTCGCCGCCCAGCGCGATCAGGTCGCGCAGCTTGCTGGCCGCGCCCGCGGTTTCGATCTTGAAGTAGGCGACGTGCTCGATCTCGCGCGCCATCCGCGCCAGCGCCGCCGCCGACAACGGCGTGCCTGCGACCGGCGCATCCTGGATCATGATGGGGATATCCACCGTGTCCGACACGCGCTGGAAGAATCCCGCCACCTGTTCCTCGGACACCCGGATCGTCGCGCCGTGGTAAGGCGGCATGATCATCAGCATGGCGGCGCCCTGCTCCTGCGCGCGCCGGCTGCGCGCGGCGCAGACCTGGGTGCTGAAGTGCGTGGTGGTCACGATCACCGGCACGCGGCCGGCGACGTGCTCCAGGATGGTCCGCGTCAGGATTTCGCGCTCGTCGTCCGACAGCACGAACTGCTCGGAGAAATTGGCCAGGATGCAAAGGCCATCCACGCCCGAGTCGATCATGAAATCCACCGCGCGCTTCTGGCTGGGCAGATCCAGCTCGCCGGATTCGGTGAAGGTGGTGGGCACGACCGGGAATATGCCGCGATAACGCGGGTTCTGGTAGGTAGCCATGTTCATTCGATGATGTTGAAGTCTTTGAGGTATTCCGTCTTCAACGTCAGGCCCAGGCCGGGCTTGTCGTCGTCCAGGTCGATGAAACCTTCCTTGGCCACCGGCTCGCCGTCGAAGATGTAATAGAACAGCTCGTTGCCGACTTCCACGTCGAACATGGGGAAGTACTCGCTCATGGGCGAGGCCAGCGTGCTCATGGTCAGGTGGTAATTGTGCATCTGGCCGGCATGCGGCACCACCGGCACGCTGTAGGCCTCGCACAGCGCGTTGATCTTGTGCGCCGCCGTGATGCCGCCCACGCGGTTGGTGTCGTACTGCACCACCGACACCGCCTTGCGGTCCAGCAACTGTTTGAAGCCATAGAGCGAGAATTCGTGTTCGCCGCCGGAGATCGGGATCGAGGTCAGCTGGTTCAGTTCCGCATAGCCGTCGATGTCGTCGGCGATGACGGGCTCTTCCAGCCAGCGCGGCTCGAACTTTTCCAGCTTGGGCAGGATGCGCTTGGCGTACTCCAGGTTCCAGCCCATATAGCACTCCAGCATCAGGTCGGTGTCGTAGCCGATCACCTCGCGCACCGCCTCCACCGACTTCAGGTTCTCCGACACGCCCTTCTGCAGGTGCGCCGGACCGTAGCCGAAGCGCATCTTGAAGGCCGTGAAGCCCTGGTCCAGATAGGTCTGGGCCTCTTCCTGCATGGCCTTCAGGTCGGTGCGGTAGAGCTTGGAGTAGTAGACCGGGATCTTTTCCTTGGTTCGGCCGCCCAGCAGCTTGAAGACGGGCTTGTTCACCGACTTGCCCAGGATGTCCCAGATGGCCAGGTCCACCGCCGAAATCGCGGCCATGGTCACGCCCTTGCGGCCCCAGGCGTGGGTGGAGCGGTACATGCGCTGCCACAGGTATTCGTAATCCCAGGGATCCTGCCCGATCACCAGCGGGGCCAGGTACTGGTCGATGATGGCCTTGGCCACGCGCGGCGCCAGCGCCACGTTGCCCAGGCCCACGATGCCGTCGTCCGTCTCCACCTCGACCACGGTCCAGCCGTGGAAGCGGAAGGTGCTCATGGTTTCCTGCTTGGAATACAGCAGGTCCATGGCGTTGGAGCAGAAATTGCCCTGCGGCGGCACGGTCTTGCCGGTCCACTCGTAGACGCGGGCGCGGACGGATTTGATCTTCATGAGGATTTCCTGCTTGGAATAAGGGTATGGAATGAAAGCGGCGGATCAGCCCGCCCGCGTGCGCGATGCGCGGTGCGACAGGCCCATGCGGCAGGCGATGAGAAAGGCCTGCCAGGTGGCGTCCAGATTGGCGCGGCCCTGGCCGGCGATGTCGTAGGCGGTACCGTGGGCCGGCGTGGTGATGGGAATGGGCAGGCCGCCCTGCACCGTCACTCCACGCGAAAAGCCCAGCAGCTTGATCGCGATCTGGCCCTGGTCGTGGTACATGGTGACGATGGCCTGGAACTCGCCGGCCTGGGCCTTCAGGAAGATGGTGTCGGCGGGGAACGGGCCCTGCACCGGCAGCCCCTCATCGTTCAGTTGCCGCACGGCGGGCGCGATGATGTCCACCTCTTCGCGGCCGCAGGTGCCGCCGTCGCCGCCATGCGGATTGAAGGCCGCCACCGCCACGCGCGGCTCGGCAATGCCGTTGGCCTGCAACGAACGGTAGATCAGCCGGGTAGCGTCCTTGATGCCGTCGATGCTGAGCGCGGCCGCCGCGTCCTTCAACGGAATATGCGAGGACACGCGCGAAGTCCACAGGTCGCCCAGGGTATTGAACTCGCAGAAGTAGCCGGTCACGCCCAGATACTGCGCAAAGTGGTGCAGTTCGTCGTCGTGCCCCAGGCCGCCCAGCTTCATGGCGTACTTGTTCAGGGGCGCGAAGCAGATGGCGTCGACGTGGCCGTCGCGCGCGGCGTCCATGCAGGCGTTGAGCACCCGCAGCACCGACGCGCCGCCCGCGGCCTCGGCCTGGCCGACATGCACCTGGCCGGGGTCGATGGTATCCATCCCCAGCCAGGCGGGCGCGCCGGTGTCCGGCCGGCCGCGCACCGCCTCGATGCTGTCCACGGGCTGGGTGGCGACCTGCACGCCCGCCACCCGCTGGCCTTCGCGCCACAGCCACTCGTCGCCCACCAGCACGATGTTCGCCTGTTGCATGGCTTCGGGTCTGGCCAGCAGGCGGGCGATCAGTTCGGCGCCGATGCCTGCGGGGTCGCCCAGGGTCAGGGCGATGACGGGTTTCTGCTGCTTGCTCATGTCTGGGTCATTCCACGGAAATGTTGTTCTTCTTGATGACGCCGGCGTAGCGCTGGTTTTCGCTCTTATGGAACTGCGCGAACTGCTCCTGGCTCATCGGGTTGATGTCGGCGCCGATCGCCTGCAGGCGGGCCTGCGTGTCGGGCAGGGCCAGGATGCCGTTGACGGCGTCATGGATGCGCTTCTGGTTGGCAGCGGGCGTGGCGCTGGGCGTGTAGATGCCGTACCAGGCGCTCATTTCCACGCCTGGGACGCCGGCCTCGGCCATCGTCGGCACGTCGGGCAACTGGGCGTTGCGCTTGGCGCTCAGCACGGCCAGCGCGCGCACCTTGCCGCTCTTGATGTGGGGGATCACGGAAGACGCGGTCTCGAACGCGATCTGCACTTGCCCGCCCATCAGGTCCACCAGCGCCGGGCCGCTGCCGCGGTACGGGATGTGGATCATCTGCACTCCGGTAGCGTCCTTGAACAGCTCGGCGGCGATGTGCTGGGTGCTGCCCGAGCCGCTGCTGGCAAAGTTGTAGGTGCCAGGCTTGCTCTTGAGCAGAGCGATCAGTTCCTGCACCGACTTGGCCGGCACGTCGTTGTTGACCACCAGGATGTTGGGAACGGCGCCCACGAACACCACCGGCGTCAGGTCGCGGTCGTTGTCATAGCCCAGCTTCAGCAGGTGCGGCGCGATGGCATGGGCGGTAGAGACCCCCATCACCATGGTGTGGCCGTCCGTGGACTTGGCCGCCAGGTCGGCCGCCAGCGTATTGGACGCGCCCGGCTTGTTCTCGACCACCACGGTCTGCTTGAGCAAGGGCCCCAGCTTGTCGGCCACGGCGCGCGCCATGGCGTCGGTGCCGCCGCCCGGCGCGGATCCCACCAGCAGGCGCAGGGGCTTGTTGGGCCAGTCGGCGGTCTGCGCCTGGACGGGCGCCAGGGCCGACAGGCACAGGGCGCCGGCCGCCATCGCGGCCAATAGCCTAGTCTTCATGGTTGTCTCCTTGGTTGGTTTTTTGCCCGTTGAAGAGGCAATCTTTTGTGAGTCCATCTTAGAAAGAAGCGCTGTTTCCGTAAAATGAAACTTTTGCACTAATCGTTCACCTGAGGCGATCAATCATGGAACGCGCGATCCACGTCCCTTCCCTGTTGGCCCGGCTGCGCATGCGGCAGATCGTCCTGTTGCTGGCGATCGAGGAACGCGGCACGCTGCGCGCCGCCGCCAGCCAGCTCAACATGACCCAGTCCGCGGCCAGCAAGATGCTGCACGAGCTGGAACTGGCCATCGGCCAGCCTCTATACGGACGGGTCGGCCGCGGGCTGGCGCTGACCGCGGCGGGCGAATGCGTGATGGGGTACTTCCGGGGCATGCGCGGCACGGTCTCGTCGCTGGCGCGCGAACTGGAGGAGCTGCGCCTGGGCAGCGCGGGCAAGCTGTTCATCGGCAGCATCATGGCCGCATCGCCCGGCCATCTGACCGACGCCCTGCTGCGCCTGAAACAGACCTATCCGCTGCTGGCGGTAGAAATCTCCACCGGCACCAGCGACCTGCTGATCGGCCGCATGAACGAAGGCAAGCTGGACGTGGTGATCGGCCGCATGCTGACCCTGTCGGACAGCCAGTACGTCTTTCGCCCGATCGGCGACGAGGCGCTGTCGGTGATCGCGTCGGTGGACCATCCGCTGGCCGGCCGCAAGCGCGTGAGCTTTGACGCCATGCTGGACTATCCCTGGGTGCTGCAGCCGCATGGCAGTCCGATGCGCGACGTCATCGAACAGGAGTTCCGTTCGCACAACGCCTCCACGCCCAGGGGCCTGATCGAATCAGCGTCCATCCTGACCACGACGAACCTGGCGATGAAATCGACGATGCTGGGCGTGATTCCGGAATCGGTGGCCAGCCGTTACGCGGCGCATGGCCTGCTGGCGATACTGCCCTACCAGATCCGGCAAAGCCTGACGGCCTTCGGCAGCATCGTGCCGCGCGACCGTCCGCTGAGCGCCGCCGCGCGGCATTTCGTGGGCTTGCTGCATGGCGACGCAACAGCTTGAGAGCGCGCAATACAAAGGGGGAAAACTCTCGCGGCGCAGGGGAAAACAGCATGCCGCGCAGTACAATCGCGTGTTGCGCATCGCGCGTTTTTTACACTGAGGTCCACACGTGAGCGCACTGCCCGCCTGTCCCAAATGCCAGTCCGAATACACCTATGAAGACGGCGCCCTCTACGTCTGCCCGGAATGCGCGCATGAATGGCCGGCGCAGGCCGCGGAATCTGCCGATGAAGCCGCGCGCGTCTACCGCGACTCGGCCGGCAATGTGCTGCAGGACGGCGACACCGTCACCGTCATCAAGGACCTGAAACTCAAGGGTTCCGGCGGCGTGATCAAGATGGGCACCAAGGTCAAGGGCATCCGCCTGGTCGATAGCGACCACGACATCGATTGCAAGATCGACGGCTTCGGGGCGATGAGCCTGAAGTCGGAGTTCGTGAAGAAGGTATAGGCCGCCGCTTGCGACGGCCCCGGGCCGCGGCCACGCCGCGCCCCGGCTACAGGTCCTCGGGTTCCTCGGCCTTGGGCATCAGGTAAGCGGTCAGCGTGCTGGACAACCCCGCCATCACCCACAGCACGAAGAAAGACACGGTGTAGAAGCCGGTGCGTCCGGTAGGCACATGCCCGAAGATCGCCACATCCAGGGGGTCGATCAGGGCGAAGATCAGCGCGCTCCCCGCCGCGGCCGCCATGAAGGACGGCCACAGGATCCACATCAATGATCGCAAGCCCATCTGTGTTCTCCCCGATTACGGATTGGCGCTGGACGCGGCCTGCTCGATGACCAGGCCGCGCTTGACCACGCCCTCCTGGATCGGCTGATTGCTGAAGTTGGTGAAAGCGAAATAGATCGTGACGAAGCAGCCTATCATGGCCACGAACGGGCCGGCCATCAGGATCCAGGGCCAGGGCTCGCGGTACCAGGGCTTGGCGGTCTTGGCGGGTTGGGCGGCGGTCATGGGCTTGTCCTTTTCAGTATTCAATCGGGTACGTAGAAGCTGGCGGGCTCGTCGGTCTCGACCGGACGGCTCTCGCCGTCCTGGCCGCGCGCGCGCAGCGTGATGGCATGGGCGCCCGGCTCGGCGCCAGCCGGCGCGCGGATCACCATGGGCACCAGCTTGTTGGCCGCCGCCTCGACGTCGACCGTGTCCGAGCCCTGCTGTCCCATCATCACCTTCAGGCCGGGCATGCCCTCGACCGAGAGCTGCAGGCGCATCGGCTGGTCGGAAGTATTGATGATCTGCAGGCGGTACACGTTTTCGATCATGCCGCCGGCCACTTCGCGCCCCAGCGCGCCGCGGTCACGGATCACGTCCACCCGCAAGGGGTTGCGCATGGCCAGCGACGCCACGAAAGCGATGGCCAGCGCCAGGATCAGCGTGCCGTAGATCAGCACGCGCGGACGCAGCAGATGGGAGCGGGCGCTCTTGGCGGACAGCCCGTCCAACATGGCGCGTTCCGAGGTATAGCGGATCAGGCCGGGCTCGTACTGCATCTTGTCCATGACCTGTTCGCAGGCGTCGATACAGGCGCCGCAGCCTATGCACATGTATTGCAGGCCGTCGCGTATGTCGATGCCGGTCGGACAGACCTGCACGCACAGGCTGCAATCGACGCAGTCGCCCAGCCCGGCGGCCTTGTGGTCCACCTTGCGCGAGCGACCGCCGCGCGGATCGCCGCGGCGCTTGTCGTAGGTGACCACGAAGGTGTCGGGGTCCACCATCACGCTCTGGAAGCGCGCGTACGGGCACATGTACTTGCACACGGATTCGCGCATGAAGCCGGCGTTGCCCCAGGTGGCGAAGCCGTAGAACAGCATCCAGAACCACTGCCAGGGGCCGAGTTGCAGCGCGAACAGCTCATGGCCCAGTTCGCGGATGGGTGCGAAATAGCCGATGAAGGTGGAGCCCGTCCACCAGGCCAGCGCGATCCACAGGAAATGCTTGGTGAGTTTCAGGCGCACCTTGCGCCAGGTCCAGGGCGATTCGTCCAGGCGGATGCGCGCGACGCGGTCGCCTTCGACCTTGCGCTCGATCCACATGAAGATCTCGGTGTACACGGTCTGCGGACAGGCGTAGCCGCAGAACAGCCGCCCCGCCACCGCCGTGAACAGGAACAGCGCCAGCGCCGAAATCACCAGCAGCACCGCCAGGTAGACCACGTCCTGCGGCCACAGCACCAGGCCGAAGAGATAGAACTTGCGCGCGCCCAGGTCGAACAGCACGGCCTGGCGGCCGTTCCATTGCAGCCATGGCAGGCCGTAGAAAATCAGCTGGGTCAGAAAGACGAACGCGATGCGCCAGCGCGCGAAGATGCCGCTGACGGACCGCGGGTAGATCTTGCTGCGCACGCCCGCCAGCGTCTGCTCCAGGGTTTCCGTCCCCGGACGCGGCGGCCTCACATGCGGCCGCCAGGGCGGCGGGTCACCGTCAGGCGTAGTGCCGACCCTTGCGGCTGACCCATCTTCCATTTCCTGCTCCCTGCTGTATGTCCAGTGATATGGGGGCCACGCCAGGCGCGGCCCCCAAAAACGCGCTGTAAAGCCTTTACTTCGTTGCCGTGCCCGGCGCGGCGCTGGCCGTCGCTTCGGGCTTGTTCGACAAGCCCCAGACCCAGGCCGTCAGGATCTTGATCTGCTCCGGCGTCAGGATGTCGCCATGCGCCGGCATGCGATTGTCGCGGCCATCCAGGATGGTCTTGACGATGGTCGCTTCAGAGCTGCCGTAGAGCCAGACGTCGTCCGTCAGGTTGGGCGCGCCCAGCGCCTGGTTGCCCTTGCCGTCGACGCCGTGACAGGCCACGCAGTAATTGGCGAACTCGCGCTTGCCGCGGAACACGCGGACCGGATCCGCCGTCAGGCCCGACAGCGAGCGCACGTACTGGGCGATATCGGCAGCCGTCTTGGCGTCGATCGCGGCCTTCCAGGGCGGCATCACGCCCACGCGGCCCTGCGTGATGGTCTGCATGATGGCTTCAGGCGAGCCGCCGTGCAGCCAGTCGCCGTCGGCCAGGTTGGGAAAACTGGGGCCGCCCTTGGCGTCCGAGCCATGGCATTGCGCGCAGGTGTTCAGGAACAGGCGCTGGCCGATTTCGCGAGCGCCTGGATCCTGGGCGATCTGCGGAATGTCCATGGTCTCGAAGCGCGCGTAGATCGGACGCACGGCTTCGGCCATCTTGGCCTGCTGCCTGGCCACTTCCTCGGTGCTGCTGTAGCCCAGCTGGCCCTTGTACTCACCCAGGCCCGGCATGAAGAACAGATAGCCCAGCGCGAAGGCGCAGGCCAGCAGGTACATCCAGGTCCACCAGCCCGGCACCGGGTTGTTCAGCTCGGTCAGGTCGCCGTCCCAGACGTGGCCCGTGTCCTCGACCTTGCCGTTGGCCGGCTTGGTGCTGAGCCAGCGGCGCTGCGTGTACAGCAGCCACACGCACCAGACCACGCCGCCCACGGCGACGATCGAGATGAAATACCCCCAGAAGCCGCTAACGAAATCGCTCATGACCGATTCGCTCCATCTTGTTGTCCCTGCCCGAACTCATCGGGCAGTGCGAACGGCAGCATGGCCGATTCGCGGTTGGCGCTCTGGCGGCCGCGCGAGCAGGCCCACCAGACGATGCCGAAGAAAGTTGCCATCGAAATGGCGGTGACGACGGCGCTCAGATAGCCCAGCATGGTCAGCCTCCCGCGGCCGCGGGCGCGGCGGCTTGGGTGGCGGGTTGCGCCGCAGGTTGTGCGGCGGCCTTCTTGGCCTCTTCCGCCTTCTTGGCCTGCTCGGCCTGCTTCGCCTTGCGCACGCCCACGCCCAGCCCTTGCAGGTAGGCGACCAGCGCGTCTTCCTCGGTCTTGCCTTCGATGGCCTTGGGCGCCTCGGCGATCTCCTCGTCCGTGTAGGGCACGCCCAGCTTGCGCAGGGCGCGCATGCGGTCGCTCACGTTCTCGCCAGTGATGACGGTCTTTTCCAGCCAGGGATAGGCGGGCATGTTGGACTCCGGCACCACCTTGCGCGGGTCGCGCAGGTGGATGCGGTGCCAATCGTCGGAATAACGTTCGCCCACGCGCGCCAGGTCGGGACCGGTACGCTTGGAGCCCCACAGGAAGGGACGGTCAAAGACCGATTCCGAGGCCAGCGAGTACGAACCGTAGCGCTGCACTTCGGCCGCCAGCACCCGCACCTGCTGCGAATGGCAGCCGACGCAGCCTTCGCGGATGTAGACGTCGCGGCCCATCAGGCGCAGCGGGCTGTAGGGTTCCACGCCCGCGATGGGCTGGGTCGTGCTGTGCTGGAAGAACAGCGGCACGATCTGGACCAGGCCCGCGAAGGACACCACCAGGATGCTGGCGATGATCATCCAGCCGATGTTCTTCTCGAGCGTCTGGTGCGAAAAGAAACCAGATTTATTGTTGGCCATGATGTCCTCGTCAAACAGTGGCCGGCACAGCGGTCGCGGGAACCGGCTGGCGTGCGGCATGGGGATCGTCTTGCGGAATGGCGGGGTTGACCGGCTGCGCCCCGCGCACCGTCATCCACACGTTCCAGGCCATGACGAACACACCCGACAGGAACAAGGTGCCGCCCAGCAAACGGATCAGGTAGTACGGGACGCGCGTCTTCAGCTCTTCCACGAAGCTGTAGACCAGCGTGCCGTCGCTGGCGGTGTCGCGCCACATCAGGCCCTGCTGCACGCCGGCGATCCACATGGCGGCGATGTACAGCACCACGCCGATGGTCGCGATCCAGAAATGCAGTTCGATGGCCTTGACGCTGTACATCTTCTCGCGGCCGTACAGGCGCGGGATCAGGTAGTAGAGCGAACCGAAGGAGATCATGGCGACCCAGCCCAGCGCGCCGGAGTGCACGTGGCCGATGGTCCAGTCCGTGTAGTGCGACAGCGCGTTGACCGTGCGGATCGACATCATCGAGCCTTCGAAGGTCGACATGCCGTAGAACGACAGCGCCGTCACCATGAACTTCAGGATCGGATCGGTGCGCAGCTTGTACCAGGCGCCCTGCAGGGTCATGATGCCGTTGATCATGCCGCCCCAGGACGGCGCCAGCAGGATCAGCGAGAAGGTCATGCCCAGCGACTGGGTCCAGTCGGGCAGCGAGGTGTACAGCAGGTGGTGCGGGCCCGCCCACATGTAGGTGAAGGCCAGCGCCCAGAAGTGGACGATGGACAGGCGGTAGGAATAGATGGGACGGCCGGCCTGCTTGGGCACGAAGTAATACATCATGCCCAGGAAGCTGGTGGTCAGGAAGAAGCCCACGGCGTTATGGCCGTACCACCACTGCACCATGGCGTCCTGCACGCCCGAGTAGGCGGAATAGGACTTCCACATCGACACCGGCATTTCAATGTTGTTGAAGATGTGCAGGATGGCGATGGTCAGGATGTACGAGCCGAAGAACCAGTTGGCCACGTAGATGTGCTTGGAACGGCGCTTGATGATGGTGCCGAAGAACACGATGGCGTAGGCCACCCAGACCAGGGTGATCAGGATGTCGATGGGCCATTCGAGTTCGGCGTATTCCTTGCTGCTGGTGAAGCCCATGGGCAAGGTGATGGCGGCGGCGACGATGACGATCTGCCAGCCCCAGAACGTGAAGGCGGCCAACGGGCCGCAGAACAGGCGCGCCTGACAGGTGCGCTGGACCACGTAGTACGACGTCGTAAACAACGCGCTGCCGCCGAAGGCGAAGATCACCGCGTTGGTGTGCAGCGGGCGCAGGCGGCCGTAGCTCAGCCATGCGGTGTCAAAGTTCAGCTGCGGCCAGATAAGCTGCGCAGCGAGAAAAACGCCCACAGCCATGCCGACGATGCCCCACACTACCGTCATGAGCGCGAATTGCCTCACGATCTTGTAGTTGAAGGTATCGGCCTTGCTTGCGATTGCGGCGCAATCGTTCATCGCCCTTCCCCTAAAGTTACAGATAGCTCCAGGCTGCAATGATGGGACTAGTCAAACAAGGCAGCGTTGATCTGGATCAAGCATCTGGTTACACGGCGGGGAACGCGGCGCCGGCGCAACGGGTCCAGGCGCGAAATCAAGCGCGCCGCTCAGCCGCGGCTGGCGGGGCCGCTGTCGTCATCGAGCAGGATGGCGCGGCCGGCGTCATCGGTGTCGTCATACTGGCCGTTGAACACGGCCCACCACAACGACACCCCGATGGCCAGCACGAACAGCAGGGACAGGGGCAGGAGCAGATAGAGGATGGTCATTGCGCCGCTTCCAGCGCGGCGGCGGGCGCGGGCGCGCCAGCCCAGTCGCGGCGGCACAGGCGCCACGAGTTGTAGGCGACCGCCAGCGAGGACACCAGCATGGTGATCGCGGCCAGCCATGGCGTGACCCAGCCGACCAACGCCAGCGGGGTCATCAGCAGGTGCCAGACCACCGATCCGTTCAGGTTCTGGCGAGCGCGGCGGCGCGCCTCGCCCAGCAGTTCGTCCAGCGCCGCATCGGACATGTTGGGATGGGCCGCCAGCGCCGAATGGGCGGAGGCCATGGCGGTGGGCACCGCCATCGACATGGCGCAGGGACAGCTCATCACCAGGAGCGCCACCATCACCGGGATACTGTGCGCCGGATCGATGTAGGCCCAGGCGGCCGCGGCGGCCAGCGCCAGCGCGACCTGGACCATGACGAAGCGCGAGGCCAGCCGGTCGGCGCGCGCGCCCAGTTCCAGGCGCTGCGCCTCCACGCGCTCGTGGCGCAAGCCGCCTGCCGCGCCGCCGAAGGACTGGCGGGCGCACAGTTCCAGGTAGCGCGCGGTCAACAGGAAGGCCACGAACATCGTGACCGAATCGAAGTAGACCTCGCCGCGCCCCGTGTAGGTGGCGTGGACGCTGGGAATGAAGGCGGCGACGATGCCCAGGGCCACCGGCACGTCCATGCCGGCGCGGCCATGGCGCAGGTTGTCGCCGGCGTGGCGCCAGATCGGCCAGGCCGAATACACTACGACCGGCACGGTCAGCGCAAAGCTGGCCCAGTTCATCAGCACGATGGCCCAGTCCAGCGTTTCCAGCGCATCGGCGGGCATGCTTTCATGCCGCAGGTAGCCGGGCCAGGCGAACATCATCACCTGCATCATCGCCAGCCACGCCAGCGACAGGCGCACGAGCGCATGGCGGCGCTGCTGGCGGTCGGCGTCGGACAGGCCGGCCGGGACGGCGAAGATCGATTTTGCTCGCATGCGCCGATGTTACTCAGCGCGTTACAAAGCCGCCTTGATCTGGATCAAGGCGGATCTGGCGGGTTTGCCCCGGCAACGCCGACCGGGCGCGATCCGGCTCAGGGACGCTGGCGGCGCAGCACGTCCACTACCGCCCGCATCAGGCTGGCGAGTTCGCCGTCGGCGATCGTCAACGCCGGCGTCAGGTAGACCACATTGCCGAACGGCCGCACCCACACGCCGGCTTCGACCAGGCGCCGCTTCAGGCCCTCGCGGTCGGCGATGCCGTCCAGTTCCACCACGCCGATCGCGCCCAGCACGCGCACGTCGCGCACCCAGGGCAGCTCGCGGCACGGTTCCAGGCCGGCCGTCAGGCTCGCGGAGATCGCTTGCGCCTGGGCCAGCCGCGGTTCGGTCTCAAAGAGATCCAGCGAGGCGTTGGCTGCGGCGCAGGCCAGCGCATTGCCCATGAAGGTGGGGCCGTGCATCAGCGCGTGCGAAGGATCGTCGGACCAGAACGCCTCGAATACCCGGCTGCTGGCCACCGTGGCGGCCAGCGGCAGGGTGCCTCCGGTCAGCGCCTTGGACAAGGTCACGATGTCCGGCCGGATGCCGGCCTGCTCGAAGGCGAACATGGAGCCAGTGCGGCCGAAGCCGGTGAAGATCTCGTCGAAGATCAGCAGCAGGCCGTGCCGGTCGGCCAAACGGCGCAGACGGCGCAGTACTTCCGGGTCGTGCAGCAGCATGCCGCCCGCGCCCTGAACCAGCGGCTCGACCAGGATGCCGGCCAGCCGCGAGCCATGGGATTCCAGGTGGGCCTCCAGCGCAACCAGCTCCGCTTCGCCGCGCGGCAGGTCGACGATGTCGTGTTCGGCCAGCATGCCGCGGTACAGGCTGTGCATGCCCTCGTCAGGATCGCACACCGCCATGGTGCCGAAGGTGTCGCCGTGATAGCCGCCGCGGAACGCCAGGAAACGGCTGCGGCCGCGTTCGCCCTGGTTGAGCCAGAACTGCAACGCCATCTTCATGGCGACTTCCACCGCCACCGAGCCGGAATCGGTATAGAAGACGCGGTCCAGTCCCGGCCCCAGCATGCCGGCCAGGCGGCGGGCCAGGGTCAGTGCGGGTTCATGGGTCAGTCCGCCGAACATGACGTGCGGCATGGCGTCCAGCTGCGCGCGCACCGCCTGGGCGATGTGCGGGTGGTTGTAGCCGTGGCAGGCCGTCCACCAGGACGCGACGCCGTCGATCAGGCTGCGGCCGTCGGCCAGCTCAAGCCGGCTGCCATGGCTGCGCACCACGGGCAGCGGCGGCGTGGCCGTCTTCATTTGGGCATAGGGTAGCCAGATATGGGGCTGGCCCTGGGCCAACCAGTCGGGCGTGTGCATGATTCACCTCTCGATACCGGCGGCGCGAGCCGGGTCCGCCCGGCGCATCCGGCCGGAACGGGGGCAGCGTCCGCCTCCACTACAATGGCCCGCATTCTACGGCCTGGCGCGGCCTCCCCCTGCCCGGCCGCTGCCGGAAATATAGATGTCCAAGCTGGATCCGCTTTTCTCCTCCGAGCTGGCGCGCGCGGAAGCGCGCCGCGTGCGCCGCCGCCTGCGCACGGCCTCCGCCGCCGCCCCGGGACGCCTCGTCCTCGAGGGCGAGCCGGTCCTGAACTTCTCCAGCAACGATTACCTCGGCCTGTCGCGGCATCCGCTGCTGGTCGAGCGGTCGCGCGAATGGGCAGCCCGCCACGGCGCGGGCGCCCAGGCGTCGCGCCTGGTGACCGGCAACCTGGACCTGCACGAACAGGTGGAAGCCAAGCTGGCCCGGCTGAAAGGCACCGAAGCCGCGCTGCTGCTGGCCTCGGGCTGGCAGGCCAACGCCGCCGTGCTGCCCGCCCTGCTGCGCGCGGCCGCCAGCCAGGGCGAGGTCGAGCTGTATGCCGACAAGCTCAACCACGCCAGCCTGCACCATGGCTGCCAGGCGGCGGGCGTGAAGCAGATCCGCTTCCGGCACAACGACCTGGACCATCTGGAAAGCCTGCTGGCCGCCAGGGCGGACAGCGCGGCCGGCCAGCCCGTATCGCGATTCATCGTCACCGAAAGCGTGTTCAGCATGGACGGCGACCGGACCGACGTGGAACGGCTGGCAACCCTGGCCGACCGCTACCGCGCCTTCGTCTACCTGGACGAAGCGCACGCCACCGGCGTCCTGGGCCCCCGCGGCATGGGGCTGGCAGGGCTGGCGCCCGGCCGCATCGACCTGGCCATGGGCACGTTCAGCAAGGCGCTGGGCGGATTCGGCGCCTACGTCGCCGGTTCGCGCGCGCTGTGCGACTACCTGGTCAACGCCTGCTCGGGCTTCATCTACACGACGGCGCTGCCGCCCGCGGTGCTGGGCGCCATGGACGCGGCACTGGACCTGGTGCCCACGCTGGACGCCGAACGCGCCCGCCTGGCGGCCGCGGGCGACAACCTGCGCGCCGCGCTGCGCGGCATGGGGCTGGACACGGGGGCATCCTCCACCCAGATCGTGCCGGCCATCGTGGGTGACGAAGCCCGCGCCCTGGCGCTGGCCTCGGGACTGGAACAGCGCGGCTTGCTGGCCGTGGCGATCCGCCCGCCCACCGTCCCCGCCGGCACCAGCCGCCTGCGCGTCACGCTGAGCGCCGCGCACCGCGACGTGGACGTGGCGCGGCTGATCGACGGTTTCGCCGCCGCGCTGGCGTGATGGCCGCCGTTCCCATGCAAGCCGGCATGCACCGCCCCACCCTGCTGTTCGTACACGGCTGGGCCTTCGACGCCTCGGTCTGGACGCCGCTGCGCGCCGAACTCGCAGACTGGCCGCAAGCCGCCTTCGACGCGGGCTACTTCGGGCCGGCGCAGGAGCCTGCCATGGCCGGCCCGGTTATCGCCATCGGCCATTCGCTGGGCGTGTTGCGCCTGTTGCGCGAACTGCCGCAAGACTGCCTCGGCCTGGTGTCGATCAACGGCTTCGCCCGCTTTTCCGCCGGCCCCGGATTCGAGGCCGGCGTGGCGCCGCGCGTGCTGGATCGCATGTCCAGGCGCCTGTCCTCCGACCCCGCGGCGGTGCTGGGCGACTTCCGCCAGCGCTGCGGCGACGCGACCGATTTCAGCGAGCCGCAGCTGGCGCCGCTGTCGCGCGACCTGCAAGCCCTGCGCGACGAGGACCGGCGCGAGGCCCTGGCGGCGCTGCCCGTGCCGCTGTTGGTCCTGGCTGGCGCCGACGACCTCATCGTGCCCCCGGCCATGACGCAGGCAGTTTTTGCCGGCAAGGCCGACACGGAGATCCATGAGCGGGCTGGCGGCGGCCACCTGCTGCCGGTGTCGGATGCGCCCTGGTGCGCGGAGCGGATCCGCGCCTTCGTTGCCGGACTGGCGCACGCCGCATGACGCAAGCCCCCCGCAACGCTGGCATCGGCGCGCGCTTTGGCGCCGCCGCCCCCGCCTATGAAAACCACGCGTCCGTCCAGCGGCTGGCAGCCGAGCGGCTGGCCGGCGATATCGCGCTGCTGCCCCTGCCATCCCGCCCGCGCATCCTGGAGATCGGCTGCGGCACCGGCCTGCTGACCCAGGCGCTGGCGCGCCGCATCGGTCCCGCCGACTGGACCGTCACCGACATCGCTGCCGGCATGCTCGCGGCCGCGCAGCGCGGCCCCGCATTGCCAGGCCAGGCCCGCTATCAATTGCTGGACGGCGAGCACCCCGCTGGGCTCGAAGGCGGCTACGACCTGATCTGCTCCAGCCTGGCGGTGCAATGGTTTTCCGACCTGAATGCCGGGCTGGGCCGGCTGGCCGCGCTGCTCGCCCCGGGCGGCTGCCTGGCCGTGGCGACGCTGGCGGACGGCACATTCCAGGAATGGCAGGCCGCCCATGCTGTGGCAGGGCTTGCCGCCGCCACGCCGCGTTACCCGGCCGCCGCCTCCATCCATCCGGACAGGGGCAATCTGGCGGGTGGCGTGCGCAGCGAACGGCTGATACAAAGTCATCCTGACGGGCTGCATTTCCTGCGCGCCCTGAAAGGCATAGGCGCCACCACGCCCGCTCCAGGACGCGCGCCGCTGGGCGCGGCGCAACTGCGGCGGGTGCTGGCGGCGTTTGACGAACAAGGAGCCGGGGTGACCTATCACCTGGCCTACGGTATGTGGAAAAAATCGAACCAGTCCCCCGCCGGCGTTTTCGTGACCGGCACTGATACCGGCATCGGCAAGACCCTGGTGTCCGCGATCCTGGCGCGCGCCTGGAACGCCGACTACTGGAAGCCCGTGCAGACGGGCGTGGCGGAAGAACCCGGCGACACCGAGACCGTGGCGCAACTGGCCGGGCTGCCGCCCGAACGCCTGCACCTGCCCGCCTACGTGCTGCAGGCGCCGCTGTCGCCCTGGGCCGCGGCCACGCTGGAAGACACCATCGTCGACGCCACCAGCATCGTCCCGCCGGCCACGCAGGCGCCGCTGATCGTGGAAGGCGCGGGCGGCCTCTACGTGCCGATCGACGACACCCACATGATGATCGACCTGATCGCCAGGCTGGATATGCCGGTGGTGCTGGCCGCCCGCAGCGGACTGGGCACCATCAACCACACCCTGCTCAGCCTGGAGGCCCTCAAGCGCCGCGGCATTCCGGTTCTGGGCGTGATCATGAGCGGACCGCTTTCGGCGGGCAACAAGGAAGCCATCGAGCGCTTTGGCGACGTCCGCGTGCTGGCCGAGATTCCGCCCTTGGCCCGGGTCGACGCGCAAACCGTCCAGGCCCTGGCCAGCTCCATTCCTCCGCTGGCGGAATGCCTGCAGGCGCTGGGCGGTGCGCCCGCGGTCGCCAGTTGAGATCCTGGCGCGGCCGCGGATGGCGTGATTTCCGGGGCCGTAGCCGTTACGCATTCGTACAAAATAAATTCCGCTGACGGCCACCCGTCCCCCACGCGGACAGGTACCCCCGCAGCACTTCGCGTGGCTGAGGATGGCGGCAAAAGTCTCATGCAAAGCATGAACTTCCCCCGCGTAAGCATGCCTCTCCTACATCTTTCAGCCACATCCGGATTCTCAAGCCGGCGCGGCCGCGGCGACGGCGGCCGCATGCTCGTGCGTTGTTGACTACTAACGCAACACAACGATAATTTTCGCCACATTGGCAGTTCGATTCGCAGGTAGCTGGACGTGCAGGATTTCGTTCCTGGGTTTCCTTATTTGCAGGAGAACTGGCATGGTCACCAGAAGGCTGAACATTCCTGTTTTGGCCCCCAATCCCAACCGTAATTTCTTCGACGGCACCCGCCCCGGCCATGCCGTGCTGCGCCCGGCCGATCTGCTGGCCTTGCGGCTGGAGCTGCGCAACCTGACGGTCGCGCCGGGCCAACCTCCTCGCCTGAAAAAGGCTGGCGACGGGGCCGCCACGCTCATCGTCCACTTCCCGCCGCAGTCGATCAGCGAAGAGACGTTCTTCGAACGTCCGCCTCCCGGCACCGCCAACCAGCCGCCGCCCCGTCCTACGCCGGGCAAGCCGGAACCAGGCGGCGTGGAAGATCCCACCGGTCCGCCGGTGCGCGCGCGCATCGCCGGCGAATCGCGGCTGGCCTTTGACGTTCCCGACGGCTTCGACGTGCCCTACACGCTGGAAGGCGTGCTGGCCGCGATGGAGTCGCTGCCGTTGACCGTGGCCGCCAATGCGCGCCCGCCCGGGCCCAGCGCGCCGCGCCTGAACCTGCGCGATCTGTTCGACACCCGCATCGACAAGCTCTCGCCGGTGCAACGCGCCGCGCTATCGAGCTTCGCGCTGCGCAGCGCACGCATCGCCACGCAGCAGAACGCGCCCGGTGCGCTGTTGCTGCGGCAGGCCGGCGGCGCGCCAGGCCTGCGCGCATTGCGCCTGGGCGGCGGCGCGCCGGTCCGTGAGGTTCAGCGCACCAGCGCCCTGATCGAAATCCTCAGGCGCGGCCCCAAACCCGCGCTGCCCGCCGCGCAGCAGACGGCGATAGAACTGCCGTGGCGGCTGATCCTCAGCCCGCATGCGGACGAACGCTGGCGCCACGCCAAGGCGCCAGCGACTTCCGCCGCCACGCAGCACACCGAGCTCTGGCATACCCAGCTGCTGGCCGCGCAGCCGGAGAACAGCGCAACGGCGCCGCAGGCGGACGATCCCAAGCCGACCCTGCGCGCCATCTGGGCGCTGGGCGGCGAAGGCACGACCAAGCCCATGCAGGCAGCGTTTCCCGTGCCGGCGACGACCTATCTGCCGCAACCGAACACCTCGCCCTTCCGCATGCCGATGGACGATTTCGACCGGTTCCAGATCGCGCACCTGTCGTCGAATTTTTCCGTCGCCAACTACACGCCGCAGCCGGTGGACGCCAAGCTGCTGATGCTGTCCGCGCTGGGCGCCTGGCTGGACTCGCGCGGCAACTGGGACGCGCCCGGGCTGTCGCTGGAAGAATGGACGCATCGCGGCGCCATGGGCCGCGACCACTACGTCCGCGTGGTCTACAAGGGCCTGCTGTTCCCCTTCGGCCACCGCGCTTCGCTGGTGAAGGTCAGCGAACGCAAGTTCCATACGGCCAGGGCGGGTAACCCGGCCTACCTGCGCCAACGCCTGTTCATCATCGTGCGCCAGCGCGAACGCGTGTATGCCGATCCGCAGCTGCAGGCGCGGGACGACTCGGGGAACATGATCTTCCTGCATCGGCAGATGCCATTCTCCAGCGTGCGCATCCTGACCACCGTCACGCCAAGTTTGGATGCCCCGACCTCTCAGGCCAGCAACATCGATGGCCTGGGACAATTGCTGTTCTGGCCGTGCATAGGCGGAACCCCCTTCCGCTTCGCCTGTTCGGCCACCGACATCGATGGCCGCATCGTGCAGTTCGATCTGCCCATGATCTTCATGGACGGCGGCCATGCCTGCCCGCGCAAGCTCAGCGGCCAATGGCTGACGCCGGACTACGTGAACGCGGAGATTTTCGCGAAGCAGACGCGCAAGGCCTGGCGCGATGCCGAATCCGGCCGCCGCACCGCGCAGTTCAAGCAGCAGCGCGTCACGTTCGCCTCCCCGCTCAAGCCCGGCGATACCGCCGCGCAAGCGGAGACGATCGAGTTCGACGGTTTGGTCGATCCGGGCAATACCCAGCTGCGCGCCTACAGCGACTCCTTGAACGGCCCGCTGTTCTATCCCGGCATCAAGCGCGCCGAGATCCGCATCGCCGCGCTGGCTGAACTGACCGGCAGCGACAGCAACAGCGTGCTGAGCTGGAACGACCATTACCTCCGGTTCGGATTCGATTCCGGCAACGTCGGCCAGGTCTTCGGCAACATAGACGCCGAGCCCGGCTATCGCGGCGACGCGGTGCTGAACTTCTCCGCGCAGGGCGACCGAGCGGGCGGCTTCGTCCAGCCGAATCTGCGCCCCACGGCGCTGTCGCGCATGGCGGGTCCGGTCAGCGGCAAGGTCTCGGACTTCGTCGCCGGCAAGATGAGCGGCCCGGATATCTTCCCCAAGGTCATGTCCTCGGACCTGCCCTTTCCGCTGCTGTTCGGCTGCATACCGCTGGGCGACGTGATTGAAGCGGTGTCCAACGCCGCCGGCACGCCGGAGCGGGTGCCGCGCTTCGTATCGGAAGCCTGCTCCCAGCTGGAAAGCCTGGTCAACGAAATGGGCCGGCTCTACGCCCTGGTGGCG
Source organism: Achromobacter aegrifaciens (assembly GCF_902859965.1). Taxonomy (NCBI): domain Bacteria; kingdom Pseudomonadati; phylum Pseudomonadota; class Betaproteobacteria; order Burkholderiales; family Alcaligenaceae; genus Achromobacter; species Achromobacter aegrifaciens. The sequence goes on from NZ_CADIKO010000004.1 coordinate 129,684, forward strand.
GACCTGGCGCAGCAACCAGGCCGTATCGCCGAGGCCGCGTTGCAGGTGTTGAAAGACACCTTGCAGGATCTGCTCGGCCAGGCGCAGGCCTACGCGCAGAACCTGGTGCAGGACGCAAAGGCCCGCGTCAACGATCTGATCGCCGCGCTGGACGCCGTGTGCGCGCAGGTCGCGCTGCTGGCCGGACTGTCCTTCGACGCCGCGCCCGCGCTGCCGGGATTGCCCGCCGTGCTCACCGCCGCGCGCGATGCCGCGCGGGCGTTGAGCACCGCGGCGGACGCGCAGGTGAACGGCGCGCACTTGCCTGATGGCCTGCGGCAATCGCTGCGCCAGGCCGCCAACACCGCCCAGACGCTCCTGGACAGCGTCGGCGTCGTGCCGGCGCTGCTGGTGCAGGGCAAGGCGCTGTACGACGCGCTCGACGCGGTTGTGGGCCACCCCGACCAGCTGGACGACCTGTTCGCCGACGCCGCGACGCTCAGGCCGCGTCTGCAGGCCATCACGGCCGCGGTCGATCCGCTGTCCGGCACCATAGGCGGCGCACGCCTGCTGGAAGGCGCGCCGCGCCAGATCGCGCAGACAGCGCTGCAGGCGGTCAAGCTGGCGGTCGATGCGGTGCTGGCCAGCGCGGAGCTGCTGGAACTGCTGACCGGCGATGAGCTCACCCTTCGCTTCGACTGGAATCCGGTGATCAAGAGCTGGTCGATCAAGCCTGGCGACCCGCCGCTGTTCCGCGTCAACGATACGCATGGCTTTCGCGTGGCGGTGGAAGCGCGTGTGCGCAAGAACGGGCAGAGCGCGCCCAAGATGTCGGTGGTCTGCTCGCTGAAGGACTTCGACCTGGTCCTGATCGCGCCTGCCAGCTTCATGGAGCTGAACTTCGAGAAGATCGAGTTCCGCATCGACACGGCCGCGAAGATGGACGTGGACGTGCTGCTGACAGACATCAAGTTCGTGGGCCCGCTGTCCTTCGTCGAAACGCTGCGCGACCTGATCCCGCTGGACGGATTCTCCGATCCGCCTTATCTGGATATCTCGGCCAAGGGCGTGGACGCCGGCTTCGACCTGGCGCTGCCGGCCGTCGCCATCGGCGTCTTCAATCTGTCCAACCTCAGTCTGGGCGCGGGCTTCACCGTGCCCTTCATCGGCCAGCCCCTGTCCGTGCGCTTCAATTTCTGCACGCGCGAACAGCCTTTCAACCTGTCGGTATGCATGTTCGGCGGCGGCGGGTTTTTCGGCATCACCCTGGATCCCAGCGGCATCCAGCTGATGGAAGCGGCCTTCGAGTTCGGCGCCAGCGTGTCGGTGAATCTGGGCGTGGCCTCCGGCGGCGTGCACGTCATGGCCGGCATCTACTTCCGCATGGAAAAGAACGCCTGCTCGCTGGCCGGCTACTTCCGCATGGGTGGCTGCGTCAGCGTGCTCGGCATCGTCAGCATTTCCATCGAGATCTACCTGGAACTGCGCTACGAGTTCGAAAGCGGCAAATGCGCGGGGCGCGCCACCATCACCGTCGAGATCGAAGTCTTCATGTTCTCGATGAGCGTGTCGCTGTCATGCGAACGCAAGTTCGCCGGGTCCAATGGCGACCCCGGCTTCCGCGACCTGATGGGGCCGCATCCCGACCTGCCGCTGGCGCAGGAACTGGCGCAGATCGACGACAGCAGCGAGTACGCCTGGCGCGAATACGCCGAAGCCTTTGCCTGAGGAACGTCCATGGCCAAGCAAACGATAGTCTGGACCGCGATCCCCAACGGCCGCGTGCCCGCCGGCCCCGACGCCGGCCGGCTGCGCATCTCCATCGTGGCCTCGCCGCGCCTGACGCCGCAGGCCGTCAACGAGCAGCAGTTGCACGCGTTCGCCGACTGGGTCAACTGGCCGCGCACGCTGGAGCGCGTGCGCTTTGCGCTGAACACCGGCGCGGCGGAGATCGAACTGGAGCCGCAGGCGCAGGCCGACGCGGCGCTCTGGGAACGGCTGCTGCCCAAGACCACGCCGGTCGCCGGCTTCGTGTTCCGCGACATGAGCAAGGTCAACCTGTTCTCGTATTCGGTGGCGGGTGTGCTGGGCCTGGCGCGCAAGCACTACGGCAGGCTGGCGGTGCAGGCCACCGGCACGCCGCCCACCCTGCTGCCCTGGCGCGACGCGCATCCGGGCCTGAAGGACATGCTGGGCGACTGCGGCACGCGCACGACCTTCATCTCGCTGGGCGACCGGCGCGTCGAAATGCCGCTGCCTGGCTTCGACCGCTTCTTCGACGACGGCGGCGACGGCGCCGAGCGCGTGCTGCGCTCGCAGGTCTACGGCCCGCACAGCGTCTACGAAGGCCACGCCGCCGCGCCGGGCGTGAACGCCGAAGGCAATCCCCAGCCCGGGGTGAGCTTTCCGCTGCGCGCCCTACCCACCCGCTGGAACGACGGCGGGCTCGCCGGCCCCGACCAGAACCTGATGAAGCTATGGAACTCACAGGCCGAGTACACCCTGTTCCAGGCCAACCGCTTCTATCGCCGCGATCCGCCCACGGCGCAACAGCGCAGCATCCGGCGGCCGGACGGCGAGAACGTACCCGCGCCGCCCGTCCAGCCGGAAATGGATTTCCACGCCATCGTGGCGTCCTACGGCGATTACCCGGCGCTGCTGCGCCAGCTCGGACTGGTCATTGATTGCCTGGTCCCGGCGGGCTCGGCCTTGGAGCAGCAGTTGGCGGCGGCGCCCGCCGCGCAGGGCTATTTCTTCCTGACCCTGCGGTGGGAGGACGGGCACGACGCCGGCGATGACGCCTGCCCTGCCACCGCTTGGACGGGCGACGCGGAACGCTTCACCACGCGTCCGCGAAACCCCGCCGACCATGAGCGCGGCATGCTGAAGCTGCGCCGCGCCGACGACAGCTGGAACCTGTACGAACCCCGCACGCCGTTCGACGTCTACCAGGTCGACGCCGACGGCGCGGCGCTCAAGACTGTGGACTTCGTGCTCAGCGCACAAAATCTGATCGCCAGGAGCCTGGCGCTGGGCGCCGACGGCGCGGTGACCTACACCACCGGCGACAAACAGGGCGTGGCCGCGCTGCGCTCGGGCGGCCTGGGCGTGGCGCGGCGCGGCCGCGCCTGGGAAGTGGCGCAGAACGCGGCGGCCGCGGCCCTGAAGAATGCCGCCCTGTCGGGCGCGCCGGGCAGCATCGTGCTCTATGCCGAGGATCTGCTGCGCGGCTATCGCGTGGATGCGCAAGCGCAGGCTCCAGGCGATTCCCCGAAATGGCGCTCGTTGTGCCAGCGCGCCGGCACCTACCGCTGCACGGACGGCGGCGCGCCGCTGCAATTTCCTGATGACGAGGGCTATGTGAAAGGCGCCTCCACCAGCGGCGGTGAGAATCCGGACGACCAATACCTGCATGAATCCCTGTTCCGCTGGACTGGCTGGAGCCTGGTGGCGCCGCGTCCGGGACGCACCCTGCGCGACCGCGTGGATCCGGACAGCGGCGTGCAGGGCGAAACGCCGGAAGACGTGCAGGACACGGCCACGGAAAAAGGCAACGGCCTGGCGGTCAGCTTCGCGGCGGCCAAGGGCAGCCTGCCGCGCCTGCGCTTCGGCATGCCCTACCGCTTCCGCGCGCGCCTGGTGGACCTGGCCGGCAACAGCCTGGCGCATGACGATCCATCGCTTGAGCGCGACGACAACGCCACCCAGCCGGTCGTCTACTGGCGCTTCGAACCGGTGGATCCGCCCGCACTGGTGCAGCGCGCCCGCCTCAGCGAAGGCGAATCGCTGGAACGCATGGTGATCCGCAGCAATACCGGCATGGACCCGGCGGCCTACCTCGACAGCCCCGATTTCAAGGCTGCACGCCAGGAGGACGCATCCAAGGACTACGCGTATACCGCCATCAATGAACGCCACGTGGTGCCGCCCAAGGCCTCGCAGCTGCAATGCGAAACACACGGCCTGTTCGACGGCATGATGGGCAACCCCGCCAACATCAAGCAGGCCTATGAAATCTCGGCCCGCGACGCGGGCACGCTCTACGACCAGGGGCCAGGCACGGACATAGAACTCGTGACGCCGCAGGCGTTGGACCAGGTCGCCACCACCGCACAGGTGCCGCCGAAAGAGCCCTCGCCCGAGCACCCCACCGGCGAGCGCCTGGCCGCCGGGCAATATGTCATCCACCGCGAAGCCCAGGTGCTCACGCCCTATTTGCCGGACCCCGCTGCGGGCGGCATCGCGCTGCGCGCCCAGCCCGGCCATGCCCTGCCCGGCGTCACGGGACCGAAGGTGCTGGGACCCAGCGCGGTGATCGCGCTGACGCCCGCGCAAGAACTTGTGCTGCTGGTGGCGCATGCGTCCAAGTGGCCGGACACGCTGGGCTTGCGCATCGTACTGGAAGAGCGCCGCGCCACCCTGGCCGATCCGCCCTGCTCGGAGGATTTCCTCGACGACGGACTCCCAAGCTGGGACGAAGCCAAGCGGGTCCTGACCTTCTACCTGCCCAAAGGGCGCATTGCCCGCTTGCGCTATTCCAGTTTTGTGAATCCCGGCCTGGCCAACACCTTCGGCATCCCCGCCTGGGCGAGCAACGAAGGCGAGCGCGCGACGCTGCGCCTGTCGTCCGTGCTGGGCGGCTGCTGGATGGTCACGCCGTACCGCTCGCTGGTGCTGGTCCATGCGACCCAGCAGCCGATCTGCGAGCCCCTGCTGCTGATGGCCGAGGAACCGCAGCGCGGACCTGGCGATGCCCATGCAAACCTGTATGTCCGCGTGCGGTTGCACGGCCCCACCACCGGCAAGGTCGAGATCGAGGCCGACTGGCACGAATGGGTGGATGACCTGCAGAAGCCGCGTCCGGAACGCCAGGCCGGCCATGGCGTGCTGGCGGAGGTCCCCTTGTCCGAAAACTACGCAAACCTCTTCACCCTGAGCAATGTGGTGAAGGAACAACTGAACGCGGACGGCAAGCTGCGCGCGCGCGGCGACCGCCATGAATTCGGCGACACCCGCTTTCGCCTCATCCGCTACCGCCTGCGCGCGGCCACGCGGTTCCGCGAATACCTGCCGCCCTCGCTGTACGCGCAGACGGACAAGGTCACGCGGCTGGGGCCCGTTGCCGACGGCCCGCTGGTGGAAACAGGCGCGGACGATGACCCGGGCGCTCCGGTGCTCAGGCGCGACGGCACGGCGCAGAACACCATCGTGCGCGCCAGCGCGCCGCCGGACGCCCCCGTCCTGACCTACGTCGTGCCGACCTTCCGCTGGGAGGAAACGGCGAGCAACGGCAAGCTGGACGTGACGCGACTCGGCAACGGCCTGCGGGTCTGGCTGGAGCGGCCCTGGTTCTCCTCCGGCGACGGCGAGCTGCTGGGCGTGGTGATCGCGGGCGACGGCCAGAACTTCACCGACATCACCAACCCGCTGACGCCGTTGGTGACGCAATGGGGCATGGATCCGCTCTGGGAGACGCCCCCGCCCAAGCACAAGGCGCGCGTGTCGGACTTCTCGGCGCGCGTCACCGACGAGCAGGTCTATCTGCAGGAAATCCCGGCCCAGCTGGTCCACGTGGTCGGACACCGCGTGCGCTGGAGCGAGGAACGCGCGCGCTGGTATTGCGACATCGAGCTCGATCCCGGCCGGACCTACATGCCCTTCGTGCGCCTGGCGCTGGCGCGCTATCAGCCCAACGCCATCGGTTCGGCCAAGCTGTCGCGGGTGGTGCAGGCCGAGTTCTCCCAGGTGCTGCCGCGCCGCCGCGCGGTGTTCGAGGTCAAACGCGGCCGGCTGGCGTTCAGCCTGCGCGGCGTGGTGCCCAAGCATGGACCCATGAAGTTCCCGCTGGACTCCGAGTACCTGAACATCTCCTTCATCCCTGGCATAGGCCAGACCGCCGAAAGCGGCCGCAACCGCGTAGAGCTGGTGCTGCAGACGCGCGACCCGGCGCTGGACAGCGACCTGGCCTGGAGCGACGCCGCCGTGCTGGCGTCGGGCCTGCTGGACCCGTCCGGGCCGGCGCCCCAGCCGCCCGGCCCGATACCTGGCCCCATACTCATAGACCGCATGCGCGAACTGCCCATCCTGGAAACCGCCACGCCCGCGACGCTGGCCGATCTATCGCGCCTGGGCAACGTGGCGGTCGGCCCGGTGGTGCGTTTTCCGCCGGTACTGGAGGGGCCTCTGCTGGGCGAACTGTTGGACCCGGTCATCTGGTCCGCCAGCGTCACGCTGCCCGACCGCGGCGGCAAGCCCGCGCGCATCGCGGTGCGCGAGTATGAACGCTATTACACCGACAACGCCGTGCCCGAACGGCGCGCCGGCGCCATCCAGCAGCGTCGCGTGGTGGAGGAAAGGCTGGTGTATTCGGCGTTCTTCGGGCTCTAAAAAAAAGGGTGCCCGAAGGCACCCGAATCCACCCTACAACAGCAACTACAACTGCATAACTCTCCTGCGGTGCTTACGCGGCCTTCTGTTCCTTGCCGTGTTCGAACTGCGCTTCCTCCGTCGAACCGGTCAGCGCGGTGGTCGAGGACTGGCCGCCTTCGATGGTCTGCGTCACGGCGTCGAAGTAGCCGGTGCCGACCTCGCGCTGGTGCTTCACGGCGGTGAAGCCCATTTCAGCGGCGGCGAACTCCTTCTGCTGCAGTTCGACGAAGGCGCTCATCTGGCGGCGGGCGTAGCCGTGGGCCAGTTCGAACATGCCGTAGTTCAGCGCGTGGAAGCCGGCCAGCGTGATGAACTGGAACTTGTAGCCCATGGCGCCCAGCTCGCGCTGGAACTTGGCGATGGTGCCGTCGTCCAGGTTCTTCTTCCAGTTGAACGAGGGCGAGCAGTTGTAGGCCAGCAGCTTGCCCGGGAACTGGCGATGGATGGCCTCGGCGAACTTGCGGGCGTATTCCAGGTTGGGCGTGGACGTTTCGCACCAGATCAGGTCGGCGTACGGCGCATAGGCCAGGCCGCGCGAGATGGCCTGGTCGATGCCGGCCTTGGTGCGGAAGAAGCCTTCGACGGTGCGCTCGCCGGTGATGAAGGGACGGTCGTTCTCGTCGACGTCGCTGGTCACCAGGTCGGCCGCGTCAGCGTCGGTGCGGGCCAGCAGCACGGTGGGCGTGCCCATCGTGTCGGCCGCCAGGCGCGCCGACACCAGCTTGGCGACGGCCTCGCGGGTCGGGACCAGCACCTTGCCGCCCATGTGGCCGCACTTCTTGACCGAAGCCAGCTGGTCTTCGAAGTGCACGCCCGAAGCACCGGCCTCGATCATCGCCTTCATCAGTTCGAACGCATTCAGCACGCCGCCGAAGCCGGCTTCGGCGTCCGCCACGATCGGGGCGAAGAAATCGATGTAGCCTTCGTCGCCCGGATTCTTGCCTTCCATCCACTGGATCTGGTCGCAGCGGGTCAGCGAATTGTTGATGCGGCGGACCACTTGCGGCACCGAATTGGCGGGGTACAGCGACTGGTCGGGATACATCTCGCCGGCCAGGTTGGCGTCGCCGGCAACTTGCCAGCCGGACAGGTAGATCGCCTTCAAGCCGGCCTTGACCTGCTGCATGGCCTGGTTGCCGGTCAGGGCGCCCAGCGAATTCACGAAAGGCTCGCTATGCAGCAATTCCCACAGGCGGGTGGCGCCACGGCGCGCCAGCGTGTGTTCCACGCCGATGGAGCCGCGCAGGCGGATGACGTCCTCGGCGCTGTAGTCGCGCTTGATGCCTTGCCAACGGGCGTTTTCAGCCCAGTCCTTCTGCAGATTGCGGATTTCGGTTTCGCGGTTGCTCATGTTGATGCTCCTGGTCAGTGATGGGAAGACTTCAAAAGATTCGCGTCCTGCGTTGCGTGAATCGTTGGACAAAGTCTATGCCTCTGCTGCGGAGCAATGTGGACTGATGTCTTATAGAAGACGAAAAATATTATTCTTATAAATCAATAAATTACAAACTTGATTTCGTATTGCGGAACGCAATTATCATCTGTGAAATGGGCTCCCGCTGCTGCGCAGCAGTGGCTTTCACATGACGAAGGTTACATTTCACAATGTGGAAAATCGGCCTTTTTTTCGACCGCCTACAATGCGTTCATTCTTCAAGTTTCCGATGACTCCGCTATGACGCTGTCCCACGGCCCGCTGGGCCAGAGCGTGGCCTACGCCTCGCAATACGACCCCTCCCTGCTCTTCCCCATCGCGCGTTCGCACAATCGCGCGGCGCTGAACCTGGAAGCCGGCAAGCTGCCCTTTACCGGCGTGGACCTGTGGAATGCCTATGAGCTGTCCTGGCTGGACGCCAAGGGCAAGCCGCGCGTGGCCATGGCCACCTTCTCGGTGCCGGCCGACAGCCCCAACATCATCGAGTCCAAGTCCTTCAAGCTCTATCTGAACTCGTTCAACCAGACCCGCCTGGTCAATTCGGCCGCCCTGCGCGGTCGCCTGGAGCGCGACCTGAGCGCCGCCGCCGGCGCGCCGGTGGGGCTGGATTTCTTCCTGCCGCAGCGCTTCTCCGAATTGCAGATGGGCGAAATGGATGGCGTCTATATAGACAAGCTGGATATCGAAATCGATACCTACGAGCCCGCCCCCGAAGTGCTGCGCACCCGCGCGGGCGACGTGGTCGAGGAAACGCTGGCGTCGCGCCTGTTGAAATCGAACTGCCCCGTCACGGGCCAGCCCGACTGGGCCAGCGTGCAGGTCCGCTACCGTGGCGCGCCCATAGACCGCGAGTCGCTGCTGCGCTACGTGATCTCGTTCCGCCAGCACGCGGAATTCCACGAGCATTGCGTGGAACGCATTTTCAGCGACATCATGCAGGCCTGCCGGCCGGAGCAACTGACGGTCTACGCGCGCTATACGCGCCGCGGCGGGCTGGACATCAACCCCTGGCGCAGCAATTTCGAAGCCGGGCCGCCGGCGGACGTGCGTACCGTCCGCCAGTAGGCGCCGGAAACCGCGTTACTTCACAAAAGGCTCAGGCCGCGGCGTATCGTCCGCCGACGGCGGCAACACCGGGTACTGGATCGCCGGCTGATCGCCCGTCAGGGTCTTCAGGAACGCCACGATCTGCGCGTTCTCATCGGGCGTGAAGGTCCGGCCCAGCTGCAACCGGCCCATCACGTCCACGGCCTGCGTCAAGGTAGCTGCCTCGCCATCATGGAAGTACGGATAGGTCAGCGCCACGTTGCGCAGCGTCGGCACCTTGAAGTTGAAGCGGTCGGCGTCCTTGCCCGTCACCGCCGCGCGGCCCTCGGCCTTGTTCTCGGTGACGTAGGGCGTGACCAGGCCCATCTTCTGGAACGAATTGCCGCCCACCGCCACGCCGTTGTGGCAGGCCACGCAGCCGCTGTTCTTGAATAGTTCGTAGCCGGCCAGCTCGCGCACCGTCAGCGCCTTCTGGTCGCCGCGCAGCCACTGGTCGAAGCGCGAATTGGGCGTCACCAGCGTTTCCTCGAACGCGGCCAGGGCGCCGGTGACCTCGTCGATGGTGATGTCGTCTTTGCCGAAGACCTGCTTGAATTCCGCCCGGTAGCCGGGAATGGAATTCAGCACCTGCACCGCTAGTTCGTGAGTGGACGCCATCTCCATGGGATTGGCGATGGGGCCGCCCGCCTGCTCGCGCAAGTCCTTGGCCCGGCCGTCCCAGAACTGGGCGATGTTCAGGCTGGAGTTGAGCACCGTCGGCGAATTGATCGAGCCCTGCTGCCACTTGTGCCCGATCGAGGCCTTGAGATTGTCCGAACCGCCCATGCCCAGGTTGTGGCAGGAATTACAGGAAATCGCGCCGGAACGGGACAGGCGCGGATCGAAGAAGAGCTTTTTGCCCAGTTCGACCTTGGCCGGCTCCTTGATGACCGCCGGCTCCACCGGCTGTATCGGTTCCTGCGAAGCCGCCTGGGCCAGACCCATCCAACTGCCCAAGGCGACCCCGGCCGCCAGCAACGCGCTTGCCCTTCTCATTTCGCTTCTCCTGTGAATAACCTTTGTCCTATAAAGGTCATTACATCAGAGGGAAACGGGTCGAACCTTGCGCCGGGTCAAACGGTCGGGCCCGTGCAGGGCCCGCCATGATCAGGAACGCACAGCCGCCGAAGCCGCAGCGGCGGGTTCCGCACGCCGCGCCTGCACTGCGATCCATTGCGCCAGGAAGGCGGCGGCAGCGAATGCCACGCCCGCGCCCACCCAGGGGCCCTGCCGCAGCCCGGCGTCCAGCAGCAGGCCGAAGGCCAGCGGCCCCAGGGCCGAGCCCACGTCCATGCCGGAGTACACCAGTCCGTAGACCGAGCCGGTGGAACCCTTGGGCGTGACGCGGCGGATCAGCATGTCGCGCGACGGCGCCGCGACGCCGGAGCAGAAGCCCGCCAGGGCCACCACCGGTGCGGCCATCACAGCCGGCACCAAACCCAGCGCCAGCACCACCAGCGTCAGGCCCGCCAGGATCAGGGCCACCATCACGGTGCGTTCGGTGCGCGGATTGGCCGACACCAGAAAGCCGCCCGCGGCCATGCCGACGGCCGAAGCCACCATGTAGCCGGACAGCGCCGAACTGGCCGCGACCTTGGACAGGTCGTACAGCTGGCCCAGCAAGGGGATGGTGTAGTTCTGCACCGAGGACAGCGCAATGGAGGTGCAGGCGAAGAACAGGAACGCGCCCCACAGCGCCGGCTTGGACAAGAGCGTGGTCAGCGTCGTCAGCACGCTTTCCTGCGGCTTTGCCGCGGGCTTGGGAGCGGCCTTGCCGGCTTCCACGTCCGCGTGGCCTTCCAGCGGCGACGGGCCGCCGATCAGATCGCGACCCAGAATCGTCAACAACAGCACCAAGGCCACCAGCCCGGCGGCGCTATAGGCCGCTACGCGCCAGTCTGCGAGCAAGGTGATGCTGGTCATGAAAACCGGGGTAAGCGCCCAGCCCAGATTGCCCGTCAGCCCGTGCGTGGAGAAGGCATGCCCCAGGCGCGGCGCGGAAATGCGATGGTTGATGATGGAATAGTCGGCCGGGTGGAAAACCGAATTGCCGATGCCGCCCACCACAGCCGCCGCCACCAGCATGGCGTAGCCGTTGGCCGATCCGATCAGCACGCCGGACAACACGAAGCACGCCAGCCCGAACCACAGCACCGGCCGCGCGCCGATGCGGTCCACCACGAAGCCCGAGGACGCCTGGCCGATGCCGGAAACCACATAGAACGTGGACACCAGCAGCCCAAGGCGGGCGAAGTCCAGGCCGAACTCGTTGCCCAGCGAGACATAGAGCGAGGGCAGGACCAGTTGGAAGAAGTGGGAGGAAGCGTGGGCCACCCCGATCAGCAGAATGATCTTCCAGTCGCGCCGGCGGGCGGCGGCGTCCAGGGCCAGGGTATTCGCAGCGGTGTTCATTGCAGGTGGCCGCGGTCAGCGGCAGGTGGCGCGGCGCCGATGCGGCGGTGCGCGGGTTGTCTCCGGCAACGTCCGGATGTTTCGGGCGTTGGACTCTAGGCGCCGTCCCGGACACGCCGGCGGATCGCTCTTGGTATGTAACGGCGGCCGCCTTGCGCGAGCCGTGCCGCCGCTCTGTCAAACAAAAATACGGACTCTGGACTACATGGCCTTTTCGCGGATGGCGGGCCACGCGCGCTGCAGGTAATACAGCATCGACCACACCGTCAGCACCGCCGCCACGATGATCAGCACATCGCCCAGCAGGCGCGAGCTGACGCCGTAGATCGGCTGGTTGTACAGTAGGCACGGAATCGCCACCATTTGCGCGGCCGTCTTGAACTTGCCCAGCCGGTGCACCGCCACGCTGGCGCTGGCGCCGATCTTGGCCATCCATTCGCGCAGCGCGGAAATCGTGATTTCACGGCCGATGATGATCAGGGAAATAAAGGCGTCGACGCGGCTGAGGTCCAGCAGGACGATCAGGGCCGCGCAGACCATCAGCTTGTCGGCGACCGGATCCAGGAAGGCCCCGAACGCCGAGGTCTGGTTCCAGCGGCGGGCCAGCCAGCCATCGAACCAGTCGGTCAGCGCCGCAATAATGAAAGCCCAGGCGGCGAAAGTGTCGCGCACAGGGACCGACATCCAGCTTTCGGGCAGGTAGAACAGCCCGACCACCAGCGGAATCATGGCGATGCGCAGCCATGTCAGGATAATGGGTACATTAATTGGCATAGTGTCCGTATGCTAACAGTAAGACGCCCCCCCCGAAGCGCCGGAGGCGCTTCCCCCCCAGGGGGGCGCCGCTGCGGACCGGCGGAGCCGGATCCGCGCGGCCCGGCGGGCGCTCCGCCGGTTGCTGCGTCTGTAACCGAGCAGAGGGTGAGTAACCGCCGGCATTTATGCATGGCGGCTACCGCAGGGCTTCATAGATGCGGATCGCCAGGTCTTGGGAGATGCCGTCGACCGAGGCCAGGTCTTCGATGCTGGCCGAAGCCACGCCGGAGAAGCCGCCGAAACGGGCCAGCAGGCGCTGGCGGCGGCGGGCGCCGATGCCTTCGATTTCTTCCAGGCGAGAAACGTTGCGGGCCTTGGCGCGGCGGGCGCGCATGCCGGTGATGGCGAAGCGGTGCGCCTCGTCGCGCACTTGGGCGATCAGCATCAGCGCGGCGGATTCGCCGCCCAGCGCCACCGGCGGGCGGGCGTCGGCGAACACCAGGGTCTCCAGGCCGACCTTGCGCCCTTCCCCCTTGGCCACGCCTACCAACGTCTGGATATCCAGGCCCAGTTCCACGAACACCTGGCGGGCGACTTCCACCTGGCCCTTGCCGCCGTCGATCAGCACCAGGCCGGGCATGGGCGCCTCGCCGTCCGCCACCTTGGCGAAGCGGCGGCTCAGTACCTGGCGCATCGCGGCGTAATCGTCGCCCGGCGTGATGCCGGCGATGTTGTAGCGGCGGTACAGCGACGGCTGCATGTCGTGGTGTTCGAACACCACGCAGGACGCCTGGGTTGCTTCGCCCGCCGTGTGGCTGATGTCGAAGCATTCGATGCGCAACGCGTCGAGCGCGGCTTCGTCCGTGTCCAGGTCCAGCGCCTCGGCCAGCGCCAGTGTCCGGGCGGCGCGGGCACCGGACTCGGTCAAGGCGCGGGCCAAGGCCATTTCGGCGTTCTTGGCCGCCTGCTCCAGCCAGGCGCGGCGCGCGCCTTGCGGACGCGTCAGCACCCGCGACGGGCGTCCGCCCGCCTGTTCCACCAACAGGCCGATCAGGTCAGGATCCGGCAAGGCGTGCGAACAGACCAGCACCGGCGGCATGGCATTGTCGGTGTAGTGCTGGGCCACGAAGGCTTCCAGCACCTGCGGCGCGGCCTCGCCCTCGGCATGCGTGGGAAAGAATGGCTTGTCGCCCAGATGGCGGCCGCCCCGCACCATGGCCAGATTGACGCAGACCTTGCCGCCCGCGATCGCCACCGCAATGATGTCGGTGTCCTCGCCGCTGACGTTTTCCATGGTCTGCTGGTGCAATACGCGCGCCAGCGACCCCATCTGGTCGCGCAGCGCCGCCGCTTCCTCGAAGCGCAGTTCGCTGGCCGCCTGCTGCATCCGGCTTTCGATTTCGCCCATCACCTCCTTGGCTTCCCCGTTGAGGAAGCGCACGGCGCGCTGCACGTCGCGCTCGTAGTCGGCGGCTTCGATCGCGCCGACGCAGGGCGCCGAGCAGCGCCCGATCTGATGCAGCAGACAGGGTCGCGAACGGTTGGCGAAGACCGAGTCCTCACAGGTCCGCAGGCGGAATACCTTCTGCAGGATCTGGATGGTCTCGCGCACGGCCCAGGCATTGGGGAACGGCCCGAAGTACTGCCCGCGCTTGTTGGTGGCGCCGCGGTAATAGGCAATGCGCGGCCATTCGTGGCCGGTGATCAGCAGGTAGGGATAAGACTTGTCGTCGCGGAACAGGATGTTGTAGCGCGGCTTCAGGGTCTTGATGAGGTTGTTTTCGAGGATCAGCGCTTCCGCTTCGGAGCGCGTCACCGTCACCTCCAGCCGCGCCACCTTCGCCACCATCTGGGCGATGCGGGGGCTGGCCAGGTTCTTCTGGAAATACGACGAGACGCGCTTCTTCAGGTCGCGCGCCTTGCCGACATACATGACCTCTCCGGCCGCATCCAGATGCCGGTACACGCCCGGCAGATGCGGCAGGTCAGCCAGGAACGATTTGAGATTGAAGTCGTCGGGCATTCTGATAACGGCTTTCAGCCTGCAAGGTATCCCAGTCCGGCGCGTCAAAGCGCGGCATCAGGCGGCGGATGCGCGCCACGGACTCGGGCGCGTGCTCGAACTTCAGGCGTTCGAGCAATTCGTCCGCCAGGTCCGGCCGGTTGCATACGAGCACCATGTCGCAGCCGGCGCCCAGCGCCGCGTTGGCACGGTCCAGGATGTCGCCCGCGACCGAGGCGCCTTCCATGGTCAGGTCGTCCGAGAACACCACTCCATCGTAGCCCAGGCGGGTGCGCAGGATGTCCTGCACCCAGCGCTTGGAGAAGCCGGCCGGGTGCTTGTCGACCTTGGGATAGATCACGTGCGCAGGCATCACCGACGGCAGCACTGCGTCGCCCAGCCAGGCGTACGGCGCGGCATCGTCCTGCAGGATCTTGTCCAGCGGACGCGGGTCCACCGGGATCTCGTGGTGCGAATCCGCCTCCACGAAACCATGGCCGGGGAAATGCTTGCCGCAGGCCGACATGCCCGCCAGCTGCAAGCCCTGGATCAGCGCGCGCGACAGCATCGTGACCACGCGCGGGTCCTGGTGGAAGGCGCGGGTGCCGATCACCTTGCTGACGCCGTAGTCCAGGTCCAGCACCGGCGTGAAGCTCATGTCCACGCCGCAGGCGCGCAGCTCGGCGGCCAGCACGTAGCCGGCTTCGGTCGCAAGGCGCATGGCCTGCAGCGGATCGCGGTCCCACAACGCGCCCAGGTCGCGCATGGCGGGAAGCGCCGTGAAGCCGTCGTCGCGGAAGCGCTGCACACGGCCGCCTTCGTGGTCCACCAGGATCAAGAGCGGCTCCTTGCGAGCCTTGTGGATCTGGCGCGTCAGCTCGGTCAGTTGCTTGCGGCTTTCAAAGTTGCGCGCAAACAGGATCACGCCGCCCACCAGCGGATGGCGCAGGCGCTTCTTCTCCGCCTTCGTCAGCGAGTGTCCCGCCACATCGACCATCACGGGGCCGGGCGGCAGGACCGCCCTGGATTTCTTCTTGGCCATGTCAGGCTGTCCTTCTGTCTAAGTCTGGCAAGCCGGCGGCAGACACGAGTCCGCCGATCAGGGCTTGCGTTCGACCACCACGTAAGCGGCGGCCATGTCGGATTCGTCGGTAATGGAAACGTGGGCCGCACCAAAGCGCTGCTCGTACCATTGCAGCAGTTCGGGCGCGATCACCAGCACGGGACGCCCGCCGGGCGCGTTCAGCGTCTGCACGCGCCGCCACGTCATGGGCATGCGCATGCCCAGGCCTATGGCCTTGGAAAACGCCTCCTTGGCCGCGAAGCGCGTAGCCAGGAAACGCAGGCCGCGCACCGGGTCGCGGGCGCGGCGCGCGTGGAACTTCTGCAGTTCTTCGACGCCCAGGATCTTTTCGGCAAAACGGTCGCCGTGGCGCGCCAGCGCGCGCTCGATGCGGTCGATGCGCAGCAGGTCCATGCCGATGCCGGCAATGGCGCCTGCGGGCGCAGCGGGGCGGGAGGCGTCAGACATGGGAATCAGCGCGCGGCCGCAGGAAAAAACGGGATACCGGGCTCGCGGTCACAGCCCGCGCAGCGCTTGCAGGCGGGCCTGCACCATCAGCGCCTTCATGTCGCGCACCGCTTTTTCCCAGCCGTCGAACACCGCCTGCGCCACGATGGCGTGGCCGATGTTGAGTTCGGAAATGCCTTCCAGCGCGGCCACCGGCTTGACGTTGCCGTAATGCAGGCCGTGGCCTGCGTTCACGCGCAAGCCGTGGCGCAGCCCTTCGGTCACGGCCAGGCGCAAGCGCTGCAGTTCGGCCTCGGCGGCCTCGCCTTCAGCTTCGGCGTAGGCGCCGGTGTGCAATTCGATCACCGGCGCGCCGGCCTTGGCCGCGGCCGCGATCTGCACGGGATCCGGATCGATGAAGAGCGACACGCGGATGCCGGCCTCGGCCAGCAGGCCCACCGCATCCGACACCGGCCCCATGGCGCCCGCGACTTCCAGGCCGCCTTCGGTCGTCAGTTCGGTGCGCTTTTCGGGCACCAGGCAAACGTCGCTGGGCTTGACCGCGCAGGCGATCTCCAGCATTTCCGCCGTCACCGCGCATTCCAGGTTCATGCGCGTACGCAATTGCGGACGCATGGCGTAGACGTCCTTGTCCTGGATATGGCGCCGGTCTTCACGCAGATGCAGCGTGATCAGATCGGCGCCGGCGTCCTCCGCGCGCAGCGCGGCGAGCACCGGGTCCGGATAGGTCGTGTGGCGCTGTTGCCGCAGCGTGGCAACGTGATCGATGTTTACACCAAGTTCTATCATTGCACTTTCGTTGTTTCTTCCCAGCCGCCGCCCAGGGCCTTGTACAGCTCCACGCGGTTGATCAGCGCGGCCAGGCCAGTCTGGACCAGGGCGAGCTGGGCATTGAAAAAGTCCACCTGCGCGGTCTGCACCTGCAGGTAGCTGTCGATACCATTGGTATAACGCAGATTCGACAGTTCCAGCGTGCGGCCGGACGCGTCCTGCAGGGCGCGCTGGGCATCCAGTTGCGCCCCGTAGGTGGCTTCGCCGGCCAGCGCGTCCGACACTTCGCGGAACGCCTGCTGGATGGACTGTTCGTACTGCGCCACGGCGATATTGTCGCGCGCCTTGGCCAGGTTCAGCCCTTCGCGGATGCTGCCGCCGGCAAACAGCGGCGTGGTGATCGACGGCGAGAAGCTCCAATAGCCCTGGCCGCCCTTGAACAGGTCGCCCAACGAGGGGCTGGCCACCCCTAGCAGGCCGGTCAGCGAGATGGTCGGGAAGAACGCCGCGCGCGCCGCGCCGATATTGGCGTTGGCGGACAGCAGCTGGTTTTCCGCGGCCATGATGTCCGGACGGCGCTCGAGCAGATCGGACGGCAGGCCGGCTGGCACCGTCGCCAGAAGCTGGTCGCGGCCGAACACGGCCGGCGCCGGCAGGTCCGGCGGCAAGGGCGTGCCGACCAGCAGCACCAGCGCGTTCATGGCCTGGGCCTGGGCGCGGGCCAGTTGAGCCAGATCGGACGAGGCCGTATCCAGCAGCGACTTGGCCTGGTTCAGGTCCAGCTCCGAAGCCACGCCGCCGTCGAAACGCCGCTTGACCAGGTCATAGGATTCCTGGCGCGACGCCAGGGTGCGCTGCGTCAGGTCCAGCTGGACCTCGGCGGCGCGCAGGTTGAAGTACGACTGCGCGACCGCGCCGACCAGCGTGATCTGCGCACTCTTCTGCGCCTGCTCGGTCGACAGGTACTGCTGATACGCCGCCTCGGAGAGGTTGCGCAGGCGGCCGAACAGGTCGATCTCGAAGGTGGTCAGGCCGATGCCTGCCTGGTACGAGCTGCTGATCGAACCCGCGCCGGGCTGCCGCATGTTCTGGGGCAGATGCTGACGCTGGCCCTGGATGCCGGCGCCGATGCTGGGCCATTGCGCGCCGCGCTGGATGCCGTATTGGGCGCGAGCCTCTTCCACGCGTTCCACCGCCACGCGCAGGTCGCGGTTGTTGACCAGCGCCAGCTCGATCAGGCTTTGCAGGCGCGGATCGCGGAAGAACTCGCGCCAGCCCAGATTGGCCGCCGGCGTGCCGTCCTGCGGCATGACCGCGGTGGACGGCTGGGTGCCCAGCGAGGTGGGCTTGGCGTAGCCGCCATACTGCACCTTGGGCTGATCGGGCCACGTACCGGAAACCGGCGCATCGGGGCGCTTGTAATCGGGCGCCAGCGAGCAGCCGGCCAACGCCACCGCCACGAAAGCGGACAAGGCGGTCTGTTTGAACTTCAGGGCTTTCATTCCTTGCCCTCCTGGCCACCGTTGGGTTGTGCGGGGTGTTGCGCGGGCGCGTCCGGCGCAGCCTGTCCGGCTGCGGCCTTCTTGGCCGCCTGCTCTTCTTCGAAGGCGCGCAGTTCAGCGCCCAACAGGCGCGGACGGGTCTTGAACAGGCCCAGCACCACCACGAAGAAGGTCGGCACGAAAATCACCGCGAACGGCGTGGCGGCCAACATGCCGCCCAGCACGCCCAGACCCACGGCGCGCTGGCTGGCGGCGCCTGCGCCGGTCGCCATGGCCAGGGGCACCACGCCCAGGATGAAGGCCAGCGACGTCATCAAGATGGGACGGAACCGCAGCCTCGCGGCTTCCACCGCGGATTCATACAGCCCCATGCCGCGAGCGTACTGATCCTTGGCGAATTCCACGATAAGAATGGCGTTCTTGGCCGCCAAGCCGATCACGGTCACCATGCCCACCTGGAAGTACACGTCGTTGGACATGCCCAGCGCGCTGATCAACGCCACCGCGCCCAGCATACCCAGCGGCACCACCAGCATCACCGAAATCGGGATGGCCCAGCTTTCATACAGGGCGGCCAGCACCAGGAACACCACCAGCAGCGACAGGCCCATCAGGATCGGAGCCTGGTTGCCGGCCTGGCGTTCCTGGTAGGAAAGGCCGTTCCACTCGTAGCCGAAGCCCTGCGGCAACTGGCCCACCAGACGCTCCATCTCGGCCATCGCCTCGCCCGTAGTGTAACCAGGGGCGGCGTCGCCGCCGATACGCATGGACTCGTAGCTGTTGTAGCGCACCACCTGCACCGGACCCTGCTTCCACTCGGCCTTGACGAAGGTGGACAGCGGCACCATGCCGCCCTGGCTGTTGCGGGCGTTCAGCTGCAGCACGTCATTGAGCTGCATGCGATACGGCGCGTCGGCCTGCACCCAGATGTTCTGCATCCGGCCCAGGTTGGGGAACTTGCTCAGGTAGGCGGAGCCGACCGCGGTGGAAATCAGCGAGGCAGCCTCGTTGAAGTCCACGCCCAGCGCAGCCGCTTTCTCGCGGTCGATGGTCAGGCTGAGCTGCGCGCCCGGCCCCAGGCCGGTGATGCGCACCTGCGACAGCACGGGGCTCTTCATGACCAGGCCCATGAGTTCGCCGGTGGCCGCGGCCAGGGCGGCGGAACCCGCCGCGCCGCGATCCTGCAGGCGGAAGTCGAAGCCGGTCGCGTTGCCCAGGGACGAAATGGCGGGTGGCACCAAGGTGAACACCTGCGCGTCATGGATGCCCATCAGCTGCTTTTCGAAGGCATGGAAGGCAATGGCGCCCGCCGAGTCCTGGCGCGACTTGCGCTCGCTGAAGTCCTTCAGCGTGACGAAGGCGATAGCGGCGTTCAGGCCGTTGCCGTTGAAGCTGTAGCCCTGCACGGCGATGATGTTCTCGACCGCGGGCACGTCCGAGAAGTACTTCTCGACCTGCTCGATGACCTCGACCGTGCGGTTGGCGGTAGCGCCGGTGGGCAGCTCGATGTTGCTGACCACGTAGCCCTGGTCTTCCTCGGGCAGGAAGGACGAAGGCAGGCGCAGGTACAGCCAGCCCAGCAGCACGACCAGCAGCAGGAACGCCAGCATCATGCGGCCGCCCTTGTGCAGGATGCGCGACACCCAGTTCTGGTAGTTGTGGGTGGTGGCGTCGAACTTGCGGTTGAACCAGCCGAAGAAGCCCTTCTTGTCCTCGTGGTGGCCCTTGGGCACCGGCTTGAGGATGGTGGCGCACAGCGCCGGGGTGAAGGTCAGGGCCAGCAGTGCCGAGAAGAAGATCGACACGGCCATCGCGATCGAGAACTGGCGGTAGATCACACCCACCGAACCGCTCATGAAGGCCAGCGGCAGGAACACCGTCACCAGCACCAGCGTAATGCCGATGATGGCGCCGCTGATCTGCGGCATCGCTTTCTTGGTGGCTTCCTTGGGTGGCAAGCCCTCTGTGGACATGATCCGCTCGACGTTTTCCACCACCACGATGGCGTCGTCCACCAGAATCCCGATGGCCAGCACCATGGCGAACATGGTCAGCACGTTGATGGAGAACCCGAGCGCCAGCATCACCGCGAACGCCCCCAGCATGGCCACCGGCACCACCAGGGCCGGGATCAGGGTGTAGCGGACGTTCTGCAGGAACAGGTACATCACCAGGAACACCAGCACCATGGCTTCCGCCAGGGTGTGGACCACCTGCTCGATGGACACCTTGACGTAGGGCGCCGTGTCGTACGGAATGGAGTACGTGATGTTGCCCGGGAAGTACTTGGACAGCTCTTCCATCTGCTGGCGCACGCCCTGGGCGGTGGCCAGCGCGTTGGCGTTGGGCGACAGCACGATGGCGAATGCGGCCGTCGGCTTGCCGTTCAGGCGGGCGCCGAACTGGTAGTTGTCCGCGCCGACTTCGATGCGGGCGACGTCGCGCAGCAGCACCTTGGAGCCGTCGGTGTTGGCGCGCAGGACGATCTTGCCGAAGCCCTCCACCGTGCTCAGCTGGCCGTTGGCCGTGACCGTGGCGGTGATGCGCTGCGAATCCGGGTTGGGCGGCGCGCCGATGCTGCCGCCGGAAATCACCACGTTCTGCTGGGCGATGGCCTGGTTGACCTGCGACATGCTCAGGTTGAACCCGACCAGCTTGGCGGGATCGACCCACACGCGCATGGCGCGCGGCGCCGCGAACAGCTGGAACTGGCCCACGCCGGGCACGCGGGAAACCGGGTTCTTGATGTTGCGGGTGATGTAGTCGGCCAGCGCCGTCTGGTCCAGCGAACCGTCCGTGGACGACACCGCCGCCACCATCAGGAAGCCGGTACTGGTCTGCTCATATTGCAGGCCCTGCTGCTGCACGGCGGTGGGCAACTGCGCGACCACGTTGGACACGCGGTTCTGCACGTCCACCTGCGCCAAGTCTGGATTGGTGCCAGGAGCGAAGGTCGCGGTGATGGTCGAGGTGCCGTAGGAATCGCTGACCGACTCGTAGTAGATCAGGCCCTTGGCGCCGTTGAGCTGGTCTTCGATGATACTGGTGACCTGCTCGGCCACTTCGTTGGCCGACGCGCCGGGGTACGTGGCCGTGATCGTGATCGCGGGCGGCGCTACGTCCGGGTACTGCGAAATCGGCATGTTCGGGATCGCCAGCACCCCGGCCAGCAGGATGAACAGGGCGACTACCCAGGCGAAAATCGGTCTATCAATAAAAAATTGCGGCATGTGGGCTGACTCTGAAAGCGATGCTCACCAAAGAGGAACGCGGCGCTTGCGCCGCGTGCCGCTTAAGATTTCTGGCCTGCGGCCTTGTCCTGCTGCGCAGGTTCGGCCGGCTTGGCGCCAGGCTGCGGGGCGGATTCCGCTGGCTTGGCACCCGGTTGCGCGGGCGCCTGGCCGCCCGGGGCGGGCGTGCCGTTCTTCCATTCGCTGGCCTGAACCGGAGCGCCCGGGCGAACCTTCTGGAATCCTTCCACCACGACCACGTCGCCGGCCTTCAGGCCGCTGGTGACGATCCAGTTGCTCTTGAGGGCGCCGCCGGTGGTGACCGGAATCTGCTCGATCTTGTTGTCCTTGACCAGCATCAGGCTTTGCAGGCCGTCCGCGGTACGCTGCAGCGCTTGCTGCGGCACCATCAGGGCCTTGTCGTCCACGCCCTGCTCGAGGCGCACGCGCACGTACATGCCGGGCAGCAGGATGCCATCGGGGTTGGGGACTTCGGCGCGCAGGTTCACCTGGCCCGTGGTCGGATCCACGGTGATGCCGGTGAACAGCAGCTTGCCCGGCTGGCCGTATTCGGAGCCGTCTTCCAGCACGATGGTGGCGCGCGCCGTATCCTTGCCGACCTGTTGCAGTTGGCCGCTGGCGAAGGCGCGGCGCAAGGATGCGAGTTCCGCGGTGGACTGGGTGAAGTCGACGTAGATCGGATCCAGCTGCTGCACCGTGGCCATCTGCGTGGCCGAAGTGGCCTCGACCAGCGCGCCTTCGGTGACCAGCGGCTTGCCGATGCGGCCGGTAATGGGCGAGGTGACGTCGGTGTAGCCGAGGTTGATGGCGGCATTGTCCTGCGCCGCCTTGGCGGCGGCGACGGAGGCGTCGGCCTGGCGGTACGAAGCCACGGCGTTGTCGTATTCCTGCTTGCTGACGGCGTTGGCCTTGACCAGCGGGGCGTAACGGTCGGCCAGCAGCTTGGCGCTGAACAGGTTGGCCTGCGCCTGCTTGAGCTGCGCCGTCGCCTGATCGTAGGCAGCCTTGTAGGGCGCCGGATCGATCTTGAAGAGCAGTTGGTTTTCCTTGACGTCGCCGCCTTGCTCGAAGGCGATCTTCTGGACGATGCCGGTGACCCGCGAACGGATCTGCGCATCCCGGACGGCGTCGACGCGGCCGGGCAATTCGGACACGATGGGCGCGCGCTGCGGCTGGATCGTAATGACGCTGACCTGGGGCATGCCTGGATTCATGTGCGGCTTTTCGCCGCAACCAGCCAATATCAGTGCGAGGACCCCGCCGGAAAAAGCCAGCCCTGAAACACGTTTAGGCGAAAACCGCATTGAAACCCCCGCGTAGCGTAATTAACCGTAATCGCGTCATGTAATCGCAGTATTTAAGCGCGGCATTGGCCACGTTAAACAAGAAGCATGCGTCATCAAGGCACGTAATCAGCCCAGTAATGTAACTCAGTTATTGGGGAAATCACTGATTTTTAGTGCTTCAAATGCCACGCGCGCGGGGATTTCATACAACAGATCAGCTCTCGGAAAGCTCCCGCAACTTGCCCAGGAACACATAGCCCATGCCGTGCACGGTATGCAGCGGCAGCCTGGCGCCGGCCAGCAGGACCTTGCCGCGCAGGCGGCAGATCGCCACATTCAGTGTGCGCATGGTGGTGCGTTTGCGCACCGCCATGAATTCATCGCGCCGCAATTCCCTGGCGGGATTGCCCGCCAGGCAAAGCAGGCAGGTACGCTCCAGGGCTGTCAGGCCGATGCGGGCTCCATGGGGCGTAAGCAGTGTCCAGCCCTGGTAGACCAGGGACCACCAGCCGTCCATGGCGTAAGAAGTGTCGGCCGCGCGGGCGGGCGCGACCTGTGCAAGGCGAGCGGGGGCATTCACGACGGATCTCCACCAGGAAGGCCCGCGCCGCGCGGGGTGGCGGCCGGTTCCCGGAACAAGGTTGCAATTGGCCCCGAAAGCCTACCGCTGGAACCCGTGGGCGTTGAAATTGCAAGGCATCTATAAGACCAATCCGGCAGGAAATCCGTCCGGACTTTGTCCAGATGTGCCGCACTCGCCCCCCTGCCCGCCAGCTCAGGTGCGCTTGCCGTTGCGATGGATATCGTGAGTGACGAAACAACTGTCCTGGGTCGGACGGGCCAGGATCCCCGGCTTGGCGAGCGTCGCGCGGATGTCGGCCAGGCCCGACTCCCAGTGCTCGCGCATGGCCTCGGTGCCGAATTCGTAGTCCTTGGAAAAGCGCTCGCGGTGCTTGGACTCGTAGATGAGGTTGATGATGTTGGTGGCCGGCGTATGGGACAGCTTGCGGATCTCGGCGAACTCCGCCGCGTTGCGCTCGGCCGCCGGCAGCTTCGCCAGCAGGCGTTGCAGGCCGTGGCGCAGCTTGAGCACGCGCCGCAGCTGGTCCGTGACCAGGCGGGTGCGGCTGGAGTACTGGATATCCTTCTGGCGCTCGGCCACTTCCTCCAGGTTGCTCGGCAGACCGCCGCGCGCGGGCCACAGATCGACCTGGAACGCCAGCGTGTCCCGCATGCTGTCGGTGGTCAGCACTTGTGCCAGCGGCGTGTTGGACACGACGCCGCCGTCCCAATAGTGTTCACCGTCGATCTCGACGGAAGGGAAGCCTGGCGGCAAGGCACCCGAGGCCATGATGTGCTCGGGCCGCAGCGTGTCCTTCAGGCTGTCGAAGTAGGCGAAGTTGCCGGTCCGCACGTTGACCACGCCAAAGCTGGCGCGCACGGCCCCGCTATTGAGCAGATCGAAGTCCACGAACTCCCGCAAGGTCGCAGCCAGCGGCGTGGTGTCGTAGAAGCTGGTGGACGCCGCGCCCCTGCCATGCACCAGGTAGGGCGGCGGAAAACGCGGTTTGAAGAAGCCTGGCTGGCCCGAGAACAAGGCCTGGAAGGCTGACACATGCCCGTTCATGACCGGCGAACCAAAGCCGAACGGCAAGCCTTCGAACATGGGGCCGAGCGTCTCGCCCCAGGGTACCGAAGCGAAACCCGCCGGCCGGCAGATGGCTTCCCAGAAGCCGCGCAGGCGCTCCACGCGCTCGTCCTCGGGCGACCCCGCGATGATGGCCGCGTTGATCGACCCGATGGAAATGCCGGAAATCCAGTTGGGCCGGATACCCGCTTCGTGCAGCCCCTGGTACACCCCGGCCTGGTAGGCCCCCAGCGCCCCGCCGCCTTGCAGCACCAGGGCGACGACTTCATAGGGCGGCGTATCGCCGGTGTCTTGCTTCGGAGCCTTGCGGCGAGTACTCATGCGGCTTCCTCTAGGCAGGGCCGGCGGACCGCCCTACTTGCTTTTGTCCGGCAACTGCGGCGCAGCCACGCCCGCGCGGAACGGATACTTGGAGAAGATCTGCGCTACCACCTTGTCCGTGTTCTCGGGCGAGGCGCTGGCATCGGGCTGGACCTCGCCCACCGCCACGCCTTCCCACACCAGCTGCCTGCGGCGCGCGTCGACGAGGTCGATGTTCAAGGTGCCCTCAGTATATTGGTAGACGTCATCGCCCCAGCCGTAGCCGGGCCAGCCGCCATAGAAGCCGGCGCGATAGCCGTAGTACGGACCCATGGGCGGCGCGGCCGGAGTGACCTGCACCTTCTGCTGCAGCTTGGCGCTGAAGTTGACCAGCAGGTCGGGATTTGCTGCGCTATAGGTATAGCCGCGCATTTCCATCTGGCCGCGCGTGGCGTTCTTCAGGCGCTCGGTCAGCAAGGTGCTGTAGCCGGCCTTGTCAGTGCCCAACGGCGTCATGTACCCGAAGGTTCGGTACTGCGCGAAATTTGCCTGATGATCGTAGTCGCTCTTGACGTCAGGGCCAGTAGCGCAGGCCGCCAACAATGCCGTCATGGAACCCGCAGCCAGCAATTTGAACGCTTTCATGTCGTTTTCTCCGTGAGCCCGATGCCTGAACATAGTGCCGCGAAGCCTGCAAAATTTCAACAGAATCTCATTCGCATCGCGTCCGCCGTGAACCACGGGCACAGCCCCCGTCCATTACACTTTCAGCTATCCCATACCCTGACCACGGCACGACAAAGATGTTGGAACTCGACGGCTCGATTTGGTTTCGCTCCGGCGCCCAGACCTGGGGCGGAAAAAACCGCATAGACCTGCTGGCGCAGATCGACGCCACGGGATCCATCACGGCCGCCGCGCGCGCCGTGGGCATGAGCTACAAGGGCGCATGGGACGCCATCGACGCCATGAACAATCTGGCGGGCGAGCCTTTGGTGATCAGGGCCGCCGGCGGCAAAGGCGGCGGCGGCACGCGCCTGACGGACCGCGCGCGCGGCCTGATCGGCACCTTCCGCGCCCTGGAAGCCGAACACCGCAAGTTCATGGAAAACCTGACCCGCGCTGGCGTGAACGCCAGTGGCGACATCGATCTCATGAGGCGTTTCATGCTCAAGACCAGCGCACGCAACAAACTGCTAGGCACCGTCATCCAGATCCGCGCCGGCGCCGTCAATGACGAAATCGTGCTGCGCATCGCGGGGGGCCTGACCATCACGGCCACCATCACCCGTGAAAGCACGCAGGAATTGGGGCTGGCGACCGGCAAGGAAGCCATCGCGCTGATCAAGGCGTCGTCCGTCATCGTGGGCGCGCCCGGCCCCGGCCTGCGCCTGTCGGCGCGCAATCAGTTGCCGGGCAAGATCACGGCATTGCGCCCGGGCGCCGTCAATAGCGAGATCCTGATCGGACTGGACGGCGGCATGACGCTGGCGGCCATCGTCACCAACGAAAGCGCGCAGGACCTGGACCTGGACGTAGGCGCCGACGCGGTGGCGATCTTCAAGGCTTCCAGCGTGATTCTGGGCGTGCTGGACTGAGCCGATCAGACGCCCACGTCTTCGTCGTGGCGTCGCACCCTGCCCTCGCGCACTTCGAACACCTCGTCGGCCAGCGCATCCACATCCGCCGGGTCGTGCGTGATCAGCAGCATCGGCACGTCCAGCTGGCGCTGCAAGGCATTCAGTTCCAGCCGCATCTTGCCGCGCAACTGCGAATCCAGCGCTGAAAAGGGCTCGTCCAGCAGCAGGATGTCGGGCCGCAGCATGAGGGCTCGCGCCAACGCCACCCGCTGCTTCTGGCCGCCGGATATCTCGCTGGGATAGCTGCCCACGATGGAACCCAGCTCGAACGCGTCCACCCAGCGCTGCGCCTCGGGCCCAACGTCGCGCCGGGGCGGGTTGCGCCAGCCGCGGCGCAGCCCGAAAGCGATGTTCTGCGCCACTGTCAGGTGGGGAAACAGGGCGTAGTCCTGGAACAGGTAGGCCACCCGGCGCGATTGCGCCGGCAGGTTGACGCCGGCGTCCGTGTCGAACAGCACGCGGCCGTTGATCTCGATGCGGCCCGCGTCAGGGCGCAGCAGGCCCGCCACCGCGCGCAGGGTCAGGCTCTTGCCCGCGCCCGAGGGGCCGAACAGCGCTATACGCTTGGCTGACGAATCGAATGCGACGTCCAGCGCGAAGCGCCGGTCGCCGGACACCATCTGCTTGCGCACCTGGATGCTGACGCTCATAGCGCGCTCCCGTTGCGCCGGCCGCTGCTGACGGGCACCAGCTTGCCGGCCAGCAGCAGGACCACCAAGCAGGTCACCGAGGTGACCAGCACCAGCATGTTGGCCGTGGCGTCGTCGCCCGCCTGCACCGCCTCGTAGATGGCGACCGACAGAGTCTGTGTCCGTCCCGGCAGGTTGCCGGCGATCATCAGCGTGGCGCCGAATTCGCCCAGCGCCCGCGCGAAGGCCAGCAGCACCCCGGCGGCGATGCCGCGCGCGGCCAGCGGCAAGGTGACGCGGAAGAAGACCCCCGCTTCGCACACGCCCAACACGCGCGCCGCGCTTTCCAGTTGGCTATCAACGTTCTCGAAGGCGGCCCGGGCGGATTTGAACACCAGCGGAAAAGCCACCACCGAAGCCGCGATCACCGCGCCCTGCCAGGTGAAGACCAGTTCGATGCCCCAGCCCGCCAACGTCTCGCCGATGATGCCGCGGCGCCCCAGCAGCACCAGCAGGTAGTAGCCGAGCACCGTGGGCGGCAACACCAGCGGCAAGGTCAACAGCGCGTCCAGCAGGTCGCGCCCCGGCCAGCGCCAGCGCGACAGGCCATAGGCCGCGGCGGTGCCCGCCACGGTCGCCAACAGCGTTGCCCAGCCCGCCACTTTCAGGGAAAGCAGCAGGGGCACCCAAACCGGATCACTCATCAATGCCTACGATTCAACGGATATCAGGGCTTCTGGAAGCCGTAGCGCGACAGTATCGCCTGACCTGCGGGAGACAGCACATAGGCAACGAAGCTTTCGGCTTCCTTGGCAGCGGCTTCACGGGTGGTGACGGCGATGGGATAAGTGACCGGCGTCTGCGAAGGCACGCGAACCGCGACCTTGACCTTGTCCGCCATGATGGCCGCGTCGGTCGCGAACACGAAGCCCGCATCGACCTCGCCGCGCGCCACGTAGTCCAGGCTCTGGCGCACGTTCTGGGCCAGCACGCTCTTGGCCTGCACCGCGCTCCAGAGGCCGGCCGTCTCCAGCGCGCCCTGCGTGTAGCGGCCCACCGGCACCGATGCCGGGTTGCCATAGGCGATGCGCTTGATGTCGTCGCGGGTCAGGTCCTTGAGCGCGGTGATGTTGGCCTTGCTGTCCGTCGGGACGATCAGCACCACCTGATTGGCGGCAAAGTCCACGCGGGAGGCCGGCTTGACGGCCTTTTCCTCGACCGCCTTGTCCATGGCCTTCTGGTCCGCCGAGGCGAACACATCGGCCGGCGCGCCCTTGACGATCTGCTGCAGCAGCACGTCGGACGCGCCGAAGTTCAGGATGACCTTGGTGCCGGCATGCTCTTTTTCGTAGCCTTGCGCGACTTCCTTGAAGGCGTTGGTCAGGCTGGCGGCGGCCGACACCACCAGGTCGCCGGCAGCGGCGTTGGCGCTCCATGCGGCGGCCAGCGCCAAGGACAGCGCCACGATCGGACGTTTGCGGAACATGTTCTTCTCCCGGGGAAATCGCTAAGTCGGTAACGAAATATATATAGGTATATAACGCTCGTCAATTTGGCTGCCCAGGGAGCATTGAGCAATATCAAGGAGTGGCGGGCGCGGGCTTCAGCCGCGCGCCACCGTGGTCGCGTGCACCGCCTCGGGCGCCAGCCGCGCCTGCAGGTGCTCCAGCGCCAGCTCGGGCCGCGCCGCGCCGCACATGAAGATGTCCAGCGCCGCGAACGCATGCTCGGGCCAGGTGTGGATGCTGATGTGGGATTCGCTCAGCAGGACCACGCCGGTCACGCCCGCGCCCTCGCCGAAATGATGGAAGTGCGCGCTCAGCACGTGCGCGCCCGCCGCCTGCGCCGCGGCGATCAGGTCGCGTTCCAGCGCTTGCGCGTCTGTCAGGCGATCCGCCGGCACGCCGCGGAAATCCGCCAGCACGTGGCGGCCGGGTGTGGCGTGCGGGGTCACTTGTGGGACCCGCCCGAGGACCAGCCCGATCCGCCCGAAGAACTGCTGCCCCAGCTGCTGCTGGAGCCGCCGCTGGACATGCGCGCACCGGGGGTGTTGAAGCCGGTGGCGAAAATCACCACCACGATGGCGTAGACGGTGTAAAAGAGCTTGCCCATCCTGTTTATTCGTCCTTGCCAGATAATTTGTCCGCCACCGCCGCCGGAATCCACAGGAACGCCGCGCCGATCAGGATCGGAACGATGCCGCCACTGAAAATGGTGTCGATATTCAGGAAGGCCAGCACGATCATGGCCGTCCAGGCGAACTTGCGATAGCCCCCGGGCTTGCCGCTGAGCGGCATGGCCTTCTGCTTGGCAAGTTCGGGATCGCCGAACCATTCAGCCAACTGCGCCGGCGCCACCGGCCCCGAGGCGGACCAGCCCAATTCGGACTCGCTCAGTTCGCGGGTCAGCTTGAGGTTGCCGGCCTTGTAATCCGTGATCTTGGTGCTGTCGCCGACCTTGACGCGCCAGTTGAAGGCGCCCAGGGCCAGTTCCACGCGCGAGGTGTAGTCGTACAGCTTCTGATAAAGCTTGGAGCGCCAGCGCACGCTGCTGGCGTTGTTGTGGCTGGGCCAGGTGTCGCATACCTGCACCCGCTCCCAGCCCTCGTCGGTTTCCACCAGCCAGATGAAACCCTTTGCGGGATTGAACAGCAGGTATTCGATCCAGTCGGACGGTTCCTCGGGATCCGGATCGGCGCACTTCATCAGGCCGATGAGCGTATAGGACGCGCCATCGATCTTGGCCACCGCGCCCAGCGACAAGGTGGTCTTGATGGCTTTGACCTTGCGGGCCTTTTCGATGACCTCGGCCGTGGGCCCCGAGCAGTCGACCGCGGCGGCGCACGAGGGGCAGACCACTTGCGTGGCCATGGCGGCCACGAAGCTTATCGGGCCGCCGCAGTTGGGGCAGTCCAGCGCCTTGATCTGGCCGCGGAAACGGCCGGCGGTCTCCTCGACCTGCTCGTTGGTCCGCAGCGATGCCGCCTGCATCGCGGACAGGTCGAATGCCTTGCCGATGTACAGCTCGGGCTCGGGCCCGTCGGAAAAGTCCAGCGTCAGGAACGCGTCCAGGCAGCGGTAGTCGGCCACCTTGGCCAGCCAACCTTCGCCCGGCACGAAGGGCAACTCGCCTTGCGTGCCGCCCGCCTGGCAGGCGCGCACGTCGGCGGCCGTGAAGCGCTGGCCGTCCAGCTTCAGTTCATCGCCGGGCGCGATGTCGTCGAACGCCGGCATGCCCTGCGTAGACTTGACCTTGCGCCGCCGGGTCACGGCGTACTGGCCCGACGCGTCCGACAGCCAGCCGTCGGAACCGTCCTCGAACCACAGGTACCACTCGTTCCAGAAGCCGTCGTCGTAGCGCAGCTGGACGCGGCCGATCAGGTCGAAGCGCTTGCCCTCATAAGTGCCGGCCGCGCCCAGGCACAAGGGCGAGTAGTCCTCCAGGACCTCGGCCGCCTCGCCGATGCGCTTGACCGACTCGGCGTCCTTCAGCAAGGTGCTGCGGCAGGCGCCGCAGACCGCCATGACCGATGCCGCGGACGTGAACTTGACTGGGGCGCCGCACTGCGGACACAGAACCTGCTGCATGGAGCCTTAGCTGGTGAGTTTCTTCAGCACTTCGGCCTTGGCCGAATCGTAGTCCGCGGCCGTGATCAGGCCCTTGTCCAGCAGATCCTTGAGCTGCTGCAGCCGTTGCGCCGGATCCGCGCCCGCGGCGGCGGGCGCCTGCTGGGCGGGCTGCGGCGCGGCCTGCGGCTGCCCCTGGGCGCCTGCCAGCCCTGCGGCCATGGTCTGGCCCAGCGCCGCGCCGGCCGCCAGGCCCGCGCCGATGCCGGCGATGCCGCCTTCGTTCTGCGCGGCCATCGGTATGGCCGTGGCGGTCTGGTACTGGGTGAACTTGCCCAGGTCGCCGGCCATGCCCATGGAGATCCGCGTGTCCAGCGCCTTCTGCAGCTCTTCCGGCAGCGACACGTTCTCGACCGTGAAGTTGTCCAGCTTGACGCCGTATCGGTCGAACACCGGCGCCAGCTGTTCAGCGATGCTTTGCGACATCAGCCCCTGGTTGCCGGCCATGTCCAGGAACGGCACCTTGGAGCCGCCCAGCGCCGTCGTCATCGCCGCAACCACCATGTTGCGCAGCTGCGCTTCCAGGTCGTCGACGGTGTATTCGTCGCGCGTGCCGCTGATCTCGCGGTAGAACTTGGCGGGATCGGAGATCTGATAGGAATACACGCCGAAAGCGCGCAGCCGCACCATGCCGAATTCGCTGTCGCGCAGCGTCACCGGCTGCGCCGTGCCCCAGCGCCGGCCCAGTTGCAGGCGCGTGCTGAAGAAGATCACATCCGACTTGAAGGGAGACTCGAACAGCTTGTCCCAGTTCTTCAGGTAGGTCAGGATCGGCAGCGTCTGCGTGGTCAGCTTGTACATGCCGGGGCCGAACACGTCGGCCACCTTGCCTTCGTTGACGAACACCGCCATCTGCGATTCGCGCACGGTCAGGCTGGCGCCGTACTGGATTTCGAAATCCTGCATGGGATGACGCCAGGCGAGCACGCCGTCGCGGTCCTCGTTCCATTGCAGGATGTCGATGAACTGCTTGCGGATGAATGAACCGAGACTCATGAGTCGTTCTCCTGTCAGATCGAGTGCGGCGCGCGGCCGCGTCAGGTCAGGCTGGCGGCGTTGACGATGCCCGCGGCGATGGAAATCGAGCCGATCAGCCCGCCCATGGCGATGTTGTTTTCTTCGATGGCCTCGTTCATGCCGCGCACGGTCTGGGATACGCCCACGTACACGACCAGCTGCACCAGCATGGCCACCAGGCCCCACAGCAGGAACATGGCATAGCTGGCATGGATCGCGATGCTGGAGCACAAGGTGAAGCTGAAGCCGACCAGCGCGCCGCCATACGACAGCGCGGCGGCGATATTGCCTTCGCGGATCAGCTCGAATTCCTTGTAGCGCGTGACGGCCGTGTAGACCAAGGTGAAGACACCCAGCATGGCAAGCGCAGATGCCATGTAGATAAGATAGGTCACCACCGGATGCATTGCTTCTCCCATTGCCGCCCTCCTAATTGCGCGCAGTATATACGGCGCGTTCGATATACTGCGAACGCATTTTTCGTGTCGGACACCTCATGCGCGACCGCGTTCTCATCCTTTCGGTATTGATCGTCGCCTCCTGCGGTTTGGGCTATGAGCTCATCAGCAGCGCGCTGGCCAGCTATTTGCTGGGGGATTCGATACTGCAGTTCTCTTCCGTCATCGGCTGCTATCTCTTCGCCATGGGCATAGGTTCGTGGTTGTCAAAATATGTAAGAGACGAAGACGTTTTGAATCGCTTCATCGACGTGGAGCTGCTGGTCGCCCTGTTGGGCGGCGTCTCCGCCGCGGTGCTGTTCCTGGTCTTCGCCTGGCTTTCCGCGCCCTTCCGCGCCGCCCTGTATGTCGGCGTCTTCGTCATCGGCCTGATGGTCGGGATGGAGATTCCGCTGGTGATGCGAGTGTTCAATCAGCG
Source organism: Achromobacter aegrifaciens (assembly GCF_902859965.1). NCBI lineage: Bacteria > Pseudomonadati > Pseudomonadota > Betaproteobacteria > Burkholderiales > Alcaligenaceae > Achromobacter > Achromobacter aegrifaciens. The sequence continues at coordinate 161,860 of NZ_CADIKO010000004.1, forward strand.
CAAGGCCGAGTTCCGCGAGATCGTCAGCCGCGTGCTGACCTTCGACTACCTGGGCGCGCTGGCCGTGTCGCTGGTGTTTCCCCTGCTGCTCGCGCCCAAGCTCGGATTGCTGCGCACCAGTTTCCTGTTCGGCATCATGAACGCCAGCGTGGCGCTGTGGACCACCTGGCTGTTCCGCGCGGAACTGCGCAGGCCCGGCGAAAAAGCCATCCGCGCTGGGGTGGTGATCGGGTTCCTGGGGATGGGCTTCATCTATTCCGGCAGCATGACGGCCTGGGCCGAGAAAGGCCTGTACGGCGACGACGTGGTGCACGCGGAAACCACGCAGTACCAGCGCCTGGTGGTCACGCGCTGGCACGACGACCTGCGCCTGTACATCAACGGCAACCTGCAGTTCTCGTCGCGCGACGAGCACCGCTATCACGAAGCGCTGGTGCACCCCGGCCTGCAAGCCCTGCCCTGGGCGCGCAATGTGCTGGTGCTGGGCGGCGGCGACGGCCTGGCGGTGCGCGAAATCCTCAAGTACAAGAATATCGAACATGTGACGTTGGTGGATCTGGATCCGGCCATGACCGGCCTGTTCTCCCGCTCCGAACCGCTGGTCAAGCTGAACCAGGGGTCGCTGAAGGATCCCCGGGTCACGGTGATCAATGACGACGCCGGCCGCTGGCTGGAAACCCACGCCGAGGTCTATGACTACATCGTGGTGGATTTTCCGGACCCGTCCAACTTCGGCCTGGGCCGCCTCTACTCGGTGCCGGTCTATCACCTGATGGCGCGCCACCTGGCCGAGAACGGCTATATGGTGGTGCAGTCCACCTCGCCCTACTTCGCGCCGCGCTCATTCTGGAGCGTGGACGCCACCTTGAAGGAAGCCGGCCTGAACACCTGGCCGTACCATACCTACGTGCCGTCCTTTGGCGACTGGGGCTTCATTCTGGCCAGCAAGCGCCGCGACTACGAGCCGCCCACCACGATTACCGTGCCCACGCGCTACCTGGACCCGGTCACGACGCGCGAACTGTTCCACTTCCCCGCCGACATGCCCGCGCTGGCGATGCCTCCGAACCGTCTGAACGAGCAATCGCTCGTGCGCTATTTCGACGAGGACTGGCGCAAGGTCATCCGCTGATGCGGCGGCGCAGCTTCCTCTTGGGCGCGGCCACGGCCGCCGTCGCCGGCACCGCCGGGTACTACCGTTCGCGCATCGTCGAGACCACGCCGGAAATCCATTACCCGGGCATGCAGGCAGGCCATGCCTTGCGCGACGCAGCGGCCTGGCCGCAGCCCTCCGCCAGCCGCCAGCGCGACGTCGTGATCCTGGGCTCGGGCGTGGCAGGCCTGTCCTGCGCCTGGAAGCTGGCGCGCGAAGGGCACACGGATTTCCTGGTGGTGCAGGGCCCCGAACTCGAAGGCAACGCGGCCGCCGGCCAGCGCGACGGCCTGGACTACCCCTTGGGCGCGCACTACCTGCCGCTGCCCTCGATGGCCTCCACGCACATACGCGAAATGCTGGCCGATTTCGGCATCATCGAGCGCGGCGCAAGTACCCCCCGCCCCTACTACGACGAGACCGCGCTGGTGCACTCGCCCCAGGAGCGCCTGCTGCGCGGCGGCCATTGGGAAGAGAACCTGCTGCCCATGAGCGGGCTGCCGGAAGCGGACCTGGCGCAGCACCGCAAATTTCTTGCGCTGATCGATCGTCTGCACACGCAGACCGGCAACGACGGCCGCAAGGTCTTCAGCATTCCGCTCACGCTGTCGTCGCAGGACCCGGCCTGGCGCGCGCTGGACGCGATTACGTTCAAGCAATGGCTGGACCGCGAGGGCTATACCTCGCCCGCGCTGCACTGGTACCTGAACTATTGCTGCCGCGACGACTACGGCGCACAGTACGACGCGATTTCGGCCTGGGCGGGCCTGCACTACTTCGCCAGCCGCGACGGCCATGCCGAAAATGCCGGCGAAGGCGCGGTGCTGACCTGGCCTGGAGGCCTGTCGACGTTGATGCAGCGCATGCGCGACGCCATCACGAACAAGCTCGGCCATGCCGACTGGCTGGCCGCCGGCACGGCGGTCCGGGTACAGGAGACGCCTGCTGGCGCGCTGGTCACCTGCCTCGCCTCGTCTTCCAGCGCCTACACGGTGCAGGCGCGCCGCGCCGTGTGCGCGATGCCCTTGTTCGTGGCCCAGCGCATCCTGCCCGACATCCGCTCCTATGGCTACGATCCAGCGGTGCACGCGCCGCCGCACGCGCCCTGGATGGTGTCGAACTTCGTCATGGAAGGCTACCCGGCCGAAGCCCCGGGCGAACCGCTGTCCTGGGACAACGTCGTCTACCAGGGCAAGGCGCTGGGCTATGTCGTCTCCACGCACCAGCTGCTGCGCGTGGCCCGCACGCCGCGCTGCGTCTTCACGGCGTATCACGCGCTCAGCGGACAGACGCCCCAGGCCGCGCGCGAGTGGCTGGCCCGCGCCAGTCCGGAAGAACTGCGGGCCGAGGCCGCGTCCGACCTGGTCGCGGCCTACGGCAAGGAGTTCTGGCGCCATGCGCGCCAGCTGGAAATCACGGTGCGCGGCCACGCCATGGCCTCGCCGCTATGCGGCTACCTGTCCAATCGGGGATTGGCCGCGCTGCGCGACGTGGACGGTCCGGTGCTGTTCGCGCACTCAGACCTTTCAGGCTATTCCGTATTCGAGGAGGCCTCGTGGTGGGGCGTGGCCGCGGCAGGACGGATCATGGGCCAGAAGCCGCCGCAGGCCTGAAGTTCGCGCGCCGCATTTTCTCCGGCCGCCTGCAATACAATTCCGCGAGCTTGCCGGGCATCACGGCACCTTCTGACCGGACTCAGATAAAAAGACATGGGAAAGCACGTCGTTGTCCTAGGCGCGGGTATCGTGGGCGTCTGCTGCGCCCTGGAACTGCAGCGCCGCGGCCTGTCCGTCACGCTGGTGGACCGGCAGGAGCCGGGCCTGGAAACCTCGCTGGGCAACGCCGGCGTGATCGCGCGCAGTTCGCTGATGCCGTTCAACCACCCCGGCTTGTGGCCGCAGTTGCCGCGGCTGCTGAAGAACGACACCGTGCAGTTCCGCTACAAGCTGAGCTATCTGGCGCGGAACCTGGGCTGGGCCGCCCGCTTCCTGCTCAACGCCCGGCCGGCGGTGTTCAGGCAGACCGTGGAGGCGCTGGATGGCCTGATCCGGCTTTCGGCGCCCGAGCACCTGCGGCTGCTGAACGAATCGGGCGCGGCGCACCGGCTGCGCGATACGGGTTGGGTTTTCCTGTACCGCTCGGAACTGGGCTGGAACAGCGGCGAACTGTCGCGCAAGACCTTTGCCCAGTACCAGGTGCCGACCCAGGTCTTGCAGCCCGCGGAACTCGCGGAGATCGAACCCGCGCTTGCGCCCATCTTCCACCGCGCCCTGTGGATCCAGGGCTCCTACTCTGTCGATGACCCGCACGAAGTGGTCGCGGCCTATGCCGCCCTGTTCCGGCGCTCGGGCGGCGCGTTCCAACGCCTGACCGCCAGCGCCATCCGCCGCGAGGGCCAGGGCTGGATCGTGCAAGGCGCGCAGGGGTCCGGGTCAGTAGCGGCGGATCGATTGGTGGTGGCGCTGGGTCCCTGGTCGAAGGGCCTTTTGAAAACGGCGGGCATAGACCTGCCCATGGCGTTCGAGCGCGGCTACCACATGCATTACAGCGGCGCAGACGGCGCCAGCCTGACACGCCCGGTCTACGACACCGGCGGCGGCTACGTGCTGTCGCCCATGGCACGCGGGCTGCGCCTGACCACGGGAGTGGAACTGGACGCCTGCGAAGCGCCCGCCCGGCCGCTGCAGCTGGACCTGGCGGAGGCGCGGGCCCGCGAGGCGTTTCCGCTGGACCGGCGGCTGGACGCCGAGGCGTGGCTGGGGCGGCGTCCGACGCTGCCCGACAGCCGGCCGATGATAGGCGAAGCGCCGCGCCATCCCGGCCTGTGGCTGGCGCTGGGCCACCAGCACATCGGCTTCAGCACCGCGCCCGGCACGGCCAGGATACTGGGAGAACTGATGTGTGATGGCGGCGCTGCCTCGCGCCACGAGGCCTTCCGGCCGGGTCGGTTCATCTAGGGCGGCAGGAAGCCGCCGGCTGTGGTTCACACAACCGGCGCCTGGCGCTTACCCCAGCAACAGGGCGTCGTCCGAGATCTTCTCGCCGCGCACGCGCTCGAACATGGCCAGCAGATCCGGCACGTCCATGCCGCGGCGCTCGTCGCCCGACACATCCAGCACCACCTGCCCTTGATGCAGCATGACGGTGCGGTCGCCCACGTCCAGCGCCTGGCGCATGCTGTGGGTCACCATCATCGTGGTGAGCTGGCTTTCGGCCACGATGCGCGCGGTCAGCTGCAGCACGAAGTCCGCCGTGCGCGGGTCCAGCGCCGCGGTGTGCTCGTCCAGCAGCAGGATGCGCGAGGGCTGCAAGGCCGCCATCAACAGGCTGACCGCCTGGCGCTGACCGCCAGACAGCAGGCCGATGCGGTCGGTCAGGCGGTTTTCCAGGCCCAGGCCCAGCGTGGCCAGGCGCTCGCGAAAGCCCTCCTTCATGGAGGCCTTGACCGCGCGGCTGTAGCCGCGGCGCGCGCCGCGCATCTGCGCCAGCGCCATGTTCTCTTCGATGGTCAGGTCTTCGCAGGTGCCGGCCATGGGGTCCTGGAACACGCGGGCCACACGGCCCGCCCGCGCCCACACCGGCTGGCGCGTGACGTCGACGCCATTGATGTCGATGCGGCCGGAGTCGACCGGCAGGTCGCCCGACACTGCATTCAGGAAGGTGGACTTGCCGGCGCCATTGGAGCCGATGACGGTCACGAACTGGCCCGAGGGGATCTCCAGCGACAGGCCGCGCAAGGCGCGGGTTTCGATGGGCGTACCCGCGTTGAACGTGATTTTGAGGTCTTTTGCGGACAACATATTTCAGTACTCCATTGTGCAATCGCAGCACACAGGCCACATCAATTCCATACAGCCCGATCGGGGCCGCCGCGGAGCCGGCTTTGCCGGTCCGCGCGCGGCGCCCCCTTGAGGGGGAAGCGCCGCAGGCGCTTCGGGGGTGGGCCTCATCCTTTCTTGCCGACCAGGCGGCGCTTGAGCATGGGAATGACCAGGGCAAACGTGACCAGCACCGCAGTGACGAGGTTCAGGTCTTGCGCCTTCAGGCCGATGAAATCGCTGTTCAGCGCCAGGGCGATGAAGAAGCGGTAGACAATGGCGCCGATGATGACGGCCAGCGTGGCCAGCACCAGCTTGCGCGACGGCAGGATGCTTTCGCCCACGATCACCGCGGCCAGGCCGATCACGATGGTGCCGATGCCCATCGAAATGTCCGAACCGCCCTGGGTCTGCGCGAACAGCGCGCCCGCCAGCGCGACCAGCGCGTTGGACAGCGCCATTCCGCCCAGAATCATGCGGCCGGTGTTGACGCCCTGGGCGCGGGCCATGCGGCCGTTGGAACCGGTGGCGCGCACCGCCAGGCCGGTCTGCGTGGCGAAGAACCAGTCCAGCGCCAGTTTGGCCAGGATCACGATCACGATCAGGATCAACGGGCGGGCGACGTAGTCCGACAACCACTCAGGCTGCAGGATGGTGAATACGGTGGGTTCGGTGATCAGCGGGACATTGGGCTTGCCCATGATGCGCAGGTTGACCGAGTACAACGCGATCATCATCAGGATGCTGGCCAGCAGATCCATGATCTTGAGCTTGACGTTCAACCAGCCGGTGACCAGCCCGGCTGCGGCGCCAGCGATGGTGGCGATGACGGTAGCCATGAACGGGTCGGTGCCCGAGGCGATCAGCGTGGCACAGACCGCGCCGCCCAACGGGAAGCTGCCGTCAACGGTCAGGTCCGGGAAGCGCAACAGGCGGAACGAGATATACACGCCCAGAGCCACCAGGCTGAAGATCAGGCCGATCTCCAACGCACCTAACAACGAGAACAATGACATGGGTCAAATCCAATCAGTAAGAAGCGGGCATATTAAAAACTTGCACGAAGGCAAGAAACGAGCATATTAAAGAGTTGCCGCGTCGGATATCTTGCGTTTCGGGGTCAGTTTTACCCCAGCTTTCGCAAGAAACGTTTCCCTGCGAGGGATTTTCTCCGGTTTCCTGCCAAAGCCTTCCCGTGCCGGACGGCCGGGCCGCCAGCATGAGTCTGCAGGACCATTCAGGGAGCAAAAACGCCGGGCGGGCACAACGCCGTAAGGCGGGCCGCCGGCCATTCAAGACCAGCACATTGCGCCGGGCCGCGAGCATCTTGTGAATGCTGCCGCCCTGAAGACCATGGGGTAAGGCAAGACACCAGAACATAAAACAAGCCCCGCTCACGCCGGGTAGGCATGGCGGGGCGGGTACGGCTGATTATTACTTCACAACCACCGCGGCCGACTTGATGATCGCATCGGACAGGGTCACGCCCTGCTTGGCGGCAGCGCCCGGGTTCACGTAGAGCTCGAGCTTGGAGATGGTTTCCGAGGGAATGGCGCCGGGCTTCTCGCCCTTCAGGATGCGCACCACCACCTTGCCCGTCTGCACGCCCAGGTCGCGGTAGTTGATGCCCAGGGCGGCGATGCCGCCGCGCTTGACGCTGTCGGTGTCGGAAGCGATCAGGGGGATCTTGGCGTCGTTGCCGACCTTGACCAGCGACTCATAGGCCGACACGACGTTGTTGTCGGTGTTGGTGTAGATGACGTCGACCTTGCCGATCAGGCTGCGGGCTGCGGAAGCCACGTCTACCGAGCGCGGCGCTGCCGCTTCGACCAGGCTCATGCCCGACTTCGGCAGGATTTCCTGCAGCTTCTTCACGACCACGACCGAGTTGGCCTCGCCCGGGTTGTAGACGATGCCCACGCGCTTGGCGTTGGGGACGATTTTCTTGATCAGTTCGACCTGCTTGTCCAGGGCCAGCAGATCCGACACGCCGGTCACGTTCGTGCCCGAGGCGTCCATGCTGGCGACCAGTTGGGCAGCGACCGGATCGGTCACGGCGGAATACACCACCGGCACGTCCTTGGTAGCGGCGACGACGGCCTGTGCCGACGGCGTGGCGATCGCGACGATGGCGTCGGGCTTGTCGCCGACGAACTTGCGCGCGATCTGGGCGGCGGTGCCGTTGTTGCCCTGGGCGCTCTGGTATTGCCACTTCAGGTTCTTGCCCGGCTCGTAGCCGGCCTGCTTGAGGGCATCCTGCACCCCGTCACGCACGGCGTCCAGCGCCGGATGCTCGACGATGGCGGTGACCGCCACGGATTTCTGCTGCGCGGACACAGGCGCGGCGATAGCCATCGCCAGCGCCATGGCGCCAACCGTCAGAAAATGTTTTTTTCCGATCAGCATAGATAAGCTCCTTGAACCCTTGTTTTTGCTCATTATTACGGCGCCGCTGGCGGCTCCCCGCCGGCCGGACTAGCCATAAAGCCGTATAGTCTAACTTGCCGCCCACCCAAAGCGTTTCGGGGGAATCCCTGAAATGGTGCATGCCGCAACAGCATGCCCCGCAGCGGGGCGCAGCGGCGTCAATATACTGAAAAGCCCGGAATCGCAGCGGCCGGATCCGCAGAAACCGGACTTCTTTCGCGCCGCCAACCGCAGCATCCAGAGGCCTCACCATGATCAAACGCGCATTGGGCCGTTCCGGCCTGCAGATTCCTCCCCTCACCTTCGGCGGCAACGTCTTCGGCTGGACCGTGGACGAAGCCGGCACGTACTCGCTGCTGGACGCGCTGGTTGACGCCGGCCTGAACTTCATCGACACGGCGGACGTGTATTCGCGCTGGGTTCCGGGCAATCAGGGCGGCGAATCCGAGACCCTGATCGGCAAATGGCTGAAGCGCTCCGGCAAGCGCGACCGCGTGCTGATCGCCACCAAGGTCGGCATGGAAATGGGACCCGACGCCAAGGGCCTGACGCCCGCCTACATCCGCCGTTCGCTGGAAGCCTCGCTGGCCCGGCTGCAGACGGACCACATCGACCTCTACCAGTCGCACCAGGACGACCCCGACACGCCGCTGACCGACACCCTGGCCGAATACGCCAAGCACATCGAGTCCGGCAAGGTGCGCGCCATCGGCGCCTCCAACTACACCGCGGTGCGGCTGTCCGAAGCGCTGATCGCGAGCGAACGGCACAGCCTGCCGCGCTACGAGAGCATCCAACCGGAATACAACCTGTACCGCCGCGAACCCTTCGAGTCCGGGTTGCAAAGCCTGGTGAAGACGCAGCAGATAGGCACGATCAACTATTACGCCCTGGCCAGCGGATTCCTCAGCGGCAAGTACCGCAGCCCCGCGGACGCGGGCAAGAGCCCGCGCGGGCGCAAGATCGTCGACACCTATCTCAACGACCGCGGCTACCGGATCCTGAAAGCGCTGGACGAAGTGTCCGAGGACGCCGGCTGCACGCCCGCCCAGGCCGCGCTGGCCTGGCAGATCGCGCAACCCGGCATCACCTCGCCCATCGTCAGCGCGACCTCGCTCGAGCAACTGGACGAACTGGTCAAGGCGGCCAGCCTGGCGCTGACGCATGATCAGTTGGCCAAGCTGAGCCAGGCGAGTGAATGGCGGTGAGGGAGGGCGCGCGCCACGTGGCGCACGCCTGACTCGCGGCCATCAATCCAGCTTCACCCCCGAGTCCTTCACCACCTTGGCCCAACGCCCAACCTCGCTATCGACGAACTTGCCGAACTCGGCGCCGGTCAGGGTGGGCACGGCCGAGCCGTTGCCGGCCCAGGTTTCCTTGATCTTCGGCGCATTCAGGGCCTTGGTGATCTCGGCGCTCATCCGGTCCACCGCTTCCTTGGGCGTGCCAGCGGGCGCCCAGATCGCGTACCAGGTCGACACCACGTAGTTCGGTACGCCGGCCTCGGCGGCGGTGGGCACGTCGGGCAGCGATTGCGAGCGTTCGGTGGCAGCCACGGCCAGGGGCTTGATCGTGCCGGAGCGTATATGGCCGGCGGACGAACCCAGGCCGTCGAACGCCAGGTCCACCTGTCCGCCGATCAGCGCCGACAGCATGGGCCCGGCGCCCTGGTAGGGCACGTCCACCAGTTTGATGCCGGTCTGCATGGCGAACAGCTCGCCGGCCAGGTGATGCGTGCTGCCCTTGCCGGCAGTGCCGAAGTTGATTTCTCCGGGACGCTTCTTGGCGTAGTCGATCAATTCCTGCACCGTCTTCACCGGCAGCTTGGACGGATTGATGACGATGACCTGCGGCGGCTGGGCGACCAGCGCGACCGGCACGAAGTCCTTCTGGATGTCGTAGTTCAGGTTCTTGTACAACGAGGGGGCCAGCGCATGATGCGCGCCGCCCATGAAGAAGGTGTAGCCGTCAGGCCTGGCCTTGGCCGCGACGCCCGCGCCCACGGTTCCGCCCGCCCCGCCCTTGTTGTCGATGACCACGGGCTGGCCCAGCTGCGTGGTCAGTTGCTGCGCCAGCGGACGGGCAAAGGTGTCCGTGCCGCCGCCTGCGGGGAACGGGACGATCAGCGTGATCGGGCGTTCAGGCCATTGTGCGGCGGCGACGCCGCCAAAGCCCAGGGCGGCCACGGCGAATACGGCCGCGGCGGTGGTGCGATATTTCATATTGTCTCCTCTTGCTGCAGCATGGGGACGGCGCGGTTATGTGCGTCTCGTCTCTTGAAGTTTTTGTATGGAATGGGCTGCTGGGACTTGCGTTTTTTTTGGGGGCGAGCGCTCCTGAAAGATGGCCTGCGCATCACACGCCGGGCCTGAAGAAAACCCGCCCCCCAGATCGGGGAGCGGTCGGCGCGTACGTCAGAGCGCCTTGTAGGTTTCGCGCAGCACGTTCTTCTGCACCTTGCCCATGGTGTTGCGCGGCAGTTCGCCGATGATGTGCACGCGCTTGGGTACCTTGAAATTGGCGATGCGCGATTTCAGCTCGGCCTGCATCGCATCCGCGTCCAGCGCCGCGCCTTCCTTGGGCACCACCACGGCCACCACGGCCTCGCCGAAGTCGGCGTGCGGCACGCCGATGACCGCCGATTCGGCCACCCCGGGCATGTCGTCGATCAGCGTTTCGATTTCCTTGGGGTACACGTTGAAGCCGCCGGAAATGATCAGGTCCTTGCTGCGGCCCACGATGGACAGGTAGTCGGCGGGCACGTCGCGTCCCGCGGACTCGCCGCCCCAGCGGCCCACGTCGCCCGTCTTGAACCAGCCGTCGGCGGTGAATTCCTCGGCGGTCTTTTCCGGCATGCGCCAGTAGCCCGAGAACACGTTCGGCCCGCGCACCTGCACGTTGCCGATCTCGCCCGGCGCCAGCGCGATGCCGGCATCGTCGACCACGCGCACCTGCACTTGCGGCAGAGCGCGGCCCACGGTACCCGCCAGGCGTTCGCCCAGCTTGGCGTCATAGGGATTGGAGGTAAGCATGACCGTCTCGCTCATGCCATAGCGTTCCAGGATGGCGTGGCCGCTGCGTTTCTGGAAGTCCGAGAAGGTCTCTGCCAGCAAGGGCGCCGAGCCCGAGATGAAGAGGCGCATGTTGGCGCAGACGCTGCGGTCAAAGCGCGGGTCGGCCAGCAGACGCACGTAGTACGTTGGCACGCCCATCATCACGGTGCTCTGCGGCAGGTAGTGCAAGGCCTGGTCGACGTCGAGCTTGGGCAGCCAGATCATCCTGGCCCCTGCCAACAAGGCGCCATGCGAGGCCACGAACAGGCCGTGCACATGGAAGATCGGCAGCATGTGCAGCAGCACGTCGTCCGGGCGCCAACCCCAATAGTCGTGCAGCACGCGGGCGTTGGCGGCGAGGTTGCCGTGCGACAGCATCGCGCCCTTGCTGCGCCCGGTGGTGCCGGAGGTGTACAGGATGGCAGCCAGATCGTCGGGCTTGCGCGCGACGGTCTTGAAAGTCTGCGGCAGGCCGCCCGCGGCATCCAGCAGCGTGCCGCTGCGGTCTTCATCCAGCGTGTACACGTGCGCGGTGCCCGCCTTGTCTGCCGCGCGCTGCACCCAGTCCAGGTTCTTGCTGGCGCAGACCACCACGGCCGGCTCGGCATTACCCAGGAAGTACTCGATTTCCGATTCGCGGTAGGCGGTATTCAGCGGAAGGTAGACCAGGCCGGCACGCAAGGTGGCCAGGTACAGCAGCAGCGCTTCAGGCGACTTTTCGACCTGCACCGCCACGCGCGAACCGGCCGGCAGATCCAGCGAGGTCAGCAGATTGGCCAGGCACGCGGTGGCGCGATCGATGTCGTCCCAGGTGTATTGCAAGTCGGGCGTTTCCAGCGCGACTTTGCTGCGGTCTTTGGGAAAGCCGCCTTGCAGGACAGCATATAGATTAGCGTTGGTCACCTTGTCTAGTCTCCGGAAAAGGAAGGGTCCACGCCGGCCAGGAAGGCGCGCACGCCCTCCTTGTGGTCCCGGCTGTCGGCGTACGAGAAATAATCCTGGTATTCGTCTTCGGTCAAGGCGCCGCCGGCGGCGAGCCTGCGCGACAGGCGCTTGTTGATGCGGGCGGCCAGCGGCGCGCCAGCCGCGATGCGCTCGGCGCTGCGTTTGGCCGCGTCGACCACCTGGTCGTCGGGAACGACGCGCGTCAGCAGGCCCAGCTCGCGGGCCTCGGCCGCGCCGAACACGCGGCCTTCGAGCAGGATGGCCAGGGTGGCGGCGCGTCCGACCAAGGCCAGCAGGCCGCTCATTTCGTCCGGCGCCATGGGAAATCCCAGGCGGTTGATCGGCACGCCGAAACGCGCGGATTCGCCCGCGATCCGCAGATCGCACTGGCTGGCGATCTCAAGCCCCCCGCCCACGCATACGCCTTCGATCTGCGCGACGACCGGATGCGGACACAGGGCGACCGCCTGCAAGGCAGGCGCCAGCACCTGGCGGTGGTAGCGCTGCACGCCGGCCATGTCGCCGCGCTGCGCGGGGAACTCGCGAATGTCGGCGCCGGCGGCGAAGTTGCCGCCCTCGCCGCGCACGATCACGCAGCGCACGGTATCGTCCTGCGCAATGCGCGTGAATACGTCCCGCAGTTCATGCCACATGCCCACGGTAATCGCGTTCAGGCGCCCCGGGTGCGATAGCGTCACCCGCGCCAGATCGCCCTCGCGTTCCAGCAGCACGCGGCCGGCCACGTTGTCCGTCATGTCTCCTGCCCTCTTTCTTATGTAGTTGCGCCGCGGGCGCGACGCCTATGCCACCCGCCCCACGCCGCGGCTGACCTGGGGCTTGCCCTCGCCCAGCCGGGCCAGGTTGTCATCCAGCTCGTCGAGGTCGTAGAGGTAGTTCACCATCAAGCCGCAGGACTGCTTGAGTCCCTTGGGCGAGGTATCCGCGGCCCAATTGAGCCGTTCGATGCGCGCGCCATTGCCCAGGTGGAAACGCGCCACCGCGTCCACCGGCATGCCGTTCTTCATGGACTGCAGATAATTGGCTGTCAGGCGGAAACCCGCGCGCTTGACCACGTCGGCGGCCTTGCCCTGGGCCGCCTTGGCCAGGCGCGCAACCCAGCGCCGCCCGTCGGGCACGCCCTCGCGCTTGCGCGCCTTGGCGCGCACCTTGTCCTCGCGCACGATGGCCTCCACCGCCTCGGCGTCCAGCTTGCCCAGCCAGTCGGCGAAGCCCGGGATGGGCGACAGCGTGGCGAAGGACTTCAGCTTGGGCAGTTCATGCAGCAGCTGCTCCACCACGCGCTTGAGCAGGAAGTTGCCGAAGCTGATGCCCTTCAGGCCGGGTTGCGTGTTGGAGATGGAATAGAAGATGGCCCAGCGCGCCTTGTCCAGGTCCTGCGGCGGCAGGGTGCTGTCCAAAAGCACCTGCACGTTGTCGGCCATCTGGCTGGCGAAGGCGACTTCCACGAAGATGAGCGGCACGCCCGGCATCTGCGGATGGAAATAGGCGTAGCAGCGACGGTCCGGCGAAACGCGGCGGCGCAGGTCGTCCCAGGAGGTGATCTCGTGCACGGCTTCGTAAAGGATCAACTTTTCCAGTAGCGATGCAGGCGAATCCCAGGTCAGCGGCCGCAGTTCCAGCAGGCCCACGTCGAACCAGGCGGACAGCAGACCCTCGAGGTCCTTGTCCAGCATCTGAATGCCCGCCACCTGCTTGCGCCAGCGCAGCATGTCCGCGCGCAGCTCCACCAGGAAGCGCAGGCCCTGGGGCTGCGCATTGAAGCGCTTGAAGAGGCGCGCGCCCTCGCCGCCTTCGCCAGCGTAGCTGCCGCGCGCCTGCGCCAGCGCGGTCAGCATCAGCCGGCGGTCCTTGCCGTCCGCGGCGCTGTACTGCTCGCACCAGCGGCGGGCCAGCTTGTTGGCGGCCACGTCGGTCAGGCGCGCTTCGAACAAGCGCCGGACTTCGGATTCACTGGGCAGCCGGCCGCGTTCCCACAGCTTGCCCAGGCGGGACATCAGGCCCGCGCTTTCGGCGGCGGCCGCTTCATCGATGGCCTCGGCCTCGGGCCCAGGCGTGCGTGCGCCGCGCGCGGGCGCGAGATTGGCGGGTGCGGACATGGGCGGGCTCCTCGATGACGATGGGATCGGACGGCGCCGCATCGGCGGCGTCCGCATGGCTCAATGCGCGCAGCGCTTCCAGCTGGCGCATCAGGTGGTTGTGCGCGAGCGCCTGCGCGGCCTCGCTGTCGTGCGCCTTGAGCGCTTCGAATATGGCCAGGTGCTCGGCGCAGGACTGCTGGATGCGGCCGGGCTGGGACAGGCTGCGGTGGCGCGACAGGCTCAGCACCTTGCGCAGATTGCCCACCATGTCCGACAGCCATTGGTTGCCGGCCAGGGCCTGCACCGCTTCGTGGATCAGGTAGTTGGTCTTGTAGTAGGCATCGATGCGGCCAGCCTGGGCATGGCCCGCCAGCGCCGCGTGCAGGGGTTCAAGCTCGGCCAATTGGGCATCGCTGGCCTTGCGCGCGGCCTCGAAGGCGCAGCGCCCTTCCAGCATGGCCATCAGCGGGAAGATGTCTTCCAGGTCTTGCGCCGAGAGTTCATTGACGAAGCAGCCGCGGCGCGGCTCCAGCCGCACCAGCCCCTCGGTGGCCAGCACCTTGAGCGCCTCGCGCAAAGGGGTGCGGGAGATGCCCAGCTCGCCCGCCAGGCGCAATTCGTCTATCCATTCGCCGTTGCGCAGGGAACGCGCGTGGATCATGCCGCGCAGGCGATCCGCGACTTCCAGGTAGAGGGCTTGCCGGACGATGGGAAGGGTCATGGGTCAGCGGCCTGGACTGCACCGTAATTCATAATTATGAATAAGACCATGATAGTGCTGGATGCGGGAAAAAGAAAACCCCTTGCTCCTCGGTAGCTACCCTAGGAATAAAAAGGGCCTCCGGCATCCGGAGGCCCTTCGATTCATCCCGAAAAAAGGGGACAAAATCAGAAGTGCAGCACCCCATCGACCGCGTGGCGGGTCAGGGAGCGGGCCCAGCGGCGCGCCGGCAGGCCGTATTTGGCCTCCACCACCTCGGCCCTGGCCAACAGCTCGGCGGGGGTGACTTCCAGGCGCGGGCCGGAGAACGCCAGCACGATCTGGTTGCCCGCCTCGACCTCGGGCAGCAGCACGATGCGATCGTCGAAGGCCTTGGACAGGTTGTCGATGTTCTTGCCGAAGCTCTCGTGGCGGCCGAACAGGTTCACCGCCAGCACGCCGACCTCGCCCAGCACGCGGCGGCAGTCGCGGTAGAACTTGACGCTGTCGCGCACCGGTCCCTCGGCCATGGCGTCGTACAAGTCCACCATCAGCACCGGGCAACGCCCCGCGTTGAGCGGATCGGCCACCCAGGCGCCGGCGTCGGCGTGTTCGACTTCGAGGCGGTTCGCGCCGGGCAGGCGGAAGAACATATGGCAAGCCGCCGTCACCCGCGGATTCCATTCCACCGCCAGCAAGGGGCTGCGCGTGTGCTTCACGCAGTAGCGCGCCAGCGAGCCGGCGCCCAGGCCCAGCATGCCGATGGCTTCGTCCTTGGGCGGCTCCAGGAACAGCAGCCAGGCCATCATCTGGGCGGTGTACTCGAGCACCAGCTCCGACGGGTTCTTGATGCGCATGGCGCCCTGGACCCAGACGGTGTTGAAGTGCAGATAGCGGACGCCGTCCACCTCGGACAGGGTCGGCTGGTCCAGCTCGGAAGGAAAGTTCGATTTATGCATGGCGGCGATTGTAGGTCGGACGCCGCCTCTGCGTCAGGCGGCCAGCCGGCCGTCCCCGCTCTCCCAGATGCGTTCCAGCAGTTCCGCGCGGGACGTTTCGGCTTGCAGGCCGGCCGCCAGCCGCAGCACCCGCTTCAGGTAAAGGTGCGCATCGCACTCCCAGGTGACGCCCAACGCGCCGTGGACCTGGATGGCGTTCTGCGCCGCGCGCCGGCCCGCCTCCACCGCAAGCAATGGCGCGAACAGGCTGTCGCGTTCCGCCGAAGCCGCGCCCGCGTCATGCGCCGCAACCGCTGCCACGCCCGCCAGCCTGGCGTCGTCCAGGGCCATCCAGTCTTCCGCCAGCCGGTGCTTGATCGCCTGGTTGGCGCCGATGGCGCGGTCGAACTGCCGGCGTTCGCGTGCATGGGCCGCCGCCATGTCCAGCGCGGCCGAGGCAGCGCCCAGCAGCTCCGCCGAACGCAACAGGCGCAGGCGCGTCCGCAGGCGCTCCCAGGTTCCCGCCTCGACCTCCAGATCGACGCTGTCCAGCAATTGCGGGCGGGTCACACGCGCCACCGGCATGGTGGGATCGAGCCGCGCCTCGCCGGATACGGGCGCCAGCGCCTCCAGGCGCAGGGCGGTGGCGCTCAAGCGCCGCACGGCCAGTGCACGCACGCCCTCGCCCGCGCCTTCGATGAAGACCGATCCGTCGGGACGCACGGCAGCGTCAGCAAAGTAGGTGTCGCCCGCCATCACGGCGGCAGCCCATCCCGCGGCCGGCCCCGCCGCGCACAGGGTCGGCAGTATCGCCATGTTGGCCGCCAGCGGCAGGCTCAACAGGTGCCGCCCGGCGGCTTCGGCCACGATCCAGGCTTCGCGCATGCCCAGCCCCAGTCCGTCCTGCGCGGCCGGCGCCAGCAACGCCGGCCAGCCCTGGGCGGCGATCTCGCGCCATTGCGCCAGGCGCGCTTCATAGGGTTTGCCGGCCGCGGCGCGTGCCGTGGCGGGCGGATGGCGGTCGGCCAGAAAGCGCCGGGCCGCGTCGTCCAGCATGCGCTGGTCTTCGGTCGGATGCAGATCCATGAGGTTCAAGCCTTGGGCAGGCCGAGCATCTGCTCGGCGATGATATTGCGCTGGATTTCGGAGGTGCCGGCCAATATGGTTTCGGCGCGCGACCACAGATAGGCATGCGTCAGTTCGGCGGCATGCGCGTCGCTCGCGTCGTCCGCCAGGCAGGCATCCTCGCCCAGCAGTTGCAGCGACAGTTCCAGCAGCCGCTGATGCGCTTCGCTCCAATGGATCTTGGTGGAAGACCCCTCGGGCCCCGGCGGATCGCCGCGCATCGCGCCGGCCAGCGCGCGCTGCGACTTCAACGCCAGCACATGGCTGTCGGCCGCGAGCCGCGCCCACTGATGGCGCACCGCCGCCGAGGACGCCGGAACGTGGCCGTAGGCGTCGGCGCGCAACGCCAGTTCGCGCACCTGGCGCAGTTCCTGCGCGAAGCGCACCAGCCGCGGGATGAAGTAGGTGCCGCGCTCGAAGCTGGCCGCGGCCATGGCGATTTTCCAGCCCTGGTTCGGCGCACCTAGCAGGCAGTCTTCAGGCACGAACACATCCTCGAAGAACACCTCGCAGAATTCGGCCTCGCCCGTGATCTGCCGGATCGGTTCGACCCGCACGCCCGGGCTGCGCATGTCCACCAGCAGGAAGCTCAGCCCCTTGTGCCTGGGCGCCTGCGCATCGGTGCGCGCCAGCACGAAGCACCATTGCGCGCGGTCGGCGAACGAGGTCCAGATCTTGTGGCCGTTCAAGCGATAGCCGCCCGGCGCCGCCTCCGCCCGCGTGCGCACCGACGCCAGGTCGGAGCCGGCGCCCGGTTCCGAATAGCCCTGGCACCAGACCTCGCGGTTCGACAGGATGCCGGGCAAAAAGCGGCGCTTCTGCGCCTCGGTGCCGAAATGCAGCAGCGTCGGCGCCAGGATGCCGTGCCCGATCAGGTTCACGCCCAGCGGCGCGCCGCAGCGCGCGTGCTCTTCGTGGAACACTGCCTGCCGCGACAGCGGCAGGGCGCGGCCCCCGTGCTCCTTGGGCCAGCCCAAACCGGACCAGCCGTTGGCGCACAGGGTGTCTTCCCATGCCCGCCGGAAATCAAGGTTGCGCGGCTCGGCCCCGCCCGGCCAATCCTTGACGAAACCGGCGTAGGCCGATGCCAGCCAGCCGCGCAAGTCCAGGCGGAACGCCTCGTCTTCCCGCGCGGCGCTTTCCAACTGCGTCATGCCATTACTCCAGGCGGATGTTCGAATCGCGCGCGACCTTGGCCCACGTGGCCACGTCCTGGCGGATGAAAGCGGCGAAGGTCTTGGGATCGCTGCCGATGATGTCCAGGCCCAGGCCCGTGAATTGCGCCTTGACGTCGGGCTGCTGCAGGATCTGCGCGAGATTGCTGTAGATCTTGTCCACCACCGGCTGCGGCGTACGCGCCGGCGCCACCAGGCCCAGCCAGGGCATGGCGGAATAGCCCGGCAGGCCCGAGGCCGCGACGGTCGGCAGATCCGGCACCGAGGCCGAGGGCTGGGCGGTAGTCACCGCCAGCACGCGCAGCTTGCCGTCCTTCACGAAGGGGCCGGACGAGGCCCAGGCGTCGAACATGACCTGCAGGCGGCCCGCCACCAGATCGTTGAGCGCTGGCGCGCTGCCCTTGTACGGAATGTGCGTCATCTGCACGCCCGCCATGCTGTTGAAGAGTTCGGCTTCCAGATGGGTCGAGCTGCCGGTGCCGACCGAACCGTAGCTGACCTTGCCCGGATTCGCCTTCAGGTAGGCGATCAGCTCGCCCACGTTCTTGGCCGGCACCGAGGGATGCACTTCCAGCACGTGCACCACCGAGGCCACCTGGCTGATGGGCGCGAAGTCCTTGATCGGGTCGTAGTTCACCTTGGCGTAGATGCTGGGCGCGATGCCCAGCGACGAAGCCGCCATCAGCAAGGTATAGCCGTCGGGTTCGGCGCGCGACACGTAGTCGGACGCGATCATGGTGCCGCCGCCCGGCTTGTTTTCCACGATTACCGGCTGGCCCAGCTTGCCGCTGAGCTTTTCCGCCAGCAGGCGGCTCATGATGTCGGTCGCGCCTCCTGGCGAGAACGGCACCACGATGCGTATCGGACGGTTGGGATAGCTGTCCTGGGCCATGGCCGGACCCGTGACGCCGATGCAAGCCAGCGCGACGCCGGCCAATAGTTTCTTCATCATGCTTGTCTCCTCCTGGGATGGATTGCGCGCTAGGCGCTACGGGTTGCGGGCAGGATCAGCGCGTCCAATACCGCAACGCCCTGTCCAGCCTCTTTGATCAGCAATGGATTGACTTCGATTTCCGCCACATGCGCGGGCGCGGCAAGCAAGGCATTGCCCACGGCCACGATGCTGCGGCACGCGGCCGCCACGTCGGCCTGGGGCTTGCCGCGATAACCGTCAAGCAGCGCGTAGGCCTTGAGCTCCTGCAGCATTTGCAGCGCAATGTCCTCGTCCACCGGCAGCAGGCGATGGCTGGTGTCCTGGTACAGCTCGGTCAATACCCCGCCCAGCCCCACGGTCAGCACCGGACCGAAGACGGCATCGCGCGTGGCGCCGACAATGATCTCGGCCACGCCGCGCTCCATCTTCTGCACCATCACGCCGTCGATCCGCGCCCCTGGCTGCGCCGCGGCCGCCGCCCGCGTCACCTCGCCGTACGCGCGGCGCACGGCGTCGTCGTCGGCCAGGTTCAGCGCCACGCCGCCCGCCTCGGTCTTGTGGGCGATGTCGGCGCTCAGTATCTTCAGGGCAACCGGATATCCGGCCTCCCGCGCCTGCGCGACGGCTTCATCCGCGTTCGCGGCCACCTTGGTCCGTGCTTGCGGCAGGCCGAAAGCAGCCACGTACCCGCGCGCATCCGCTTCATTGCAGGGCACAGCCGGCACCGCTGGCGCGTCCCGTTGCGGCGCCGCCGCGATGCGCTTGGCGCCGCGCGCCTCGCACCACAGCAGGTAAGGCGCCAGGGCCGCGACCGCGAGACCCAAGTCCTCGAACACGGCCACCTCGGCGTCGCGCAAGGCCGCGCGGCTCTGGGCCAGGCCGGTATCGATGGCGACGAACAGGCGCTTGTGCCGGCGCGACACGTCCGTCAGCGCGTCGGCCATGCGGTCCAGCATGTAGCCGGGCGCATACACGACGACGGCGTCGATCGCATCGGTGGTGGCCAGCCCTTCCAGCACGGTATGCACAAAGGCGGGATCGTTGACCACGTTGCCGGTCACGTCCACCGGATTGCCGACCATGCCGTAGTCGGGAATCCCGCCGCGCAGTACCGCCTGCAGGTCCGGCGGCAGATCGGGCAACTCCAGTCCTGCGCCGATGAACTTGTCCGCCAGGATGGCGCCCAGCGCGCCCGACATGGTCAGCACCGCGACGCGCTTGCCCGCCGAGCGGTGACGCAGCGTGGCCAGGCTGGCCAGATGCGCCATCTGCGCGAAATCGGTGGCCTCGATCACATTCAATTGGCGGAAGGCAGCCCCGTACACGCGCCGGTCCCCGGCCAGCGCCGAGGTATGCGACTGTACCGCCTGCGCGCCCTTGTCCGTGGTGCCGGCCTTCAGCGCGATCAGCAACTTGCCCTGGCGCTCCAGTTCGCGGCAGGCGCGCTTGAAGCGCTCGCCATCGCGCAACTGTTCTATGTAGCCCAGGACGATTTCCGTCTGCGGGTCGGCCGCCAGGTACTCCAGGTATTGCGAGAAATCCAGGCAGGCTTCGTTGCCGGTGTTGATGAAATGCGAGAACGGCAGGTCCAGCCGGCGCGCGATCGCGTACACCGCCGCGCACACGTTGCCGCTTTGCGTCAGCAGGCTGACCTTGCCCGGCCCCGTCTGCGCCGGCGCGGTCTTGAAGACCGAGGCGAACGCCGTGTAGGCCTGCGTGTTCAGGTTGGCGAAGCCCATGCAATTCGGGCCCGCCACGGCCATGCCGCTTTCGGCCACAAAGGCCTCCAGCTCGTCCTGCAGGCGCGCGCCCTCGCCGCCCGCTTCGGCAAAGCCCGCGGCGTAGACGATGGCGGCGCGCACGCCCTTTGCGTGGCAGCGGCGCAGCATGGGCGTGACGTCCGCGGCCGCGATGGCCAGCACCGCCAGGTCCACCGCCTCGGGCACGGACTCGATGTCCGGCCAGCAGCGGCGGCCGAAGACTTCCTGGTACTTCGGATTCACGGGATAGATGCCGCCCGCATAGCCGAAGCGCGTCAGCAGATCCAGCGGCATGCCGCCGATGCGCCCTGCGTCGGCGCTGGCGCCGATCATCGCGATGGAGCGCGGGTTGAGCAAGGGGTCCAGAGTCATGCTGCCTCACCCGTTTTGCCGCCGGGCCGCCCCAAGGCAAAAGGCGCCCCCTCGGGGGGCAGCGCGCTTGCGTCGCGTGGGGGCATTTGCTTATTGCGCTGGATGGCTTGCGCCAGGCCGCGTGCACGGACGGCCTGGAACTCCTCGCTCAGATGCGACAGCTGGTGCGTATCGAAATGCGCCGACAGAGCGGTGCGGAAGCCCTGTGCGTCCGCGGTGCGGTTCAGCGAACGCTTGATGAGGCGCAGGCCGAAAGGCGGCGCCTGCGCGATGCGCTGCGCCAGCGCCAGGGTCGCGGCGTCCAGCTCGGCCTCGGGCACCACGCGGTTCACCATGCCGATGCGCAGCGCTTCCTGCGCGTCCACCTTTTCGCCGGTGTAGAGCATTTCCTTGGCCTTGCGCAGCCCCATGACCCAGGGATGGATCAGCACCTCGGTGGCGGCGGCCGCCAGCGTGTGGCCGACGGGATCCGAAAAATAGGCGGTGTCGGAGCACACCACCAGATCGCACATATTGGCGATCATGAAACCGCCCGCCACGCAGGCGCCCTGCACCTGCGCCACCGTCGGTTTGGGAAAGTCCCAGATGCGCATGCAATAGCCGTAGTAGCGGCGCGACTCGTAATCCCAGCGCTCCTCCACCGTGAAGTCGGCGCGTTTGGCCTGGGCTTCCTTCAGGTCATGGCCCGCGGAAAAGTGCGCGCCGCGCCCGGCCAACACCACGACCCGCACCGAGTCGTCCTGTTCTGCGCGCGTCAACGCGTCATCCAGTTCGTCCAGCATCTGCTGGCTTTGGGCATTGCGCGCGGATTCGCGCGCCAGGCTGATGCGGCATACCGAGTCGTGCCGCTCGACGGCCAGGGTGGCGTATTCCATGGTCTCCTCGTCCTTGTTCTGCCGCGCCTTGAGAGGCGGCGCGGTCGACTGGATTGAATTAACGCACCTGGAATCCTAAAATACAAAATATTCAATCAATATTTCCCACATTATGAACAACAGTGGATCCACAGGCGGTACCCAGAGCATGCGGCGCGCCCTCGGCCTGCTGCGCGTACTGGCGCAGCACCAGGAAGACGGCATAGACCTGCAAGGCGTCATGGCCGAGGCCGGACTGGAACGCTCCACCGCGCACCGGCTGCTCAGTTGCCTGCTGGAAGAGCAATTCGCCGAGCGCGACGCCACAACCCGGCGCTACCGCCTGGGCGTGGATTCCATGCAACTGGGATTCGCGGCGCTGCGGCGCACGCCGCTCCTGGACGCGCTGCGTCCGTTTGCGCAGAAGCTCGCGCGCCTGTCGGGCGACACGGTGTTCCTGGTGATACGCCAGGGCGACTACGCCCTGTGCCTGCTGCGCGAGGCTGGCTCGTTCCCCGTCAAGGTATTCACCATCGACCAGGGGGAGCGGCGTCTTCTGGGCGTGGGCGCGGGCGGCCTGGCGCTGATGGCCACCCTGCACGACGAGGAAATCGCCGCGCTGTACGCGCGGCACTCCGCCACTTACGCGCAGATCGGCGCATCCAGCGCTGCCCTGATGAAATCGGTCAGGCAGGCGCGCGCAGCGGGCTATTCGGAAATCGTGGACACCATCACGCCCGGCGTGTCGGGCGTGGGCGTGGCGTTCCGGGTGTCGGAACTGACCTGGGTGGCATTCAGCTTCGGCGCGATCAGCAGCCGGCTGGACGCGCCGCGGCGGGCGCAGATGGGCGCGCTGCTGCGCGCCGAATGCCAGGCGTGGGCCCAGGACTACCTGGAAAAATAAAGCCCCCTCGCGCAGCGAGGGGGCAGTCTTGCAGCCGGGCGCCCAGAGGCGCCCCTAGGCGCTTCAGATCCGCTCGAAGATGGCGGCAATGCCCTGGCCGCCGCCGATGCACATGGTCACCAGCGCGTAGCGCCCGCCCACGCGCTGCAGTTCGTGCAGCGCCTTGACGGTGATGATCGCGCCGGTGGCGCCGATGGGGTGGCCCAGGCCGATGCCGCTGCCGTTGGGGTTCACCTTGGCCGGATCCAGCTTCAGTTCGCGCGACACCGCGCAGGCTTGCGCCGCGAACGCTTCGTTGGCTTCGATCACGTCCAGCTGATCCACCGTCAGGCCGGCGCGCTTGAGCGCGGCCTGCGTGGCCGGCACAGGACCGATGCCCATGATGTTGGGGTCCACGCCCGCGTGGGCATAGGCCACCAGGCGCGCCAGCGGCTTGACGCCGCGCTTGGCCGCGACCGAGGCGTTCATCAGCACCACGGCGCCCGCGCCGTCGTTCAGGCCCGAGGCGTTGCCCGCCGTCACCGTGCCGTTTTCCTTCTGGAACACCGGCTTCAGGCCCGCAAGGTTTTCGGCCGTGACGTCGCGGCGCACATGCTCATCGGTGTCGAACACCACTTCGCCCTTGCGCGACTTCATGACCACCGGCACGATCTGGTCGCGGAAGTAGCCCGCGTCGATGGCGGCCGCGGCGCGGCGATGCGATTCCGCGGCCACGGCGTCCTGGTCCTGGCGGCTGATGCCGAACTTGGCCGCCACGTTCTCGGCGGTCACGCCCATGTGCATGCGGCCGAACGGATCCGACAGCGCGCCGGTCATCATGTCCAGCATCACGCTATCGCCCATGCGCGCGCCCCAGCGCTGCGCCGGCGCGATGTACGGCGCGCGGCTCATGCTTTCGGCGCCCGCGCCGATGGCGATTTCGGCATCGCCCAGCATGATGGTCTGCGCAGCCGACACGATGGCCTGCAAGCCCGAACCGCAAAGGCGGTTGACGTTGAAGGCGGGGGTTTCCTTGGCGATGCCGGCGTTCATGGCCGCCACGCGCGACAGGTACATGTCGCGGGGTTCGGTGTTGATGACGTGGCCCACGGCGACGTGCCCGACCTCATCGCCCTTGACGGCGGCGCGTTCCAGCGCGGCCTTGATGACGGTTGCGCCCAGGTCGCACGGCGGCACGTCTTTCAGCGCGCCCCCGAAATCGCCGATAGCGGTGCGGACGGCGGACGCGACGATGACTTCATTCATGGTGTTTCCTCCTTGTAATGCGTTCCATCATACCGCCGCCGTCTTGTGCCCGGGGCTGGCGCGGCGTGAATGCCCGATACCGAAGGGATAGCACCAATACCCCTATCGATACGAACTTCATATCATCCATGCCCAATGCCATCTGGAGCGCCCGCATGGATTTCCGTCATCTGCAGCAGTTCCTGGTCCTGGCCGAAACGCTGAATTTCCACCGCGCTGCCGAAAAACTGCACATGTCGCAGCCGCCCCTGTCCGTCTCGATACGCAAGCTCGAAGAGATGGTGGGAGTGCCGCTGTTCCTGCGCGGACGCCAGGGGGTGAAACTCACCGAAGCCGGCCTGGCCGCGCTGGACGAGGCGCGCCGCGCCCTGTTTCATGCCGAACAGTTCCGGCAGGCGGCGCGCGCCGGCGCCGCGGGCGAAGGCGGCACCGTGCGCATCGGTTTCGTGGGCTCGGCCACGCACGGCGTGCTGCCGCGCATCCTGCCGCAGTTCCGGCAACGCTATCCCGGCGTCACCGTGGTGCTGCGCGAAGCCACCTCCATACGCATCATGCAGGAACTCGAGGAAGACACGCTGGAGATCGGCATCGTGCGCGTGCCGGTGGCGATGGGATCGAACGTGCGGCTCGCGCCGCTGACGACCGAGAACTTCGCGCTGGCCGTGCCCAAGACGCATCCGCTGGCGCGGCGCGGCCGCATCCGCCTGGCGGACCTGGCCGACGAGGCCTTCATCATGTACACCGCCACCGAGGCTGCCGGCCTGCGCATGGCCGCCATCAACGCCTGCCAGCTACGCGGCTTCACGCCCCGCATCACGCAGGAGGCGGTGCAGGTGCAGACGCTGCTCAGCCTGGTGGAAAGCGGCCTGGGCGTGGCCCTGGTACCGGCCGGCGGCCGGCGCCTGCCCGGCACCAACGTCGTCTACAAGACGCTGGCCGATTTTCCCGCGGATGCAACGATCGGCATTTCGCTGGCATGGAACCCCGCGACCGAACGCAGCGCCACGCGCAACCTGCGCGAAATGGCCAGTCAGGCGTTCCGGGACAAGAACGCGAAATAAGCGCGCCGCTTGCGGCAACACGGCCGCCAGGCTTAGGATGGAGCATGGGTTTTATCCTCACCAGCGATCCGGGAGCGCATCGTGAAGACAGTTGCTGAGATACTCAGGGAAAAAGCCAATCATTCCGTCGTGACGGTTTCGCCCGACGCGTCGGTTTTCGAAGCCGTCAGAATCATGGCGGAACGCAGCATCGGCGCCGTGGTGGTGGTCCAGGGCGACGCGGTGCTGGGCATGCTGACCGAGCGCGACTACGCCCGCAAGATCGTGCTGCAGGACCGCTCCTCGCGTACCACGAAGGTGCGCGACATCATGACCGATTCCGTCTACTACGTCAGCCGCGCGGACACGCGCGAACACTGTATGGCGATGATGACGGAACGCCACTTCCGTCATCTGCCTGTCATCGAGGACGGCAAGCTGGTCGGCCTGCTTTCCATCGGCGACCTGGTCAAGGACGTCATGAGCGAACAGAAGTTCATCATCCACGAACTCGAACGCTACATCACCGGCGAACGCGGCTGACGCCGCGCGGTCCATGCGACGGACTCGCGGCTAGCCCGCCGCGAGCGCCTTGAATGCCGGCACGATCAAACCCATGCCGGCCGCCAGCAACAGCACGAACACCATGCGCTTGACGGTCTTCATCGAGCCCGCCGTGCTGTAGCGGCGAGCCACCCAGGTGACGCCGATCACAACCGGCAACGCCAGCAGACTCAACCAGAACGACGAGGCCATGAAGGCCCCCTGCCCGGTCACGAGCGCCAGGCGCACGACCGCGTTAAGCGAAAACAGAATCAGCAGGCTGTTGCGGATGGCGGCCAGCGGCAGGGGCTGGCGGTACAGGTGATAGACCATGGGCGGACCCGCGCTGGAAAACAATCCGCCCAGCACGCCGGAAATCGCGCCGAAGAACACGAACGAACCGCGCGAGGACACATGCGCCAGCGGCTGCGCACGCGCGATCAACAGCACCGCGCAGCCCAGGATGGTGCAGCCCAAAAGCAGTTGCAGCAGCACGCCCATGGAGCCGCTGATCCAGGCCAGCGCCGCCACGCCCGCCCCCACGCCGACCAGGCTGCTGGCCATCGCGGGCCGCATCAGCGACCAGTTCACCTGCGGCTTGGCGCGTGCCAGCGTCACGGCCGCGTTCACCAGCGACAGCACGCTGACCACGTTGGCCACTTCGGACACGGAAGCCAGCTGGAACACGCCCGACAGGCCCAACAGCACCAGCCCGAAGGCGAAGCCCGTCATGGTCTGCGCATAGGTGGCGAGCGCCACGCAGGCGAGGAACAGCAAATATTGGGAAATGCTCATGCTAATGGGAGAGCCTGACCTGCCTCGGCTCTGCCCGGAGCGGCGCGTTGCGCGGCGCGGGAGCGGATCGACGGGGAACAGCGTTAGGGGTTTGGGATCGGGTTTTTTCCGCCGGCGATCATAGCACCGGGACGCGCCGACTCACACTTTGTCACAACTGGATGCGCTCGTGCACCATGACCGGCGCGCCCTGCCGCTATCCTTGCCGCCCTGTAAATCCCTTGCGCCTTGCTCCCGCCGCGCCATCCGCCGCGCCGTCTGGATACGGCGCGCACGGCTGCGAGAATGACGCCCAAACAGACCACGATCAACACGGTGACGCTGACCTGCTCGACCTGCGGCAGCGCCCAATTCACCAAGCTGGACACCAACGAATACCGCTGCAGCCATTGCCACGCGGTCACGCTGGTCGAAGACAACGTCGCCCAACGGCTGGAGAAGATCCTGCGCAGGATGCAGCAGCCGGCTCCCAAGCCGCAGCTCGGTCCGCGCGCCATCGCGGCGGTGGCAGTCGCCGTCGCCGCCGTAATCGCCGTGCCTTTGGTCGCCTCCATGATCGGGTCCAAACCGACCGTCACACGGCAGCCGCCTGCGCCGCCTCCCATCGACGCCTCGCTGGTCAAGCTGACGGACGTGCAGGAGATCCGGGTCCGCGACCGCACGCAGCTGGTCATGATCATGCGCAACGAGACGGGCAAGAAGATCGACGTGCCGCGCGTCACGGCTTCGTTCTTCCAGGGCGACCTGTCGCTGCCGTCGAACTCCGGCTCGGCGCCGGCGCGTTCGCTGCAGCCGGGCGAGTACACACCTGTCATCATCTCCACGCCCAGCCAGGCCTACAGCCGCTATACGCTGCAGGTCTCGCAGCCGACGCTGGCGCGGGACAGGAACAACGACGTGGCCGCCAGCAAGGTGCAGCTAGTGCGCAACGACGGTGCCTACCGCCTGGTCGGCCTCTTGAAGAACAACGGCGCCAACGAAGCCAACAGCAGCCAGATCACGGTGATGCTGTACGGCGAGGACGGCAAGCTGATCGGCACCGGCAACGGCTACGGCGCCGCCAGCCCGCTGGCGCCGAACGCGCTGACCTCCTTTGACGTGCGCTGCGAGATGCTGACCGAGGGCCGGGTCGCCTCCTACGACTACATGGTGCAAAGCGAGACCCACACCGCAGCGTCTGCCGCGTCCAAGGCGGAAACGCCCGCCAGCCGCATCGTGCGCGTCAGCCCGGCCGACCCGCGAATCATCGAGCACGTGCGCCTGACGACCGCGGAACTGCTGGATCCGGACTTCGCGCTGTTCGACGCCAGCGCGCTCAAGCTGTCCGCGCCGCGCCGCCTGCTCGACGAGATCGAGCGCCCGGTCCTGTACGCCGAACTGGTCAACACCAGCGACCAGTACGTCGTCCTGTCGCCGAAAGCCAACATTACGGTGTTCGACGGTTCCAACCGGCTGGACCTGCGCCAGAGCTGGAGCCTGCCGGCGCGCCTGTACCCCGGCGAGCGGGTGCCGGTGGCGTTGACCGGCCGCGTCGACCGCTATACCGAGGTCAAGACCGACTGGCTGCCCGCCAAGCGCGCCGCCCTGCCCGGCCCGCGCCCCAAGCTAGCGGTCACGGTCGAGAACACCGAGGCCCAGGTCGGCACCGGCACCCTGAACTTCACCCACCGCTTCCGCTACAAGTACGTGACCGTGCACGGCCGCGTGCGCAATGACAGCCAGGCCGAGGTCGAGAACGTCAAGGTCTGGATCAGCCTTTACGACGCCCAGGACAAGCTGACCGGCGCGGTTTTCCAGGAATTGCGGCTGCCCAAGCTCAAGCCGGAGGAAAGCGCGCCGTTCCAGGTCGACGTCAAGCAATACGGCGGCAACTTCGCCCGGGTGGGCGTGGTGTACGACGCCGGGCCGCGCTAGGGTGCCGTCCTGCGTCGCCCTTAAGCAACAGCTATGGGCTCAAGTCTTATATAAGATATAAGACATTTGCTTGCGTCCCCCTGTTCCCTCTACAATTCGGCGAACAACCCTTCTTCCAACCCGACTTTGAGCAGGCCTCACATGCTGGATAATTACCGCCAACACGTTGCCGAACGCGCGGCTCTGGGGATCCCCCCGCTGCCCCTTACGGCCAAACAAACCGCTGAACTGATCGAACTGCTCAAGAACCCGCCCGCTGGCGAGGAGCAGAACCTGGTCGACCTGCTGACCCACCGCGTGCCCGCCGGCGTGGACGACGCCGCCAAGGTCAAGGCTTCGTACTTGGCTGCCGTGGCGCTGGGCAAGGAAGCTTGTGCGCTGATCAGCCGCGCCAAGGCGACTGAACTGCTCGGCACCATGCTGGGCGGCTACAACATTGGCCCGCTGGTCGACCTGCTGGACGACGCTGAAATCGGCACCATCGCCGCCGATGCGCTGAAGAAGACCCTGTTGATGTTCGACGCCTTCCACGACGTGAAGGAAAAGGCGGACAAGGGCAACGCCAACGCCAAGTCCGTGATGCAGAGCTGGGCCGACGCCGAATGGTTCACCAGCCGTCCGGAACTGCCGCAGAGCCTGACCATCACCGTCTTCAAGGTGCCTGGCGAAACCAACACCGACGACCTGTCGCCGGCTCCCGACGCCACCACCCGCCCCGACATCCCGATGCACGCCCTGGCGATGCTGAAGAACAAGCGCGACGGCGCCGCGTTCGAACCGGAAGAAGACGGCAAGCGCGGTCCGGTCAAGTTCATCGAATCCCTGAAGGAAAAGGGCAACCTGGTCGCCTACGTCGGCGACGTGGTGGGTACGGGGTCGTCGCGCAAGTCGGCCACCAACTCGGTGCTGTGGTTCACCGGCGAAGACATCCCCTTCGTGCCGAACAAGCGTTTCGGCGGCGTGTGCCTGGGCAACAAGATCGCCCCGATCTTCTACAACACCATGGAAGACGCCGGCGCCCTGCCGATCGAACTCGACGTTTCCAAGATGGAAATGGGCGACGTGGTCGAACTGCGCCCCTATGAAGGCCGCGCCCTGAAGAACGGCGAAGTCATCGCCGAATTCGAAGTGAAGTCCGACGTGCTGTTCGACGAAGTGCGCGCCGGCGGCCGCATTCCGCTGATCATCGGCCGCGGCCTGACCGCCAAGGCGCGCGAAGCGCTGGGCCTGCCGGCCTCGACGCTGTTCCGCCTGCCCAAGGACCCCGCCGACACCGGCCGCGGTTACACGCTGGCCCAGAAGATGGTCGGCCGCGCCTGCGGCCTGGCCGAAGGCAAGGGCATCCGCCCGGGCACCTACTGCGAACCGAAGATGACCTCGGTCGGCAGCCAGGACACCACCGGCCCCATGACCCGCGACGAACTGAAGGATCTGGCCTGCCTGGGCTTCTCGGCCGACCTGGTGATGCAGTCGTTCTGCCACACCGCCGCCTATCCGAAGCCCGTGGACGTCAAGACGCACCACACGCTGCCGGAATTCATCAGCACCCGCGGCGGCGTCTCGCTGCGCCCGGGCGACGGCGTGATCCACTCCTGGCTCAACCGCATGCTGTTGCCCGACACCGTCGGCACCGGCGGCGACTCGCACACCCGCTTCCCCATCGGCATCTCGTTCCCGGCCGGCTCGGGCCTGGTCGCCTTTGCCGCCGCCACCGGCGTGATGCCGCTGGACATGCCGGAATCGGTGCTGGTCCGCTTCAAGGGCAAGCTGCAGCCCGGCGTGACCCTGCGCGACCTGGTCAACGCGATTCCGCTGTACGCCATCAAGCAAGGCCTGCTGACGGTTGCCAAGCAAGGCAAGAAGAACATCTTCTCCGGCCGCATCCTGGAAATCGAAGGCCTGCCCGACCTGAAGGTCGAACAAGCCTTTGAACTGTCGGACGCTTCCGCCGAACGTTCGGCCGCCGGCTGCTCGGTGCGCCTGAACAAGGAACCGATCATCGAGTACATCAACAGCAACATCGTGATGCTGAAGTGGATGATCGCCAACGGTTACGAAGACGAGCGCACGCTGGGCCGCCGCATCAAGGCCATGGAAGCCTGGCTGGCCGACCCCAAGCTGCTGGAGCCGGACGCCGACGCCGAATACGCCGCTGTGATCGAGATCGACCTGGCCGACGTGCACGAGCCCATCGTGGCCTGCCCGAACGACCCTGACGACGTGAAGACGCTGTCGGAAGTCGCTGGCGCCAAGATCGACGAAGTGTTCATCGGCAGCTGCATGACCAACATCGGCCACTTCCGCGCAGCCTCCAAGCTGCTGGAAGGCAAGCGCGACATCCCGGTCAAGCTGTGGGTCGCCCCCCCGACCAAGATGGACGCCACCCAGCTGACCGAGGAAGGCCACTACGGCGTGTTCGGCACCGCCGGCGCCCGCACGGAAATGCCGGGCTGCTCGCTGTGCATGGGCAACCAGGCACAGGTGCGCGAAGGCGCGACCGTCATGTCGACCAGCACCCGCAACTTCCCGAACCGCCTGGGCAAGAACACCAACGTGTACCTGGGTTCGGCCGAACTGGCCGCCATCTGCTCGAAGCTGGGCCGCATCCCGACCAAGGACGAGTACATGGCCGACATGGGCGTCATCAACAAGAGCGGCGACCAGATCTACCAGTACCTGAACTTCGACAAGATCGCGGACTACAAGGACGTGGCTGACGTCATCGAAGTCTAAGCATCGGGCAGCGCAACCTGGCTGCATCGCCTGCAAGACGGCCCCGGAGCAATCCGGGGCCGTTTTTCTTTGCCTGGCGCATGCGGCACAGGTCGGAGAATTTCAGGGACGGAACTTTTTCCGCGATACGTTTTCATACAATCGCGGTAACTTGTGACATCCGCCCCCAACCCTGCCCCGATCTCCGGAGGAAGACCGCCAATGACCCGGCTTTTGCTGCCGCCTCTGCTATTGCTGGCGCTTGCCGGCTGCGCCACCGCGCCGCCCTCGAATCCCGAGAACATCTGCGCCATCTTTCGCGAAAAGCCGGACTGGCACGATGCCGCCCTGAAGGTGCAGAAGAAATGGGGTGCGCCCGTGCCGGTGCCCATGGCCATGATGTACCAGGAGTCCTCCTTCAAGCATGACGCCGTGCCGCCGCGCTATTACTTCCTGGGCTTCATCCCCTGGGGACGCGTCAGTTCCGCCTACGGTTACGCCCAGGTCAAGGACGAGACCTGGGACGACTACAAGAAAGATGCCGGCGGCTGGGGCTCCAGCCGCGACGACTTCGCCGACGCGCTGGATTTCATGGGCTGGTACATGAACAAGACCCAGCGCATCAACGGCGTGTCCAAGTCCGACGCCTATGGCCAATACCTGAACTACCACGAAGGCTGGACCGGCTACCGCAACCGCAGCTACGACCGCAAGGCCTGGCTCAAGACCGTGTCGCAGAAAGTGCAGGCACGGGCCCAGAAGTTCGCCGCGCAGTACAAGAGCTGCGAGAGCGACCTCACGCGCGGCGGCTGGTTCTGGTGAACGCCGCCGCCTGAACTCAGAAGTCCATGCTCGCGCTGAGCGAGAAGGTGCGCGGTCCGCCCAGCACCAGATAGCCGTTGCCCGGATAACCGCCCACCGACGACCAGTAGTTGCGGTTGGCGATGTTGTCCACGCGGGCGCGCAGGGTCACGACGTGGCCGTCCACGTCCATCATGTAGCGCAGGCCCGCATCGAAGCGGGTCCAGCCCGGCACCTTGAGCGTGTTGGCGTCGTCCGCGTAGGACGAACCGGTATAGACCACGCGGCCATCCACCGCCAGGCCCGGCACGCCGGGGATGTCCCATTCCACGCCCATGTTCGCCTGGAAGCGCGGCACGCCGATCACGCGGTTGCCGTCGATGGACGGGTTGCCGGTGGAACGCTGCGTGGCGTCCAGCCAAGTCAGGCCGCCCAACAGGCGCACGCTCTTGACGGGCTCGCCGTACATGGTGAGCTCCACGCCCTGATGGCGGTCCTTGCCGGACGTGGTCAGTTCGTTGCTGGCGTTGTACATGGCGCGCGGCTTGTCGGTCGAGAACAGCGCGAGTCCCGCGCCCAGTCCGTCGCCTTCATACTTCGCGCCGATTTCCTTCTGCTTGGAGACGAAGGGCGGCAGGCTCTGGCCGGCGTTGGGCACCGGCTTGCCGCCGGCATTGGCCGGGGCGGTCGGTCCCGCGACCAGCGCCTCGATGTAGTTCGCGTACAGCGAAACGCTGGGCGCGACCTTGACGACCAGACCCGCGGCGGGCGAATTATGGCTGGCGTCGTAGGCGCCGTTTTCCTTGCCGGTGTTGTACGCGTAGTCGCGTTGCGACAAGCGCTGATGGCGGATGCCCGCCGTGAGCAGCACCTTGTCGTCCAGGAACGACAGCGTGTCGCCGATGGCGTAGCTGCTCAGGCGGGTGCGGCCTTGCAGCGCCGGATCGTCCAGGTCGTTGCCACGCAGCGCGGTGGCGCTGAATGGCGGCTTGTCATACGAAATCGGGTTGTAGATATTGGTGGGATACGTGTTCTGCCAGTCCATCACATAGGCATTTTTCTTCTTCAGGTCGAAGAAGGATGCCGACACGACGAACTCGTGGCCTACCGGCCCCGTGCGCAGTTTGCCGCGCAGGCCCAGTTCGCCCGTGTTCACGCTGTCTTCGCGGGTATTGTCGAAGCGGTAGAAGGTGCCCGCCCCCGTGCTGCCGTTGGTCAGCGTGACGTTGCCCAGCGAATTCGCTTCATCGCTGCGGCGCATGCCAAAGGCCGCGTAGGCGGTCAGCTTGTCGCTGAAATCATGTTCGCCGCGCACGGTGCCGAAGACGTCCCGCTCGTTCGAATACGACCAGGGCTGCGCATAGTTGGAGCTGGCGTCGGGCGCGTCGGGCACCTTGGTGACGCCGGCGCCCAGCGTCACGTTGGGACGCGCGCGCTTGAGCTTGTTCTCCTGCCAGCCGATATCGGCAGACAAACGGGTGTCGGCCGAACGCCAATCCAGGCCCAGCGATACCAGGCTGGTACGGGAATGTTCATCGTCGATACCGGTATCGCCGCTGCGCTGTGCGGCGTTGAGCCGGATGCCGGTGCTGTCGCCCGGGCCAAAGCGGCGAGCAATGTCGGTGGACAACTGGAACTGCCCGCCGCTGGACACGCCGGTGGTAACACGGGTCAGAGGTTCGTTCGGTGCGCGCTTGGGCACCAGGTTGATCACCCCGCCGATGCCGCCGCCGCCGGGCGCTGCGCCCGTCAGGAAGGTGGACGCGCCGCGCAGAACCTCCACGCGTTCGAACAGTTCGGTGGCGATGTATTGGCGCGGCAGCAGGCTGTAGAGGCCGTTGTAGGCCACGTCGTCCGAACCCAGGATGAAGCCGCGGATGAAGTACGACTCCTGGAAGTTGCCGAAGCCGCGCGCCACGCGCACGCCCGGGTCGTTCTGCAGCACGTCGCCCACGCTGCGGGCCAGCCGGTCCTGGATCAGTTCATTGGTGTAGCTGGTAATGCTGAATGGCGTGTCCATCAGGTCCTGCGTACCCAGCAAACCGACGCGGCCGCCCCGGGCGACCTGCCCGCCGGCAAAGGGTTCGGCCAGGCCGCCGGCCGAGGCATCGGCGCTGGCTTCGACCTTGATGGCGTCCATGGAAACGACGGAGCCGGCCTGATCGGACGCGGATTGGGCGTGGACAACGGGGAGATAGCACGGCAGCGCGGCGGCCATGCAGGCAAGAGTTCGGATTTTCATGTCGGGAAGTTCGCAGGCAGAGATCAAAATCCCGATGGGGTCACGCGCGCACTAAGAATTACGGATGCGTCTGGAATGTGCCGGAAGGCCAGGGCCTTGCCGGGCCGGCTGCACCAAAGGGGACTGGAATTGCTGAGCGCCCCATTCTACGGCAAACGGAATCATTCTCATTTATGTTACTTTTTGTTTGAGAATGTTCGTTGCCCGGGCGCCACAGCTGCCGCTTGTGGCGCCCTGCTCTTTCCGGCGGGTCTATCGGCCGCCCGCGCGAGGATCGTAGTCCGCCGCCGCCATGGGTTCCAGCGGGTACAGCGGCCGCGCGCGTCTGCGGAATTCGAACAGCGACCAGTCGGAGCTGGTCACGCCTGGGCTGTCACATTCGACCAGCGCCTGGGAGATCGGCACGAACACCGGGCGGCAGTACATGCGCGACTTCACCAGCACGTAACGGGCGCGGGACGGATCCAGTCCAAGACTCTGGAACACGCCCAGATCCCAGGGTTCGTGAGTCTGCTCGGTCAGCACCAGCTGCGCGGCGCCTATGTCCAGCACCGCGCTACGGCCCATGCAGGCCAGTTGCCCGGTATAGGTCGGCCCGGTGATCAGGTACTCGCCATTGCTCAGCGCGCGCACGGTGCCGCGCAGCGTGACGGGCTGCGCCTCCCGGCCGATTTCGCCGATGGCGCGCTTGTTGCCTACCGGCAGCTCGACCGTGGCGCCGACGCCGGCGCGGGTCAATTCGGCCACCGCCTCGGGATCGCAGTACAGCCCCGCCTGTATGCCTTCCAGGCCCGCATCCAGCGCGGCCATCAGCACGTCCAGGGTGTCGCAAGTGCCGCCGCTCATGCAATTGTCGCCATGGTCCAGCAGCAGCACCGGCTT
This sequence comes from Achromobacter aegrifaciens, assembly GCF_902859965.1. Classification (NCBI taxonomy): domain Bacteria; kingdom Pseudomonadati; phylum Pseudomonadota; class Betaproteobacteria; order Burkholderiales; family Alcaligenaceae; genus Achromobacter; species Achromobacter aegrifaciens. The sequence goes on from NZ_CADIKO010000004.1 coordinate 196,291, forward strand.
GCTTGCGCCTTCGGCCAGGATCTTGGCGCGCGCCAGCGACTCGGCCAGCGGCTCGCTGTCATAGAAGAATCCGTCGCGCTGCTCCCAGATCAGGGAGGCGATCTCGCCCGCCACGCGCTCCGCCTCGGCGCGGTCGCCGTCGGCCACCACGACCACGCTGACGCAGGGATGCGGGATGTCGGCCAGGCCGAAGCCCGCCAGCACCGACACGCCCAGCGCCCCCGCGGCCTCTGCCTGGCGCGCCGCTACGACGGCGGCGCGCATGGCGCCTTCGGCCGTGTTGCTGCGCAGGGAATGCGACACCAGCGGCAACCGGCGCCACGCCATGACCGGCTTGCATCGGCCGTCGATGCCCGCAAACAGCAGCCTGCCGGCGTGTTCGCCGGTTTCGTACATGTCGATGTGGGGATAGGTCTTGAAGCTGACGATGACGTCGGCGTTGTCCATCATCTTCTGCGTGACGTTGCCGTGCAGATCCAGCGCCACGGCAACCGGCACGCCAGGCGCGGCGGCGCGCAGCCGTTCAAGCAGGTCGCCCTCGCCGTCATCGGTGGTCTCCACCGCCATGGCGCCATGCAGGTCCAGCAGGATGACGTCGCAGCCCGGCGCTGCGGCCACGATGCGGTCGCATAGCTCGGCATAGGCCTGGCCATCGACGCGGCCGCTGGGATAGGCGGTGGCCGACACGGGGGTGACCAGTTCGGCGCTGCGCGCTTCGGCCAGGTCGATGAACGCCGACATCGCGGTGCGCTTGCCCTTGTTCTCTTCATAGGCCGCCGCATCGTAGGCGGGGCCGCCATTGCCGAAGGCGGACAGCGGCGTGGGAACCGGCGAGAAGGTGTTGGTCTCGTGGTTCAACCTCGCGATCAGCGCCTTCATTGCGCGCCCCCATCGGAAAACTGGATGCGCCCGCAGCAGCGCAGCATGGCGTGCAGCAGCACATTGCAGCCCGCCTCCAGGTGCTCGGGCTGCGCGTCCTCGATCTCGTTGTGGCTGATGCCGTCCTTGCACGGCACGAAGATCATGGCGGTGGGCGCCACCCGCGCCATGTAGACGGCGTCATGGCCCGCGCCGCTGATCACGTCCAGCGAATCCAGGCCCAGCGTGGCCGCGCCGTCGCGGATCGCCTGCACCAGGCGCGGCTCGAAGGGCTGCGGCGGGAAGTACACGACCTCCTTGCTGTCGACCTGGAAGCGGCCCGGCTCGGCCAGTTCCTCGCAGACGCGCGCAAACGCCGCGGCCATGCTGTCCAACGTGGCGTCGTCGGCGGCGCGCAGGTCTACGGTAAGCGCCACGCGGCCGGGAATCACGTTGCGCGAGTTCGGGAAGCTGTCGATGCAGCCAACCGTGCCGCGGCCATGCGGCGCATGCTCCAGCGCGATCCGGTTGACCTCAAGCACCAGCCTGGACGCGGCCAGCAAGGCGTCGCGGCGCAGTTCCATGGGCGTGGGCCCCGCATGCGCCTCCTGGCCGGTGATGGCGACGTCGTACCAGCGCTGCCCCAGGGCGCCCTGCACCGAACCGATGGTGATGCCGCGGTCCTCCAGGATGGGGCCTTGCTCGATGTGTGCCTCGAAGTAGGCGCCGACATCCCCGGGCCGCGCGGGTTCCGGACCGGCGTAGCCGATGGCGCGCAGCGCTTCATCCACGCTGACGCCGTCGCGGTCGCGCGCAGCCAGCGCGTGCTCCAGCGTGAAAGCGCCGGCGTACACGCCGGAACCCATCATCACGGGTACGAAGCGCGAGCCTTCCTCGTTGGTCCACACCACCACTTCCAGCGGCGCCTCGGTGGCAATGCCGCGTTCGTGCAGCGTGCGCAGGACCTCGATGCCTGCAAGCACCCCATAGTTGCCGTCGAATTTTCCGCCGGTGGGCTGGGTGTCGATATGGCTGCCGGTCATCACGGCGGGCAAGTCATCGCGCAGGCCGGGACGACGCATGAAGATGTTGCCGATGGCGTCCACGCGCACGCTGCAGCCCAGCTCACGAGCCCAGGCGCAGACCAGGTCGCGGCCCTGCCGGTCCAGGTCGCTCAGCGCCAGCCGGCACACGCCGCCCTTGTCGGTGGCGCCGATGCGGGCCAATTCCATCAGCGAATTCCAGAGGCGGCTGCCATCGATGCGGATGCCGCTGACGGCCTCCAATGTGTTCATTTCCATGGTGTTTCCCTTGCTTCGGTTGCGCGGCGCAGGCGGTCCCTAGACGCCCACGCCCAGGTATCGGTCCTTCACGTTTTCGTCCGCCATGAAGGCCGCGTTGCTGCCTTGGTAGACGATGGATCCCTGCTCGATGATGAAATGACGGTCGGCCAGCTGCGTGCAGACTTCCAGGTTCTGCTCCACCAGCAGGATGGTGACGCCGGCCTGCTTGATGGACTTGATCTGCGCCACGATCTCCTCGACGATCACCGGCGCCAGGCCTTCGACCGGTTCGTCCAGCATCAGCACGCGCGGATGGTTCATGAGCGCGCGCCCGATGGCCAGCATCTGCTGTTCGCCGCCGGACAACTGGCCGCCGCCGTTCCTGCGCCGCTCCTTCAGGCGGGGAAAGATGCGGTAGACGTCTTCCAGCTGCCAGGGCGAATCGCGGCGCATGCCCAGCTTGAGGTTTTCCTCGACCGTCAGCAGCTTGAAGATGCCGCGGTGCTCGGGCACCAGGCAGATCCCCATGGACGCGATCTTGTGCGCCGGCAGCCCGGCGATGTCGCGTCCGCCGTAGCGCACCGCGCCGCCCTTGGGCGCGATCACGCCGGCGATGGTCTTGAGCGTGGTCGACTTGCCCGCGCCGTTGCGCCCGAGCAGCGTGATCACCTCGCCCTGCGGCAGCTCGAGCGACACGCCTTGCAGAATATGGCTCTTGCCGTAATAGCTGTGTACGGCGTCGACATGCAGCATCATGCCCGGCCTCCCGTGATCATGTTGCCCAGGTACGCGGCGCGCACCCGCTCGTCGCTGCGGATCGCAGCAGGCGTGCCTTCGACCAGCACGCGGCCCTGCTGCATCACGGTGATCGTGTCGGAGATATCCATCACGATGTTCATGTTGTGCTCGATCAGCACCACCGTGTGATCGTCGCGCAGGCTGCGGATCAAGCGCTTCATCTCATCCAGGTCGTCCACCCCCATGCCCGAGGTGGGCTCGTCCAGGAAAATCGCGCGCGGCCGGGCGGCCAGCGCCATGCCCACTTCCAGGCGCCGCTGCTGGCCGTGCGACAGCGCGCCCGCCGCCACCTTGGCCAGCCGCGACAGGCCCAGCCGTTCCAGCGCCGCGTCGACGATCTCGCGCTGCGCCCGCGGGCCGGTGGGCGGATGCCAGCAGTCGAAAGCGCCGGCGCGATGCGCGCCCTGCGCCGCCAGCCGCAGGTTCTCCTGCACCGACAGGTTGGCGAACAGGCTGGTGACCTGGAAAGAGCGCGCGATGCCGCGCTGCACCCGTTGATAATCGGCCTCCTGCGTCACGTCATGGCCGTCGAACACGATGCTGCCCTCGCTGGTGCGCAAGGTGCCCGTCAGCGTATGGAACAGTGTGGTCTTGCCCGCGCCGTTCGGGCCGATGACGGAGTGCACCGTGCGCGGCTGCACTTGCAGATCGACCCCATGCAGGGCCACGAACTTGCCGAAGCGCTTGACGATGCCCCTGGCCTGCAGCAGCGGCGCGGAATGTTGCGGATTCATGCGCGTCCCTCCTTGGCGGCCGGCTCGCCGCCGGCAGGCTTGCGCCGCAGCGCCAGCCAGATGCGTTCTCCCAGCCCCCACAGCCCCTTCTGCATGAACAGGCTGACCGCGATCAGCAGGAAGCCCAGCAGCATCAGCCAGCGCGGCCACAAGGTGGAAAGCCAGTCCGCGAACAGCACGTAGAAAGCTGCCCCCAGCACTGAAGCGAACAGGTTGCCGGTGCCGCCGATGACCGTCATGACCAGGATCATCTCGCTGCTGTGGTATTCAATGCTGGACAGCGGCGCGATGCCGGTCATCATCGCCAGGAAGGCGCCCGCCAGCGCGGTGACGGCGCCCGAGATGGCGAAAGCCGCCAACTTGAAGAGGCGCACGTTGTAGCCCACCGCCATGGCGCGCGCCTCGTTGTCGCGGATCGCCAGCAGCGTGCGGCCGAACACCGAGTTGGTCACGCGCAGCAGCAGCCAGAATATCGCCAGGAAGCACACCGCCACGAAGGCGTAGAACTGCCAGGGCGTGGCCAGCGGCATGAGCTGCAGGCCCGCCACCGACAGCGCCGGACGCGGCACGTCCAGCAGGCCATTGTCGCCGCCGGTCAGGTCAGGCAGGCTGTACGCCAGGAAGTAGAACATCTGCGCGAAGGCCAGCGTCAGCATCACGAAGTAGGTGCCGCGCTGGCGGATGGCAAACCAGCCCACCAGCGTCGCGCCCAGCGCGCCCACCGCCATCGCCGCCAGCAACGCCAGCGGCATCGGCAGGCCGGTACGCGTCAACAGGATGCCGACGGCATAGCTGCCCAGGCCGAAGAAGATGCCCTGGCCGAACGACAACAGCCCGGTGAAACCCAGCAGCAGATTGCAGCCCAGCACCGCCAGCGCGTAGATCAGCACTTCCGTGGCCAGCGAGCCCGACTGCATGCACAGCGGCAACAGCAGCACCACGGCCAGCGCCAGCAGCAATTGGGCATGAGATTTCAAGCGCGTCATCATCCTCTCCCCATCAGGCCGTGGGGACGCAGCAGCAGCACCGCCGCCATCGCCACATAGATCATCAGCCGCGCGCCTTCCGGCCAGAGCGTGCTCATCACGCTCTGCACCACGCCGATCAGGAGGCCGCCGACCAGCGCGCCGAAGAAGCTGCCCATGCCGCCCACCACCACGATGACGAAGGCGATGCCCAGGGCCTCGATGCCCATGAAGGGTTCGACGCCGCGTATGGGCGCGGCCAACACCCCGGCCAGGGCGGCGGTCGCCGCGCCCAGCGCGAAGACCAGGCTGAACATGCGGAACACATTGATGCCCAGCATGGACACCATTTCGGTCGATTCGCTGCCCGCGCGCACCGCGCTGCCCAGCCGCGTGCCTTCCAGCACATACCAGAGCAGCAACGAGAAGACAGCGGTGAAGCCGATCACGAACAGACGGTACTTGGGATAGATGAAGCTGCCCCACATGACCACGCCCTGCAGGGCCGAGGGTGCGGCGACGTTGTCGCCTATCGGCCCCCAGATCACGATGACCAGTTCCTGCAGGACCAGCGCCAGGCCGACGGTGATCAGGATGTGGAATTCATGCGCCTGCGCGTAGACGTGGCGCAGCAGCACTTTCTCCACGACCCAGGCGCCGGCGCCCACCAGCAGCGGCACGATGGCCAGCGCGAGCCAGAAATTCAGGCCCCATTGGATGGCCTGGAAACAGAAGTAGGCGCCCAGCAGATAGAACGCCCCGTGGGCGAAGTTCACGAAGCGCAACAGACCGAAGACGATGGACAGGCCGACTGCCAGAAGGAAGTACAGCATGCCTACCCCGATCCCATTGATGATCTGGAGGAGATAGACGTTCATGGGTATGCCCGATGGAGGTAACGGAAGGCCGCGGGGCGCGCGGCGGCCGCGGACGCGACGCGCCCACGGCCGCCCTGCCTCAGGGGCGGGCTACAGCTTGCAGCCGGTTTCCGCGGGCGGCAGGAAGGAACGACCGCTATGCACGATCTCGGCGTAATCGTCCTTGTCCTTCATGTCCTTCTTGGCGCGGCCCTTGAGCAGGTAGTAGTTCTTCAGGACCTGGTGGTCTTCCTTGCGGATTTCCTCCTTGCCCGTCAGGCCCTCGTAGGCCATGCCCTCCATGACGGCGATCACCTTGGCCGGGTCGGCGCTGCCGGCCCGGGCGATGGCGTCCAGCATGATGCGGGTGCAGATGTAGGAGCCCGCCAGGCTGTAATTGGGATTGGCGCGCGTCTTGTCGCGGGACAGCTGCACCAGTTCCTTGTTGAGCGGCGAGTCGATGCCGTGCCAGTACTGCGCGCCGAAGTACACGCCTTCGCACAGGTCCGCGCCCAGGCCTTCGAACTGTTCCAGGCCCGAAGCCCAGGCCACCAGGATGGTGCAGTTCTGCTTCATGCCGAAGCTGACGGCCTGGCGCAGCGTGTCGGAGGACTGCGAGCCAAAGTTCAGGATCAGCAGCACGTCCGGCTTGGCGGCCATGGCGTTGGTGAGGTAGCCGCTGAATTCCTTCTCGGTCAGCGAGTGATAGCTGTTGCCCACATGCTCGATGCCCTTTTCCTTGAAGATCGCCTTGGCCGCGCTGAGCAGGCCGTCGCCGAACACGTATTGCGGCGTGATGGTGTACCAGCGCTTGGCGTTGGGCAGCTTTTCGAGCAAGGGACGCACGGTCTGCTCGATGGCGCCAAAGGTGGGCACGGACCAGCGGAAGGTGGCCCGGTTGCAGTCCTTGCCGGTGATTTCGTCCGCGCCCGCGGTGGTGATGAAGACGCCGCCGGCGCGCTCGACTTCCTTGCCCATGGCCAGCGCTTCGGACGACAGGATGCCGCCGGCGAAGAATTTGACGCCCTTCTGTTGCGAGACTTCCTGGACCTTGCGCACCGCCGTGGCCGGCTTGCCCTCGGTATCCAGCACGGTATAGGCCAGCGGCCGGTCCAGCGCGCGGCCATACTGCTCCAGCGCCAGTTTCATGCCCAGGTCGGCGTATTTGCCGTTGGCGGCAAAGGCGCCCGACATGGGCACCGGACACCCGAACTGGATGGCGTCGGCTTGCGCCAGCGCGGACCGGGCGGTCCAGAGTGATCCGGGCACGGCGCCAAGCGCGGCCAATTTCAGCAGGTTGCGGCGATTCAAGATGGTTCTCCCTGGCTGCCGCTGGCGGTGCCGCGGCATATTGACGATGTCGAGCGCGCACCATGCGCGTCCCCATTCCGACTCTGTCTGCTCCAAGCTCCCGTGCCAGGGCTGCCGCCGCGTGGGCGTATTCGCAAGTCCCGGCGCTCATGCCTATACTGCGACTACCATCCTATTTATCATGATAAATAGGATTATTATCATGATCAGTTTGGCGAGCCGGCTCTGTCAATAGCGGGCGCATCAGGTATAACCCGGGGTCCGCGCAGAACCCGCCCGGGGCATGCCCCGCGCACACCACGCAGCAACGGAGGAACGCAATGGCGTTCAACAGTCACGACCTACAAGCCGCGGGCGCGTCGAGTCCGCCCAAGCGCAGCGACCTGGTCGCCGAAGAGATCAAGCGGCTGATCACGGCCAAGAACCTGTTGCCGGGCGACAAGCTGCCGCGCGAAAGCGAGCTGCAAAGCATGTTCTCGGTCAGCAAAAGCACCATGCGCGAAGCGCTCAAGTCGCTGGAAGTGCAGGGGCTGGTCAAGGTCAGCACCGGACCGGGCGGCGGCGGCACCGTGGTCGAGGTGCCGCTGGACCGCACCTTCCAGCTGATGCAGAACTACCTGTTCTTCAAGGAAGTGCGGATCGAGGACATCTACCAGGTGCGCAAGCTGCTGGAGCCCGAGCTCGCGGCCAGCGCGGTGCCGTTCCTGACGGACGCGCATTTCGCTGCGCTGGAGGAGAACATCGCCTGCTGCGATCCGTCGGCCGAGCACGTCGATGACCCGCTGGCGCAGCGCCAGGAAGAAATCAATTTCCACGACATCTTCGCGGCGGCCTGCCCCAACCCGTTCCTGCGCTTCAGCTGCGAGATGACCAACGAAATGATCCGGCAGCTGACCGTGTTCGACAACGAGATGCCGTTATCCGAGCAGCAGCGTTTCGGCAGCGCCAATACGGGCTTTCACCGCAAGATCCTGGCTGCGGCGCGCGAGCGCGACGTGGAGAAGGTGCGCGACTTGATGAGCGAACACATGCAGGACGCGATGCGTTCGGTCAAGCGCATGCACGGCAAGCTCGAAGGCCGGTTGATCCTGGATTCAGAGATGTCGCGGCGCAATGTCACGCGCAAGGCGCGCCGCGGCGGCAAGAAGGCCTGACGGCGCCGACGGCCAGGCGGCCGTTGCCGCCTCAGTCCAGCTTGATGTGATTGGCTTCGATCACCGCGCCCCAGCGCTGGCGGTCTTCCTGCACGTAGGCATCGATCTCTGCCTGGCTGCGGGGCGCCTGGATCACCAGGCCCAGGGGTTCAAAACGGCCGCGGAATGCCGGATCCTTCAGCACCTTGTCCAGCGCCGCCTGCAAGCGCTGCGCTTCGGCCTGCGGCACGGCGCGCGGCACGGCCAGACCGAACCAGGTGGCGGCGCGGAATCCCGGAAAGCCGCTTTCCGCCACGGTCGGCACCTCCGGCAGCACGGCCAGCCGCTCGCTGGTCGTGACGGCCAGCGCCTTGATCTTGCGTTCCCGCACCAGCGGCAGCGAGGTGCTGATCACGTCCACCATGAGCTGCGTGTCATTGCCCATCAGCGAGGTCAGGGCCGGCGCGCTGCCGTTATACGGGATATGCGCCACGTCCATGCCCGTGCGCGATTTCAGCAGTTCGGTCGCCAACTGCAGCGGATTGCCTATGCCCACGGAGGCGTAGTTCAGTTTGCCGGGCCGGGCCTTGGCATAAGTGACGAACTCGGCCAGCGTGCCCGCTGGGACCTCGTTGTTCGCCACGACCACCAGCGGCAGCTCGGCAGCGATGCCGAACACGCGGAAGTCGCGCGCGGCGTCATAGGCGATGCGTTGATAAAGCATGGGATTGAGCACCATGCTGGCGTTGCTGGCGAGGAAAACCGTGTACCCGTCCGGCGCCGACCTGGCCACCTGGGTCGCCGCGACCATGGTATTGGCGCCGGGTTTGTTCTCCACCACCACGGGTTGCCCAAGGTCGCGCGACATGCCTTCGGCCAGCACCCGCGACAATTGGTCCGCGGAGCCGCCCGGCGTATAGGGCACGACCAGTTTGACCGGTTTGTCCGGAAATGCCGCCAGCGCGGCGGCCGGAGCCGCGAGCGCGACGATCGCCGCGGTCGCGATGCGACGCAGCCTGAGGTTCAGCCTGATTGCCATGCCTGTCTCCCTTGTGGGTTTTGTTGTTGCGGCGATGCGCCGCCCTGCTATACCTGGCGCTGCCTGCCCGCCCAGAATTCGGCGCGCAGCCGGCGCTTGGCGATCTTCCCGTTGTCGTCGCGCGGCAGTTCCGCGCGCAGTTGCAGTTCACGCGGCACCTTGTAGCGCGCGATCCGTTCACCCAGCCATAGCCTCAGCGCCTCGGGGTCGGGCGCGGCGCCCGCCGAGGGCTGCACCAGCGCCATCAGCCGCTCGCCGTATTCGTCGTCGGGCACCCCGAACACCGCGCAATCCGCCACGCCCGGATACTGCATCAGCTGGTGCTCGACCTCGGCGGGATAGATGTTCACGCCGCCCGAGATCACCAGGTCCGATTCGCGGTCGCACACATAGAGATAGCCGTCCGCGTCCAGATAGCCCAGGTCGCCCAGACCGATGAGTCCGTCCTTCTCCACGTCGGCGCGGGCCTGCGGGTTGTTGCGATAGGTGAAGTCCGCGTAGGCCGGCTGGCGCACGTGGATCCGCCCGACCTGGCCCGCCGCGCAGGGCGATCCGTCTTCGCCATAGATCCTGACCTGCGCGCCGCCGATAGGCCGGCCGGCGCTGCCGGGACGGGCGAGCGCTTCGTGCGAATCGATGACGGTGACCATGCCCGCCTCGCTCGACGCATAGGTTTCATGGATGACCGGTCCCAGCCATTCGATCATGGCGCGCTTGATTTCCGGCGCGCAGGGCGCGCCGGTCGAGGCCACGAAGCGCAGCGACGACAGGTCGTGCGCCGCGCGGGTGGCGGCGTCCAGCTTCAAGAGGCGCACGTACATGATGGGCACCAGATACACCGTATCGATGCGGTGGGCCTCGATCAGGCGCAGGACTTCCACGGGATCGAACCTGTCCGTCAGCACGAAGGTCTCGCAGACCCGCAGGGCGACCTGCGCGAATACGCTGGGCGCACTGTGGTAGATCGGCGCGGGCAGCAGCGCGCGCGATCCCGGGCGCAGGCCGTAGGCCGCCTCCACCACCGCTTCGACCTGTTGCAGGTGGCGCCCCAGGTGTTCCAGCGGGAACGGCGCGCGCACCACGCCCTTGGGCCGACCGGTGGTGCCCGAGGTATAGGCCATATGACCGCGCGGCGCCACGCGCGGGCCGTCGTAAGGCTGTTGGCGGTCGCGCCAGGCGTCGTAGTCGGCATGCCCTGATTGCGCCGCGCCGGGACCGGCCAGCAGCACCGGCAGGCCGGCGGGCAGCGCATCGCGCAGCGGAAGCCACAGGTCGTCGTGCGCGACCAGCAGGCGGGCGCCGCTGTCTTCGATGAGGAATGCCACTTCCGCCGCGGTGAAATGCCAATTGATCGGGCAGTAGTAGCAGCCCAGCCGCTTGCAGGCCTGGATGATCTCCAGATAAGGCAGGCCGTTGCGCAATAGCACGGCGATCACGTCGCCTTCCCGCACGCCCATTGCCGCCAGCCCGGCGGCAACCTGTTCGCCGCGTGCGGCCAGCGCCGCGCCCGACAGGCGGTCGCCGCCCGCGTGGATGGTGCTGCCTGTCATGCGCCCCCCGTGCTGCGCTGCGCCTTGTCCTGCGCGGTGCGCGCTTCGATGGCCTGGCGCGCGGCGGCCCAGTCCGCGTCGCTCCATTCCGCGTACTGCTTGAAGTAAGCGCCGTTGGCCAGATAGTCGCCACCGTCCAGCGCAATGGTCTGGCCGTTGATCCAGTCATAGCCCGGACTCAGCAGGAAGGCCGCCAGCTCGCCGATGTCATGTCCGGTGCCCAGGCGCCGCATCGGATTCTGCTGCGTCTGCGCGTCCGCGCCCGAGTCCTTGGGCCGCAGCCGCGCGCTGGCCCCTTCGGTCGGAATCACGCCCGGCGCGATTGCGTTCAGCCGGATGCCGTGGCGGCCCCATTCGATGGCCAGCGACTTGGTCATGGCGTCTATGCCGGCCTTGGACATGGCCGAGGGCACCACGAAGGGCGAACCGGTCCAGACCCAGGTCACCACGATGGACAGCACCGCCCCGCCCGTACCTTGCGCGATCCAGCGCTTGCCCACGGCCTGGGTCGTGTAGAAGGTGCCGCGGAACACGGTGTCGGCAATGGCGTTGAAGCCGCGCGGCGACAGTTTTTCAGTGGGACTGATGAAATTGCCCGCGGCGTTGTTGATGAGGCCCGTCAGCGGACCGTGCCCGGTCCAGATGGCGTCGACGGCGGCGTCCACGGCCTCGGCATCCCGGATATCCACCGCCTGAACGTGGACCTCGGCGCCGTAACGTGCGCGCAGCCCGGCGGCGGCTTCTTCCAGCACGGCGGCGCGGCGTCCCCACAGGTGCAGCGCGGCGCCCAACGACGCCAGGCGCTCGGCCATGGCGTAGCCCAGGCCGGTGCCGCCCCCGGTGACGAGGATGCGCTCGCCGCGAAATAGATCGGCGCGGAACATGGTTTGCGGGGACATCCCGCCGGACGGGTTTTGGGGCATGGTCTGGTCTCCTTTGCGATGGTGGCCAGAATATCAACCGCCGCCACGCCGCGACAATCCCGCAGCTTGCGTAAACTATGTTTCCTCACAGTCAACAATAGGACTGCGCATGCCCGCCCTGCCCGCGCTGGACCTCAACCTGATACAGCTGTTCGTCACCATCGTCGACGCCGGCACCTTGAGCGAGGCGGCGGTGCGCCACGGCGTGACCCGTTCGCACGTAAGCCGCAATCTGCAGAAGCTGGAACGCGCCTTCGGCGCCCAGCTCATCCGCCGCAGCACCCGGCGGCTGGAACTGACGCAACAAGGCTCGGTGCTGTACGAGCACGGCGCGCGCATGGCGCACGAAGTCGAATCCGCCCGCCATGCGTTGCAGAAGCTCGGTTCCGAGCCCGCGGGCCACGTCCGGCTGAGCATCCCCACCGGATTGGGGGAACTGGACCAATTGCGTCCACTGCTGGTGAGCTTCGCCCTGCGCCATCCGTCGCTGACCTTGCGCGTGCTGTTCTCAAACCGGGTGAGCGACCTGATTTCGTCGGAAATCGACGTGGCATTGCGGGTCATGACGACCCCGCCGCAGGATTACGTGGCGCGCGCGCTGGGCGACGTCAAATGGGTGCTGTGCGCGGCGCCCTCCTATCTGCAGCAGTTCGGCCCGCCGGCTCATCCGCGCGATCTCGGCCGCCTGCACTTCCTGGGCCCGCCCGACCCCAGGCCCCAGGTCACGCTGCGGCTGCGCCGCAAGGACCAGCTGCATGAGGCCAAGCTCGCGCCGCGGCTGCAATCAGAGTACTTCCCGTTCCTGGCGCAAGCCGCGCGCGCCGGCGCGGGCGTCGCGCTGCTGCCGGCCTACGTGGTGCATGAGGATCTTGCCGCGGGCCGGCTTGCGCCGGTGCTGCCTGCATACCAAGCCCTGGGGCCAGGCGACAAGTTGTTCATCCTGACCACGCCCAACCCTTATCCGTCGACCGCCCAGCGCGCGGTCGTCGATTTCCTGCGCAGCGAGCTGACCGTGCTGCTGCGCGAATTCCTTGCGTAGACCCGCCTTCCCTCGCAGGGCCGCAACATCCGCGTAGGACTTTCTTGATAAAAGAGGCTTGCGACCCGCGCACGCCTCGGCCAGAGTATCGGTTTGGGCCAACGGCCGCCCGCCCCTGATCGCAGTAGGGGAACTTTGGCGGTTCGCTCAAGTCTTATATAAGATATAAGACATACGGCCGCGCAGGCGCCAGTCTCACATAGAATGACAAATGCGCAAAAACGCCAGAAAATGCCGGCTTCAACCGGGCAAAACCACGGAGTCCATCATGCCGCACAACACCCTAGACACCCTCAAGAATTTCAAGATCGGCAATAAATCCTGTCAGTACTATTCGCTGCCGGCGCTGGGCAAGTCCCTCGGCATCGACGTGCAGCGGCTCCCGGTTTCGATCCGCATCGTGCTGGAATCCGTGCTGCGCAACTGCGACGGCAAGAAGGTCACCGAAGAGCACGTCAAGCAGTTGGCGAACTGGCAGGCCAATGCCAAGCGCGAAGACGAAATTCCGTTTGTGGTGGCCCGCGTGGTGCTGCAGGACTTCACCGGCGTGCCGCTGCTCGCCGACATCGCCGCCATGCGTTCCGTGGCCGACAAGATGGGCAAGAGCCCCAAGAGCATCGAGCCGCTGGTGCCGGTGGACCTGGTGGTGGACCACTCGGTCATGATCGACTACTTCGGCACCAAGAATGCGCTGGACCTGAACATGAAGCTGGAATTCAAGCGCAACCAAGAGCGCTACCAGTTCATGAAGTGGGGCATGCAGGCGTTCGACACCTTCGGCGTCGTGCCTCCGGGCTTCGGCATCGTCCACCAGGTCAACCTGGAATATCTGGCGCGCGGCGTGCACCTGGACAAGAAGAACAACGTCTACTACCCGGATTCCCTGGTGGGCACCGACAGCCACACCACCATGATCAACGGCATCGGCGTGGTGGGCTGGGGCGTGGGCGGCATCGAAGCCGAGGCCGGCATGCTGGGCCAGCCCGTGTACTTCCTGACCCCCGACGTGGTCGGCGTGGAACTCAAGGGCAAGCTGCGCGGCGGCGTCACCGCCACCGACCTGGTGCTGACCATCACCGAAATGCTGCGCCGCGAGAAGGTGGTGGGCAAGTTCGTCGAATTCTGCGGCGAAGGCACCGCCAGCCTGTCGGTGGCCGAACGCGCCACCATCGGCAACATGGCGCCGGAGTACGGCGCCACCATGGGCTTCTTCCCGGTCGACGAGCGCACCATCGACTACTTCCGCGGCACCGGCCGCACCGAAGACGAAATCGCCGCCTTCGAGGCCTATTTCAAGGCCCAGAAGATGTTCGGCGTGCCCAAGGCAAAGGACATCAATTTCACCAAGCTGCTGACGCTGGACCTGTCCACCGTCGCGCCGTCGCTGGCGGGCCCGAAGCGTCCGCAGGACCGCATCGAAATCGGCAACGTGAAGAACACCTTCATCGACCTGTACTCCAAGCCGGTAGCTGAAAACGGCTTCAATCAGCCCGCCGAAAAGCTGGGCCAGACCTTCACCACCAGCGCTGGCACCCAGGTCAAGAACGGCGACGTCCTGATCGCCGCCATCACGTCCTGCACCAACACCTCCAACCCCAGCGTGCTGCTGGCGGCCGGCCTGCTGGCCAAGAAGGCCGTGGAAGCCGGCATGACGGTGCCCAAGCACATCAAGACCTCGCTGGCCCCCGGATCGCGCGTGGTCACCGAATACCTGACCAAGACGGGTCTCCTGCCCTACCTGGAAAAGCTGGGCTTCGACGTGGCCGCCTACGGCTGCACGACCTGCATCGGCAACGCCGGCGACCTGACCCCGGACCTGAACGAAGCCATCACCGGCAACGATCTGATCTGCTCGGCCGTGCTCTCGGGCAACCGCAACTTCGAGGCCCGCATCCACCCGAACATCAAGGCCAACTTCCTGGCCTCGCCCCCGCTGGTCGTGGCCTACGCCCTGGCCGGCACCGTCACGCGCGACCTGATGACCGAGCCCGTGGGCCGCGGCAAGAACGGCGACGTGTGGCTGGGCGATATCTGGCCGACCACCGAGGAAATCGAATCGCTGCTGAAGTACGCCCTGGATCCCAAGGCCTTCGAGGCCAACTACGGCCAGGTCAAGAGCAATCCCGGCCAACTCTGGGAGAACATCAAGGGCGTGACCGGCGACACGTACAACTGGCCTGATTCCACCTACATCGCCGAGCCGCCCTTCTTTGACGGCTTCGGCATGACGCCGGGCGCGATGCCGACGGTCAAGAACGCCCGTGCGCTGGGCGTGTTCGGCGACTCGGTCACCACCGACCACATCTCGCCGGCCGGCTCCATCAAGGAGACCTCGCCCGCGGGCAAGTGGCTGAAGGAAAACGGCGTCATGAAGGCCGACTTCAACAGCTACGGCTCACGCCGCGGCAACCACGAAATCATGATGCGCGGCACCTTCGCCAACGTGCGCATCAAGAACCTCATGATTCCGGCGCTGCCGGACGGCAGCCGCTTCGAGGGCGGCGACACCCTGTTCCAGCCCACCGGCGAACAGATGTCCATCTATGACGCAGCCATGAAGTACGTCGGCGCGGGCACCCCCACCGTGGTGTTCGGCGGCGAAGAGTACGGCACCGGCTCGTCGCGCGACTGGGCGGCCAAGGGCACCCAGCTGCTGGGCGTGAAGGCCGTGATCACCCGCAGCTTCGAACGCATCCACCGCAGCAACCTGGTCGGCATGGGCGTGCTGCCCCTGCAGTTCAAGGGCGCGGACAGCGTGCAGTCGCTGGGCATCACCGGCGAGGAAACCTACGACATTTCCGGTCTGGAAAACGGCATCAAGCCGATGCAGGACGTGACGCTGACGATCACCCGCAAGGACGGATCGAAGCAGGACGTCACGGTGCTGCTGCGCATCGACACCCCGATCGAGGTGGACTACTACCAGCACGGCGGCATCCTGCCCTTCGTGCTGCGCCAGCTGCTGGCTGCCTGATCTTCTGACAGGCAAGGCAATGGCCCGGGAACCGCGAGGTTCCCGGGCCATTTTCATTGCGGCCTGCGCGGCGCCGCGGCCGCGCTTGGGATCAGTCCGCGAACTCGTAGGCATCCATCGCCAGCGCGCCGTAGGAGATTTCGTCGGTCAGGCGCCGGAAACCGGCTCCGCCTGCACCCAGCGCCACGTACAAGGGCATCAGGTGGTCGTCGTGCGGATGGGCCTGCGCCGCGCCCGGCGCCTGGGCCTCCCAATCCAAGAGCGCCGCCAGGTCATGGCCGCTCAGCTTGTCCGCGTACCACTGCTGGAAAGCCGGCACGTAAGGCAGCGCGGGCGCGTCTTGCGGCATGCGCACGTGGCGCAGGTTATGCGTCAGCGAACCGGAGCCGATGACCAGGATGTCTTCGTCCCGCAGCCGGGCCAGCGCGCGGCCCAGTTCCAGTTGGCCAGCCGCGTCGCGCCCCATGTCCAGGGACAGTTGCACCACCGGCACGTCCGCTTCCGGATAGAGGTAGCGCAGTGGCACCCAGGCGCCATGGTCCAGCGGCCGTCGGGGGTCCAGGTCTGCAGCGATACCCGAGTCGGCCAGCAGGGCCTGCACCCGCGCCGCCAACTCCGGCGAACCGGGGGCCGTGTACTGCAATTCATAGAGTTCCGGCGGAAAGCCGCCGAAATCGTGCCAGGCCACCTGGCGGTCGCGGGTGGACAGCGCCAGGCCCTCGCCCATCCAGTGCGGCGAGACCACCAGGATGCCCTTGGGCTTGCGGCCCTGCTCGGCGCTCCAGGCGGCGAGCGCCGGGCCGGTCAGTCCGGGTTCCACGGCGAGCATGGGGGATCCATGGGATACGAAAAGCGTAGGCCAACGCATGGCGGTGCCTCCTGATATTGAGTAGATGGCTAGATTTTCCGCCGATTCTTCTCAGCAATAAACCCCTTGACTCGGCATTATCTGTTGCTTATTTAGCATCAATCACACCCTGGCGCCGTTGTTGCGCCCCGCCGCCGGAGGTGCGCGCCGCCGTCCGCGCCGAGCGTTAAACTACACAGTTGCACACTTACTGGACGCTCCCCGAAGTTATGGCCCGATCCCGCAGCCAATCCGCTCCCCGCCTCACCCGTGACGCCGCCAAACTGGTCGCGCTTGCCCAGGCGCTCAACCGCTCGGGCAGCCGCCTCGAAGACGTGTTCTGGGAGAACCAGCTTGGCGTAGCGATTCCGAAGCTGCTGAAGGCGGGGCAGGATGCCCCCCTGGAAGCGGCCCTGGACCACCTCGCCCAGAGCGACGTGGGCGCATACGAGATCCTGATCGAACAGGCCGAAACCCTGTCCGAATCGATGAAGATCGAGAAAAATGGCGTCCACTACGACATTTTGCTGGTCGTGGCCCCCATCGTCGCCTGGACCCGCTACGCCATTCCGACCGGCCCGATCGCCGCCGGCGCGCAACAGGCCCTGATGGCGCAATTGCATGGGCATGTCCTGTCCAGCAAGGCCCGCAGCTCGCTGATGCCGGTGCTGGTCAGCGTGGACCAGATGCCGCGCACCTTCTCCGAAACCTGGCAATGGCTGCAGCGCCTGGGCACCCAGGCGCTGGGCGCAGAAACCGCCAAGCCCGCCTTGAACACCGAGACCGAAACGGCCAACATGCTGGCCGATACGCGCTACATCGTGGCGGCCGTCGCGGTGCCCGAAGGCGAGCCGATCTTCCGCTGGCAGGAACAGCTGGGCGAAGCCGACGCCAGCCGCGATGCCTGCCAGGAACAATGGGCGGCGCAGGCCCAGCCGACCCTCGCCAATCTGCTGCCGGGCTGCGGTTTCGAAGCCCTGCTGCCCGACGCCTACTATGTCAGCAACCGTGAAGCCGACCGGCGCGTGCGCCCGCTGTCGCTGCGTGCAGCGGTCAGCTGGCTCGAGGGCGCGGTCAGCCTGGAAGCCTCCCAGTTGCGCGCGGTGGTGGCCGGCTGCGGCGAAAGCCGCATCGACGAGTACCGCATCGGCTTCACCGCGCGCAGCAGCAACGACGTGTACTACGGCTGCGTCTGGCCGCTGTATGGGCGCGAGGAAGACCTGCCGGCTGACGAAGGCCAGCCCGACGTGGTGGACGAGATCGCCGCGCTGCTCAAGGAATACGGCGTCACTGAAGTGCGCCGCATCCCCGGCGTGCTGCCTCCCGAGTACTGTGAAGACTGCGGCGCGCCCTACTTCCCGAATCCGCTGGGCGAACTGGTGCACGCCGAACTGCCCGAGGACGCGGAAGCCTCGCCGGCCAAGTTCCACTAGGCGGCAATGCAAGCGGACATCTTCTGCCGGGTCGTCGACAACTATGGCGACATCGGCGTCTGCTGGCGGCTGGCGCGCCGGTTGGCGCACGGCCGCGGCTGGGATGTGCGCCTGTGGGTCGACGACCTGGCCAGCTTCGCCCGCATCCAGCCCGGGATCGCCACGGATAGCCCGCGCCAGCAACTGGCGGGCATCGACATCGTGCACTGGACCGAATCCCCGGATCCGGCGCTCGCCGCGCGCGATGTGGTGATCGAGGCATTCGCCTGCGATCCCCCCGAGGCATTCCTGGAGAGCATGCGGCGTGAGCATCCGGCCTGGGTCAACCTGGAATACCTGAGCGCCGAGTCCTGGGTGGAAAGCTGCCACGGCCTGCCCTCGCAGCGGCCGGACGGGCTGGTCAAGCACTTTTTCTTTCCCGGCTTCACCAGCGCCACCGGCGGACTGCTGCGCGAGCCGGGCCTGTCGGCGGAGCGCGACGCCCTGCAGGCATCGCCGCAAGACCAGGAAGCCTTCCTGCAGTCGCTGGGCGTGCCGCAGGACCTGCTGTTGCGCCGCCGCGACGGCGCGCGCGCCGTGTCCCTGTTTTGCTATCCGACGGCGCCGGTAACGGCGCTGGCCGAGGCTCTGGCGGCGGATCCGCGGCCCACCCTGCTGCTTGCCCCCGAAGGCGTGGCCCCCGGGCTGGAAGCCGCCTGCGCGGCGTCGGGCGCGCCGGCGGTGGCCCGGCTGCCCTTCGTGGCGCAGCCGGATTTCGACCGTCTGCTGTGGTGCTGCGACCTGAATTTCGTGCGGGGCGAGGATTCCTTCGTCCGCGCCGCCTGGGCCGCGCGCCCGCTGGTCTGGCAGATCTATCCCCAGGACGAAAACGTGCATCTGGAGAAACTGGAAGCGTGGCTGGCGCGCTATCCGGCCCCGGAAACCGCCCAGACGCTGATCCGGGCCTGGAACGAGCCGGAAACGGGCGCAACCGCTGCGGCGCTGTCTGCCGCCCTGGCGCCAGCCGCCTGGGGGGACTGGGCCGCCGCCGCGCGGGCCTGGGACGCAAGCCAGGCCGCGCTACCGGATCTTGCCGAAAATCTGGCTGATTTTTGCGCAGACTTGGCCAAGAAACGTTAGAATAGAGAGTTTTCCGAGCGCCCTGTATTTGTCGGGCCTCAACTATGACGCCTCCCGGGGTGTGCACGAAGCCGCTAGAAGCTATAGCTGCGGCGGCTTTTTGCAAGCACGGCGAGTGCACCCATCACCCCCGGAGTTTTATCGATGAAAACCGCTCAGGAATTGCGAGTCGGCAACGTGGTCATGGTCGGCAAGGATCCCCTCGTGGTCCAGAAAGCCGAATACAACAAGTCGGGCCGTAACGCCGCTGTTGTGAAGCTGAAGTTCAAGAACCTGTTGACCGCCTCGGCCAGCGAATCGGTCTACAAGGCCGACGAAAAGTTCGAAGTCGTCCAGCTCGACCGCAAGGAGTGCACCTACTCCTACTTCGGCGACCCGATGTACGTCTTCATGGACGAAGAGTACAACCAGTACGAAATCGAAGCCGAGAGCATGGGCGACGCCCTGAACTACCTGGAAGAAGCGATGCCCGTGGAAGTGGTCTTCTACGACGGCCGCGCCATTTCGGTTGAACTGCCCACGACGCTCGTGCGCGAAATCACCTACACCGAACCCGCCGTGCGTGGCGATACCTCGGGCAAGGTGACCAAGCCCGCCAAGATCAACACCGGCTACGAACTGAACGTGCCGCTGTTCTGCGCCATCGGCGACAAGATCGAAATCGACACCCGCACGAACGAATACCGCAGCCGCGTCAACAACTGATCCGGCAAGCAGGCAAGAAAAAGCCAGACCTTCGGGTCTGGCTTTTTTATTGCCGTCTGCCTGACCAATCTTGCGGCCCTTGCTTGAAGGCATATAGCCGGACCACATGGGACTTGCCCCCAGTCCCAAATTGGGACTAACATTGCGCTATGCGACTCATAGCCTTAAGCGCCCTCCGCCAGTTCTGGGAAAGGTACCCAGCGGCAGAACAACCCCTCAAGGCGTGGGTGGACGAGGCCAGCAAGGCGCAATGGAAGCAGCCTGCGGATATCAAGGCCCAGTATCGCCACGCCAGCATCCTGAAGAATCGGCGTGTGGTGTTCAACATCAAAGGCAATGATTTCCGCCTGATTGTGGCAATCGCATTCAACTTGAGCATCGTCTACGTGAAGTTCATCGGCACTCACGCGGAGTACGACAAGATTGACGCCGAAACCATGGAAATGGAATGAACATGGAAATCCGCCCCGTACATACCGAGGCCGATTACAAGTCGGCGCTCAAGGAAATCTCCCGGTTGATGGAGTCTGATCCTGAACTGGGCACACCTGACGGTGACCGCCTGGACGTGCTGGCCACCTTGGTGCAAGCGTATGAAATGAAGCACTATCCGGTCGATCTGCCAGACCCTGTCGAGGCCATTAAATTCCGGATGGAGCAAGGCGGCCTGACCCCTAAGGATCTGGAGCCTATGATCGGCAAGCGCAACCGTGTATACGAAGTGCTGAACCGCAAGCGCGGTTTGACATTGCCAATGATCTGGCGTTTGCACACCGAGCTCGGCATTCCCGCAGAAAGCCTTATTCAGCCACCGGCTCACGCCTGATAACTGAAACGCGCTCATTCATCGACGACTTCCTGACGAAGCGGAATGCTTGCGCTGACCGCGGCAACACTCTGCCTAAGCTGGAGAACTGCGACTGTGGAATTTCGCCGTGCAAAGCTGGTGCCCGAGTTGCTTGTCGCAGATATCGCGGCAAGTCTGCAATTCTGGGTTGGTCTCTGTGGATTCTCGATCATGTACAGCCGCGAGGAAGACGGCTTCGTATATTTGGACCTCGACGGAGCACAAGTCATGCTCGTCGAACGGCGCGGCGACAACGGTTGGATCACAGGTCCGTTGAGCGTGCCGCTGGGCAGGGGAATCAATTTCGAAATCGATGTGCCCTCTGTGGAGCCCTTTCTTGCCGCGCTTGCTAACGCCAAATGGCCCCTGTTCCGGAATCCGGTAGAGCAGTGGTATCGGGGCAATGACGTTGAAATCGGCGTGCGCGAGTTCCTGGTTCAGGACCCTGATGGTTATCTGCTGCGCTTCTCGGCCAAGATCGGTGAACGCAGGCATACCACCTGACATTCCGTACGCCCGTTCCCCTGTCCGAATCGGCTAGGGGCGGCGCAGCGGGTCACTGCAGGCGCTCGTCATCCAGAAAATCCGGCACCGCCATGACGTCGATGCCGTCCTCGGCCAGCGATTCGCGCTCTTCCGGCGTTGCCGTGCCGCGGATGGGACGGTCGTCGGCATCGCCTTCGTGGATGCGGCGCGCCTCTTCGGCGAAGCGCGGCCCGACGTTTTCGGTGTTACGCAGCAAGGCGCGCACCTGGCGCATGACGACTGCCTGCAATGCGGCCATTTTTTCCGCGTCGGACGCGTTGGCCGGCAACGCCGGCGGCTGGGCGGCTGGCGCGTGCAGGTGGGCGACGTTCAGGCGCGGCGCGGACAGCCGCTTGGTGATGCTGGCCGAACCGCAAACCGGGCACGTGACCAGGCCACGCGCCTGCTGCGCGTCATAGTCTTCGTGCGAACCGAACCAGCCCTCGAAAATGTGGCTGTGTTCGCACTGGAGGTCGAAAACTTTAAGTGCCATGGCGTCTATATGGGGTGCAACTCCCAGAATACAAGAAAGCGCCCCAGGGCAGGCGCTTAGCCCCTGCGTGCGCAATGCCTATTCACGGCCGGCCAAGACAAAGCGGGCCCGCAGGCCCGCTACTCAGCCTGCCCTGCGGGTTACTTGCCGCGGTTCTGGGCCGCCGGGTTCCCCACTTGCGCCTGCTGCGCCTGCAAGGCGTCGATCTGGCGTTGCAGATCGCGCAATTGCTGGCGCACGTCCTTCTGCTGGTCAGCCAGCGCCGTGGCTTCCTGGCGCGACTGCTCCTGGCGGGCCGCGACCTGCTCTTCCTGCTGCAGGCGCACCGCGCGATCGGCCTGCAGGGTGCTCAGTTCGGCGCTGCGGCTGGCCAGCAGCTTCTCGGCGTGCGCGTATTCAGCCTGCATCTTGATGCGCTTGATATCCACTTCGGCCAGCTCGGCGGATTGGGCGACGAAGGCGCGGTAGGTGGCTTCGGCCTGCTTGTCCGACTTGCTCTTCACCACGCGCCAGAAATCCTTCTGCTGGAACAAGGCAACGTAATAGGTCAGGTCGTCCGGCTTGAACAGCAGGCTGGCGCCGTAGGTGCCGTTATAGGCAGTACGCAGCTCCGACACCTGGCGGCTTTGGATCAGGCCTTGCAGCTCCGACAGCGTGGATGCCGGACGCGCGGCGGGCGGCGGCGCGGGGGGAGTCACGGGCGTGGAGGCCGCCTGCGTGTCCTCGACCTGTTTAACCGTGGCCCGGGGCGCTTCGGATTGTGCGCTGGCGCAAGCGGCCAGGCCGGACAGGGCCGTGCCCAACAGCGCCATGCGGGCGGCGCCACGGATAAATTGGACGTTCATGCCTTCCCCAAAAAAATCGTTGCGGAACTATAGCAATTTATTTCGGCCGGGACAGACCCGCTTACATGCGCCGGCTCCGCAACTGTCGCCCACTACGGGGCATTACCTATTGCGTGTTCACATCGTCGTCTCGGCGAGACCATCGGCGGGTTCTCCCTGGCCCGTCCCGAGTTGCAGCTTGCGCATTTTTTCCCACAACACCTTGCGGCTGATGCCCAAGGTGTGGGCGGTATCCTGACGGCGCCAGCCGTTGGCGTCCAGCGCCGCCAGCACGCGCTCGCGTTCTGCGCGCTCGGCATCGGTGAAGGCGGCGGGCTCGACCTTCGCGGCGGCCGAGGCTGGAGCAGAGTGCAGCGGCTCGGCCAATTGGTCGAAGATGCGTTCGATGCGCGGCGGGTCCCAGGCCTGGAGCTGCCGCCGCACGATCGCGACGCGCTCGGCCACGTTGGACAGTTCACGCACATTGCCCTCGTAGCGCGTGCGCGAGACGCGCTCCAGCAACCACTGCGGCGGTTCGTCATCCACGCCCAGGCGTTGCAGCAAGGCGCGGAAGATCGCCGCCTTCTCCTGCGGGCCGCGCTGCTCCAGGTTGGGTATGCGCAGTTCGATCACCGCCAGCCGGTAATACAGGTCCGCGCGGAATTCGTCCTGCCCCACCAGCACGCGCAAATCCTTGTTGGTCGCGGCGACCAGGCGGAAGTCCACCGGCACTTCCACGGTCGAGCCCAGCCGCGTCACCGTGTTCTGCTCCAGAACGCGCAAGAGCTTGACCTGCTGGTACAGCGGCAGGTCGCCGATTTCGTCCAGGAACAGCGTGCCGCCGCTGGCCTGCTCGAAATACCCCTTGTGCGCGCCGATCGCGCCGGTGAATGCGCCCTTGGCATGGCCGAAGAAATGCGCCTCGAACAGGCCCTCCGGAATGGCGCCGCAGTTGACCGCCACGAAGGGGCCGTCGAACCAGGCGGCCTGCTCATGCAGCAGGCGCGCAATGCGTTCCTTGCCCACGCCGGTTTCACCATGGATCAGCACGTTGCTGCGGCAGTCTGCATACATGTCCACTTCCGCCAGCAGGTCCCGCATGGTCGCGGAGACGGCAATCAGCGGCTGTTCGCGCCGGGGCGCGGCGCGATTGAGTTGATTCAGCGTGCCCAGCAGCTCATACAACAGCTTGCGCAGGTCCGCGGTGGTGAAGGTCAGCGGCAGCGTGTAGGAGTATTCCGGCGGGTAGTAGCGCGGGTCGCGACCGCGCGCTTCCGCGGCGACCCAGATGACCGGCAGGCCTTGGGCCGCCAGCCAGTCGTAGCCGCTGAAGCGCTTGTCGCCCATCACCGACACCGACACCAGGGCCACCGCAGGCCGCGCCAGGTCGCGGGGCGGCGGAAACGCGGTGCCGGCGTCCGCCCGCAGCAGCGACACGTCCATGCCCGCCAGGCAACGCTCGGCGCGGCTGGCAATGTCGGAGGTGCCTTCCCAGACGTACACGTCGAATTCTTCGCGCGCGAAATTCTGGCTCATCGCTTGGACCATGCGGGGATGGAAAGGACAGGGGTCAGAGGCTTCATCATCAATACACCAGGCGGGGTTTGCCGCAATCCACGGAAATCAGCGCTACGTCGGTCTGGCCCACGCTCAGGCCCAGCACATTAAGCAGTTGCTGCAACGCCACGGACAACGAACTCAGCAAGGGATCCAGCAGCACCATGACGACCGACAGCACGCCGCCCACCTGCCCGCTGCCGTTCAAGGCCAGCGCGCCGACGGCGTTGACGCGGCACTGCCGGATCGCGTCCGGCACCAGCGCCAGCGCGCAGGTCACGTCGCTGAGGGGGGCCAACAAGAGCGAGTTCAGGATGCCGCCAACCAGTTGCAGCGTGCCGCCCAACACCCCCGTCAAGCCACCCGTGGTCAGACGCGCCCCGAGCTGGTCCATCGCCGTCTTGGACCACTGCATGTCGTTGACGACCTTGGAGATGGTCTTGCCGGCGTTGTTCTTGTCTCCGCCCACCAACTGCGTCGCCAGCTCTGTGCGTTGCGTTTCGGTCAGCGGGGTGCCGGTGTTGAACAAATCCCCCAGGATGCCCCCGATCAGCGCGTCCGTCAGGTTGGAGGCCAGCTTGGACAGGTCCACGTTGGTGGCATTGACGGTGGCGGTGGCGTTGGGCGATGGCGGCGCAGTGAGCGTCACCGACACGGGCGCCGAAGAACTGAACACCGGCAGCGTGAACCGGGCGGTAAGCGGCAATATGCCCAGTACGTTCAAGACCTGATGCCGTCCTATGGCGCCGAATGCGCTGGGCTCGCAGCGGTTCGTGAGCGACTGGAAATTCGCGGCGCTCGGGTCGGTGGCTGACGCCATGCCGGGGAAGCGGCCCAGACAGACGCTGGCCGCAGCCGACGTCACATCGATCATCGCCTGGTTCTCGGCCAGCGGCGCTTCGCACAGCTTGCGCAGCGTACCTGTGGATTGCGCCACGTCGATGATGATGGGCAGATCCACCTTGGTATTCAGGGTGTTGGCCAGCAAGGGCCCGACCAGCGGGATGTTGCTGGTGTTGACGCGCAGATACACGCGTATGCCGGCGCTGATGGCTTGCGCGCCGACACCGCCCACGCCCACGGCAGGCGGCTCGACGATACGCACCCGGGCGTCCAGGCCCAGCAGCGGCACGCTCAGCCCCAGATTGATCAGGTTGCTGCCGTTGGCGATGGCCAGTCCGGTTTCCAGGATGTTCAGCGCGTTGACCTGGGCCTGCAAGGCAGCGGTGGGGTCGCCGCCCACCACGTTCAGATTCAGCACGCCGCCATCGCCGAACAGCTTCACAGGCAGGTTTAGCGGCATCAAGTCCAACACCGTGTTGATGGCTTCGCTCAACAATCCGACATCGGCGTTGGCGGTTCTCTGCTTGTCGATGACGCTCAGCGTGGCGCGCAAGAGCTGACCCAGGGTCAGGTTGCTCAGCGCCGTCAATTGCTCGGGCGTGCCCACGCCCGCAACCACCGACAGCGGCAGGCCCAGCGCCTCCAGCAGGCCGGCCGGCGTAATGCCGACATTGGCCAGGCCGGCGGCGTCCAGCACGTCCAGTTGCGTGGGCGACGCCCCCACCGTGGCCAGCAGCTGCGACAGCAGGCCGCCGCGTTCCAGGCGCAATAGCCGCGACCCCACTGTGAAGGTCGCCACGGGTTGGGTGTTGGTCGCCACCGCCGCCACCGACGCCGTGACGCCGCCCACGCCAGGGATAAGATTGGCCAGTTGCTTGCGCGCCGCTACCCGCACTGCGTTATAGGCCTGCCCGCCCGCCGCGTCGAAGACGTGCATGCCGGAGGGATCGGACCGCGTCGGATCCCACACCTTGCATTCCACCGTGAAATCGGCGGCCGTGAACGCATCCAGGATGTTCGGCACATTGGCCAGGGCGGAAGCGCGGCCAGCGGCGGCGGCCCGGGCGCAATCCGCGCTGGAGCCCAGGCTCAGCACCTGGACGGCCGACAGCGCCGCCAGGTCCGCCGCCTTCTGCATTTCGCGCTTCATGTAGAAGCCGTAGCCAAGCTGCAGCACGCCGAGCAACACCACCCCCACCAGCACCGCGAAGACGACGGCGACGGTCATGCTGCCGCGTTGCCGCGACGGCGAGGAAGGATGTGGACGGCCGGCTGACATGCTCTTGCGACTCCATACCCGCATGCGGCGGGGAATACCAACGCCCGGAACCTATTGGACGTTGGGAATTTCCACATTCCGGTCGAACCACACGGGAATGGGATGCTTGAAGCTCTCCAGATAGCGGTTCCAGGCGGCGGTAGACACCGGCCCCAGCACGGGCAAGGCATTGCCAGCGCGCCGCCCGTCGGCCTGCGCCGCCAGCAGCCCGCGCGTCACGTCGCCGAAGCCTTCTTGCGCCGCAGGCGCGGCGGCGGGCGCCTGCGGCAGCGGAGTCTGCACCTGCTGCACCACGGCCCGCTCCGGCATGGCGGACACAGGTTCCGGCGCCGACACGGCGGCAGGCGCCTGAGCGGACGGCGCGCTGCCCGCGGCGCCCGACATGCTGCCCGTCAACGGCGCATTGGATTGCGCCAGGACGGCCGCGGGCGCCTGCGCCGCAAGCGCGCAGGCCACGATGAACAAGGCGTGCTGGGTCGAATGGGACATGGCAGTCTTCCTCAAAACGGGGTTAGCGCACGATGGGTCCGTTACCCAAGCCGTCCATCAAGGGGCTCATCAACGGCATGACGGCCTGTTCGCCGCTAGACACCCGGGTGGCAGGCGCATAGGAAGCGCCCGCCGCCGGGGCCAGCTGGCCGCGGATCTCGGCGGCCAGGCGCAGCACCTGTCCGCGCGCCTCTTCATTCAGTTGCGCCCGCTCCATCAGGCGCTGCGCCTTGAGCGGATCGCCCTCGACCAGCAGCAACACCGCCAGGTTCGCCAGCACCTTGCCGCTTTCCGGCGTCAGTTCGGCCGCCTGCCCCAGCGGCACGCGCGCGCCCGCCGGGTCGCCCGCGCGCAGGCGCGCATAGCCCAGGTCGCCCAGGATGCGCGCGTCCATGGGAGCCAGCTTGGCCGCCCGCGAAAAATAATCTGCCGCCTGGTCGAACTGCCCGCGCGAACCGGCGATCAGACCCAGGCCGTGCCAGCCCTCGGCCGCCTGGTCGGTGGCGGTAAGCGCGCGATAGGCCTGTTCGCTCAGCGCCGCCTGCCCGGTCTGGCGCAGCGCCTCGGCGCGCAGCACGGCCACGCGCGCGTCGTTGCCGTACTTCTGCTGATAGCCGTCGATGTACGCGAGCGACGCGAAATAGCGTTCCTGGCGTTGCGCCTCGACGATCATGGACAGCATCATCTCGGGTTCCTTGGGCCGGCTCTTGCTCTGGGCCTCGTCCTCCTTCTGCCGCAACAGCGCCTGCTCCTGCTGCTGTTGCTGGATCAGTTGCCAGGCGGATTCCGCGTTGTTGGTCTTGCATCCGCTCAAACCCGCGCCCGCCGCCAGCACCGTGACGACAAGCACGCAGCGCCATGCGCGCGAGCTGCTTTCCGTTGCGCCGTTCATTACATCCCCCCCATGCGCGACAAACCGCGCAACACCGCGATGAATCCAGCCCCGCCCGTCACGATCAACAGCGCGGGCAATAGCGTCACGATCATGACCCCGGTCATCTTGACCGTGGTCTTGCCCACCTTCTCCTTCAGTTCCAGGCGCCGCTTGTCGCGCAGGCGTTCGCCGAAGCGGTTCAAGGGCTCCTGCACCGCGCCGCCGTGCTGGTCCACCTGCGCGATCAGGCGGCAGATGGCGGACAGGTCGTCGTTGTCGAAGCCCGTGGCCATCCTGGCCAGCGATTGTTCGCGCGTGCGGCCACGCACATAGAGCTCGGACGCCAGCCGCAATTCGAATGACAGCACCGGCAGCACCTGGCCGAACTCCTTGACCAGCACCTGCAGGCTCTGGTCGATCGACAGGCCCACACCCTGCAACAGGCGCAACAGGTCAATCAGCAAGGGCAACTCATCGGCCGCTTGCCTGCGACGGCGCGCCAGGCGCCGCTGCACGATCCATTTGGGCAGCATGTAGCCGACAGCGAAAGCCACGAAGGCCACGACAAAAGCGCCCAGCGGCATATCCGGAAGATGCTTGTGCCAGTCCAGCATGACCGCCGCCACGGGCAGCAGGATCGCCAGGCCAAGCCGGATCAGGACGAAGCGCGAACGCGCGGTGCCGGGGTTGGCATAGCCGGCCATGTCCACCAGCTTGCGGTCCTCGGCGGCCAGCAGCGCATCGGCCAGCCGGCCTTCGCTCAGGCGCTTGCCAAACGTGTCGGCCGCCCGCGCGGCCGCCGCCAGCCTGCCCTGCCCGCCTTCGCTGCGCACGGCCGCCGACGCCCTCGCGCCGTCGCGCGCGGCCAGCGCCTGATCCACCACCTGGCGACTGCGGCCCTGGCTGCGCAGGCGCCGCGCCATGCCCAGGCCCAGCACCACCAGGCCAGCCGCCACCAGCATCAGCGCCATCGCCAGCACGGTGGAAGCGTTCCAGGATTGCAGGATTTGCATGGCGCCCCTCCGGTCAAATGGCCTTGGCCATGCGATAGAGCCAATAACAGCCGCCGATCTGCAGGCAGACCGCGGTCAGCAGCATCCTGAAGCCTTGCGGGTCCTGCCACAGGCCCATGAACAAGTTGTTGTTGGCGACGATGATGAAGCCCGCGATGCCCACCGGCAGCAAGGCCAGAATCCAGGCCGACAAGCGGACCTCGGCCGAACTGGCGGTCAGTTCATTTCGCGCCTGCGCCACGTCGCGCATGAAGGCCGCCATGCGTTCCAGCACCTGGTCGCTGCGGCCGCCGAAGCGCAGGGCCAACGACACCACCGCCGCCACCATGTACAGCTCCTTCAGCCCATACAGGCGCGACACGTGCGCCAGGGCCGCGTCGAGCTCCTTGGAGCGGCTAAGGCCGGCCGCCGTCTCCACCACTTCGCGCAAAGGTTCGTCGGCAGCGGCGGCGGCCGTCTGGAACGCGGCGCCCATGCTGTTGCCGATGGTGAGCAGGCGCACGATGTTGTCCAGGAACGCGGGCAGCTGCGAGATCATGCGCCGCTGGCGCTTGTCGGCCTTCAACCACAGCAGGAAGTAGGCGAACACCGCCAGCAGCAGCAGGGTCACCGCGCCGGAAAGCGCCCCCAGGAATGTCCATGCCAGCGCCGCGCCGACCACGACGGGAAGCGCGATGCGCACATACAAGCCGGCGCTTTGCCGCAGGCCGGCCAGGCGCAGCAAGCGGTCCCAACCGGAAAACCCGCTGCGAAACTCACGTGTGTTCTCAGCGAAAGGCGCGTCGGCGGCGGCCTCGTCGCGGCCCCGCTGCAGCTGGCTCTCCAGAAAGGCGGAACTGGCCGCCCGGCGGGCGCGGCGGTCGGCATGGCGCCACAGCAGCACCGCTCCTATGGCCAGCACCACGGCCAGGCTCGCAAGCGCCAGGGCTTCCTGCATCAGCGCCTCCTGCTCCAGAATCCGCCACCCCCGCCATCGCGGTCGTCCGGCGGGTTGTCGCTGGCGCGCGCCTCGTTGCGCAGCTTGGCCAGCTTGGGCGTGTGAGGATGAATGCCCAGCCAGTTCCAGCGATCTTTCTCCTCGCCATCCTGCGTTGCGTAGGATTCGTGGCGATAGAGTTCCTGGGTGGAGATCACGTTGTCGCCCATGCCCGTGATCTCGGTCACCGACAGCACGCGGCGCTTGCCGTTGGACAGGCGGCCGATCTGCACGATGAAGTCCAGCGCGCTGGCGATCTGCCTGCGCAGGCTGTCCTCGCTGCCCTGGAATCCGGCGAAACCGGCCAGCATCTCGATCCGGTACAGGCATTCGCGCGGGGAGTTCGCATGGATGGTCGCCATGGATCCCTCGTGTCCGGTGTTCATGGCCTGCAGCATGTCCATGACCTCGGCGCCGCGCACTTCGCCCACCACCACGCGGTCCGGCCGCATGCGCAGGCTGTTGCGGATCAGCTCGCGGATGCTGACGGCGCCGCTGCCGTCAAAGCCGCCCTGACGCGACTCCAGCCGCACCACGTGGGGATGGTTGAGCGACAGTTCGGCGGTGTCCTCCACCGTCACCACGCGTTCCGTTTCCGGAATGAAGAACGCCAGCGCGTTCAGCAGCGAAGTCTTGCCCGAACTGGTGCCGCCGGACACCAGGATGTTGCAGCGGTTCTTCACGGCCTCGTTCAGCAGCCGGTAGATCTCTTCATCGAAGCTGCCCAAGGTCAGCAGGTCCGCCGGCTTGAGCGGGTCCTGGCGGAACTTGCGGATCGACACCATGGGGCCGTCGACCGCCAATGGTTCGATCACCACGTTCAGGCGGCCGCCGTCGGGCAGGCGCGCGTCCACCATGGGGCTGGATTCGTCGAGCCGCCGGCCGATCGGCGCCAGGATGCGGCGCACGATGCGCAGCACATGCTGATTGTCGGTGAAGCGCAGCGTCTCGCGGGCCAGCACGCCGCGGCGCGAGACGAAGACATTGTCATAGCCGTTGATCAGGATGTCCTCCACGGCCGGGTCCGCCAGCAGATCCTCCAGGGGGCCCAGGCCGGCCAGTTCCTTGGTCAGCGCTTCGGCAATGGCGCGCATTTCCCCTTCATTGATCGGCACCCGGCGCAGGCGTACGAAGCTCGCGACCTCGATGTCCACGAATTCCTGGATCGCCGACCTGGCCCAGCGGCCGAACTCCGCACCCAGCTCCTCGATGCGGGACAGCAGGTGCTCGTACGCCGCCGTCTTCACTTCCTGGTAGCGGTCCGACGCCGAAAAGCCTTTGTCGCCATCGCCGCCGAACTCTATCGTCGCTGTCATGATCATGTCGGATCCCGTAGCCGTCCGTCTGTCTGTCCGTCAACCGACCACCATGCGGCGGTGCACGCCGGGCAGCCAGGTGGCCAGCCAGCCTGCCCGCCCGCCAGGCGAGTTCTCTTCGGCGCACAGGCGTTCCGCCAGCGCCTGCACCGCGCGCACGTAGACATCGCGTTCGGCCTCTTCGTGCAGCAGATGGCCCCGGTTCGTGCACAC
This sequence comes from Achromobacter aegrifaciens, assembly GCF_902859965.1. Classification (NCBI taxonomy): domain Bacteria; kingdom Pseudomonadati; phylum Pseudomonadota; class Betaproteobacteria; order Burkholderiales; family Alcaligenaceae; genus Achromobacter; species Achromobacter aegrifaciens. The sequence goes on from NZ_CADIKO010000004.1 coordinate 227,108, forward strand.
CATCAAGGGCAGTGTGCGGTCCGGCAGCGTGCCCACCAGTTCCAGCTGGAAGCGTTCGGCGATCTGCTGCGCCGTCATGCCGTAGCGTTCGTCATAGCGGTTGACGATCAGGCCCAGGCTGCGCCGGTCCACGTGCTGCTGCTCCAGCTCCTGCAGTACGCCGGCCAGCGACACCAGCGCGCCGACGCTCTGGTCGGTCACGATCCAGTTCAGCTGCGAGGCGCGCGCCAACCCCGACACGAATTCGGGATTGCTGAAACCGCCCGCATCGGCCACCACGACCGAGAAGTGCTGGCGCATGCGCTCGAACACCAGCAGCGAATCCGACTGCGACACGTCACGCATCTGGCCCAGGTCTCGCGGCAGCGACAGCACGCTCAAGCCGTTGGCCGTATGCGCCATGGCCGATCCCAGCAGCGTCGAGTCGAGGCGGCGCAGGTTGCGGGCCGCCTCGGCGAAATCGAAGTCGCCGCCGATATTCAGATAGAGCTGGCAATCGCCCACGGGCCAGCCCAGGTCCATCAGCGCCACGCGGCTGGACAAGGGCAGCGGTTCGCTGGAAGGCTTGGGCGCCTTGGCTCCCAAGGCAGCGGCGCGCTGGCCGTGCGCAAGCTTCAGGCGGTCCTGCACCATGCCTGCCAGATGCACGGCCAGGGTGCTGGCGCCCACGCCCGGACGCGCGCCCAGCAGCACGACGCTGCGGCGCGTGCCGTCCATGCGGCCATCGGACGGCCGGTCGAGCAGGCGCAGCACCACTTCCTTGATTTCCTGCGGCGCAACCGAGGGATCGACAAAATCGCTGACGCCTGCCCGCAAGGCGGCGATCGCCCCTTCCGGCTGGCTCAGGAAGCCCACCGCCACGCGCGGCAACGTCGGCGCAATGCGGGCCAGCAAGCGCGCCAGTTCGGCGGACTTGAACAGTTTGCCGGGCTCGTCGTCGCTCAGGGTGAAGTCCAGGAACACCACCTGCGGCGCGATCTCCGTCAGGCGCCGCGCCAGTTCCTCTATGCGCGGCGATTCCTGGGTCAGCATCCCCAGGTCGCCCAAAGCCTGTCCCAACTGCGCCGCAACCGCGTTGCCCTGGGAGCAGAACAGGAACCGCGTGCCGTTTTGCAGGCCCACCCATTCGCTGGCATGTGTCTTCATATTGCTCACCGTGAAAAGCCCGGCATCTGCTGGCCGCCCACCGGGCCGGTCAGGTAATAGCCCCAAGCGTTGAATGCCGTGTCCGTCTGTTCCTGCTTGGCTCCCGGCAGCGGCAGGGCCACGCCGCGCGCGATGGGGCGCACCAGGCGCGGCGTCACGACGATGACCAGCTCGGTGTCCTCCTGGGAGTAATCAACGCTGCGAAAGAACGCGCCGATGATGGGCAGGTCGCCCAGCATGGGCACCTTGTTGACCATGGCCTTGGTCTGGCGCGATACCAGGCCGCTGATCACGAAGCTTTCGCCATCGCCCAGTTCCACCGTGGTATCAGCGCGGCGCGTACGCAACGCGGGAATGATGGTGCTGGTGTCCGCGCTGGTATTGATGGCGATGCCGTTGGTGTAGTCGAGTTCGCTGGCCTCGGGCGCGACCTTCAGCGAGATGCGGTCGCGCGAGAGCACGGTCGGCGTGACGGTCAGGCCGATGCCGAAGGGCTTGAAGGTCACATTGACCGTGCCCAGGCCGCCGGCCTGCGGAATCGGCAGCTCGCCGCCGGCCAGGAAACTGGCGCTCTGCCCTGTCAGGGCCACCAGGGTCGGCTCGGCCAGGACGCGCGCCATGCCATTGGTCTGCAGCAGGCGCAGCCGCGCCGCAAAGTTGTTGGAGTCGTAGAACAGCGAGAAACCCGAAGCCAGCGCGCCGCCCAGACTGGCGGGCATCGTGGAGCTGCCGCCGCTCCAGGGGCCGTTGCTGGCCGTGAAGCTGATGCCGGCCGCCTTCATCACCGAGCGCGACACTTCCACGACCTTCACTTCCACCTGCACCACGCCGCCGGCGCCTGCGGTGGACATGTCCACCACATTCTTTTCCCCGCCCACGGCGGATGCTGCCATGGTGGCTGACGCGATCTGCCCCAGCTGCGATTCGGCGTGGCCCGACACCACGGCATGGCCGTCGGCGATGTCCACGTTGGCGCCGCCGCCCAGGCCGCGGCTCGCCAACGCGCCCTGCACGCTGCCGCCGACGCGGACGTTCCATATCTGCGGCGCCGCGTTGTTGCCGGTCCAGACCTGCAATTGCGTGGTGCCGGGCTTCTTGCCATAGAGCAGTACTGAGCCCGCGCGCTTGCCGGAAGCGGGCAATACCTTCACGTCCGCCACATCCGGGTCGCCGATGGCGATGCGCGTGGGTGCGCCGCCATCCAGCATGAGGGTCTGCTGTCCCTTCACCGCCATCGAGATGTCGCGGGCCGGCGCATTCGCGCCTGCCGCGGGCGCTGCGGTCTGTGCCAGGCCTAGGGCGCCATGCATCATCGCTGCCGCGCCCGACAGCAGGCAAATCATGGTGGTGCGCTGATGTTTCTTCATAGTGCTGGACCCGATGATGGAATAAGTCCGGCTGCGGCCAGCGCCTGGTCCGCCCGCAGCCCCGTTCAATAGCGCACGCGCTCGGATTTCTCTCCTCGGATGATTTCCACAGTCCTGCCGCCGCCGGAACCCTGGGGCCGGCCGGCGGCGCGGGCGGCGGGCGCCAGCGCCGCGGCCGTCGTGCCGTCCAGTTGCACCAGGCTCTCGCCGGCATAGGCGCGGTTCGGTCCCGTCAGCAGCGATTCGCGCTGCGCAGGGGTCAAGTCGGCCCGCACCGGCAGCACCGTGCCGCGCTGGGCGAACAACTGCGCGTCGGGCATGCTGTCATCGCCCACCGGGCGCAAAGCCAACTGCAGGCGCCCGGCGCGGCTGGCCAGCATCAGCTCGTTGACGCGATCGACCGGCACGGCCAGCACCGCGGTACGCGCCGGCTGGCCGGGACCGCCCTGTTGCAGCGCCGACTTTTCGTCCGGCCCTTCCACCGTCGCCTTGCCATACGCCAGCACGCGCACCTGCGACTGCAGCAGGCGGGCCTGGCCGACGGCCACTTCGGCGCTTTTCTCGATCATGAAGAACACGTCCACCATGTCGCCGGGAACGATGCGATTGCCGCCGCCGATCACTTCGTCCACCGCGATGGCGACCGCGCGTTCGCCCGGTTTGAGCTGGCGCGCCAGGCCCTGCGTCAACAGGCTGGGCACTATCGGATCGCCTGCGGCGATGTCGACCTTCGTCACCGCGCCCTCCAGCGGCGCGACGTCGGCAAACCCGCCGGACAGTGCAACCTGCCACTGCGCCACCGTCAGCATTCTTGCGCTGTCGATGCGCGAACCGGCCGGAATCGGCTCTCGCGCCACCACCACCGGATGGAGTTTGAGCGGTTCCGCCGGCGTCGCCGCGACAGGCGCAGGCGCCACGCTGGCCGGGGGACTCGCGGGCGCCGAGGCCAGCCGCCAGGCCACGAAGGCCAGCACCAGGCCCGCCACCAGCAACATGCCCGCGATGATCTTGCTCAGACTGCTCATGGTGTCCCCTGCGATATCTGCACGACGGCCTGCGAATGCAATCTGTTGGGTATCCAGTTCCGGTTCGTGCCCGGCAACGCCGTGATCAGCCCTCGCACGGTCTCCAATAGCGGCCAGGACTGCGTGTTGTAGGTCATGGCGACGGTGGCGCAATCGGCTGGCCTGCCGCCCGCCCCAGTCCATGCACACGGCGCGCGCGTGGTGCTGCACAGCACCGCCGAGCCGGCGGAAAAGGTGCCCATCGCCGCCAGGCAGGCCGCCGCAGGCACATCGGCCTGACCACTGAAGCGGGCGTAGACCGCGGCGCGCGCGCCGTCGGCCGCGGCGGCGGCCAATTGCTGTTGCATCCAGAACAGCGCGCCGAATCCGACCACGCCGCAGATGAAGAGCAGCAGCAAGGTGAGCGTCAGCGAAAACTCCAACGCCGCGATGCCGCGCTGGCGCTTGCGTGAAGTCTGGCCGGCAGGGAGTTGCACGCAGGCTCGCATCTCAGCCTCCCCCGCCCAGGGCATTGCCCAGATGCACCGTGGCGCGCGCACTCAGCACGCTGGATGCCGGCATCAACGCCGCCTGCAGCAGCGGCACCGAGGGGATGAGCGGATGGGCGCCATAGGCGTAGGACACGGTGACTTCGATCTGGTCCTGCGCCAACGGCATGCCGCTGCAGGCGCCGCCGGCCGCGCTGCTGAGCGCGCCCGCGCTGCCGCAGACCGCCACCTGGACCGGCGCGGCGGACATCGTGCTGATCCACTCCGCCTGGTACAGCGCGGAATCGCGGCCGGCGTCGGCTCGCGCCGTCAGCGACGCGGAACCCGCCTGCCACTGCAGGACCTTGCGCGCGCCATCCTGCGCGGCCAAGGTCACGGAATGCTGCGCGGCGACCACCAGGGAATACGTCAGGATCCCGTAAAACACCAGGAAGAACACCACGAATACCAAGGCGAACTCCACGGAATAAGAACCGCGATGCCGGCGGCGAGGCCCAGATACGCGGCATAGGGGATCTGCCGCGCCCGGTTGCTCAGCGCCCAGACCCGGGACACCGCCAGATACAGCAGGCCATGCAGGCCGGCCAGCACGCTGGCCAGCGCCAGCGTCACCATCAGCGGCGCGAAGCCCAGCAGCAGTCCGAGCACGGCGATGGCCTTGATATCCCCTGCTCCCATGAGACGCCTGCGCCACAAGGGCAGGAATGGCGCCGCGACCAAAAAGCCGGCCAGCGCCATCCACCATCCCGACCATCGCGGCGGATAGGCCCAGCCAGGCGCCAGCAAGGCCGCCAGCAGCCATAGCAATTGGCCCGCAAGTCCCGCGATGATCAGCCGGTTGGGGACGCGGCGATAGCGCAGATCGGCGTGGATCAGCGCCAGAATCCAGCATGTGAACAACAGCCACCACAGCACTACCCCTGGATACAAGGCTAAGACCTTCTGAAAAAACGAATGCGACAACGGGCGCGCCGGATCGGCGCGGACTCCTTCAATCAAGTGATGCGATGTTGCGGGCACGCGCCGCGGCGGCAAGCGACTCACCGCCGCCACGGCGCGAACGGGTTGCGGCTCAGGTCGGAGGCGGGGTGGTGGTACCGGTCTTGGCGTTGTCCAGCTTGGTGCCAAGTTCCTCGAACATGCCCTTCAAGGACCCGGTAAACGCCCCCACTGCGACAATGAGGGCGACCGCCACCATTCCCGCGATCAGCCCGTACTCCAGGGCGGTGATGCCGTCTTCGTCATTCCAGAACTGCGCAAGTGTCGCTTTCATGTCGAGCTCCATGGGTCTCGATTGATGACTGGGGCCGTTCTTCAACATTCTTCAAGAAGCAGGGCCCCCTAAAGCCTGGAACTGCCTGCGCGCCGCCGTGATTCCCGCGGCGCGCGTCCAGGGTCCAGCTAACCCGGCCCTGGCGTGGCTCCGGGCAATCTGTCCGGAGCCGCGCCAGGTGCCGATTCAATGATCGAGTCGATGCGCTGCGCCGTGCGCGCGCGAAAGCGTTCGGAAGCGCGCTGCAAATGCCAACGCATGAGGAACAAGGTGACGATCGAGAGCGCGAAAGCGATGTATGGCAGCTTGGCGCCGCCGATATGCAGGCCGACGGCGTCATTCTGGGTCGTGCAGATGACGGCGCCGGCGGCCGCGCCGGTGTAGTGCATGCCGCAAACCGCGATGGCCATCAAAACGGCTGCGCCGATGCGCTGGCGTTCATTCTGGGTATTGAAGGCAAGCCACAAGGCCGCGGTAGCCGCGATGACGGCGATCAGCACCGACAAAACCACCAGCGGCAGGTTCCAGAGCAATACCGCCGGCATGCGCGCCGCGCTCATGCCGACATAATGCATGGAGGCCACGCCAAACCCTGCGGCACAGCCACCGACCAGGCATCGGAGAAAGCTGAAACGTTCGCGGCCGACATACCAGAACGCCCAGCCGGAAAATCCTGCGGCAACCACGAAACTGAGTATCGTCAGGCCGACCTGGTAACCCACTTCAAACGGCAGGTTCTGCGCCAGCATGCCGATGAAATGCATGCTCCAGATACCCACGCCGCCCATCGCCACCGCGCCGATGACGATATAGCCGATGCGGATTTCGCCGTCCTGGGTTTCTGCCCGAATACCGGCTGCGGCCAGCAGGGCCACATACGAACCCAAGGCGGCGATCAGGAACGAAAGCGCCACCAGACCGCCATTGAATGAAAGCGGAACGATATCGCCCGGGCTCATGAATGCCCCGCTTGTGGCGAGCCATGACGGCAATACGCGGCCGTCAGGCAGTTGCAGCAATTCTTGCGGTAATCCCCAGCCATCTTGACCTCCGGGCGGGCCACACATTTTGCGTATTTTTGATACGTATCTTTAGTTTATATATTGCCAAATCATACACATCAGGGTTTTCACTGAATTTCGCTATATTGCGACATAAGATGTGTAACGAACGCTCCTAAGTTTTCGAAAACATTATTAAATCCGGCTGAACGGCGGTTATCTTGACCCGAAAATAGTTTCCGCAGCGGAAGAATATTCCGAAATAATGTCGACGCGATGAGCCGAGGGAGGCGGAATTTGAAATTAATTGTCATTCTGCCGGGATTGCTGGCACCATATGCGCACCGGCAAATGCAACTTTTTCCTAACACTGTTGCAGCCCTTTTCCATCCGATACTCGATCGGGATCAGCTATCCGTTCAGAAGCGCCAGCGGAAATGAGAGACGAAAAAGGCAAGAGACGCATGTTTCCGGCGAGTCCGATTTGCCTCGCCCTCTTGTGCATATTGGCGGCCAGCTCTCAGGCCAGGGCGGAAGGCCCGCTACGCGGCAACCCAGTGGACGCCATGCCGCGGCTGGAGCGTCCGCCCTCGGCAACGCAACCCCCGCCCTACGTCCAGACCGCAACGCCGGAACAACTGGCCTTGCAGGCCCGGCTGGCTCAACGCATCGTGCCGCGCAATTTCGACGTCAGCGGCGTGCGCGCCATTCCATTCGAGGAAGTGTCCGGATTGCTCAGCCCTCTGGCTGGCAAGGAAATCAGCCTGGGCGAGCTGGTCCAGGAAGTCGACAAGATCACGCAGCTCTACCGCGACAAGGGCTTTCCGCTTTCCTTCGCACTGCTGCAGAACCAGACCTTTGCCAACGGCCTGGTGGTAGTGACAGTGGTCGAGGGCTACATCGCCAACGTGCGGATCGAAGGCGACATCGGCAATGCGCAGGACCGGCTTGAAGCGCTGGCCGCGCCGATGCAGGAAGAAAGGCCGCTCAAGCAGGCCACGCTGGAACGTCAGTTGAACCTGATGCGCACCGTGCCCGGCGTCAAGTTCACGCCCAGCCTGGATTTGCCGCGCCGCGCGGACGGCGCGACCGAACTGGTGCTGGCGGCCAGCCGCCAGCCCGTCAGCCTGACCGGCGGCATCGCAGACCTGGGCACCGGCATGCAGCCCATCGTGAACCTGGCGACCAACAGCCTGACGCCCCTGGGCGAGCAAGTGAAGCTGACAGCCTCGGTGCCCTTCAATACCGATGACGTGAAGTACGTGTCGGGTGAAATCCGCGTGCCGATTGGTGCGGACGGCCTGGCGATCAAGATCGATGGCTACCACTACGACGCCCGGCCCCAGGACGACGCGATCGAAATGCTGGGCTTCGAACGCCGCGTGAAGAACGACCGCATCGGGGTTGGCGTGAGCTATCCGTTCCTGTTGAACAACACCCGATCGCTGACGGGAACGCTGGGCGTATACGCGGCCAATTCGAAGGACCGGTACGAGGCACATAGCACCGACCGGTGGCTGCAGCAGGATGCGCAGGTGCGTGCGGCGACCGCCGAAATGCGCTACATCCAGGTGTCCGAGACCAAGGCCACCGACGTCACGTTGAGCGTGGCCAAGGGGTTCGACGCGGCGGGGGCAAAGAAGGACATCGCGACCAACTACGGTTATTCCGCCACCCCGCTGCTGGACCTGGACTTCACCCGCTACAACCTCAACGCCAGGCAGACCTTCGTGCTGCCCGCCCAGATCGGCCTGGTTTTCTCGGGTGCGGCGCAGTACTCCAGCAATATCCTGCCGTCGTCCGAACAGATCTCGTACGGTAGCTGGCGTTACGCCATGGGCTATCCGCAGGGCGACCAGAGCGGCGACAAGGGCGTCGGCGTATCGGCGGAAATCAATCGCCGCTTCGGCGTGGGCTGGGAATACCTTTCCAGCGTGCAGCCCTACGCCCTGGTCGACTACGCACGCACTTGGTACAACAACAAGGACCTGCAGACTTTGAACCAGCGGCACCTGTCTTCCGTGGCTCTCGGCTTGCGCTTTACCGACGACAAATACTATCTGTTCGATTTCAACGTGGCCAAGCCGGTGGGATCGGCCACCGTGAACGACAACCGCGACGTGCGCTTCAACGCCAACTATTCGCTGTTTTACGACGCGTTCTAGCCGTCCTGAACAGCGCGCCCGACAAGCCGATGAACGCCCGCCATGACGGGCGTTTTTTCTTGGGTGACGCCACCGGCGTTACGTAACGCCCGCCGTAACGTTACGTCGGATGGGCGGCTTTCCGTAACATTCGCAGGCTCCTGGCGATCGCAAAAGTGAGGATTTTCCAGATTTAAGGAAAACCCTTAATCACCGTCATATCCCATTGATAATGAAGCGATTTATTTCATCAGAATTTACCGAAGCAGGCATCTTGAAGCGGGTCTGAAAAATCTTGGCATGGTTTGTGCATGAGGAAGCGTATCGGGTTGTTTCGACGCCTGACTCTTCCAACCAAAGGAGCTCGCCATGCATACCCATTCCGACACGCGCCGCCTGCAACGCGTCCTGACCGCCACCGTCCTTGCCACCGCGCTGGTAAGCGCCCTGGCCGCCTGCGGCGGTGGCGGCGGCGGAAAGAAAACCGCGGGCCTGCCCGGGACGGACATTCCGACCAATCCTGGCGGTGGCGGCCTGGATCCCGGCGGCGGTCTGAACCCCGGCGGCGGTACCAACCCTGGCGGCGGCACCGACCCTGGCGGTGGTACCAATCCCGGTGGCGGGACCAACCCCGGTGGCGGGACCAACCCCGGCGGCACTGACCCCGGAGGCGGCACTGACCCCGGAGGCGGCACCGATCCTGGCGGCGGCACCAACCCGCCGCGCGTGAGCGGCCTGCTGGAAACCACGTTGGGCAATACCGGCGCGGCGCTCGACAACACCCTGCCCCTCAATCTGGACACGACCTTGAGCGGCGTGGGCAAGGCGCTGGATCCCACGATCAAGCCGGTCGCCGACACCGTCGTCGGCCTGACCCAGCAGATCGGCGCGACTACCGGCTTGGGCCAGCCCGCCGACGGCGTCGTCAAGCAGGTGGGCGGCCTGGTCAGCGACCTGGGCGCAAGCGTCAAAGGCACGGGACTGCCTGGAGGTCTGAGCACCGGCGTCGGAGGCCTGGTGGATGGCCTGGGCAAAACCGTGGCCAGCACCGGCGGCCTGCTGAGTGCGAACCCGAACAACCCGAATCCTCTGACCACAGTGCTGGGCAACACCACAGGCGCTATAGGCGCCCTGACTGGGGCGCTATCGGGCCAGGGCGGCCTGCTGCAGCCCCTGACCCAGGTGGTTGGCAGCCTGACGGGAGAGGTCTTGAGCGGCCCCGCGTTGGGAGTGCTGGAACCCTCATTGGGCAACACAGGTCAGGCCGTCGATAACGTGTTGCCGCTGGGCCTCCAACCCGTGCTGGGCGGCGTAGGCCACGCACTCGATTCGACCGCCAGTCCGCTGGTCGCCAAGGTTACTGGTCTGACGCAGCAAGTGGGCGATGGCGCCAAGTTGGGCGCACCGGTGGCGGGGCTGCTAAGCAGCCTGGGCGGCACCGTCACCAATCTGGGCAGCGCCTTGCCGGGAAACGCGACTGGGCTTAACGATGTCGTACGGAACCTCGGCGGCGCGCTCAACACTGCGGGCGGCTTGCTCCATGCCTCGCCATCCAATCCCAACCCCTTGGGTTCGACACTACACAACGCCACGGCTGCCGTAGCTTCGCTGACCGGCACCCTGGGCCTGGGCGGAGTGACCGGTGGCCTGACGGGCGGCGCGAGTGGTACGGGCGGACTGCTGGCGCCGGTGACGGGCTTGCTCGGCAACGTGACCGGAGCCGTGGGCGGCGCAACCGGCGGCGCCAATGGCGGACTGCTGGCGCCGGTGACGGGCCTGCTCGGCAACGTGACCGGAGCCGTGGGCGGCGCAACCGGCGGCGCCAACGGCGGACTGCTGGCGCCGGTGACGGGCCTGCTCGGCAACGTGACCGGGGCCGTGGGCGGTGCAACCGGCGGCGCCAATGGCGGAGCGTTGGCGCCGGTGACGGGCCTGCTCGGCGGAGTGACCGGAGCGGTGGCTGGCACGGCCGGCGGGGCTGCGGCGGGCGCGGGCGCCTCGGCCGGCACGAACGGCGGCGGCCTGCTGGGCGGGCTGGTCGGAGGCGTAAACGTCGCGGCCGGCGCCGGGGCCGGCGCGGGCGCTGCCGCAGGCGCACCCGCCGGTTCGGGAGGATCGGGCGGCACGAGCGGCGGCGCGGCCAACGGCGGACTGCTCGGTGGTTTGCTGGGCGGGGTGACGGGCAGCCTGACGGGCGGCACGGCGGCGGGCGGATCTTCCGGCGGGACCGCCAACGGCGGCCTGCTGGGCGGACTGCTCGGTGGCCTGGCCGGCAAGAAGTAATCCATCGCAACCGCCAGGAACCCACATCATGCTGCAACAACAGACCTACTTTCACCACGAGCATGTGACCGGCATGGCTGAATCAGCAGTAAGCAACCGGCGGTCCGGCATGCTGGACGAAATCGTCCTGCTGCTGGGCCGGCAGTTCGCCGCCTACAACGCGGCATGCCAGTCGGCCCTGGCGGAGAAGCTGGGCATTCCCCTGGCGGATCTGAAGGCGCTGGAGCTGGTCATGGAGTTCGATGCCCTTCCAACCGGCCATCTGGCTCAGTTGATGGGCATCAGCTCCGGCGGCGCGACCGCCTTGATCAACCGGCTGGAGGCGGCCGGTTATGTCCAGCGCGGCCGCCACCCGCTGGACCGCCGGATGATTGTGATCCGGCCGGTCGAGGAATCGTGCCAGGCGTTGGCGCAGGAACGGCAGTGGATCGCCGAGGCCATCGCCACGACGGCGCGCGGGTATGACACCGCGGAACTGGAGGCAGTGCATGCGTTCCTGACGCGTTGCGGCCGCAACCTGAAGCGCGACACCCTGGCCTGGCTGGAGACAGGCAGCGCGCATCAGGCCGGGTAGCAAGACGGCGGGGGCCTCTGCCCCCGCTGCTTCGAACGCCGGATCAGGCCGCTTCGCGCGGCCCGAAGTGCAGGCGCGGCACCGCGGCCAGCAACCTGCGCGTCATGTCCTGGCGCGGTTCGTGCAGAACCGCATCGGCCTGTCCCAATTCGATGATGCGCCCGCCGTCCATGACGGCGATGCGGTCCGCCAGATATTCGACCACGCCGAAGTTGTGCGTGATGAACAGGTAGGCGATGCCCAACTCTGCCTGCAGCTCGCTCAGCAGGTCCAGGATCTGGGCCTGCACGGAAACGTCCAGCGCCGATGTGGGCTCATCGCAGATCAACACTTTGGGCTCGACCGCCAGCGCCCGCGCAATGGCGATCCGTTGACGCTGGCCGCCCGAGAATTCATGCGGATAGCGCGCCAGGGTATTGGACGGCAGGCCCACACGCTCGATCAGCCTTGCGGCGTGCGTGCGGCGCGATTCCTTGTCCATGCCGCTGCGCAGGGACGCCAGCCCCTCATCCAGGATGTCGCCCACCCGCATGCGCGGGTCGAGCGAGGCATAGGGATCCTGGAACACGATCTGGATGTCCTGCCTCAGGCGCTGCAGCGTGCGCCGGTCCGCGGACAGCACGTCCTGCCCTTGCAGCATGGCCCGGCCTGAAACGCGTGCGCCGTCGATCAGGCGCAGCAGCGCCTTGCCCGTGGTGGTCTTGCCGCAGCCGGACTCGCCCAGCAAGGCCAGCGTCTCGCCCGCCTTCAGGGTGAAGGTCACGCCATCCACGGCCTTGACCCAGCTTGCGATGCGCCGCAGCGGCCCCTTGCGCACGGGGTAATGGACCTTCAGATCCTGCACGTCCAGCACCACTGCCGCTTCGCCCGCCTGGGCGCTGGCGGCCAGCCGGGCCTCGTCGCGCGCCATGGCCTCGCGGCCGCTTGCCGTGAGCGGCGTGCCGCGCTTTTCAAACGTGGGGATCGCTTCGAACAACTGCCGCGCATAGGGATGTTTGGGTGCGCGGAAGAATTCCTCGGCGTCGGCGCTTTCAACGATCTCGCCGCCGCGCATCAGCGCCACATGATGGGCGACGTTCTTCACCACCGCGAGGTCGTGGGTGATCAGCAGCACCGCCATGCCCATTTCCCGCTGGATGTCGGCCAGCAGGTCCAGCACCTGCGCCTGCACCGTCACGTCCAGCGCGGTGGTGGGCTCGTCGGCGATGAGCAGCACGGGCTCGGCCGCCAGCGCGATGGCGATCATGACGCGCTGCTTCTGGCCGCCCGAGAACTGGAAGGGATAGTCGTCGATGCGCCGCTCGGGCTCCGGGATGCCTACCCGCCGCAGCCAGTCCACGGCTCGGGCGCGCGCCGCCGCGCCACGCAAGGGAGTATGGGCGATCAGCGTTTCGATGATCTGGTCGCCCACCCGCATGACCGGGTTCAGGCTGGTGGACGGCTCCTGGAAGATGATGCCGATGCGCCCGCCGCGCACGCCGCGCATGGCGCTTTCCGGCAGGCGGTTGAGGTCTTCTCCGTCCAGGTCGATCTGTCCGCCCACGATGCGGCCGGCGTCGGGCAGCAGGCGCAGGAGCGCCAGCGCCGTCATGCTCTTGCCGCACCCCGATTCGCCGACCAGCGCAAAGGTCTGGCGCCTGGAGATCGCCAGCTGCAGGCGCTTGACCGCATGCGTCATGCCGCTTTCGCCGGCGATATCGACGTCCAGGCCGTGCACTTCAAGCAAGGGAGCCTGGCTCATGGCGCATCTCCCGGACGGGACTGGCGCGTATCGGTCGCCAGGGCCGTACGCGGTGCGCGGCCGAACAGGCCGAACCGCGCCATGCGGCCAGGCTTGTAGCGGCGCGTACGCGGATCGAAGGCATCGCGCACCGCGTCGGCGAACAGGTTGGCGGCCAGCACCAGCGCCAGCATGAACAGGAATGCGGTCAAGAGGTTCCACCAGATCATCGGGTCTCGGGACATTTCCAGACGGGCGCCATCGATCATGGAGCCGAAGGAGTTCATGCTGGGATCCACGCCTATGCCCAGATAGGACAGCACCGCCTCGTACAGGACCAGGCCGGAAAATTCCAGCACCACGGTAATCAGGACCAGATGCGCCACATTGGGCAGCAGATGGCGGGTCATGATGCGCCAGTGCGAGACACCGAAGGCCCGCGCCGCCTGCACGTATTCCAGCTCGCGCAGCTTGAGGGTTTCGGCGCGCAGCAGGCGGCACAGCCCGGCCCAGCCCGTGAAACCCAGGATCATGCAGAGCAGGAACAGCCGCAGGTCGGCGCGCGCGGCCGAGGTGTCGAACAGGTCGGCGTGATTGTCGATGTACACCTGCATCATCAACGCGCAGGCGGCCACCAGCAGCACGCCTGGAATCGAGGTGATGGTGGTGTAGAGATACTGGATGCCGTCGTCGACCTTGCCCTTGAAATAACCGGCGGCGATGCCGAAGACGATGGCCGGCGGCAGCATGGCTATGGTGGTGAGGCTGCCGATGACCAGCGCGGTGCGGATGCTCTTGAGCGCCTGCCACAACACGTCGTTGCCGATGCGGTCGGTGCCCAGCGCGTGATAGCCGCTGGACAGGCCGGCCAGGGCGCCCGCCGTCAGGCACAGCAGCGTGAAGGTGACGGCCATGGCGCGCCAGGGCACGTCCGAAGCCGCCTCCTCGGCGGCCCTTGCGGCGCGCCGCCTGGCCAAGCCCGCATACATCAGCCCGATCACGACGGCGGACACCGCAAGCCCTGCGGCCAGGCCCAGCCCTAGCCGCTTGGCGACATCGCCCAGGTGGTCGCGATCGGCGTCTTCCAGATGCACGCCCGCCCCTCGCAGCCGGGGAAAGTCGCGCACCGGCTTGTCGTTGACGAGCATGGTTTCCTTGGTGAACTGCCGTATCGCCAAGGGCTCGGAATAGGTCTTTTCCGGCGTCGTCAGCACCGAGCCGGTGAGCAGCCCGTCCAGCGCCGAGCGCACCGCGGGCGCATAGGCCGGCGGTGCGTCGGCGGCCGCGCCGGGGGCCGGCGGCAGCAGCGGCCGGTAATGCACCGAGTCCAGCAGACCCACCACCACGAACGCGGCCAGGATCACCGCCGAGCACATGGCGGGCGTGTCGCGCGCCACGCGCGCCCAGGTCGCCCGCAGGTTCGGGCTGCGCCGCACGTGCCAGACATAGGCAAGCGCGCCCAGCACCATGAGCCACAGCGCGATATCGGTCCAGAGGAAGACGAACTTGGGCATGGCGGCTACTCGAATCGGACGCGGGGATCGGCCAGCGTGTAGGAAATGTCGGCCAGGATCAGCCCCACGATATAGAGGGCGGCGCCCAGGAACACCATGGCGCGCACGATGGAGAAGTCCTGCGCGTTGATGGCGTCGATGGTGTAGCTGCCCAGGCCGGGAATGCCGAAGAAGGACTCCGCGATCAGGCTGCCCATGAAGAGCAGCGGCAGCGCGGCCACCGTGCTGGTCAGGATGGGCAGCATGGCGTTGCGCAGCACGTGCCGGAACAGCACGATGCGTTCAGCCAGGCCCTTGGAGCGCGCGGTGCGCACATAGTCCTTGCCGATCTCCTCCAGGAACAGGGTGCGGTAGAAGCGCGCCTCCGGACCCAGCCGCGACACGATCGCGACCAGTACCGGCAGCGCCAGGAACTTGACCACGTCCAGCCCGCCCGAAAAGCCCGAGAACGGCACCAGCCGCAGCAGCTTCGCAAAGACCCATTGGCCGGCGATGATGTAGAACAGGCTGGAGATGGACAGCAGCAGCACGCAGACCACCACGCCCCAGAAATCGAGCCGCGTGGCGCGGAAATACACCAGCGTCAGGGAAAAGACAATGCTGACGAAGAGTCCCAGGAAAAACGTAGGCACCGCCAGCGCCAGGCTGGGGCCCATGCGCGTCTTGATCTCGCGGCCGATGTCGCGTCCGCCGTCGGACGCGCCGAAGTCCATGACCAGCAAGGGCACCGAACGCTGGTAGAACACCGTGTCGGTCAGCTGCGCCGCGCCTTGCGCCTTGGCGTTGAAGAACAGCGGTTTGTCGTAGCCGCGCTCGACCTTCCATTTCTCCACGGCTTCCTGGTTGGCGCGCTGCCCGCCGATGGCCAGCCGCGCCATGTCGTCGGGCGTGTTCACAGCGAAGAACAGGATGAAGGTGAAAAGATTCACGCCGATCAGGATCAGCACGCCGTACAGCAACCGGCGGATCACGTAGCCGATCATGATTGATGCTCCTTGCCCAGGGCCGGCGCGAATGCCGTCTGCCGTTCACGCCGCTTCAGCGCCACATACGACGGCCATATCGCCAGCGCCAGCAACAGCGCGAACAGGCCTATGGGCCACCACCTCGGATAGTTCCACTCGTCGATCTTCTGCTGCCGCAGGACCGGGTCTATCTTCATGTACTGCAGCGTATTGCGTACCATCTGGGTCGGCTTGGCATTGCCGACCCATTGCTGGTAGGCGCCGCCCGACATCGGAAAATAGCCGAACATCCAGGGCGCGTCGCGCTGCACGATGGCGGTCATCTTGGCGATGAGCTGTTCCTTTTCAGGGCCATCGTCCAGGAACTTCATCTGCTCGAAGAGGCGGTCGTATTCGGGGCTGGCGTAGTTGGCCGCGTTCTCGCCGCCGCCCTTGGCCTTGGCGTTGGGACCGTACAGCAGGAACAGGAAGTTCTCGGCGTCGGGATAGTCGGCGTTCCAGCCCCACAGGAAGATCTGCGCGGACCCGCGCATCATCTTGTCCTGGAAGCGGTTGTAGTCGGTGGCGCGCACGTCCAGCTGCACGCCGATCTTGGCCATCTGGCGCCGCATCCAGTCGAACTGCGGATTGGAGCCGCCGCCCTGCATCGAGTCGTAATAGAGCACCAGCGGCGCACCGGTCTTGGCGTTGCGGCCGTCTGGGTAGCCGGCTTCGGCCAGCAGGCGGCGGGCCACGTCCACGGACTTGCGCACGGGCTTGCCGTCGACCAGGTTGTAGACCACGGGGTTCACGCCCTCGGGCGGTTCGCGGTAGCCGAGCACGCCCGGCGGCACCGGGCCGTAGGCCACTGAAGCCTGGCTGTTTTCGAACACCGCGACGTACTCTTCCCAGTCGAAGGCGATGCTGATGGCCTGGCGCAGCTTGCGGTTCCGTTCTTCCTGCTCCGGCGTGTCGCCCTTGCCCACCACCGGGTCCAGCCAGTTGAAGCCCATGTACCAGTTGGCGGTCTCGACGGTCGTGGGCAGCTTGATGCCGTGTTCGTTGTACAGGCGCGCCTTGTCCTGGCTGTCGCCCGCCGCGACCAGCATGGCCACGCCGTACTCGCCGCGCTCGATCTGCGGCACGTCGTAATAGCCCTGCAGGAACTTGCCGGTCAGCGGGATGGCTTCCTTTTCGACGCTGAATTCCGCGCGGTCGATGAAGGGCGTGGGCTTGCCGCAGTCGGCCAGCAGCCCCGCGGCCGCGTCGCCGGGCTCGCCTTCGCAGGGATAGGGTTCGCCGTGGAAGTTGGGGTTGCGGCCCAGCACGTGGCGGCGGTTCTGCAGCGACTCCACCAGCATGTAGGGGCCGGTGCCGACTGGCCAGGTATTGAACGACAGGTCGTGCGCCGCCATGCCGGGCTGGCTGTAGAAGCGGTCCGCTTCCCAGGGGATGGGCGCGGTGAAGGTCATGGCCAGCCAGTACTTGAACTGCGGGTACTTGCCGTTCACGCGGATGCGCAGCGTGTGCGGATCCAGCGCCTGCACGCCCGTAAAGCCGTCGGCCTCGCGCAGGTCCAGCCAGGGCGCACCGGCACCGCCCGGCATGTCTCGCCGCAGCGCCTGGTCGCGCTGGCGCAACCGGTCCGCATACTCCTTCAGGCCCGTCACGTGCTCGGTCATGAGGCTGGAGATCGGCGACACCACGCGCGGGCTGACCAGGCGCCGGAACGCGTAGACGTAATCGTCGGCCGTCAGTTCGCGCGTGCCGGTGCGCGGGAAATCGGGAATGTAGAACTTGTCGTCCAGTTCGCCCGGCGCCAGCGGAAAGTAGTCGTAGCTGCCATCGGTCTTGCGGGCGAATGCCGGGTGCGGCGCGTAGCGCGCCCCCGGCCGGATCTTGATGTCGTAGATGCTTTGCGCGATCTGCTCGCCGGGCGCGTCGGCGGGCAGCGTATTGCCCTGCGCATCCAGGTAGACGGGCGGGTCGATCGACGCCGCCGCGCGCGGCACCAGCTCGTAGGGCCGCTTCAGGTAGTGGTAGCCGTACAGCGTCTCATAGATGTTGTACGTATAAGGGGTCTCGTCGCCGGAATAAGAGCTGGCCGGATCCAGGTACTTCGGAGATCGCTTGACGAAGGCGGAAAATAGCGTGTTCTGGCTTTCGGCGCCGGACGGATAGGGGCTGTTGATGGGGCTTTCTTGCGAGCAGCCCGCCAACGCCAGCGACAGCAGCATGGCCGCCGCCCAGAGCCGCTTCAATGCACGCATGGAAACCTTCCCTTCGAATCGTTGCGACAGAGGATAGCAAACACGGGCCGGGGACCATACCCAGGCATCCCCCAGGGCTGGCGGCGCTCGGGCGCGGCGTTCCGGGCCGGCCCGCGCGGGTTCAGCCGCACTGGCGCTGCCGCCAGCAGTCGTAGCGCCACTTCCAGGGTTGCATGGCGCCGGGCTGCGCCCACAGGCCGCGCCCGGCTGCCTTGGCCTGGCGCTGCAGGTCCGGCATGGCCTTGTCGCGCAGGTAGTCGCCCTGGCGCGCCGTATAGGCCCAGGCGTAGCCGGCCTCCACCTGCAGGCGGTTGGCCGAACGGCCGTCATCCAGGATCAGGGCGCAGACTTCCCGGCCGTACTGGTCCTTCTCGTAGCATTGCGCGCTTAGCGTCTTGCCCGCGACCAGGCCGGCCAGGTTCTTGCGCGCGGCCTCGGCATAGGGTTGCCCGGGCTGGTCGGACCCGTGGCCCTCTTCGGGCGCATCGATACTGTCCATGCGGATGCGGTGCTGACCGTCGGACGCGCGCAGCGTCACGGTGTCGCCGTCGGCCACGTTGACGATCATGCCGGTAAGCGTATAGCTGCCCTGCGGAATGCCGCCAGCCAGCGTCGCGCCGGGCCGGCCCTGGGCTGAAGGCGCCGGCCGTTCAGCCCGGTCCTGCCCCTCTCTTCCCGAAGGCTGCAGCCAGTTGACGATGGCGCCTGCCGCCGCAAGGATCACGGCGACGATCAGGGCGGTCAGCTTGCTGCCGCCGCGTAAAGGGGATTTGCCACGCACCAGCCAGGCTCCAGGAAGGAAAACGCAGGCAGTTTGCCATAAAGGCGAGGCGTGGAGTCGCCCGCTACAGCCACCCCGACTTGCGGAAGCGCCAATACAGGACCGAACAGATCGACACGATGACGCCCAGCGTGATCGGATAGCCCCAGGGCGATTTCAGTTCGGGCATGAATTCAAAGTTCATGCCGTAGATGCCGGCAATGGCCGTGGGCACCGCCAGGATGGCGGCCCAGGACGCCAGCTTGCGGGTGGTGTCGTTCTGCGCGGCCTGGCCTATCATCAGGCTGGCTTCAAAGGCGAAGGCCAGGGATTCGCGCAGCGAGTTGAAAAGTTCATCCACGCGCAGCACGCGGTCGGCGACCTCGCCGAAATACGGACGGGCATGCTCGTCCACCGCGGACATCTCGACCCGCGCCAGGCGTCGGCAGATTTCGGCCAGCGGCGACACCACGGTATGGATGCGCAGCAGGTCGCGGCGCTGCCGGTACAGCCTGC
Organism: Achromobacter aegrifaciens; assembly: GCF_902859965.1. Lineage (NCBI taxonomy): Bacteria > Pseudomonadati > Pseudomonadota > Betaproteobacteria > Burkholderiales > Alcaligenaceae > Achromobacter > Achromobacter aegrifaciens. The sequence continues at coordinate 246,133 of NZ_CADIKO010000004.1, forward strand.
GGATGTCCGAGTCCTTGGCGCCTCGGATCAGCAGCTTCTGTTCGGCGCCTTCGACCACGGATTCGATCTTGCCGGCGGCGGCTACATAGCGATCCACCAGCCAGTCAAGCAGTTCGGAAGCCACATAGTCGCTGCCGCGCTTGAGCAGGTCGGGCGAGGCTTCCAGCCGTTCGCGCAAGGGGCTATGGCCGGCGGTGGCGCCGCGCCGCACCGTGACCAAAAAGCCATCGCCGATCAGGAACTGGGTCTCGCCGAAGATGGGGCGCTCGGCCTCGACCTCGACCGTGATGGCGACGATGAGGATCATGTTGCCGTAGTCGATGATCTTCGGCCGCCGGTGGGATTCCAGCATTTCTTCCTGGTTCTTGTCGCAGGCGCCAAGTTCGCTGGCGACCTTCGCCAGCACTTCCGGGCGCGGATTGCGCAGGCCGATCCACAGCATGCCGTGGTCCTGGCTGACGTACTGGGCGACTTCGTCGATGGGAACCTCGCGTTCCCGCCGTCCGTTCACATAGGCGATCGATGCGACGACCTCTCGTTTCGAGTCGTCGGCGGTATGTTCTTCAGTAGACATAAACACCCTTTTGCAATGCGATCCCTGCCGGACAGCTTATGCGTATCGGCCGATGATAGCCCAGCCTACGAGAACAGGTTCCGCACCCGCTTGGCCACGTCCACGCTGGGCGCTTGAGGCTCCTTCGGCGCGGCGCGCCCGGCGGGCAGGTCCGGCAGCTTGGGCAGGTGATCGAACAGCGGCAGCATCGCATTGGTGATGTAGCGCGTGCGCGATCCATAGACGTGCCGGTCGCCCATGCCGGTCTGCTGGTGCACGTAGAAGCGCTGCGGCACGATGAGCTGCAGGCGTTCCTTGGCGCGTGTCATCGCCACATACAACAGGCGGCGCTCTTCCTCGATTTCCTCGGCCGTGCCGGTGCTCATGTCCGACGGGATGCAGCCGTCCACCACGTTCAGGACATAGACCGCCTTCCATTCCTGTCCCTTGGCGGAATGGATGGTGGACAGGATCATGTAGTCCTCGTCGCGATGCGGCGCCCCGGACTCGTCGCTGGTGGCGTCCGGCGGATCCAGCGTCAGTTCGGTCAGGAAGCGTTCGCGCGAGCCGTAGCCCGCGGCGATGCGCACCAACTGGTCCAGGTCGGCGCGGCGCACGCGCGCATCGTCATACAAGCGTTCCAGCTGCGCGCCATACCAGCGCAGGGCCAGGTCCACGTCGGCGGGCCATTTCAGCGCGGGGTCGCACAAGGCCGCATACGTATCGGCGAAAGCGCCCCACTCTTCCTGCGCCGCCGCGCCCGGCTTGAATTCGCGCAGCGCGCGCAGCGGTTCGGCGGAGGCGGACATGGCGTCCATCAGCTTGCCCGCCGTGGCCGGGCCGATGCCGGGCAGCAACTGCGCCACGCGAAAGCCCGCCATGCGGCCGCGCGGATTCTCCGCCCAGCGCAATAGCGACAACAGGTCCTTCACGTGCGCGGCCTCCAGGAAGCGCAGCCCGCCGAACTTCACGAAGGGAATGTTGCGGCGGGTCAGTTCAAGTTCCAGCGCGGCGCTGTGGCTGGCGGTGCGGAACAGCGCCGCCTGCGACTTGAGCGTGGCCCCGCCTTCGCGCTGCGCCAGCACCTGGTCGGCCACCCAGCGCGCCTGGCCGGCTTCGTCGCTGACCGTCACCAGTTCGGGCAGCTGGGACGACTGGCGATCGGTCCACAGGTCCTTGGCGTAACGTTCCGTGGCCAGGCCGATCACGGCATTGGACGCGTTCAGGATGGGCTGGGTGGAACGGTAGTTGCGGTCCAGCGTGATGACCCTGGCCGGGTTGGGAAACTGGTTCGGAAAGTCCAGGATGTTGCGCACCGTGGCCGCGCGGAACGAATAGATGGATTGGGCATCGTCGCCCACCACCGTCAGGCCGCGGCCGTCGGGCTTCATCGCCAGCAGGATGGCGGATTGCAAGCGGTTGGTGTCCTGGTATTCGTCCACCAGTACGTGGTCGAAGCGCGCGCCCACGTCGGCCGCGATGCCGGGGTCGCCCATCATCTCGGCCCAGTACAGCAGCAGGTCGTCGTAGTCCAGCACCTGCTGGTCCTGCTTGGCCGCGACGTAGGCGCGGAACAGGTTCTTGAGTTCCTCTTCCCATTGGGCGCACCAGGGGAAGGAGGTCTTCAGCACGTCGGCCACCGGGGTCTGGCTGTTGACCACGCGCGAATAGATGGCGAGGCAGGTGCCCTTGAGCGGAAAGCGCGACTTGGTGGACGACAGGCCCAGTTCGTGGCGCACCATGCCCATCAGGTCCTCGGCGTCGCCGCGGTCGTGGATGGTGAAGGCCTCGGATAGGCCGATGCGTTGCGCGCAATCGCGCAGCAGGCGCGCGCCGATCGCGTGGAAGGTGCCGGCCCAGGGCAGCGACGGCGCCTGCTGCGTGGCGCGCAGCCTCATCACCCGCTGCAGCACCGAGCCCACGCGCCGCTCCATTTCCAGCGCCGCGCGGCGCGAGAAGGTCAACAGCAGCATGCGCTGGGGATCGGCGCCGTTCAGGATCAGGTGCGCGACCCGGTGGGCCAGCGTATTGGTCTTGCCCGAGCCTGCCCCGGCGATCACCAGCAGGGGGCCGTCGTCTCCCGGCGCGCCGGCCACGCCGAATTCGGCGGCCTCGCGTTGGGCGGGGTTGAGATCGGCCAGGGGATCGGGGCGTTCGGCGGACGGGTTGGACGTATCGGTTTGGTCGGACATGGGGCGGGGCCGCAGCAAGGCAGCCGCTGAAAACGGCGAGCCCGGACATTGCCGGGCTTCGGATGAACACTGTATATTTATACAGAATTTTTTCAATAAAGTCTGATTCGCCTGTGGCCATGCGCCTCTTGACCGGCACCGCCTCCTGGACCGATCCCACCCTGCTGGCCTGCGGCCGCTTCTACCCGCCGGAGGTCCGCAGCGCCGAAGCGCGGCTGCGCTTCTATGCCTCGCGCTTTCCCATGGCCGAGGTCGATTCCAGCTATTACGCCATGCCCACGGCCGAAAACGCCTACTTGTGGGCGCAGCGCACGCCGGACGATTTCGTCTTCAACATCAAGGCCTTCCGGCTGTTCACCGGCCATCAGACGCCGCTATCCGCGCTGCCCGCGGACATCCGGCGCGAACTGCCCGATTGGCCGGAACCCGTCATTTACCACGACCGCATGCCCGCCGACCTGCGCGATGAACTCTGGCGCCGCTATCAGCTTGCGCTGGAACCCTTGCGCATGACGGGCAAGCTGGGCGCGGTGCATTTCCAGTTTCCGCCCTGGATCCGGCGCGACGCGCGCGGCCGGGCGCGGGTGGCCGACTGCGCGCGTCGCATGGAAGAACACCTGGTGTCGGTGGAATTCCGCCACCGCAGCTGGTTCGAGTCGCCCTCCGCCACCACGGACACCCTGGCCTTCGAACGCGATCTCGGGGTGGTCCATACGGTGGTCGATAGCCCCCAAGGCTTCGACAACACCGTGCCCGCAATCTGGGAGTGCACCCATCCGGAGCTGACGCTGCTGCGCCTGCACGGACGCAATACGGCCGCCTGGAACGTGTCCGGCGCCGCGTCCTCGGGCCGCTTCCAATACGAATACTCGGAACAGGAGCTCGCCGAACTGGCCGAGCGCTTCGCGCGGCTGGCGGCGCAAAGCGCCCAGGCGCACGCGGTGTTCAACACCAACTTCGAAGACCAGGGCATGCGCAACGCCGCGGCCTTCGCGGCGGCGCTAGCGCCCGCCTGACGCCGCCAGCGCGACGGACGCGCGCGCCACTTCGTTCAGGCTGTCCAGCAGCACCTCGAATTTGCGCGCAATGTCGTGCTCCGGCACGCAGGCATAGCCCAGCAGCAGGCCCGGCCGGCGGCCCTCGTCGTTGACGTAGTAGCGCGACAGCGCGCGCGTAAGCACGCCCTTGCTGCGCGCCACATCCACCACGCGCAGATCGTCCATGTCCTCGGGCAGCGTCAGCACCAGATGCAGCCCCGCCATGCTGGCGTCGCGATGCAGCCAATCCGGCCCCAGCCTGCGTTCAATCAGATTGACCAGCATGGCGCGGCGGCGTCCGTACAGCATGCGCATGCGGCGGATGTGGGCGGCGTAGTGGCCTTCCGAGATGAACGTGGCCAGGGCCGCGTGCGTCATCAGGTGGCCCTCGCGGTAGAGCTCGGCGTGCGCTGCCTGGAACGCGGCAGTCAGGGTCTTGGGCAGCACCAGGTAGCCCACGCGCAGGCCCGGATACAAGGTCTTGCTGAAGGTTCCCATGTAGATCACGGGCGCGTCGGGTTCCAAGCCCAACAGCGAAGCGATGGGCCGGCCGGAGAAGCGGAATTCGCTGTCGTAGTCGTCTTCGATGATCCAGCTGCCGCTTTGCCGCGCCACCGCCAGCAACTGGCGCCGGCGCGTCAGCGACATGACCGGCCCCAGCGGATACTGGTGCGAGGGCGTGACGAAGATGAAGCGCGGCGGCGTGCCCACGGTCTCCGGCAGGCGCATGCCCTCCTCGTCCACCGGCAGGTGCACGGTGTGCAGGCCGTTGACCTGCAGCACGGTGCGCGCGCCCCAGTAGCCAGGATCCTCGACCCAGGCGGTCTCGCCGGCTTCGCCCAGGATGCGGGTGGTCAGGTCGATGGCCTGGTGCGAACCTTCGGTGATGATGATCTGCTCGGGATCGCAATCGATCGAGCGCGTCAGCGCCAGATGCTGCGCCAGCGCCTCGCGCAGGGCCGGCAGCCCGCCGCCGTAGGCGTAGGTCAGCAGGTCGGGCGAGGGATTGCGCCACAGGGCGCTGAAAATGCGGCCGAACTTCTTGTGCGGGAATTCGGTCAGGTCTGGCACGCCGGGCATGAAGGCGCCCCACTGGTAGGGCGAGGCCGAGACGCCGTCGACGATGGCGGCGCCGCGCGGCGACAGCGCCGGGCGCGGCTGCGCGGGCGGCGGCTGGCGCTTGCGCCGGCCGCTGGCCAGGTAGGAATCCGGCACCGAGGCGTTGACGAAGGTGCCGTTGCCCTGGCGACTGCGGGTGTAGCCTTCAGCCAGCAGTTGGCTATAGACGTGGACCACGGTGTTGCGGGCGATGCCGAGCTCTGCCGCCAGGTCCCGCGAGGCGGGCAGGCGCGAGTCCGCGGCAATGGCTCCATCCAGGATGGCTTCGCGGATGCCGCGGTACAGCCGCTTGTTCATGGGCTCGCTGGAGCCGTCCGCCAGCCGCAGCTGCAGCAAGTCACCGACTATGGACCGCAATTGGTTCTACCCGATTTATAAAAGTGGTTCCCACAAATGGGGCCATCGTAGCATTAAATAAGGTTTTCCCGCCCCATCATGCTCGCAGAGGCTGAGATGAAGAATCAGGACCTGAATACCCGCCGTTCCCTGGCCACGCCCCGCGGCGTCGGCGTCATGTGCGACTTCTACGCGGTGCGCGCCGAAAACGCCACCCTGTGGGACGCCAATGGCAAGGAATATATCGATTTCGCAGGCGGCATCGCCGTCCTGAACACGGGCCACCTCCACCCGAAGATCAAGGCCGCGGTCTCCGCGCAGCTGGACAACTTCACGCACACGGCCTACCAGATCGTGCCGTACGAAGGCTATGTCTCGCTGGCCGAGCGCATCAACCGCCTCGCCCCCATCGACGGCCTGAAGAAGAGCGCCTTCTTCACCACCGGCGTCGAAGCCGTCGAAAACGCCATCAAGATCGCGCGCTCGGCCACCGGCCGCTCGGGCGTCATCGCCTTCTCGGGTTCGTTCCACGGCCGCACCATGCTGGGCATGGCGCTGACCGGCAAGGTCGCCCCGTACAAGCTGTCGTTCGGTCCGATGCCGGGCGACATCTATCACGTGCCCTTCCCCAACGCCACCCAGTCCATCACCGTGGCGGACTCGCTCAAGGGACTGGACCTGCTGTTCAAGTGCGACATCGATCCCAAGCGCGTCGCGGCCATCATTCTGGAACCTGTCCAGGGCGAAGGCGGCTTCAACATCACCCCGCCGGAACTGATGACGGCGCTGCGCAAGATCTGCGACGAACACGGCATCCTGCTGATCGCCGACGAAGTCCAGACCGGCTTCGGCCGCACCGGCAAGCTGTTCGCCATGGAACACCACTCGGTCCAGGCCGACCTGATCACCATGGCCAAGAGCCTGGGCGGCGGCTTCCCGATCTCGGGCGTGGTCGGCCGCGCCGACGTCATGGACGCGCCTGCCGCCGGCGGCCTGGGCGGCACCTACGCCGGCAACCCGCTGGCGGTCGCCGCGGCGCATGCCGTGCTGGACGTGATCGCCGAGGAAAAGCTGTGCGAACGCGCCGTCACCCTGGGCGACAAGCTGCGCGCGCACCTGGAAGGCCTGCGCGCCAAGGTGCCGGGCATCGCCGACGTGCGCGGCCTGGGCTCCATGGTCGCCCTGGAACTGAACGATCCCGCCACCGGCAAGCCGGACGCGGAAGCGGTCAAGCGTGTGCAAGCCCGCGCCATCGAAAAGGGCCTGATTTTGCTAAGCTGCGGTGTGTACGGCAACGTCCTGCGCTTCCTGTACCCCTTGACCATCCCCGACGCCCAGTTCGATCGCGCGCTGGCCATCCTGTCCGAGGCGCTCGCCGCCTGACGCACAGGACCTGAACTACCGGTATTCCGGCGGGCAGGCACAAGTTTTGCGGGCGTAGCGGATCTGCCGCCACGCCCGCAAGCGTTTCCTGGCCCACCGCTTCCCTTCAAGGAGACTCCAACAATGACCGCACTGACCCATCCCCTGGCGCGCCCCGATCTGCTGCGCGACGCCTGCTACATCGACGGCAAGTGGGTAGCCGCCGGCAATGGCCCGTCCATCCCCGTGGACAATCCCTCCACCGGCAAGACCATCGTGTCCGTGCCCAAGCTGGGCCGCAAGGAAGCCGAACAAGCCATCGCCAGCGCCGAGGCCGCCCTGCCCGCCTGGAGCGCCAAGACCGGCAAGGAACGCGCCGCGATCCTGCTGAAGTGGGCCCAGCTCATGATGCAGAACCAGCAGGACCTGGCCGCCATCATGACGTCCGAACAGGGCAAGCCCGTGACCGAAGCCGCCGGCGAAATCGCCTATGCCGCCTCGTTCCTGGAGTGGTTCGGCGAAGAAGCCAAGCGCATCGACGGCGACATCCTGCAAAGCCCCAAGGCCGGCCAGCGCCTGATGGCGCTCAAGCAGCCCATCGGCGTCACCGCCGCCATCACGCCGTGGAACTTCCCGGCCGCCATGATCACCCGCAAGGTCGGCCCGGCCCTGGCCGCCGGCTGCACCATGGTGGTCAAGCCCGCGCAACAGACCCCGCTAACCGCGCTGGCGCTGGCCGTGCTGGCTGAAGAAGCCGGCGTGCCCGCTGGCGTGTTCCATGTCATCACCGGCAGCTCGCGCGAAATCGGCGCGGCCCTGTGCGAAAGCGACGTGGTGCGCAAGCTGAGCTTCACCGGCTCCACCGAAGTCGGCCGCACGCTGATGGAGCAGTGCGCGCCCACCATCAAGAAGCTGTCGCTGGAGCTGGGCGGCAACGCGCCCTTCATCGTGTTCGACGACGCCGACCTGGACCGCGCGGTCGACGGCATCCTGGCTTCCAAGTACCGCAATGCCGGCCAGACCTGCGTCTGCGCCAACCGCATCTACGTGCAGGCCGGCGTGTACGAAGAAATCGCCAAGCGCCTGGTCGCCAAGGTCGAAGCCATGAAGGTCGGCGACGGCTTCGCCGACGGCGTGACCCAGGGTCCGCTGATCGACAGCAGCGCCGTGGAAAAGGTACAGGAGCACATCGCCGACGCGACCGCGCACGGCGCCAAGGTCATCGCCGGCGGCAAGCCCCACGCGCTGGGCGGCACCTTCTTCGAACCGACCGTGGTGCGCGACGTGACCCAGTCGATGCGCTTCGCGACCGAGGAAACCTTCGGCCCGGTGGCCCCGCTGTTCCGCTTCGAAACCGAAGCGGAAGTCATCGGCATGGCCAACGACACCATCTTCGGCCTGGCCGCCTACTTCTTCACCCGCGACTACGCCCGCATCTGGCGCGTGTCCGAAGCGCTGGAGTACGGCATCGTCGGCATCAACACCGGCATCATCTCCAATGAAGTCGGCCCGTTCGGCGGCGTCAAGCAATCCGGCCTGGGCCGCGAAGGCTCGAAATACGGCATCGAAGAGTACCTGGAGATCAAGTACCTCTGCGTGGACCTGGGCGCCTGACGGCCCCTTGCGCGCCGCGGCCCCCGCCGGCTTCTGCCGGCGGGGGCCGCGCGCATTTGGCGCGCGGGTTTCCGGGAGTCCGATATGTGGCATCCCGCCCCGCGTCCGGCATGGTAGATTTGCGCGTTCCCTGACCGAACGAGTCCGTATGAGCAGAACCTTCACCCGCGAGGACACTCGCCGGCTTGCCGCCATCCTGGCCGAAACCGCGCAGACGGAAGTCATGCCGCGCTTTCGCAATCTGCCGGAAGGCGCTGTGCGCGGCAAAAGCTCCGCCCGCGACCTCGTGACCGACGCGGACGAAGCCGCCGAACGCCTGATCGCCGCGCGCCTGGCCAAGCTGCATCCGGGCGCCGTGCTGATCGGCGAAGAGGCCTCGGCCCGCAATCCCGCGCTGCTGAACATGCTGGTCGACGCCGACCTGGCCTTCCTGATCGACCCCATCGACGGCACCCGCAACTACGTCGCGGGCCTGCCTCTCTTCGGCATGATGATCGCCGCCTGCCATCGCGGCGACGTGATCGCGGGCGTCATCTACGACCCGGTCAGCCGCGACAGCGCGCTCGCCGTGCGCGGCGAAGGCGCCTGGATGGAATATGAAAACGGCAAGCAGGCCCAGCTCGCGGTGGCCAGCCCCGCGCCGCCCGAAGACATGGACGGCCTGATCTCGACCGGCGCCCTGCCCGAGCCGATGCGTACCACCGTCAACAGCAACCTGTCGCGCCTGGGCAGCACCGCCTCGCTGCGTTGCGCCGCGCATGAGTACCGCATGCTGGCCGCCGGGCACTGCCACATCGCGTTCTACAACCAATTGACGGCCTGGGACCACGCAGCCGGCTGGCTGCTGCACCGCGAAGCCGGCGGCTACGCGGCCCACTTCGACGGTTCTCCCTACAAGCCCACGCATCGCACCGGCGGCCTGCTGTATGCGCCGGACGCCGGCAGTTGGCACGCGGCCCGCAAGGCGCTAATGGGGGACATGGCGGACGCCCCCGAGACTTGACAAACGCTGCTCTAAAAAGGTCGAAAACCCGGGGTTATCCCTAGGAGTTATCCCCAGTTCCTGTGGACAACCCTATGGAAAGGTCTGTAACAGCCGAAAAAAACCTTTGCAGGGCAAGTACTTGCTTAGACCGGTCAAAAACCGGCCGGCCCCGGGGTGTGTTACAGCGCGTCCAGCGCCACGGCGCAAGGCAGTTCCACTTTCAGCGTCAGCATGCTGTCGGCGCGGGTGCGCCCCAGGTTGATGGCAGCTACCGGCATGCCGTTGCGCGACGCGGCGCTGACGAAGCGGTAGCCGGAATACACCATCAACGATGACCCCACCACCAGCACCGCGTCGGCGTTCATGAGGCCGGCGTTGGCGCGGTCCACGCGTTCGCGCGGCACGGTTTCACCAAAAAAGACCACGTCCGGCTTGACGATGCCGCGGCAGCGCGGACAGGGCGGCACCTGAAATTGCGCAAAGTCCTCGCCTTCCAGGTCGGCGTCGCCGTCAGGCGCATCCGTGGCGTCCAGCAGCGTCCATTCCGGGTTGCCGTCCTGCAACGCCTCTTGCCATGCCTGGCGGCCGCCGCGCCAGTCGCAGGCCATGCAACGCACCTCGTCCAGCCGGCCGTGCAAGTCGACGACGTCGCGGCTGCCGGCGGCCTCGTGCAGGCCGTCGACGTTCTGCGTCACCAGCACCGAGACGCGGCCGCGCGATTCCAGCCGCGCCAGCGCCCGGTGCGAGGCATTGGGCTGCACATGGCCGAAACGGCGCCAGCCCACCATGCTGCGCGCCCAATAGCGCGCCCGCGCCAGTTCGCCGCCCATGAAGGTCTGCAGCGTCATGGGCGGCTTGCGCTTCCATTCGCCTTCGGTGTCGCGGTAGTCGGGGATGCCGGAATCGGTGCTGACGCCCGCCCCCGTCAGCACGAACAGCCGCGGGTGGCGGTCGACAAAGCCGCGCAGCGCGGCCAGATCAGAGACTCGTGTGTCCATCCAGGCTCCTCAGGGCCGGCCGTTACGCGGGCGCGCATCGGCGCCCGCGCGAAAAGGCGGCCGCTGCGCGAAAGGCTGCGGCCTCAAGCTGCTCAGCCGCCCAGGCCGCAGTCGGGCATGTCGCTGACCAGGCTGGCCTGGGTCACGTTGCTGCCCGGCGGCACGCTGCGGGTCAGCCAGACGTTGCCGCCGATGGTCGAACCCTTGCCGATGGTGACGCGGCCGAGAATCGTCGCGCCAGCGTAGATCACCACGTCGTCCTCGATCAAGGGGTGACGCGCCAGGCCCTTCTTGAGTTCGCCGTTTTCACCCGGCGGGAAGCGCTTGGCGCCCAGCGTGACCATCTGATAGAGGCGCACGCGGTCGCCGATGATGGCGGTCTCGCCGATCACGACGCCGGTGCCGTGGTCGATGAAGAAGCTGCGGCCAATGGTCGCGCCCGGGTGGATGTCTATGCCCGTATCCGCATGCGCGATTTCCGCCACGATGCGCGCCAGCATCGGCGCGCCCAGGCGGTACAGCACATTGGCCAGACGGTGGTGGATCATCGCCGCCACGCCCGGATAGCACAGCAGGACCTCGTCCACATTGTGCGCGGCCGGGTCGCCCTGATAGGCGGCGGTCACGTCCAGGTCCAGCGCGGCGCGCACGCGCGGCAGCTCCGCGCCGAACTGGCGCACGATCTCGATGGCGCGCTGGCGCGCATCCGCGGGCTCGGTCTGTTCGGGCCGGCCCACGTACTGCAATTCAAGACAGACCTGGTGCAGCAGCGCGTCCAGCGCCGCGCCGATGGTATGGCCGACGTAGAAGTCCTCGACCTCTTCGCGCAGGTCGATGGGACCCAGGCGCATCGGGAACAGCGCGCCACAGAGATCCTTGACGATCTGGCGCAGGCTTTCCTGCGACGGGAATTCGCGCAGGCCGGCGTCTTCGCGCAGGCGGCCGCGGGGACCGCGCCAGGCCACGCGCGCTTCGCGCAGGCCGGACACGATGCTGTCCAGGTTCCAGTGGGCCGGCGCGCTGTAGGTCGGCCCGCTCATGACTGCAGCTCCTGCAGGAGGCCGGTAGAGGGATTGAATTCAAACATGGGTGCGCCTCGTTGACGGTGCACGGCCGCGGCGGCCAGGCCGCCGGGCAATGCTGCTTCGCAATATTTCCGTCAACTGTAACCGCTCGCGCCGGTTTCGAGGAATCCATCCGATACGGCGCAGGGGTTATGTCCCTGTGCCGAGGTCGTAGCCCTGAGGGTTGCCCTGCTGCCAGCGCCAGCCGTCCGCGCACATCGCATCCACGTCATGCGTGCTATGCCAGCCGAACAAGGAAGCCGCCAGCGTGGGATCGGTCCACATCTTTTCGACGTCGCCGGGACGCCTGGCCTGCGCCTGCACGGGAATGCGGCAGCCGTTGACCCGTTCGAACGCATGCACCAGCTCCAGCACGCTGGTGCCCTGCCCGGTACCCAGGTTGACCGCCACGAATCCGGGGTGGCGCTCCGAATAGGCCAGCGCCTGCACATGCCCCTGCGCCAGGTCCATCACGTGCAGATAGTCGCGCACGCCGGTGCCGTCGGCCGTCTCGTAGTCGTCGCCGAACACCCGCAGGAAAGGCTGGCGACCTACCGCCACCTGGGTGATGTACGGGAACAGGTTGTTCGGAATGTCGCGCGGACTTTCCCCGATCTGGCCGCTCGGATGCGCGCCGATGGGATTGAAGTAGCGCAACGTCACCGCGCTGAACGCGGGATCGGCCGTGCAGACATCGCGCAGCGCTTCCTCCACCATCAGCTTGGTGCGGCCGTAGGGGTTGGTTGGCGCCAGCGGATGCGCCTCGGTCAGCGGGAGGTAGCGGGGCTCGCCGTAGACTGTGGCCGAAGAACTGAACACCATGCGCGTCACGCCCGCCTCGCGCATGGCGCGCAGTAGCGTCACCGAGCCGCCGACGTTGTTGTCGTAGTACTTGAGCGGATCGGCAACCGACTCGCCCACCGCTTTGCTGCCGGCCAGATGCAGCACCGCCTGCACCGGCGCGCCGCGCGCTGCCGTCTCGGCCAGCACCGATTCGACCAGTCCAGGGCTGCGGATGTCCCCTTCCACCAGAGGAATCTCCACGCCGCAGAGGCGCTCGACGCGGCGCACGGCCTCGCGGCTGCCGTTGCTGAAGTTATCCAGCACCAGCGGCCGCTGGCCCGCCGCCAACATCGCGACCAGCGTGTGCGTGCCGATATAGCCGGCGCCGCCCGTCACCAACACATGCAGATCCGGCATGGTCTCCCTCACAGATGCGCCGCCACGCCCGGCACCCAGGCATGGCGCGGCCGCGGCGCCTGTGCATGGCTGCGGTAGCGGTCGATCCAGTACGAGGTGGACGCGTCGTGGCCCCAGTCCACCACGCCGGCCGACACCGGCACCGCCAGCTCGCGCTCGATGCCGGTGGCCAGGCGCTTGCCCAGTTCCACGCCCCACTGGTCGAAGGGATTGATGCCCCAGACCACGCTCTGCACGAACACCTTGTGCTCGTACAACGCCAGCAGCGCGCCCAGGCCGCGAGGATCCAGCTGGCGCAACACGATCAGGGTCGAAGGGCGCCCGCCCGGATGGACCATGTGCTGCGCCAGGCTCAGCGCACGCTCCTGGTCGTCGATGTGCGCCACGTCCATCAGCGCCTGCTCCAGGCATTTGCCGCGCAGCAACGCCTGGCGCTGCGCCAGGCAGTTGGCCAGCAGCATGCGGTGCGCATCGGGACTATCCGCATGGCCTTGCAGACTGGCGATGAAGTCCACCGGCGCGCCCTCTTCGCTTTGATGCAGCCACTGGAAGAAGGTGTGCTGGCCATCGGTGCCCGGCATGCCCCAGATGATGGGAGCCGTCGGCACGCCGACCGCCGCGCCGTCGCCCGCGACCCGTTTGCCCAGCGATTCCATTTCCAGCTGCTGCAAATAGGTGACCAGGTGCAGCAGCCGCGCGCTGTAGGCCGCGATGTTCAGCGAGTTGTGGCCCAGCACGCTGCAGTTGACCAGGCCCGCCAGCGCCAGCTGGATCGGCGCATTCGAGGCGAACGGCGCTTGCTGGAAATGCTGGTCCATGGCCTCGGCGCCCGCCCGCATGCCGATCAGCACGTCGGCGCCGACCGTCAGCGCGATCGACAGGCCTGCGACCGACCAGACCGAATAGCGCCCGCCCACCCAGTCGCACATCTTGAAGATCTGGCTGGACGGCACGCCCAGCGCGCGCGCCGCCGACACGTTGGCGGTGACCGCGGCCAGATGTTCCGACACGTCGGCCACGCCGCCCTGCTTGAGCCAGGCGATGGCCGCGCGCGCGTTGTGCAGCGTCTCGGCGGTGGTGAAGGACTTGGAAGACACCACCACCAGGCAGCGGCGCGGGTCCAGCCCGGCCACCGCATCATGGAACGCGTGTCCGTCGATGTTGGACACGAAGCGGATCTGACGGCGCTGCTGCGCCCCGCCAAACGCCTGGACCGCCAGGCGCGGTCCCCAATCGCTGCCGCCGATGCCGATATGCAGCACCGTGTTGAAATCGGCCGTCTGGTCCACCCGCCGCACGAAGTCCGTCATGCGCGAATGCTCGCAGACGGAGTCAGCGTCCTGGCCGTCAGGCTGTTCCCGCGTGCGCCCGGCGCGCAGCGCCGTATGCCATGCCGGTTTGCCTTCGGTCCAGTTGACCGGCTCGCCCGCGAACAATGCCTGGCGCGCATCCGCCACGCCGCGCGCCTGCAGCAGCGACATGGCCGCCGCTTCCAGCGCCGGCGACTGCCGTTGCATGCTCAGGTCCACGCAAAGACCCGCCGCCTCGATGACCTTCAGCGCCGCGCCGTCCAATTCCGCGCCGTGCGCGGCCTGCGCGAACGCCTGCCACTCCGGGCTGTCCGCCAGGCCCGAATTCGCCCTTAGCGCCTCAACCGCATACTTGGCCTTTCCCATCGCGTGATGCTCCTTAAAACGGTAAACGAACATGAGGGGCAATGCGTCGGAACGCGTTGCGGAAATCCTCCTCGATACGGGCCAATGCGGCCACGGTGTCCCCTTCAAAACGCAATACCACCGTCGGCGTGGTGTTGGACGGACGCGCCAGGCCGAAGCCGTCGGCGTAATCCACCCTGATGCCGTCCAGGTCGTTGATGGACTGCGCGCCGGGAAACTGTCCCTGCGCACGCAGCGCTTCCACCAGGTCAAACTGCTCGCCTTCGGCGGTTTCCAGCTTGATTTCGGGCGTAGCGCAGGACTGCGGCAGGCTTTCCAGCAGGGCCGAGGGATCCGGCGCGCCGGACAGGATCTCCAGCAGCCGGGCGGCGGCGTAGATGCCGTCGTCAAAGCCGTACCAGCGCTCCTTGAAAAAGATGTGGCCGCTCATCTCGCCGGCCAGCAGCGCGCCGGTCTCGCGCATCTTGGCCTTGATCAGCGAGTGCCCCGTCTTCCACATGGTGGCCTTGCCGCCCGCCTCGGTGATGGCGCGCGCCACGTGGCGGCTGCACTTGACGTCATAGAGGATCTCGGCGCCCGGATTGCGCGACAGCACGTCGCGCGCGAACAGGATCAGCTGGCGATCGGGCCAGATGATCTGCCCCGTCTTGGTCACCACGCCGAGCCGGTCGCCGTCGCCGTCGAACGCCAGGCCGACCTCGCAGTCGGAATAGCGCAGGCAATAGATCAGGTCCTGCAGGTTCTGCGGATCGGCCGGATCCGGGTGATGGCCCGGGAACGAGCCGTCGACCTCGCAGAACAGCTCGACCACTTCGCAGCCCAGGGCGCGGAACAGCGCCGGCGCCGCGGCGCCCGCCACGCCGTTGCCGCAATCGATGGCGATCTTCATCGGACGCGCCATGCGGATATCGCCCATCAGGCGCGCCGTGTAGCACGGCATGATCTGCATCTGCGTGCGTCCGCCTGAGGCGCTGGCCGATTCGATGGGCAGGCGCATCGCATCGCGCAGCGCGGTGATGCCTTCGCCATATAGCGAGGCGCCGTCCAGCACGATCTTGAAGCCGTTGTGCGCGGGCGGGTTGTGGCTGCCCGTGACCGCGATGCCCGCGCCCGTGTCCATCAGGCGCGTCGCGAAGTACACCATCGGCGTGGTCGCCATACCGATGTCGATGACGTGCATGCCCGCCGAGCGCAGGCCCGCCTGCAAGGCGGCCGCCAGCTCGACGCTGCTCAGCCTGCCGTCCCTCCCCACCACGATGGACCGCGCCCCCTGTTCGCGGGCCTGGGTTCCCGCCGCCATCCCCAGGCTGTGCGCGAACCTCGCATCGATTTCTTCCGGCACCGTGCCGCGTATGTCATAAGCCTTGAAAACCGCATCCAGAATTTGCGGCGTGTCCCAGCCAAAAGTTCCGTGCATGCCAGTTTCTCCGGGTGGCGTTATTTAGGGCCGTTCTGTTTGAAATCGCCGTAATACGCCGCACGGGAGTAGCGGTAACTGCCGTACTTGGACCGGAAGCCGAAGCGTTCCGGCAGGAGCTTGAGGCCGTTGAAGAGCACGCCGTCCACCGGCGCGCCCGCCTGGATCAGGCGCTTGGCCGTCTCGCGGATCTCGCCCACGGTGTTCATGCCCGAACGCACCACCACCATCACCGCCGCCGCATGCGTGCCGACCACGGCCGCGTCCGGAGACGACAGCACGGGCGCCGTGTCCAGGATCACCATGTCGTACTGCGAGGCCAGTTCGCGCAGGGTTTCGCCGAACACCGGCGAGGCCAGCAACTCGGACGGGTCGAAGGTGACCGCGCCGGTGGCGATGAAGTCCACGCCCTCGGACACGCTGTGCTTGCGGACCTGGGTCAGCGGTATCGTGCCCGACAGCACTTCGAACAGGCCGTCTTCCTTGGGCACGCCAAAGTAGCGGTTGAGCTGGCCCTTGCGGAAGTCAGCGTCGATCAGCAGCACGCGCTTGCCCACGCCGCCCTGGATGAAGGCGAAGTTGGCCGACAGGAAGGACTTCCCCACGCCTGCCACGGGGCCGGTGAACATGACCATGTTGTTGGCCGACTGGCGCAGCGACGCCTGCAGCACGTTGCGGAACGACCTCAGGCTTTCGATGGGCGGCGCGTTGCCCTGGCTCTGCGCCAGCAGCGCAGGCACGCTGGCGTTCTTGCGCCGGCTGCGCCGCCACAGCTTGTCCTGCATGTCGCTATAGGGAATGGCGGCCAACACCGGCAGGCCGGTATGGCGTTCGACGTCGTCGGGTTCCGACAGTCCGCCGAACAGCGCATTGCGCACGAACGCGCACAGCATGCCGAAGATCAGGCCGAAGGCGGTCGCCACGCCGATGATGATGGCGGCCTTGGGACGCACCGGCTTGTCCGGCTGCACCGCCGAGTCCAGGATGCGCACGTTGCCCACCTTGCCGGCGCGGATCAGGCGCAGCTGCTGGGCGTTGTTGAGCAATGCCGTGTAGAGCTCGGTGTTGACGCGCACGTCGCGCACCAGGCGCACCACGTCCTGCTCCAGGTCAGGCAGCTGGCGGATGTTGTTGCCGATGCGGTTGACGTCCCCGGTCAGCCCGGCGATCTGGCGGTCCAGCGCCACGATGCTGGGGTGGGTTGGCGCGAAGCGGGTGATCATCTCCTGGCGCTTGGAGCGCAGTTCCATAACCTTGGTCTGCGCATCCACCGATTGCGCAAGGATCAGCTTGGCTTCTTCGCTCAGGTCGATGGTGCCGCGCTTGTTGCGCAGGGAGTTGTACTTGGTCTCGGCCGCGTCCAGCTCGCCCTTGAGCACCGGCAGCTGCTGTTCAAGGAATACCAGCGACTTCTCGGCCTGCGCCGACTTGCGGTTCACGTTCTGCTGCACGTACTCCTGGCCGATCTGGTTGAGCACGGCAGTCGTCAGCGCGGGATCATTGCCTTCCAGCGTGACGCCGATCACCCCCGACGTGCGGCCGCGCTCGAAGATCCCCAGGCGCGCCTGCACATCCTCGATGGCTGCAAGGCGCGAGCTGCGCGACACCGTGAACTCGGTCCCGGGGCGTCCCGTCAGCGCGTCGATATGCACGTCCATCGCGCCGCCGCCAGGCAGCCGGAAATGCTCGGGCTTGCCCACGGTGCCGTTGAAGGTCGCGCCCGTGAACTTGTCGCTCAGCGTGTAGCGCCCTTCGCCCAGCGTGGTCACGCGAAAGGGCTTGCCCAGCCATTCGTTGGGCACGTCCAGCTGCGAGATCGCGATGGCTTCTCCGCCCCATGCATAACCGCCGCGCGGCAGGCTCGACGGATACGGCAGGCTTTCGTAGCGCTGCGCCAGCCATTCGCCGATCACGGGGAAATAGCGCGGCTTGGCCTGGATGTACAGCAGGAACTTGTCGACTGCGGGTCCAACCACCATGCGCGAACGCAGCACTTCCATTTCGCCCGAGGTCTCCGCCTTGGTATCGAACATGGAGGACACATCGCCGAGCAGGCTGCGGCTCTGCCCCTGCGGCATTTCCTCTTCCACCTGCACGATGATGTCGGCCGAGTACACCTTGGGCGTGATCATCACATAGGTAAGCGCCCCCAGTAATGCAAGCAGAGTGATCGCGATGATCATCCACCGGTTGGAGAAGATGGCGTCCACATGGGACGACAACGGAGTTTCCTGCTGGCGAGCCGGCACGGACGGCTCGAACGATTCGATGGGCAACGACATGCAGCTCTCCAAGAGAAGACGCCGCCGCGGTCGCGGCGTCCCCAGGCGTGGTTTAAGGCGGACTAATCTATGGACTTCACGGTCTGTACGGTCTGGGCGCTCGGGAACAGATTGCTGATGAAGCGGTTCCACCGCACCAGGGCCGCCGTATCCACGAACACCACGTCTTTGGGTTGCAACTCGAACTTCTCCGCCACCGCAAGAGTCTGCGGCGATCCGGCGTTCAGGTGGAACACCAGCGGCGTCGCTTGCTCAGTGCTGCGCACAACGAATATTTGAGACGGATTCGAGGTCAGCTGGTTCGGTCCTCCGGCCAAGCCCAGCGCCTCGGTCAACGACATGCGTCCGTCACGCATCACTGCCGCGGTGGGCAAGGTCACCTCGCCCATCACGAACACCTTGCTGTCATCGCGCGGCGTGACCCTGACGATGTCGCCGGACTTCAGCAGCACCTGGTTCAGGTCTTGGCCACGCTCGATCAGCGCAGGCACGTTCACGCGAGTACGGCGTCCGTCACGGATCACGTAGACTGCGCTGCGATCGCCCGTGGGCAGAATGCCTCCGGCCCTGTTGATCGCTTCCAACAGGGTCATCGGGATATCGTTGATCGCGATTGCGCCCGGCGTCTTCACTTCGCCATCGACGTAAACACGCTTGCTGCGATATCCCAGAACGCGTACGGTGATCTGCGGATCCTGGATGTACTTGCTCGAACTATTCACTATGAGATTGCGCGCCTGAAGTTCCGTCAACCCGGCCACTTTCAGCAATCCCGCATAGGGAAATTGGATATATCCAGTGGATGAAACCGTATAGCCCGGAATGCCCGAGGCGGTGTCTCCAATGGCTAGTTCCGTTACCCCAGTCCCGATGGCGTAGGTTTGCGTCGGAAGGACGAGTTCAGGGTGATCCCACACTACGATCGAGAGGATGTCTCCGGGCCCGATCAGGTACGGCCCGGACTTGCCGTAGAGCTTGTCGACGCCTTCGTTGTCGAGCAATGCCTGGCGCGCGCGCTGGTCTTCAAGCACCAGCGACGGCGTGATTTCCTTGATTACAGCCTTGGAGTTCGGATCCAGCGGATCCGCAAGTTGATTGGCGTCAAAGGTCATACCGGGAGACAAGGCGCAAGCGCCCAGCGAGGACACGAGCGCGATAGCTGCTATGCCTCGGCTCAACGTTCCGAAAAATGTCGTCATGGCAAATCCACTTGTGAATGACTTCGTTGCTTGGAGTGAGCCCGATGCGTAACGGGTTGCGACATTCCACTCTCTTTTCCTAGCCCCGCACATTCGACGGATGTCCTAAGCCTTCTCCTACATCGTTTGGAGGTTTCGGGTGCCTTGCGCACTCAATAAGATTTTGTCGGTAGCCACAAGCTTTGCGGCGGTGCACTGTCTTTGCCTTTCGCACGGCGGCTCCCCACGAACAGGAGTGCGCGATGGACCCGTCCCAAACGGACACGTCGTCTAGATTCAGCGGAGCAAGCTATCTCTATCGCTTGCTCGATGCCGCGATCGTGATCGCCTGCGGCCTGACTGCCACCGGCTTGAAATTCTCGGACGATGCCTTGGCGGATCCTCCGCAGATCCATCTGTTCCTTGTGTATCTGTGCGGCCTGGGCGTGGTCGCCATATTCCCGGCCTTCCGCCTCTATGTATCCTGGCGCGGCCGCCTGCTGACCGACCTGGTCGTGCGCAGCCTGGCGGCCTGGGCGCTGGTGTTCGCGCTGGGCATCTGCATCAGTTTTCTCATGCACCAGACCGCGGCGATATCGCGCATATGGGCGGCTACGTGGTTCGGCATGTCGGCGCTGACGCTGGCCGGCTTACGCATTGCGGTCTACGCGATCCTGGGCGCGGCGCGCGACCGCGGGCTGGACCGCAAGCGCGTACTGCTGGTGGGCTTTGGCGCGCTGGGCCATGACCTGTGGCGCCGCGTCGAGCAATACCGCGGCGCGGGCTACGAAGTGGCGGGCATCTATGCCGAGCCCCATGAGAACCTGCCGCCGCAAGTCCGCCGCCTGCATGACCTGGACGAGCTGCATGGCTTCGTGCATGAGCACAACGTCCGCGAGATCTGGATCGTGCTGCCGATGGAAGCGGGCCAGGAACTGCGCGAAGTCCTCTATCACCTGCGCAACGACCTGGTGGATATCCGCTGGATTCCCGATGTCATGTCGATCCAGCTGCTGGGGCACCGCATCGGCGAATTCCTGGGTCTGCCGGCCATACAGCTCAACAGCCTGCCGGCCGCCGGCGTGCGAGGCTGGGCCAAGGAACTCTTCGACCGCGGCTTCGCCTTCTGCGCGCTGGTCGGGCTGTCGCCCGTGATGCTGACGGTGGCGATCCTGGTGAAGGCGACTTCGCGCGGCCCGGTGTTCTTCACCCAGCCTCGGCTGGGCGTGGACGGCAAGGTCTTCCATGTCTACAAGTTCCGCACCATGACAGTGCATCAGGAGCATGGCGTGGTCACCCAGGCCACGCGCAACGATGCCCGCGTCACGCGCATCGGCGGCTTCCTCAGGCGCACCAGCCTGGACGAACTGCCGCAGTTCCTGAATGTGCTGATGGGCGACATGTCGGTGGTGGGTCCGCGTCCGCACGCGCTGGAACACAACGAAATGTACAAGGACCTGGTGCAGCGCTACATGATGCGCCACCGCGTCAAGCCGGGCATCACGGGCTGGGCGCAGGTCAACGGCCTGCGCGGGCAGACGGACACGCTGCGCAAGATGAGCGACCGGGTCGAGTACGACATCTACTACATCCAGCACTGGACGTTCAGGATGGACCTGCAGATCATCGCCCGCACGGCGTTGTCGGGATGGACGGGCCGCAATGTCTACTAAACCCTTGGGATGGCCCGAGCAACGCAAGGCCGCGGCCCGCGACGGCTTGCTGGCGCAGGCGGAGTTCCGCCAGGCGGTAGAGATGTTGCCGCTGGTTTCCATCGACCTGCTGCTGCGCGATGCCGCGGGCCGCTACCTGACTGGCCTGCGGGCCAATCCCCCGGCCCAGGGCGCCTGGTTCGTGCCGGGCGGACGGATCCGCAAGAACGAGACCCTGCACGCCGCGCTGCGCCGCATCGCCCGCGACGAACTGGGCATCCCGGTCAGCGAGCTGGCCTGGACCCCGCGCGGCGTGTACGAACACTTCTATGGCACCAATTTTGCGGGTGAAGCCGGACGCTCCACCCACTACGTCGTCCTCGCCTATGAGGCCGAGCTTTCTTTGGACATTTCCAGCCTGCCCCAGGCCCAGCACCGCAGCTACCGCTGGCTGCCCGCGAAGGCCCTCGCCGCCGATCCCGGCGTGCACCCCTACACCCAGGCCTACTTCAAGGAGTGAGCGCCATGACCAATCCCCCTCCCCCGTACCGGGCAGTCATACTCTGCGGCGGTTCAGGCTCGCGCCTGTGGCCGCTGTCGCGCGAGCTGCTGCCCAAGCAGTTCATCCGTTTGACCGATGACCGCAGCCTGCTGCAGAACACCCTGCTGCGGCTGGGTTCGGCGGATGCGCAGGCCCGGCCCACCCTGGTCTGCAACGACGCGCACCGCTATATCGCGGCGGAGCAGGCGCTGGAGCTGGGCATCAAGGACGTGGAAGTGATCCTGGAGCCTTTCGCGCGCAACACGGCGCCGGCAATCGCCGCGGCCACCCTGCGCGCCATGCGCGACGGCGAGGACCCGGTCATGCTGATCATGCCGTCGGACCACGTGCTGGAAGACGGCGAGGTACTGCGCGCCGCCTTCGCCGAAGCCTACAAGGCCGCCTTGCAAGGCGCCCTGGTGACCTTCGGCATCACGCCCACCGCGCCGCTCAGCGGCTACGGCTACATCCAGGCGGACGAGCCCGGCGTCATGGCCCCCGCCCGCCGCGTGCGCCGCTTCGTTGAAAAGCCCTCGCCCGAGGTGGCGCAGCGCTTCATCGATGATGGCGGCTATTACTGGAACAGCGGCATGTTCGCCTTCCAGGCCTCGGTATTCCTGTCGGAAATGGCGCGCCTGGCGCCCAAGATGCTGGAACAGGTGCAGGCGGCGGTGGCCATCGGACATGGCGAGAATTCGCTTTTCCACCTGGACGGCCCGTCCTTCGAGGCCTGCCCCAGCGATTCCATGGACTACGCCATCATGGAGCGCACCGACAGCGCCGTGGTCATCCCGCTGGCCGCCTCGTGGAGCGATGTGGGCGCCTGGGACGCGGTCTGGGGTATCGCCCAGAAGACGGTGGAAGGCAACTCCACCACCGGCGACGTCATGGTGGAGGATTCGCGCAACTGCCTGATCCACTCCACCAGCCGGCTGGTGGCCTCGGTGGGCCTGGACGACATCGTCGTGATCGAAACCGCCGACGCCGTGCTGGTGGCGCACAAATCGCGCTCGCAGGACGTCAAGCGGCTGGTCGAGATCTTCAAGACGCAGCACCGCTCGGAACTGAACCATCACCGCGAAGTGCAGCGGCCCTGGGGATCCTACGACTCGGTCGGCCAGGGGCCGCGCTACCAGGTCAAGCGCATCACGGTGAAGCCCGGCGCGCGCCTGTCCTCACAGATGCACCATCACCGGGCCGAGCATTGGATCGTGGTTTCGGGCACGGCGCGCATCTACAACGGCGACAAGCAATACCTGCTGACCGAGAACCAGTCGACCTACATCCCGCTGGGCGAGATCCACAGCCTGGAGAACCCGGGAAAGATCCCGCTGGAAATCATCGAGGTGCAATCGGGCGCCTACCTGGGTGAAGACGACATCGTCAGATTCCAGGACATGTATGGCCGGGTTTGAAAAAGAGGTGCCCCCGCCCTTCTTCAGACCGGGCATGGCCCGGATCTGCCTGCCGCTTGCCGGGCTGTTCTTCGCCGTACTGGTAACGATAGGCAACCTGCCGGGCCTGGCCGCCGAGATGTCGGACGCCTTTGGGGACAAGCGTCTGCATCTTGCGGCTTACGCCTTCCTGACCACGTTGATCTATTTCTCGGTCAACCGGCGCCCGGCGCTGACGGCCTTGGTGGCGATTGCCATGCTGGGTGCGCTGGATGAAGCAATCCAGTCCCTTTTTCCCTATCGACAGGCTGAATTATTAGACCTTTTGGCCGATATCTCAGCGGCTGGTGCAACAGTAATCTCATTGCACATTGGTACCGCAGCCTTCGGCTCCTTTCGTGCAGTCACTAAGTCTTAAGGATACAACCATGCCAAAACGGGCACTGATTACCGGCGTTACTGGCCAAGACGGGGCCTATCTGGCGGAGTTTCTGCTGGCCAAGGGCTATGAGGTCCACGGCATCAAGCGGCGTGCTTCGCTGTTCAATACCGCCCGGATCGACCATCTGTACCAGGATCCGCATGACCAGCCCCGCAATTTCGTGCTGCATCACGGCGACATGACCGACTCTTGCAGCCTGATCCGCATCGTGCAGTCGGTGCAGCCCGACGAGATCTACAACCTGGCCGCCCAAAGCCATGTCGGCGTCTCGTTCGAGGAACCCGAATACACGGCCAACGCCGACGGCCTGGGCACCCTGCGTCTCCTGGAAGCCATCCGCATCCTGAAACTGGAGAACAAGGCCCGCTTCTACCAGGCCTCCACCTCCGAGCTGTATGGCCTGGTGCAAGAGACGCCGCAAAAGG
Source organism: Achromobacter aegrifaciens (assembly GCF_902859965.1). NCBI lineage: Bacteria > Pseudomonadati > Pseudomonadota > Betaproteobacteria > Burkholderiales > Alcaligenaceae > Achromobacter > Achromobacter aegrifaciens. Next base: position 269,600 of record NZ_CADIKO010000004.1, read on the forward strand.
AAACCACGCCGTTCTATCCGCGCAGCCCGTATGCGGCGGCCAAGCTGTACGCCTACTGGATCAGCGTGAATTACCGCGAAGCCTATGGCATGTATGCCTGCAACGGCATCCTGTTCAACCACGAATCGCCCAAGCGCGGCGAGACCTTCGTCACGCGCAAGATCACCCGCGGCCTGGCCCGCATCGTGCTCGGCCTGCAGGAATGCCTGTACCTGGGCAACCTGTCCGCCCTGCGCGACTGGGGCCACGCCCGCGACTACGTCGAAATGCAATGGCTGATGCTGCAGCAGGACACGCCCGAGGACTACGTCATCGCGACCGGCATGCAATACAGCGTGCGCGAATTCATCAATACCGCCGCGCGCGAGCTGGGCATCCTGCTGGCCTGGGAAGGCGAAGGACTGGAAGAGACCGCCACCGTGCTGTTCTCGCCGGTCCATGACGTCAAGCCCGGCCAGGTCATCGTCCGGGTGGATCCGCGCTACTTCCGCCCGACGGAAGTGGAGACCCTGCTGGGCGATCCGACCAAGGCGCGCGAAAAGCTGGGGTGGTCGCCCCGCACCTCCTTCGCGCAACTGGTCAAGGAAATGGTCGAGAGCGATCTGCGCGACGCCCGGCGCGATGCGCTGGTCGAGCAGAACGGCTACGAAATCTACGCCTACAAGGAGTAGCACGACATGACGAACCTGGAGCAACGCGTCTTCGTCGCCGGCCACCGCGGCATGGTGGGCGCCGCGATCACCCGCGAGCTGCAACGCCGCGGGTACCGCAACGTGCTGACCCGCGGCCGGGAAGAGCTGGATCTGGAAAACCAGAATCAGGTCAACCGCTTCTTCTCGACCACGCCGGTCGACGTGGTGTACCTGGCCGCGGCCAAGGTGGGCGGCATCCTCGCCAACCAGACGCATCCGGTGGAGTTCCTGTACAAGAACCTGATGATCCAGTGCAACGTGATCCGCGCCGCGTATGCGGCCGGCGTGCGCAAGCTGCTGTTTCTGGGTTCGTCATGCATCTATCCGCGCGAAGCTCCTCAGCCGATCCGCGAGGACGCCTTGCTGACGGGGCCGCTGGAGGCGACCAACGAGCCCTACGCCATCGCCAAGATCGCGGGCCTGAAGCTGTGCGAGGCCTATCAGCGCGAATTCGGCGCGCGCTTCATCTGCGCCATGCCGACCAATCTGTATGGCCAGCATGACAACTACGACCTGCAAAGCAGCCACGTGCTGCCCGCGCTGATCCGCAAATTCCACGAAGGGCGGGAATCTGGCCAGGAAAGCGTGAGCATCTGGGGCACCGGCGCGCCGCTGCGGGAGTTCCTGTACGTGGACGACCTGGCCCAGGCCTGCGTCATGCTGATGGAGCATCCGCAGGCGGAAGGCATCTACAACATCGGCGCCGGGCAGGACATCTCGATCGCCGACCTGGCCAGGCTGGTGGCCCGCGTGGTCGGCTACGAGGGCAACATCGTCTACGACAGCAGCAAGCCCGACGGCACGCCGCGCAAGCTGATGGACTCGGCCCGCATGCAGGCGCTGGGCTGGAAACCGGAGATCTCACTGACGCATGGCATCACGCTGGCCTACGGGCACTTCCTGCGTGAACGCACCCAGCATGCGCTGCCCGTGGCCTGACGGCCTCGCCAGAACCCCTATGCCCACAGGCCCCAGCCATGTTCGGATTCCTGAGGAAACACATCGCCGGCAATGCCTCCTTCTGGGGGCTGGTGGAGTATGGCATCGGCCCCGTCGCGGCGCTGGTGGCCTTGCCCATCCTGTTCCGGCAGCTGGGAACGGTGGGCTTCGGCCAGTACTCGATGATCATCGCCCTGGCCGGCTTCGGCAATGCCGCCAACCTGGGCGCGGCGGTGACGGCGACCAAGCTGGTTTCCGAACGCATGCACGAACCGGGCGGCGCCTATCGCGCAGCCGGCGTAAGCATGTCGCTGATCGGCTGCGCGCTGGGGGTCGTGACCCTGGCCGCAGTGCTGCTGTGGGGAGTGGTGGGCCTGGGCTGGCCGGCGGCCACCTTCGGCGGCGTGGCGGTGACGATGCTTGCCATGCCCGCCCTGGCCATCTACCTGACGCAGCAATATGACCAACTGTTTTCCGGATGCCTGAAAGGGCGTGAAGACTTCCGCGCCACGGCGCTGTGCGAGGTCTTCAGCCGCACCGGCACGATGGGGCTGGCTTGCGCCACGGCCTGGCTGACGGCCTCCCCCACCTGGACCGGCTTGGCGCAGGCGCTGGGACTCCTGATCGCGGGCAGCGTGAAGATGCGCGTATTCGCGCGCACCTATGGACGCATCCTGGTGCGCCCGGTGCGCGACCGCGCCGCCATGATGGACGCCTTCCGCTTCTCCCGCTGGTCCTGGCTGAACAGCCTGAGCGCCCTGGCCTTCGGTTCGGTGGACAGGGTGCTGGTCGGCAGTCTCATGGGTCCGGCGGCGCTGGCCATCTACACGGTCGGCGTGCAGGTCGGCCAGATCATCCATACCGCGTCGGTCGCGATCTTCCAGAAGGCCATGCCGCGCGTCACCCGCCTGTCGGTTTCGCCGCCCTATCCGGGCGCCGTCGAACGCGAGATCCGCCGCATGATGCTGTGGAACCTGGCGCTGTCGGCCAGCGCCACGCTGGCGGTGCTGGCGGTCAGTCATCCGCTTCTGAACCTGCTGCTGGGGGACAACGTCGCCAGCGGCCATCTGGGCACCTTCCAGTTGCTGATCGTGGCCTCCGGGCTGCTGTCCTTGAACGCCGCAGCGCACTTTTCCCTGCTGGGCCTGGGCAATTCGCGCGCCGTCGCCATCCTGAACGGCCTGGGCGGCCTGGCGATGCTGTGCGTCATGGCGGGACTGGTACACGCGGCGGGGGAACACGCCGCGGCATGGGGCCGCATGGCCTACGCGGCGATCACGCTGGCCGGCGTGGCCCTCGCCATCCGTCAATCCCGCCCAGAATTTCCGGGCGCCTTGCCTGCGGCCACCCGTTAACTCATATGCTGAGGTCCTACATGCGCAAGCGTCATAACGAGTATTCACGTCAGCTCATCGACTTCGTCCGCGAGTTGCGGCCGCCGGCGCCGATTGCCGGCAGCCTGTTGCCGAAAGTGACCATCGTTACCCCCTCGTTCAACCAGGCCCGCTTCCTGGAGCGCACCATCCTGTCCGTGCTGAACCAGGGCTATCCGCGGCTGGAGTACATCATCATCGACGGCGGCTCCACCGACGGCAGCGTGGACATCATCCGCAAGTATGAGCGCTACCTGACGTACTGGGAGAGCACGCCCGACCGCGGCCAGTCGCATGCCATCAACAAGGGCTTCGAACGCGCCACCGGCGACTATGTGGGCTGGCAAAACTCCGACGACCTGTACTTCCCCGGCGCCTTGCGCAAGCTGGGCGCGGCCGCCTCCAAGGGACGCGCGCCCATCGTCAGCGGCAACCTGTTCGTGGCGGACGCCGACAACAAGATCTTCCGCAAGATCCATTACACGCCGGTCAACCGCGGCACGCTGACGGTGGTGAAGGCGTCCATCCCGAACCAGTCCGCGATCTTCCGCCGCGACCTGCTGCAGAAGTACGGGCTCCTGCAGGAGAGCATGCGCTACTGCATGGACCTGGAGCTGTGGAGCCGGCTGCTGCGCGAAGGCAAGAACCTGATCGTCCCGGACGCAATGGGCGTGTACACCGCCCATGACGAAACCAAGACGGCGCTGATGCAGGACGTGCTGCTCGAAGAACGCGAGCAGATCGTCTCGCGCATCCGCCGCACGGAGCCGGGCCTGGGCAAGCTGTTCGAACTGTCGTGCCGGGCGTCCAAGGTGGCCGCCCACGCGCGGCAGGGCGACCTGTCCTATCTGTTCGAAAAGCTGACCACCAGGATTTTCGGACGAGACGACTGGGCTTCGCACTAGCGCCTGTCCATACCGGGAAGAGCCACAATGACCACGCACCGCCGCTTATCGACCCTGCATCTGCTGGGCATGTTCGCCTTCACGGCGCTGGCCCTGAACGACGATCACTTCGTCCTGGGCGTCGGCAGCTTCAAGCTGTCGCCCTTCGATTTCCTGTTCGTCGCCATACTGGTGGTCAAGATGCTGCGGCTCGCGGATCCCGCGGCCTATGCGCTGCCCCGCGGCATGCTGGGCATGCTGCTGGGAATCCAGTGCGTGTCGGTGATCTATCTGCTTCTGGTGTCGCTGCATCATCCCGGCATCGAGACCGGCGATGTCGCGCGGGACCTGCGCATCGTGTTCTATTTTCTGTGCACGCCCTTTCTTTGCTACAAGGACATCGACAGCCCGGCCGCCTACGCGGTGCTGCAGAAATACATCGTGGCGGCCTGCCTGGCCGTGGCCACGCTGATGTTGGCCGAACAGCTGCAAGGCTTCAGCGTGGCGAATCCGCTGCGCAACGTGCGGCTGGGCGTATGGGCCATTCCGTTCGGCGTGGTGTCTCTGCTGTACTTCCGGCGCACGCTCAACGTTTCCGGACCCAAGGCTTACGCGCTGACGGTCTATATGCTGCTGGCCCTGGTGTTCTCGCTGAACCGCAGCCAATACCTGCAGCTGGCGATCTCGGTCTTCATCGCCGTGCTGTTGGGCGCGGGTCCCGAGATCCGGCGCCGCGCCGTGCTGGTCTTTGCGCCGGCGGCAGTCGCCGGGGTGCTGGTCTTCGCCGCGATCGGCTACCTGGACGTGCTCACCAATCGCATCTTCAGCGTCGAGCGCCTGGACGAGGACTCCAGCTACGGCGCGCGCGTCCAGGAAATGCAGGGGCAAATGGACTTCTTCGCGGAGAGTCCGGTGTTCGGCAAGGGCGCGGGCTTTCGCAGCTGGGTCATGGGCGAGAACGGCTTCGAGCTGAGCACCTTCGCCCACAACTCCTGGGCCTTCTACCTGATGAAATTCGGGGTGGTCGGCACCATCATGATCATGCTTCCGCCTGTGCTCATTCTGCTGCTCACGCTGTTGCGACGATATGCGCATCCGGGCCTGGAGCTGCACCGGCGATACCTGCTTGCCACCGCGCCGATCTATATCTTCATCGACTCGCTTTCCGGCGGCCTGGCCTATGCGCCCAAGACCGCCTTCACCGGGTTCCTGCTGTGCTATTGCCTGTCGCTCATGCGCAATGCCCAGATCATGCCCGTGCCAGAACAAAGAACGACATCCGCCCCCAGCCACCGCCCGGACGTTGCGCGCCGGACGCCAACTAGAGTGATCCCACATGCCTGATGTCTTGTTTGTCGCGCCAGATCTGCACGGCGGCGTAGGAAGATGTGTCGCCTTCATCGTGGATGCCTTGCCGGAACAAGGGGTGGATTCCGCCTTGTTCCTGCTGCGTTCGCGCATCCGCGAGTATCCCGTATCCAATCCGAAGGTGACCCGGGCGCTCCCTGTCAACGAATCCCCGACCGCGCTGCGGCTGATGCTGCCCGTGGCCTTTTTCAAGCTGCTCATGCAGATCCGGCGCGACAAGCCCGCCATCGTCTGCTCGCACGGCCTCTTGTGCAACATGCTGGTCGTGGCGGCCAAGAAGCTGCTGCGCGGCAAGTTCGCCACCGTCGCCTTCGAACACAGCAGCCCGGCCATCCACTACGGAGCCTCGCGCATGCGGCGCCTGAAATGCTGGCTGGTCAGCCAGACCTACCGGCGCCACGATGCGGTGGTGGGCGTGTCGCGCGGCGTCAAGGAAGACCTGGTCAGCATGTTTCCGCCGCTGCGCGGCAAGGTCCACACTATCTACAACGGCGTGCCGCTGGAAAATGTGCGCGCGCAGGGCGGCCGCGGCGGCGACGACCCCGCGCAGCCCGCCCCATACCATGTGGTGGCCGTGGGCCGGCTCGAAGCAGTGAAGGATTACGCGACGCTGATCGACGCGGCCGCATTGCTGGATGACCCCGGCATCCGCTTCACCATCCTGGGCGAAGGATCCGAGCATGCCGCCCTGCAAAAACGCATCGATGAGCGCGGCTCGCGCAGCCCGGTCACCCTGGCGGGCCATATCGACAACCCGTTCCCGGTGATTGCGGGCGCCGGCGCATTCGCCCTGACCTCCCTGCGCGAGAGCTTCGGCAATGTGCTGGTGGAAGCGCTGTGCCTGGGCGTGCCGGTCATTTCCACCGACTGTCCCCATGGCCCGGCTGAAATCCTGGATTCCGGCCGCTACGGCCTGCTGGTTCCGGTGGGCGACGCCGCGGCCCTGGCCGAGGCGGTGCGCCGCCTGGCCTATGACGCGGAGATGCGTGAACGGTTTGCCGAGCAAGGCCCGGAACGCGCCGACGCCTTTTCCCTGGAACGGCACTGCCGCAACGTCATCGCCCTCTTCCGCCCGCTGATGCAGCGCGGCACGCCCTGAACAGGACAGCATCATGCAGAAGATACCGGTATCGGTCGTCGTCATGACGAAGAACGAGGAACGCAACATCAACAAGTGCCTGAAGGCGCTGGTCGAATTCGACGAAGTATTCGTGGTGGACTCCAACAGCACCGACGCGACCTGCGCGATGGCGACGGCGCTGGGCGCCAAGGTCTCGAACTTCCAGTGGAACGGCAAGTATCCCAAGAAGAAGCAGTGGTGCCTGGAACAGCTGCCGTTTTCGCACCCCGTGGTGCTGTACGTGGACGCGGACGAAGAGATGACGCCCGGCCTGGCCGCGGAAATACGCGAAGCCCTGCCGCGCTTCGCGGCGGGCGCGGGCGGCGCCTTCGTGCCGTTCGATTACGTCTTCTGCGGCAAGAAGCTGGAACACGGCCACCGCGTGTACAAGCTGGCCCTGTTGGCGCGCGACCGCTCGCGCTTCCTGGACTACGACGATCTCGACGTGGCGCATATGTGGGAGGTCGAAGGCCATTACCAGCCGCAGGTCGAAGGCGAAACCTTCGCCCTGCGCCAGCGCATGGTGCACAACGACCATGATTCGCTGTTCCACTACTTCGACAAGCACAACCGCTATTCCGATTGGGAAGCGAACCTGCGCACCAAGGGTCTGATGAACGATCCGCGCGAGGCCAACGTGGGCGCGCGCGCCCTGCTCAAGCGCATCTTCCAGGCCATGCCGTTCAAGGCGCCCATCTCGTTCCTGCATTCCTACGTGTTCCGCCTGGGCTTCCTGGACGGCAAGGCGGGCTACGACTACGCGGTGGCGCGCGCCATGTACTACTGGCAGATCCGCATCAAGACCGAAGAGATCCAGAAGGCGCGGCAGGCCAGCGCCGCCGCGGCGCGTGACGACGCCGTGGCGGGAGCCGCCAAATGAGCGCCCTGCAACAGCTCGACCGTTTTGCGCTGGCGCCCGGCCAGCGCGGCCGCTCCGCCCTGACGGTGCAGCTCTGGTGGACGGTGCAGGCGACGCTGTTCCGCTGGTCGCCGCAAGTTGCCTATGGCTTTCGCCGCTGGCTGCTGCGGTGCTTTGGCGCACGGGTCGGCCGCAAGGTGCTGATCCGGCCCACTGCCACCGTGACCTATCCATGGAAGGTCGAAATCGGCGACTACGCCTGGATTGGGGACGACGCGGTCATCTACAGCCTGGGTCCCATCCACATCGGCGCCCACGCCGTGGTGTCGCAGCGCAGCTACCTCTGCGCAGCAGACCACGATGCGGCGCAACCCGACTTTCCCTTGCGCGAACGCGCCGTGCGCATCGAGGACGGCGCGTGGGTGGCGACCGACGTGTTCATCGGCCCCGGCGTGACCGTCGGGCGTGAAGCCGTGATCGGCGCACGCAGCTCGGTGTTCCGCAACATGCCGCCCGCCATGGTGTGCCACGGCAACCCATGCCGTCCGATCCGCCCGCGCCAGGCTGGCCCGGCATGAAGATCCTCATCTACGGCATCAACTACGCGCCCGAACTCACCGGCATCGGCAAATACAGCGCCGAACTGGCCGAATGGCTGGCCGCGCGCGGCCACGAAGTCAGCGTGGTGACGGCCCCGCCCTACTATCCGCAGTGGCAGGTGCACGAAGGCTATCGCGCCAGCCGTTACCGCAAGGAAACCCTGCGCGGCGTCACCGTACGCCGCGCGCCGCTCTGGGTTCCCGGACGGCCGGGCGGCCTCAAGCGCCTGATCCACCTGGCCAGCTTCGCCCTGTCCAGCCTGCCCTCGCTGTTGCGCGCGGCCGCCGGGCGGCCGGACATCATCCTGGTGGTGGAGCCCGCGCTCTTCTGCGCGCCCGCCGCCTGGCTGGCGGCGCGGCTTTGCGGCGCCCGCGCCTGGCTGCACATCCAGGACTATGAAGTGGACGCCGCGTTCGAGCTGGGGCTGCTCAAGGGCGCCGGCCTGCGCGCCATGGTGCTCAGGGCCGAACGCTGGCTGATGCGCCGCTTCGACCGCGTGTCGACCATATCCAGCCGCATGCTGGACCTGGCGCGGGCCAAGGGCGTGGACCCGGGCCGCGCGGTGCTGCTGCCCAACTGGATCGATGTCGATGCGATTGCGCCGCGCGCCGGCGGCGGCAACTACCGCGCCGAACTGGGCATTCCGCACGACGCGATCGTTGCGCTTTATTCAGGCAACATGGGCGGCAAGCAGGGCCTGCAGACCCTGGCCGACGTGGCCCGCAGGCTCAGCCGCGAGACGCGCCTGTGGTTCGTCTTCTGCGGCCAGGGTCCTGAACGCGCGCCGCTGCAGCAGCAATGCGAGGGCCTGGCCCGCGTCGTCTTCCTGGACCTGCAGCCTGCCGAACGCCTGGGCGAATTGCTCAATACCGCCGACATCCATCTGCTGCCCCAACGCGCCGGCGCCGCCGACCTGGTGATGCCGTCCAAGCTGACTGGCATGCTGGCCAGCGGCCGGCCCGTGGTGTGCGGTGCCTCGCCCGGCACCGAGCTGGCCGGCGTGGTCGCGCGCTGCGGCCTGCTGACGCCGCCGGAAGACGGAGCGGCCATGGCCGAGGCGGTGCGCAAGCTCAGCTACAACGCGCAGATCCGCGAAACCCTGGGCGCCGCGGCGCGCCAGTATGCGCAGACGCATCTGCACGTGGACAGCGTGCTGGCTGCCGCGGAACAGGAATTCGAAGCGCTGATAGCGGCCAAGGGCAAACATGCGGCCCGCGGCGCGGGCGTTTGAACGTCCGCACGGCGCCGCACAAGCCTGCCGCATCTGCTGCGCGCAGGCCGTCAACGTTGCGATGAGTTCAATTTTCTCTTGGCGGTTGGCGACGGGTTACGCGCACTCGAGACCGATGCGCTTGCATCAAGTCTCTCGCGCTTGACCCATCCTACGCGTCTGGGTCGTGCTTGGCGGGCGCTGCGCCGTTGCCGCTTCTGACCAGTCCCATCTGCACCGCGATGTAGGCTGCCTCGGCCTGGTTACGCGCATTCAGCTTCCAGTACAGCGTGCGCGCGTGGCTCTTCACGGTGGCCACCGAGATGCCGACCTGCTGGCCGATCTCCCGCATGGTCTTGCCCTGCACCAGCAATTGCAGGATCTCTTCCTGCCGTTGGGTCAGCTCCCTCAGCTCCTGGGTTGGCGGATGCGAGGCGCCCTGAGGTCGGGCCGCGGGCTGCGGATAGCATTCGCCGCCCGCCATGACGAGGCTGACCGCCGCCGCCAGCGCATCGGGGCTGGAGGCCTTGGGCATGTAGCCCGCGACGCCTGCCCGCGCACACGCCGCCATGACGCCCGGGTCCAGCACCGAATAAAGCACCAGCACCAGCCGCGGCATGAAGAACGCCATCGATTGGGACAGGAGTCCGACGTCCTGCTCGGCCAGGCCGCTGCAACCCATCACCAGCAACTCCACCGGGCGGTTGATCGAACTGGACATGGTGAGCAATTGGGCTGGCGAGATGGCCAGAATGTCGTCGGTGTTCCGCGCACGCTCCAGCACATGCTGGATCGCGACACGGAGCAGAGCGTAGTCTTCGATCAGTACGGTTGTCATCCCGGGGGGAACCTTGTGACGCATGGCCCATACACGGTTCCCATGACGCTGGCGCATCATTGCTGCAACGGCAGGCTGCTGGCGTCACCGACCTCACGGGAATCTCGTCCGCGGCACGGAATCGCGATGGCGAGGCGGAGTTGTTCGCCTTCTCGATCCAGTCTTGCGGACACAACCCATGCTATCAGCGGCTACGTTCGCTGAATCTCGTTCAGGAGGATGATTGGTGGAGGAATGCAGCAGCACTGCGACCGCGGATACTGCTGTGTATGAATTAGCCATGATGGCTATGCGCGCTCCCGGCAGCAACGGAACGCCTTCGTTCCAGGCTGCCGGGCAGGCCGCGCAAACCAATCCCGGCTACCCGAGCTTGCGCCCATAAAGCTGCCCGGCATCCACATCCCTGCCGTTCGGTTCATGCCATTCCAAGGTCGCGCCACGCTGCAGCGCCGCGTATACGGCTTCGCCCTTGTTCTTCACATGCAAGCGCTGGTAAAGCGTGCACGCATGCGTTTTGGCCGTGGCCACCGAAATGTTCAACATCCTGCTGACCGTCTTGATCGGATAGCCGCGCGCCAGCAACACCAGGACTTCGTATTGCCGCGGCGTGATCTGCAGCAGCTGCGCGCCGGCGCTGACGGGCATGGAACCCTTGCTGGCAGCGGCATCGTCGGCATCCCTGGCCGGCAAGGCGCAGACCGTTTGCGCGGGAGCCTGCAATGCCTGTTCGCTGGGGAAGCACTGCCCTCCCGCCATGACCAGGCGGATGGCCGCTTCAAGGATTTCCACCGATGCCGTCTTCATGAGGCAACCGTAGACGCTTGCCCCGGGCAACCCTTGTACCGGCATGGGCAGGGGCATGACGTCCGTCAGCAGCAGGATCCGCTTGGGCGTGAGCACGCGCTGGATTTCATGCAGCGCGCTCCACGCTTCGTCGGTATCCACCGGCAATCCATAGATCAACAGGTCGGCGCCCGCGTGCACGCCGTCCGCCTTGGAGATGTCAGCCAAACCCATCCCCTCGATTTCCCACACATCATCCAACTTGCTCAGAATCTGCCACAACCCCAACCGCAGGAGCGGATGGGCTTCAATCAGGACCATCTTGGCCATGGTGTCCTCCCGGTTTTTCGACGGGCCTAGAAGGGATCTTCGCTGTGCTGAAGACTATTTTTTTTCCAACCCTGCGATGCGAGTCCGCAATATTCCGGAATATCTAATGAAGCTGAACCGGAGCATTTGGGCTGGGAGACTTTGGTAGCCAACATAACGGATGGCATGGACCCATCTTATGGTTCGAAATTGTCAAAATCAAGACGTTTCGGCTCGATATAATCCGACAAAAACAGAAATCATTCGTTAGCCTTAATCATCATCGTAAATCTGGACGAGACGCGCATCTCATCCATTCCGGCGCTAGGGTTTTCACCAGGAATTCCCCATGAGGAGCTTGCGCTTTCCCTATGGAAGATGCAGGTCCGGCGCGGGTCGCAGGCTAAGGCAGGCCGCTGTTACAGGCGTAAAAAAGCCGCGCCGCGGCATCCGCCGGGCGCGGCCTGGAAGTTCCGGAATCAGGACAATAACTGTCTATATGTTTCCGCGGACACATCAAGCCCGTGCGTCTTTCTCGTAATCGAAATATAGGTAACATTTTTATTTTTGCGTTTCCGGCACGATTTACTCCATATAGGCGAAGTCAAATACCGTATGCCCGCCCTGATGATGCCAATGGTGCATCGAAGCATGACGTTTTCTCAGGAAGCTCGCGTAGTGGATTTCGCCGTCCGTTTCCACATAGGTGGACGGCGTTAGTTCCTCTATCCGGTTCAACGACACGCCCTTGCCGTAGTGGCAGAAGCCCTGGTACTGGGCGCAGCGGATCACCTCTCCGCCAGGCGACACAACGATTCCGGCGTTGCGGGCCCGCATCGGGTTGCGCACGATGGGGTTGCAGGCATGCGGCGTCCACTCGGTCGAGCGCGGCGAATCCGAAAAGAAAGCGAATAATTCGTCGCAATGGCTTTGACCGTCGGTCCGATCGATATTGGTTAATAACCACCAATATTCGCCGTGTTTGAAAATAATAGTATCGACGGCGGATATATTAGTCATCAAATTTACATCAAGCTCCCATTTGAGCGGAAAATCGGTGCATTTCCAGAGCTCTATACTGCGATTGCCGCAGGTCTCCGGCACCATGTAGGTGACGCCTTCGTGCTCGAATATATATGGGAATGACAGATGGTAGGGCAGGTTCAGGGCCGTGCCCAGCAGGCGGAAAGCCCCGTCGGAGTAGGTCGCAACCGAGATCGTGCCCTTGCGGGAGGTAAAATCGTAATCCTCGAAAAATATATACGGCTTTTTATCCTGGGTATATACAAACGGATCCGCGAAGAATCTGCCCTTGGGCGGCTGCAACACCATGGCCTCGGATACCACCGCCTGCTGCCGGGCAGAAGGAAACATGCCTATCCGCCAGCGCACATTGCGTTTCATGACGCGCCGCACAATCAAATCCGACATTAACCAGGCCTGACGCGCAATATATGCGGCGCTATCCCACTCCACCGGATCCTCGCGCCGCAAGCCGCTCATGATCTGCATGCCCGGCGGCGCAACGCCTTGCTTGACGCGGGCCAGCGCCTGCAGCGCGTCGTACACCATGAAATTGCCCAGGCTGAACGCGCGCGCCTGATTCTTCAACCAGAACACTTCGGTGTTGAAACTGCGCTGGTCCAGCAATTCGTCCTGGTCCTCCCGCGGCCCCACGCGCCAGAGCTTCACCGTGGTGTGATCTTCACGCTGATAGACCTCCCAGAAGCCGGCATAGCGGCTGGTCGCCACCGCAATATCCGAATAACTCAGCTGCCATACGCCGAGCCGCGCCCAGCCCGCCATTTGTTCGCGGGTGGCCGGCGATGCGCCCAGCGTGATGACCAGGTCCAGGCCCAGCGCCGCAACCTGGCTTTGCACCTCGGCCGCGGGCATGCCAGGCGTCAACGACAGGACGGCAGCCGTATCCGATGACACGCTTTCCCGCATGTCGCGACACGCAAGCGCCTGCCGCTGCTTTGCCGGCAGCAGCCGCGCTTCCAGGCGCGACAAGGCGCCAAACAACGCGCGCGCACCCAACCGGGGCGCTTTCTCGCCGCCCTCCTCACTCATCACCAGCAAAGCAGCGACTTCAAAATCCTGGCTATGCGTGAGCCAATCCACCATCTCATGCATCCAGCCGGGTTGCTCGTACCCGTCGACCAGCAGTCCCACTCTGTAGGTTTTCATTTCTCCTGCTCCTGTGCCAGGGCTTGTCGGCCTTCCGTCCGTTACGGCGAACGGACTAGGGCCTGTCATTGCGTATTCAGGGGCGCGACAGATTCAACTCCTCGCGCTGATACTGCGGGGTTTTGCGCCTCCCTTCCAGACCACATTCATCCTAGGTCGGCAGTCCGAGGACGAAAGGCTCAAGGTCATGCGCAAACACTAGGAAATCGTTACTCCCTCCGCATGAGTTTCGTCATCCCTCTGGTGGAGATTGGCGAGAATCCGGCCGGTCCTGAACGCGGGACTTGCGGCCCGCTAGTGGTAAACCCTATTGGGGATAGCCGAGGCTCGCGTCTCAGCCATCTCTCACGCATAATTGTTTTTAAACGAACGTTTGAATTCAACCTTATGCAAGAAATCAGACCGTCCCTCACCCGTGAATCCATCCTGGACACCGCCGAGGCCTTGTTTGCCCAACAAGGACACGATGGCACCTCGATGCGCCAGATCACCGCGGCCGCCGGCGTCAATCTGGCGTCGGTGAACTATCACTTCGGCTCCAAGGAGTCACTCGTGCAGGCGGTGCTCAAACGTCGCCTTGAAGTGCTGAACCGCGAGCGCTTGCGACTTTTGGATGAGCTGGAGGCGCAAGCCGAAGGCAGGCCCCTGAAGCCGTCGCAGATCGTGGACGCCTTTTTCGGCACGCTGCTGCGCCTGGCGGCCGATCCCGCGCAGGCCGGCAGCACCTTCCTGCCGCTGCTCGAACGCACCATGACGGATCCCTCCGACTTCATCCGCGCGCTGTTCGCGGAGGAGTACGCGGATGTGCTGGAGCGCTACCGCAACGCGCTGTTCGCAGCCCTGCCCGACGTGCCCCGCGCGGAAATCATGTGGCGCTTCCAGTTCATGCTGGGCGCCACCTCGTACGCCATCATCGGCACCGACCTGTTGCGCTCGGTCACGGGCTGGACCATCGACGACGCCGAACAACCGGATAACCCCAACCTGCTGCTGCCGCGCCTGATGAGCTTTCTGCTCGGCGGCCTGCGCTCGCCCCTGCCGCACGTGCCCTGAACGCCAAGCGCCCGCAGACGGAACAGAACCTCCACGGAGACAAGAAAATGAACGCAGTCATCTACGCTCTGGTCATCGTCGCGCTCCTGGCGGCGGTCTTGCTGGGCGTACGTCCGATCCGCCGCGCCCTGCTGTCGGCGCCGATCTTCAACCTGTACCGCAAGGTGCTGCCGCAGATGTCGGACACCGAGCGCGATGCGCTGGAGGCCGGTACGGTGTGGTGGGAAGGCGAACTGTTCCGCGGCCGGCCCGACTGGAGCCGCCTGCTGGCCTATCCCCGCCCGCGCCTGAACGATGACGAGCAGCGTTTCCTCGACGTCCAGGCCGAAGAGGCCTGCCGCATGGTCAACGACTGGCATGTCACGCAGGAAAGCCACGACCTGCCGGCCGAGGTCTGGAGCTACCTGAAGACCCAGGGCTTCCTGGGCATGATCATTCCCAAGGAATACGGCGGCCTGGGGTTCTCGGCCTATGCCCATTCCGAAATCGTGACCAAGCTGTCCACGCGCTCGTCGGCGCTGGCGGTTTCAGTCATGGTGCCCAACTCGCTCGGCCCCGCCGAACTGCTGCTGCACTACGGCACCGACGACCAGAAGAACCACTACCTGCCGCGCCTGGCGCGCGGCGAGGAAGTGCCCGCCTTCGCGTTGACCAGCCCCTGGGCCGGCTCCGACGCCGCCGCCATCCCCGACAGCGGCATCGTCTGCAAGGGCGAATGGCAGGGCCGCGAAGTGATAGGCATGAGGGTCACCTGGGACAAGCGCTACATCACGCTGGCGCCTGTGTGCACCCTGTTGGGCCTGGCGTTCCGCCTGTACGATCCCGACGGCCTGCTGGGCGGCGCGAAAGACCTCGGCATCACTTGCGCGCTGGTGCCGCACGACCATCCGGGCGTGGACACCGGCCGCCGCCATTTCCCGCTGAACGCCATGTTCATGAACGGCCCCACGCGCGGCGCGGACGTCTTCATGCCGCTGGATTTCATCATCGGCGGTCCTGCCATGGCCGGCCAGGGCTGGCGCATGCTGATGGAATGCCTGGCGGCGGGACGCTCGATCTCGCTGCCCTCCTCCAACACCGGCATGTCCAAGCTGACGACCCGGGCGGTGGGCGGCTATGCGCGCGTGCGCAGCCAGTTCCGCACGCCCGTCGGCAAGTTCGAAGGCGTGGAGGAAGCGCTGGCGCGCATCGGCGGCAACACCTACATGATGGACGCCGCGCGCAGCATGACGGCAGGCGCGGTGGACCTGGGCGAAAAGCCATCGGTGGTGTCCGCCATCGTCAAGTACCACGTGACCGAACGCGCGCGCCAGGTCGTCAACGACGGCATGGACGTCATCGGCGGCAAGGGCATCTGCCTGGGCCCGTCCAACTTCCTGGGCCGCGCCTACCAGCAGATTCCGATCGGCATCACGGTGGAAGGGGCCAACATCCTCACGCGCAGCCTGATCATCTTCGGCCAGGGCGCGATCCGCTGCCATCCCTACGTGCTGGCTGAAATGCAGGCCGCGCAATCGTCCGACCGCAAGCAGGGCCTGGACGATTTCGACCGCGCCTTCTGGGGCCACGTGGGCTTCGTCGCGAAGAACAAGCTGCGCGCGCTGGGCACGGCGCTCACGGGCGCGCGCTGGGTCGGCGTCAACGCCGATGTCGCTCCCGAGATGAAGCGCTACTACCAGCTGCTCAGCCGCTACAGTGCCGCCTTCGCGCTGCTGGCGGACACCTCGATGCTGGTGCTGGGCGGCAGCCTCAAGCGCCGCGAGCGCCTGTCGGCGCGCCTGGGCGATGTGCTGTCGCAGATGTACCTGATCAGCGCCACGCTCAAGCGCTTCGAAGACGAAGGCCGCCAGGCGGCCGACGCGCCGCTGGCGCACTGGTCCATCCAGGACGCGCTGTACAAGCTGCAGGAAGCCGTCGAAGGCGTGCTGGACAACTACCCCAACCGTTTCGTGGCCTGGAGCCTGCGCCGCCTGGTCTTCCCCTGGGGCCGCACGCAAGCCCTGCCCTCGGACCAGTTGGGCCAGGACGTGGCGCGATTGCTGATCAATCCCAGCGCGACGCGCGACCGCCTGACCGCCGGCTGCCACCTGCCCGCGACCGAGGCCGAGCCGGTGGGCGCGATCGAGCTGGCGCTGGCCGCCACACTGGATGCCGAGCCCATCGAAGCCAAGATCCGCGAACTCGAAAAGCGCGGCGCGCTTGACGGCAATCCACAGGCCAACGTGCGCGATATCGCCGATGCCGCCTTCGCCATCGGCGGCATCACCGCCGAAGAATATGCAGTGGTGAAACGCCGCAACCGCTTGCGCGACACGGTGGTGAAAGTGGATGATTTCCCCTTTGATTTGCGCGCCGCGGACCAGGGCAGCCCCGCCGCCGAACGCAGGGCCGCCTGAACAGGAGGAATCGGATGGCATTCAAACCGGTTTACGTCGTCGACGGCGCCCGCACGCCTTTCCTGAAGGCGCGCACCGGCCCGGGCCCCTTCTCCGCCGGCGATCTCGCCGTGCAGGCGGGACGCGCCCTGCTGCTGCGCCAGCCCTATGCGCCCACCGACCTGGACGAGGTCATCGTGGGTTGCGCCGCGCCTTCGCCCGACGAAGTGAACATCGGCCGCGTGATCGCGCTGCGCCTGGGCTGCGGCAACAAGGTGCCAGGCTGGACCGTCATGCGTAATTGCGCCTCGGGCATGCAAGCGCTGGATTCGGCGGTGGCCAACATCCAGTCCGGCCGTTCGGAGCTGGTGCTGGCCGGCGGCACGGATGCGCTGTCGCGCGCGCCGGTGCTGTATTCGGACGAGATGGTACGTTGGCTGGCCAGCTGGTATGCCGCGCGCGGCGCGGGCGCCAAGCTCGCGGCGCTGGGCCGTTTCCGTCTGCGCAATCTTGCGCCCGTCATCGGTCTGCTCAAGGGTCTGACCGACCCGGTGGTCGGCCTGTCCATGGGGCAGACTGCCGAGAACGTCGCGACCCGCTTCGGCATCGACCGCGCCGCGATGGACGCCTACGCGGCGCAGAGCCATGCGCGCGCGCTGGCGGCCCGCGCGGCCGGCGCCCTTGGCGAGATCTCGCCGCTGATCGACACGCAGGGCAAGCTGTATCCCGATGACGACGGTGTGCGCGACGACTCCACTCCCGAGAAGCTCGCCAAGCTCAAACCCGTCTTCGACAAGCCCTGGGGCAACATCACCGCGGGCAACAGCTCGCAAGTCACCGACGGCGCCGCCATGCTGGTCCTCGCTTCAGAGGAAGCGGTGCGCAAATGGAACCTGCGGCCGCTGGGCCGCATCCTCGACAGCCAATGGGCCGGCCTCGATCCCGCGCAGATGGGCCTGGGGCCGGTGCATGCGGCCACGCCCATCCTGCAGCGCCACGGGCTGGGCCTCAATGACCTGGACTTGTGGGAAATCAACGAGGCCTTCGCCGCCCAGGTGTTAGGCTGCCTGGCGGCCTGGCGCGACGATGCCTATTGCCAGGAACACTTCGGCACGCCGGCCTGGGGCGACCTCGACCCGGCCCGGCTCAACGTCGATGGCGGCGCGATCGCCATCGGGCATCCCGTGGGCGCTTCCGGCGCCCGCATCGTGCTGCACCTGCTGGCGGCCCTCAAGCGCCGCGGCGACAGGCGCGGCATGGCGGCCATCTGCATCGGCGGCGGCCAAGGCGGCGCGATGCTGGTCGAAACCCTGGACGAGGACCGCTCATGACGACTATCGACACGCTTGCGCACTGGCGCCTGGAGCGCGATGCCGACGGCCTGGCGTGGCTGACCTTCGACCGCGCCGGCAGCGCGGTCAATGCCTTGTCCGCCGACACCATGAGCGAACTTGCGGTGGTGCTGGACGCGCTGGACGCGGCCCCGCCCGCGGGCCTGGTGATCCGGTCTGGCAAATCCACGGGCTTTGTCGTGGGCGCTGACGTCAATGAATTCGCCAGCCTGGACACGCCCGAGCAGGCACGCGCGCTGGTGGCGCGCGGATGGGACCTGTTCAACCGACTGGCCGCGGTACGCTATCCCACGCTGGCCCTGATCCAGGGCCACTGCCTGGGCGGCGGGCTCGAACTCGCGCTAGCCTGCCGCTACCGCCTGGTGGCGGACCAGCCGGGCACGTCGCTCGCCTTGCCCGAAGTCATGCTCGGCATCTTTCCCGGCTGGGGCGGCATGCTGCGCCTGCCGCGGCTGATCGGCGCACCGGCCGCGCTGGACATGATGCTGACCGGCCGAGGCGCCGACGCGCGCCGCGCTGCGGCGCTGGGCCTGGCGGACGCGCGCGTGCCGCCCCGCCTGCTGCTGGCCGCCGCGCGCCAGACCGTGCTGTCGCGCAAGGCGCCACGCCGCGCGCGCGGCCTCGGCGCCTGGGCCAACCGCTGGCCGCTCAAGGCCATCGTCGCCAACCGCGCCCGCAAGCAGATCGCGGCCAAGGATCCCCTGGGCCACTATCCGGCCGCGCCCGCCATCGTCGAGATCTGGGAAAAGCATGGCGGCAACGCCTTGCAGGCGCCTGCGCTGATCGAGCGCATCATTTCCTCCGACACCGCCCGCAACCTGCTGCGGGTGTTCCGCCTGCAGGAACGGCTGAAGGCCAACGGCAAGCAGGCCGGCATTGCGCCCGCGCGCCACGTGCACGTGGTCGGCGCCGGCGTGATGGGCGGCGACATCGCGGCCTGGTGCGCGCTCAAGGGCATGACGGTCACCTTGCAGGACCAGGACATGGCGCGCATCGCGCCCGCCATCAAGCGCGCCGCCCAGCTGTTCTCGCGCCGCCTGAAGGATCCGCGACTCGCGCGCGCGGCGTTCGACCGCCTGGTGCCGGATCCCGCAGGCGGCGGCGTGCCGCTGGCCGACATCGTCATCGAAGCCATCAGCGAACAGCCCGAAGCCAAGCGCGCGCTCTACCGCGCGCTGGAGCCGCGCATGAAGGCCGATGCGCTGCTCGCCACCAACACCTCCAGCCTGTCGCTGGAGACCTTGCGCGCGGATCTGGCGCAGCCCCAACGGCTGGTTGGCATCCACTTCTTCAATCCCGTGGCCAAGATGCCGCTGGTGGAGGTCGTGCACGCCGACGGCGACTCGGACGAGGCGCAAGCCCGCGCCTGCGCCTTCGTCGGCCAGATCGACAAGCTGGCGCTGCCAGTCAAGAGCGCGCCGGGCTTCCTGGTCAACGCCGTGCTGGCGCCCTACATGCTGCAGGCCATGCGCAGCGTGGACGAGGGCCAGGCGCCCGAAGCCGTGGACGCGGCCATGGTCGCATTCGGCATGCCGATGGGGCCGCTGGAGCTGGCCGATACCGTGGGGTTGGATATTGCCCGTGCGGCGGGCGCGGAACTTGCTGGCGGCGCCGAGCCGCCGCGCTGCCTGGCCGAGCGCCTGGCGCGCGGCGACCTGGGCAAGAAAAGCGGCCGCGGCTTCTACGCCTGGCGCGACGGCAAACCGGTCAAGGGCGCCAGCCAGTCCGGCGCGCCCGCCGGATTGGCGCAGCGCCTGATAAAACCGCTGATCGACGCCACCCGCCAGCGCGTGGATGCGGGCATCGTCGCCGACGCCGACCTGGCCGACGCGGGCGTGATTTTCGGAACGGGGTTCGCGCCATTCACGGGCGGTCCCTTGCATTACCAAAGCAGCAACGCGGTGCGGAGTATAAGACCGGCTGAGGCCGATTAGGACCTGTACAACCTAAACCGGAACGACAAGACCGGCAGTGCCATAGAGACATCATCCATCACGAGGAGGCAGTACCATGAGCAGACGTTCATTGTCCCTGAGCACCTTGTCGGCCCTCGTGGTCGGCCTGGGCGCATCCACGGCAACGCACTCGGCCGGCTTTCAGCTCCTGGAGCAGAACGCCAGCGGCCTGGGCAACGCCTATGCAGGCTCTGCGGCGAATCCGGAGAACGCCAGCATCATCTATTACAACCCGGCCGGCATGACCTACCTGCCCGGCTTCAATGTGTCCGGCGGCGTCAACCTGATCAAGCCGTCATTCAAGTTTTCAGACAACGGCGACAGCCGCAACCCCAGCATTCCCGGCCTGCCGGGCACCGGACTGGGCGGATCGCGCCCGACCGGCGGCAACGGCGGCGACGCGGGCAACCTCGGCGTGGTGCCCAATATGTACGCCTCCTGGCAGTTGAACGAGCAATGGTTCATCGGCCTGGGCGTGGGCGCCCCGTTCGGGCTCATGACCGAGTACGACGACGGCTGGGTGGGCCAGTACCACTCCAACAAGTTCGAGATCAAGACGATCAACGTCAACCCCTCGATCGCCTACAAGGTCAACGAAAAGTTCTCCATGGGCTTCGGCGTGAACTGGCAGCACATCGACGCCAACTACAAAAAGAAGACCGTACTGCCGGTTCCCGGCATGCCGCTGGGCACGACCGGCGACGCCGACCTGAATCTCAAGGGCGATGCCTGGGGCTGGAACGTGGGCTTCATGCTGCAACCCACCGAAGACACCCGCATCGGCCTGTCCTACCGCTCGAAGATCAAGCACACCGCGAAGGGCGACACCGACATCACCAGCATCTATCCGCGCGGCAACTCGGTGTCGTTCGACGCCAAGGCCACCGTGTCCCTGCCCGACACCCTGATCCTGAGCGCGGCGCACCAGCTGAACGAACGCTGGGAACTGCTGGGCGACGTCTCGTGGACCGGCTGGAGCAGCATTCCGAATCTGAAGATCCGCAACTCGGGGCCGGGTGCGCGCGACGACGACCTGCCGCTGAACTTCCGCGACAGCTGGCGCGTCGCGCTGGGCGCCAACTACAAGTTCGCGCCCAACTGGAAGTGGAAGGTCGGCGTCGCCTTCGACCAATCGCCCGTGTACAAGGAAGCCGACCGTCCGACCTCGCTGCCGGACAACGACCGCTACTGGCTTTCGACCGGTATTCAGTGGCAGGCCACCAAGGACACCACGCTGGACGTGGGCTATACCTATCTCTACCTGCGCAAGACGGACATCGACACCACGTCCGGCAACCAGCTGACCAAGGGCCGCGTGGCGGGCACCTATGACAGCAATGCCCACATCCTGGGCATACAGCTGTCGTCCCGCTTCTAACCCGCCCCGGATGGCGGTCCGGCCCGGTCCGGCCCGCCATTCGTTTTTTTCAGGAGACTGCCTTGAGCAAGTTCGTCGTCAAACACGTCGCCGTCCTGGGGGCCGGCGTCATGGGTGCGCAGATCGCCGCCCATCTGGCCAATGCCGGCGTGCCCGTCACGCTGTTCGACCTGGCCGCCCCCGAAGGCGACCGCAACGGCACGGTCAAGAAAGCGATCGCCGGCTTGAAGAAGCTGGAGCCCGCGCCCCTGGCCGGCGCGGCGCGCCTGGCGTACATCACGCCCGCCAACTACGACGACGACCTCGAACGCCTGCGCGGCTGCGACCTGGTCATCGAGGCCATCGCCGAGCGCATGGACTGGAAGACCGCGCTGTACGAGCGCATCGCGCCGCACGTGGCCCCGGGCGCCATCATCGCCTCCAATACATCGGGCCTGTCGATCGACGCGCTGGCCAACGCCCTGCCCGCGGGCCTGCGCGACCGCTTCTGCGGCATCCACTTCTTCAATCCGCCCCGCTACATGCGGCTGGTGGAAATCATCGCCACTTCGCACACCCAGCCCGCCGTGCTGGATCAGCTCGAAACCTGGCTGACCTCGACCCTGGGCAAGGGCGTGATCCGCGCGCTGGACACACCCAACTTCGTTGCCAACCGCATCGGCGTGTTCTCGATCCTGGCAGCCATGCACCACACGGCCCGCCTGGGCCTGGCGTTCGATGAGGTCGACGCCCTGACCGGCCCGAAGATCGGCCGCCCCAAGAGCGCCACCTACCGCACGGCCGACGTGGTCGGCCTGGACACGCTGGCCCACGTGGTCGGCACCATGGAAAAGAATCTGCCGGACGACCCCTGGCACCGCTATTTCAAGCTGCCCGAGTGGCTCTCCGCGCTGATCGCCAAGGGCGCATTGGGGCAAAAGACCGGCGCCGGCGTCTACCGCAAGCAGGGCCGCGAAATCCAGGTGCTGGACCTGAAGGCGCAGGACTATGTGCCCAGCGCCGGCAAGCTGGCCGACGAAGTCGCCGCCCTGCTCAAGGAACGCGACCCGGGCAAGCGCTTCGCCGCGCTGCGCGCGAGCAGCCATCCCCAGGCCCAGTTCCTCTGGAGCCTGTTCCGCGACATCTTCCACTACAGCGCCGTGCAACTCGAACACGTGGCCGACAATGCGCGCGACCTGGACCTGGCCATGCGCTGGGGCTTCGGCTGGGCCCAAGGTCCGTTCGAAACCTGGCAGGCCGCCGGCTGGCAGGCCATCGCCGCCGCGGTGGCCGAGGACATCGCCGCCGGCCAGGCCATGAGCGACGCGCCGCTGCCGGCCTGGGCGCTGGAACCCGGCCGCAATGGCGTGCATGCGCCCGAAGGCTCCTACTCCGCGCGTACCGGCCAGCTGAGCCCGCGTTCGACGCTGCCGGTGTACCGCCGCCAGTTGTTCCCCGAGCGTGTGTACGGCGAAGGCGCCAGCGAGCGCGGCGTCACGATCTGGGAAAACGAAGGCGTGCGCCTGTGGAACCTGCCGCAGGTCGACGCCGGCGTGGCCATCCTCTCGGTCACCTCCAAGAACCACACCCTGGGCGCGGAAGTGCTCGACGGCATCCTGCAGGCGGTGGCGCGCGCCGAACGCGAATACGACGGGCTGGTCATCTGGCATGACGCGCCCTTCGCCGTGGGCGCCAACCTGCAGCAGGTCTCCGAGGCCTGCGCCGCCGGGCTATGGGACATGCTGGAGGCCACGGTTGAAAAGTTCCAGCGCGCCTCGCAGTCGTTCAAGTACGCGCAGATTCCCACCGTGGCGGCCGTGCAGGGCATGGCGTTGGGCGGCGGCTGCGAATTCCTGATGCACGCCTCGCACCGGGTGCTGGCGCTGGAAAGCTATATCGGGCTGGTCGAGGCCGGCGTCGGGCTGATTCCGGCCGGCGGCGGCAGCAAGGAATTCGCCGGCCGCGCCGCGGCGCTGGCCGCCAAGACAGCCACGCCGGGCGAGGTCTTCCCCTATCTGCAACCGGTATTCCAGACCATCGCCACGGCGCAGGTCGCCAAGAGCGCGCTGGAAGCCATCGCCACGGGCTTCGCCCGCGAGCATGACATCGTCGTGTTCCATCCGGACGAGCTGCTGTACGTCGCCATCGGCCAGGCCCGCGCCGCGGCCGAGGCCGGCTACACGCCGCCGCCCCGCTTGCGCGACATTCCGGTCGCGGGCCGCAATGGCATCGCCAACTTTGAAATGGTGCTGGTCAACATGCGCGAAGGCGGCATGATCAGCGCGCACGACTACCGCGTGGCGCGCAGCGCCGCCGTGGCCCTGTGCGGCGGCGAGGTCGACACCGGCGCCAAGGTGGACGAGGAATGGCTGCTGGCCGTGGAGCGCAAGGAATTCGTGGCGCTGCTGCGCACGCCTGAAACCCAGGCCCGCATCCGCCACACTCTCGACACCGGCAAGCCCCTGAGGAACTGACATGAGCAAGCAGATTCAAGACGCCTACATCGTCGCCGCCACGCGCCTGCCGGTGGGCAAGCGCAACGGCGCCTACATCACCACCCGTCCCGACGACATGCTGGCCGCCGCGCTCAATGGCGCGCTGGCGCAGGTCCCGGGCCTGGATGCCGCGCGCATCGATGACGTCATTGCCGGCTGCGCCATGCCGGAAGCCGAACAAGGCATGAACGTGGCCCGCATCGGCCTGTTGCTCGCCGGCCTGCCGCAAAGCGTGGCCGGCGTCACCGTGAACCGCTTCTGCGCATCAGGCCTGCAGGCGGTGGCCGATGCCGCGGCGCGCATCCGCACCGGCGAGGCCGACATCATGATCGGCGCAGGCACCGAATCCATGAGCGCCATGCCGCAGATCATGGGCAACAAGGTGTCGATGAACCCCGCCATCTTCGAACACCAGGAAAACATCGGCATGGCCTTCGGCATGGGCCTGACCGGCGAGAAGGTCGCCGAACGCTGGAAGGTCTCGCGCGAGGACCAGGACGCCTTCGCCCTGGCCTCGCACCAGAAGGCCTGCGCGGCCATCACCGCCGGCCACTTCCGCGCCGAGATCACGCCTTATGAAACGGTGTCGCGCCAGCCCGGCGACGCCAGCGGCACGGTGCGCGTCGCGCGCCGCCTGGTCGAGACGGACGAAGGTCCCCGCCCGGACAGCAGCGCCGAGGCGCTGGCCCGCTTGAAGCCGGTGTTCGCCGCGCGCGGCAGCGTCACCGCCGGCAACAGCTCGCAGATGTCCGACGGCGCCGCCGCCGTGATCCTGGTGTCCGACCGCATCCTGCGCGAATTCAATCTGAGCCCGCTGGCGCGCTTTGCCGGCTTCGCCGTGGCCGGCGTACCGCCCGAAGTCATGGGCATCGGCCCGGTCGCCGCGATCCCCAAGGTGCTGCAACGCGCCGGCATCGGCCAGGACGCGCTGGACTGGATCGAACTGAACGAGGCCTTCGCCGCCCAATCGCTGGCGGTGATCCGCGAGCTGAAGCTGGATCCGGCCAAGGTGAATCCGCTGGGCGGGGCAATCGCGCTAGGCCACCCGTTGGGCGCCACGGGCGCGATCCGAACGGCCACCCTGACCCACGGCCTGCGTCGCACCGGCGGCAAGTACGGCCTGGTGACCATGTGCATCGGCACCGGCATGGGCGCGGCCGGCCTGTTCGAGGCGATGTAGGCGGAGCGGCGCGGAACATGAAGCCCTATTGGTTCAAGAACCTGTCGCCGACCTGGCGGGCGCGCCTGATGCGGGTGGGCTTCAACCTGCATCCCGCGTTCCGCGCCACCGGCGGCAAAGTGGTGCATGTATCCGCGGATTTCCATCACATCCGCATCAAGCTGCCGCTGCTGCGGCGTACCCGCAATATCGTCGGCTCGATGTACGGCGGTTCGCTGTTCGCGGTGACCGACGGCGCCCACCCCACGATGCTGATGTCCGCGCTGGGCGCGGACCACATCGTGTGGGACAAGGCGGCCACCATACGCTTCCGCAAGCCGGCGTACGCCACGCTGTATGTGGACTTCCGGCTCCCGCCCGACGAAATCGCGGAAATCCGCGCAATCCTCGCGCGCGACCATGAAACCACCCGGACCTATACGGTGGAACTCAAGGACCGCGACGGCGTGGTCTACGCCGTCGTGGAACGCACGATCTATATCGCAGACAAGAAGTTCTACAAGCAGAAGAACACTGGAGGAGAATCATGCGTCGCATCCCCGGAGGGCGAATCGCCGCCCTGAGCCTCATGCTTGCCGCCTGCCTGGCCGGCGCCCCCGCACAGGCCGCCGACGTCGAAGTCGCCGGCCTGCGCGTTCCGGACAGCCTGTCGGAAGGCGGCCGCGCGCTGGTGCTGAACGGCGCCGGCGTGCGCACCAAGTTCGTCGTCAAGGTCTACGTGGCGGCGCTGTACGCCACCGCGAAAAGCGGCGATGCGGCTGCGCTGGTCAACAGCGACGAGCCGCGCCGCATGCGCCTCTTGCTGCTGCGCGACGTCGACAGCAAAAGCCTGGACGAAGCCCTGCAGGACGGATTGCGCGACAATACATCAGCGCAAGAGCTGGCCGAGCTGAAGGCGCCGGCCGCCCGCCTGTCCGCCCTGATGGCGGAAATCGGCGCGGTGCGCGAAGGCGACGTGGTCGACCTGGATTTCGACGCCCGCGGCGTCGCGGTCACCGATAACGGCAAGCCGCAAGGCCGCATCGACAGCCCCGCGTTCGCGCGCGCCCTGCTGAGGGTCTGGCTGGGCGACAAACCCGCGCAAGCCTCCCTGAAAAAAGCCCTGCTGGGCGGCTAGGGCCCAAAGGCTCTCTTGCTGTACAGGCCACACACGGAAATCCGGCATATGGAACGAATCTGGCAGAAAAGCTACCCCGCGGGCGTGCCTGCGGACATCGAAATGGACGGCGTGACGACGCTGGTGTCGGTCGTGCGCGAAAGTTGCCGGCGCTACGCCGACAAGACCTCGTACATCAGCATGGGCAAGTCCCTCAGCTACGCCGAGCTCGACCGGCTGACGCGCGACTTCGCGGCCTGGCTGCACGCCAACGGCCTGGGCCGCGGCGACCGCGTCGCGCTCATGATGCCCAACCTGCTGCAATACCCCGTATGCCTGTTCGGCGCCTTGCGCGCCGGCTGCGTGGTGGTCAACTGCAACCCGCTCTATACCCCGCATGAGCTGCAGCACCAATTGGCCGATTCGGGCGCCCGCGTCATCGTGGTCGCCGACAACTTTGCCGCTACCGTGCAGAAGGCCCTGGACGGCACCGCGATAGAACGCGTGGTGGTGACGTCCATCGGCGAGCTGCTGGGACCGCTCAAGGGACGCCTGGTGGACTTCGTGGTCCGCCGCGTCAAGCGCATGGTGCCCGCGTGGTCGCTGCCCGGCGCCATCCGGCTGGGCGATGCGCTGCGCGCCGGCGCCGCCGCGCCCTTCACGGAAGTGGAACTGGACCAGCGCGACCTGGCCTGCCTGCAATACACCGGCGGCACCACCGGCGTGGCCAAGGCGGCCATGCTCACCCACGGCAATCTGGTGGCCAATCTGAGCCAGGCCTATGCCTGGGTCCGGCCGCTGGTGACCGAAGGCGAGGAGTGCATCGTGACCGCCTTGCCGCTGTATCACATCTTCGCGCTGACCGCGAACTGCCTGACCTTCATGAAGATGGGCGCCAGCAACTTGCTCATCATCAACCCGCGCGACATTCCCGGGCTGGTCAAGGAAATGCGCAAGGTGCCGTTCTCGGCCTTCACGGGCGTGAACACGCTGTTCAACGCCCTGCTCAACAACCCGGATTTCGCGCGCCTGGATTTCTCGCGGCTGCGCCTGACGATGGGCGGCGGCATGGCGGTGCAGCGCTCGGTGGCCGACCGCTGGCGCGCCGTCACCGGCCGCTCGCTGGCGCAGGCCTATGGCCTGACCGAGACCTCGCCCGCGGTCACGATCAATCCGCTGGACGTGCAGGAGTTCACCGGTTCCATCGGCCTGCCCGTGCCATCCACCGACATTTCCATCCGCGACGATGCGGGCCAAGAACTGGGCGTGGGCGAGACCGGCGAAATCTGCGTGCGCGGTCCCCAGGTCACACAGGGCTACTGGCAACGGCCCGACGAAACCGCGCTGGTCCTGTATGCCGACGGGTTCCTGCGTACCGGCGACGTGGGTTACGTGGACGAAAAGGGCTATGTGTTCCTGGTGGACCGCAAGAAGGACATGATCCTGGTGTCCGGCTTCAACGTCTATCCCAACGAGGTCGAGGACGTGGCCGCGCTGCATCCCGGCGTGCGCGAAGTGGCGGCGGTGGGCGTGCCCGACGAGCGCTCAGGCGAGGCCGTGAAGCTGTATGTGATCCGCAAGGATCCGGCGTTGGACGCCGAGACCCTGATCGCGCATTGCCGCAAGCAGCTGACGGGCTACAAGGTGCCCCGCTACATCGAGTTCCGCGATGACCTGCCCCGCACCAACGTCGGCAAGATCCTGCGCCGCGAACTGAAACCGGCGGCGCAGGAAGCCGTACAGGCGCAAGTCCGGCAGCCGGGTTAGGCCTGGACAGCCACCGGCTCGCGCCGACCGCGGGCCGGCGGCGGGGGCCAGCCCGGCCTACCACTGCCCGAAAAACACTCCGGCCCGCTTGTGGGCGTTGGTCGCCTTTTCCACGGCCTCGTCGCTGATGGTGGTACGGCGCTTGCCGCGCAGCATCCATTCCAGCAGCTGCTGGCGCAGCTCCAGGCGCGTTTGCGCATGCGCGCTGCTCGCTCCCAGGTCCTGGAACTCGTCCGGATCGGCATGCAGGTCGAAAAGTTGTTCACGCTCGTCCAGCCAGTACACGTAGCGCCAGCGGTCCGTGCGCACCGACCAGGCGCGGGCGTTCTGCGGCGTCTTGCCGCACAACAGGCGGGCCTGGCGGAAGCTGTAGTCCAGCTCCGAATACACGCAATCGCGCCAAGGAGTCGCGCCATCGCGGCCGTGCAGCAAGGTCTGCAATTCGCGGCCTTCCAGCCGATGGCCGGGTCCGGGCTTGCCCAGCGCGCGCAGCACCGTGGGCACCAGGTCCACGCTTTCCACCATGTCGTCCAACGCGCGGCCGCGCGTGGCGTCGGCCGCAGCCGAGGGGTCCATGACAATGAAGGGCACGCGCTGCACGGTGTCGTAGAACAACTCCTTTTCGCCCAGCCAATGGTCGCCGAGAAAATCGCCATGGTCCGCGGTGAACACGATGAGCGTGTTCTTCATCAGGCCCGCGCCTTCCATGTAGTCGAACAGCCGGCCCAGATGGTCGTCCAGCTGCCGGATCAGGCCCTGGTAGGCGGGACGCACCACGCGCACGCATTCGTCGGTCGAAAAGCTGACGCTCTCTTCCTGCTGCCGGTAGGCCGCGACCACCGGATGCGCGTTCTCCAGTTCTTCATGGTTGCGCCGCACTGGCAGGCATTGGTCCGGGGTGTAGCGCTTGTGGTAGGGATCCGGCGCCATGTAGGGCCAATGCGGTTTCACGTAGCTCAGGTGCAGCACCCAGGGCTGGCTGCCGCGCCGTTTCATGAAGTCCAGCGCCTGGTCCGTCATGTAGGCGGTCTCGGAATGCGGCTCGGCCACGCGCGCCGGCAGGTGCGCATTGCGCATGTTCCACCCGCTGACCACCTGTCCCGCGGCGTCGACCGCGGCGATCACGTAGTCGGTCCAGGGGTCCGCGCTGTCGTAGCCGTGGCGCCGCAGAAAGGCGGGATAGCCGCTTTCGTCGCCCGGCGTGTGGTGGCCGTCGTAGCGGTCCAGTTCGGTGAAGCCGCCGCGGCCAAGCAGCGCGCCCAGCTCCGAGGAACCATCGATCGACAGCCGCTCCATGCCGGCCTTGTCGGGGATGATGTGAGTCTTGCCGGCCAGAGCCAGTTCGCGGCCCTGCCCCGCCAGGTATTCGCCCAGCGTGATCTCGTTGACCGACAACGGCACGCGGTTCCAGGTGGCGCCGTGGCGCGAGGGATAGCGGCCGGTGTAATAGCTCATGCGCGAAGGCCCGCACACGCCCGAGTTCACGAAGGCGCGGTCAAAGCGCACCCCGCGCGCGGCCAGCGCATCCAGGCTGGGCGTCTGCAGATAAGGATGGCCATAACAGCTCAGGTGGTCGGCCCGCAGCTGGTCGGCCATGATGAACAGCACGTTCTGCACATCGCTCATCGTCGTCCTCCTATTGCGTGGCCGTGAAGCCGGATGCACGCACCACGGGCTCCCACTGCTCGCGGTACGCAGTCAAGGCGTCGGCTGTGCCGCGCGCATCCAGCGATACCGGCTCCAGGTAGGCTGCGCGCACGGCCTCCTGCATGGCGGGCTCGCGCAACACCGCCGCGATGTCCGCGCCCAGCCTGTCGGCCTTGGCCTGCGGCATCGCTGCCGGTGCGAAGAAGGCGTTCCAGCCGTTTGCCGCAAGGTTCACCCCGCTTTCCTTGAAGGTGGGCACGTCCTTGAGTTCGGCATCGCGCGCCTCGCCGGACACGGCGAGGATGCGGATCTTGCCGGCGCGGTGCTGCGGCAGCAAGGTGTCCAGCGTATCGATGCCCTGCGGCAGGATGCCGCCTATCAATTCGGAAATCAGCGGCGCCGATCCGCGGTATCCGACCACTTCCGGCTCCTGGCCCAGTTCACGTCCCAGCATCAGCGCAAAGAAGTGCGGCAGGCTGCCGGTGGCCGGCACGCCGACGGCGAACTGCTTGGGGTTCGCCTTCAGCCACTGCCGCAGGCCAGCCAGGTCCTGGATCGGCGAATTCGCCGCCACCGCCATCGCAAATTTGTAGCTGCTGACCAGCGACACGGGCTTGAAGTCACGCTGCGCGTCATAGCCCGGTTGGGCATAGACCAGCGGCGCCACCACCATCACGGCCGGGTTCGCGAGCATCAGCACGTTCTGGCCGGCCGGCGCCGTGTGCAGGGCCTGCGCCGCGATGCGGCCGCCCGCCCCCGTCTTGTTCTCGACCACCACGGGCACGCCTACCCGATCCTTGAGCCGGTCCGCGACCAGCCGCGCAATGCGGTCCGAACTGCCGCCTGGCGGATAACCCACCACCACCGTCAGCGTCCCGTCCAGCGGGGCCTGCTGCGCGCCGGCCAACGGTGCGCCCCCCGCAAGTATTGCCGCCGCGGCAGCGCCCGATATCCATTTACGCATGGTCAACTCCTGGAGACAGCGGCCCGCTGTCGATTATGGTTGTCACTGCCTGGCCGATACTCAAATAGGAAAATTGACTTTAGCAACGCCCGTATTTGTTGATCTAATCCAGGACTTCCCATAACGATATGCAGCGCGAACTGCAACACCACCAGGAGGAGACGCCATGCCGACCGATTCCGCGTCCGGGCAGCGCCAGCTTTCGGACATGCTGATGTACCGGCTATACCAGGCATGGTCGCAATCGAATCCCGTATTCCTGCGCCTGTGCGAAGGACGCTTCGGCATCACGCGGCGCGAATGGCGGGTGCTGGCCTGTGCCGTCGAGGGCGGCATCATGAGTTCGGCTGAACTGGCGGCCGCTGCAAAACTGGATCTGGCGCGCACCTCGCGCACCCTGGGCGCGCTATGCGAAAAAGGCTGGCTGCGCCGCCTGCACGACAGCGCCGACCGCCGCGTGGTGCGTGTGGAAGCCACGGCCGAAGGCAGCACCCTGTACGACGCCTTGCTGCCCGAAGTCTCGCACCTGAACGACCTGCTGGTGCAGGACCTGAGCGCCGACGAGGTCGCCTTGCTGCGCGACCTTCTGGGCCGCATCGAACAGCGCGGCCGCCGCATGGCCGAGGGCAATATCGTCTCGGAAAAAGCCAGCCGGCGCGACGGCGGCACCCGCCGGCCGCGCCACGCCTGAGCCGTTCTGTCGCGCCTCGCCAACAGGCGAGCGGCTCCCTCGCGCCTTTCCCAGACCTCGCCAAGCTACTGATAGGACGGCGTTTTTCGTCGTCCACCTTACCGCCCGGCAAGCTTTGCACGGCTTTTTTACATCTGCGGACCGCGGATTTTCTGACATCCTTGATCTATTAAATTAATAATAGTTATCGTTGTCATTTGCATCCAAAATCGGCCGAACTCAGGCCGAAGGGGAAATCCGTTGAAACGCCACCCTGATCCCGCCGCCCGGCGCGCGCGGCCGCTGGTCCTGTTGCCTGCTGCCGCCGCGCTTGCCGCCTGCATGGGCGCCGCAGCGCAGGCCCAGCCCGCCGCATCCGGCGAACCCGCCACCATCCTGCCCGCCGTGCAGGTCACCGGCACCGGCGAAACCGCGACCAGTCCGGTAGAAGGCTACGTCGCCACGCGCAGCGCCACCGCGACCAAGACCGACACGCCCTTGTCCGAAACGCCGCAGGCCATCACCGTGATCCCGCGTGAACAGATCGTGGACCAGGGCGCGCAGAACATACAGGACACCATGAACTACGCGGCCGGCGTGCGCCCCAACGCGTATGGCGTGGACAACCGCGCCGACTACGTGCGCGTCCGCGGCGTGGAGCCGGTGCAGTACCTGGACGGCCTGCGCCAGTACTTCAGCTTCAACAACCCGCGCACCGAGGTCTATGCGATGGAGCGCGTGGAAGTGCTGCGCGGCCCCGCCTCGATGCTGTACGGACAGGGCAGCACGGGCGGCATCGTCAACCTGGTCAGCAAGCGCCCTCTGGAGGAAACGCAGCGCGAGATCGGCGTGGTGCTGGGCAACCACAACCGCCGCGAAATCCAGGCCGACCTAACGGGTCCGGCCAGCGAGGATGGCCAATGGCTGTACCGCGTGATCGCCGTGGGACGCGACAGCGATACCCAGGTCCGATACGCGCCGGACGACCGCCTGATGCTGGCGCCGTCCCTGACCTGGCGCCCCAGCGCAGCCACTTCGCTGACGCTGCAGGCCACCTGGCAGAAGGATCGCGCGGGCACCACGCAATCCTTCCTGCCTTGGAGCGGCTCGGTGCAGGAAAATCCCAACGGCCGCATCCCGACCCGGCGTTTCGCCAGCGAACCGGGCTTCGACGCCTACGACACTGAGCAGTTCAGCGTCGGCTGGCTGTTCGAGCATCAGTTCAACGACACCTGGAAAGTGCGGCAGAACTTCCGCAATACGGTCAGCAGCGTCGACTACAAGACGCTCTATCCCAACGTCTACGGCGCGCGCCGCGGCGATTCCTACATCGATCCGGAACAAACCACCGTCGACCGCATTTTCTATGTCAACAAGCCGCGCATGCGCACGTTGCTGGCGGACCAGAACGTGGAAGGCAAGCTGAATTGGGGCCGCACGGAGCACACGGTGATCTTCGGCATGGATTATTCGCGCTACCGCGAGACCAGCCAGACGGCCAGCGGCGCGGGCTCGCCGCTGAACCTGTACCACCCCGTGTACGGCAACGTGCCCGAGTACGAACTGTCGGACAACCCCAAGATCAATCAGCAGCAGATCGGCTTCTACGCGCAGGACCAGATCAAATTCGACAAGAACTGGATTTTCCTGGCCGGCATCCGCCGCGACCGCGCCGACAGCACCACCGAAGGCCAGGACCGGGAAACCGACATGGCCACCACCAAGCGTTTCGGCCTCATGTATGCCGCTGACAACGGCTGGTCGCCCTACCTCAGCTACAGCGAATCGTTCACGCCCATCGCCGGCGCCGACTTCTACAACCAGCGCTGGAAGCCCATGCGCGGCAAACAGGTGGAGGCTGGCATCAAGTACATGCCGAAGGACGCCGACATCGAATTCACCGCGGCCGCCTATGACCTGCGCGAGAAGAATCGCCAGACCAACGACCCGGACAATCCCAACAACCAGATCCAGGCCGGCAAGACCCGTACCCGCGGCGTGGAGCTGGAACTGCGCGGCCGCGTCACCAAGGAACTGGACGTGATCGCCAACTATATCTACACCGACCTGGACCCGCAGCTTGAGGCCCAGCCCAAGCACATCGCCTCCATGTGGGGCAAGTACCGCTTCGCGCTGGCCGGCCAGCCCGGCTTCGCGGTGGGCGCGGGCGTGCGCTACCTGTCGGCGTTCCGCGACGGTGGTGCCCCGGAAACCCCGGCGGTCACGCTGTTCGACGCCATGCTCAGCTACGACAATGGTCCCTGGCGCTATGCGCTGAACGTGAACAACATCGCGGACCGCACTTATGAGGTGGTCTGCCTGGATCGCGGCGACTGCTTCTACGGCGCGCGCCGCACCGTCATGCTGAGCGGCGCCTACCGCTTCTAAAATCGGAACTGCCTCCGGGCCTGGGAACCTGTACGTACATGCTGTACGTACAGGTGTACACTACGGTTTTTCATCCCTGTTCAACCGTCTGACAGACGCGCGCTCGAACGTCTGCAACCCAGAAAAACCGTCCTGGAGACTCCGATAGTGTCGACCGAAACTTCCCGCTCGCCCTTTTTTGGCACGATGCAGAAAATCCCCGGTGGATTGATGCTGGTGCCGCTGATCCTGGGTTCCCTGATCGGCACCTTCGCTCCCGACGCCCTGGCGATCGGCGGGTTCACCACGGCACTGTTCAAGAACAGCGCCCTGCCCCTGATCGCGCTGCTGATCTTCGCCACCGGCACCCAGGTCAATGCGCGCACCGGCGGCCCCATCCTGGCCACCGCCGGCACCATCCTGCTGATGAAGACGCTGGTGCCCGCCACCCTCATCATCATCCTGGGCAGCTACGTCGGCCTGGACGGCGTGCTGGGCGTCTCCATCCTGGCGCTGCTGGCCGCCTTCGACAACAGCAACGGCGGCTTGTGGCTGGCCTATACCGGCCAGTACGGAGATGCCCGCGACCGCGGCGCCTATGTGGCCAGCGCGGTCAACGACGGCCCCTTCTTCAGCCTGCTGTTCCTGGGCGCCTCGGGCCTGGCCGACATCCCCATGATCGCCCTGGTGGCGGCGCTGGTGCCGTTCCTGCTGGGCGTGGTGGTCGGCAACCTGGACCCCAAGTGGCGCGACGTGCTCAAGCCCGTGCCCAACATCGTCATCCCGTTCTTCGCCTTCGCGCTGGGCACCGGCATCAACCTGGGCGCCGTGGTTTCCGGCGGCGTCAGCGGCCTGATCCTGGGCCTGATCATCAGCCCCATCACCGGCGGCCTGGTCTACCTGGGCTATCGCTACATCCTGCGCCGCGGCGGCAAGAGCGGCCTGGGCTTCGCAGCCGGCACCACCGCCGGCAACGCCATCGCGACCCCGGCCGTGGTGGCGGCCGCAGACCCCAACTTCCAGCAGTACGTGTCGACCGCCACCGCGCAGGTCGCCGCCTGCGTGCTGATCAGCTCGATCCTGGCGCCGATGCTGGCCTCGTACTTCCTCAAGCGCGCCGGCGAACTCAAATCCGAGGACGCCGACCCCACGGTCGCGCCCGCCCTGCGTGAAGCGCGCGGAGAGGCGCTTTGAATCCCGCCATCGCCATCGTCGCCGATGACCTGACCGGGTCCGGCGACACGGCGGTGCAGTTCGTGCGCGCCGGCTGGAACACCCATCTGTCCATCGGCGGCGCCGACGAGGCGCTGTCCGGTCCAGGCGCCGCCGGCGTGGAAGTGCTGGCGGTCACCACCAACAGCCGCCCCCTGTCGACCGCCGACGCGGCCGAAGTCGTCTGGCACAACGTGCGCCGCCTGCGCGCGGCCGGCGTCACACGCCTGTACAAGAAGGTGGATTCCACCTTGCGTGGCGCCTTCAAGGCCGAGATCGATGCGGCTCGCGAGGCCTGGGGTCCGGACACCATTGCGGTGATATGCCCGGCTTTCCCGGCCACCGGCCGCACCGTCGAACAAGGCGTGCTCTACGTCAATGGCAAGCCGGTCACCGAGACCTCGGCGGCCACCGATCCGGTCACCCCCGTGACCGAAAGCCATATCCCCACCCTGCTGGGCTGCGCCCATGTGGCGGCGCAGGCAGGCGACACGCCGCAAACGCTGGCGGCGCGCATCCGCGCGGCCGGCAACACCGTGGTGGTTGACGCCGCCACCGAAGCCGACCTGGAACGCCTGGCGCGCGCCATCGGCTTGCTGGGCGTGCACGCCCTGCCCGTGGGCGCGGGCGGCCTTGCCGTACCGCTGGCCCGCGTTTGGGCCGGCGCCGACCAGACCGCGCCGGTCGTGGTGGTGGTGACCTCGCAGCACAGCGCGGCACGCGCGCAAGCCGCGGCTCTGCAAGCCTCGGGCGCCGACACCTGGACGCCCTCGCTGGCCCAATTGGCCGACGACGCAGCATGGCAGGCCTGGAGCCAGCCGCTGCTGCAGGCGCATGCCCAGTCGCCCGCGCAAGCCGGCACGGTGCTGCTGCTGGCGCCCGAAGGCCAGTTGGACGGCCTGGATTCCGAGACCGTCGCCGAACGCCTGGGCGGCCTGGCCGCACAATTGATCGCCAGCGCGAACGCGGCCGGCGTGGTCGCCACCGGCGGCGACGGCGCGCGCAGCGTGCTGGTGGCGCTGGGCGCCCGCGGCATCGCGCTGGTGGATGAAGTGATGGGCGGCGTGCCTTTGGGCACGCTGACCGGAGGCACGGCCGCCGGCCTGCCCGTGGTGACCAAGGCCGGCGGCTTTGGCACCGAAGATGTACTGGTTCGCGCGGTGCGCGCGATCCGCGACAGGAGATTCAAGCGATGACACAACCCCAACCGGGCAAACTGCCCCTGCTGGCCGTAACCCTGGGCGACGTGGCGGGCATCGGGCCGGAAATCACGGCCAAGATGCTGATGGGCCATGACGAACTGCGCCAGAAGGCCCGCCTGCTCGTGGTCGGCGACGTCGACGTGATGTCCAACGCCGTGCGCGGCCTGGGCGGCGACCCCGCCATCGTGCGCAAGCTGGACCGCGCGGCCGACTGCGCCAACACGCCCGGCACGATCGAAGTGCTGCAGGCCGGCCCGTCGCTGGCCCATGTAAAGCTGGGCGAGATCAGCGCGGACGCGGGCGACGGCTCGGTGCGCTTTGTCACTACGGCCTGCGCCCTGGCGCGCGCCGGCGAGGTCGACGGCATCGTCACCGCCCCGCTGAACAAGGCCGCCATGCACGCCGCCGGCCACAAGTGGCCCGGCCACACCGAACTGCTGGCGCACGAGTTCGGCGTCAAGACCTTCTCGCTGGTGCTGTCAGCCGGCGACCTCTACATTTTCCATGCCACCACTCACGTGTCGCTGCGCCAGGCCATCGAAGACCTGACCCCGGCGCGCATGCGCGCAGTGCTGCGCCTGGCCGGCTCGTTCGCCAAGGCGCTGGGCCGCGGCGACCAGCCGGTGGCAGTCTCGGGCCTGAATCCGCATGCCGGCGAAAACGGCATCTTCGGCACCGAAGACGCCGACATCCTGGCGCCCGCGGTGGCCGAAGCCAATGCCGCCGGCATCCTGGCCGCAGGCCCGATTCCGGCCGACGCGCTGTTCCCGCAGGCCGTGCGCGGCAAGTGGAAGTTCGTGATCGCCTGTTACCACGACCAGGGCCACGCGCCCTTCAAGGCGGTCTACGGCGACGACGGCGTCAACATCACGGTGGGCCTGCCCGTCGTGCGCGTGTCCGTCGACCACGGCACCGCCTTCGACATTGCCGGCCGCGGCATCGCCCGCGAGGACAGCCTGATCCTGGCCGCCGAGCGCGCCGCGCATCTGGCCCCGGGCTGGACGCATGTGTGGGAAACTGCGCGGGCACAAACCGGAGGTTGATTCCCATGGCGCCCGCCACGCACGACGCATTGCCCGTACTTGATCGCTCCGGCGATATCCCGCTGCACGCCCAGGTGGCGACCCTGCTGCGCGGATACATCCGCACGAACAAGCTCGCGGCCGGCGCCGTGCTGCCCAGCGAGGCGGCGCTGTGCGAACGCTTCGGCGTGGCGCGCAGCGTGGTGCGCCAGGCGCTGGCGGCCCTGGCCACCGAAGGCCTGATCCAGCGCGAAACCGGGCGTCCCGCCAGCGTGGCCGCGCCCCAGGAACACCGCCGGCTGGTACAGCGCTCCACCGGCCTGTACGAGCAGTTCGCGCAGTCCGGCGTGGCCCTGCAGACCCGCGTGCTCGCGTTCGCGCGCGCCGAGCCGCCCGCGGACGTAGCCGCCTTCTTCGGCACCACGCAATTGCTGATGCTGGAGCGTCTGCGCCATGTGGCCGACGCGCCGCTGGCCTACGTGCGCACCTGGCTGCCCGCCGACGCGGTACCGGGCCTACGCGCCGAAGATCTCGCCGACGCGTCCCTGCATGGCGTGCTGACGCGCCGCTTCGGCCTGCGTCCAGGCGCCGGGCGCAATCAGATCCGGGCGGTTGCCGCCGACCAGACGCTGGCCGCACTGCTGGGCACGCAAGCCGGCACGCCGTTGCTGATGCTGCAAGGCCAGGGCATGGACCAGCATGGCCGCCCCCTGGAATGGTTCACCACCTGGCACCGCGCCGAACAACTGGTGTTCGACGTGGACGTCAGCATGGGTCATGAAAGCGTGCAGCCCCGGTTGCAGACGCCCGACACGCCCGCGGAGCCCTCGCCCGAGGGCCACGATCCGCTGGCGCGCGCCCAGGCCCTGGTGGCCGAGCTTTCCGCCGAACTGTCCAGGCTGCGCGCGCAACCCTGAGGCGCGCATCCCGCGCCGGCCGCTCTTGCTGCGGCCAAGACCCGGCCGCGCCGCAGTCCCCTGCGCCCTGCGGACGCTGCGACCCCTAGCCCAGCAGGTTGTCCCTCACGTGCAGCAGATGCCGCCGCACGGCCTCCATGGCCCGTTCGGCGTCCCGGTCATGCAGCGCATCGACGATCTCGCGATGCTCGACCTGATAGGCCTGGCGCCGCTCGGGCGTCAGGCTCCTGCGCTTCAAGGCGCCCCAGGTCGCCTGCGAGCGCGCCGCCGTCATCAGGGCGAACACTTTTTCGATGAAGAGATTGTGCGTGGCCGTGGCCATCAATTCGTGCAATTTGGCGTCCCAGATCTCGAACGCTTCGAAGCTGTCGGCGGCCTCGGCCCGCGCGCAGGCGTCCTGCATGGCGGCGAAATCGGCCGGGCTGCCATGCTGCACTACCAAGGCCGCAATCGCCGGTTCCAGCACCAAGCGCGCCGCCATCAGTTCGGCCGGGCTGGTGGACAGCACTTCGGTGCGCAGCAGCCCTTCGGCCTGCGCCAGGACCAAGGGCGGATTGGCGTAGGTGCCGCTACCCACGCGCTGCGAAATCAAGCCTTCGACCTTCAAGTCGGCCAGGGTGCGGCGCACCGTTGAACGGCTGATGCCGAATTGTTCGCTCAGGGCGCGTTCCGTGGGCAGGCGATGGCCGGCGGGCCAGGCGCCGGATTGCAGATTTTCAATGATGACCGCGCGCAAGGCGGAAGCTTTGTCCATGGACCGTCCCAGAATGGCTAGCGGCCAGATGATACCAAAACAGACCAATAATCGCCTAAAAAACTATTAATCCTGTTAGGAAAATTGGTTTATTTGGTATATCCTTCTCCGCAATTGGGCCTGACGATTCACTCAATTGGTACTTTTTGGTATTAAGCACGGGCGGCCGGACCGCCCAGGGAGCAAGCATGAAGATTGCAGTATTCCGGATCAACGGTGAACGCCGCATCGGCGTGGTTTCCGACGACGGCGGCAGCGTGACCGCCCTGGACTTCCCGCGCGAACTCGCAGCGGCCGGCGCGCTGACCGCCGTGGAGTGGCTGGCCGAAGGCCGCGCCCTGCCGGGCAAGATCGGCTCGTCCTACGGTTGGGACCAGGTGGAACATGAAGCGCCGCTGCCGGCGCAGCGGCGCAACCTGTTCTGCGTGGGCCGCAACTACCACGCCCACGCCAAGGAACTGCGCGACTCGGTTTTCAAGGACAACGACGCCAATCCCGAATCCTGGCCCATCGTGTTCACCAAGGTGCCGCAGACCGTGGTCGGCCCCTGGGCCGACGTGCAACTGCCCGTGGGCGTGTCCGACAAGATCGACTACGAAGCCGAACTGGCGGTGGTCATCGGCAAGGGCGGTCGCAACATTTCCCGCGCCGAGGCCATGAGCCACGTGATCGGCTACACGGTGGTCAACGACGTCACCGCGCGCGACGTCCAGATGCGCCACCAGCAATGGGATCTGGGCAAGTCCTTCGACACCTTCTGCCCCATGGGCCCCTGGCTGGTGACGGCCGATGAGCTGGACGGCCAGAAGACCCGCGTGCGCTGCTGGGTCAACGGCGAACTGCGCCAGGACGGCAATACCGAGGACCTGATCTTCGACATCCCCACGCTGATCGAAACCTGCTCGCGCGGCATCACGCTGTATCCGGGCGACGTCATCGCCACCGGCACGCCGGCCGGCGTGGGCCAGGGCCTGAACCCGCCTCGGTTCCTCAAGCACGGCGACGTGGTGCGCGTGGAAATCGACGGCATCGGACATATCGAAAACCGCTTCGTCTGAGTACAAGCCCCGGAATGAACACGGGGCGGCTCGGCAGCAGGAAGCACAAGGAGTGAGACATGAATCTGCGTTGCTACCGGGCGGCCGCGGCCGCCTTGCTATGGCTGGGAGCCGCGAATGCGCTGGCTGCCGGCTACCCTGAACGCCCCGTGACCATGGTGGTGCCCTTCCCGCCCGGCGGCGTCGCCGACACGATCGCGCGGCCGCTGGCCCAGGCCATGGGCGACAGGCTGGGCCAGGCCGTGGTCATCGAAAACAAGGGCGGCGCGGGCGGCGCCATCGGCATCGGCCAGGCCGGGCGCGCCAAGCCCGACGGCTATACGCTGCTGATGAGCCTGTCGTCGATTTCCATCCTGCCCGCAGCCGACCGCCTGCTGGAACGCAAGCCGGCCTATCAGCTGGACCAGTTCGTGCCGATTGCGCGCATCACCGCCGATCCCACCGTGCTGGTGGTGCGCGCAGACGCGCCGTACAAGACGCTGCAGGAATTCGTCGACGCGGCGAAGAAGCAGTCCGGCAAGTTCAGCTACGGCTCTTCCGGCATCTACGGCACCATGCACGTGCCGATGGAAATGCTGCAGAACGCGGCCGGCATCAAGATGATGCATGTGCCCTTCACCGGCGCCGGCCCCGCAGTGCAGGCGCTGGTAGGCGGCCAGGTCGATGCCCTGGCCACCGGGCCGTCCAGCGTCATGCAGCTGATCCAGGCGGGGCGCGTCAAGGCGCTGGCGCATTGGGGCGACGGCAAGCTCGACAGCCTGCCGGACGTACCGTCCTTCAAATCGCAGGGCTACGACATCAGCTTCGTGCAGTGGTCAGGCGTATTCGCCCTGGCCGGCACGCCGCCGGCCGTCATCGACAAGCTGCGCCAAGCCGTCAAGGACGTCGCCAGCAATCCCGAAGTCCAGGCGCGCATCGCCGGCACTGGGAGCCCCGTGCAGTACCTGGACGCGCCCGCGTTCGACGCATACTGGAAGCAGGACACGGCCTCGCTGGAGACAGCGGTCAACCGGATCGGCAAGGTCGAATAGCGTAACGGGACGCCCGAGGCGTCCCTACGCTTCATGAACGCAGGCTGGCGGGCGCGAGCTGCCGCGCCAGCGCCTTGCGGTCGACCTTGCCCACCGCGTTCTCGGGCAGGCGCTCGATCCACAACACCTCGCGCGGCACGTAGATGCGGCCCAGGCGCGCCAGCACCTCGGCCTGTATGCCGGGCGCATCCGGCGCGGCCTCGCCCGCGCGCTGCACGAAGATCACGGGCACTTCGCCCAGGTCCTCGTCGGGCGCGCCCACCACGCAGCAGGCGGCCACGCCCGGCAGACCCGTCACTACCCCCTCGATCAGCGCCGGCGATATGTTCTCGCCGCCGCGGATGATCACGTCCTTGATGCGGCCGGTGATGCTCAGGTAGCCCTGCTCGTCGAAACGCCCCAAGTCTCCAGTGCGCAACAGCTGCGGCGCGCCCGCGTCGGCGCTGTCCACGCCCACATAGCCCAGCATCAGGCTGTCGCCCGCGATGCAGATCTCGCCTTCGCCGCCCGGCGCGGCCTCGCTGCCATCCGGCAGGCGCAAGGTCACGCTCTGGCCGGCCAGCACTGTGCCCACCGACCCCACGCGGCGCGCGGCGGGCGGGTTCATGGTCGAGGTGCAGGTGGCCTCCGAGAGGCCGTAGGACACCACCAGCGGGCAGCCGAGGAAGGCTTCGATGCGCCGGTGCAGCGCTTCGGTGATGGGCGCCGAACCGCAGCGCGCGAAGCGCAACGCGGCCAGGCTTGCGGGGTCGAACTCCAGTTCCAGCATGCGCGCATACATGGTGGGCACGCCGGTGATGAGGGTGGGCCGGAACGCGCGCAGCAAGCCCGGCATGTCTTCGGCCCGGAAGCGCCCCGCCAGCGCCACGCTGGCGCCCGCCAGCAACGGCGCGAAGATCTGGTTGTTGAGCGCGTTGGTGTGATGCAGCGGCATCACGTGCAGGAGCCGGTCTGCCGGCGTCAAGCCGGTGTGCGCCAGCACCCCGCGCGCGTTGTTCGCCAGCCCGCGGTGGCTCAACAGCACGCCCTTGGGATTGCCGGTGCTACCGGAAGTGAAAAGCAGCAGGCCCGCGTCGCCGGGCTCGGCCTCGCCGCTGCCCGTCCAATCCAGCGGGCCTTGCGCCACGGCGGCGGCGTCCAGCAGGTGTTGCGGCGCCAGGCCGCTGGCCCGGGCCGTGGCCGCGTTGGCCGCGTCGTGCAGCATCCAGCCCAGACCCACCGCCGCCACGCGCCTGGCGGTCTCGGCGTCCGACAGGCGCGGCTCCAGGGGACACGGGCAGGCGCCCGCCGCCATCACGCCCAGGATCGCCAGCACCTGCGCCTGCGACCGCTCCATCGCGATCGCCACCTGGCTGCCGCGCGCCACGCCGGCGGCGCGCAAGCCGCCCGCGATGCGCCCGACCTCGCGCTGCAAGCCCGCATACGTCAAGGCGCCGTCCGCGGTCACGATGGCTGGCCGCCCGGCCCATTGCGGCTGGCTCCACAGGCGCGCGAACGCGGCCACCAGCGTGGCATCGGCGATCGTCATGGCAGTCTCCTAGCGCAGCGCGACGGCCGCGTCGCGTTCGAACTGCCCGTCGGGATCCAGCTCGCGCAAGGCGCGCGCCTCGGCTGCGCTGGGCAGCGCGGACGGCTCGGCGCCCGTCGCATCGAATTCGAACCCCGTGCGCTCGCGCACTTCAGACAGGCTGGATTCCGGGTGCCAGGACTGCAAGGCCAGCCGGCCGTCGCGCTTGACGAACACGGCGATCGGCGTGACCACGCCGTGGAAGCCGCCCCAGGAAGTCATGAAGTCCAGCTTCGGCACGAAGGTGCGCCGCGAGTGCTCGGTGCGCCAGGTGCAGGCGCGCCTGGCCGTGGGCAGCATCACCGCGCCGCCACCGCCGCCCGGCAGGCGCACCTTGGGCTCATGCCAGTCGCCGATGCAGGAGTTGTTGGCGCAGCCCGCGCCGTCGATCTGCGCCGCGCCCAGAAAGGTCAGATCCATACGGCCGCGCGTGCACAGGTCGTAGAAGTCTTCGTTGGAGAAGATCGACGCGGTGTGCT
The DNA here is from genome assembly GCF_902859965.1 of Achromobacter aegrifaciens. Classification (NCBI taxonomy): domain Bacteria; kingdom Pseudomonadati; phylum Pseudomonadota; class Betaproteobacteria; order Burkholderiales; family Alcaligenaceae; genus Achromobacter; species Achromobacter aegrifaciens. Next base: position 312,285 of record NZ_CADIKO010000004.1, read on the forward strand.
CGGCCAGCACCGGGTCGGAACTGGAGATCGGCACATGCGAGGGCCGCGGGTTCACGCCGCCGGCCACGTTGATGTAGACGAAGTCCCAATCGTAGGCGCGCTTGGCCAGCAGGCAGGCCAGCATGGGCATGGTGGAATTCACGCCGCTGAAGGTGATCTCGTCCGGCCGGATGAAACGCGCCAGATTGGTGACGATGTAGGAAAAACCCGACCATTGCTCAGCCATGCTGCACCTCCCGCGCTTCGGGCGCCGCAGCCATGTGCGCCTGCAGATCGCTGTGTTTGTCCATGTATGCCTCCACTGCCGGATAGTCGATGGCGTAGTCAGGCCAGCAGGATCCCGGCCATGCGCCCTGCGGCGCCACGGCATAGGCCTGCACCATGAAGAACGGCACCAGCGTGGATTCCGGATTGGCCTCGAACACCGCGCTGTCGACGACCTTCTCGGCCACCACCAGCACGCTGCCCGCGGCGCGCGACATGATGCGATCCCAATGCGCCGTGCCATGCACCCGCACATTGCCCAGCGCGTCCACCTCGGACGCATGGATCACGGCGAAGTCCGGCCGGATCGCCGGCACCACCCAGGTCTTCTGACCGCTGCCGTAGGGATCGTCCAGGCATTTCCAGCCATTGAGTTCGGGCAGGCCGCTGCCATGCAGGCCGCCGCAAGGCTGGAACGGCACGCCGAAGGCCGCCGCACGCAGGCCGGCCGTGAGGCTGGCGCACGCGTGTTCCTCAAGTTCGATTTCGCGCCGCTCCACCGCCTTGCGGTACCAGGGCGCCAGGCCGAAGTTCCCTTCCATGGCGACGATGCCGGCGCGCACGCGGCGCAGCGCGCCCGCGCGGCACAGGATGTCCACGTCGTAGCCTGGCGACTGCTTGACCAGTTCCAGGTCGCGCCGCCCCTGCCGGATCAGTTCGCGCACGAAGGCGAACGGTCCGCGGTGCAGGAAGCTGCCGCCCAAGGCGATCGACGCGCCGTTGGGCACCAACGCCGCCAGCTCCGCCAGCGTGCACTGCTTGTTCTTCTGATTGAAACCCGATGCCATGATGTCTCCTTCCCTGCGTGTTCTTCTTAGGTCAACGCGCCTGCAGATAAGCCGCCACCCGCTCCTTCAATCCCGGCAGGGCGGCTGAGCGCACCAGGCGGGCGAGATCGGTATCCGGCGTTTCAGAGGACAGCGCCGCATACAGCTGGACACGGCTGGCGCAGCTCAGCGCTGACGCCGCGTCCAGCGCCTCGCGTTCGACGGCATGCCAATCCTGAGCGTCGGAAAGTCGGCTGGCGAAGCCGTCGCGCAAGGCTTCTTCCGCGCTGAACGTGGCCGCCTGCTCCAGCACCGCGCGCGCCCGCTCGGCGCCGACCAGGGCCGCGTAACGGCGCGTGCCCAGCACCAGGCCGAACTTCAGCCCAGGCATGCGGAACGTGGCGTCGGGCGCGCTGACGCGCCACTTGCAAGCGCCGAACAAGTCCACGCCCGCGCCGAAGTTGCGGCCATGCGCCAACGCCAGCGTCAGGCACGGCGAAGCCGCCAGCCGCTGCAGCAGCATCTCGATGCGCACGAAGCGCAGCAGCAGGTCGCCTTCGCTCTGTTCCTGCCAACCTCCGAAGTCGAAGCCCGCGCTGAAATTCCTGCCCTCGCCCTTCAAGACGATGAGCTGGGCGCCGCCTGCCTCGGCCTCGTCCAATGCGGCGATCAGCGCCTCCACCAGCGGCGCTGACAGCGCATTCATCTTGTCGGGCCGCGCCAGCGTCAACACATGCGCCGCGCCCTGTTTGTCGATGCGCAGGACCTCGCTCATGCCGCCGTCTCCTTTCTGGCGGCGCGCAGCGCGCCCAGCACTTCATCGTTGTGTTCGCCCAAGGCCGGCGGCCGGCGGCGCAAGGCCGTGGTCTGGCCGTCAAAGCGCACCGGCAGGCCGAAGGTGCGCGTGCGCACGCCGTTGGGCAGGTCCACGGGCTGCACCCAACCCATGTGCTCGACCTGCGGATCCGCCAGCACCTCGGAATAGGTGTTGATGGGCGCACAAGGCACGCCCGCCGCACGGAAACGCGCCAGCCAGGTCTGCGCGTCCTCGGCTTCGAAGATCGCCTCGAGGATCTCGCGCAACGCCGTCTGGTTGCGCGCACGGGCGCTGGTGTCCGTAAAGCGCGGATCGGCCAGCAGGTCCTCGCGGCCTACCGTTGCGCAGACGCCCTTCCACAAGGCCTGGTTGCCCGCCGCCATGCCGAAGTAGCCGCCCTTGCAGCGGAATGCCTGATACGGCGCGTTGCGCGGATGGGCTGACCCCAGCTTGACCGGATCCTTGCCGCTGCCGAAGAACTCCGAGGTCTGCAAGGCCGCGATGCCCAAGGTGGCGCCCAGCATGGGCACGTCGATATGCGTGCCCTGCCCGCTGGCCTGGGCCGCGCGCAAGGCCGACGCGATGGCGAAGGCGCCGTACAGGCCGGCCGAAAAGTCCGCCACGGGCACGCCGCACTTCACGGGTTCGCCGCCCGCTTCGCCGGTCACGCTCATGATGCCGCTCATGGCCTGGATGGTCAGGTCGAAGCCGCCTTCCTGCGAACGGGGCCCCGACTGGCCGTAGGCCGAGATCGAGCAATAGACCAGTTTGGGATTGGCCTCGCGCAGCTGCGCATAGCCCAGGCCCAGGCGGTCCATCACGCCCGGCCGGTTGTTCTCGATCAGCACGTCGGCGGCCAGCGCCAGATCGCGCGCCAAGGCCAGGTCGCCGGGATCCTTCAGGTTCAAGGTCACCGAACGCTTGTTGCGATTGAGGGACGCGAAGTTTTCGCTGTAGCCGTCGGAAATGGGCGGCCAGCTGCGCAGCGTGTCGCCGCCTTCGGGGTTTTCGATCTTGATCACGTCGGCGCCCATGTCCGCCAACAACATGCCGCAAAAAGGCCCCGCCGCGACATTGCAAATCTCCAGCACCGTGATGCCGGCCAGCGCCGAACTGGGTGTCATGTCTGACCTCTCGTTATGAAAATTCAATATTTGGGACAAAGAAAACATTATAAGAGCTGACCTTCAAGACTGGCATCATCCAGCCCATCTCTGGCGCATGCTTGTGTATTTTGGCGTCAATCCTAGTGCATTCCCTAGGTGATGTGCTTAATTGTTGACCAGCATAGCACCGTGTGGAATTCTAAGTAAATCATTTATTGATACTTGAATCCTATATTATAGGATTTTAAAAAAAGGGCCGAGACGCTGCATAGGACGGCCCGCACCGACACCAAGGAGACTTCCATGAAAAAAATGTGGCGTATTGCCCTGACGGGCATGGTGCTGGCTTTGGCAGGCGGCGCGGCCGCGGCCGACAACTGGCCGACGAAACCCGTGCGCATGGTGGTCCCCTTCCCGCCCGGCGGCGCGACGGACGCGGCCGCGCGCATCTATGCGCAGCACCTGGGCGACTACCTGGGACAGAGCGTGGTGGTGGAAAACAAGGCGGGCGCGGGCGGAGAGATCGGCGCCGAGTACGTGGCCAAATCGCCCGCCGACGGCTACACCCTGCTGATGGGCGCCGTGGGCAGCCACGCAATCCATGCCGCCATGCCCGACAAGCCCGGCTACGACTTCGGCACCGCCTTCGTCGGCGTGTCGATGGCCACCAGCATGCCCATGGCCGTGGCGGTGAACAGCAACAAGATTTCCGCGAAGAACGTGCAGGAGCTGATCGCCCTGGCCAAGAGCAAGCCCGGCACCATCACCTTTGGTTCGGCCGGCCCCGGCACGTCCCAGCACATGGCAGGCGAACTCTTCCAGGTCGTCACCGGCACCCGGCTCATGCACGTGCCGTATCGCGGCAGCGGCCCCGCCATCACCGACCTGCTGGGCGGGCAGATCGACATGGTGATCGAAACGCTGCCGGCGCTGCTGCCCCAGGTCGCGACCGGCAAGATCCGCCTGCTGGGCGTCACCACCGCCACGCGCGCCACGGCGCTGCCGGACCTGCCCACGCTCGCCGAGCAGGGCGTAAAGGACTACTCGGTCGCGACCACCTACGCGCTGCTTGCTCCCGCGGGCACGCCGCCCGCCGTGGTGGAGAAGCTCTCGGCCGGCATGCAGAAGGCGGCGGCCATGGCTTCCGTGCAGCAGGCCGCACAGAAGCTGGGCGCCGACGCCGTGGCCACCACGCCCGCCGATACCAGCCGCGTGCTCAAGCAGGAAGTCGCCCGCTGGGCCGACGTGGTCCGCTTGTCGGCGGCCAAATGACGGCGCCCGACACGACACCGCAAGCGGCGGACCTGGCCATCGTCGGCGGCGGCTCGGTGGCCGTCAGCTTCCTCTATCAATTCCTGCTCTCGCTGGAACCTGCCGCTGGACGAGCGCTGACGATCGCGCTGTTCGAGCCGCAGGCCGAACCGGGCGCGGGCGAGGCCTACCAGGAGGATCTGCCCAGCAACCTGCTCAACATTCCCGCCGGCAACATGTCGGCGCGGGCCGATCACAGGATGGATTTCGTGGACTGGCTGCGCGCCCAGGATCCCGCCTGGCTGCGCGCGCAGGGCGCGGACTCGATAGCGCCGGCGGACTTCCTGCCGCGCCCGCTGTTCGGCGCCTACATGCGCGCAGTCTACGGACGGGCTTGCGGGCTAGCCCGCGCGCTGGGCATCACGCTCACGCACGTGCGCGGCCGGGTCCGCCGCGTGGCGCCGCTGCCTGGCGGAGGCGTGGGGGTCGAAGCGGAACCGGGTTCGCCCTTCCTGGCGCGTTACGCCGTGCTGTGCAACGGCAACCTGCCTTCGCAGGCGTTTCCGGAATTACGCGATGCGCCCGGCTACTTCAACAGCCCCTACCCGGTCCAGGCGCTGACCCGCGGCATCGCCGCCGACGCGCCGGTCTGCATCATCGGCACCAGCCTGAGCGCCGTGGACGCCATCGCCGCCTTGCAACAGACGGCCCATCGCGGCCCCATCCTGTGCGTATCGCGCAATGGCCGCCTGCCTTCCGTGCGCAGCCCCAACAACCGCGCGCCAGACACGCTGCAACAACTGAGCCCGAAGGGCGTTCCGCGCCTGGCCGCGAGGCATGGAGGCGCACTGTCGCTGGACATCATCGTCACCGCGCTCCAGGAAGAAGTCCCGGCGCTGGGCGGCAGCCTGGAAACCGCGGACGTGTTCGGCATGGATGGCGAGGCCCACGTCGCACTGGACGAGGAGATACGTCGGTCCGGACAGGCCCCGCGCCCGTGGCAGGCGGTGGCGGCCGCGACCAATGCCGCCGTCGACCTGATCTGGCATCTCCTGCCGCAAGCCGAGCGCAGCCGCTTCCAGTCGCAATGGCGTTCGCTGTGGATGGCGCGGCGCGCCACCTTTCCGATGCGCAACGCATTGAAGCTGCAAGCCCTGTTCCAGAACGGCCAGCTGCAGGTCTGTGGCGGTTATCTGGACAGCCGCCACGATAGCGTCAGCGGCCTGTTCCACACGCGCTTGCGCGACGCGACGGGCGCCGTCTGCACTCATGCCAGCCGCTATCTGATCAATGCCACCAGCTTCTCGGTGGACACGCCGCGCACGCAGGACCCGCTGGTGTCCGCGCTATTGCGCGAGGGCCATGCGCAGCCCGATCCCCATGGCGGCCTGGCGCTGGACTATGCCACGGGATGCCTCAAGAACGCCGCAGGCGGGATCGAGCCGGATATCTCGGTGCTGGGTAGCCTCGCGGGCGGCACGTACTTCTGGACTACGTCCATGGATGTCAATGCGCGGCTGGCCCGCGATCAGGCGCAGCGCATCAGCGCGGCGCTGGCGCGGCCCGCTACTGGTCCAGATAGCCCCGGCGATAGCCCATCCCCTGCGAGATGGACTGGGCACAGGCAGCCACGTCCGGCGCCAGCTGCTTCATCCTAGCGGCGCTCAGGCGGTCCAGCGGACCGGAGATGCCGATGGCGGCCACGGGCTGGTCCAGGCTGTTGAACAAGGTCACGGCCAGCCCGCCCACGCCTTCGCGCCATTCGCCGCGATTGACCGCATAGCCGGTGCGGGCGATCTTGCGCAGTTCGTCCTTCAAGAGCGGCATGGACACGATGGTCGACGGCGTATGACGCACGAGCTTGTCGGCGTAGCGCTCGACATAGCCTTCCGGCTGGTAGGCCAGCAACGCCTTGCCCGTGGCGACGGCATAGGCGGGCGCGCGTCCGCCCACCATCGAATAGGCGCGTATCGGCTGGGGGCTGTCGATCTTGTCGACGTAGACCACGTCGAAACCGTCGAGCACGGAAAGGTGCACGGTTTCGCCGGTCTGGTCGGCCAGCGTGCGCATGTAGGGCGCGGCCAGCTTGCGCACGTCCAGTTGGGCAAGCTGACGCGCCGCCAGCTCGAACAGCCGGACCGCGCCGCGATAGCCGCCGCCGTCATCGTCCTTGGTCACATAGCCCGCATGTATCAGCGTCTGCAAGGTGCGGTGCGTGTTGCTGCGAGTCAGTCCGACCCGGGCGGCCAGCGCATCGATGGTGCGCGGCGGATTGTCCACGTCGGTCACCGCCTCCAGCACCATCAGACCTTTGAGCAGCGTCTTGTCCATTTTTTGTTTTCCTAATATTTAGGACAAGAAAATAGCATGGGACGCCGCGCGCGAACAGACCCTAGCGTGCGCCCCCGGCAATGGCGGCCCGCACGGCTTCCGAGCGGTCCCACAGGTTCGGCAAGCTGGCCGACGAATACCCCGACACGAAAGGCTTGGCCTGCCCGGTCGCGGGGTCATACACATGGCGCGACACGGCGCCGATGTTGCCGCCGTAGAGATGCACGCTGATCGATACGCGGTCCGCGTGGGCATTGGAGACCCGGTGGATGTCGCCTTCGGCGGGCGACAGGCGTTCTATGTCGCCCGGCTGCAAAGTGGTCGCGGCGCCCGCGGGCGCGACGCTGCCGTCCTTGCCACGGACATAGCGTTGATTGACCTCGGCCCCGCGCAGCATGCCCACATAGCCCCAGACCTCGTGATCATGCACCGGCGTGAACTGGCCCGGCCCCCACACGAAACTCACCAGCGAAAAGCGCTCCAGGGGATCGCAGTGCAGCAGATACTGCTGGTAGTACTGCGGATGGGGCGCGGTACAGGCCTCGGGCAGCCAATCATCGTGGCGCACCAGATCGGCGAACGCGGCCTGCAGCTCCGGCGTCTGTGCCAGGCCCGTGGGCGTGGCCAACCGGGTCGCGGCGGCGATGAAGCGGCGCAGCCTGTCCAGGCCGCCTTGAGATTCGGGCATTGCGTCTCTCCATGAATTCTGGAAGTCCCAGATTGAAAAAATAGTATCCACGATTCAGGACAGACGCGCATGCTTGCCCCTGCCGCTACCCAGGTAATCGCGCTTGGCTATTCTTGACAGGCCACAGGCCGCGCGAGCAGCGTATCGGACTGGCGGCAAGATTGAAAATGAAAAGCACGCATCTCGATATTCCTCCAGCGCCGCCGCGGCGCGCGTCCAGGCAGCGAGGGCTTCGGCGTCACCACTTGCAGCCCCGATCCGTAACGGTATCCGCCAACAGAAGCGGCAAGGCCAGCAAGCCCATGTCCGCATGGGCGTTCTTGCATGGCGGCCGCGCGCTCTTGGCGATGCCGCGCGCGATCTCGGATTGTTCGACCGGCGCTTTGGGTCCGAGTCGCACGACGGGCTCGCCACGTGCGCGCGGCATGCCCGCCGCTTGCGCATCTTCGGGGCGCCAACCGAAATCGCGCGAAAGATCCGCAGCGCCCGACGGTGGCACGGGTGTCCTGTCCAGCCTCGGCGCGGATGGCGCGGGTGTCCTGCGCGCGCCGGATCGTTGCCCTGCAGCCACGGCCGGCGACGGCGTGTCGACGCGGGCAGGCTGAGCAGGCGCCGATCCGGACGCAGGCTCGTCCTTCGCCGGCTGTTCCTGTGGCATGGGCGGCGACCGGGCGGGCAACAGATCCACGTAGAACGGCAATTCCGGCGCGCGCGCTGCGGGCTCTATCCGGTCGCGCCACCACAGCCCCGCCACCATCGCATGCAACGCGCACGACGCCAGCACGGCCCACCACGCCGCCCTGCTCGCGCGCGGTCGCGCATCCACGATTCCAGCCGCGGCCAGAGACATCGGCAACACTCGGACAGTACGCCCAAAACCCCAGGCAACGCGGCGATGATAGCCTCGCGCGGCGTGAAGATTTGTGAAGATGTTGAGGGCTGATGTGGCGCACAATCATCCGCTCAAGTCAGGCGAGGGGAAACCCCAAATCCCACCACCCGCACCCCGGGATACAGTGGCGGGATAGGTTTGGCCGTGGAGATTATCATTCCGTTTTCCTGGAGACTTCCCGACGTCTTTGTGCGCTCGCCAGACGGTGTCTTGCACCGCGTGGTGCGCCACGCCACGACCGCGGAAACCATCGCCCAACTCGAGAGCATGCCCAGCAACTATCACCTGGACTGCGAGTGCATGCTCGACAACGGTGAAGCCCTGCATTGGATCGGCGACAACCAGTATCGCCAATTGAACGGCGGCGCCATTTTCACCGCCGAAATCGCTACCACCACGCCTCGCGGCGATTCCCGCAAGAGCGCTGCCGCCAAGAGCAGCCTGCGCGACGCCCGCAGAAAATCCGCCCCGCGCAAAACACCCGCGCAGGGGCAGAGTCATTTACCATTAGCTGTCGTCAATCTAAAAACCGGCAACGACTGGAGCCTGATACGCGCCTGGCGTGAGCATCTCAAAATCAGCACCGCTGATATGGCTGCACGACTGGGGGTGGACCACTCCATCTATATCGAACTGGAACGGCCGCGCCCGCGGCCCAGGCAGGTTATCCTGGACCGCGTATCCGAAGCCCTGGGCGTCACTCCCGACCAGCTCGACGATTCATTGTTTGGAGGGCACCTTCATTAGCGCCTGATGCGGGAACATCAAGCTTCCCGCCCTGGCATACTGAAGTGCCTGAACGACTTTGGCGCCGTATATCCAATGGCCCGCGCATGGAGGTATCGCATATGCTCGGCACCGCAAGACGATTGACCGACGTCCTCGCCACCGCGCCGGACGGCACGCTCTACCGCATTGAACGATTCGTCTCAGACCCCGACGCGTATTCCGCGCTGGGCACCTCGCGCTTCGATCCGAAGACGCATTGCGTATGCCGCACCAGCACGGGCGAAAAAGTCGCGTGGCTGGGCGGACAGACCTACCAGCTGCTCAAGAGCGGCACATCCTTGACGGCGGTGGACCGACGACGCCATTAGGCGCATGAGACCGGCGCCGCGCCTCACCGGGCGGCGCTTTCTCCACCCCAATTCCCCAGAACCGCGGCCCGACGCGCAATACTGCGCGCATCGGGCTGCAGGCTCTACGCTTGAGCCAGATCAAGGAATTTCGGGCGCGCCCGGCAGTACGCTGGACATATATCCGGAAAGATCGGCGCCGCCATCGCGGCGCCCTCCGTCAACAGGCATTTCGCATGGCCAAGAAGTTTCCCTTGCACCCGAAGCACCCCGAACGCATATGCTGGGGCTGCGACCGCTATTGCGCCACCGACTCGATGGCCTGCGGCAACGGGTCCGGCCGCACCATGCATCCCGCAGAGACCCTGGGAGACGATTGGTACACGGTTGGAGACTGGGGATTCGACGACGAAGATGACAAGGCCCGAGACCAGGTCCGGGCCGCGGAACCAGCCTCCACGCACTGAAGCGCAATCCGCGCCGCAAAACAAAAAGGCCTTCGATCGAAGATCAAAGGCCTTTCCGTTTTCTTTCCATTTCATCCAAGCAAGAAGCTTGGCGCGCCCGGCAGGATTCGAACCTACGACCCCCTGGTTCGTAGCCAGGTACTCTATCCAGCTGAGCTACGGGCGCTCCGAAAGAGGCGTGTTTATACCATGAAAAATTAAGGGTGCGCAAATCGGACAGGCCGAAGCCTGTGTCCGCGCCGCGTCCGAATCACGCGCCCGCGATTCGTGGCCCGCCTCGGCCGCGCGATTCCTTCCACAAAACGCGCACAAAGGGAATAGTTCAGAAAGCCCGGTTCACTCGTCCGCGTTGCGAAATTTCACGCTTGGAAAAATAATTGGTTTCCTGTGCATATAGGACAAAAAATGCGCCCACGAGCGGAGAAGTAGCTTTTGCACAGGACCTCTCGCCGACGCCTGCAGTCGGGGCTCTCCTGCCCCCCATCTGTCAGAAGGAACTTGCATGGACACCAAGAATTCCTCGGGCGCGTTCGTTCTGGGCCTCGCTGCCGCGATCCTGGCCACAGGCTGTTCCACCGCTCCAAAAACGACGGAGTCCGGCTTCCTGTCGGATTACTCGCTTCTGCACCAGATGCCCGCCCCCGACGGCGGAACCCGCCTGGTCTACCTGAATCCTGATTTCAACGCGTCTCGCTATACCGCGGTGTGGCTTGATCCGATCGAGTACTACCCGGAGCCTCAGCCATCCGCGGACGTTTCCATGGAAACCCTCACGGAGATACGCGTGGCGGTCAACGAGACGCTGCGGCGCAAGGTCGGCGAACAGGTGAGGCTGGTCGATCGCGCCGGGCCCGGCGTCGCCCGTATCCGCATCGCCATCACCGCGGTGGGAACCTCGGAGCAGGCGCTGCGAGCCTATCAATACATTCCCGTCGCGTTGGTAATGACCGAGGCCCGCGCCGCCATGGAAGGAGGCATGGCGCGCAACGCCAGCGTCGCCATCGAGTCGCGGGTCACGGACAGTATGTCGGATGAATTGCTGTATGCGTCCGTGCGGGGTGGCACGGGCGAAAAGGTCGCCAACGCCACCCAGGGCGCGGGCGGCGTCCGCCTGTCCAAACTGCAGCCGCTGATCGATGAATGGACCTCGGGCGCAGCCCGGGAAATAGGCAAGTACGTACGACAACGCTAGAGCAAGGCATCTCGCGGCACAGCTTGGCCTGTGCCGCGGCACTTCGTGATTTTCAACCCATGAGTCCGTTGGAGTGATCCTATGAAGCTAACGCGCCGCACATTGAATGCAGGTGGTCTTGCTCTGCTCGCAACCAGCGCCCTGGGCGCCGCCGCCCGGGCCGCCGATGGCCTGATCGCGGATCTGCCCGAAGGCGACGAGCAGTTCGGACTGGCGACCGATGTCTACATCTACGCCTATCCCCTGGTGACCATGGAGATGACCAGAAGAGTCATCACCAACGTTGCGGAGCCCAAGGGCACGCGAGCGCCGATGGGGAATCTCATCAAACTGCGCCAGTATCCCGACGCCAAGTTCCGCGACGTGACCGCGCCGAACGCCGACACGCTGTACACCACTTCCTTCTTTGACGTCGGCGACGAACCCTGGGTCGTCAGCCTTCCCGACATGAATGGACGCTATGCCCTGTTTCCGATGCTGGACGGTTGGACGACGGTGTTCGATGTGCCTGGCAAGCGCACCACGGGCACGGGTGCGCAAACCTTCGTGGTCAGCGGCCCCGGATGGGAGGGCTCGATTCCGCAAGGCATGGTCCAGTACAAATCTCCCACCAGCATCGTGTGGCTGCTGGGCCGCATCTACTGCACCGGCACGCCGGAAGACTATGCGCAAGTGCACAAGCTGCAGGACGAAGTGAAGCTCTGTCCCTTGAGCGCATGGGGCAAGGACTGGACTCCGCCCGCGGGCAAGGTCGACCCTGCGATAGACATGAAGACCTCGGTGCGCGAACAGGTCAACAACATGGACGCGGTCGAGTACTTCAGCTTGTTTGCGCAGCTGCTCAAGCGCAATCCGCCCAGTGCCGCCGACGCGCCCATCGTCGCGAAGATGGCTTCGATAGGCATCGTGCCAGGACAGGACTTCGACAAGAGCAAGCTCGACCCCGACATTGCGAAGCGCGTTCCGCAGGTGGGCTTCGGACGCATCATGACGCACTTCAAGTCCAGCGGTGGCGACATCCAGGACGTGGATGGCTGGGGCTTCACGACCAAGACGGGCATATACGGCACCAACTACCTCCAACGGGCGCTGGTCACCGCGATCGGCCTGGGCGCCAACCGCCCCCAGGACGCCGTTTATCCCACGTCCCTGAAGTCAGACACCGGCGCCATCAAGCGCACCTACAACGGGTCGGAAAAGTACGTGCTGACCTTCAAGAAGGGGCTTACGCCGCCAGTGTCGGGCTTCTGGTCGCTGACGATGTATGACGCGCGCTACTTTTTCGTCGACAACCCGCTGAACCGCTACTCGATCAGCGCGCGCCAGCCCCTGAAGGCCAAGCCCGACGGCTCGATCGACCTGTTCATACAGCATGAATCGCCCGGACCGGACATGGAGTCGAACTGGCTGCCTGCGCCCAAGGGCCCATTCATCCTGATGATGCGTCTTTACTGGCCCAACGAAAGCAACCCGTCGATCATCGACGGCTCCTGGACCATCCCTCCCGTAAGACGGGTCACCTGATACCTGGGTTACGCCGCACCGGCCCCTGGCCGGTTTTGCGCTCACCGCAGGCGTGATGGATGCGATTCATCACGCCTGCCGTTTGGGGAGGGTTTGCAATGAAAAAGAAAATCATGGGCTGCCTGATCTGCGGGCTGCTGCAAGCCGGGACTGCGCTGGGCGCCGAAGCGGAGCCCGCTTCCGCAGCGGGTACCGTGCCTTCGAACGAATGGCAATTCTCGGTCACGCCCTACTTCTGGGCTGCCGGCCTCTCCGGCAAGGTATCCCATTCGCGCTCGCCCGTCATCGACATCCACTCGGACTTCGACGAGCTGTTCGATAACCTCGACTTCGGCGCGATGCTCATCGGCGAGGCGCGCAAAGGACGCTACAGCGTATTCGGCGACCTGATCTACACCAAGATCGGCACACAGGGAGATACGCCGCGCGGCATCCTGGCCTCCAGTGCGGACGTAAAGGCATCCACGTTCGCGGGACTGCTCGGCGTCGGCTATTCCTTGCTGGAAAATTCACCGCATCAGCTGGACGTCGTCGCAGGCCTGCGCGTCTGGTCGGTCGACACCGACATCACGCTCAAGGGCGCACACCTGAACGGCAGAACGCGCAGCGACGGCGCCACCTGGGTCGACGGCCTGGTGGGCGTGCGCGGAAACTACATGCTGAGCTCGAAGTACTACATCACCGGCTGGGGCCTGATCGGCGCGGGCGGCGCAGAAGCGGATTGGGATGTGGGCCTGGGTCTCGGCTACAACTTCAGCAAGAATGTCTCGGCGGCGATAGGCTATCGCGCAGTGGGCGTGGACTACAGCAGCGGCGGCTTCAAGTTCGACGCCGTGCTGCAAGGGCCGATGGCGGGCCTGACGATCCGCTTCTAGATGGCGGCGCAAAACAAAAAGGCCTTCGATACGAGATCAAAGGCCTTTCCATTTTCTTTGCTGTATTGGCCAAGTGAACTTGGCGCGCCCGGCAGGATTCGAACCTACGACCCCCTGGTTCGTAGCCAGGTACTCTATCCAGCTGAGCTACGGGCGCTCCGGCAAAGAGGCAAAATTATATCAGAAAATCTTGCCGTTTTTACTGCGTTTTCTACTGCACTTACTTCAAACTTGGCGCGCCCGGCAGGATTCGAACCTACGACCCCCTGGTTCGTAGCCAGGTACTCTATCCAGCTGAGCTACGGGCGCATTCGCGTTTGAAAGCAAGCCTTGAATAATAGCGTTATTTCGTGAAGCGCGCAAGTTGGGCACCGATTTATCCGACCACGGCGCCCGCGATGAACCGCAGTCAGGCGGCGTCCGCCCTTGCATCCATTCTTGCCAGCAACGCCCTCGCCTGCTCCACGACGTCGCCGTCATTGGGCCTGAATTCCAAGCTCAGCGCCTGCGGCAATTGCGTGAAGTGCGCATGGCAACTGCGCGCATAGGCCGGATCGTAGTGCCGGTCTATGAGTTCCTGCGCCAGCTCGGCGCGCGCGCCGCTGTCGACCAAGGCCAGCCAGCCGTTCACGCGCTCGCGGCTGTGCAGGCCGATCATGCGCTGAAGCTGCGCCTTGAACGTTGCAGGGTCGTCGAACAGATGGGCGTAGTCCTGCTGCAGAAAGGCCGCGCGATCCTCGCGGCTGGAACGGACCTCGATGCAGGGGCTCGCATGCACCGCCTTCAATAGCGCGGCAGGCAGCGCGACCGCGCCGATCTTGCGGCTCTCCGCTTCGACGAACACCGGCCGCGACGCATCGAACGCCCGCAAGCTCTGAGCAAGTCGCGTGTCGAAACCCTTTTGCGAGGGCTGCGCAACACCGGCCCAGGCGCCCAGCAGCGACCCGCGATGCGCGGCCAGGCGCTCCAGGTCCAGCGTCTGCGCGCCGGCCTCTCCCAATGCATTCAACAAGCGCGTCTTGCCGCTGCCAGTGGGCCCGGCCAGCACGATGTAGCGCAAGCCCGCGGGCAGGCTTTCCAGCGCGTCCAGCGTGGCCTGCCGATAGGTCTTGTAGCCGCCGTCCAGCTGCCGCGCGCGCCACCCTATCATGTTGAACATCGTCGTCATGGAGCCGGAACGCGTGCCCCCGCGCCAGCAATAGATCAACGGCCGCCAACCCTGGCGCCGGTCGGCGAAGGTCGTGTCCAGATGCGCGGCGATATTGCGCGCCACCAGCGCCGCGCCGACGCGCGAGGCCTCGAAGGGCGAGACCTGCTTGTACAGCGTACCCACCACCACGCGCTCTTCATTGCTCAGCACCGGCGCGTTGATCGCACCGGGAATATGGTCATCGGCGAATTCGAGCGGCGTGCGTACATCGATGACTTCATCGAAATCGTTCAGCCGGTCTAGCGTGGCAAGCAGGTGTTTCAAGGAATCTGCGCCTGGAAGGGAATCAGCGATTTTCTCATGCGGCGCAGACCCGCCGCGAGCCCATGAAAAAACCCGCAATCACTTGCGCGATTGCGGGTTTTTTATCTCCGGTGCTGACCGAAGCCAGATCGGAGAGAATCTGGCGGAGATGGTGGGATTCGAACCCACGATGCAGTTTTTAGCCACATACTCCCTTAGCAGGGGAGCCCCTTCAGCCTCTCGGGCACATCTCCGAAGAGAACGAGATTCTAGCACGACTTTTTTCACTCTTGCCCGTTATGGGGCACTTATTGAAAAAAAATCGTGCCGGAGTCTTGAATCAGGCCTTTTCGGCAGGCGCCTGGTCCAGGCCGAAGGCCTTGTGCAGCGCGCGCACGCCCAATTCCATGTACTTGTCGTCGATGATCACCGAGGTCTTGATCTCGCTGGTGCTGATCATCTGGATGTTGATGCCTTCTTGCGAAAGCGTCTGGAACATCAGGCTGGCCACGCCCACGTGCGAGCGCATGCCGATGCCGACGATGGAGACCTTGGCGACCTTCTCGTCGGTGGACAGTTCACGCGCGCCCACGGCGGGGATGACTTCGCGCTTGAGCAGATCAACGGCGCGGGCGAATTCGTTGCGGTTGACCGTGAACGAGAAGTCGGTCGTGCCAGCCACGGACTGGTTCTGCACGATCATGTCGACGTCGATGTTGGCGGCGGCGACCGGGCCCAGGATCGAGAAGGCGATGCCGGGCTTGTCCGGAACGGCCAGCAAGGTGATTTTGGCTTCGTCGCGGCTGAAGGCGATGCCGGAGACAACGGCGGCTTCCATTTTTTCGTCTTCCTCAAAAGTAATCAGCGTGCCCGAGACCATTTCTTCTGCGAGCGGGATAAGCGGGTCGGTCAGCGAGGACAGGACCCGGACCGGCACACGGTATTTGCCGGCGAATTCAACCGAACGGATTTGCAGGACCTTGGAGCCCAGCGATGCCATTTCCAGCATTTCCTCGAAGGAAACGACGGCCATGCGGCGCGCTTCGGGCACCACGCGCGGATCGGTCGTGTAGACGCCGTCCACGTCGGTGTAGATCAGGCATTCGTCGGCCTTGATGGCGGCCGCCACGGCCACGGCCGAGGTGTCGGAACCGCCGCGGCCCAGCGTGGTGATGTGGCCTTCCGGGTCAACGCCCTGGAAGCCCGTGACGATGACCACGCGGCCGGCGTCCAGATCGGCGCGGATGCGCTCGTCGTCGATCGACGAGATGCGCGCCTTGGTGAACGACGAATCGGTGCGCACAGGCACTTGCCAACCGGCATAGCTGCGCGCCGGCACGCCTTCGGCCTGCAGCGCGATGGCCAGCAGGCCGCTGCTGGCCTGTTCGCCGGTGGCGGCGATCATGTCGAGCTCGCGGCTGTCGGGCTGCGGCGTAATCTCGCGCGCCAAGCCGAGCAGGCGATTGGTCTCGCCCGCCATCGCCGACGGAACAACGACAACCTGGTGGCCGGCAGCGTGCCACTTCGCGACGCGACGCGCCACGTTCTTGATGCGCTCGACCGAGCCCATCGAAGTACCGCCATATTTGTGAACGATCAGGGACATCTCGTACTCTGGCTGGGAACCCGCCGCAAAAGGTTGACGGGCAAAGCCGTATATTCTAGCGCGGCGGTAAAAATTTGCGCAGCTTGTGCAAAATTCTGTCCACAGCGCGATTATTTGGGGACATTGGCGGCGCTGATCCGCTTATTCCCGGGGTTCGACCCAGACCCTGCCCCGGTGGCAGCGGATGACGTGGCCAGCCTGTTCCACCCGCAACTGGCGGTCATGGCCCAGGCTGTGCAACCCGCGCAGCTGACGCAGCAGATCGCGCATCCTGGCGTCGGTCGGCATGCGGGCGCCATTGCGTTCCAGCCAATGGCGCAGCACGTGCGCCTGCCGCGCCTCGGACAGCCCGCGCCACGCCTGCAGCGAAAAGCTGGCGCCGTCATCAGAAGGATCGAGCGCGGCGAAATCCTCCCGCGCCACCTCATCCAGAATCTCGGCCGCCTCGCCCATGTGGCGCGCGTGGCGCGCGACGATGGCGCGCCATCCGGGCCAGCGGGCATCGAGCGCCGGCGCCAGCAGTTCGCGCAGGGCAGCCCGGGTGTAGTGCGGATCGGTATTGGTGGGGTCCTGCACCGGACTCCAGCCGCTGGCTTGCGCCACCTCGTCCGCCGCATGCAGGATCGCTTCGCGGCCGATTTCCAGCCAGGGTCGCAGGTAGACCAGCCCATCGCGCCGGGACAGCGGCGCCATGGCTGCCATGCCGACCAGCCCGGTGCCGCGCAGCAGACGCAGCAGGACGGTTTCGGCCTGGTCGTTGCGATGATGGGCCAACAGGATATGCGTCACGCCCTGCTCTCGCGCCAATTGCGCCAGTGCGGCGTAGCGGGCGTCGCGCGCGGCCGCCTCGATGCCCTTGCCCGCGGCCTGCGCCACCTCCACGCGCGCCACCGACAGCGGCAGCGCGAGCATGTCCGCCAGCGTGCGCGCATGCTGCGTCCATGCGTCGGCGGCGTCCTGCAAGCCGTGGTGCACATGGAACAACGCCAGATCCATGCCGAGTTCTCGCGCCACGGGAGCCGCGTGCACGGCCAGCATGGCCGAATCGGCGCCGCCGCTCAACGCCACGGCGATGCGCGCCGGACGCTCGGGCAAGGCCAGCAAGGCGCGGCGCAAGGCCGCGGCAAGCTCGGCCGACACGGGAAGGGAATGAACTACGCCCGCCGAGGCCCGATGCGGAGGATCGGACGCTGGGCGGGCGTTCATGGCGGGATGGCGCGTGGCGCTAGGCCGCGGCGCCGGCGGGGATGCCGGCGCGCTGCCTGCTTCAGGCGCGCACTTCCTGGTAGGCGCCGTAGGACAGCAGGCGCTGGACGCGCTGCTCCACGAGCTGCTCGGGCGTCATGCCCTGGAGCTGGCGCAGGGCATCGCCCAGCGCGCGGCGCAACAGGCGGGCCATGACGCGCGGGTCGCGATGGGCGCCGCCCACCGGTTCGTTGACCACGCGGTCCACCAGGCCCAGGTCCTTCAGGCGCGGCGCGATGATGGCCAGGGCCTCGGCGGCTTCGGGCGCCTTGTCGGCGCTGCGCCACAGGATCGAGGCGCAGCCTTCCGGAGAAATCACGGCGTAGGTCGCGTACTGCAGCATCAGCACGGCATTGCCCACGGCGATGGCCAGGGCGCCGCCCGAGCCGCCTTCGCCGATGATGGTGCAGATCACGGGGACCTTGAGCTCGGCCATGGCATAGAGGTTGTGGCCGATGGCTTCGGACTGGCCGCGCTCTTCGGCGCCGATGCCGGGATAGGCGCCCGGGGTGTCCACGAACGTGAACACGGGGATGCCGAATTTCTCGGCCAGGCGCATCAGCCGCAGGGCCTTGCGATAGCCTTCCGGACGCGGCATGCCGAAATTGCGCGCGGCGCGCTCCTTGGTGTCGCGTCCCTTCTGGTGGCCGATGACCATGCAGGGCGTGCCGTTGAAGCGCGCCAGGCCGCCCACGATGGACTGGTCGTCGGCGTACATGCGGTCGCCGTGCAGCTCATGGAAGTCGGTGAACATTTCGCGCACGTAGTCCAGCGTGTAGGGACGCTGGGGATGGCGGGCGACCAGGGCCGTCTGCCAGGGCGTGAGCTTGGCGTAGATTTCCTTGGCCAAGGTCTGGCTCTTCTGCTGCAGACGTCCGATCTCGTCGGAGATGTCTACGGCCGAATCGGCCTGCACGTAGCGCAGCTGCTCGATCTTGTTTTCAAGCTCGGCGAGCGGTTGTTCGAATTCCAGAAATGTATTGCGCATGTAGTGTGGTTCCGTAGATGGGCTGCCTGGCTTGCGTCAGTATTGGACCGGAGTCGGATCCAGACTGCGCCACAGATACCAGGTCGCCACGGTACGCCAGGGTTGCCACGCCAACGAGACTTCGCGAGCCTCGAAGCGAGAGACAGGCTCGCCGCTGAAATAGTGTAGCGAGATTGCCTTGAGCAACCCGGGATCATCCAGCGGCAGGACATCAGACCGCTGCAGATTGAAAATCAAAAACATCTCCGCCGTCCAGCGGCCTATGCCGCGGATGGCGGTCAATTCGGAAATGACGGCTTCGTCGTCCATTGCCGCCCATTTCTCGGGATGGACCCGGCGTTCGCCGAAATGCACGGCCAGGTCCAGCACGTACTCGGCCTTGCGCTGCGACAGCCCCGCCGCGCGCAGGCCCTCCAGGCCGACGCGCAGCACGGCGACGGGCGTCGGGCGCTTGCCGACGGCCTCGATGAACTGGGTCCAGACGGTGTCGGCCGCCTTGCTGGACACCTGCTGCCCGATGATCGCCCGCGCCAGCGTCACGAAAGGCGTGCCGCGCGAAGTCAGCCAGACTTCGGGATGCTGGGGAATGATCTTTTTCAGGATGCGGTCGCGCCGCATCAGGTGGGCTACGGCGGCTTCCCAGTACTCGGGCTTGGGAATCTCGAGGTCGACGGTGGACATGGCGGGCGGGTCCTGCGGGTTCAAGCGCGACGCCATTGCGTCACGCCGCCCGGCTTGTCGTCGAGTTCGATACCGGCTTCGCGCAGTTCCGCACGGATGCGGTCGGCTTCGGCGAAGTTGCGGGAGGCCTTGGCGGCCGCGCGCGCGTCGATCAGGGACTGGATGGCCTCGGCGTCCAGCGCACGGCGCTCGCCCTGCTCCATGGCGGCCGCCGAATAGCGCGTGGGCGACTGGAAATAGGCCGCGGGATCCTGCTGCAGCAGGCCCAGCAGGGACGCCAGCGCCTTCAACTGGCCGGCGCTGCGCGCGCTCTTGTTGCGGTTGGCGTCGGAGGCCAGTTCGAACAAGGCCGCGACCGCGCCCGAGCTGTTGAAGTCGTCGTCCATGGCCGCCTTGAAGGCCTGGGCCTGCGGCTCGTTCCAGTCGATGCCCTGCGTGTCGGCGGGCACATTCTGCAGCGCCTGGTACAGGCGGTCGAGCGCGTTCTGCGCGTCGATCAGGTTGTCCGGCGTGTAGTTCTGCGAGCTGCGGTAATGGTTGCGCACGATGAAGAAACGCACCATCTCCGCTTCGCGCGGGTTGACGCGGTAGACGGCCTGATCGGCCGCCGGTTCTTCCTGTGCGATGGTCTGGCGGATGGTGCGGAAATTGCCCAGGGACTTGGACATCTTGTCCGAATCGACCATGAGCGGGCCGCAGTGCATCCAGATGTTGGCCAGCGCGCCGCCGAAAGCGCCCTCGGTCTGGGCGATCTCGTTTTCATGGTGCGGAAATTTCAGGTCCGGACCGCCGCCGTGAATGTCCAGCGGCAGGCCCAGCAGCGACTTGCTCATGGCCGAGCACTCGATGTGCCAGCCCGGACGGCCCATGCCATACGGCGATTCCCACTTGGTGTCGGCAGGCTCGTCGGCCTTGGCGGACTTCCACAGCACGAAATCCAGCGGATCGCGCTTGGCCGAACCCACGGCCACGCGCTCGCCGGCGCGCAGGTCATCCAGCGTCTTGCCGGACAGCTTGCCGTAGCCGGGAAAGCCGCGCACGGCGTAGTTCACGTCGCCGTCGTCGGCCTGGTAGGCCAGGCCGTTCTGCTCGAGCTTGCCGATGATGTCCAGCATCTCGCCGACGTACTCGGTCGCGCGCGGTTCGCGGTCCGGCGTCTGGACGCCCAGCGCACGCTCGTCGGCGTGCATGGCGTCGATGTAGAAGTCGGTGACTTCGCCGATGCGGCGGCCGGTCTCGACGGCGCGGCGGATGATCTTGTCGTCGATGTCCGTGATATTGCGCACATAGTCGACCGCCAGTCCGCTGGCGCGCAGCCAGCGCTGCACGACGTCGAACGACACCAGCATGCGGGCGTGGCCCAGATGGCAGAAGTCATAGACGGTCATGCCACACACGTACATGCGCACCTGACCAGCCTGGGCCGGCTTGAACGGTTCTTTGGTACGCGACAACGTGTTGTAGATTTGCAGCATGGCGCTTATAGGCTTTATCTAAGTTTTCCGTGGCGGTTGCGGAAAGTTGCTGCCGAAGGAAAATACCTTCGGCGCGTGCCGCCGGGTCGGATTCCAATCCCGCCGATTTCGATCCCGATCTCGGCCTCGGGCCATAATCCCACTGGCGCCGACCGCCCCGAACCCGCATCCCGAGCCCGCATTCCATCAACGATATCCCGGGGCTTCGTCCCCGATGTCGAGCCAAAACTCAACCGGGGCTAAAATGGCGGTCGTCAAGTATAGCAAGCGGCCCGGTCGCGCGCGTAAGCGTCGGCCTGCCAAGACTTTTAACGGATGCCCAAGTGACTATCAAGCCGCGCTTTCGCGTCGCCCTGCTCGCCCTGGCCCTTGCGGGCGCGCCGGTTGGAGCCTCTCTGGCCCAGTCGATGGCCGGCGGCGGGGGAACCAACCCCAACGCCAGCCGCACCACCCTGGACCCCATCCCGCCCGAGGGTGGCTGGGACAGTCTGGCCAAGCTGCTGGAAGCCGCCAAGCCCAGCGTCGACACCCGCCTGACGCCCTCGGCCTCGCAGATCACGACTTACATCGAGCGCCTGCTGAACCACGGCGACAACGAAGAAGCGCTTGCCATGATCGAAAAGCGCCAGGAACAGATCAAGGACCAGCGCGGCACCGACGTGCAACTGATGTTCCAGCACGCCCGCGCGCTGGCGGCCCTGAACCGCACCAACGAAGCCATCGACGTCTACACCGAGATGACCAACCGCTTTCCGGAGCTGCCGGAACCTTGGAACAACCTGGGGGCTCTATATGCAGGGCGCGGCGAACTCGACCGCGCACAGGACGCCCTGTCGATGGCCCTGCGCGCCGATCCCAACTATGCCGCCGCCCGCGCCAATATGGGCGATCTGCAGCTTCTGCAGGCCTTGAACACCTACAAGAAGGCCGCCCGCGATGGCGTGCCCGGCATGCAGGAAAAGGTCCGCGAAGTCGAAACCATGCTGAAGGATAAACACGGCAAATGATGTCCCGCTACTCCCCCCTACACCTGCTGCGCCTGACGGCGTGCTCGTTCGCGCTGGCTGCATTCGCCCCAGCGCTCGTCAGCGCCGCCCCCGCGGCCAATTCCTCCACCTCCACCTCTGAAGGCACAAAAGCCATGAGCACCAACCCCCGCGTCAAGCTCCAAACGAACCAAGGCGACATGGTCATCACCCTGGATGCCGCCAAGGCGCCCAAGACCGTCGAAAACTTCCTGACCTACGTCAAGGAAGGTTTCTACAACGGCACGGTGTTCCATCGCGTGATCGATGGCTTCATGATCCAGGGCGGCGGCTTTGAGCCCGGCATGAAGCAGAAGCAGACCCATGCCCCCATCGAAAACGAGGCCAACAACGGCCTGAAGAACGACAAGTACACCCTGGCCATGGCCCGCACCAGCGATCCGCACTCGGCCACGGCGCAGTTCTTCATCAACGTGTCCAACAACGACTTCCTGAACTTCACCGCGCCCACGCCCAACGGCTGGGGCTATGCCGTGTTCGGCACCGTGACCGAAGGCACGGACGTGGTCGACAAGATCAAGGGCGTGAAGACCGGCAACAAGGGCTTCCACCAGAACGTCCCGAACGAAGACGTGATCATCGAGAAGGCCGAAGTTCTTGAATAAGATCGCGCTGTCCGGCCCCATCTGGCTGGCATCCGACCTGCATCTGGGACCGGCCACGCCGGCCACCTCGGAGGCCTTTCTGGCCTTCCTGGAGGCCGCGCGGGAGGAAGCCGGCGCCCTGCTGCTGCCGGGCGACATCTTCGACGCCTGGATCGGCGACGACGTGATCCGCGCCGCGCCGCCGTGGCTCGCCACGGCGCTGACGGCGCTGCGCGACACCGCCAGCCGGATTCCGGTCTGGCTGGGCCGCGGCAACCGCGACTTCCTCATCGGGGAAGAACTGGCCCAGGCCCTGGGCGCCAAGCTGCTGCCCGAACCGGCGCTGCTGGAAACGGATTACGGGCAAATCCTGCTGACCCATGGCGACGAGTTCTGTACGGACGATGCCGCCTACCAGCAGTTCCGCAAGATGGTCCGCGATCCGCGCTGGCAGGCCGAATTCCTGGCCAGGACGATCCCCGAACGCCTGGCGATGGCGCAGCAGGCCCGCGGCGAAAGCCAGGCCGCCAACCAGATGAAGTCCATGGAGATCATGGACGTCAACGCCGCCGCCATTGAATCCGTCTTCCGCGAGACGGGCGTGCGCGTGCTGGTGCATGGCCATACCCATCGCCCCGCCCGCCACGTGCTGGAAGTGGACGGCAAGAAGCGCGAGCGCTGGGTCCTGCCCGACTGGGACTGCGACCACGTGTCGCCCGCCCGCGGCGGCTGGCTGGTCATCGACCAGGACGGCCTGCAGTTCTACGACCTGGAAACGGAAGCGTAGCCCTCGGGCGCACCGTGACGGAAAACAGCAAGGGCCGCGCAAGCGGCCCTTGTCATTGCTGCTGCCGGCGAACCGCCGGCCACGCCATCAGCGCGTGAAGATCCAGGCCGCGACGACGCCGCCGAAGATGATCCGGTACCAGGCGAATACGCGGTAGGTATGGTTGGCGACAAAGCGCAGCACCGCGCGCACCACCACCATCGCGCTCAGGAACGCGGCGATGAAGCCCACCGCGATGCCCGACAGGTCGTGCTGGGTGAGCACGCCGAAGTTCTTGTACATGTCGTACACGGCCGCCCCCAGCATCGTGGGCATGGCCAGGAAGAACGAGAACTCGGTGGCCGTCTTGCGCTGGATGCCGGCGATCATGCCGCCGATGATGGTGGCGCCCGAGCGCGAGGTGCCCGGGATCATGGCCAGGCATTGCGCCACGCCCACGCCGAGGGCCTGCTTCCAGGAGATCTGCTCCAGCGTGCGGGCCGTGGCGCGCTCATCCGAGGCGGTATCGTCGGCCGCGCCCGGCATGTCACCCGGCGTATGGTGCGTCTTGCGCTCCACGTACAGCATGATCAGGCCGCCCAGCACCAGGGTCACGACCACCACGGCCGGGTGATAGAAGATGCTCTTGATGGACTTGATGAAGATGGCGCCGACGACGGCGGCCGGCAGGAAGGCGATGATCAGGTTGCGGGTGAAAGCGACCTCGGTGGGCACCCCGGTCAGCGTGCCGCGGATCAGCGTCAGCAGGCGCGCGCGGAACACCCACATCACCGCCAGGATGGAGCCCAGCTGGATCACCACCTCGAATACCTTGCCCTGGCTGGATTCGAAATTGATCCAGTCGCCCACCAGGATAAGGTGGCCGGTGCTGGACACGGGAATGAATTCCGTCAGGCCCTCGATGATGCCCAGGACGAAAGCTTTGATCAGATATAGGGTGTTTTCGGTCACGATGACAGGTCGGTCCAGTTAGTCGTTGGCTAGGGATTCGTCGTCCGCAAGCATTTCCTGCGGCCGCTTCTCGACGCGCACCAGCGCGATGCGGCGGCCGTCCATTTCCAGGACTTCAAAGCGGAAATGCTCGTGGTGGATCTCGTACTCGCAGACGTCGCCCGGCTTGGGCAGGTGCCCGAAGCGCGACAGCAGATACCCCGCCAGGGTTGAAAAATCCTGGGCGTCATCGACCAGGCCCTCGGTTTCCAGCACCTGCTCGACATGGTGCAGATCAGCCGCGCCGTCGATTTTCCAGGTGTTCTCGCCGTCGGCGACGATGTCGGGAAGCTCATCCTCGTCGGGGAATTCGCCGGCGATCGCCTCGAACACGTCGATCGGCGTCACCAGGCCCTCGATGGCGCCGAACTCGTCGGCCACCAGCACCAGCTGGCCGCGCGAACGCTTGAGCGTGTCCATCAGGCGCAGGATGCCAATGGACTCGTGCACGATGATGGGGTCGCGCAGACGGTTGCGGCGCACCCTGCCCTCGGTGATCAGGTCGGCCACCAGATCCTTGGCGCGGCCGATGCCCAGCACCTCGTCCAGGGAACCCCGGCAAACGGGGAAAAAGCTGTGCGGCGCCTCGGTCAGCTGGCGGCGGATGGTTTCCGGGTCGTCGTCGATGTTGATCCACGACACGTCCGTGCGCGGCGTCATGATCGAACGGATCGACCGCTCGGCCAGGGTCAACACGCCGCTGACCATATTGCGCTCCTCGACCCCGAAAGCCGGGATGGCCGGGCCGTTCGCGCTGGGCAGGTCGGGTTCGTCGGCAGGCGGACGCTTGCCCAGCATGCGCAGCACGGCGGAAGCGGTACGTTCGCGCATCGGCCGGCGCGCATCCAGCTTGAGCAGGTTGCGGCGCGCCACCTGGTTGAGCGCCTCGATGGCGACCGAGAAGCCGATAGCCGCGTACAGGTAGCCCTTGGGCACCTTGAAGCCGAAGGCTTCAGCCAGCAGCGAAAAGCCGATCATGAGCAGGAAGCCCAGGCACAGCACCACCACCGTGGGGTGGGCGTTGACGAAGCGCGTCAGCGGCTTGGACGCCAGCAGCATGATGCCGATGGCGATGATCACGGCAATCATCATGATGGCCAGGTGGTCCACCATGCCGACCGCGGTGATGACCGAGTCCAGCGAGAACACCGCGTCCAGCACCACGATCTGCGTGACGATCACCCAGAAGCTCGCGTACACGCGCGGCCCCGATGAGCCGCCGTGCTGGGAGCCCTCCAGGCGCTCATGCAGTTCCATCGTGCCCTTGAACAGCAGGAACAGGCCGCCGATCATCAGGATCAGGTCGCGGCCCGAGAACGACAGCGGGCCGATGGAAAACAGGGGGGTGGTCAGCGTGACCAGCCATGACATGACCGACAAGAGGCCTAGACGCATGATGAGCGCCAGGCTCAGGCCCATGATGCGCGCGCGGTCGCGTTGCGCAGGGGGCAGCTTGTCCGCCAGGATGGCGATGAAAATCAGGTTATCGATCCCCAGGACGATCTCAAGGACGACCAGGGTAAGCAAGCCGACCCACGCAGTAGGGTCCAGCAGCCACTCCATCAGGAGCTCCAGAAGTTACACGACCGGTAATCGTACATGGAAAATCCGTGACACGCCGGTGACGAACCCCGTCCTTATGCCTGAGGCGCACGCGGTTTAGGCCTGTAGAACCAGGACATCCGGGGTCTGGCGCCATTGCCGGAGCGGACAAAAAAAAACCGGCTTGCAGCCGGCTTTCAGGTCCAGGACAGCCAATCAGTCGCTGAGCTTGAGCGTGCCCTTCATCATGGCCCAGTGGCCCGGGAACGAGCAGAAGTAGGCATAGGCCTCGCCCGGGGTGAGCTTGGAAACGTCGAACGTAACCGAATCCGACTCGCCGCCGCCGATGACCTTGGTGTGGGCGATGACGCGGGTGTCTCCCGCCTTGACGTAATCCTGCGGCAGGCCGGCGTTCATGCCGTCGGTGGCCACGGCCGTCTTGTCGGCTTCCTTGGTCAGCACCCAGTTGTGGCCCATGGCGACCTTGGCCATTTTGCCGACGTGCTTGAGATGCACGGTGAATTGCTTGCAGCTTTTGTCGACAACCATTTCCTTCAGGTTGTACTGCATGGCGTCGTTGCTTTCTATGGTTGCTTCGCACTGAGCGGCCAACGCGGGCAGGCTGGCTGCGGACAGGGCGATGGCGAGGGTGGCTTTTGCCAGCATGGAGATTCTCCGTAAACGTTGGCGGCTCTTCCGACACGCGCGAGGCACATGCCTAGCGTCGCTGCCGCCACGCACAAGTCTATGGCGCAGCGCAAAGCGCGCTATTGACCGGCGTCAATAGCGCCTCGTTCAACCTCTCCAAAACGGGGATATCCCCTACAGAACGCAGGGGCATTGCCTCCGCACGGTCCGCGCGCGTACGCCGATTGACAAACCGCAATACGACCGATGCCAAGCATTCTTAGGATGCCTGCAAACAAACACAATCAGCAGAGTACGAAAATGCAAGGCAGCACAGCGGCGGGGCGCGGGTTCAGTCGGTACAAGTGGTTCGTGCATGCAGTCTTTCTTTTCTTGCTGCTGCTGTGCTCGCAGGTCTTCAGCGCCGCTCAGGCCCAACGCCTGCCGGATTTCCTGGGCAGCATCCCCATCGGACAGATCTTCCCCGGCGCGGACCGCGCCGACCCGCCCGCCGGCAAGCCCATGGTTGCCAAGGTGTATGCGGGCACGCGCCAATTGGGCGTGGTCTATCTGACGTCCGACGTCGTCAACACCCGCGGCTACTCCAGCAAGCCCATCGACGTGCTGGTCGGCCTGGCCAACGACGGACGCATCGTCGGCGCGCGCCTCGTGGAGCACCACGAGCCCATCGTGCTCATCGGCATTCCGCAGTCCAAGGTCGACCATTTCATCAGCGGCTACGTCGGGCTGAACTTCGTGGACTCCCCTCCCCGCCATGGCGCCCCGCCGCCCGTGGACATCATCAGCGGCGCGACCGTCACGCTGATGGTGATCGGCGACAGCATCACGCGCTCGGCCATCGCCGTGGCGCGCGCCCATGGCATCGACAAGACCGCCACGGTGGCGCCGTCGGCCACGCCCGTTGCCGCCCGCGTCGTGGACGATGCGCGCGATGCCGTCCAGTCCTGGCAGGACCTGCTGGATGCCGGAGCGGTGCGCAATCTGCGGCTGAACCCGGAAGACGTGAACCAGGCCTTCCGCGCATCGGGCAGGAACGACGCCGCAGCCAATACAGAAGGCAGCACGGACGCGGACGGCTTCATCGACCTGTACGCCGCGCTGGTCAGCGTACCCGCGATCGGCCGCAGCCTGCTGGGCGACACGGAATGGCAGCGCCTGCAGGAGAGGCTCAAGCCCGGCCAGCAGGCCGTGCTGGTGGCCGGCAACGGCGCCTACTCGTTCAAGGGCTCGGGCTACGTGCGCGGCGGCATCTTCGACCGCATCGAGATCATCCAGGATGAAAGCAGCTTCCGCTTCCGCGACCGCAATCACCAGCGCCTGGCCGACGTGGCCGCGCAGGGCGCGCCCGCGTTCCGCGAAGTAGCCCTGTTCGTCGTGCCCGAGGACGCCGCGCTGGATCCGGTCGCGCCCTGGCGCCTGCAGCTGATGGTGCAACGCGTGCTCAGCGTCAGCGACAAGGCCTTCGTCACCTTCGACCTGAGCTATGAACTGCCGGCGGCCTATACCCGGCCGGTGGCGGGCGCGCAGGCATCCACCGCGCCCCCGCCGACTGCCGATCAAGCCGCCCCTGCCCAGACTGCGCAGGAAGAAGACGCCGCGCCCGCGCTATGGAAACAGATCTGGCGCGGCAAGGCCGGCCAGGTCGCCGTGCTGACGGTGGCGCTGCTGGTGCTGGTGGGCGTCTTCTTCTTCCAGGACCAGCTCGCCAGCCGTCCGCTGCTGCACGACCGCCTGCGGCTGGCGTTCCTGGCGTTCGCACTGTTCTGGATCGGCTGGTACGGCCAGGCCCAGCTCTCGGTGGTCAACGTTCTGACTTTCTTTTCGGCCATGCGCAGCGACTTCCGCTGGGAGTACTTCCTGATGGACCCGCTGGTGTTCATCCTGTGGTGCGCCACGGCCATCTCCATGGTCTTCTGGAACCGCGGCGCCTTCTGCGGCTGGTTATGCCCCTTCGGCGCGCTGCAGGAACTCAGCAACCGCGTCGCCCGCCGCCTGGGTGTGCGCCAGCTCAAGATCAGCCACGGCGTGAACCAGCGCCTGTCGACCCTGAAGTACGTAATCTTCCTGCTGCTGTTCGGCTTCTCCTTGTACGACCTGGCGCTGGCCGAACAGTTGTCCGAGGTCGAACCCTTCAAGACCGCGATCATCCTGCGCTTCATGCGCTACTGGCCGTTCGTCGCATTCGCCGTGACGCTGCTGGCCGCCGGCCTGTTCGTGGAGCGCTTCTTCTGCCGCTATCTCTGTCCGCTGGGGGCCGCGCTGGCAATCCCTGCGCGGCTGCGCATCTTCAACTGGCTGCGCCGCTACCGCGACTGCGGCAATCCCTGTCAACGCTGCAATCTCGAATGTCCGGTACAGGCGATCGACCCCACCGGCGGGATCAATCCGAACGAGTGCATCCAATGCCTGCACTGCCAGATGCTCTACCACCACGAACAGAAGTGCCCACACCTGATCCAGAAGAAGGCCAAGCGGGAGCGCCGCCGCGCGCCCGCCGCCGAACCCGCCGAGCAGGTCATCGTCATGCACCGCGCGCCGAATCCGAATAGCGAACCTGGCGCCTGATCCCGCTTTCCGCACCGCGGCGCCCGGGGCGCCGTCCCTACCAAGGAGTTATCCATGTCAGACAAGAATCCCGACAAGGCCGGCCTCACCCGCCGCAGCTTCCTCGGCACCGCAGCCATCACGGGCGCCGCCGGCCTGGTGGCCGGGGCGCAGATCTCCACCGCCCACGGCAAGGATGCAAAGGGCGGCGCGAACGGCGTGCTGGGCCACGTCGCGCCCGGCGAGCTGGACGAATACTATGCCTTCAATTCCAGCGGCCAGTCGGGCGAGGTGCGCGTGCTGGGGCTGCCCTCCATGCGCGAACTGGTGCGCATCCCGGTCTTCAACCATTGCAGCGCCACCGGCTGGGGCCGCACCAATGAAAGCCGCAAGATCCTGACCGAAGGCCTCACGCCCGAAACCCGCGAATACCTGAAGGACAAGGGGGGCGTCTTCATCAACGGCGACGCGCACCACCCGCACCTGTCCTTCACCGACCGCACCTACGACGGCCGCTATCTGTTCATCAACGACAAGGCCAACAACCGCGTCGCGCGCATCCGCCTGGATGTAATGAAGACGGACAAGATCACCGAGCTGCCCAACGTCTCCGGCGTGCATGGCCTGCGGCCGCAGCGCTACCCGCGCACGGGCTACGTTTTCGCCAACGGCGAGCACATCATCCCGCTGCCCAACGACGGCAAGGTGACGGACGATCCCAAGAAGAACTTCTTCGCCATCTACACCGCCCTGGACGGCGACACCATGAAGGTCGCCTGGCAGGTGCTGGTCGACGGCAACCTGGACAACGGCGACGCCGACTACCAGGGCAAGTACTCGTTCTCCACCTGCTACAACTCGGAGAAGGGCGTCACGGTGGAAGAAGCCTCGGCCAACGAGCAGGACTGGGTCGTGGTGTTCAACATCAAGCGCATCGAGGAAGCCGTCAAGAATGGCGACTTCAAGATGATGGGCGGCGTGCCGGTCGTCGACGGACGACACGGTTCCAAGTACACCCGCTACATCCCCGTGCCGAACTCGCCGCACGGCTGCAACGCCGCGCCCGACGGCATCCACCTGGTGCTCAACGGCAAGCTCTCGCCCACCGTCACGGTGCTGGACGTGCGCACGCTGGACGATCTGTTCGACGACAAGATCAAGCCGCGCGACTGCGTGGTGGCGGAGCCGCAGTTGGGCCTGGGGCCGCTGCACACGGCGTTCGACGGCCGCGGCAACGCCTACACTACGCTGTTCATCGACAGCCAGATGGTCAAGTGGAACATCGACAAGGCAAAGCGCGCCTACAAGGGCGAAAAGGTCGACCCGATCATCCAGAAGCTGGACGTGCACTATCAGCCCGGTCACAACCATTCGACCATGGGCGAGACCCGCGAGGCCGACGGCAAATGGCTGGTGTCGCTGAACAAGTTCTCGAAGGACCGTTTCCTTAACGTCGGCCCGCTCAAGCCCGAGAACGACCAGCTCATCGACATTTCCGGCGACGAGATGAAACTGGTGCATGACGGCCCCAGCTTCGCCGAGCCGCATGACATGTGCCTGGTGCACCGCTCCAAGGTCCATCCGGTAAGCGTCTGGAAGCGCGACGACCCGATGTGGGAAGACGCCCGCCAGATGGCCAAGAAGGACGGCGTTTCGCTGGACGATGCGGCCAAGGTCGTGCGCGACGGCAACAAGGTGCGCGTGTACATGATGGCGGTCGCGCCCATGTTCAGCATCAAGAAGTTCGAGGTCAACCAGGGCGACGAGGTCACCGTGGTGGTCACGAACATGGAAGTGATCGAGGACCTGACGCACGGCTTCACGCTCGAAGGCCATGGCATCGCCATGGAGATCGGGCCGCAGGCCACATCCTCGGTCACCTTCACGGCGGACCGGCCGGGCGTGTATTGGTACTACTGCCAGTGGTTTTGCCACGCCCTGCACATGGAGATGTCCGGCCAGATGGTCGTCCATCCCAAGAAGACCGCGTAGCGCATATGAAGCTCGCCGCAATCCTTGGGATGAGCGCAAGCAGGACCGCCGGCGCCGCGCTGCTGGCGGCCGCCGGGCTGGCGCTGTCGGGCGCGGCGGCCGCGGCGACCGTGGAGATCGCCGCGGGCGCCGACCTGACGGCGGCGATCGCCTCTGCCGCGGCCGGCGACGTGCTGCGGCTGGCGCCCGGCTCCTACGCCGGCGGCATCGTCATCGACAAGCCCCTGACGCTGGAAGGCCCCCAGGACCGTTCGGCCGTCATCGCCGGCACGCGCCAGGGGCGCACCGTCTGGGTCACGGCCGCGGACGTGTCGCTGCGCAACCTGACCGTCACGCGTTCCGGCCTGAGCCTGTCCGACATGGACGCCGGCATCTTCCTGGACCGCGAGGCGCACCGCGCGCTGGTGGAGCGCAACGACGTCCTGGACAACCTGGTCGGCGTGCACGTCTGGGGGCCAGCCGACGCTACCGTCCGCGGCAACCGCATCGTGGGCAACAAGGAGCTGCGCGTGGCCGAGAGAGGCAACGGCGTGACGCTGTGGAACACGCCAGGCACGCGCGTGCTGGACAACGACATATCCGCCGGCCGCGATGGCATCTTCGTCAACACCAGCAAGCTCAACACGTTCAGCGGCAACCGCTTCCACGACCTGCGCTACGCGGTGCACTACATGTACACCAACGATAGCGAGATCAGCGGCAACGTATCCACTGGCACCGACATCGCCTACGCCATCATGTATTCGCACCGGCTGGTGGTGCGCGACAACGTCGCGCTGGACAGCCAGGAGCAGGGCCTGATGCTGAACTACGCCAACCATTCCACGATCGCCAACAACACGGTGGACCGCGCCGGGAAATGCGTGTTCATCTACAACGCCAACCGCAACACCTTCCTGGACAACCATTTCTCCAACTGCGACATCGGCGTGCATTTCACGGCCGGGTCCGAAGGCAACCGGATCTCGGGCAACGCCTTCATCAACAACCGCAACCAGGTGAAGTACGTGGGCACGCGCACACTGGACTGGTCGGTGGACGGGCGCGGCAATTACTGGAGCGACAACACCGCGTTCGACCTGGACGGCGACGGCATCGCCGACACCGCCTACCGGCCGAACGACGTGGTCGACCAGTTGCTGTGGCGCGCGCCGGCGGCCCGCATCCTGCTGAACAGCCCGTCGATTTCCATCGTGCGCTGGGCCCAGTCGCAGTTTCCCGCCATCCTGCCAGGCGGCGTGATCGACAGCGCCCCGCTGATGCAGCCTCCGCCCACCGCAAGCACCAAGGAATCCCCATGAGCACCGACCTGGTGGCGCTTACCGGCGTCAGCAAGCACTATGGCGCGCATCAGGCCATCGACGGCCTGGACCTGCAGCTGCGCGAAGGCGAATGCGTTGCGCTCGCCGGACACAATGGCGCCGGCAAGAGCACGATGATCAAGCTCATCCTGGGCCTGATACGTCCCACCCGCGGCCGCGTCGCGATCTTCGGCCAGGACGCGCACAGCCCCGCCGCGGCGCGCCTGCGCGGCCGGATCGGCTACCTGCCCGAGACCGTGGCGCTGCATCCCTCGATGACCGGCGAGGAAACCCTGGCGTTCTACGCCAGGCTCAAGCGCCAGCCGCTGTCGGGCAACGCCGCGCTGCTGGAGAAGGTCGGCATCGCCGGCGCCGCGCGCCGCCGCGTGGGCGGCTACTCCAAGGGCATGCGGCAGCGCCTGGCGCTGGCGCAGGCGCTGCTGGGCCAGCCCCGCGTGCTGCTGTTCGACGAGCCCACCACCGGCCTGGACCCCGCGTCGCGCCTGATGTTCTACGACATCGTCCACGAACTGCGCGCGGCCGGCGCCACGATACTGCTGAGCACGCACGCCCTGTCCGAACTGGCCGGCCATGCGGACCGCATCGTCGTGATGAAGGCGGGAAAAAAGATCGCCGACGGCGCGATGTCGGCGCTGCGGCGCTCCACCGGGCTGCCCATCCGCATCCGTCTGACCTTTGCCGATGCCAGCGCGCCGCCGCCCGGCGGCGATTGGCGCCGCATCGATGCCGGGCGCTTTGAACTGGCCTGCCCCGAGAGCGGCAAGGTCGAAGCGATCCGCGGCATCGGCGCACTGTCGTCGGCCATCGCCGACCTCGACATCCAGGTCCCGGGCCTGGACGACATCTATGCACATCTGCTTGAACGGGAAGACGTATGAACGCGGTATGCACCATCATCGGCAAGGAAATCCGCGACGGCCTGCGCAATCGCTGGGTGCTGGCGACCGCCCTGCTGCTGGCCGCGCTGGCGCTGGCGCTAGGCCTTTTGGGCAGCTCGCCCACGGGCACCGTCAAGGCCGAGCCGCTGACCGTCACGGTGGTCAGCCTGTCCAGCCTGTCGATCTTCCTGGTGCCGCTCATTGCCATGCTGCTGGCCTATGACGCCGTGGTCGGCGAGGTCGACCGGGGCACGATGGCGCTGCTGCTCAGCTACCCGGTTTCGCGCGGCCAGGTATTGATCGGCAAATTCATCGGCCACCTGGCCATCCTGGCGCTGGCCACGGGCGCGGGCTACGGTTCCGCCGGGCTGGCGCTGCAATGGGCCTACGGCGGCCTGGACCCCAGCGCCTGGCAGCCGTTCGCCCTATTGATCGGCGCCAGCGTGCTGCTGGGCGCGAGCTTTCTCGCCATGGGCTACCTGATCAGTTCGCTGGTGCGCGAGCGCGCCACGGCCGCCGGCATCGCCGTCGGCGTCTGGCTGTTCTTCGTGGTGATCTACGACATGGCGCTGCTGGGCGTGCTGGCGGCCGACCAGGGCCGCCACGTCAGCCCCGGCCTGCTCAACGCGCTGCTGCTGCTCAACCCGTCCGACGTATACCGCCTGCTCAACCTGACGGGCTTCGAGAACATTTCGCTGTATGCCGGCATGGCGGGCGTGAGCGACCAGGCCAGCCTGCCGCTCGCCGCGCTGGTCACGGCGCTGCTGCTGTGGATCGCCGTGCCGTTCCTGCTGGCGACCGCCGCTTTCAGGAACAAACCGCTATGAAATCCCTGCGACTCATGCTGGCCACCTCCATCGTGCTGCTGGCCGCGGGCTGCGGCAGCGGCGCCGCGCCCGAAACCGCGCCTCCGCCGCAGGCCGTGACGACGGAGTCCGTCGGCCATTACTGCGGCATGGCGCTGAGCGAACACAACGGTCCCAAGGGACAGATATTCGTCAAGGGGCAGGCCGCGCCCGTGTGGTTCTCCTCGATCAAGCAGGTCTTCGCCTACACCCTGCTGCCCGAAGAACCCAAGGGCATCAGCGCCATCTACGTCAACGACATGTCCACCGCGGGCGCGGGCGGCGCGCCGGACCCGGCGGCCTGGATCGACGCGCGGCAGGCGTACTACGTCATCGAAGGCCGCTACATCGGCGGCATGGGCGCCGAAGATGCCATCCCCTTCTCCCGCCGCGACCATGCGCAGGCTTTCGCCGATACCCACGGCGGCCGCGTCGTCACCTTTGCCGACGTGCCGGAAAGCTATGTCTTCGCCCAATAGCCCGCGCCTCTACAGGCCTATCGCCATGAACCCTACCCGCCGCCGTTTCATCGGCATCGCCGCCGCAGCCAGCGCGCTGGCACTGGCCCCCGTCGCCGCGCGCCGCGCCGCCGCCTCGATTGCACCCATCACCTGGCAAGGCACGGCGCTGGGGGCCGATGCCGAGCTGCGTCTCTACCATCCCGACGCCGCAGCGGCCCAGCGCCTGATCGCTCAGTCCTTGCAGGAACTGCGGCGGCTGGAAGCCATCTTCAGCCTCTATCGCGACGACAGCGCGCTTTCGCGTTTGAACCGCCAGGGCTTCCTGGACAATCCGCCGGCCGACTTGCTGCGGCTCTTGAGCGAAAGCCGGCGCTACAGCGAATTGACCTCAGGCATGTTCGATCCCACCGTGCAGCCGCTGTGGCAGCTGTATGCCGAACACTTCTCGCAGCCCGGCGCCGCCGCCGACGGTCCGCCGGCCCAGGCCATCGCGCAGGCGCTATCGCGCGTGTCGCATGCCGACGTGATGCTGGACGACAGCCGCATCGAACTGCTGCGGCCGGGCATGGGCATCACGCTCAACGGCATCGCCCAGGGCTACATCACCGACCGCGTCACCGATCTGCTCAGGCGCGGCGGGCTGGAACGGGCGCTGGTAGACATGGGCGAAATACAGGGGCTGGACGGCAGCGCTACGCCGCAGCCCTGGAAGGTCGGCATCGCCGACCCGCGCGATCCAGCGCGCCTGCTCGCAAGCGCCAGCATGACGAACCAGGCCCTGGCGACTTCCGGCGGCTATGGCACCGCCATCGACCCCGCGGGCCGGTACACGCATCTGTTCGATCCTCGCACCGGCCGCGCGCGGCCGCGATACCTGAGCGTGTCCGTCATGGCGCCGTCCGCGACCATGGCCGATGCCCTATCGACGGCTTTCTCGAACATGCCGCTGGAAACGACGCAGGCGGTGGTGCGGGAGCTGGGGCTGCGCGCGTGGTTTGTGGCGGAGGATGGGCAGTTGGTATTACAGGGTCAGGCCGGCTGAGCCTGCGCCCGCGCATGAAAAAACCGGCCATGGCCGGTTTATTTCATTCTGGCGGAAGCGTTCCGCTTCAAGCCGCCGAAGGCGGATTCAGCGAGGACAGCATCTGCGTGAAGATCTTGGGGCTGGCGGCCAGCACGTTGCCGCTGTCCATCCAGCCTTGCTCGCCGTCGAAGTCGGCCACCAGACCGCCGGCTTCCAGCACCATCAGGCTGCCTGCCGCCAGGTCCCAGGCCTTCAGGCCCACGCCGCAGAAGCCGTCCAGGCGGCCGCAGGCCACGTAGGCCAGGTCCAGCACGGTGGAGCCCAGGCGGCGCACGCCGGTGCTGCCTTCGGCCATCTGGCGGAAACGCGCGGAGCCTTGTTCCGGATCGCCGGAGTTGGGCCAGTGCGCGCCCAGCAGGGCCTCGTGGTAGCGGGTACGGCCCGAGACGCGCACGCGGCGGTCGTTCAGGAAGGTGCCGCTGCCACGGCTGGCCGTGAACAGTTCATTGCGGGTCGGGTCATAGATGACCGCCTGCGTGACCTGGCCGCGCTGCGTCAGCGCGATCGACACGGCGTAGTTGGGCAGGCCGTGGATGAAGTTGGTGGTGCCATCCAGGGGATCGATGATCCACTGGAATTCCGCCTGCTCGGGGCCTTGCAGGCCGAATTCCTCGCCCAGCACGGCGTGGTCCGGGTAAGCCGCGCGCAGCGTCTCGACGATCGACTCCTCGGCGGCGCGATCGACTTCCGTGACATAATCCCGCGGCCCCTTGCGAGCCACGCTGAGTCGTTCCAAATCCATGCTGGCACGGTTGATAATGGTGCCGGCACGCCGGGCCGCCTTGATGGCGATGTTGAGCATCGGGTGCATAAAATTCCGTACGAATGCGATGAGTTGGCTTGATGATAGGCCGCTTGCCGCCCCCCGGTCCGCCGTTCCCCGACAGGGGGAAATCGACCCAAAAAACCAGGAAGGCACTAAGCCAAACGTGCCATTTTAAATGACTCAAGCATTTTCACGTGTTCGCTTCGTTATGGTGAACCCCAGCCACCCCGGAAACGTGGGTTCGGCGGCCCGCGCCATCAAGACGATGGGCTTCTCCGAACTGGTTCTGGTCGAGCCTAAATTTCCAGATGTAACAAGCCAGCCGGAGGCCGTGGCGCTCGCCAGCGGCGCGCTGGACGTGCTGGAAAATGCCCGCATTTACGGGTCCCTGGAAGAAGCGCTGGCCCCGGTCACCATGGCATTCGCGCTGACCGCGCGGGTACGCGACCTGGGCCCCCCGCCCTGCGACATCCGCCAGGCGGCCGAACTGGCCCGCGCCCACCTGGGCGAAACGGCCGAAGGCGTGGCCGCCGTGGTGCTGGGCACCGAACGCGCCGGGCTCACCAACGCCCAGATCGCGCTGTGCCATCGCATCTGCCATATCCCTGCCAATCCTGAGTACAGCTCGTTGAACGTGGCCCAGGCCCTGCAGCTGGCCGCCTGGGAGCTGCGCTACGCGCTGCTGGTGGACCAGGGCGCGGCGCTGCTGCCGGCCTCCACCGCGCAAGAGGCGCCGCGCGGCGCGGCGCCGGCTTCGGGCGAGGCAGTGCAGGCCTTCCTGGCGCACTGGGAAGAAGCGCTGGTCGGCGTGCAGTTCCTGGATCCTGCCCACCCCAAGAAGCTGATGCCGCGCATGCGGCACCTGTACTCCCGCCTTGCGCTGAGCCGCGACGAGGTGGACATGATGCGCGGTGTCTGCACCGCCATGCTGGCCACGGCGCGCCGCAACGGCGGGGCAAAAAAATAGGGGCGCAGGCTTACGCCTGTCCCCCAGCAAGGTTTGCCGGGCGGCTTGCCGCCCGGCAATCGAACATCAGTCCACCTTGGCGCCCGAGGCCTTGACCACGGGGGCCCAGCCTTCCACTTCCGACTTGATGAACTGGCCGAATTCGGCCGGCGTCGTCTTCACGCCCACGGCGCCCAGCTTCTCGAAGCTGAGCTGCACTTCGGGCTTGTCCAGGGCCTTGACCATGGCGGCGTTGAGCTTGTTGACGACTTCCGGCGGCGTGCCGGCGGGCGCGATCAGGCCGAACCACGAAGACACGTCGAAGTTGGCGAAACCGGATTCCTTCATGGTCGGCACGTCAGGCGCGCTCTTGGAGCGCTCGGTCGTGGTCACGGCCAGGGCGCGCAGCTTGCCCGACTGCACGTGGGGCCAGGCCGACGGCATGTTGTCGAACATGAACTGCACCTGGCCGCCGATCAGGTCGGTCACGGCCGGCGCGCTGCCCTTGTAGGGCACGTGCAGCACGTCGATGCCGGTCTGCATCTTGAAGAGCTCGCCCGCCATGTGGATGGACGTGCCGCTGCCGGACGAGGCGAACGCCAGCTTGCCGGGATTCTTCTTGGCGTAGTCCACCAGTTCCTGCACCGATTTCACGGGCACTGTCGGGTTCACCACCAGGATGTTCGGCACCTTGGCGCCCAGCGCCACCGGCGTGAAATCCTTGGTCAGGTCGAAATTGACGTTCTTGTACAGCGTCTGGTTGATGGCGCTGGTCACGGCCACGAACAGCAGCGTGTAGCCGTCGGGGTCTGCGCGCTTTACCTGGTCGGTGGCGATATTGCTGCCGGCGCCCGGCTTGTTCTCGACCACGAAGGACTGGCCGAGGCTTTCGGTCAGCTCCTTGGCCATGATGCGGGCGATCACGTCAGTGGTGCCGCCGGCGGAAAAACCGACCACGATGCGGACGGGCTTGTCGGGATAGGCGGCCTGGGCCGAACCCATTGCGAATGCGCTTGCGGCGGTAGCCAGAAGGGTGGCGGCAATGCGCCGCAGTCCAGGCTTTTGACCTGTAGTCATAGAGTCTCCGTGCAGGTACTGTCCATTGAATGGACGATTTGAATTGTTCGATGCAGCATTCTGAGCTATACACATGCACTGCATCAAGGTAGAGTCCACAGCACGGACAGTGGTTTTCCCTTGAATATTCCGTAATAACCCGAGTTTTCAGAGATTTTCATGCAAGATAGCGACGCCGCGGCCGCGGGCCCACGCACATTGCGGCGCGGATTGGCCGTCCTGGCCGCCCTGCGGGACCAGGGCCCTGACGGCCTGAGCGTGACCGATATCGCCCGCCTCACGGGCATACAGCGTCCCACCATCTACCGCCTGCTGGCCGCCCTGCTGGATGCCGGGCTGGTGCTGGCCGTGACCGGCACCAAGAAGTACCGCGCCCAGTTGGCGGTGGACCCGGACACGCGCTCGCGCGACCCGCGCGTGCGCCAGCTGCTGCCCGTGCTGCGGCGCCTGGCCGATCGCACCGGCGACGCGGTATTCCTGGTAGTGCGCGAAGAGGACGACTCCATCAGCCTGCATCGCGAGATCGGCAGCTATCCGGTGCAGATCCTGGCCACCTACGCCGGCAAGCGCCAGCCGCTGGGGGTGGGATCGGGCGGCATGGCCTTGCTGGCCGCCCTGCCCGACGACGTTGCGCGCGGCATCGTCGAGCGCAACTCGGGCCGGCTGGACGAATACGGCGGCATGACGCCGCAGGAAATGTTCCGCCTGATCGAAAACACCCGCGCCCGCGGCTATTCCGTGGTGGGCAACCACGCGGTGCGCGGCGCGCTCGGCGTGGGCTGCGCGCTGCTGGACGCGCAGGGCGCGCCTATCCTGGCGGTCAGCGTCACGGCCATCATCGACCGCATGCCGGCCCAGCGCCAGCGCGAAATCGCCGGTTGGATCAAGAACGAACTGGCGCGCCTGTCGATGCAGGCCTGAGACCTGCTTGCCGCCGGCAAAAAAAAGGGGCGCCCAGCGGGGCGCCCATTGTCATTCCAGGGAAGGCCACCTGCTTCAGGCCGCGGCTCCCGGCTTGGCGTTCTGGATCTCGCGCATGGGGATCGGCGGCTGGAAGCCCGCGTCTTCCAGCGACTTGCGGATGTCCTGGTACAGGCCCCAGCGCAGGTCCCAGTACTTGGCCGACTCGGTCCATACCCGCACATTCACGACCACGCCGTTCTCCTTGTAGTCGACCACCTTCACCAGCGGCTCGGGATCCTTCAGCGTTTCCGGCCGTGCGTCGACGATGGCGCGCAGCTTGGCCACCACCACTTCCAGGTTGTCGCCATAGCGCACCGGCACCGGGATATCCAGGCGGCGCGTCTTGTTGCGGCTGTAGTTGGTGATCGTGGCGTTCCACACCGTGCTGTTGGGCAAGGTCAGATGGATGCCGTCGACCTGGATCAGGCGCGTCAGGAAGAGGCCGACCTCTTCCACCGTGCCGTCCACGCCGGTGCTGAGCGCCACGTATTCGCCCGCGCGTATCGGGCGCAGGATCAACAGCATGATGCCGGCGGCGATGTTCTGCAGCGTGCCTTGCAAGGCCAGGCCCACGGCCAGGCCGGCTGCGCCCAGCACGGCGATCAGGCTGGCCGTCTGCACCCCGAAACGCGCCAGCACCGCAATCACGGTGAAGATGCGCACCGTCCAGACCACCGTGCTGTAGAACATGGGCACGATGGTCGGATCGATCTTCTTGGAGCGCGTCGCGGCGCGGCGGACCCAACTGCCCAGCAGCGACGACACCCACCAGCCGATGATGAGGATCAGCAGCGCAACCGCCAGATTGAGGCCCAGGTCGACCAGCTTGGGAGCCCAGGCGTTAAATTCTTTCAAGGCTTCTTCCATGGATACTCCTGCGGAAAAGTTGAGGCCGCGCAGCGTCCCGGCAACGGACGCCTGGCGGCCTGAAAAAAGCAGCCGAAAACTTTATCAGATGGCGCTTGCGATAAGGGCCGCATCGCGGCCCCGTTGTGTCAAGCTTTGTAAGCACGCGGGTTCAGGCCCGCGCCGGAACTTTGCGGAAATGGTTGTCCCAGGAGACCTCGCGCGACGGCGCCAGCACGGGCTGCTCCTTGCCGGACGCGTCGGTGCGCAGCATCGCTCCCAGGCCGCTGCTCAGCAGGAAGCCGTCTCCGGCGGCCGGCGCCACGCCGCAGCCATCGGCCAGTTCGGTCGTGCCCAGGCAACGGCCGCTGGCCGCGTCCCAGTAGATCACCTGCCCGCCCACCGGGCTGGATGTCGCGACCACGGCGCCCGCGGCATCCACCGCCACCGAACCGACATAATTGCGCATCTGGCGCAGCGCCTGCGTGGGTCCTTCGAACAGTTCCAGCTGCGCGCCGCGCCTGTGCCGTCCCACCAGCGCCGGCCGGTCGGAGGCCGGACCCATGTACTGGCAGCCAAACCAGACGCAGCCGTCGGCGGCCAGCGCCAGGTGGCGGATGGACAGGCGGTGCAAGGCGGGCTCCAGCTCCACTTTTTCCAGCAGCTCGCCGCTGGCCGCGTCGATGTAGGCCAGCGAGGGCCGCATCGTGTCCAGGTTGAGCTCCAGCTTGCCGTAGTCGGGATGCGTCAGGATGCCGCCGTTGGCGACGCACAGCGTCTTGCCGTCGGGCATCAGCACGACTTCATGCGGACCGATGCCGCCGCTGTCGAATTCGCCGATACGGCGGTATGCGCCCCCGGGCGAGGCGTCGTACAGCCCCAGCACGCCCCGGCCCGCTTCAAAATCGTTTTCGGTGGCGGCCAGCAGCCGGCCGCCGTCCACGTAGGCGCCGTGGCCGAAGAAGTGGCGTTCCTCGTGCATAGGCAAGGCCTGGGGTTCGCCGCCGCGCAGCGAGAAGGCCAGCGCGAAGAAGCCCGGCTGGCGGCCGAAGACGACCGCGCGTTCCCCCGCGGCATCGATGGCGAAGCTGTGTCCGCGCGCGGGCATCGGCACCACCAGCCGGTCATGCCCGGCCGCGTCCAGCAGCGCGGTTTCGTCGCGCCCGCCGCGTTTGCGCGCGCTCAGGTACAGGACTTCGCCGTCTTTGGGCGCAGCCGCCAACGCCGCCGCCGGAGCCAGGCCCAGCGCGGCCGCAAGCGACAGGAAGCGGCGCCGGTCAATCGCCATCGAGCGCATTGAATCCGATCGTGACGCCCAGGGCCGGCGCCAGATTCTCGTCGACGATGGCCTTGGCGTTCTTCAGGGTCAGCGCCGCCAGCGTCAGTTGCCTGCGCCCGTCTTCCTGAGCCAAGGCCTGCTCCAACGGCGTTGGCACATCCAGCAGCGTGCGCGCCGCGCTGGCCAGTTCACCGCGCACGGACTCGGCCATCCAGGCATCGCCCTTGGGCAGCGCATAGGCGCCCGCCTGGTAGAAGGCCTGCAGCCCTTCCAGGTTGGCCGCCAGCAGGCGCGTGGACAGCTGGCTGCGCCAGAATGCGGCGCGCTTGGGCCGCGCCGCTTCCGGCGTGTCGCCCAGCACCGGCAGGATCTTCACGTCGCGTGCGAACTGCAATCCCGTGGAAAGCGACTTCATGGCCTCGGCCGCGATTTCCTGCTGGTCGCGGTACAGGTCGTTGCCGGCCTTGGGTTGCGCAAACTGCCGGCCGAAATCGCCTTCGGCGCTCCAGGCCTGGGCTACATCGCGCGAGATCTGCCTGACGTTGGCGACCACCGCCCGGGCGTAATCGCAGGCGTAGGTGCCGACCTGCCCGCCATCCTGCCGCAGCAAGGCCGGCTCGCCGTACAACACGTATTCCAACGCGGGCAGGCCCTGCACGGCCACGCTGCGTCCCGCTAGTGCACCGGGCACGAGCAAGGCGCCGTCCTGGGCGGTGATCAGCGCCTGCACCTGCTTGGGCATGACGCCGCGCGTATCGGGCCAGAACGCCAGGCGCTCGTAGCGGTTGGCCTGCACCAGCGGGCCGAAGCGCAGGAACTCGATGCCGGACCACGCCAGGGCCAGATTTTCGAAAGCCTCTTTGACGCGCTTCGCGTCGGCTGCGCCGGGCTGCGCGCACCAGCCGCCCAGCGCGCCGTCCAGCGCCGACGCCGCGTCAACCATCCTGGCCACGGCGGGACGGGCGTAATCGCGCGCGAGGCGCTCGCCCAGGTCGGAGGGCGGCGCGGCCAGCGCGGCCGAGGGTGCGGCCAGGACCAGCGTCGCGGCCGCGGCGCGCTTGAACATCAGCTTTGCAAATCCGGCCATCACAGCGACTCCAGGAAACGAATGAGATCGGCGCGTTCTTCCGGCGTCATCGCCACCACGCGATCGCGCGCCGGCTTGGCCTCGCCGCCATGCCACAGCACGGCTTCCAGCAAGGTGCGCGCGCGTCCGTCATGCAGCCAGGTGGCATTGGGGTTCACGGTCTTGGTCAGGCCAATGCCCCACAGCGGCGGCGTGCGCCATTCGCGGCCATTGGCCAGCCCGTCCGATACGCCGTCGGCCAGATCGTCGCCCATGTCGTGCACCAGCATGTCGGTGTAAGGCCAGATCAGCTGGAAGCGATGCTCGGGCTGCTTGGCGTTGCGGCTGGTGACGTACTTGGGCACGTGGCAGGCGACGCAATTGGCTTCGTAAAACAGCTTCTTGCCGGCCAGCACCCGCGCATCGTCGGCGTCACGGCGCTGCGGCACGGCAAGGTTGGTGGAATAGATGGTGACGAAGTCCATCAGCTTGGCCGGCACTTCCTCGGGGCCGAAGCGTGGCTGCGCGCCGTGCGGCATGTCCAGGCACTGCTTCTGCGAAGGCGTGCAGTCGCCGGAATGCTGAGGGAACAGAGGCGTGGACAGCCCCATGTCGTTGGAGAAGGCGGCTGCGCTCTGCTGCTCGACCGTGGGTTGGCCGGCCTTCAGGTTGAAGCGGCCCAGCACGCGCGCGCCAGTGCGCGCGTCGGTGACCCAGTTGGCCTTGCCGACAATGCCGTCGCGCTTGTCCGCGCCCACGTTGGCCAGGATGTCGGCTTCGTGGATGGATTCCAGCAGGCCCAGGCCTATCATGGGCGGCGCCAGGCGCGGCGAGATCTGCGTGTCTGCACGCATCGGGCCATAGCCCAGGTTCTCGATGCGGTAGGCCGGCTTCATCAGCGTGACGGTTTCACCGCCGTTGAGCGCGACCGGGACCGGCTGGTATTCGATCTCCATGCGGCCTTCGGCGGGCAGGCCCGCGACCGCGAAGTTCTGCAGTTGCACGCCGTAAACGGGTTCGGGCAAGGCCGCGATCTCGCCCGGCGCGAGCTTGGGGTGGCCGCGGTCGGCGCCCTGCGGCACCGCCAGGCGCAGCAACAGCGCTACCGCATCGGTACGTTCCAAAGGATCGAAGCCCGGCACCGTGCCGCGTCCGTCCTTGGTGTGACAGGCCTGGCAGGAACGCGCATTGAAGAGCGGGCCCAGGCCATCGGACGCCTGCGTGGAAGCCGGCGCCGAGACCCAGTCCTTGCGAAACAGGCCGTTGCCGACCTGGAATTCCTGGCGCCCTTCGAAGCTCATGTTGGCCGACGGCTGCGAAAAGATGTCGGCGTTGATGAGTTTGTTGGTGGTGGCGGCCCCAGCCTGCATGGTCTCGAAGGTCTCGACCTTGGAGAAATCGCGCGTGGGCGCCGTGATGGCGGTCACGCGTTTCAGATCTTCGGGCGTGAGGTCGTCACGCCCGGTTGGAGCGGCGGCGGCGCCGGCATGGGCCGACGCCGCCAGTACGGCGGCTAAAACGAGTTTCACTTGAATACGGCGTCAGGTTTGTCCAGGCTATCGGAACCTTCGATGGCAACCTTGCCCAGGTCCAGCAGGGCGATCACGCGCTCCAGGCTGCGGGTCTGGTCGACCAGGCGGTCGATGGCGGCCTGGACCACGGCATT
Source organism: Achromobacter aegrifaciens (assembly GCF_902859965.1). NCBI lineage: Bacteria > Pseudomonadati > Pseudomonadota > Betaproteobacteria > Burkholderiales > Alcaligenaceae > Achromobacter > Achromobacter aegrifaciens. The sequence goes on from NZ_CADIKO010000004.1 coordinate 356,315, forward strand.
GCCTTCCTTGTTGCCGTCCGAAATCATCTGGTCGTAGGTTTCGACCGTTTCGGCGCGCGTCTTCATCGCCTGCATGGCGGCCACGGTGGCGTCCAGCTTGGCGCGAACCTCGGCGTCCAGCTTGGGATCGCGGGCCTTCACCATTTCCGACAGGCTGGCGCCCGAGACGGTCTTGCCGTCGATGCGGGTGTAGCTGCCCAGGTAGACGTTGCGGATGCCGATCTGGTCGTAATAGTGCGAGTTGTGCGTATTGTCCGAGAAGCAGTCATGCTCTTCTTCGGGGTCATGCAGCATCAGGCCCAGCTTCATGCGTTCGCCGGCCAGCTCGCCGTAAGACAGGCTGCCCAGCCCGGTCAGCATGGCGATCAGGCCGGCCTTCGGATCTTCTTCGACGGCCTTGCGCGCGGCGCCGTCCTTCTTCCAGTTGCCGACCATCTCTTCCAGGTCCGTCACCAACAGATCGGTCACGGCCTTCAGGAACTGCACGCGGCGTTCGCAGTGGCCGCCCGTGCACTGCTTCGGATCGAAATCGGTGTACGGACGGTTGCCGGCATGGCGTTCCTGCGGCGTGCCCTTGCGGTCTGCCGACGCGGGGCCGGTGCCGTTCAGGTCCTGGCCCCACAGCAGGAATTCGATGGCGTGGTAGCCCGTGGCCACGTTGGCTTCGTTGCCGTCGGCTTCATGCAGCACCTCGGACAGCAGCTGGGGCGTGATCTTGCTGACATCGACGGTCTTGCCGCCCACAGAGATCTTGGAATTGGCGATGACGTTGACGGCGTAGTAGGCGTTCTCGTCGTTTTCCGTGCCGTAGGAGGCGTCGACGTAGTCGATCAGGCCTTCGTCCAGCGGCCATGCGTTCACACGGCCTTCCCAATCGTCGACGATGGGGTTGCCGAAGCGGTACGCCTCGGTCTGCTGGTACGGCACGCGCGCCGCAAGCCAGGCCTCGCGCGCGGCCTTCAGCGTTTCGGCGCTGGGCTTGGCGATCAGGGCGTCGATGGCTGTGCGCAGGGCTTTGGCGGAAGTCAGCGAGTCTTCGTAGCCGGCCAGCGCCAGATCCGAATACGTGGCGACCACGGCCTTGGGCTCGGCCGCAGCCTGGGCCGTCCCCCCGAACACCGCAGCGGCCAACACCGCTCCCAACAACAACTTGCGCATCGACTCTCTCCCGTAACAGGAACGGATCCCGCCCCCACGGCGGCCCGCTCAACCTCGAATTTTGAGGATGAGAGTGTAAACAATTTTCGTTTGGTGTTCAGAATAAAGTCAGATACCTGACATTTCTTTGAACCGCAAGGCGCCGTCCGGACTCCAGTCCGGGCGGCGCCTGGCCGGCCTAGATGCGCCTCAGCGTTGCAACGGAGATTTCGCCGTTTCCCTGGCAGCCAGCACCGCCACCGCCGTCACGATCAGCGCCGCCGCCACGTACAGCGATATGGCAAAGGTCGAGTTCCAGGACTTGAACAGGCTGGCGATGATCAGCGGCGCGAACCCGCCGCCGACGATGCCGGCCAGGGTGTAGGCCAGGGACGAACCCGCATAGCGCACACGGCCCGGAAACTGCTCGGTGATGAAGGCAGCCTGCGGGCCGTACATCAGCGCGTGGATCAGCAGGCCCACCACGACGGCAGCGCAGATGGCGATGGGATGCGCGGTGTCCATCAGCACGAAGAAGACGAAGGCCCAGATCATGCCCAGTACCGCGCCCGCCAGATACACCGGACGGCGGCCGATCTTGTCTGACAGATGCCCGCACAGCGGCACCGCAATCGCGTTGAGCGCGGCGCCCAGCATGGTCGCGGTAAGCGCCATGGGCCGCGACAGGTGCAGCACCGTGGTGACGTAGGTCAGCGTGAACACCACCACCAACGCATAAAGCACGTCGGAGCCGATGCGCGAGCCACCCGCGATCAGCAGCTGCCGCCAGTACTGGCCCAGCACTTCCTTGATGGGCGTGGCGGCGGTTTCGCGCTTCTGCTCCATTTCCAGGAACACGGGCGTTTCCTCCACCCCGCGGCGCAGCCACAGGCCGAACAGCACCAGCGCCACGCTGGAGACGAAGGGCACGCGCCAACCCCAGGCCTGGAAGTCCTCGGGACTCAGGAAGGCCGAGACCGCGGCGATGAAGCCCGTGCCTATCAGCGTGCCGCAGGACGGACCGATCTGCGTGAAGGAAGCGTTGCGCCCGCGCTGGTCCGGCTTGCCATGCTCCATCGACAGCAGCACCGCGCCAGCCCATTCGCCGCCCAGCGCCACGCCCTGTACAAAGCGCAAGGCCACCAGGGCCACCGGCGCCCACACGCCCCAGGACGCGTAGGTCGGCAACAACCCCATCAGGCCGGTGGACACGCCCATGATGACCAGGGTGGCGACCAGGACGAACTTGCGTCCCAGCCGATCACCCAGGTGGCCAAAGACGAAGCCGCCCAGGGGCCGCGACACGTAGCCCACGGCATAGGTGGAAAACGCCAGGATCGTGCCCGTCAGCGGGTCGAAGGACGGAAAGAAGATGGCGTTGAATACCAGCGCAGCCATCAGGTTGTAGATGGTGAAGTCGTACCACTCCAGCGTGGTGCCGACCGAGCTGGCCAGGGCCAGCCTGCGCATCTTGTTGGGCGCTGCCGCGGTCTTGACCGCCGCGGCGCCGTATAGCGTTTGTTCAGCCATGGGATTCCCCTTGAATCGGATGTTTGGTGACTGGCCGCAATGGGCTCAGCGCAGGTCGGCGGCCGTCAGCTTCCAGCCCAGTTGCAGCAGCCAGGCGCTGGCCGGATCGGCATCGAAGGCGCGGCAAGCATCGTCGCGCAGCGCGCGCGCGGCAGCGGCGGAACTCGCTTCCGCCACGAACAGCGGCGCCAGCACGCGGTTTTCGGCGGACTCGCGCGGCAGCGGCGTGCTGAGCGCCACGTCCGGCACCAGCAGGTAGGACTGCACGAAGCCGTCCGCCTGCGCCAGTTCGGCGCCCAGCGCCTGCGCCCGCGCCACCAGCGCTTCGCTGTCATTCGTCGCCGGCAGAGGCAGGACCGCGATCTCGCTGCCGGAGCCAAAGCCCGTCACGGCCCGCACGGCGCACACGCGGCGCATCGGGTCGCGCATGCGGTCCAGGTTGGTCACCGACCACTCGGTCTGGCGCTCGAACGCCTTGCGATAGTCCGCCGTGATGAAGGCGGCCAGCGATTCGGTGCGATACAGGCCCAGATACCTGCGGCCGCCTGCGCGCGACAGGTAGCGCGCGCCCGACAGAAAGCCGGGGATGCGCACACGTTCTTCCACGTGTTCGCGGTCGTACCAGCGGTTGAAATCGGCTTCGTGGGCGGGGTCGGCGTCAGTGGCGACGAACAGCAGGCCGTGCGGCGGGAGAGTGGATTCGGTGCGCGTGCTCATGGGCGGAAGACAGGAAATTCCTTCGATTACGGAAGGCTCCATCTTCAGCCGGCCGGCTGCCCCGGGACAAACGAGTAATTCTTCTGCGCGGCAATAAAATTACTGAAAGACGCCCTAGGGATAACACTATTGCGCCGAACCCAATCGCGGCGCAGTGACCGAGGACGTGAACTGGTCGGAAGCGCGGCTGGCGAGTTCGGCCACCAAGCGGATCGCGTCCGACCCGGCGCTTTCCAGATAACTCACCACCAGCAGCTGGGGCGGCACGGGGATGTCGCAGCGGATGATCTGCACCTCGCCTCGCGCCACATATTCATAGATGGGCGGCAGCGGCACCAGCGCCCGGCCGAAGCCGCTGCGCACCAGCCGCGCCAGCGCGGAGATCGAGCTGACGCAGTGCACTTTGCCCTGCGGCATGCCGACTTCGCGGTACAGGGCCTTGAGCGCTTCGTGCGGCTGCGATCCCGGGCTCATGGTCAGCACCGGCTCGCTCAGCAGCTGTTGCGCGCTCAGAGCGTCCTCGTCGCCGGCCGGTCCGACCCAGCCCATCTCCATTGGCAGGCAGGCGGTGCTGATGATGCCGCTGTCGTTCAGCAGGTCCGTCTGCAGCGCGATATCGAGCGTGCCCTCGCGCAAGCCCCGGTGCAGCGCGCGCGTGGTTTCGGAGGTGAGCTGGACCTCGATGCCCGGGTAGGTGGAGCGCAGATTGGTCAGGAAGCCGATCAGCCAGGTGTGCACCACGGTCTCGATGGCGCCGATACGCACCAGGCCGAAGACCTCGTCGCCGCCCTTGCCCAGCGACAGGATCTGCTGGCGGATCTCCAGCAGTCGTTCGCCATAGTCCAGCAGCCGGGTGCCGGTGGCCGTCAGCCTGAGCTCCTTGGCGTCGCGCTCGAACAGGCGCGCGCCTATGTCCTCTTCGAGCGACGCGATGCGATTGGCCACGGCGGCCTGGGTAATGTGCAGACGGTCGCTCGCCGCCCGGAAACTGCCCAGGCGCGCCGACCACAGAAAGGCTTCGACAAAACGCGTATTCATCTCGGTATGACGCAGCCAGGGCGTCGCGCAAGGGTTCACGAACCCGGAGCGGCACGCTCCGATCCGCCCACATGCTACGCCATCGCGCGCAGCGCGACACAGGGCCGGTTATGTCCCCTTCAATGGTGCGCCGTGCACCAATGTGGTTCAGGCGAGGCACCAGCGCGAGGCCGGCCCGCCACGCTCCCTGGGCGCCTGCCGCCCCGGACGAAGTTGGCACGGCTCTTGCTTGATGCCTGGTATGCCAGCTTGTCTACAAGCGCCACTTTCCTTGCACACCAGGAGCTCCCTCATGATCTACCGCAACGCGCCCCATGCCTTCAACGCCACCCGCCGCCGGCTGATCCAGGGCGCCGCGCTGGGCGCCGCGACGTTGGCCGCGCCGGCGCTGACGCGCGCGCAGTCGGGACCCGTCATCCGCATCGGCTTCTGGCCCGTGGCGGCCGGCCTGCCGTTCTACGCGGCGCTGGAAAAGGGCTATTTCAAGGAGGCCGGGTTGAACGTCGAGCCGCTGAAATTCGCGGGCGCGCAGCAGGTCATGGAAGCGATGCTGGCCGGCCGCGCGGACGGCAGCGCCAACGGCACCGGCTCGGCCAACCTGGCCATCGGCGAGATCGCCTCGCCCGGCCTGTTCAAGATCTTTGCGTCCAATCCCAGCAACGCCAAGCACGTGCTGGATGAGTTCATCGTCGCGAAAGACAGTCCCATCAAATCCATCGCAGACCTCAAGGGGAAAAAGGTCGGATCTGGACCCGGCATCCAGAACGCCACGCTGGCCAAAGCAGTGCTGGAGCGCGCCGGCGCAACCGGGGCGACCGTGGTCGAGCTGGCGATAAGCCAGCACGTCGCCGCGGTCGCCGCCGGCCAGTTGGACGCCTGCTACACGCTGGAGCCCACGGGCACGGTGGGCAGGCTGAACGGCACCACCCGCGTGCTGGAATCGGGCGTCATCGCCAAGTACGTGCTGGGCGATCCGATGGCGCCGTGGTTCGGCGGGTCGGCATCGCTGACCACCGCCTTCCTGAAGAAGCATCCCGAGGAAAGCAGGAAATTCATCGCCGCCTATGCACGCGGCATCGAACTGATCCGCAGCAAGCCGGAAGAGGCCCGCCCCTACCTCAAGGGCTACACCGCCATCGAAGGTCCGATGACCGAGGAAGTGCCGCTGGCCGCCTACACCCTCTACAACGAGTTCACGCCCGGCGACATCCAGCACTTCCAGAAATTCTTCGACCTGTTCGCCGACAAGGGCGTCTTCGCCCAGAAGGTCGACGTCTCGACCATGCTCTACAAGGGCTAAGCCATGACCGCAACCACTGCAACAACCGCGGCCGGCCCGGCCGCGACAGCGCGGCCCCTGCGCAAATTCGACACGAGCCGCCTGCTGCCGCTGATCGGCCCGCTGGCGCTCTTCGTGGTGTGGGACCTGGTGGTGCGCCTGCAACTGGTCAGCCCTGTGCTGCTGCCCACGCCCAGCGCGGCGCTTGCGGCGCTGGTCAAGGGCATGGCGGGCGGCCCGCTGCTGGCGGACTTCCTGGCGTCGCTGAACCGCACACTGCAGGCCTTCCTCATCGCGGGCGTGATCGGCGTGCCGCTGGGCGTGCTGCTGGGCAGCAACGAAAAGGCTTATCGCAGCGTGGAGTTTCTGATTGATTTCTTCCGCTCCACGCCCTCTTCCGCGCTGATTCCGCTGTTCCTGATGATCTTCGGCGTCACCGACATGAACAAGATTGCCATCGCGGCCTTCGCGGCGGTGCTGGTGATCCTGTTCAACAGCGCGTACGGCGTCATCAACGCCCGCAAGCAGCGTGTCATGGCGGCGCGCGTGATGGGCGCGTCGCGCTGGCGCATCTTCAAGGACGTGCTGATCTGGGAAAGCCTGCAGCCCACCTTCGTGGGCCTGCGCAGCGGCGTGTCGATGGCGCTGGTCATCGTGATCGTGGCCGAAATGTTCATCGGCTCCGACAGCGGCCTGGGCAATCGCATCATCAATGCGCAGCAGGTGCTGAACGTGCGCGACATGTATGCGGCCATCCTCGCCGCCGGCGCGCTCGGCTATGTGCTGAACATTCTTTTTCTCGTGCTGGAAAAGCGCGTGGTCCACTGGAGCGGCCGCTGATGTCCACCGTCCTCAATCCCGTCATCGCCCCCGGCCCTGCCGCCGCGCCGTTCGAGCCCGGCCCGCTGGGCACCCACATCACCATACGCGGGCTGACCAAGTACTTCGCCGGCTGGCCGCTGTACGAGGACTTCAACCTCGACATCCCCAAGGGCAAGATCGTCTCGGTGTTCGGCCCCAACGGCTGCGGCAAGTCGACGTTGATCAACATGATCGCCGGCCTGATTCCGATCGACTCGGGCGAGATCCTGTTCGACGGCAAGTCGCTGGCTCAGACCAAGATCGGCTACGTCTTCCAGAACTACCGCGAGGCCATGTTCCCGTGGCTGCGCACCATCGACAACATCGCCTATCCGCTGCGCCTGGAAGGCCGCAGCAAGGCCGAGGTGGATGCGCGGGTCGCCGAGCTGGTGGCCTCGTTCGACGTCAAGTTCGACCTGAACCGCTATCCCTATGAACTGTCCGGCGGACAGCAGCAGACCGCCTCGATCATGCGCGCGCTGGCGCCCGGACCGGAGGTGCTGTTCCTGGACGAGCCCTTCTCCGCGCTGGACTTCGAGATGACGCTGTTCATCCGCGAAAAGCTGCAGGAGGTCTTCATGCAGACCGGCACCACCATGCTGCTGGTGTCGCACGACCTGGAGGAAGCCGTGTACCTGGCTGACCAGGTGCTGCTGCTGACCAAGCGGCCCACCCGGGTCGCGGAGATCCTGGATTACCGCGACGCGCGCCCCCGCACGGTGGCGACGCTGTCAGAACCCAGCTTCATCGAAATGAAGAAGCTCAGCCTGGAAATCTTCCAGCGCGAAGTGCGCAAGTAAATCACCCGTACCGGAGAGTCCGCCATGACCCAGGAAACCATCGACCAATACGTGCGCAGCGCCCTGGCGCTGGCCGGCTATGCCTTGCGCGAGCAGGCCGTGGCCGACGTGGCGCAGCAGTTCGCGCGCATCCAGGACATCGCGGCCGGCTTCGTCGATGAGCCGCTGGCCGTGGAGCTGGAATCTGCCGCGGTGTTCCGCCCGTGAGCGGCCCCGCGCAGGATATCGCGCGCCAGGTCCGCGCCGGCGAACGCAGCGCAATGGCGGTGCTGGACGCCACGCTGGCGCGCGTGCGCGAGCGCGATCCGCGCTACAACTGCTTCACCGCCATCACCGAAAGCCGGGCGCGGCAGGAAGCGGCGGCCATCGACGCACGCCGCGCCCGCGGCGAGCCGCTGCCGCCGCTGGCCGGCGTGCCCTATGCGGTCAAGAACCTGTTCGACATCGCCGACCAGGTCACCCTGGCCGGCGCGCGGGTCAACGCCTCCAACCCGCCCGCGCGGCGCGACGCCAGACTGGTCGAACGCATGCGCGAGGCCGGCGCGGTGCTGGTCGGCGCGCTGAACATGGACGAGCACGCTTATGGCTTCACCACGGAAAACAGCCACTACGGCCCCTGCCGCAACCCTCACGACACCACCCGCATCGCCGGCGGCTCGTCCGGCGGCAGCGCCGCCGCGGTCGCGGGCGGCCTGGTGCCGCTGACGCTGGGCTCGGACACCAACGGCTCGATCCGCGTGCCCGCCTCGCTGTGCGGCGTGTTCGGCCTGAAGCCCACCTTCGGCCGCTTGTCGCGCGCAGGCTCGTTTCCGTTCGTCGGCAGCCTCGACCACCTGGGGCCGTTCGCGGCCAGCGCCAGCGACCTTGCCGCCGCCTACGACGCGCTGCAGGGCATGGACGCCGACGACGTGGCCTGCGCCCAACGCCCGGCCGAACCCACGCTGGCGGCGCTGGCCGGCGGCATGCGCGGACTGCGGGTGGCGGTGCTGGGCGGCTACTTCGCCGAATGGGCCGGACCGCAGGCCCGCCGTGCCGTCGAGATCGCGGCGCACGCGCTGGACGCCACGTCTGTCGTCGAACTCCAGGGCGCGGCCCAAGCCCGCGCCGCGGCCTTCGTCATCAGCGCGGCGGAAGGCGGCGCCTTGCACCGCCGCAAGCTCGTTACGCACTATGACTACTACGAACCGCTGTCGCGCGACCGGCTGGTCGCAGGCAGCCTTGTGCCCGCAACCTGGGCGCAGCAGGCGCAGCGCATCCGCCATCGCGTCTATCGCGAAGCGCTGACGCTGTTCGAGCACTACGACGTACTGATCGCCCCCGCCACGCCGGTGCCGGCCACGCCCATCGGCGCAGACTGGCTGACACTGGCCGGCCAGCGGCTGCCGGCGCGCGCCAGCATGGGCATCCTGACGCAGCCGGTGTCGTGCATCGGGCTGCCGGTCTGCGCCGCGCCGGTCTGGCCCGAAGCCGGACAGGACGATCACCTGCCGTTGGGCGTGCAACTGATCGGCGCGCCGTGGCGCGAAGCCGATTGCCTGCGCGCCGCACATGCGCTGCAGCAGGCCGGCATTGCCCGCCTCCGCTCTCTTTAACCACCGCTCCGAGGCCACCACATGGGAACCGCCTTCGCCGTCATCGACATACCGCGCACGCTGGCCGACACCGCCTACGGCACGCTGAAGCGGGACATCCTGGACTTCCGGCTGGCGCCGGGCGACCGCTTCACTGAAACCGAGATCGCCGACCGCCTGCAGGTCAGCCGCACGCCGGTGCGCGAGGCCCTGTTCCGGCTGGAGCGGGAAGGCTATCTGGAGGTGCGCCAGCGCAATGGCTGGCTGGTAAAGCCATTGGACTTCAACACGCTGGACCATTTCTACGAGCTGCGCAGCGTGCTGGAGGCGGCCGCGGTGCAGTCGCTGTGCGCAACGGCCAACGCCGCCGAACGCCAGCGCGCGCTGCGCCCGCTGGCCGACATCTGGCTGGTGGACCCAAGCGAACGATCCGCCGACAGCGAGCGGCTGGCGGACCTGGACGAGCGCTTTCACATCGATCTGGTGGCCGCCGCAGGCAACCCCGAGATCGCGCGCGTGCACCGCGCAGCCACCGAGCGCATCCGCATCGTGCGGCGCCTGGACTTCACGCTACCCGAACGCATCGGCAAGACCTACGAAGAGCACGCGGCCATACTCGACGCGGCGCTGGCCGGCGACGCCGCACGCTCGGTTGCGCTGCTGAACGCGCATATCCAGGGCAGCCAGGCGGCGGTGCGCAAGATCACGCTGCACCGGTTGTATTCCTCCCGCAGCGCGCGCGCGGCCTGAACCGGCCGCGCATGCCTGCTTCAGCTCGCCCGCAGCCAGCGCTGCAGCATGCGCGCCACCAGGGGCATGCAGATGAACACCATGACGGGCGTCAACGCTACGCTGGTGATCAGCACCCGCCAGAACACCGGCAAGAGGCTCAACGGTTCGCTGGCCAGCACGGAAAACGCCAGCAACACCGGAAAGTAAGCCAGCCAGATGCTGACGGCCTGCTTCCAGCGCGGCGGCGCGCTGGTCCTGGGCGCGAACCAGTCATCCGTGCCGCTGACGCGGCGCTCGTGGCTGGCGCGCACCAGCGACGCGCCGCGTTCGAGCCACATGCGGCGCGGCAAGGAGTTTTCCCAGCGGGCGAGGCTGGCCGCGTCGGCAAAACGCAGGACTATCTGGTACTGGTCGCCGCCTTCGGCGGGCTGCAGCACACCGGACCCGAGAAAGCCCGGGAAACCTGCCGCGAGGATCTCCCCCTGGCGCATCCAGGACAGGAAATCGCCATAGCGTTCGGGTGCGATGTGCCGGGTGACCAGCATGGTGACCGGGGCGGGAACGGTGGAACGGGACATGGCGGAACTCCTGGATCGGCGCGTAGCTTGTTATGCAGTATTAACCCTAGCAAGCGGCATGCCAGGATCGTCGCGCCGCGCTCCCCCGACGAGGCCGAAAGACCGCGGCCGCGGAGATGGGTGCGCCGCACCGCAAGACACACCACATTGGTGATTACCCCTATATTTCGCACCAGAACGGTGCCAACTGGAGCCGCAAGCATGGATATCAATCTGCCCGACGTCGTGGCGGAGGTCACAGCCGCCCTGGACCGCTACGAAACCGCCCTGGTGAACAACCAGGTGGAAGTGCTGGATGCGCTCTTCTGGAACAGCCCTCACACGCTGCGCTATGGCGCCGGCGAAAACCTCTACGGCTACGATGCCATCCGCGCCTTTCGCGCGGCGCGTTCGCCGCAAGGCCTGGCCCGCCGCGTGTTGCGCACGGTCGTCACCACCTACGGGCAGGATTTCGCGACGGCCAATCTGGAGTTCCAGCGCGACGGCAGCGACCGTATCGGCCGGCAAAGCCAGACCTGGATGCGCACGCCTGAAGGATGGCGCGTGGTCGCTGCCCATGTCAGCCTGATGAGCTGATGCGCCAGCCCGCGCGCAGCCGACATCAGCGCGTCATGATCATGAATAAACATATCCGCGATCGAGATTGAGCGGGCTTGCTTACAGGTCTACACTGACATTCCCGTCCACCCCTTGGAGCCTGCGCCCCATGAGCACCTACAAGATTGCCGTTTTCGTCGGAAGCCTGCGCGCTGCCTCGTTCAACCTGCGGCTGGCCCGCGCGCTGGAAAAGCTGGTGCCCGCGGACTTCAAGTTCGAATACGTGAGCCTGGGCGACGTGCCGCTCTACAACCAGGACAACGAAAACAACCTGCCCGGCCCCGCCGCCAAGCTCAAGCAGCAGATCGCCGACGCCCAGGGCATCCTGTTCGTGTCGCCCGAGCACAACCGCTCCGTGCCCGCCGCCATCAAGAACGCCATCGACTGGGGTTCGCGTCCCTGGGGCCAGAACTCCTGGACCGGCAAGGCCGTCGGCATCGTCGGCACTTCGCCCAGCGCTGCCGGCACCGCGTTGATGCAGCAACACCTGCGCAATATCCTGGCCGCCGAGGGCGCCAACGCCCTGACCACGCCCGAGGTCTTCCTGCAATACACGGAAGGCCTGGTCGATGACCAGTACAACATCACCAACGAAGGCACCCGCAAATTCCTGCAAGGCTGGGTGGACCGCTACGTGGACTGGATCAAGAAGTTCAACCCCTGATCGCCGCCGCTGCCGGCGCGGGCTCCTCCCGGCCGGCAGAGATCGCCCGTCTACCTCCGGGCGATCCAGCCCCCCGATACGTCGGGGGGCTTTTTTTTTGCAGCGACGACGGTCGCCGCTGGCGCATCCAATGGCGCCAGCGCACCGGCCCGCCGCCGGGCCGCCCCAAGGCGGGCCGCCCCCTCGGGGGGCAGCAAGCGAGCGCAGCGAGTGCGGTGTGGGGGGCTCATACTTATCCCCGCCAACTGTGGAGAAGGTTGAGGACAGCCTTGGGGCAGAATGAAAAATCCGTGCCCCGCCAAGCACTTGCAAGGGCCGATCAAAAATTGCGCAATCATCCTTTTGGATGATTTTTGACGCACTTATCCACTGAAATCAGGATGCCCGGGCAGACTTCCGCGGCGGTCTCGCCTGAATGTGGATTTGTCCCCGCGTTCTGTGGAGAAGCATGAGGACAGTATGAGGGCAGGTCGGAAATTCCCTTGCATATCAAGCGCCTGCAAGGGGTGGTCAAAAATGGCCCAAATGCTGTATCGAGGCGCCGAGGTTGTCCCCGCCAAATGTGGATAAGCCTGAGGACAGTATGAGGGCAGGACGCAAAAAGCCTTGTGGGCCAAGCACTTGGAGGGGCCGCTCAAGAAACGCCCACAGCCGGCGGGTTCACGATGCCACGTCGGACCTTGAGCGCCGCAGCCACAAGCGAGACAGGCTTGTCCCCACCGAATGTGGACAAGCCTCTGAACAGTCGGATAACAAGCTGAAAAACTCCTTATCCGACAATCACTTGGAAGGCGTGCTCAAGAAAGAAGCAGCAAGCGGACTCACTCGTTCCCTTCCAGCCGCATGCCTATCTTCAAGCCGACCTGCCAGTACGCCACCTTGCCATCCTTGATATGGCCGCGCACTTCGGTGACTTCGAACCAATCCAGATTGCGCAGCGTCTCGGAAGCGCGCGCGATGGCCTGCGTGATGGCGTCGTCGGTGGACTTGGTGGAAGAGCCCACCAGTTCGATTTGCTTGTAGACATGATTCGACATAGCTCGTCTCCGCTTAGGGGGTGAGTCGTGCATCGTCGGTCTGGCGGCGGTGTTCCGGCGCTTACGACCGGCAATCCATTCGAACACACAGCATACGCCCACGGCGTTAGAGTGGTGTTACGAGTTCCGTCGCACCGGCCTCGGCGCGGCGGAGCCCGTTCCCGCAACGCAAGCAAGGAGGTGTCGTCATGCCTGAACGAAAAACCCTGGAACGAGCGGCGCGCGACAAACGGCAAGGAAAATCCGCTTCCACGCAGGCCGGAGAATTCGTGCGCGAGGAAATCGACCACGTGCGCGAAGGCAAACATGGCGTGCGGTCCACCAAGCAGGCCATCGCGATCGGGCTGTCCAAGGCGCGCCGCGCCGGCGTGGCCCTGCCTACGCCGAAGAAGGCCAGCGCGGCGACCAAGCGCAAGGCGAAGCAGGACAGCGACGCGTCTCATGATGGGCATGCCAAGTCCACCAAACGCGCCAAGGCCACCACCACCGCCCTGAAGAAGGAAAGCGCCAAGCCCGCTTCGCGCACCGCATTGTCGCGGCAGGCCAGCGCATCGGCCTCCAAGCGCAGCGCCGCTGCCCGCTCGGCCGCCGCCAAGAAGGCTGCCGCCACCAAGGGCGCTGCAGGCCGGTCCGCTGCCGCGAAGAAAGCCGCCCGCACGCGCGCGGCAAACCAACGGGCCAGCCACGCGCATTGAAGCCCCAGAAGACCGGCTAGCCCGCCTCGAAGGCCTTGAAGCGTTCGTGCAGGAATTCGCGCAGCCGCTTTACCGCCGGCGAGAGCAGCATGCGGTGCACGCACAGCAGGTATAGCGGCGAGGGCTCGCTGGTGTAGTCGGCCAGGACTTCGATGAGCCTGCCCGCCCGCAGGTCGGCCAGCACGTCAAAGCGCGACTTGTAGGCCAGGCCATGGCCAGCCAGGGCCCAGCGGCGCACCAGTTCGCCGTCGTCGCCGACGCGGTCGCCCTTGACCGGTATGGTGAGCGCGGCGCCCTCGTGCCGGAAGGCCCAGCGGTCGTGCAGGGTTTCGCCCAGCACGAAGGACAGGCAATTGTGACGGCGCAGGTCATCGGGCACCTGCGGCACGCCATGGCGCGCAAGGTATGCGGGCGAGGCGCACACCACGCGGCGGTTGTGCTCGGACAGCGGCAGGGCCACCAGTCCCGAGTCATTCGGCGTGCCATAGCGCACCGCCAGATCCACCGGCTGGCGGTACAGGTCGGCCAGGCGGTCGCTGATGCGCACCTGGAAATTGACGCGCGGATGCTGTTCCTGGAATTCGTCCAGCCACGGCAGCAGCACGTGGCGGCCCAGGTCGGACGGGATCGACAAGGACAGCGTGCCGGAGATCTCCGTCTTGTTGCGCGCTACGGCGTTCCTGCCCGCGTCCAGCGCCGACAGCGCCGCGCGGGCATGCTCCAGATAGCGTGCGCCGTCGCTGGTCAGCCTGAGGCTGCGCGTCGTACGCACGAACAGGCGCGCATCCAGGGCCTGCTCCAGCCGCTTGAGCGCGGCGCTTGCGACTGCGGGCGTCAGGTCCAATTCGCGCGCGGCGGCGGAAAAACTGCCTTGGTCCGCCGCCGCCATGAATATCTTCAGATCTTCGAACCGCACCATGCCGGCCTCATTTTCAAAAAATTATTGAAACTGACTGCGATGCTAGCCGCTTTTTCGCTGGTTTGGGCTGGGTAATCATGGCTCCATTCCCCGACACGCAAGGAGTCCCCTTCATGAAAATCGAATTGAACGGCAAGAAAGCCCTGGTTACTGGATCGTCCGGCGGCATTGGCCTGGCCATCGCCGCGGGCCTGGCCGAGGCCGGCGCCGAAGTCGTGCTGCACGGCCGCAACGCCGACAAGCTGGCCCAGGCCGCCGCATCACTTGCCAAGCAGTTTCCCGCTGCGCGCGTGAGCACCGTGCAGGCTGATCTCGCCACTGCCGACGGCGCGGCCTCGATCTCGGCCGCCCATCCCGACGTCGACATCCTGATCAACAACGCCGGCTACTTCGCGCCCAAGTCCTTCACTGAAATCACGGATGACGACTGGCAGTACATGCTGGACACCAACGTCATGAGCGGCGTGCGCCTGTCGCGCTACTACCTGCCGCGCATGCTGGCCGCCGGCTGGGGCCGCATCGTGTTCATCTCCAGCGAGTCCGCGGTGCAGATCCCCGCGGAAATGATCCACTACGGCGTCAGCAAGACTGCCTTGCTGGGCGTGTCGCGCGGCCTGGCCGAACTGACCGCCGGCACCGGCGTCACGGTCAACGCGGTGCTGCCCGGCCCCACCCGCTCGGAAGGCGTGTCGGACTTCTTTGCCGAAATGGCCAAGGAACAAGGCGTCACGCAGGACCAGATGGAGCGCGACTTCATCGCCCAGCACCGCCCCACTTCGCTGCTGCGCCGCCTGGCCACCGTGGAAGAAGTGGCCAACATGGTCGTCTACACCTGCTCCACGCAAGCCGCCGCCACCAACGGCGCGGCGCTGCGCGTGGACGGCGGCGTGGTGCGTTCCATCATCTGATCCGGACAAGCCGCCATGAAAGCCATCGCCTATTTCAAGAACCTGCCCGCCGATCACCCGGAGGCGCTGCAAGACATCACCGTCGCCGACCCGGTGCCCGGCGACCACGACCTGCTGGTCGAAGTCCGTGCCATTTCGGTGAATCCGGTGGACGTGAAGATCCGCGCCAACCGCAAGCCCAAGGACGGCCAGCCCGAAGTCATAGGCTGGGACGTAGCCGGCGTCGTGCGGACAGTGGGCGCAAAGACCAGCCTGTTCAAGCCGGGCGACCGCGTCTGGTATGCCGGCGCGCTGAACCGCCCCGGCGCCAACAGCGAGCTGCACGTGGTAGACGAACGCATCGTCGGCCGCATGCCCGACAGCCTGGACTACGCCCAGGCCGCGGCGCTGCCGCTGACCACGATCACCGCGTGGGAGCTGCTGTTCGACCGGCTGCGCGTGCTGGACAACGCCGCGCCCAGCCAGGGCAGCCTGCTGGTCATCGGCGCCGCGGGCGGCGTGGGATCCATCCTGGTGCAGCTGGCTCGCCAGCTGACCGGACTCACGGCGATCGGCACCGCCTCGCGTCCGGAAACCCAGGCTTGGGTACGCGAGCTGGGCGCGCATCACGTGATCGATCACAGCCAGCCGCTGGCCGCCGAACTCAAGCGCATCGGCTTCGAACACGTCAGTCATATCGCCGGCCTGACCCAGACCGACCAGCATTTCGCGCAGATGGCCGAAGCGATTGCGCCGCAAGGCAAGATCGCCCTGATCGACGACCCCGCAGCCATCGACGTGCGCCTGCTCAAGTCCAAGTCGGCCTCGCTGCATTGGGAGTTCATGTTCGCGCGTCCGCTGCACGGCACGCCCGACATGATCGCGCAGCATGAACTGCTGAACCAGGCCGCCCGCCTGATCGACGAAGGCACGCTGCGCACCACCCTGGGCGCGCACTACGGCAAGATCAATGCCGAAAACCTGCGCCGGGCGCACGCCTTCATCGAAAGCGGCAAGGCGCAGGGCAAGATCGTGCTGGAAGGGTTCTAGGACCCGTGGGCCATGCCTCGCCGCTCGCGGCGGCGGGGCATCTCGCAATTGCAAGCAGAAAGCAGTACAAACTCGACTGCGCGCAAACGCATGCGCGACCCAATCGGGAGTCTCTTCTGCTCGACCACATTCTCAATCAGGCGCTTGAACCCGTGCTCTGGGGGATGGTGGCCTTCACCCTGCTGATGCTGCGGCTGGCTCCCTTGCAAGGATGGAAGGCGGCCATCGTCGCCGGCATCACGGCCGGACTGGTCTTCGACACGGTGCAGTTCCGCGTAGGGCCGCCGCGCCTATGGGACTCGCAAGTGCTGGGTTCGGTGCTGGCCGCCCTGCTGGCGGCCGCCGTGTTGGAGACGCTATTCCTTCTGTTGCGCCGCTCGCGAGCCGAGCGGGCCTGAAGCGCCCGGCCGGCATCCGGTCCGGACTGGACGCTGGACGCGCGGGCAATGCACCGGTCTAGGCGCGCCCTTCCCGCTTGGCGCGGGCGTGGGGATCATTGATCTCGGCTTCCAGTTCGGCGATCAGCCATTCCAACCAGCCATTTTCGCTGCGCGCGTAGACCACCGCGGCGGGCGTCTTGCCCGTGCGCCAGCCTGGCTGGTGTGCGTCCATCCACGCCCCCAGGCTTTTGTGCGGCGCCAGCAGGCCTGACAGCCACGACCACAGATAGTCGGGCACGTTGCGGCGGAATCCTTGCGCGCAGGCATAGAGGGTGGGCTCAAGCGGCAGATTGCCGGCGCGCGCCAGCCTTGCCTGCACACGGCGCAGCGTTTCGGCCGCGGCCTGCAATTGTTCGGTGCTGAGCTTTTTCATCGAAGGACTCCTGGACTTGGTTTGCCCGGATTATCGCCGCAGGCGGCGGCGCTTTCAAAGCGCCGCTTGCGGGCGTCAGGAACGCGCGGCCCGGGGCGGCTCCAGGCCAAACAACGCGGTCGCGGTAAAGCGCGCGCCGGGCTCGAGCGTCCGCATGCCGGTGCGGGTCTCGCCGCCCGCCGCCAGGTTGAACGCGTCCGCCACGTTGGTGACCGGCTCGACGCACAGGAACTCCGACCCGCCCGCCGTATAGACCACCAGGTGCGCAAACGCCGGGTCGGCGTGCAGCGATAGCTGATGTCCATCGGGCCAATGCAGGGTGGCTCGCCCCTCCCACTGCGACAGATAGGTATCGCAGCCGCTGGCCGAACGCCGCAGCTCGCGCACATGGACGGACTTGCTGCCATTGGGCAGGCCGTCGGCGTCCGCCGTCCACTCGCGGCGCGCATGCAGCGTGACGCGCTCGGCCGTGAAGTAGGGGTGCAGGCCCAGGCCACAAGGCATGGGCGTGTCGCCGAGATTGACGATGGCAAGCGCCACGCTCAGGCCGCGCGCGTCCAGCTGATAGCGCTGCACGCATTCGAAAGGCCAAGGCCAGCCCAGCACGCCGGCGGGCTGCTCCAGCACCAGGTCGACGTTGTCCGGGCCGTGGCTGCGCACGCTCCATGGCTGGTACAGGCCCGCGCCATGGATCGCATGGGGCCGGCCGGCTACCGACTGCAGCGCGTGCCTGGCGCCGTTGAAGGTGAACACGCCATCGCGGATGCGGTTGGAGTAAGGCGCCAGCGGATAGGAGCCTGCCCGCGGCCAGCGTCCCGCGGGCCACTGCGTGTCGGTCAGGGGCACGATCCAGTCATGGCCGCCGGTGGACAACCGCGTCAGGCGGCCGCCGCCGCCCGGCGCGAATTCGGCCTGGTGCGGACCGCTGGAGATGGTGATGCGCTCGCTGGCGTCCAGCGTGGCCGGGACGGATAGAACCTGCATGGATAAGAAACTCCGGCGGCGGAAACAGGGCCGCGCGCTGCGATTGTGCCGTTTGCGGACGGGCGCGGGCAAGCAGGCCGGCCTGCTCATCCTGCCGCAGCGGCAACGCCGCACAATGCCAGCAGCCGCCCCAACGCCGGATTCTGGTTGGTCTGCAGCCACGCAATGCCGTGCTGCAGCTTAGGGGCGTCCGCGGGCAACGGCCGGAACACCACGCCCTCCATGTTGAAGGATTCGATGTCGCGCGGAATGATGGCCACGCCGGTGCCGGCCGCGACCAGGCACAGCAAAGTCTGGGAAGCCTCCGTTTCCCGCACCACGCGCGGCAGGAAGCCCGCCTCCAGGCAGATCGCATCCATGGCGCCGCGCAAGTGGAAGCCCTTGCCCGAGGGATAGGCAATGAACGGCTCCTGCGCCAGATCCGCGACACGCAATTTGGCCTTGGCGGCCAATGGATGCGCGTCGGCCAGCGCAATGGAAAACTCGCTGAGCATGAACTCGTGCGACACGATGTGCTTGCCCTCCAGCGGCAGAAAACACAAGGCCGCGTCCAGCGTGCCGTCCAGCAGCTTCAGGCGCAGTTCACCCGTGGGCAGCGGCCCCTGGATATCCAGCGCGATATCGCTGTAATGGCGCCGGCAATCGCGCACCAGCCCCGGCAGGCGCACATGGCTGGCGCGTCCGGTATAGCCCAGCCGCAGGCTGCCGGTCTCGCCCCGGCCAGCCTTGCGGCAGGCCTCCACCGCGCCATCGAGCTGCCGGAACATGGGCTGGATGCTATCCAGGAACACGCGGCCCGCCACCGTCAGCGTCACCTTGCGCGTACTGCGGTCGAACAGTTTCACGCCCAGCTCGTCTTCAAGTTCGCGGATGCGCTGGCTCAAGGGCGGTTGGGCGATGTGCAGGCGCAAGGCGGCCCGAGTGAAATTCAGTTCCGTGGCAAGGACCACGAAGCTCTGCAGGTGGCGCAATTCCATGAGTGGTTCCAAGGCTGCTGGCTATTTATATCCACTAAATATAAATCATGCATCGATAATAAATTGGACGACTCAATCTCCACGTCCTAACCTGCCACGCATTCCATAACGACACAGCGTGGAGACAAGCATGGCTGATCTTTCGGGGCGCGTGGCCCTGGTAACCGGTTCGACCAGCGGCATCGGCCTGGCGGTAGCGCGGCGCCTGGCGCGCTCCGGCGCGACCTTGGTGCTCAACGGCCTGGCCGACGCCTCGGCGGCCGACGCCCTCTGCGCCGAATTCCGCGATACCTATGGCGTTCCGGTCCGTTTCCAGCCCTGCGACCTGCGCAAGCCAGCCCAGATCGAGGCCATGATGGCCGAGCTGAACCAGGCCTACGGCGCGCTGGACATCCTGGTCAACAACGCCGGCATCCAGCACGTCAGCCAGATCGAAGCCTTTCCGGTCGACAAGTGGGACGACATGATCGCGGTCAACCTGTCCGCCAGCTTCCACACCATACGCACCGCGTTGCCTGCCATGCGCGCACGCAACTGGGGCCGCATCGTCAACATGGCGTCCATCAGCGGCTTGCGCGGCCGCGCCGGCAAGACCGGCTACAACGCCACCAAGCATGGCCTGATCGGCCTGACCAAATCGGTAGCGCTGGAAACCGCGCAGACCGCCATCACCTGCAATGCCATCTGCCCCGGCTGGGTGCATACGCCGCTGGTGCAGAAGCAGATCGACGCGCTGGCCGAGCGCGAAGGCCTGGACAATGCCGCAGCCACCAACAAGCTGCTGGGCCTGCGCCAGCCTTCGGGCAAGTTCGTCACTCTGGAGCAGATCGCCGGGCTGTGCGAATTCTTCTGCTCGCCCGACGCCGACGAAGTCCGGGGCGTGGCCTGGGCCATGGACGGCGGCACCACCGCGGCCTGAAGCCGCAACGACGGCCTTAGTTGAATATGCGCGCAGGCCGGGCCACAGCGCGCAGCGATACCGATAACGCCCGCGAGGAGTACAAGATGCTGGACCACACCCACGCGCCCACCGCCCAGAGCTGGGTCGACAGCGCAGACGGCCATCCGGATTTTCCGGTGCAGAACCTGCCGATGGGCGTGTTCCGCCGCGATGGCGGCGCGCCACGAATCGGCGTCGCCATCGGCGAGCAGGTGCTGGATGTCCGGGCCGCCGTGGAGCTGGGCCTGCTGGAAAGGCTGGACCCGGCCACGCGCCAGGCGCTGTCGGCGCGCAGGCTCAACGATTGGATGGCTTTGCCCGCCGCCACCCGCAAGGCCGTGCGGCACGCGCTGTTCGCCCTGCTGGACGCCGCAAACCCCGGCCGCGCGCGGCACGAGGCCCAGGGCGCGCGCCTGCTGCATCCCCAGGCGCAGTGCGAACTGCTGCTGCCCGCGGACGTGGGCGACTACACCGATTTCTATGCCGGCATCCATCACGCGAGCCATGTGGGCAAACTGTTCCGCCCCAACAACCCGCTGATGCCGAACTACAGGCATGTGCCCATCGCCTATCATGGCCGCGCATCCTCCATCTGCCCGTCCGACACGCCCGTGCGGCGGCCGCGCGGCCAGGTCAGGACCGCCGCCGGCGTCGATACCCCGGCCTTCCGGCCCTCGGCGCAACTGGACTTCGAACTGGAGCTGGCGATCTGGATCGGTCCCGGCAACGCGCTCGGAGAACCGGTGCCGCTGGAACTCGCCGCTGGCCACGTGGCCGGCTACGGCTTGCTGAATGACTGGTCCGCGCGCGATATCCAGGCCTGGGAATACCAGCCGCTGGGCCCCTTCCAGGGCAAGAATTTCGCGTCGACGGTTTCGCCCTGGATCGTGACCAGCGAGGCGCTGGCCCCGTTCCGCCGCGCCGCAATGGCGCGCGGCGACGCCGATCCCGAACTGCTGCCCTACCTGCGCAACGCCGAGGACGCTGCCACGGGCGGGCTGGAGATCGCACTGCAAGCATGGCTGTCCACGCCGCTCATGCGCGAACGCGCGCAGGCGCCGCGGCAGTTGTCCGCATCCGACGCGCGCCACCTGTACTGGACGCCCGCGCAGATGGTCGCGCAGCACACGCTGGGCGGCTGCAACCTGCGCCCGGGCGACCTGCTGGGCTCGGGCACCATCTCCACGCCCGACGATAGCGGCCACGGCAGCCTGCTCGAACTGACGCACGGCGGCACGCAACCCATTACCCTGCCCTCGGGCGAAACCCGGCTGTTCCTGGAGGCCGGAGACGAAATCACCCTGACGGCCCATTGCAGCCGCGAGGGTTTCCAGCGCATCGGCTTCGGCGCAAGCCGCGCGCGCATCACCGATTGACGTTCAATACCAGGCATCCCGCTAGACCTGGAGACGGCCGGCAAGCCGGCGGCACACAAAGGAGGAATGACATGAAGAAGATCCTGGCAGCAGGCATGATGGTCCTGGCAAGCGCAAGCAGCGCCCCCGCGCTGGCGCAGGACTTTCCCAACCATCCGATCCGCCTGATCATCCCGTACTCCGCCGGCGGCGTCACCGACGTGGTCGGCCGCGCCCTGGCCGAGCAGTCCGGCAAGCGCCTCGGCCAGACCGTGGTGGTCGAGAACAAGACCGGCGCCAACGGCACGCTGGGCGCGACCCAGATGCTCAACACCGCACCCGACGGCTATACCGTCACCATGGTGCCCATCGGCATCTTCCGCATGCCGCACATCACCGGCACGCGCTACGACCCGGTCAAGGACCTGACCTACATCTCGATGATCGCCGGCTACAACTATTACGTAGCGGTCGCCGCGGACTCGCCCTGGAAGACGCTGGACGACTTGGTCGCCTACGCCAAGTCCAAGCCCGACACGATCTCCTACGGCACGCCGGGCGCCTACAGCAGCCAGCACATCGCCATGGTGCAACTGGGCGAAGCCGCCCAGGCCAAATGGACCCACGTGCCGTACAAGGGCGACGCCGACGCGCTGACCGCCATGCTGGGCGGTCACATCCAGGTGCTGGTCGGCGCCAGCACCATCCTGCCCTACGTCGCCTCGGGCAAGGTCCGCATCCTGGCGTCGCTGGGCGACAAGCGCTCCCCCGACCTGCCGGACGTCCCCACCCTGAAGGAAGCCGGCTATCCCGTGGTGCACACCTCGCCCTTCGGCATCGCCGGCCCCAAGGACATGGACCCGGCCGTGATCGCCAAGCTCGACGGCGCCTTCCGCGACACGCTCAAGGATGAAGCCTTCCTGGCCCTGTTGCGCCAGTCTGGTGTGTCGCCGCAGTACATGGATACGGCTGCCTACACCAAGGCCGCCCACGCCAGCGCGGAGACGGAGCGCGAGGTGATCAAGAAGTTGGGGAACATCATGAACAAGTGATGTTCACGCCGCGCCAGCCTGCAACGGGTGTCCACGATAAGCAACACTATTTCAAATAGTTTCACATTCCATGAGACCCCCCGTGCTACGTTGAGTCGCAAGCCATTACACGGGTGATTCGTATTTGAATCTCCGATTGTCGGTTGCCTAGTTCCTACCCAGGTTGTTTCGCGAGTGCCCCGATGGAGGCGTGAATGCGTAACAGGCAGATGGAAGGATGCAATAGCGGCGCGGCGCCACTCCCTGCTGAGACATGGATGACGGCTCGCTGGCTGCTGCTGGGGTCGCTGTCATTGGGCGCGGCGGATGCCGTGGCGCAAACGACATGTCCGGCGGGACCCGTCACCCGCTCGGGAAGCGCATGCACGGTCACGCCAGGCAGCACCATCAATGTGCTTAGCGCAACCCAGCCCGGGCTGGACGCCGAGAACACCGGCGGCGCGATTACGGCCAGCGGAGTGCGCCTGAACCTGGGAGGCCCAGGGTCGACCACGCCACGCAACTATGTCGGCGCCATCGCAGGCAATGGCGGTCGCATCACTTTCAACAGCGGCACCATCGTCACGGTGCAAGCGGCGACAGGACAGCAAGGTCTGGTCGCATCGGGTGGCGGCAGCATCGCCACGGCCACGGGTTCCAGCATCACGCTGGGTCTGACCACCACGGTCAATGACAACATTGCCGTCCTTGCGACTGCTGGAGGCACCGTGCAAATGATCGCGTCCAGCGTCGCGACACAAGGTGCGGGCGGCGCGGGTAATCATGCGCTCTATGCCTCCGGCCCGGGAAGCTCGATTGCATTTACGGGCGGAACCGTCAGCACAGCCGGCCGAGGCTCATTCGGAGTCCGCGTCGACGCGGGCGCCACCGCAACCATCGGACCGGGCACATCGATCACAACCACCGGCACCATCACCTCCGGCGGTTCAGCCATCGGCAGCCATGGACTGTGGGCAAGCGGCACGGCCGTAGCCGGCGCTACGGTCGTGCCGAGCCGCATAGACGCGACCGGCGTCTCCATCGTCACCGGAGATCCCGCCGTCAGCACGGCCAGCGGCACCAGCGCCGCGGGGGTCCGCATCGAAAATGGAGCGGCCGTGTCATTGACCGACGTATCGATCAGCACACGCGGCTCCGGCACCACGATCAATCCGGCTGCCGGTGTTCTTGTCATGTCTGGCAGCAGCGTGCGCATGCAGGGAAACAACGTCATCACCGCGGCGGGACAATTCGGGCATGGCCTGTCGGTACAAGGAGCGGGCTCCACTGCGATCGTCAACGGCGGCTCGTTCCAGGTGAATGGCACACGGTCCATTGCGCTGGATGTCTCGGCTGGCGGCGCGGTTACGGTGGATTCAGCCAGCATCGCGGCGGGTAGCGGCGCTTCGATTGGCGCGCAGATCGACGGGACCGGCTCCACGTTGAATGCGACGAACACAACGATATCCGCATCGAACGCAACGGCGCACGCCCTACGAGCCAGCGCTGGCGCCACGGTCAATTTGTCGCAAGGGACGGTCACCAGCCGCGGGATAAATGCCAACGGAATCTTCGGCGCAAACTCGACGGTAGCCGTAGATAACGTCGGGGTGCTTACTACAGGCGACGGCAATGCAATGGGCGTCCTGGCCGACCTGGGCAGCGCCATAACCGTAACGAACTCATCCGTCGCTACTCAAGGAACCGTTTCTGCCGGCGACCGGCGTCCGCACGCGCTAGCAGCGCGCAATCCGGGCGCACAGCTCACAGTGCGAGGCAGTTCGGCTCAGACCGTGGGCGACGAAGCCATGGGGGTTGTCGCCGACGACGGCGGTTCGGTCAACCTGGAAAATGCGTCAGTCACCACCGCCGGCACGCTGGCGCTCGGCGCCTACGCTGTCGTTGAGCAGGCCGGGCCCCAATTTCCCGCCGCCATTTCGGCGCAAGGCTCCGCTATCAGGACCGTGGGCTCGCGCGCCTACGGCGCGATGGCTCAGCGCAGCTTCCTGGAAGCGCCGGCAACGATCAGCCTGCTCAACACCACAGTCGCCACCGAGGGCGCGGGCGCCGTTGGCCTGCGCGCGATCAGCGGCGGTGTCATCACATCCAGCGCCAGCAGCGTCGCCACATCGGGAGCCTCGGCGCACGGCGCCCTTGCCCGTGACGCCGGCAGTCTTATCACGATTAGGCAAACCCCCGTGACGGTGACGGGGCCGGAGGCTCATGGTGCCGTTGCGCAGAATGGCGGCCGGATCGTCGGCGACGGCGCCGTGATTCGCGTGAGCGGCGCCGCTGGCATGGGCTTGTTCGCGTTGGGAGACCCTGGACCGGCAGCGGAAATCGAACTGGCGCGATCCAGTGTCACCAGCGCAGCTGGACCGGCAATAGGCGTTGCCGGTCTGGCCAACGTCACGCTTACCGATACGGTTGTCTCCGGCAACGGCAACTGGCTGCGCGTCGCCACCATCGACGACTTTCCCTTGCTGGCGGGCCCCGACGCGCCATTGGGCGGAATACCCGATCCAGACACGCTGCTAAACAATCCGGTTGCTGCGCCGCCGCCAATTCCGGCCGCCTCAATCCCGGGTCAAGCAAACATCACTGTCGTCGGTTCAACCCTGACCGGAGCCGCAACCACCGCGCCGGGCAGCGTATCGAACGTCGCGCTTCAGTCGAACACGCTATGGACGATGACTGGCAACTCCAACATTACCAACTTGACCAACACAGCAAGCCAGATCGTCTACTCGCCTCCCACCGCCAACGTCTACAAGACTCTGACAGTCTCGAACTACGTTGGCGGCGCGGGCAGCGTCGTCGCGCTGAATACCTTTCTTGCAGGCGACGGCGCGCCATCCGACCTGATCGTCATTTCAGGCGCGGCAACCGGACAGAGCGCCCTGCGCATCAGCAATACGGGAGGCCCGGGGGCTCTTACCCAGGCCAGCGGCATCAAGGTGGTCGACGCGGTGGGTGGCGGGACTACGGCGCCTTCCGCATTCACGCTTGCCGGCCGGGCCGTTGCAGGTCCTTACGAGTACCGGCTCTTCCGCGGCGGCGCGACGGCGGGAGAGGCCAATAACTGGTATCTGCGCTCTGAAAAAGATCCCGAGCCTCCTCCCCCGGTTCCTCCCGACCCGGTTCCTCCGGATCCTGGTCCTCCGGGTCCTGTACCCCCGGGGCCTCCCCCCGAACCGCCAGCCCCTCCAAAGCCTTTGTATCGTCCGGAAGTGGCGGCATATCTCGCCAACCAACGGCTGGCCGCGCAGATGTTCGTGCACAGCATGCACGACCGGCTGGGCGAACCGCAGTACATCGAAACCCAGCAGTTCGCCGCCGACGACGACAAGCGGCGAGCACTGTGGCTCCGCATGACCGGAAAGTGGGACCGGACGCATAGCAAGAACGGAGAATTCGATGTCAGCAGCGACATGTTTCTCCTGCAAGGCGGCGGCGATCTTGCCCAATGGAAGCTCGGTTCGGAAACGGACCGCCTGCACCTGGGCGCGATGGCCGGCTTCGGCAACAGCCGCAGCACCGCGCGGGCTGACGGCAACCCCTACAAGGCCCGAGGCAGCGTCGAAGGCTATAGCGTCGGGCTTTATGGAACCTGGTTTGAAAACAACGAGACCAAATTGGGAACCTACGTCGACACCTGGTTCCAGTACGGCTGGTTCAAGAACAAGGTCGAAGGGGATAGTTTGCCGGACGTAAAGTACGACGCCCGAGGATGGGCGGTGTCGGGAGAGGTCGGCTACGCCTTCAAACTGCGCAACGATTGGGTTCTGGAACCGCAAGCGCAGTTGATCTACGTACGCTACGACCAGGACAGCGTTGCCGAATCCAACGGCACCAGCGTGGGCAGGGCCGACTCCAACGGTACGATCGGCCGTCTGGGTGTGCGCGCCCACCGCACCTACGAAATGAAGAATGGCCGGAAGATCCAGCCTTTCGTCACGCTGAACTGGTGGCATACGGACACGGACAGCTCGGTGTCATTCAATCAATTGCCCGTCGGCAGTCTGTATCCCCGTGACCGGTATGAGTTGAAGCTCGGTGTGCACGCGGATTTCACCAAGGGGTGGACCGGGTGGACAAACGTTGCGGCCTCCTGGGGCGCTCAGGATTACCGCCAATATGCGGCCAGGATCGGGGTCAAATACACATGGTGATGCGGCCTGGCCCCAGATTTTTCCGACCTGGCGGAATAGCTGGGCGAACATGCCGCAGCATGTGTCGCGCAAGCGGAAACAGACCAGCCGAACGCAGCAGTACAGACAATTTGATCGCACCCATCCCCCACCCTGTGCCCGCCCGATACAATCACGGGCATGAATTCCGCAACGCAAAACACCGCCGCCGACGCCCACCCGGGCCATACCCCCATGATGCAGCAGTACCTCCGCCTGAAAGCGGAGGCCGGTCCCTTGCTGCTCTTCTACCGCATGGGGGACTTCTATGAAATGTTCTACGAAGACGCGGAGCGCGGCGCGCGTCTGCTGAACCTGACGCTGACCAAGCGCGGCTCTTCCAACGGCACACCGATCCCGATGGCCGGGCTGCCGGTGCATGCCATGGAGCAGTACCTGGCGCGGCTGGTCGCCATGGGCGAGTCCATCGCCATCTGCGAGCAGATCGGCGATCCGGCGACCTCCAAGGGTCCGGTCGAGCGCCGCATCGTGCGCATCGTCACGCCCGGCACGCTGACCGACGACGCGCTGCTGCCGGCCAAGGCGGACCGCGCGCTGGCCGCCGTGTTCGTGGGCGGCACCGCGCGCGCGCCGCGCGCCGGGCTGGCCTGGCTGAACCTGGCCAGCGGCGAATTCCGCGTGACCGAATGCGCGCCGGCGCAGCTGGAATCCGAGCTGCACCGCATTGCGCCGGCCGAGATCGTCTGCGCCGACAGCGCAGAGTTCGACTTCCCCTTCGAAGGCGCGCGGGCCCGCGTGCCCGACTGGCACTTCGAAGCCGACAGCGCCCGCGCCCACCTGCTGGCGCACTTCAAGACCGATACGCTGGCGGGCTTCGACATCGAAGACATGCCGGCCGGCATTTGCGCCGCGGGCGCGCTGCTGCGCTACGCGGCACGCACCCAGTCGCAGGCCCTGGCCCACGTGCAGAGCCTGTCGGCGGAACGCCCCGGGCAGTACGTGCTGCTGGATCCGGTCACGCGCCGCAACCTGGAGCTGACGCAGACGCTGTCCGGCGAAGATTCGCCGACGCTGTTCTCGCTGCTGGACGGCTGCCGCACGCCCATGGGCAGCCGGCTGCTGCGCCGCTGGCTGCACCATCCGCTACGCGAGAACGAACAGGCGCTGGCGCGCCAGCAAGCCATCTCGGCGCTGCTGGCGGGCCGCATGGACATGGAACAGACCTTCGGCGCGGCCGGCTTCGGTTCGGCCGGGCTGCTGGAGTCCTTGCGCAGCGCATTGAACGCCTTCCCGGACATCGAACGCATCGCCGCCCGCCTGGCATTGCGTTCGGTGCGCCCGCGCGAACTGGCCAGCCTGCGGGACGCGCTGCAGGCCCTGCCGGCGCTGCGCGACCAGGTCGAGCCGATGGCGGATTCGCCGCGGCTGGGCGAACTGGTCTCGCACCTGTCGGTGGACCCGGCCCTGGCCGCCCTGCTGGTGCGCGCCATTGCCGCCGAACCGGCTGTCGCCATCCGCGACGGCGGCGTGCTGGCGGCGGGCTTCGACGCTGAACTGGACGAACTGCGCGGCCTCGCGGCCGACGGCGGCGACTTCCTGGTGCAGCTGGAAGCCCGCGAACGCGAACGCACCGGCATCAGCAACCTGCGCGTGGAGTTCAACCGCGTGCATGGCTTCTACATCGAAGTCACCAAGGGCCAGACCGCCAAGGTGCCGGAGGATTACCGCCGCCGCCAGACGCTGAAGAACGCCGAACGCTACATCACGCCTGAGCTCAAGACCTGGGAAGACAAGGTGCTGTCCGCCCAGGACCGTTCGCTGGCTCGGGAAAAATGGTTGTTCGAGCAATTGCTCGATGTGCTGGCCGAACACGTGCGGCCGCTGTCGGACTGCGCCGCCGCGTTGGCCGAACTGGACGCGCTGGCCGCGCTGGCCGATCACGCGCGCCGCCACGACTGGATCGCGCCCGAACTGTCTGAGCAGGCCGACATCGACATCGATGCCGGCCGCCACCCGGTGGTGGAACACGCCATCGAGCGCTTCACGCCCAACGGCTGCCGGTTGGAGCCGGCGCGTCGGATGCTGCTGATCACCGGTCCGAACATGGGCGGTAAATCGACCTATATGCGGCAGGTGGCGCTGATCGTGCTGCTCGCGCGCATCGGCAGTTTCGTGCCCGCTTCGCGCGCCCGCATCGGCAAGATCGACCGCATCTTCACCCGTATCGGAGCGGCCGACGATCTGGCGGGCGGCCGCTCGACCTTCATGATGGAAATGACCGAGGCGGCCGCCATCCTGTCGGCCAGCACGCCCAACAGCCTGGTGCTGATGGACGAAATCGGCCGCGGTACGTCCACCTATGACGGCCTGGCGCTGGCCTGGGCCATCGCCTGCCGCCTGCTTGCCCACAACCGCGCGCTGACGCTGTTCGCCACCCACTATTTCGAGCTGACCCGCCTCCCCGCGGAACAGCCGGCCTCGGCCAACGTGCACCTGGCCGCGGCGGAATCGGCCGGCGGCATCGTGTTCCTGCACGAAGTGCGCGAAGGCCCCGCCAGCCGCAGCTACGGGATCCAGGTGGCGCAGCGCGCGGGCGTGCCCGCCGCCGTGATCCGCCAGGCCTCGCGCGAACTGGAACGCCTGGAGGCGCAAGGCGCCCCCACACCGCAGCTCGGCCTGTTCGCGGCCGCCGCTGACGCCGACGCCCAGGCCTATGCGGAAGCCGACCGTTCCGACGACCTCGAGGCCCTGGACGCCCTGCGCGAGGAACTCGCCGCCATCGACCCCGACAGCCTGACCCCCCGCGAAGCGCTGGACGCCCTCTACCGCCTGAAGAAGCACCTGCAATGAACCTCGACCATCCCTTGGCCCTGCTGGGCAACCAGAGCCCCAACGACTTCATGCGCCGCTACTGGCAGCGCAAGCCTCTCTTGATCCGCCAGGCCATCCCCGGCTTCAAGCCGCCGGTCACGATCGCCGCCATCAAGAAGCTGGCGCGCCGCGACGATGTGGAATCGCGCCTGATCTGGCGCGAGAACGGCGAATGGCAGATGGAGAATGGCCCCTTCGCGCGCCTGCCCAAGGACAATGAAGGCGACTGGACCTTGCTGGTGCAAAGCGTGGACCTGCACAGCGATGCCGCGTCCGAACTGATGCAGCTGTTCCGCTTCATCCCCGATGCGCGCCTGGACGACGTGATGATCAGCATCGCCAGCCATGGCGGCGGCGTGGGTCCGCATTTCGACAGCTACGACGTGTTCCTGCTGCAAGCGGCGGGCGAGCGTGAATGGCGCTATGGCCGCCAGAAGGACCTGTCGCTGGAACCGGGCCTGCCGCTGAAGATCCTGAGCCGTTTCGAGCCCGAAGAGACGGCCGTGCTGACGCCTGGCGACATGCTCTACCTGCCGCCGCAGGCGGCCCACGACGGCGTCGCCGTGGGCGACGGCTGCATGACGATTTCCATCGGTTTTCGCGCACCCACGCAGGCGACGCTGGCGCGCGGGCTGCTCGAAGCAGCCGCGGATCAGGTCATGGCGCGCGTCGGCCTCTTGGGCGGCCCCTATGGCGAGCCCGCCCTGCCCGGCCCGAAGCTGTCGGCCGTCTATCGCGATCCCGGCCAGCCCGCAGTCGACACCCCCGCC
Organism: Achromobacter aegrifaciens; assembly: GCF_902859965.1. Lineage (NCBI taxonomy): Bacteria > Pseudomonadati > Pseudomonadota > Betaproteobacteria > Burkholderiales > Alcaligenaceae > Achromobacter > Achromobacter aegrifaciens. The sequence continues at coordinate 386,299 of NZ_CADIKO010000004.1, forward strand.
GCGCTGCCTGACGCACTGGTGGCCGCCACGCTGGAAACCGTGGAAAAGCTGCGCTTCGACGATGCGCTGGCCTCGCGCTTCCTGGGCTGCTGGCTGACCGAGCCCAGCAATCTCAGCGTGTTCGACGCGCCCGAAGGCATGGACGTGGATCTGGAAGAAGACTGGCCCACCGCAGGCCGGCTGGTGCTGGACCGCCGCAGCCGCATGCTCTATCGCGGCAAGCAGCTCTTCATCAATGGCGAAACCGCCATGGTGCCCGCCGACGCCGCCCTGCGCACGCTGGCGGATGCGCGCAGCCTGGATTGCTCAGACCCATCCTGCGCTCGGTTGAGCGACGAAGCCCGCTCCTGCCTGGCGGATTGGCTGGATTCCGGCTGGATCCGCTACGTCGCGGCGTAGCATCCCGACACGGCCCCGTATCAGTCCTGTACAGAAGGAAATCAGGTCTGATACGCGGGACACATCAAGAAAGAGATAACACGAAGCTGAAAGGTTTGTTGCCGTTAGGATGCGACCTTTTTAACTTTCATACGCGTTGCGCCCGCGTGTTCCTGTAGCCTGACCTCTGGTTTCCCCTAATGGGGTTTCAAGAGTCGTCATCTACAGGAGTCTAAAAATGATGAGCAAAACCTTGATTATTGCCTCGGTGCTGGCCGTCGCGCTGAGCGCCTGCAACAAGAAGGAAGATGCCCCGGCGCCCGCGACCAACCCCGCTCCGGGCGCAAGCACGCCTGCCCCCACCACGACGCCCCCGGCCACTTCGCCGGCTCCGGCGCCCACGCCCAACACCACGCCGGGTGGCGGTTCGACCACCCCGGGCGGCTCGACCACGCCCGCGTCCTAATAAAAACTCAGCGACGAACCCCCGCTCTGAGGACGCAAGAAAAAGCCCTGGCTGCTACAGCCGGGGCTTTTTTGCGTCCAGAGGGCATATGCGCAAGGCGCAGCAACCACAAGCCTTCGCGGCGGGAAGCTCGCCCTTCCTGCCGGCTCGCAAGATCTTCAAAGCGCCCAACAAAAAAAGAGGCCCCCGCAGGGGCCTCTCTTGCGCGGTGCTGCGCGTGAGCGCAGAACCGTCTGGTCTTACATCTTGTCCTTCAGCACGCTCAGCAGACGCTGGGCGGTGGCGCTGTTGTCGCGCGCGCCATTGGCATCCAGCACGGTCACCACGGTCTGGTCGCCGTTGGCAGCCAGGTGGATACGGTACTGCGGCGCCTCGGCCTTCTTGTCGCCCGAGAACATGCGGCTGAAGAAGCCCGGCTGGTCGATCTTCTCGCCCGTGTCGGTATCGACATAGCGGACGAAGTAGTCGCCAGCGGAGCGATCGCGGTCGTCCACGGCGAAGCCGCCGCCGTCCAGCGCCACGCCAACACGGCGCCATGCGCGGTCGAACGATTCGCTGACGAGCAGCGAGGCGCCCTGTGCGCGGACGTCCTGCTGCACGGCAGGCTTCTGCGGCGCGGCCTCGGCCTGCTGCACCAGCTTGCGGGCGTTGTCGACGTCGGAACCCAGGTAGACCATCATGCGGGCCAGCATGGCGGCGTTCAGGCCCGGATCTTCCTTGCCGTTCTGCCACTGCACCTGCATGCCGTCGCTGCCCACGCGCTTTTCAAGCATCTGGCGGTGGCTGACATAGACCTCGGTATGGCCATTGACGCGTTCGACACGGGTACGGAATTTCTCGCGTTCGCCGCTGTCCCAGGCCGATTCGAGAATCATGCCCAGCGCCTGACGCAGCCAGCTTTCCGGAATCTTGGCCCGGTTTTCAGCCCAGTCGGTTTCGATCAAGCCAGCGCCAGGATTGTTGCTGGCGACGGTAAAGCCGTTTTCGGTCCAGAAGTCCACCAGTCGCGGGAACACGTCTTCCGGCGGACGGTCCACCACCAGCCAACGCAGGTCGCCGTCGCGCTCGACGCGCATGTCCTGGCGGCCGGGCAACACGTTGCTCGTCTTGGGCTGGGTGGCTTGCGCCTGGCCCTGCTGCTGGAATTGCGAATAGGTGGTCGAGCCCGAAGCCGGCGCGCGATAGCGCGGATCGCTGTTGGCCTGGGTCAGGTCGGGCGGGATGCTGAGGGGCTCTCCACGCTGGGTGACTGCGCTCTTGTAATTGACGGACTCTTCATTGCCCAGGAATTGATTGACCTCGCTGCAGCCGGCCAACAACACCAGAGACATCAATGCCGACAAACCGGCATGACGTTTGTTCATACGTATCCTCACGATATTTAGAGCAGGCCCGTTTCCTGGAGCGCGGCACGCACGGTTGCGTGGTGCTGCGATCCCAGTTCAACCAGCGGCAGCCGGTAACCCAGTGCGCTGCGGCCCATTTCGGCCAACGCCCACTTCACGGGGATGGGGTTGGCTTCAACGAACAAAGCCTTGTTCAGACGCGCCAGGTGCGCGTTAAGTTCACGCACCTTGGGCACATTGCCGGCCAGGGCGGCGGCACAGAGCTCGCGCATGAGCTTGGGCGCCACGTTGGCCGTAACGGAAATATTGCCGCGCGCACCCAGCAGGATCAGGGCGGCGGCGGTGGGGTCATCGCCGCTGAAGACCTGGAAGCTGGCCGGCGCTTCGCGCAGCAGCAGGCCGCCGCGGGCGATGTCGCCCGTGGCGTCCTTGATGCCGATAATGCCCGGCACCTGCGCCAGGCGCAGGACCGTTTCGTTGCTCATGTCGGCAACGGTACGGCCCGGCACGTTGTACAGGATGGTGGGCAGATCGACGGCTTCCGCGATGGTGCGGAAGTGACGGTACAAACCCTCTTGCGAGGGCTTGTTGTAATAGGGAACGACCGACAGGCCGGCCTGCGCGCCCACGGCCTTGGCGTGGCGCGTCAGGTGGATGGCTTCGTCGGTGGAGTTGGCGCCCACGCCGGCGATGACCGGAATGCGGCCCGCAGCGTGTTCGACCGCGACGCGGATCAGCTCCGCATGTTCTTCCATGGAGACCGTGGGCGACTCCCCGGTGGTGCCGACCACCACCAGTGCGTCGGTTCCTTCCTGGATATGCCAGTCGATCAGCGACCGGTAGGCCGCGTAGTCCAGACTGCCGTCGGGCTGCATGGGAGTGACCAGAGCCACCATGCTGCCTTGGAAATTAACGCCTGCGGCGGTTGCAGGGGATGCCATAAATGTAGGGCTCCAAAACCCCGCGGCGGGATGCCCCGGGGCCAGAATCAATGAAACCGATGAGTTTAACGGATATTGGCTGAAATCCTACAGAAACCACTGGACGATGGTCGTCCCCAGAGAGAGTACCGGCCGCATCAATAGCCAGAGCACATCCGTCACCAGCAGGATGACGACGATCACCAGGCCATAAGGCTCGATTTTCGAGTATTGCCAGGCCAGGCGATTGGGCAGCAGGCTGAAAAGGATGCGTCCCCCGTCCAGCGGCAGGATGGGCAGCAGATTCAGGGCCATGAGCACGAGGTTGACGTTCACGCCGGCCACGGCCATCTCGAACCAGAACGATTCCTGCAGGCCGGACTCCAGGAAGATGCGCAGCGAAAACGCCCACAGGACCGCCATGAACAGGTTGGCGGCAGGCCCCGCCAGCGCCACCCACAGCATGTCCTGCTTGGGCCGGCGCAAGCGGCCGAAATCCACCGGCACAGGCTTGGCCCAGCCGAACAGCATGCCCGGACTACCCAAAAGCTTGGAGGCCAGCAGGATCGCCACCGGCACCAGCAGCGTGCCGACGGGATCGATATGCCGCGCAGGGTTCAGGCTGATGCGTCCGGCCTGATAGGCCGTGGGATCGCCGAACATCCGCGCGACGTAGCCGTGCGCGGCTTCGTGCAAGGTGATGGCGAAGATGACCGGTATCGCGTAGACCGCAATGGTTTGGATGATGTCATTCATGGCGAACCGGATTGTAGATGAGCCACGCGCCGGCGCATGCCGGCGTGCAGGTCGGCGCGGCGGGCGCGCTAGGCAAGACCGAGGGTGGCAGGATCGCCGCGTCCGACACGCACGACCACAGGCTCGTCGCCGGTGAGGTCTATCACGGTGGTGGGCGATTGCGGGCAAGCGCCCGCGTCGATGATGGCCGCCAGGGAGTGTTCGTAGCGTTCGCGGATTTCTTCCGCGTCGTTCAACGCTTCGGTCTCGTCCTTGGGGATGAGCGTGGTGGACAGCAAGGGCGCCCCCACCTGCTCCAGCAGGCCCAGCATGACGGGATGGTCCGGCACACGGATGCCGATGGTCTTGCGCGACGGATGCGACACGCGCCGCGGCACTTCCTTGGTCGCTTCGAGGATGAAGGTCCAGGGTCCCGGCGTCGCGGCCTTCAGCAACCGGTACTGGCGGTTGTCGACGCGCGCGAAGTGGCCGATTTCAGCCAGGTCGCGGCACAGCAGCGTGAGATGATGGCGTTCATCCAGGCCACGCAGGCGGCGCAGTCCGTCAGCGGCGTTCTTGTCGTCCAGCCGCGCGACCACGGCATAGCTCGAATCGGTAGGCACTGCGACCAGCCCGCCATCGGCCAGCCATTGGGCCGCCTGCTTCAGCAGGCGCGGTTGCGGATTCGCGGGATGAATATCGAAATACAAGGCCATGGGTTTATCCTAACACTCTTGAAGGCCGCTCAGTACAGAGCGGCGATGCAAAATGGCGGGAACGCCGACCCGCCCGGAGAAACAGTATGCGCCTTGATGACTCGCGCGAAAGCGACAATGTGGAAGACCGCCGTTCCAGCGGCCCACGCATCGGCGGCCGCGGCACCATCGGCATAGGCACGATCGTGCTGGCCCTGGTCGCCATGTATTTCGGCGTGGACCCCAGCGTGGTCCTGCAGATGGCCGAAGGCCCGCCCGTGCAGCAACAGCAGGGGCCCGCCACGCGTCCGCCCGCCAACGACAAACAGGCAGTGTTCGTCTCCAAGGTCCTGGGCGAAACCGAAGACACCTGGAGCGCCATTTTCCAGAAGGACCTGAACCGCCAATACGTGGCGCCCAAGCTGGTGCTGTTCCGCGGCGCCACGCCCACGGCCTGCGGCACCGGACAGTCGGCCATGGGGCCGTTCTACTGCCCGGGCGACAGCAAGGTGTACATAGACCTGGCGTTCTTCGACGAATTGCAGAACCGCTTCAAGGCGCCGGGCGATTTCGCCCAAGCCTATGTCATCGCGCATGAAGTCGGCCACCACGTCCAGCATCTGCTGGGCATCTCGGACCAGGTGGACAACCTGCGCCGCCGCAATCCTGCGCAGGCCAATGCATTGTCGGTGCGCATGGAACTGCAGGCCGACTGCTTCGCCGGCTTGTGGGCGCAGCGCGCCAACGCGGCCCGCAACATCCTGGAAAGCGGCGACGTGGAAGAGGCCCTGACCGCCGCCACCGCGATCGGCGACGACCGCCTGCAGAAGCAGAGCCAAGGCTATGTGGTGCCCGATTCCTTCACCCACGGCTCCTCGGCCCAGCGCGTGCGCTGGTTCAAGCGCGGCCTGGAGAGCGGCAGCATCAAGCAGTGCGACACGTTCGGCGCCAGCTCGCTATAGCCGCGACGCGCCACCCTTGGGCTGTACATCCATACAGCAAAAAGGGCGGCGCAGTCTTCATCTTGTAAGATTACGCCCCCTCGCAGTGTTGCGCGTGCGCCCGCCGCCGCGCGGCGCTTGCCAGGCGCGCTGCCCGGCGCGCGCATTTCCAAGACCCTAGATCAGTTCCATGGCCAACAAGTTCGAACCGCTAATCACCGTTGATGAGGTGCAAGAGATTCTTGCCGAACCCAAGGAAACCGTAAAACCGATCGCCTGGGTGCCCAAGCCCGCCGCCAGCAATCTCCAATGGATGGAATTCGCCTGCGCCTGCCGGGTCAAGGGCGAAGTGCGTGAAGACGTGATCTTCCGCGCCACCTACCGCGGCGCGCGCACGGCCGTGCACGGCCAGGCCACGATTTTCCTGGCCGAAGCGTTCTGCGCCAGCCTCTTCGTAGGCCCGCACCGCGTGTTCGGCGTGGACACCGACGACTCCTTCCACACCAGCCTGGTGGGCGAAGGCCGGCCTCAGTACCGCAAGCCGCTTGCGGACCGCAGCCATGAACACATCTGGGTGGATGATGGCGAAGGTTATGCCGAGCCCATCGTGCCCGCCCTGCAGAATATCGGCGCGCTGATGCAGTACTTCCTGCCGCGGGCGAACCTGACGCTCACCGGCGGATTCGCGCATCCCCTCAAAGGCCGCCAAATCGAACTGATCCTATGAGCACTTTCCTGGAAGCCTCCGGCTGGACCGTCCTGCCGGCGGGCGAGCACGCCATCCGCGCCATATCGCCCATGACACTGGGCCTGGACGGGCAGCACGCGGCCTTCTTCATCGCGCATCCCGACGAGTCCACGTTCTACCTGACCGACGCCTGTGAGACCGCGATGCACGCGTCCAGCTACGGCATCGACCTGGCTGCCAAGCGCATCGACATCCTGAATGAAACCCCGGGCGTCAGCCTGGCGCACTTCGACCGCGACGGCGCCATCGTCGCCAGCGGTCCCAACGAGCAGCTGCAGGAAGCGCTGTGGGACGCGGTCAAGCTGGCGATGGCACTGTCGTTCCAGTGCGCCAAATGGATGCCGAAGTTCAGCCAGTTGCGCTTTCGCGCCCAGGTCGGGCGGGCGCTGGCGGCGGGCGTGGGCGTGAACCGCATGGTCAAGGGCGCGCGCGCCAAGGGCAGCAGCGGCCACACGGCCGATTTCGCCTTCGCCGTACGCGCCGCCAGCAGCACCGCGTTGACGTACATCGAACCGATCGCCCTGAAGGCCGGCAAGAAAATGGACTGGACGCAGGTCTACCAGACCCACGGCAAGATGTCGGACGTGAAGATGGCGGACGCGCGCAACTCGCGCATGGTCATCCTGGAGGACGGCGCCTCGGCCGAGGAATTCAAGAAGGCCGTGACCATCCTGGAACAGTCCGCGACCGTGCAGACGCTGGCCAAGACGCGCGATTGGCGGGAAGTCTTTTCCGGCTAGGACGGCGTCAGGCTGGCAGGTTGGTCAGGCCGTCGACGATTTCGCGGCCGTGCAGGATCGCTGCATGCACCGCTTCACGCGGACTGTAGACAAAACCGCCCTCGGCAAAACGCGGAACCGGATATTCGTCGCCGCCTTCGAGCACGGCGCCTGCCTGGACCACCATCACCGACGCTATGAATACGGGGCCGCTGGATTGCGCCTGAACCTCGGCGTCTGCGCCCCGGGACACTTTGGCCGTCAGCCGGTATCCCTTGTAGATCAAGTTGTTCTGATGCACTTCGGATGCCCTCTTTGTGCGATCCAGCATACCCCGCTTGACTATGACAGTTCGGATATGTTTTGTAACGATGGCAGAAAATAGAAACACTGTTGCATCGCGATAGGTGCGTCCCCGTTTCCCAGGAACGCTACGCGCGGCCCATCCGCGCGCTGCATGTCCAGGGTTGACGCGGCTTGCGGCGCAACGCGGGGCGCTGCCGCAACCCGTCCCCACCCGGGTTCACGGGGATTTCCCTAGATCTGTTGCATATGCACACCTTATTGCAGGCTCATGCGGCGACATTCCGGTCCCGGCGCGCAGCGCTCGCGGCGGGCTGCTCATCCGCTGGCCCGAAGAAGGCGGGAAACTGCTTTTCGCCCTTCTTCGTCACGCTCAACGCGCGCGAATCCAAGTCCTTGCTGATCCAGTCGCGGCGCGTCAGCGCCTCCAGCAGCGCCGCGCCCAAGGCGCCGCCCAGATGCGAGCGACGCTCGCTCCAGTCCAGGCAGGAACAGGCGAAACGCCGCCGGCGTTGGCGCGCCTGCATCACGTCCACGCCTATCTGCGCCAGGGCCGCCTCGCCCAAAGGCGTCAGCAGGTAATCGCGCCCGTCCGCCGTCAGCCATTGGCGCGACAGCATCGCGTCATGGATGCGTACGGCCAGGGTGCCCGCCATGTGGTCATAACAGGTACGCGCCTCGCGCAGCGCCGAGGGCGTGCTGGGTTTGAACGGCACGCGCTCCGCGCCGGCCACCACCAGCAAGGCCTCCAGCGCATGTCCAACCTCGCCATTGGCCAGGCGGTAGTAGCGGTGCTTGCCCTGCACGGCCATTTCCACCAGCCCTTGTTCCCGCAGTCGCAGGAAATGGCTGCTGGCGGTGGAGGCGCCGATGTCGGCGGCGGCCGCCAGTTCGGTCGCGGTGCGGGCGCGGCCGTCCAGCAGCACGCACAGCATGCGCGCCCGGGCCGGATCGGCGATGGCGCCAGCCACGGCGGAAAGATTGATGTCGGCGAACTCGGATTCCATGATTCGTCACAGACCAAAGTGTTGTGTGCAGAGTCAAGCATACTGCGACTCAACGCAACAAGACAGCGGCCGGCCTGCCCGGACACCCATGCGCGCATCCCGGAAATTCTTTGGCTGGACAGTGCTTTACGCCACCTTCGTGCTGGCGATCTTCGGCTGGGGCGTCGGCTTCTACGGCCCGCCCGTGTTCCTGCATGCCGTGACGCAGCGTACCGGGTGGGGCGTGGCCCTGGTATCCGGCGCCGTCACGCTGCACTTTCTTTGCGGCACCCTGGTGGTCGCCAAGCTGCCGCGGCTGTACCGGCGTTGCGGGGTGCCGGCGGTCACGCTGGGCGGCGCCGTGCTGCTCGCGTTCGGCGTGAGCGGCTGGGCCGCGGCCTCACAGCCCTGGCAGCTCTATGCGGCGGCGCTGCTCTCGGGCATGGGCTGGGTGACGCTGGGTGCCGCCGCCGTCAATGCGCTGATCTCACCCTGGTTCGTCCGCCGCCGCCCCGCCGCGCTGGGCATGGCCTACAACGGCGCCAGCGTCGGCGGCATCGTCTTTTCGCCCTTATGGGTTTACCTGATCGGCCAGGCAGGATTTGCCCAGGCGGCCTTGTGGGTAGGCGCGGCGATGGTGGCCGTGATCGCCGTGCTGTCGCGCAAGGTGTTTGCCCTGACGCCGCAACAGCTGGGCCAGGAGCCTGATGGCGCTTGCGCTGCAGCTCAGGCGCCGGCGGCCACGGCAGGCATCGCCTCGCCCGCGCCGGTGGCGGGCCTGTGGCGCAACCGCGCCTTTCTCACCCTGGCCGCCGGCATGGCGCTGGGCCTGTTCGCCCAGATCGGCCTGATCGCGCATCTGCTGTCCCTGCTGGCGCCGCTGCTGGGCGCACAGACCGCGGGCCTGGCAATGGGCCTGGCTACGGCCGCGGCCATCGGCGGGCGCACGCTCGTCGGTTGGCTGATGCCTGCCGGCACCGACCGGCGCAAAGTGGCCTGCCTGGCCTACGCCATCCAGATCGCCGGTTCATTGGTTCTGATGCTGGCCGCAGAGCACGCCTGGGCCATCTGGCTGGGCGTACTGCTGTTCGGATCAGGCATAGGGAACGCGACCTCGCTGCCGCCATTGATCGCGCAGACTGAGTTCGCCCGCGAAGACACGCAACGCGTGGTCCCGCTGATTGTCGCCATGTCGCAAGGCGCCTACGCCTTCGCGCCCGCGTTGTTCGGCATGCTGCGGGCATGGTCCGAACAGGCCGGGCAGCCACTGCTCTGGTTCCTGGCGGCGGCGGCCAGCCTGCAGGCCGCCGCCATCGCCTGTTTCGCGTTGGGGCGCGTTACTCCAGCCCGCCGCGGCGGGCAACCAGCCCAGCCATGACGGCATCGCCGTTTTCGCCGGCCAGGCCTTCGGCCACGCCGCGCCTATCGGCAACCGTTCGGTTCTGGCTGACCTTCCATTTGCCTTCGATGCGCGCAATGGGAATCTCCACGCCGACGATGGCGCGCATCTGGGCCGCGATGAAATCCGCCGGCGCGTCGGCCACGCGCCAGGGCTGCGCGCGCGCTTTCTCCTGGCTGTCGGTCAGCGCATCCAACTGGGCGCGCAGCCAGGCCGGATCATCCTGAATCACCGGCGCGCCCCAGACGTGCACGGCAACGAAGTTCCAGGTGGGCACGACCTTGTGCGTCTCGGCCTTGGTCGGGTACCACGACGGCGTGACGTAAGCCTGCGGCCCGTGGAATACGACCAGGCATTCGCGGCCCGAAGCAAGGTCGGCAAGCTGCGGGTTGGCGCGGGCCACATGCAGGCGCAATACGCCATGCGGTCCTTCCGGATACAGCAGACAGGGAATGTGGTTCGCCATCAGCCCGCCCTCCCCGCTGGTCGTGAGCACGCCCAGCGGATGGGCGCGGATGAAATCGTGCTGGACTTCGAGCGAGTCTTCGCGAAAGGCGGACGGCAGGTACATGGCGGGTTCGGCGGTAGCGGCTGAAAACCACAACATACCGCCATCGTGGCTCCATTTCCAGGACCAGCTCAGGTTCTTTTCATGGAGCCAGCAGCATCAGGCTGGCAAGCGCTTTTCCAGCAGGATGGTGGTGAAGCCGCTGTCCCATTCCTCGTCAGGATAGGTATCGATCTCGGCATAGCCGTGCTTGCCGTAGAACTGGCGGCTGCGCATATTGAAGGAATCCGTCTCCAGCCGCGCCTGAGCAAATCCCGCAGCGCGGATGGCCGTTTCCATCCAGGCCAGCAATGCGCCGCCGACACCCTGCCCTTGCCTTGCGGGATGCACATGCAAGGCCCAGATGAAGTCGTTTTCCCAATCCGCCATGCCCGCCAGCACGCCGTCGATTTCGCACACCATGAAAAGACTGCCCCTGGCGCTCACATACTGGCCCGTCTTGCCGCTTGCGCGAAACTGGGCGTCCCTTTCCGCCGTCATTTCCGGCATCCACGTGCTTTCGTAGGTGCGCATCAGCAGGTCTTCGAGCAAGACTGCGTCCTCAGGCCGGCTCGGCCTGATCATGAATTTCTGTTGTTGGTCCGTCATGCGCGGCAGTGTAGCAATGCCGCTCCCAAGGAGATGCGCGCGCTTATCGTCGCACGCGTTCGTATGCCTGGTTCATGCGATCCCGCGCCCCGGTTTCGTTGGCGTAGGCGCGGTCATAGTTGTCCAGGCAATCCTGGGTGGGATTCGGCCACTTGATCGCGGCGATCGCGGCGGTGAGCTCGTCGCGGGCCCGCTGCCAGTCCTTGACGGCGGCATACCATTGCTTGGCGGTGTCCATAGTTGTCTCCCTATGTTCACTCGTCCATCGTAGTCCCGCGGCGGCTTTCCGCGGCAGCTATTACGGCTTACCCGCAATGGAGTCTTCCACGCCCCGCCGATCTTTCGTTTCAGTTTTCCCAAAATGGAATTCTGCTTTGCAGCGAAACGGGGCTTCCACCCCTGCCAAGGCGGAAAATGCGGCGCGAAACGGGGCAATAATTGGGCCGCCCGCGACACGCGCACGGCCTTTCCATCTGCCGCGCCGGGCGCCATTTTCAGGAAGAGAAGAATATGAAGATCCGTCTCGCTCTGGCCGCCTGCTGTGCAGTGATCGGCCTTGCCGGCTGCACCAACCTGCCCAAGCCGCAGAACTATTCCACGTCCCTGGGTGAAAACCAGAGCCGGCTCAAGCAGGATCCCGACTGGAGCGCTGGCATGGTCTGGGTGCGCCCCGGTCCGCCCATCGGCAGCCAGTACCAGAAAAAACTAGTTCTGGAACCGGTGCAATACATCCAGGGCGACCGACCGGACGAGCTGGACATGAAAGCCGATAGCGCCATGCGCGAGCGCGCGCTGGCCTACCTGAACGAAGCGATCCGGCGCGAGTTCGAACAAGCCGGCTACCAACTGCTGACACGGCCCGCGCCACACGCAATGCGCCTGAGCGCCGCCATCACCGGCACCTTCCGCAACGAGCGCGACCCCAGGATGATGGAATACATCCCCATCGGCTTCGTGATCGGCCAGACCGTCAAGGCGGCCGGCTACCGCGACCAGTCCGCGCGCCTGCTGCTCGAGGCCGCCCTGCGCGACGCCAATACCAACGAGCTGCTGATCACTTCGCTGGGCACGGTCACGGGCGGCAACCTCCCCGCTGACCGCAAGCCCACCGCGGACGACGTGCGCAGCGCCATCGACGACTGGGCGCGCAACGCGCGCGAACAGTTCGACCGCATCTGGCAGGAAGACCAGCCGGAAGCCGGTTAGAGGCTGCGCTCGCACCGACGGGAACTTCCTGTCAGAGTTGACAGGTCTTGATCCATCAAGGCGGAACAGAACGGGCCAAAGCGGGTCGAATTCATCGCGTTTTTCAACCGAAAATCACGATGTGATGAATATTGACGTCAACCCTCACTTACCCAGTGCCACGGCTAATGCTACTGTTCCGCCTGTGCAAGGAGTACATGCAATGGATCAGAAAACCAAGCCCTGGGCTTTTCCCAAGCCGCATCCGGAAAATACCCCGCGGGGCGAACGCAACAAACAGGAGTTCGACGCTCCTGCCCAAGACCCGAAACCCGCGCCCAAGCCACGCGCGAAGAAGGAGACGCCGGCCGCCAGCCGGGCTCGCACATGAGCCCGGTCGGGCGCCCCGGCCTGCTCCTCGAATAAGCTTATCCCGCCTGCCCATGGCCCAGCGCCCGCATTCGCGATCAATGGCGCGCGTCTCGCGGAAACCAGCATGGCCATGATCGCCGATCCGCCGCTGCGAGGCAGCGGCAAGATTACCGGAGTGTTCTTCGACCCTGCAGGGGAAATCGCGGCCGTGGCCTCCGAGTTTCCCCTGCTCGCGAACCCTCGCGCCCGCGCGGCGTATGGCGGCCAGACGTTGCGCTATCGCGTGGCGCTGTACCGCCGCGGCAGTCCCATCCCGTTCGCGGCTTTCGACCAACTGCGCCATCCCGTCAACCACATCGCTTTCCATCCCACCCAATCCGTGGTCGCGATCGGCGCAGGCAGTTATGACGGCGGCTATCTGTTCGAAGGCGACCTGCTGGTCTGGGATTGGCGCAGCGGGCTCTCGCGCCGGTTCTTCCGCAACATCCCCGAAGTTGCGCATTGCGCCTTCACCCCCTCGGGCGACGGGATCGAGGCGTGGGTGCGGCCCTGGGACGAAGAATGGGAAGGGCTGCCCGACGATCCGCCCGACGCCGCATTCAACACCTTGTTCGTCGTGCGCACGCCCTACGACGCGGCGACCTGGTCCGATGCCGGTCCCGGCGAACTGGAACTGTCAGGCGACGACATCGCGCCGGCAGCAGATCCCCCCGCGCCGGCGCCCGAGTCCCGCCTCGCGCAATGGCTAGGGCTGCCGCAACTGGGAAGCCGCAAGGCCATCCATGATCTTGCGTGGTTGGACGCCAAGCGCATCGCGGTAGCGCATGGCGGCTGCCTGCTGGAAATCCAAGACGTCGAAGACGGCCTGGTCGCCGCATACGCCGGCGCCGGCCATGGCGCCGAGATCATCCGGGCGGCGGGCATCCATGTACACGTCGTGGAACCCTCGAAGCGGCCCGACATGAAGTGGCACCAGGATTCCCGGCTGTATACGCTGACGGACGACGGGCTGGACCTCGTCGGCGAGTACGACGGCGAATACACGTTCTCGGCCTCCTCGCAAGGCGTATTGCTGGGCCGCAGGAACCGCAACCCCGCAACCCGCAACGCGTGCGACCTGCTGCGCGACCTGGGCTCGGGCGCCGAACGGCGCGTGGACCTGGGCCACTACGACTGCTTCAATCACTACATCCGCATCAGCGGCGCGCCGTCGCCGTTCTGCGTGCAAGGCACGCCTGCAAGCTCCCACGAGGCCAAACGCCTGTGCATGGTCATGCCCGACGGCCGGGCCAAGCCGCTGTGGCCGGTGCTCAAGGCCAACGGCAAGCCCGACAGCCACGCCATGGAACTTGCCGGCTGCTACGTCGACGACGCGCAAGGCGCTGGCCTGGTCATCAGCGGGCGGCACTACGCTCCCGCCGTCAACGTCGCCTGCGCCGGCTTCATTTACCGCAAACCGCTGGACCGTGACCGCGAACTCTGGCGACATTCCACCACTGCCTCCGCCAGCGCGGTCGTCTTCATGCCCTGCCCCGGGCTGATCGCCGCCGCGTTCCTGGACGGCGGGCTGCTGTTGCTGGATGCCGCGTCGGGCGAGATCCGGTTGCGCGCCAGGATGCGGCTGGAAGGCCTGCCTGCATTGGTCTTCGCGCTGGATGCCCATGAGGAAAAACTGGCTCTGGGAACGGCGGATGGCCGGATCTCCATCATCGCGGTCGACGAACTGCTGGCGCGCGGCGCGGCGCAGGACTGGGTGGAAATCGGCTAAGCGTAATCCCCTAGGCCCGCGGCCCGCGACTGCCGCTATCCTCGCGGACGTATCTATCCGCGACTTCCCATGACCCCTCGTCTGGATCTGTATACCCTGCAGGTGTTCCTGGCCGTGCTGGAAGAAGGCAGCATCGCCGCGGCCGCCGCGCGCGAACATATCGCGCCATCGGCGCTATCGAAGCGCCTGTCCGAACTCGAACGCGTCCTGGACGTCCCACTGTTTCAGCGCCATGCGCGCGGCGTCGAACCGACCAGCGCCGCACACGCGTTGGCGCGGCGCGCACGCACGCTGCTGCATCAAACCCAGGACCTGGCCGCCGAAATCCGCGACTACTCCGCCGGCCTGCGCGGCCGCGTGCGCGTCGCGGCTAACCTGTCTTCCATTGCGCAGTTCCTGCCGATGGAACTGCGCCGCTTCCTGACCCAGCACCCCAACGTGCAGATCGACCTGGAAGAGTCCGTCAGCGCCGGCGTCACCCGCGCGGTGATCGACAACGCCGCCGACATCGGCGTCTACACCCAATCCGACGACGAAAACGGGCTGGACATATATCCCTACCACCGCGACGTCATGGCGCTGGTGACGCTCTCGGGACACCCCTTGTCGCGACACCGGCAGGTATCGTTCGCCGATACGCTGGACTATGACCACGTCGGCATGCACCGGGGCAGCGCCGCGAACTATCTGTTCACGCGCGAGGCCGCGTCCATGAACCGTTCTCTGCGGCTGCGCTTCCAGGTCACCTCCTACGACGCGCTGGTGTCCATGGTGCGCGCGGACCTGGGAGTCGGCATCGTGCCCACCAAGGCCCTATCCGCCTATGTGTGCGACGCGCTCTGCATCATTCCGCTGACTGACGCCTGGGCGCACCGCCAGCTCAAGTTGTGCGTGCGCAGCAATGAATCGCTATCGGGCGCCGCCCGGCTACTGCTGGATCATCTGATCGCTGAAGCCGCAACGCAGCAATAGGACCCGCGAGCCTGCCCATGCGCGACGCCTGGCCCCCGAGCCATCGCGTTTCGCGATCCCCCGCCGAAGATTGACGATTTGTCCTGCATGGGTCCATCGCAGAAGATGGTGGCCGACCACCCATGTCCCGGACATCGCCGCGCAAAGCCCTCGCGGGCGCAGGATCCGGGCGCCAGGAGACGACAAGCCAT
Organism: Achromobacter aegrifaciens; assembly: GCF_902859965.1. NCBI lineage: Bacteria > Pseudomonadati > Pseudomonadota > Betaproteobacteria > Burkholderiales > Alcaligenaceae > Achromobacter > Achromobacter aegrifaciens. The sequence continues at coordinate 401,579 of NZ_CADIKO010000004.1, forward strand.
GAGCCTTCCAGACCGAGTCGAAATCGTGGAAGTCGGCATGCGCGACGGACTGCAGATCGAATCCGAGTTCGTGCCCACCGACACCAAGATCCAGATCCTGAACGCGCTGATCGACGCAGGCGTGCGGCACTTCGAAGCCACCTCCTTCGTTTCGCCCCGCGCCGTGCCGCAGATGCGCGACGCGCAGGAAGTCCTGCTGGGCGTGCGCAAACGTCCGGGCGTGGTGCTGGGCGCGCTGGCGCCCAACCGCAAGGGCGTCGAACGCGCGCTGCAGTCGCAGGCTGACGAGATCGTCGTGTTCCTGTCCGCCACCGAGAGCCACAACACCAAGAACCTGAACCGCCCGGTCGAACAGTCGCTGCGCGACATCGAGGACATCGCGCAGCTGCTGAAAGACCACCCCATCAAGCGCAAGGGCGCCATTGCCGTCGCCTTCGGCTGCCCCTTCGAAGGCGACGTGGACCTGGGCCGCATCCGGACCATCTTCGACCACTTCGCGCGCCAGGGCTTCGACGCCGTGACGTTGGGAGACACCACCGGCATGGCCACGCCCCGGCAGGTGCGCGACACGGTCGAGACGCTGCGGGCCGACCATCCCGGCGTCAAGATATCGCTGCACTTCCACAACACGCGCGGCATCGGCCTGGTGAACGTGGTGGAAGGCCTGCGCGCCGGCGTCACCTCCTACGAATCCTCGCTGGCTGGGTTGGGCGGCTGCCCGTTCGCGCCGGGCGCCACCGGCAACATCTGCACCGAAGACCTGGTCTACCTGCTGGACGAGATGGGCGTGGACAGCGGCATCGACCTGGGCGCGCTGATCAAGGTAGCCCAGCGGCTGGAAGGCATCGTCGGCCGTGGCCTGCCCGGCCAGCTGATGAAGGCGGGGCCGCGCCTGCGCCTGCATGACTATGCCGTAGCCGCCGGCGCGATCGGCTGAGGAGCCCCCATGGACAGCAAATCGAATGGCGGCGCGGCCCTGGACCTGTCGGCGGTGCGCGAGACCGGCGTCAACTTGAACCGCCCCGAATGCGTGCTGAGCACGGCCGCGGGCGATCTCTACGTGTCGGACAAGGCCGGCGGCATACGCCACATCCTGCCCAACGGCGACGCGCGCCTGATCGGCGCCCAGTCCGGACTGATACCCAACGGCTTCGCCCTGTTGCGCGACGGCTCGTTTGCCGTCGCCAACCTGGCCGACGACGGCGGCGTCTGGCGCGTGCAGCGCGACGGCACGGCGGAGCCCTACATCATGGAGATCGACGGCGTGGCCCTGCCCGGCGTCAACTTCGTCTGGCTGGACGAGCGCGAACGCCTGTGGATCTGCGTCAGCACCGTACGCCGCGGCGACCATCAGTTCCGCCGCGACATCGCCGACGGCTTCATCGCCGTGCGCGACGAGCGCGGCACCCGCGTCGTGGCCCAGGACGTGCATTGGACCAACGAATGCCGCACCGATCCGGACGGCACGCACCTGTACGTCAACGAAACCTTCGGCCGGCGCCTGCTGCGCTTTCGCATCGGCGCCAACGGCGAACTGAGCGAACGCGCCGTCATCACCGAATTCGGCAAGGGTACCTATCCCGACGGCATGGCGGTCGATGAAGAGGGCCACATCTGGGTGGTCAGCGTGGTCTCCAACCGGGTCATACGCGTCAGCCCGCAAGGGCAGCAGCAGCTCATGCTGGAGGACGGCGACGCCGCGCACATCGACAGGCTGGAAGCCGAATACCTGGCCAATCGCCTGAGCCGCCCCATGGTTTACGACAACCATAGCAAGCGGCTGCAGAACATCACCAGCCTGGCGTTCGGGGGCCCAGAGCGCAAGACCGCCTACATGGGCTGCATCAATGGGTCCCGCCTGGCGGTGTTCGATTCACCGGTCGCCGGGCTCAAGCCCGTGCACTGGAACTGGTAGGCCGGATCCGCATCCCGGAGGAGACATCATGCACAAGAAAATATCGCAGCAACTGGTCCGCGCCTCGGCAGCCCTGCTGGCGCTTTCGATCACCGCCGCCGGCGCGTTCGCGCCCGCAGGCCAGGCGCAGGCGCGGGAAATGAAGATCGCGACCATCGCCGCCTCCAACAGTCCCTGGGACCATGCCATGCGCGCCTTTGCCGAAGAGGCCGCCAGGCAATCCCAGAACGAACTGCAGGTGCACGTCTACACGGACGGGCAATTGGGCGACATCAGCAAGATCCTCTCGTCCATGCAGCTGGGCACGCTGGACATGGGCTACTTCGGCCTCGGGTCCGTGGTGTTCCTGCGCGGCGCCCAACCGCTGAACATCCTGTATGCGCCCTATCTGTTCAAGAGCGGCGAACAGGCCGAGCGCATCATCAACAGCGACGAGTTCGCGCAGATCTTCGATGACGTGGCCAAGAAATCCGGCGTGCGGGTGTTTGCGGCCTTCGGCATACGCTCGCCGCGTGCGCTGCAGACCGTATCGCGGCCCATCAACAAGCCCGAAGACGTCAAGGGCCTGAAGCTGCGCATTCCGGCCATTCCCATCCTGAAGTCCACCTTCGAGAAGCTGGGTGCGCAGGTCGTGCCGCTAGGCATGACCGAAATCTACACCGCGCTGGGCCGCGGCATGATAGACGGCCAGGACAACGGCTTTGATCTTTCGATCCCGTTGCGCTTCCACGAGGAAGCCAAGTACTGGGCGGCGACCGACCACGCCTACGAGCTGACCGGCTGGTTCATTTCCGAACGCGTCTGGCAAGGCCTGGACGCCAGGCAGCGCCAGGCGCTGACCGAGGCGGCCAAGGCGGGCGGCAAGGTCGCCACCCGCCTGGACCAGGAGCTGGACGACAACGCAGTCAAGCTCCTGAAGGAAGCCGGCGTTACCTACACGCAGCCCGACAAGGCCGCGTTCAAGGCGGCGCTGGCCACCGTCTACCAGCAGTACGAAGGCAAGGATTGGCCGGCCGGCATGGTCGAACGCATCCAGAAGATCCAGGAGTAAGCCATGGCCGCGCCCATGCCCGCGCCGACCGTGCGCGCCTCGTCCCACGCGGCCTCCGGCTGGCGCGGCCTGGCGCTGAGCGCCGACCGCGCCGTGTGCTGGATCGGCCGGCTGGCGGTCGCCCTGACCCTGGCCATGGTGCTGGTGTTCTGCTTCGCCCAGGTCCTGGACCGCTATCTGCTGAAGACGCAGTTCGACGCCTGGGACCAGGTCGCGCGCATCGGCATGCTGTGGTGCGCGTTTGTCGGCGCGGCCATGGCGTTGCGCGAGCGCCGCAACGTGGTCATAGACATCATCGACCGCCATCTGCCGGAACGCGTGCGGCGCGCGCGCGACCGCCTGTTCGACACCTGCCTGCTGGCGCTGGCCGCCACCCTGTTCTACAAGGGCCTGGACGTGGTCGCCGTGGGCAACTTCCAGGACATCGTCGGAACGCCTTTCACCTACGCCGTCAGCTACGCCTCGCTGACCGTGGGCATGGTGTTCTTCATGCTGTTCCTGGCCCTGCGCCTGCTCATCCCCGACGCCCCCGCGCCGCAGGACGCCTTCGCGCGCGGCGAGCCCGACACCCCGGGAACGCATCCATGATCCTCTTCTCCGTCGTGCTTTTCGTCGTGCTCATCCTGGCCGGTCTGGACATAGGCTTCGCAATGATCACCGCCGCCCTGATAGGTATGCTGTTCAAGGGCGGCGGCGGGGTCGATATCGCCCAGGCGCCGCTGTCAATGCTGGGCGGCATAGACGAGACCGCCCTGGTCGCGATCCCCCTCTTCATCCTGGCCGGCGAACTGATGAACCGCGGCGGCGTCACGCTGCGGCTCATCAACTGGTCCATGGCCATGGTCGGGCATATGCGCGGCAGCCTGTCGCAAGTCTCGCTGACCACCAACCTGGTCATGGCAGGCATCAGCGGCTCCGCCGTGGCCGACGCCAGCGCCATCGGCACCGCCATGATCCCTTCGATGAAGCGCGAGGGCTACCGGCGCGGCTACCCCGAGGCGGTCATCGCCTGCGGGGCGATGCTGGGTCCCATCCTGCCCCCGTCGATCCCGATGATCGTCTATGCGGTGCTGGCCAACCTGTCCATCATCCGCCTGTTCCTGGCGGGCATCATTCCCGGCTTCATGCTGCTGGCGGGCTACATGGTCATATGCGCCTGGCAGGCGCGGCGCCACGGCTACCAATCGCGTCCGCGGGCCAGTTGGCCTGAGCGCGCCAGGGTGACGCGCGCGTCCATCTGGGCCTTGATGATGCCCGTCCTGATCATCGCCGGCATACGCTTCGGCCTGCTGACGGATACGGAGGCCGCGGCGTTCGTGGCCGTGTACGCCCTGCTCGTGGGCCTGGCCGTGTACCGGGAACTGAAGCCGGGCGAGCTGGGATCGGCGTTCTACTCGGCCGGGCGCACCATGGCCGTGGTGCTGTTCCTGCTGGCCGCCGCCGGTCCTTTCAGCTGGCTGATCAGCGAATCGCGCGTCGCGGCCACCATCGCCAAGGGCATCCTGGGTATCTCCGACCAGCCCTGGGTGGTGCTGCTGACGGTGAACGTGTTCCTGATCCTGGTGGGCAAGATCCTGGAGCCGCTGCCGGCCATGATCATCACGCTGCCGGCGCTGCTGCCTATCGGCGCCCAGCTCGGCATGGACCCCATCCAGTACGCCATGATCCTGATCCTGAACCTGATGACGGGCATGCTGACGCCGCCGGTCGGCATCCTGCTGTTCGTCACGTCCGCCGTGGGCCGCACGCCGATAGGCCCCATCGTGCGCGAAATCGTGCCCTTCTTCATCTGGTCGCTGATCGTGCTCGCGCTGATCTGCGCCTTTCCTCCCCTGACCTTGTGGCTGCCGCGACTGGGCGGCTGACCAAAATCCAAGCAGATGCAAACCATGCCACTTACCGGAATCCGCGTCCTGGACCTGACCCGCATCATCTCCGGGCCTTACTGCACATCCATACTGGCCGACATGGGCGCCGAAGTGATCAAGATCGAAGCGCCCGGCGAAGGCGATCCCATTCGCCGCCAGGGCGTGCTCAAGGACGGCCTGAGCTGGTACTTCGCCAACTACAACCGCAACAAGCGGTCAGTGACACTGGACCTGTACAGCGCCGAAGGCAAGGACATCCTGCGCCAGCTGATACCCCACTGCGACGTCGTGATCGAGAACTACCGGCCCGGCATCATGGACAAGATGGGCTTCGGCGATGAAGCGCTGAAGGCGTTGCGGCCGGACATCATCCATTGCAGCATCAACGGCTTCGGCGCGTCCGGTCCCTATCGCGACCGGCCCGCCTTCGACTTCATCGCCCAGGCCATGAGCGGCTTCATGAGCCTGAACGGCGGCGAAGACGATCCGCCCATGCGCGCGGGGCCGCCCATCAGCGACCTGGCCGCCGGCCTGAACGGCGCGCTGGGCGTGGTGGCCGCGCTCTTGCGCCGCGAGCGCACCGGCCGCGGCGACTCCATCAGCGTCAGCCTGCTCTCCAGCATGATAGGGTTGCTCAGCTTCCAGGCATCGAACTACTTCGCCAGCGGCGAGCTGCCTCCGCGCACCGGCAACGACCACGGCATCGTCGCGCCCTACGGGCTGTTCGAGACGGCCGACGGCCAGGTCGCGATCGCTCCGTCCAACGATGCCATGTACGAGAAGCTGCTGGACGCGCTGGAACTGCCCGAACTGCGCGTGCATCCGGAATTCCAGGCCAACGCCGACCGCATGCTGAACCGCGCATCCATCAAGGCTGCCATCGAGGCCCGCACTCGCCAGAAGGACAGCCACTACTGGATCGAACGCCTTAACCAGTACGGCGTGCCCTGCGGGCAGGTGCTGAACCTGCAGGAAGTATTCGACGACCCGCAGGTAGCGGACCAGCAGATGGCCATGGACGTCGCCCATCCCGATGGCCAGCAGGTGCGCATGCTGGGCTTTCCGATCAAGTTCGCCGAAGCGCCCTGCCAGGTCCGCAGCGCCGCGCCCGCATTGGGCGCGGACACCGATGCGGTGCTGGAGGAATTGGGCCTGTCGCGCGACCGAATCAGGGAACTACGCGAACAAGGAACCGTCTAGCCAAACAGGGAGCCTGAAACCGCCCGCCGCAACCGAATCCGCAGTACGCGTCAGCAGCATCCGCAGCAACCGACGTCTGGCGATCACGACCGGACGCGCCCACCAAGGAATGGAGACTACAACCATGCTACGTGCCCTAATGTTCTCGGCCTGCGCGCTCGCCGCCTGCGCCCCCGCCGCCGCGCAGCAGTACCCGAACCAGCCCATCCGCGTCATTGTGCCGTTCACGCCTGGCGGCGGCACCGACTTCCTGTCGCGCACCGTCGCCGCCAAGCTGTCCGACTCGGTCAAATGGAACGTCGTCGCCGAGAACCGGCCCGGCGCCGGCGGCACCATAGGCATCACCACCGCCGCACGCGCCAAGCCCGACGGCTACGAAATCGTCATGGGCCAGGTCGACAACCTGGCCGTGGCGCCTTCGCTCTACACCAAGCTGGCCTATGACCCGGTCAAGGACTTCGAACCCATAGGCATCGTCGGTGAAGCCCCCCTGGTGGTCGTCGCAAGCAAGAACGGCCCGTACAAATCCCTCAAGGACCTGATCGCCGCCGCCAAGAAAGCGCCCGGGACCATCAATTACGGCTCGCCCGGCGCAGGCACCATCACGCACCTGGCCGCCGAACTGCTGCAGCTCCAGGCGGGCATCAAGCTCGTGCATGTGCCTTACAAGGGATCGGGTCCGGCCATGGCCGACCTGCTGGGCGGGCAGGTCCCCGTCATTTTCACGTCCATCCCCTCGGCCGCGCCGCAGATCAAGGCCGGCAGCGCCGTCCCGTTGGCCGTGACCTCCCTCAAGCGCAGCCCCGCCATGCCGGATGTGCCCACCGTCGCAGAATCCGGCTATCCGGACTTCGACGTGCGCGTATGGTACGGACTGCTTGCACCCGCCAACACGCCCAAGCCCATCATCCAGACGCTGAACACGGAACTCAACAAGATCCTCGCAATGAAAGACGTCCAGGATGCGCTGGCCGCGCAAGGCGCAACCGCCATGCCCACCACCCCCGCGCAGTTCTCCCAGACTATCGCCGCGGATTACAAGAAGTGGCGCGGCGTCATCCAGTCCGCCAACGTGAAGCTTGAATAGTCTTTGATCCAGGTCTTGCGGCGGCCATCGATCAATACCTCAAACCGCCGCAGCATTTCAACGCACACGCGGCCTCGAAAACAGCCTAGACCAAACGCATGCATCGCCTCATGCGTTTGCACGACGCTTCCCTGGGACGCGCCGCGCATGCGCTTGGATGATGGGCCGCAGCAGCATTGACAGGAATTTTGCCAGTCGAGACGATGACCTCAGCGCCACAGGTTTCAACGTGGCGCCAGTGAAGGAGGCTCATCATGTCAATCTCATGCAGACGACTGGAGGATGTGATTGCGGTCTCGGCAGCAGGAGACCAGTACCGGATCGAGCGACATATCATTCAAGAACCCGCGACGGACGAAAGTCCCGATCCACACATAGTGCTGCAATGCCGCCTCTCCACCGGCGGCGCCGTGATCTGGGAAGGGAAAGATGTGTACCGGCTGAAGTCAGGCGAAATCCTCAGACCAGTGAATCGGCGGAAGAAAAAGAGTCCTTTTGAAGGGTAGCGAAGAAAAGCCCGCGGCTTGCGCCTGCGGGCTTTTGTTTGGGAGGCGGGCAACTGCCCGCCACAACGTGGCACTCAGGCCATGCTCAAGCCCGCGTGGTGATGACGAAAGTATTCCCAGCGGCCGGCGTACCGTAGTACGTGGCTCGCCACTGCCCCGACGCGGTGCTCTGTTCGCCCCACATCTGTCCCAGCGTTCCGGTGGTGGTCGTAATGTCGGCCATGACCATTGCGGGTTGCTCCGCGCTGTCGCAGATAGATTCGCCCAGTGAGGTTACGAAAGGATAATCGACTTGGGCGGCCGACAACGTCGGCGTAACGCTCCGCGGGCGTATGGAGCGTGCCATCCACGATCGGGCCATGGTCCTGGACTTGAACAGAATACCCAGTCATGTTGCCCGGAGAACTGGAAGTGCGAGGCTCCGGAAGAACGGTTGCATCATCATCGACATGATGCTTCATTGCTGCCGAATTCTCGGCCGAGCGCTTCAGTTGCTGTAGGGAAAGAGTTCTGATCGTCATGTGATATCTCCGGGAAATTTGCCGCTGCTGGGCTAGGGGGCATTCTCTGTTCGCGTATCCGGTCTACATGGCTTTCTCCTGGATGGACGAAAAAAAGCCCGCGGAGTGCGGGCTATCTGTTGCAGCATGACCTAGCGGATCGCAGCCTCACGACGGGCCGAACCGGGATTTCTCCCAGCTCTGCACCGCCGCACGTTGCCGTGCCGCACACTCTCCGTACAACGCAACCAGCGCGATATAGCTGCGCGCCAGATCGTCCCAGCTATCGCTCGTCACCTCGGGCACTGGCGGGCACGGCTGCGCCAGGTTGGCCGGCAGAATTGGCCAGGCGGCCGGCCTCGTTGATGTAGCGCAGCCGCTCAGCGTCAATGTGGCAGCCAGCAGGTAAGGGACTCTGGACTTCGACACGGGTGTACCTTTCGATGATCTTGGGCCTGGCGTCGCGCAACGCGGCAAGCGCGACTTCCAGGGATTCGGAGATTCCGCCCAGGCGCGCGGTCTGGCGCTGGAACTCGGTGAGCTCGGCCAGCGTATAGTCGGCGTTTGCCCGATCGACTCCGGCGCGGTACTGAACGGCGCCATACCAGCGCACACACAGGAAGGCGGCGGCCACCAGGACGGTGCCGATCCGATACGGCGCCAACGCGCGCAGCGATGCGTTCATGCGCGACCCTTCCAGTTGCGTGGAATCTGGAAATGCGGGCCGTCTTTGAGCGTCTTCCAGTCGCCGCCCCACTCCACCGGAACGCCGAGTTCGGCCGCGCAGGCCTTGACCACGCCAGCCAGGTCAGCGAAGGCCTGCCAGTCGTTCCAGGGAATTGCCTTGTTCACGAGTGGTGCCAAATCTACCGCATGGGCGAGACCATCGACCTGCGGCAGGTGGTAGCTGGCCATGGTCTGGCTTACACCCTTGGCCACATTCTCTCGCTGCTGAGCCAGCGTGCGCGCACCTTCAATCACAGTAAAGTCCACGAGCGTGCGCTCGTTGGCTAGTTTAACCACGGCTACCAGATCAGGATGCACCCCAACCAGGCGCTTCAGACTCCGCTGCGACAGTTGGAAACTGCTCATTGCTTCAGGCTCCCTACATGTATGAACCGCTACGGCGCTGCACGCCGCCACTCGCCGTCAGATAGATGCCCTTTAGCGCCGCGTCCCCCAGCCACCGCCAACCAACGGAAAAGCGCCAGGCCGCCACAAAGTTGAGGGAGATAATGCTTGCCCATGTCACGCCCCTGTACCCCGCACGCGGTCGATCACAGCCTTCCACAGAGCGCTAACAGGCGCCGCCTGAACGATCTCCCAAGCGCGAGACATGATGGCCATCCCGAACATTCCGGTCAGGAATCCGGCCAGTCCCTCCGGGATTCCCAAGACCAGCGCCAAGTACGACGACGTGTAGTAGGCCACCAGCGATCCGCTGATCGCCATACTGAGACGCGCCAGCCATGACCCTTGCATGTATCGCATGGACACCGCCGCGCCAAGCACACCGGCGAATTTCGCCGCGAAGGCATCGAAGTCTTGGATACTCAATCGCATCCCCTATAGACGTAAAAGGGCCCGCAGAAGCGGGTGGGTTAAGCGGCCTGGTCCGGTCGCTCGGGCCAGACGACATTGCTCGGATATCCCGGTTGTTGATCGATGCGATTGATTGCGACTCGATAGCGCTTCCACGCAAGCAGCATGGCATGCTCTGCCTCCGTCGCCACCCCAATATCAATCGCGTCTTGCAGCGGAGAAATAGCGGATGTCGCCTGAGCCAATAGCGCGCTTTGACGCCTCCGATTCGCAGCTCGAACTTGGTCCGCAGAAAGGACGAGTTCTTGCAGCGACGGTCGACCGTTGGGTCCGGCAACGATCATCTGACCAAGACATTGGCCGTTCATAAGCTCCTGATACGCCATGTCAGAAATTTCCATGGCGTCATTGGGGATTGCGTCGCTATGAACTTCCACAGAATAAAAGCCGCCCGTCGAAGGTGAGTAGTACATAGTTTCTAACGCCCCAAAGCAAGGTACCGGACACTAACTTGACCGGCAATCGAGGACTGAACCCCATTTACGAAGACCGCGGAATTCGTCGCCACTTGTGTCGGTGTGCCGATCAGGCTAACCATCATGTTGAGAGAGCCGGCTTCCTGGCCAGCAGTTGATATCACCAAGTCGCAGGAGGTAGGAAACGCTAGGGGGAACGTCCAAGGAGCAAACCCTGCCGCGTTGCTCAAGACCGTGCTCTGCTGGATGATCAACCCACTGGGCAACCTAGAAAATTGGGCCTCAATGTAGTTCCCCCCCTTGAATGCATCCGCCAACTTCTTCGGCGTCGTCAACACGGTATCGTCGGTCATCGCCTGAGCCTGCAAAGTGCTTGCAATGCCCGCGCCCAATGCCACCCAGTTAGCACCATCAGCATCTGGATTCGTCGTGTTGTTGTCGACGAGATTCAACCAGCTGCCATTCCCGCTCGCCTCGGCCAGAACCGCGCCTTTAGGATAGCCCCCCACGGCCGTCGAGAATGCAGCATCAAACGGATATCGGCCGCCCGCCTGTCCCCACCGTACAGCCGCGCTCAAGAAATTGAGGATTCCATTGAAGTCGGCACCAGAGGGGGGTACGCCACCGGCAGCCAATGGTGTCATCGTCAATGGCGGGAAACCATCAGTGAACGACGCCGCGCCTGGGGTGACACCGATCTGTGAGGCCACCGGGATTGTGCTCTTGGTTCCGCCTTGTGCGAACGGCACGGCGGATTTGATTGGTACGTTGCTAGCCTGCATGGATAAGCCCCGAAGAAGTGAAAAAGACACCGGATCCAAAGGGCTGCATCAGCCCTTCGTTGAATCCGAAAGTTGTGGATATGTCGACCTGCAACAGGTTGGCCAAGACCGCCGCAGGCTTGGGAATAGCGCCGGACTGAGTCAAGATGGCGATCTCGTACGGCTCTAGCGCAAACTCGAACACATACCGAAATTCCATGTATCCCGTATCAGAGACATAACAGCGGCCACGACCCGCAAAGAGATTGGACAGCAGCCGGTTCAAACTGGGCGACGTGCAATCCGAGATATTGGCCAGCGCCTTGACCAGGATCAGCGTGCGATACGCGTCATCGGCAAGCCGATATGTCTGCGTGGCCTGCTCGCCTGTGTAGAACGGCGCCTGATTGAAGGGCTGCCAATTCAGCGCCTCGTCAAACCCCAGATAGGTGACGTCTCCCGGTATCGTCAACATCCGGCCGACGTCCACGATCCTGCCCCAGATGTCCAGCCCGAAGCCCTGCGCGGTCTCGACGTTCCAGACGAAGTCATGGAACGCGTCGAAATCGGCGTCGGGATTGATGTAGTCGTCCATGTTGTTGATCAACTGGACGAGCGTGGGGCTGTTGGCGTATTGACTGATAAGGGTCCGGGCCGCCAGCCCCGGCTTAGGCACGACGCTCATATCAATGTCACCGCAATATCGTTGGCCGTGATCGTGGGCCGGCGGTTGATCGGAACGGCCAGGCTGGCGGCCGATGGCGTATCGGAGCCCAGAAGCAGGGACAGGATGGAGACCACCGGGCTCAGCACCGAAATGGGCGCGTAGAACCGGCTGGAATAAATGGTCGATCCGATGCGTGCGCGCTGCCCGCCATCTCCGCCGTTGAAGGCGTCCATGATCGCCTGCTTAGTCAAGGCAACGATGTCCGATGGCAGGGCTGGGTTGTCCGCCAGTTGCACCGCGAAACGCACGGGCAACGCGGCAGGGGTTTCCCATGTCACGACATACGACGGGTAGGGATAGGCATATCCCTCCTTGTCCTCCACGGTGTACGAGGTGTTGCCGTTGTAGTCGGAGCCATTGCTCTTCTTGCGCCAGATGGCGTCCGCGATGTCCGCCGCCTCGCCGCCCGTCACCGCGACCCAGATGGAGTGTGGACGCAGGACGACGCCGCCTACCGTCTTCGGCACGGAGAGATCGTTCTCCGTCACGTAGGCGTCGATGACGCCCTCCACGTTCGCCACGTTGGCGTAGATTGCGGGGATCGAGCCGCGGGCGTTCAGCGCTACCGACTGCCGCCGGCGCTCCTCGAACTCGGCCCGGCTTTCCACATGGCTGCCCACCGTCCCGGCATCCGCGTTCGACACCGAGTCCCAACCGGGAATGGCCTGATAGATCTGGTTCAGTGCGCCAGGCGCGCAATCCACCGGCCCGTCGACCGAGCAGGCGAATGGCAGGTCGACGCGTCCGCTGGCCGGTATCGTTCCCGCCTGCGTGCACAGGTACAGATTGCCATCCACCGCCTGCGCGCGCGCGCCCACCGGTATCGTCACACCCGCCAGGCCCGTGCAGGTGGCGATGACGGCGGTGGGCGTACCGGGCTTGCGGTCCAGGAAGTAGATCCGTCCGATGGCGTCCTGCATCCGCCCTTGCGCATAAGCCGGGTCGACCTGATTCACGTAGGACGCGAACTCGTTGTTCTTGTCGCCGATGATGGCGGTGGTGCTGGAGGCCAGCTGGCCCTGGGGCGTTTCCAGCGCGGGATTCAGCCCGCCACCGAAGGCCGAGTCCATGTCAGACAGGACGCCGGCAAGGATGGCGGATTCGTTGGGCAGCACCAGCCCTTCCGGCGTGAACTGCACGCGCGGCACTTTCGAGATGTTCGGCATGGTTTCCTCAGAAGCTGACGGTTTGCGTCGTTCCGTCTTGCAGGGTGATTGCGACATAGCCCGCCAGGGCGCGGTCGGTATAGGAGGTCAGCGTGCAGCCCGCGTCGGCCACGTCCGGGACAGTGAGCGCGGCTCGCCGGACGTGTTCCCGCACCAGCGCCAGCGGCGGCTGATGGCCCAGGAATTCTTCCCAGTACGGAACGCCCGAGGCGGTGTTGTAGAACAGCTCCCCCTTGAAGAGCTTGATGGCGCTGGCGACGTCTTGCGCCACGGCGTAGGGCTTGGACGCCAGTGCGATATTCCCCGCGGCATCGAGCACCAGGTCCCAGGCCGTCCGGTCTAGCAGCATCGTGTTCAATTGGGCGCTCCTGTGTTTGCCGGCCCGCTCTGCACGCCGGAATGCGTGTGGGTGCTGCCCACGTCCTTGCCGTTGTTGCGCAGCGTACCCAGCGTGTGCATGTCGCCCTGCCAGGTAGACGTGCCGCCGAAGGATCCACCGCCTTGTTGCACCGTCCCGTTCAGCACGATCCGTGGAGAATTCAATGCGCACTGCGCGCTGGCGTTCAGTTCGATATTGGGCGCGGCCACCGTCACCTTCGAGGGCGACACGATGTGTATGCCGTCCGCCGTGAACTGCACATACTGCACCGGGGTTCCATTCAACAGACCGCCGAAATACAGCCCGTCCGCCATGTCGTGGGAACGCCAGGAACCGGGGTTGTTCTGCGCCTTCGAGGTCTTCACCAGCGAGATGTCCCGATTCGCGAAAGCCGCCATCCCGATATCCCCGACCTTCGGGTCCAGGATGACAGCGTCCGCTCCGCCCTGAAGGCGAAAGTAGGGAAGACGATGCAGAACCCCATGCGGCACGGCATTGCCGGCGCCATCGAGCTGGTTGACAAGCGGCTGCACATCGACGAAGCCCACGGGCGACAGCCCGCCTGCATTCGTCACCGACACCACCTTGACCAGCGTCGCGGTACTGACTCGATTCAGGGCCTGGCTGATCAGGAACTGCAAGGCGCCGAACTCGCTGTCGCCCTGTCCGGCTTGCGCCAGCCCTGCGTATCCGTATTGCTTAGCCATTGAGATTCCTTTTGCATACGGCCATCGACTGCCAGACGCCGCCAGGCACCTCTGCCTCCAGCTTGTGGGACAAGCTCACAATGATCCACTCGCCATGCGCGGGTTCGACGGTGCTGATGACCTGCACTCTTTTTCCCAATCCGAGATGCGGGTTGTAGAGCGTCGTCAGTTGGAGCCCCTTGCTCGTAAACGCCGGATATCCGATCAACCCCGTTTCCGGCGCCACGAGAATCGGATCGCCCTTTCTGTATCCGCCCTCCGGCCAGACCGACAGGACGCCGCGGTCTATCGTGAAGTTGACCCGGGCGGCCTTCGCGCAACTGCGCAATTGGTCCATGTCGGTTCCGGAAAAATAGGGGTCGGCCAACACATAGTCCTCCCCGCTTTTTTCGCCCTTGTATCCCATCGATTTGGCGATATCACACATGATTTCTTGCGCCTTTTTCGCACCGGGAAACGACCTGGCGGATGCGGGCTTTACCTGCTTGGCCCCGGCCACCTCGGCCTTGACCGTGAATACGCCCCCTGCGGCCGCCTTGCCCTCTGCACCCATTCCGTAGCCAGCCCAGGCCTCAACGATGTCCCCCTCGTAGACCAGGCAGGGAGCACCGGATTCCACCCCTGCGTCGATCCGGACAAGATTCTTTCCCCGGCGCTCCGTCATGACGGGTCCTATCGTCGTCAGTTTGTTCATCAGGTCTTGATTCAGTCCGTGGATCTGCAGGGTCATCGGACTGTTTTCGAATGCGGTATAGGCAGGAATGGTCACCGACATCCGGTAGCCGCTGAGCGTTACTTCCGGCCCCTGCTCGTCGCCGAACTTTCCTTTGCCCAGGCTGATGGTCACGTCCAACCGGCGCTTGATGAAGCTCATAGTTCCAGCGGCTCCAGGTAGGCCAGGACGAAGCGCGATCCGAGATCCTGATACTGCGGGTCGGCGTGGCCCTGGGTGTCCACAAAGGCCAGATCCCCAACGAAGCCCAGGTAAGCAGACCGCACCAGCCGTACTCGATCATGGCAAAGCACCGTCGTCACGATGGGCGCATTGTCGAGTTCAAGATCCAGATAGAGTCCCGTCGACTTCTGATAGACGGCGATCTGGCAGTTCTGCCCGGACAGCACGACGCTGAGCATTTGTGCAGGAACGGGCCTCAAGGGAATTCTCTTCATTGGATGGGCTCCAGATCGGCCACCTTGTTCTGATCGCGCCGGGGATAGGCGTCAATCTCGAACGCCTGTACCTGGCCATTGCTCACTTCATTCGCGCCGCTGGGGTCCTGCGTGGCCGGCGATAGCTGGACGGCCGTCTGCCGGACTTCCTGCAGAGTCAGTTCAACGATCAGGAGGCTGGAGCCGTTCTTGTCGGCGCGGGTGTATGAGTACTTCACCAGGTTGGCCGACGGATAGACGATCTCTGGCGTCGCCACTGAATACAGTTCCGTGCTGCCGACGATGCGCTCCAGCACGGACAACATGACTTTGCGTGACACTGGATCGCCGCCATGCGCCAGCTTGATGGTCGCTTCGAACGGCGCATCGACCTTGTTGAAGGACGAGAATCCGCCCTGCTCAACCGGATGGCTGGATATCTGGCCGCTCTGATTGAAGGTGATTCCAAGGAACGTCTCGAAGACCAGCATCTGCTGCCCATCGACGCCATACAGCCCCCAGCGAGGAGGACCGAAGATCCTGTCGGTCAGCGCCACAAGTTCGAAGCTTGCCGGTTCGGAGACCGAAGGAAGGAACGCGGCGCGGAAGACTGCGGGGACGCCCGGACTGCTCGGAACATCGGGAAAAGGAATAAGCGGCATCAGAACATCCCCGTATTGCCTTGTTGGACGAGATTCTGGGAGCGCCCCACACGCCCCAAATCGCGAGCGACTCCCTCGCCGTCCGTCGCCTGCGTCATAACCGTAATGGGGCCGTGGATATGGGTTTCGGACGTATTGCTGGTGGTTGCGGTGCTGCTCGGGATGGCGGCAGCGCTGGCTTGGGCTGCCGCGACCGTCATAGCTGCAGCTGCGGCGCCTCGTTCCTGATCTTCGAGGAAAAGCGTCCCATAAATTGCCCCGGCAGCGGCTGCGAGCTTGCGCTCTTCGCTTGAGCTGGCCCCTTCGGACTTGTTCAATCCGAAGTGGCGGTACACGGCCACGCTGGCCTGGGCCGGGGTGGTGGCAGCGGCCAGATGTACTCCCGCCCTGCGCCTGGTGCTCTCCAACTCACTGGCGACGAAATCCAGCTGCTGTTCAACCGTGGACTCGCGCAGGTCCATGCCATATATGCGCTTGAAGTCGGCCTGGCGTCGCGGATTCCATAGTCCGATGCCGGCGGAAACGCCATCAGCGCCCACGGCCCTGGGGTCCAGGTTGCTTTGGGCCTGCAGGTTGGCCACCACCCCCACGGCCGCCTCCCGGGTGTAGCCCTTCTTGGACTCGAAGTACCTGACCGCATCGAGAACCTCCTTGCGTTTCAGCGCGGGGTTTCTCATCGCGACTAGGTCTTCTTGCTCGCCCCCATTCAGATCGTTGCTAAACAAGAACAGCGCAGCGCCAGCCGCCGCGCGGCCAGCCAACTTCAACGCCGCAGGACCCAAGCCTCTCAACGCACCCAGTCCACGCGCCGCGCCTGCGCCACCAAGGGTTCCGAGAGCCGTAGCCACGGCCCCCAAGGCAGATGCCAGGCTCAGCAGCGAATTTGCCCAGGAAAGAATCTTGAGCGCCCCCAGCGCTAGCAGGACGTTTTGCCATCCTCCCACCGCCTGCGCCGCCGAATCGACTGCATCAATGAACTTCACGATGGCCTGCGCCGCGCCGTCGACCCACTCGACGATTTCGTCTCGGTTCTCAAGCAGATAATCGCCCCAGCCATGTGCGAGCGAGATAAGCCGCTCGAACGCCGGCATGAGCGCCAGCAGCACCTTGACGCTCACCGATTCAAAGGTATCGCGCAGATCCAGGTAACGGTCGCGCAGCTGCGAGGCAGCTTGCGCATCGCTACCGGAGATGGCGGCGCGCTTCTCCTGGACCTGAAGCAACCGCTCGAGCTCATCGGGCCCGCGCTTGAACAGATTGAACAGGCCCTCGTTGATACCCATGTCCTGGGCGGCCAGCGCGGCCTGGGCCCTGTCCTTCTGGTAAAGATCGGCAATGATCCTCGACCTGGCCAGAAGGTAGGTGTTCCCGTCCTTGAGGTCGCCGACATTGCCGCCGTTGCGGAAGAACCCGGGTAGCGAGTCCGCGGCGGATCCGCGGTTGAATCTGGCTACCTCGACCGAGGATTCCCTCAATTGGGCGGAAATGGCTTCCGCAGTTCCGCCTGCCCGCTCGGCCGCCTTCTGCCACGCGGACAGCCGCTCGGTGCTCATATCCAGATTCTGGGCCGTTTGGCTCAGACCGGCCGCACCGGAGTAGCTATCCGCCGCAAAACGCTTCGGATCGAAACCCGCGGTGACGAGCAAGGCGTCGATGATGGTGGCCATGCAATTACCTCGGTTCAGCTAGGACGCGCCTGTTGTGTGCGTCCACCGCAATCACCTCAAGCAGGTTGTACAGGTCTTCGGCACCGTAGACCGTCTGCAGGTCGTGCAGCAGGCCCGGGTGCCGGGAAATCACCACGCCAATAATCCGGGGGATATTGGCGTAGCGAATCAGGCGCGCGCCGCCGTCGTGGACTTGGAGCCCGAAGTCGATGGGACGGCGGCCGTAAAAAAATCCAGGTGCAAGCCCAGGACTTTCTTGCGCAACGCGAACAGCGTCGCCACCTCCTCGACATCGCCTGACATGAGCTCGCGCGTCACGTTCGGGCTGGGCTGGATCTGGACGCAATCCATCATCTTTTCCAGCAGCGGCTTGGCGCTCTCGAAAGGCAGCTTGGCGATGGCCTTCATGCCCATGGCGGCCACGCCGGCCAGCCCTGCCTCTGCGATGTTGTCCGGGATTTCCACCCCGGCGTTCATCAGCGAGAACAGCGCCCGACCGGCCCATTCCTCGGCGTCGTAGGCAGAAAGCTCCGTCAGGATGAACACCTTGCCCTTGTCGCGCCCTTCGGCGCCGATGGTCAGGGTTATTTGCTTTCTGGCCATGTCACACCAGCGCCGGAGAGACGTTCTGCCAGGTGATCTGGAACGCCATGGGTTGGAGCATCGCCTTGGCATCCGGCGCCGGCGGAATCTGCGTCAGCACGCCGCGGGTCAGCGTGTACTTGCGGTCGATCGACGGGATGTTGAGGGTGCCGTTTGCATAGAACACTTCGCGGGCCGTTTCACTGGCTGCCATCCAGATCTCGAAGACGCGCATGGACGGGGAATCGGGCTGGATCGTGATGGTCTGCACGCGGGGAACCGGCACGTAGCCGGCCGACATGCGGCCGTCCACGCCCATGGTTACCTGCGCGGGCTTGGCAGCCTCGAAGGTGAAGGCGCTGTCGGAAGCGTAGCCCTCGATCTTCTGCGGCACCGGAAAAACGCCGCCCACCGCAAGCATCAGAACCGAGTTGGCACTGGTCAAAGTCGCCATGTTGAATCCTTAAAGAATGGCCAGCGAGGCCAGGGTGATCTGCTGGACGGAACCGCCGTCCAGGTACCAGAACGTCATGGGCGGGGTGCCGCGGGCCTCTCTCACCTGCGGCGTCGCGTCCTTGATCTGCAGATACCAGCCGCGGGTCTGGAGCGTGTCGGAGATATCCACGCCGGCCTGGCTGTTGATCTGCGCCTTCTGCTGGCTCGACAGCGTCACGCCGGCGCGGATGGCGCCGAAGTTGACCGCGGCGTTGATCGGGTCCAGGCAGGCAGCGTCGATCAGCGTGTAGCCGTCGATGTTGTAGGGAATGGCGTTCACCTGGGTCAGCAGCGTCATCAGCGCTTGCTGGAACGCCGCGTTCAGCCAGATCTGGTTGACGTAGGTGTCGACCCATTTCCAGTTGCCGCTGATCTGGCCCGGGTACAGGAAGCGGAAGCGGTCGTTGCTGGTGGCGTAGTCGCCGTAGAAGTTGTAGCCGTTGTCGATCAGCGTCTGAGCGGTGGTCGCGTCAGTCACGGAGAACGCGAGGCCCGACTGGCCCTTGAACGCCAGGGTGGCGCGGCCGTTGGTACGTTCGAAGTCGAGCGATGCAACGGCGCCCAGGACGAAGGCTGCATGCAGCACGTCCTTGTAGACCGGCACGGAGCCCGAGTATTCATTGGCGCTTACGACAGCCGCCCAGTTGGACGTGTTGCCCTGCTGGGTAGCGGTGACATCGGTGTCCCAGCCGACGTAGGCGTAGCGGTCGCCCTGGGCATTCGTCCACGCCGAAAACGCCACTTTGCCGGCCGTATCGGGCTCGAAGGTCGTCATGAACGCCGCCCAGTTCTGGGTCAAGTCGGTAATCCGGCCCATGTCCACCGCTGGAATGCCGGCCGCGGCGCCCAGCGACACCTTGGCGCCAGCGGCCTGCGTCAGCTTCAAGCCCGACGCGAGGGTGCCGCTGCCATAGGAGATCGTGCTGGCGACGCCATCGGTGGCCGAGACGATCACGAAAGCGGCACGCTGCGCATCGTAGGTGCAGGTGGCGCCCATGGCGGTGAACCCGGCTTCGATGATCGTGGCGGCGTTCGAGAAGCTCGTTGCCGTCGACAGGTCGATGCTGGCGGAGGTCTTCGCCACGCCGTCCACGGTCACCGTCAGGATGCCGGACAGCGCCTGCAGCTGGGTCAGCGTCACCGCGGCCATCGAGCCGCCGCGCAGATAGGCGGAAACCGCTGCCGCCGGATACTGGGCATACAACAGATTGCCCGGCTTGCGGGTCGAGTTGTCGAAGCCGTTGAAGTAGACGTCGGCCAGGGCGGCCTCGGTCGAGGTCGGACCGAAGAAGCGCTGTACGTCGCGCGGGGTCGCGAAACTCTGGACGGTGCCGATGGGGACGGCGGTATCGTGGGTCAGGATCAGGCCGTTCAAATCGAGCGCCGATCCGCCGGCGGAGATCACGCCAGGCACTACCTGGACGATTTCACTGGCGGGAATGGACATAGGATTAAGCTCCCGTAGGGTAGGTGGTGTCGGCCTCGATGAGGCCCACGTGAAGGTGATCCGCAAACTGCTGCGGCATGCTGATGGAAGGGTTGAACTGCAGGACGGCGTCGAACCACCACCGCTCGAAGATCTGGCTTTCCCCGCTCTCGAAGGGCACTTGCTTGAGCTCGCCCGCGTACAGCGGCTGAGTTCGTCCCAGATTCCCCAGGAACTCGCACCCGTACTGGCTGCGCAGGGCGATCGAGAGCGTGAGCGCCAGGTCCAGGGCCCGCGCCCCGTAGCCATCCACGCGGGCAGACCATTGCGTGGCCTGGGTCATGATCCGCTTCCCCGCCGCGGGCGACGGATCGGCATAGGCCATGACCGGCACGGAAAGTCCCTGCGCCGCCAGCGGAGTGATGACGACGCACTCGCGCGGTGGCGCGGGAACCCAACCGGGTAGACCGCGGACAACGTCGCAGTCGACCAAGGTCTTGAAGAATGCGGCGAGGTCCTCTACCAGCTGGTTTTCAGTGATGCTGATCTGAACGCTCATGGAGTTGGATTCCTGCTGAAGAAGACTGGCGCCGAAACATCGCGCCCAAATGCAAAAGCCCCGGCACGTGGCCGGGGCTGCATTTCGAGGTTGCATTTGTCAGGGGCGCAATGCCCCGGACAAATTGTGACCGATTGCGTGACCGTTGGGGCGGGGTCTTGTGACGGTTCCGTCACATGCAGTGCAAAGAAGTTCGACCCCTGCCCCAGCAGTGAAAAAGCCGGGGCCACGCGCCCAAAACAAAAAGCCCCGGCGCGTGGCCAGGGCTGCATTTGCTTGGGGCGCAATGCCCCGGACCCATTGTGACCGATTGTGTGACCTATGGGGCGCGGTCTTGTGACGGAACCGTCACACGCCACACGTAGGTTCGCCCGTGCCCGCCTTTCTCGGGCTCTTGAATCAGCACGCTGCCGGTATCCTGCAGCGCATCCATGGCCCGCTGGATGCCTCTTTGCAGGCGCGTCTTTTCAGGAACAGACAAAGGCCGGCCGCGCGACACATGACGGACCAGCTCCATCAAACGGAATGAGCGGCCGGGATAGCAGGCCATCAGATCCATCACCTCGTGTGCGTACTTCACGCCAGCCTCCTTTCCACCAGGCTGCGGAAAAGACCCAGGTACAGTTTGTATTCGGTTTCGGTCAGGGCCACGCCGGTCGTATCGGCAATCCAGTCCAGCGCCTTGGCGCGGCGCGCGCGGCCATCCAGCTGGCCGAACATCACATTCTTCTGCGGGTATTCGGCAATGATGATCATGCGCTCGTGCCAGGGCAGCGCGGCATGCATCGCCTCGACCTCCATGGCGTGGTGATGGTTGATGGGCCGGTAGTCCTCCTCTTCGGAAAGGTACACCTCCATGTTTCCCACCGTAGCGCCGGACCAGGTCCAGCGGGCCCAGTTCCAGATCAGATCGTCACCCGTCAATTTACTCATCAGCCACCTCGCATTGTTTACCTGTCTTGCCGCTGGAACCGTTCTGCAGACGGCCCTCCGTATCCTGGCTTTCGCCCTTGGCGCGCTTGAGCATGTCGGCGATGCCCTTACTCGGGTGGTGGCCGCGCGCAATGCGCGCATCCCACTTTTCGATCCAGCTCCGAGGCGGGCACCCACGGTCCCGCAGCACCTTTTGCGCGCCCATCTTCTTGAGTGCCGCCTCGGCCTCGGCGCGCGTGGCCAGCGTCTGGCCGGGCGCGGGCAGCGCTGGACGAGGCAGCGGGATATCCGCCCACACGCCCTTCGCCAGCTCCTCGTTCAGCGTCTTCTCCCAGCGCGCCTTGATGGCGCCGTAGGTGCAGCCCAGCAGATCCACCGTGCTGACGCCCACCGCGGCCCAGTACACCGCCGGATGCGACCAGACACCGGGCTCGCCGCGCCTGCGCGCGGACAAGCCACGCACGGCCTCGTGATAGGCCACTTCGGGAACCATCCACGGGCAACATAATTTGATGAACTGCGGTAGCGTCGGCGGCCATTCCTGGATCAGGCAGGCGACCAGGCCGCGACGCACCTGCACCTCGTCCAGGCCCGCCAATTTCTGGTTCCATGAATCCTTCAGTTCACGGGCAGTCAGGCCCTGCCATTGCTGCGCGAACTTGGCGCCGTACATCAGCAGCATTTCATTGACCACCAGCGCGCCCATGGCGGCAGAAGGCATGTCAGCGGGTTGCATCGATCGTCCCCATGAACCGCTCGCGCGGCCGGCCGTCGTCGGCCAGTACTTCTCGCAGCTCCTCGGTCCAGTCGGCCAGGCGTTGCGCCCTGCCTGCCGGATGGCCCGCTGTAGCAGGCGTGCGCGGAGGGAAGAGGCCCTGGTACCCGCCCGCGATGCTGTTCGCGATCACGGCCCCTGGCTGATGCCCTGCGGCCAGATAGGCGGCAAGCTGTTGCAGCTGACGCCTGGCGCCCTCCTGCGTCACCGGCTTTTTGCGCGCCTTGCGGTCGGC
The DNA here is from genome assembly GCF_902859965.1 of Achromobacter aegrifaciens. NCBI lineage: Bacteria > Pseudomonadati > Pseudomonadota > Betaproteobacteria > Burkholderiales > Alcaligenaceae > Achromobacter > Achromobacter aegrifaciens. Next base: position 423,947 of record NZ_CADIKO010000004.1, read on the forward strand.
AATCCAACTGACCCAGTCCTCGCGGTCCAGCCAATCCGGCAGTTCGATCACGGACGCGTCGAATCCGGTCCCCCGACTGCGGGAGGTGTGTTCTTTTGGTTCCTGGTTCTTGGTTCCTGGTTCTTGGTTAGCTTCCGATCCGCCATCTGCCGGGCCATGGCCGGGTTTCTCGTCGAAACCCATGGGAAACCCGCTGGGTTGTTCCGGATTGCGCTCTGCCAGCCTGGGCCGGCCGCCTCGCCGGCCGTTGGCCTTGGCAGTCTCGGCCTTGACGTGATACGCGGCAATCTCCACGTCCGCCCGTTTGTTGTGCCAATGGCCATCGCGCAACACGAAGAACTCGGCCAGCACCTGCGCGGCCGCCTCTCTTTCTTCTTCGCTACGGGCCCCCACCCACCGGAATACCTGCTGCAGGTTGTCCACGATGGGCTGCTCTTCGGCGTAGTACCGGCGCAGCAGGCGGCTGTAGATGGCATCTTCAAGCAAGCTCAGATGCGCCGTGGCCTGCGCGTAGTCACCGATGTTGTGGCTGTAGTAGTTCATGCGTGTTTTTGCATCCCCGCCAGTCTTACCTCGCTATCATTTTTAAATCTTAGAATGCTAAGATTCTAAATGCAAGCCAACTAAGATTGTTTTTGTTTAGCATCCTAAGATGACCTTTCAGAAGCGAATCACACAGGCGTTCAACGAGGAAGCGGCCCGTCGTGCGGACGCGGCCGAACCGCGCCTTACCAAGACAGACCTATGGAAGGCAGCCGGCGCCTCTTCCGGCGCGGCGACGCATTGGTTCAATGGGTCCAACGGCATGGATATGGCGACCTGCATCAAGGTCGCCCCGCTGCTGCGCGTGAACGCGCAATGGCTGTACGACGGCACCGCCCCGAAACTGCCCGCGCGCGATGGATCCGTGGCCGCAGCGGCGCTGGCGCCCCCTCCGTGGCCCTTCCCCGGCATACCGGAAGAACAGGTGCGGGCATTACCGCCGGATCAGCTGAACAAATTGCAGGGCGCGATTGCGTTGGCGATCGCGCAATTGAAGTTGGGGATTGACGTCTCCCCTGCCACCGCCGCGCCACAAATGCCGACGGTCCTGCGCAGCGACTCGCTGGTGGACACCTACTTGTCCCGAGACGAGTTCCCCATGCGCATCGATGGCCTGCCTGCGGCGCCCTGGGAAGGCGGCAAGACCACGCGCCAGGCCGAACGCGAAGGCAGGGTCCGGATCAGCACCCAGAAAGGCGTGGTCGCCAATGTGGGCGTGGGCGAACCGCCCGCGGCCAACGACAGGTTCGAGAAGGTCCCGGAACTGGCCGACGTGCGCCTGGCTGCGGGCGACCCCATCGAAAACCATGCCGAAGAACAGACCGGCATGATCCAGTTCCGCAAGTCTTTCCTCAGGTCGGTAGGCGCGGACAACGGCCGAGGCCGCGTGGTGTATGCGAAGGGCGACAGCATGGAGCCCGTCATCCGCGACGGCGCTGCGTTGCTGGTGGTTCCGAATGAAAGCCTGACGCTGCAAGACATCGCCGCCGGCGGGGTCTATGCCATCAACTACGACGGCAAGATGATCGTGAAGACGGTGGCCCGGGAACGGCTAACCGGGCAATGGGTGGCGCGGTCGTTCAATCCCTTGCACGATGACATCCCGCTGGAGAACGGGGCATCGGTGCGGGTGTTGGGGCGGGTTGTGTGGGCGGGGGCAAGGTTGCGGGATGATGAGGCGGGGCAGTGGCGGGCTGAGTGATGGAAAGTCTCGGGGCCTCGCCTTGCGGGTAGTCGTAGAAGCCATCTCCGGATGGCTTTTTCTTGACTGGAATTCAGCCCGCGCTTGCTGAGCAAGCGAAGCACAAGATGCGCCGAAAGCGTAAAGCGCCAGCAAATGAAAAAAGGCACTTCGCTTTCGCGAAAGTGCCTTATCTTCATTGAATTCTTTGGGGTGGCTGATGGGGCTCGAACCCACGACAACCGGAATCACAATCCGGGACTCTACCAACTGAGCTACAGCCACCTCTGATACTGCTTTTCTTCCTTGCTGCGCTGCTTTTGAAAGCTGCTCAACAACGAAGAGGCCGAATTCTAGCACGTTTTTTTAATCCGTGTGAAACCGGCCCTGCCGCCCCACTTGCCAGCGCGGGCCACCTTGCTATCCTTCGCCATTGATCATCTACGGAGGCCGCGCTTACGCCATCGCCATGGACCGCATACACGCAATCTTGATCGATTACTGGCCCCATCTGGTGTTTGCCATCAGCATCGTGGCCGGAACGGGCGCGGCGGTGCATGCCGCGATGACCAAACAGGACGTGCGGGCGGCCATAGGCTGGGTGGGGGTGGCGCTGTTTTCGCCGCTGTTCGGCGCGTTGTTTTATTTCGTGGCGGGCATCAACCGGATCCGCAAGACGCGGCTGTCGCAGCAGCGCGATGAGGCGATGGTGGTGGATGCGGAGCAGGTCGAGACTGCGCCGGTGGACGTGGCGCCGATCTCGGGCCAGCAGTTCGCGTCGCTGAAGGTGCTGGGCGACCGCGTCAGCCGCTTCCGCCTGCTGGGCGGCAACGCGGTGCGGCCGCTGGCCGGCGGTGACGAGGCCTATCCGGCGATGCTGCAGGCGATCCGCGAAGCGCGCCACGCGGTGGCGATGCAGAGCTATATCTTCGACAACGACGCGATCGGGCGGGAGATGGCGCAGGCGCTGATCGAGGCGCGCGAGCGCGGGGTCGAGGTGCGGGTGCTGATCGACGCCATCGGTTCCAAGTATTCGCGGCCGCCCATCGTGCGCATGCTGTCGCGCGGCGGGGTGCCAGTGGCGCGCTTCATGACCAATCCGCTGGGCGTACTGCGCATGCCCTATGCCAACCTGCGCAGCCACCGCAAGGTGCTGGTGGTGGACGGACGCCTGGGCTTTACCGGTGGGATGAACGTGCGCGCGGCCTTCGTCAGCGCGCTGGCGGGCGATGGCACCAACCGCGATACGCACTTCCGGGTGGAAGGACCGATCGTGACGCAGCTGATGTCGGTGTTTGCGCACGACTGGAACTTCACGACGCACGAATCCCTGCCGGCCAGGCCCTGGTTCGATCCCGAGGCCTTGCCCCCCACAGGCGACGTGCCGATGCGCTGCGTGCCGTCCGGTCCGGACCGCGCGCTGGGCAGCACGCACAATATGCTGTTGGGCGCGCTGGCGGTGGCGCAGCGCCACGTGCGCATCCAGTCGCCCTACTTCCTGCCGGACCAGACGCTGATCGGCGCGCTGGCCACGGCCGCGCGGCGCGGCGTGGTGGTGGACATCGTGATTCCCGGGAAGAACAACCTGCGGCTGGTGGACTACGCGATGACGGCCCAGCTGGACCAGGTGGTGCGCACGGGCTGCCGGGTCTGGCGTTCGCATGGCGCGTTCGACCACTCCAAGCTGATGACGGTGGACGACGCGTGGGCCTATGTGGGTTCGTCCAACCTGGATCCGCGCAGCCTGCGGCTGAACTTCGAGCTGGATACTGAAATCTACGATCCCGGCGTGGCGCGCTGGATCGGCGCGCGGGTCGACGGCTTGATCGCGCAGGGCCAGCGCGAGACGCTGGAAAACCTGCTGCGCGCGCCGTTCGCCAAGCGCCTGCGCAACAAGGTGATCTGGCTGGCTACGCCTTACTTGTAGAACCGCAGGAAGCTCAACCGTCGGAAGCCGGCGCGGGCGCGGCGCGCACCGCGAAGACCGCGTTGGCCTTGAGCATGACGCGGCCTTCGACCTGCAGCAGGCAGGTGGCGTAGATCAGACGGCGGCCCTGCTTGTCGATGCGGACATGGGCTTCGAGCCAGTCCCCGGGCTTGACCGGATTCAGGTATTCCACCGACATCTGCACCGTGACCACCGAGGCCTGCGCCTGCTCGGCGATGGTATGGCCCAGCGCGCTGTCGGCCAGCGTGGCGAGCAGGCCGCCGTGGGCGATGGCGTGCATATTGGTGTGCGCCATCCCCACGCGCAGGGCCAGGACGCAATCGGCATCGCGCTTGTAGAGCGCGCCGAGGTCGGCCAGATGTTCCATGAAGGGGCTGCTGGGGCGCCAAGGCGCGAAACCGGAAGGAATGGAGTCTGTCATGCTCAAGCCTGGTTTTTTCACGCGGAATACCTCGAGTATCGCAAAGAAGTCTGCTGCCGGCACCGCTATCCGCAGACCTGTGATCGCGGCGCGGACGATCCGCAAGTCAGAGTAAGATTTACGCCATAACAAACCCCTACATGGCAGGAGCAGTGGAAGATGGCGAAAGTCGGCATGGTTGGTATCGGCCTCATGGGCCATGGCATTGCAAGCAATCTGGTCAAGCACGGGCACGCGCTGACCGTGCTTGAGCACCCGGGCAATCAGCCCCTGGACGCGCTGAAGGCCGCGGGCGCAACCAGCGTGACCGATGGCGCCACGTTGGCGGCCCAGTCTGACGTGATCATCCTCTGCGTTACCGGCAGCCCGCAGGTCGAGGCCGTGCTGCTGTCCGAGGGCGGCGTGCTGGCGGGCTTGCGTCCCGGTACGGTCATCATCGATTGCTCGACGGCGATCCCCTCTTCCACCGTCAAGGTGGCGCAGGCCGTGACGGAAACCGGCGGCCGCTTCCTCGATGCGCCGATGACGCGCACCCCCAAGGAAGCCGCCGAGGGCCGGCTCAATCTGCTGGTGGGCGGCGACGCCGCGCTGTTCGAGGAATGCAAGCCGCTGCTGGCCTGCTTCGCCGAGAACATCACGCACGCCGGCCCGATCGGCGCCGGCCATCGCATGAAGCTGCTGCACAACTACGTGTCGCTGGGCGTGGTCGCGCTGCTGTCGGAAGCCGCAGCTTGCGCGCTGCGCGCGGAGATCGATCCGGCGGTGTTCGCCGACGTGCTGGCCAAGGGCGGCGGCGGCGGCGTGGCACTGGAACGCATCAAGCCTTACCTGCTGGAACAGGATCCGTCCTCGCTGCGGTTCTTCATGTCGAATGCGCAGAAGGACCTGTCCTACTACAACACCATGGCCGCGGAAACGGGCGCGGTACGGGAAATCGGCGCGGCCGTGCAGCACACGTTCGACCAGGCCGTCACTCAGGGCGGCGGCGACCGCTACGTGCCGGAACTGGTATCGCTGTTGAAGGACCGCTAGGACGGTCCTGGAGACCATCGCATCCGGCGTCACGGATGCGATGGCAAACGCTGCGGACGGCATCGCCCACAGTCCGCGGGGATCAACGGCCGGCCACCGCTACCGCGCGCGGCAGGCCCCGCGCCGGCAGGCGCAAGGAAATCAGGGCCGCCGCCAACAGCAGCGCGCCCGCTGCCCCGAAGGCCACCCAATGCGTGCCGAAGGTCTCATAGGCCCAGCCGCCCAGCCATGAGCTGATCATGCCGCCAACCTGGTGGCCCAGGTAGACCAGTCCGTAAAGCACGCCCACCAGCCGCACGCCGTAGACGTCGGCAAGAATGGCCGACGACAGGGCGATGCTGCCAGCCCACGCGATGCCGCCCAGGGTGGCCGCGGCGTACAGTTCCCAATGCGCGCCCACCATGACCAGCGCGAAGAAACCCAGCCCGCGCACGAGATAGATCGCGGCCAGGATGGCGCGCCGTTCGACCTGGTCGGACATGCGCCCCAGCACCAGGGTGCTGAAGATGGCGACCAGGCCGATCAGGCCGATGCCCAGCGAACTGGTGGTGGCGTCAAAGCCATGGTCCATCAGCATGGGCACGCCGTGCGTGCCCAGCAGGTTCATGCTGAAACCACAGGCAAACAGGCCCAGCGCCACCTGCCAGAACGGCAGCGAGTTAAGCGCCGCGCGCACGTTGGGCGCAGGCTGCTTCGCCGCAGCTTTGGCCGGTCCCGCCTTGTCGATGATCTGGTGCGGCAGCAGGTCGGTGTGCTCGGGCGCTTCATCGCGCATGACGAAGAGCGCCATCGGCACGGTCAGCAGCGCGAACAGCGCGGCGAAGCCCAGCAGTGTTTCCTGCCAGCCCACGGCCGAGATCGCGAAGGTCAGGGTTGGCGTCATCAGCGCGATGCCGGCCATGGAACCGGTGGACAGGAAGAACAGCGCCATGCCGCGCTGGCGCGTGAACCAGCGGCTGATCACCGGCGTCAACGCTACCGGGCTGGTGAAGCCCAGGCCGATGGACAGCGCCACGCCGAAGGACAGCAGGAATTCGATGGGGCCGCGCGCGTAGACCGTCCAGATGATCGACAACACGACGATGGCGGTGCCGGTCAGCAGCACGAAGCGGGTGCCGCGCGTGCCGACCAGATAACCCGCTACCGGCATGGCCAGCCCATAGCAGAGCATGCCGATCGCGACGATGCCGGACAGCGTACTGCGCGTGAAGCCCAGGGCGTCCGCGATGGGCAGGAAGAATGGCCCGACCCCCATGCGCAGGCCGACCGTCAACAGGGTGAGTACCGTAGCGGCGCCTACGATGTTCCAGCCGAAATACCAGCCGCCCGACTGTTGCTTCTCCACTTGCGCTTCTCCTCGATATCTTCTTGTGGCCGCTTGGCGCGCCCAGGTTCGCCAGCGCCGCCCAAGAGGCGGCGGCAGGAGCGAGAAGAACGAGGCGTGCACCGGCTTGTCATCTCCGGCGGCCTGACGACGCCGGACGCGTCATATTACTCCTGGCTATATGTCTGCTCCGCCCGGAATCCGGGAATCTGTTCGGTGAGCGGTCACCGAAGCGCTGTATAGTGCTCGCCATTTCGTCGCGCCCGAAGCAGACCGTGAAGTCCAAGACCTCGATGTTCGCCCTGTCCCGCCAGGAAATCGCGCTGGTGCTGGTCACCATGCTGTGGGGCAGCACCTTCCTCATCATCCACATCGCCATGCAGCACAGCGGACCGCTGTTCTTCGTGGGCGTGCGTTTCACCATCGCCGGCCTGATGGCGCTGCTGATGTTCCGCAAGCACATGGCTGCGATCACCCGCCAGGAGGTCGGCGCCGGCATCGCCATCGGCTGCGCCCTGTTCCTGGGCTACTTCCTGCAGACCTACGGCTTGCAGACCATCACCAGCAGCCAGTCCGCCTTCATCACGGCGATGTACGTGCCCATCGTGCCGCTGCTGCAATGGGCCGTACTGAAGAAGCCGCCAGGCCTGATGAGCTGGGTGGGTGTGGCGCTGGCCTTCGCGGGCCTGATCCTGCTGGCGGGTCCGCAGGCAGGCGCGCTGAATTTCAGCGTGGGCGAAGCGGCCACGCTTGCCGGAGCCGCGGCGATCGCCGCGGAGATCATCCTGATCGGCCACTATGCCAAGAAGGTCGACAGCCGCCGCGTCACCTTCGTACAGTTGTTGACGGCAGGCCTGGTGTCGTTCGCGCTGATGCCCGTGTTGGGCGAAGCGGTGCCCGAATTCTCATGGCTGTGGGCGGGTGCCGCCATCGGCCTGGGACTGGCCAGCGCCATCATCCAGCTGACCATGAACTGGGCGCAGAAGTCGGTGTCTCCAACCCGGGCCACCGTCATCTATGCTGGCGAGCCTGTGTGGGGCGGCATCGTGGGACGCCTGGCCGGCGACCGGCTACCCGCGCTGGCGTTGGTAGGCGCCGGCCTGATCGTGGCGGGCGTGCTGGCAAGCGAGGCCAAGTTCACCCGCAGGAAAAAGCCGCAAGCACAGGGCGCCGACTAGCGGGCCAGGCGCGCGATCAATCCGGCCTGCGCGGGGTACAGCCGTTGCAGGTCGGCGGCGTCGGCCAATTCGAACTCGCTGAACTCGAAGCCCGGCGCCACCGTGCAGCCGGCCAGCGCATAACCGGCCGGGTCGGCCAGTTCTGCCGCGAACCAGCTGCCGGCCGGCACGACCGCCTGGAACGCGGCCTCAGGGTCCTTCAGCGCGTCGCCCAGCCGCAGGCAGCGGTAAGCGCCGTCCGGCGCCAGCACATGGACAAGCAGCGCGCCGCCCGCATGGAAATGCCAGAGTTCGTCGGACCGGATGCGGTGCCATGTCGACCAGGCGCCGTCGCATAGCAGGTAGTAGATGGCGGTGCTGGCCGAGCGGCGCGCGCCGTCGCCGCGCGTCACGGCATCGGCGGCGCGATAGGTTTCGCGGTAGTAACCGCCTTCGGGGTGCGGCAGCAGGTCCAGGCGGCGGATGAGATCGGCGGATGCGGTCATGACGGGACGGGCGCGTAGAGGATGGGGCCAGTCTAGAGCAAAGCCGCGCGTCCTAGGCCGCCTGCTCCAGAAACGCCTGCAGGGCGGGCACCGTGTTCAGCACATGCTGGCGCATGGCCGCTTCGCAACGCACCGGGTCGCGCGTCTGCAACGCGGAGATCAATTCCTGGTGCGATTCGCGCACGCGCAGGACGCGGCCGGGCTGGGCCACCCACAGGCGCATATAGGGTTCGACGACGGAATGCAGCTCCGAGATCTGGCGCAGCAGGCGCGGCTGCTGGCAGAAGCTGCACAGGTATTCGTGGAATTCGCGATGCGCGGTGATCCAGTCCAGGTGTTCGCCCGGCCCCTGCTCCAGCTGTTCCAGCAGCAGCGACAGGCGGCGGATGTGCTCGGCGCCCATGTGCAGCACCGCGTTACGCATGGCCAGGCCTTCCAGCACGGACCGCATTTCGAACACTTCCAGCATTTCCTGCTGATTCAGGCCGCGCACCACCGCGCCGCGGTTGGCGCGGATCTCGACCAATCCTTCCGAGGCCAGCCGGCGCAGCGCGCCGCGTACCGGCATGCGGCTGGTACCGATTTCGGCCGCGACCACCTCGGGCACCAGGCGCTGGCCGGGCGCGTAGCGGCCCAGGCGGATTTCGCGCTGCAGATGCAGGTAGGCCTCGTCTTCGGCGCTGATGGCTGTCTTTTGGAATTGCAGCATTGGAGTCCCGGGGCTAGGGCCGACGGATAGGCCCACGAAAGCCGCCATGATAGATAACCGCAAAAATAACACAAATTGGATCCAGTGATCCATGGATGCAAATCCTAATGGCCTTGCAGCGTCCGCTTGCGTCTAATCCCTGCACGCACTCCATAACGCGATCAAGGGGAATTCATGAAGTTTCGTTTCATCCGGGCGCTGGCAGGCGCCGCCGCCGTGGCCTTTGCCGCCCAAGCGGGCGCCCAGGCGACCGACTGGCCGCAGCATCCGGTGCGCATCGTCGTGCCCTTCCAGGCCGGTTCCGCCACCGACCTGATTTCGCGCCAGCTGGGCGCCGCGCTGTCGACGGAACTGGGCCAGCCCTTCGTCGTCGAAGCCCGTCCGGGCGCCGCGGCTGCTATCGGCAGCGCTTCGGTGGCACGCGCAACGCCCGACGGCTACACGCTGTTGATGGGCGGCCCCGCCGCCATCGTCACCAACCGCTTCCTGCAAAAGCGCCTGTCCTACGACCCCGACGCCTTCGCGCTGGTATCCATGGTGGCGTACACCCCCAACATCCTGCTGGCCAATCCGTCGCAGCCGTTCAAGACCTTGCCGGAAATGGTGGCCTACGCCCGCGCCAACCCGGGAAAACTGACCTACGCCTCGTTCGGCACCGGCACGACTTCGCACATGGCGGGCGAAATGCTCAAGTCCGTGGCCGGCATCGACATCCTGCACGTGCCGTACAAGGGCGCCGGCGAAGCCATCCCCGCGCTGCTCAGCGGCCAGGTCTCGATGTACTTCGACACCATCATGACCGGCCTGCCCCAGGCCAAGAGCGGCGCGCTGCTGGCGCTGGGCATGTCCAACGCCAAGCGCTCGGCGCTGGCGCCCGAGATTCCCACGATCGCGGAACAGGGCTACGCCGGCTACGACATCGCGCCGTGGTACGGTCTGGTCGCGCCCGAAGGCACGCCCGCTCCGGTGCTCGACAAGCTCAACCGCGCCGTCAACAAAGTGCTTGCCGATCCGGCGCTGCGCAGTAAGCTCGCGGAAGCTGGCGCGGAGCCCCGCGGCGGCAGCCGCGAGGAATTCGCCGCCTTCATCAAGGCCGAAATCCCGCGCACCAAGCAGCTGATCGATCAGGCCGGCATCACGCCGCAGTAATTTTCACTACGAGTTCCCCGTTTCCATGTCCTTACCCTTCGATTGGTCTTTCCCCTACGCATCCCGGAAGATGCCGGTCCTGGCCGCCAACGCGGTCGCCACCAGCCAGCCGCTGGCGGCCCAAGCCGGGCTGCGCATGCTGCTGGCCGGCGGCAACGCCGTGGACAGCGCCATCGCCACCGCCATCGCGCTGACAGTGGTCGAACCCGTCATGAACGGCATCGGCGGCGACATGTTCGCGCTGGTCTGGCATGACGGCCAGCTGCATGGCCTGAACTCCAGCGGCTGCGCGCCCGCCGCGTGGACGCCGGAGTACTTCGCCGGCCGCGACGCCATGCCCGGCACCGGCTGGGGCACGGTGACCGTGCCGGGCCAGGTCGCGGGATGGAAGGCGCTGTCGGAGCGCTTCGGCAAGCTGCCTTTCGCGCAGTTGTTCGAACCCGCCATCGCCTATGCCGAGGAAGGGTTTGCGGTATCGCCCACCATCGCCCGCCAGTGGGCCACGCAAGCGCCCAAGCTGGCGCAGGAGCCAGGCTTTGCCGCCGCCTTCCTGCCCGAGGGCCGTGCGCCGCAGGCCGGCGAATGGTGGCGCTTTCCCGCGCAGGGCAAGACGCTGCGCGCCATCGCCGAAAGCGGCGGCGAGAGCTTCTACCGCGGCGAGCTCGCCCGCAAGATCGCCGACTTCGCGCGCCAGACCGGCGGCGCGCTCAGTGCCGAGGACCTGGCGGAGCACCGTCCCGAATGGGTCACGCCGATCTCGCAATCGTTCCGCGGCTACGAACTGCACGAGATCCCGCCCAGCGGCCAGGGCATCTCGGCGCTGATGGCGCTGGGCATGCTGGAACAGTTCGACCTGGAAAGCATGGGCCGCGACAGCGCGGACTACTACCACGTCAGCATCGAAGCGATGAAGCTGGCGTTCGCGGACCTGCACCACCACGTCGCCGATCCGCGCCACATGCGCACCAGCGCCGCCGCCCTGCTGGACCGCAGCTACCTGGCCGAGCGCGCGCGCCAGATTTCCATGGACCGCGCCAGCGTGCCGGTCGCGGGCACGCCCGCCACCGGCGGCACCGTGTACCTGACGGCGGCCGACGCCAGCGGCACCATGGTGTCCTTCATCCAGTCCAACTACCACGGCTTCGGTTCCGGCGTGGTGGTGCCCGACACCGGCATCAGCCTGCACAACCGCGGCCTGAACTTCGTGTTGACGCCCGGCCACGCCAATCAGGTCGCGCCGCGCAAGAAGCCGATGCACACCATCATCCCCGCCTTCGTCACGCGCGGCGGCCAGCCGCTGATGTCGTTCGGCGTGATGGGCGGATCGATGCAGGCCCAGGGTCATCTGCAAATGGTCACGCGCCTGGCGGCGTTCGGCCAGAACCCGCAGGCCATGAGCGACGCGCCGCGCTTCCGCGTGGAAAAAGGCCCGGTGGTCAATGTGGAATCGCACTTGCCGGCGGACGTGGTCGACGCGCTGCGCGCACGCGGCCACAACGTCGCCGTGGCGCCCGCCGACAGCCTGGAATTCGGTTCGGCGCAGCTGATCTGCCGCCTGCCGCAAGGCGGCTACGTGGCGGCGTCCGACTCGCGCCGCGACGGTCAGGCCGTGGGCTTCTGAGTCTGGCCGGGCCCGGATCCAGGCCCGGCCCTTGACGATAAAGCCATCGCCGCCGGCCTCCGGCGGCGATCTGCCGGCGTACCGGCGATCACCAAGACGTAGCGCCGGCTGGTGTAGACCGGCTCAAGCTCCACGCCCGTCTGCTCGCGCACCCGCCGCAGATCCGCTTTTTCCACTGCCAGGAATACCCTGCCGTCCTTGGGCAATACGGCCTCCAAGCCTTCCAGCGGCACCCGTGCGGCCGCGCCCCGCGAGTAGTAGCGCGCCGAGAACGGCAGGCTGTCGACGAAGTAGAGCTTTTCGCCGGGCGCCATCAGCGCGTCGGCCCGGGCGACAAGGTGTTTTTCCGTTTTGAGCCGCTCCGGCTGGGCCAGCAGCAAGCCGCAGAAAACAATCACCGCAATCGGCCCCAACGCCATGCAGGCCGTCGCCACGCGGGCTGGCGCCAGGGCGCGGGCGCGGCTCAGGCATGCGCCTATCGCCAAGGCCAGCGGCGGCAAGGCCGGCAGCGCGTAGGTCCACAGGATGTTGCCCGACAGGGTGAAGAAGAGCGGCGTGGCCGCGCCCCAGGCCAACAGATAGGTCCAGCGTGGCCGGCGCAGCCATCTGCCGGCCCGCCGCACCGGCCCGCGCCAGCGTCGGGCAAGCAGCCAGACGCCGAACACTCCCCAAGGCAACGACGCCACGATCCCGTCCAGCCAGATGGCGCCGTAGGGCCGGCTGTGCGCCGAGCCGTAGAGATCCCCGGTCCAGCCCGGATCCACGAAGCGCAGGAAGTGCTCGCCCACGATGAAATACTGGATGAAGCCCGGCGTCTTGATCTCCGCCGCCACGTACCAGGGCAGCACCAGGACCGCCGTCATCACGCTTCCCGCTGCCCATGGCAGGCGCCGCAGGCTGGCCCGGACGTTCCCATGCCACAGCATCCAGGGCACGATGGCGCCCGCCACCAACACCACGGCCAGCGGCCCCTTGGACAACAGGCCGATCGCCAGTCCCAGGAAAAATCCGTAGCGCCAGAACCCCGCCGCCGGCGCGCGCGCCAGGATGAATGACGCCATGCTCAGCGTGACGCCCAGGGCAAGGAACGGATCGGTCAACACTGCCCCGGCCGCGACCAGGGGCAGGAACATGGATGCGTACACCAGCACGGTCCATCTGGCGGCCTGTAGCGTAAACAGGCGGCGCCCCAGCGCATGAAGAATGGCAAGCGTCGCCGCCGTGGTCAGCAGCGACGGCAGCCTGATGCTGAATTCGCTCAGCCCCAGCAACCGGATCGACAGCGCCTCGGCCCAGAACCCCAATGGGGGCTTGCCCCAGAACGGCACGCCCGGTGCGAACCAGGGCGTGATCCAGTCGCCCGTTTCCGCCATCAGCCTGGCGATCTCCGCATAGCGTGGCTCGGACGTGTCGGCGAATGGCACCAGGACCATCGCCAAGAGGCGCACGCCCAGTATCGCCGCCAGCCCGGCGGCCATGGTCCGCGCGCTCAGCTGCAAGCCGCATCCCTCCCATGGCCCGATGCCGCCATGCCCGCCGCTCCGCTGTGCTGCACGTCGCGCACCAGATAGACCGGCCGCTGCTTGCTTTCCATATAGGTCTTGCCCACGTACTCGCCCAACAGACCGATGGTGATGAGTTGCACGCCGCCCATGAAGGTCATCATCGCCATCAGCGAGGGATAGCCGGCGACGTCATCGCCGAACATCAGGGTCTTGAAGATGATGGCGGCGCCGAAGACCGCGCCGCCCAGGGCCGCGGCCGCTCCCAGCCCCGTCGCCCAGCGCAGGGGCGCGGTGGAGAACGAGGTGATGCCTTCCATGGCCAGGCGGAACAGCGCCAGGTAGCTCCATTTGGTGACGCCAGCGGCGCGGGGCTCGCGGTCGTAATCGATGATCCGGGTCGGCATGCCCACCCAGGCGTACAGGCCCTTCATGTAGCGGCACCGTTCGGGCAGCTGCAGTAAAGCCGTCACGGCGCGTCGGCTCATCAGCCGGAAATCGCCGGTGTCGGGCGGGATAGCGGCCTTGCTCAAGCGGCTCAGCAGCCTGTAGTAGGCATAGGCGGAAAGGCGCTTCAGGACGCTTTCCCCCGCACGGCTGCGCCGCCGCATGCTGACGACGTCGGCGCCCTCTTTCCAGGCCCGCACCATGGCGGGGATGGCCTCGGGCGGATCCTGCAGATCGGCATCCAGCATGATGACCGCGGCTCCGGCCGCATGTTCTATCCCTGCGGTCATCGCGGCCTCCTTGCCGAAATTCCGGCTCAGCCTGACCAGCTTGATGCCGCGTTCCTCGCGCAGCAGGGCCTGCAGGTATTCGGCGCTGCCGTCGCTGCTGCCGTCGTCGACGAACACGATCTCGTAGGACAGCCCCAACGTCTTCAAGACCCGCCGCAGGCGTTCGTGGCAGGCCGGCAGCACCTCCATTTCGTTGAGGAATGGAATGATGACGGATAGCTGTATCGGGCTGATTGCGCCCAGCACAGCGATATCGAGATCGGGTCTGGCATTCATCGGATCGCCTCCGTAACGGACCTACTCCCGGGCCAAGGCCGGTTTCGACAGTTCAAGTTCGTCGGCGTCGTCGTTCCTGTGCGCCAGGCGGTAAAGGGCCGGCAGTACCAGCAGCGTGAGGATGGTGGAAGAGATGATGCCGCCGATCACCACGGTGGCCAGCGGACGCTGGACCTCGGCGCCCGTGCCGGTGGCGATCGCCATCGGCACGAAGCCCAGCGAGGCCACCAGCGCCGTCATCAGCACCGGACGCAGGCGCGTCAGCGCCCCGATACGCACGGCCTCGGCCACGGACTTGCCTTCCACACGCAGGCCGCTGATGAACGACAGCATCACCAGGCCGTTCAGCACCGCCACGCCGCACAGCGCGATGAAGCCCACCGCGGCGGTTATGGACAACGGTATGCCGCGCATCCACAAGGCGATCACGCCGCCAGTCAGTGCGAAGGGGATGCCGGTGAACACCAGCAGCCCGTCCTTGACGTTGCCGAACATCGCGAACAACAACGCGAACACCAGCACCAGCGCCGCCGGCACCACGATCTGCAGGCGCTTGGCCGCGGATTGCAACTGCTCGAAGGTGCCGCCCCAGGAGGTCCAGTAGCCCGCCGGCACCTGCACCTTTTGCCCGATGGCCGCGGTGGCCTCGGACACGAACGTGCCCAGGTCGCGGCCGCGCACGTTGGCGCTGACCACGATGCGGCGCTTGCCGTCCTCGCGCGAGATCTGGTTGGGGCCCGGCGCCAGATCGAAGGTGGCGACCTCGCTCAGCGGGATGTAGGCGGCCTGCGCCTGCCCGTCCTGCCTGGGCAAGGCAATGGGCAGCTTCTTCAACGCGGACAGGTTCTCGCGCACGGCTTCGGGCAGACGCACCACGATGTCGAAGCGCCGGTCTCCCTGAAAAAAGGTCCCCGCCTCTCGACCTCCCACGGCGATGGCCAGCGTGTCCTGCACGTCCGCCATGCTCAGCCCGTAACGCGCGGCGCGGGCGCGGTCGATGTAGACCGTCAGCATCGGCAGCCCGGTGGTCTGCTCGACTTTCACTTCCGAAGCGCCCGGTATCGTCTGCAAGACCTCGGCGATCTCTGCTGCCGTACGATTCAGCACGTCGTTGTCATCGCCGAACACCTTCACCGCCACGTCGCTGCGCACGCCCGAGATCAGCTCGTTGAAGCGCAGCTGGATCGGCTGGGAGAACTCATAGTTGCTGCCGGGAACCTGGCTGGCTTCCTCCTGGATCGCCGCCAGCAGTTCGGCGCGGGTCTTTCTGGGGCTGGGCCACTGGTCCATCGGCTTGAGCATGATGTAGCCGTCGGAAATGCTGGGCGGCATGGCATCGGAGGCGATCTCCGCCGTGCCGGTGCGGGCGAACACGCGCTCGATCTCCGGGAACTTCTGCTTCAGCCTGGTCTCCAGTTGCTTCTGCATCTCGACTGACTGCGTGAGGCTGGTGCCCGGGATCCGCAGCGCCTGGATCGCCATGTCGCCTTCGTTCAGGTTGGGGATGAACTCGCTGCCCATGCGCGCCGCCAGCACCCCGCTCAACACCACCAAGACGGTTGCTCCCGCCAGGATCAGCGGCGTGCGGCGCAGCGCGACGTCGAGCAGGGGCTCGTAGCGGCGCTTTGCCCAGGCCATCAGGCGATTCTCCTTTTCGGAGACGTTGTTCCCCATGAACAGCGCCACGGCGGCCGGCACGAAGGTCACGGACAGGATCATCGCCCCCAGCAGCGCCAGCACCACGGTCAGCGCCATGGGATGGAACATGCGTCCTTCCACCCCGCTCAGGGCGAAGATCGGCAGGTACACGACCATGATGATCAACTGGCCGAACAGCAGCGGCCTGCGGGCCTCGCGCGCGGCCGCGAACACCTCGTGGAAGCGTTCGCTGCGCGTGAGCGGCCTGCCATGGTGCGCCCGCGCGTGGCTCAGGCGCCGCACGCAGTTCTCCACGATGACGACCGCGCCGTCGACGATGATGCCGAAGTCCAGCGCACCCAGGCTCATCAGGTTGGCGCTGACCTTGTAGGTCACCATGCCGGTGAAGGTAAACAGCATGGACAGCGGGATGATCATCGCCGTGATCAGCGCCGCGCGGATGTTCCCCAGGAACACGAACAGGATGACGATGACCAGCGCCGCGCCTTCCAGCAGGTTCTTCTTGACGGTGGCGATAGCCTTGTCGATCAGGGTGGTGCGGTCGTAGACCGTCACCGCCTGCACGCCCGCCGGCAGCGATTTATTGATGGCTTCCAGCTTGACGGACACGGCTTGGGACACCGCGCGGCTGTTCTCGCCTATCAGCATGAACACCGTGCCCAGCACCACTTCCTCGCCGTTGCTGGTCGCCGCCCCCGTGCGCAGCTCGCGCCCGATGGACACCTCGGCCACGTCGCGTATCCGGATCGCCTGGCCCTCCACGGTTGCCAGCACCACGTCGCGGATGTCGTCCATGGACCGGACCTGCCCGGGCGCCCGGATCAGGTACTGCTCCCCCTTGCGTTCGATGTAGCCCGCACCGGTGTTGGCGTTGTTCCTGTCCAGCGCGGCCATGATGTCGGTCAGCGCCAGTCCGTAGGAGGCCAGCTTCTCGGTGCTGGGCGCTACCTGGTACTCCTTGGCATAGCCGCCGATGGCGTTGATCTCGGTGACCCCGGGAATATTGCGCAGCTGCGGCTTGATGATCCAGTCCTGGATCTCGCGCAGGTCCATGGGGGTGTAGGGCGTGCCGTCGGGTTTCCTGGCATCGTCCTGCGCCTCCACCGTCCACAAGTAGATCTCGCCCAGGCCCGAGGATATCGGCCCCATCATGGGCGTCACGCCTTCGGGCAGGTTTTCCTTCGCTTCCTGCAGGCGCTGGTTCACCAACTGGCGGGCGAAATAGATGTCGGTGCCGTCCTTGAAGATGACGGTCACCTGCGACAGGCCATAGCGCGATAGCGAGCGCGTCTGCTGCAACCCCGGCAGGCCGGCCATCACCGTCTCTATCGGATAGGTGATGCGCTGCTCGGTCTCCAGCGGCGAGTACCCAGGCGCCCCGGCATTGATCTGGACCTGGACGTTGGTGATGTCCGGCACCGCGTCGATGGCGAGCCGGGAATAGTTGTAGACGCCGATGGCGGCCATGCCCAGGGTGACGAACAGCACCAGCCAGCGCTGCTCAATGGCGAAACGGATCAAGCGTTCAAACATGTTCCGCCCCGGCTCAGTGTGCGTGCTCGGCGCCGGCCTTGCCCAGCTCCGACTTGAGGACGAAGGTGTTCTCGACGGCATAGCGCGTACCGGGGGCAAGCCCAGACAGCACCTCTACCCGGTCATTCGAAGCCTTGCCCAGCTTCACCGGCTGCACCACAAAGCCGCCGGGCGCCTCCGCGAACACGGCAGGCTGGTTGTCGATGGTCTGGACCGCGTCGGCCGCTACCGTCACCGCGGCGTCCGACATCCGCGTGACCACGTCGACGGAAACGAAAAGCCCTGGACGCCAGGCCATGTCCGGATTCTCCAGCATGACGCGCGCAGTGGCCGTGCGCGTCTGCTGCCCCAGCAACGAGCCGATGTACGAGACCGTGCCCTCGGCCTTGCCGGCGAACGCGGCGGAGCTCACGCTGGCCGCTTCGCCTACGCGTACATCCTGCAAATCCTTGGGCGCGATCACGAATTCGGCCCAGACGGTGCGCAGGTCCGACAAGGTGAAGATGCTGGCGTTGTCGGGCAAGGCTTCGCCCAGCGCGATGTGCTTTTCCACCACCACGCCGTCAAAGGGCGCGCGGATCTCCAGGCTGCCCAGGTCCTTGGAGCGCGGCTCGGCGCCCACGGTGCGCAATTTCTGCTCCGCGTTCTGCACGGCGATTTCCGCCTCCTGCAGCGCGGTGCGGGCCGCCTGGTAGTCCTGTTCCGCTGATACCTTTTCCTGCCACAGGCGCAATTCGCGCCTGTGGGTCTGGGCGGCCAGGTCGCGCCGCTTGGCCGCCGCCAGCCATTCGCTGCGCAACTCGGACAGCGCCGAGCTGGACAAGACGGCCAGCAGTTCGCCCTTCTTGACCTGCTGGCCCAGGTCGGCCGACACGCTTTGCACCACGCCGGCCATGCGCGGCACCACGTGCGCGGTCCGGTCCGCATTGAACTTGATCTCGCCGGGGAACTGCGCCGATGTCGCCAGCGCGGCGGGCGCAGCGACCTCGGACTTGATGCCGGCCACCGCGATCTGCTCGGGCGTGAGCGCGATTTTTTCCTGTTCCTTCTCGGCCTGCTCGCCCTGCCCGGTCTCGGCATGTCCGTGTTCCGCCTCGCCTGCCGCCTGCGCCGGATACACGGACGCCAACAGCAGCGCCGCGCACAGGCCGGCCGCGGTCCACATCTTGGGGGGTTGCTTGCTCTTGTGCTTTGCCATTTTCTTATGCTCGTTTCAACGTCCGAGAATGCGGTCTATATCCGCGGAAGCCTGGTACACGGATGCCAGCACCGTCAGGTAGGCGATGTTTCCGTCGGAGAGGGTGCGCTGCGCGTCCAGCACTTCCAGGAAGCCGAACTTCCCCGCCTCGAAGCCTTTGCGCGCAGCCTCATAGGCCTGGGTGGCCCCCGGCAGCACGGCGCTCCGATACTCGCGCGCGGAACCCGCTGCCAGATCGAATCGGGTCACGGCCTGCAACAGTTCTCCCATCAGGCCGGATTCCAGCTCGCGGTATTGGTCCTGCGCCTTGTAGGCCTGCATGGTGGCGGCGTAGACATTGCCCTGGTTGCGGTCGAAGATCGGCAGCGGAATGGACACGCCAAGCTGGGCCTTGTCGCGGCCCGCTTCGTTGTCGCGGGCCACGCCGGCGCTCAGCGTGATGTCGGGATAGCGCTTGCTCTTCTCGACTTCCAGCTGCGCCTGCCCCAGGTCGACGGCAAGCTTGCCGCCCTGCATCCTGGGCGATGCGGCCAGGCCTGCCCGCAACTCGTCTATCGACGCCCGTTCCGGCAATGCGTTCAGATCCGCGCCCACGCTGGCAAAACCCGGCTCTGCTTCGCCCCACAGCAGGCCGAGCTTGCGGCGTGCGCCCAGTAGCGCAGCCTCGGCCGCGCGCGCCTCGATGCGCGCGTTGGCCAACGCGACCTGGGCCTTGCTGCCCTCCAGTGGCGGCGCCTTGCCCGCGGCCACGCGCCTCTCCGCCAGCCGCAAGGCGCCGCTGGCGATATCCACGGTGCCGCGCGTCACGCGCACGGACTCCTGCGCCACCGCCACATCGAAATAGGCCGCGATGACTGCCGCGCGCAGGCCGGCCCGCGTGTCCGCGACCCCCTGGCGCGCCATGTCCCTGGACAGCTCAGCCGCCTTGACCCGCGCGGCGCGCTTGCCGCCGGTTTCCAGCGGGACGTTCAACATGGCGGTGGTGGTGCGCGTGGCCGATTGCGTGTCGTCCACGCTCACGTCGATGGAAGGGTTGGGCAGCACGCCCGCCTGCGTGAGCAGGCCCTCGCTCGCCGCGGCCTCGTTCTTCGCCGCGGCAAAGCCGGGATTGCGTTCGAGCGCCGCGGCCAGGGCGCGCTCCAGCGTCAGCACGACGCCGTTCTCGCTCTGCGCCGTGAGTACGGAAGTTCGGGCTGCGCCCGCGTTCTGCGCGGATGCGGCAGCAGACGCGGCGATCATCGAGGCCGCCAGGATCAGCGGCATAGCGGATACATGCATGGTTCAACCAGGAAAGGGGCGAGCCGGCAATGTATCCAGACGGGTTCGTCAATCGAGCGACAGAAAAATGACATTTCCGTAAGGTTCGCGGCCTTACGAAAACGTAATCAGGGCGTCGGCGAATTGACGGGCATGGGTCCGTAGAGTGTCACCGTCGCTACACAAACAGCGTGTATGCGCCTGACGCAACACCGCGACCGGCGCCGCGCTCAACCTGGGAGATATCCATGAAGATCAAAACCGTTACCGCTGCCCTCGCCCTGGGTTCCGCCCTGGCCCTTCCTTTTGCCGCCAGCGCATCGAGCACCTGGCACCAGACCAACACGGAGATCGGCTACGCCATCGCGCCGGACCACGCCGTCAGCGGCAAGACGCGCGACGAGGTGAAGACCGAATTGGCCGTGGCCAAGTCCGACCCGAAGCAGTGGTTTCTGACCAATCTGAACGCCGCCAAGCCGGGCTGGGCCAAGCAGGGTACCTCCCGAACCCGCGCCGACGCGGTGGCGGAGCTGGAAGCCATGACGCCGGCCGAACGCGCCCGCCTGGACGAGATCTACACCCCGGGCTGAGCGCCGGGCCCGTGGCGCACGCGCCCCGCGTGCCCGCCGGCGCTGCGCAGGGCGGCTGGGCCGCCCTGTTTGCGTTTATTCCCCAGAACGATTCCGCCTAGAATAGACGCAGCATCCGAGGACTTCCGCGCACTCTTTTTATTTCCGCTGACATGAAAGTACTCGTAATCGAAGACGAAAAAAAACTCGCCGAGTACTTGCGGCGAGCGCTGACCGAACACAACTACGTGGTCGACGTGGCCCAGGACGGCGTCACCGGACTGCATCTGGTGCGTGAAAGCCAGTACGACCTGGTCCTGCTGGACGTGATGCTGCCCGCCATGGACGGCTTTTCGGTGCTGGCCGAGATCCGCAAGACCAGCCGCGTCCCCGTCCTGATGCTGACCGCGCGCGACAAGCTCGAAGACCGCGTCAAGGGCCTGCGCGACGGGGCCGACGACTACCTGGCCAAGCCTTTCGCCTTGTCGGAACTGCTGGCCCGCGTGCTGGCGCTGGGCCGGCGCAGCGGCCACGGCCAGACCGAGACCATCGCCCAGAACGTGCTGCGCATCGACGGGCTGGAACTGGACCTGCTGCGCCGGCGCGCCAGCCGCGACGGCGTGCGGCTGGACCTGACCGCCAAGGAATTCACCCTGCTGGCCCTGCTGATGCGCAAGCAAGGCGAAGTCCTGTCGCGGCTGGAGCTGGCCGAACAGGTGTGGGACATCAACTTCAACAGCAACACCAACGTGGTCGAGGTCGCGATCCGCCGCCTGCGCGGCAAGGTCGACGAACCCTTCGACAAGAAACTGCTGCACACCGTGCGCGGCATGGGCTACGTGCTGGAACCGCGGAGCGACTGATGCCCGGGCAGCGCCCCAAATCGCTGCACCGCTGGCTGTCGCGCTGGCTGGCGATCCAGACTTTCATCGCGCTCGGCCTGGTATGCGCGGTGGTCTATTACGCGACCAACCTCAACCTGGCCAGCCGCCAGGAAGCCTTGCTGCAGCAGAAGGTCGAGGTCGTACGGCACCTGGTCGAGGAAAACGCCGCCAGCCAGGACTCCACCCGCTTGCGCCACAAGCTCAGCGACTTCTTCTATGGCCGCCCCGATTTTTCGCTGGTGTTGGAGATCGACGGCGAAAAGGTCTACTACGGCAGCCCCATCGCCGGCGACAACGACTTCAAGCATGAGCGGCGCATCGCTTTCACGCTGCCCTTTCCCGGCGCGCCCGGCGACGCCATGAACGCCGAACTGGTGCTGGACATCTCCAGCGATATCCTCCTGCGCAAGGCGCTGGCCTGGACCTTGTTCGCCTGCGCCCTGGCCGGCGCCATCGTCGTGGCGGCGGTCGGAACCCTGCTGGTGCGCAGAGGGCTGGCGCCGCTGGACGCGCTGGGCAAGCAGGCCGCGCAGCTAGCCCCGGACCGCATCGGCGAACGGCTCGACGAAAGCGGCCAGCCCTGCGAGATCCGGCCCCTGGTGCGCCAGTTCAACGCCGTGCTGCAGCGGCTGGAGCGCGCCTACGTGCAGATGGAGGGATTCAATGCCGACGTGGCCCACGAGATGCGCACGCCACTCGCAACGCTGATCGGCGAGACCGAGCTGGCGCTGAGCACGCGCCCGTCGCCGCAGGCCTTGCGCGAAACGCTGGGTTCCAACCTGGAAGAACTGCAGCGCCTCTCCAGCATCGTCAACGACATGCTGTTCCTGTCGCAGGCCGACCGCGGCGCGCAGGCCCGGGGCAGCTGGCAGGCCAGCCTGGCCGCCATCGTCCAGGAGGTGACGCAATACCACGAGGCCGAGGCCCTGGACGCGGGGGTCGATATCGCGGTGGTGGGCGATGCGTCGGCACAAGTCGATCGCGCGCTGTTCCAGCGCGCCGTGTCGAACCTGGTCTCGAACGCGGTACGCTATGCAGCTCCCGGCAGCGTGATCGAGGTCGATATCTCCCGCGGCGACGCTGGCGAAATCCTGATCGCCGTGCGCAACACCGGCGAACCCATACCGGAAGAACATCTGCCACGGCTTTTCTACCGCTTCTACCGCAGCGACACCTCCCGCGAGTTCGATGCCAACCATCATGGACTGGGATTGGCCATCGTCGCCGCCATCGCCCGCATGCACGGCGGCCGCAGCTACGCCAGATCGGCCAACCGGACCACCGCCATAGGCTTCAGCATCGCGGCGGCCGACAGTACAGAAACCTGATTGGCGCTGTGGAAGCGCCCGGGCATGGACAATCTGTACCGCGGATCGCAGGAGCCGGACGTCTTCAGCCTAAAGTACGGCCGGTCCCCCGAAAGGCGGAAGCGGCCCGGCCTCAGTCCTCTTCGACGAACGCCTCCTCGCGCTTCTTGCGGATGTTCGGCAGCGCGACCAGCACGACCAGCACCACTGCCGCGCCCAGCAGGGAAGCAGATAGCGGCCGCTCAATGAATGTCGTGAAATCGCCGCGCGACAACAACAGCGCGCGGCGGAAGTTCTCTTCCATCATCGGGCCGAGCACCAAGCCAAGCAGAAGCGGCGCGCCCTCGCAGCGCAGCTTGCTCCAGATGTAGCCGACGACCCCGAAGAAGGCCGTCATGTACAAATCGAAGGTGTTGTAGTTAAGCGAATACACCCCAATCGTGCAGAACACCAGAATCGCCGGAAACAGGACGCGGTAGGGAACCTTGAGCAGCTTGACCCAAAGCCCGACCAGCGGCAGGTTGAGGATGACCAGCATCAGGTTGCCGATCCACATCGATGCGATCAGGCCCCAGAACAGGTCGGGATGGCTGGTCATGACCTGGGGGCCGGGCTGGATATTGTGGATGGTCATCGCGCCCACCATCAGCGCCATCACCGCGTTGCCCGGGATGCCCAACGTCAGCAAGGGGATGAACGACGTCTGCGCCCCCGCATTGTTGGCCGACTCCGGCCCGGCCAGGCCGGCCGGGTGGCCTTTGCCGAAACGCCCGGGTTCCTTGGACAGCTTCTTTTCCAGAGTGTAGGAAGCGAAGGCCGACAGCACCGAGCCGCCTCCGGGGAGGATGCCCAGCATCGATCCGACCGCGGTGCCGCGCACGATCGCGGGCGCCGCTTCGCGGACCTCCTGCCGGTTGGGATACAGCGAACCCACCTTGTCCGTGATCTCGACCCGCTTGTCCTTCAGTTCCAGGTTGTTCATGATCTCGGCAAAGCCGAACACGCCCATCGCCACGATCGCGAAATTGATGCCGTCCTGCAGCTCCGGGATGCCGAAGTCATATCGGGCGACGCCCGAATTGACGTCCGTGCCAACCAGGCCGAGCAGCAGCCCCAGCAGGATCATGCAGATCGCCTTGACCAGCGAGCCCGAGGCCAGCACCACCGCCCCGACCAGGCCCAGCGTCATCAGCGAGAAGTACTCGGCCGGCCCGAACTTGAACGCGACCTCGGCCAGCGGCGGCGCGAATGCCGCGATCAGCATGGTGGCCACAGAGCCCGCGAAGAAGGAGCCGATGGCGGCCAGCGACAGCGCGGCGCCGCCGCGGCCGTTGCGGGCCATCTGGTGGCCGTCGAGCACGGTGACGACCGCCGATGTCTCGCCTGGCAGGTTGACGAGTATGGCGGTGGTCGAGCCGCCGTACTGTGTCCCGTAGTAGATGCCCGCCAGCATGATCAGCCCCGCAACGGGCGGCAGCACATAGGTGATCGGCAGCAGCATCGCGATGGTGGGCACAGGGCCCAAGCCAGGCAACACGCCCACCAGCGTGCCCAGGACGCATCCCAACAGCGCATACAGCAGGTTCTCCGGCGTGAACGCCACGGAGAACCCCAGCATGAGGTTATCGATAAGTTCCATCCCCGCTCCTTGGTGTTTTTATCGTCATACGAAAATAGATCGTAGTACGATATAAAAAGCCAAGGAACCCGGGTTTTTACGGACTGGAGATCGGTGAGATCAGGGCGGATCGGCGCGCTTGAACGCTGCGCGCGCCATCCGCCGTGGCGTGTAAGAAGGCCATGCCGCTGACGCGGCAAAGCCGTCCCGTCACATCGGCTTCAGGTCGACCTCTTTGGCGATCTTGCCAAAGGTTTCCAGGTCGCTCTTCACCCGGGCCGTGGTCTCGGCCGGCGTGGACACGCGCGGAATCATCGCCAGGTCCAGCAGGCGCTGCTTCATTTCCGGCTTGGCGAACTCGCGCGCCAGGGCCTGCTGGATCTTGTCGACGATCTCGTCCGGCGTGCCCTTGGGCGCGGCCAGGCCGAACCAGGCGACCGCGGAGAACCCGGGCAGGCCGGCTTCTGGCGCGGTGGGCACATCGGGCAAGGCCGCCACGCGTTCCGGGTTCGTGACGAACAAGGGCCGCACCTTGCCTGCCTTGATGAAGGGCGTCTGCACGCCGGTATTGTCCAGCACCGCGTCGATATGGCCGCCCAGCAGGTCGTTCATGGCCGGGCTGCTGCCCTTGTAGGGCACGATGTTGACCTGCATGCCGGCGGCGCGCGCAAACATGAGTTGGGTCAGGTGTTGCTGGGTGCCCAGGCCGGCATTGCCGAAGGTGATCTTGTTCGGGTTCTTGCGGCCGTAGTCGATGAATTCCTTGAGATTCTTGGCGGGGAATTCATTGTTCGTGACCACCACGAAAGGCAGGTCGACCAGTACCGTGATCTGCTTGAAGTCTTCCAGCGGCTTGTAGCGCAGCTTGTAGACGTAGGGATTGACGGCCATGGTGCCGCTGGCGGTCAACGCCAGCGTGTAGCCGTCCGGCTCGGCGCGCGAGACGAACTCGGTGCCCAGCACGCCGCCCGCGCCCGGCTTGGCCTCGACGATGGCCGGCTTGCCCAGTTCAGTCTGTAAAGCCTGCGCGGCGAAGCGCGCCAGCATGTCGGCGGACCCGCCCGTCGCGTAGGGCAGGACGATCGTGATCGGCTTGCTGGGATAGGCGTCCGCGGCCATCGCGGGCGCGGCGATCCCGGCCGCCAGACAGGCAGCGGCCAGAGTTTTCAGATGCTTGACCATCAATGATTTCCCCTCGTGGTGTATCGACTGCGCTTGCACCCGGGGAAGATTAAGCGGTCCCGCGTTATATGGCTAATCAACAATTAAAATAGATCTCTATCACCAATGTTGATAATCACCCAGGACTGCGATGCTGACCTCGATGGACTTGAACCTGCTGCGCATCTTCGATGCGGTCATGACCGAACGCAACGTCACGCGCGCGGCCTCCGCGCTGCACATGACGCAGCCCGCGGTCAGCAACGCCATCAACCGGCTGCGCCTGACCTTGAAGGATCCGCTGTTCGTGAAGATCCAGGGCGGCGTGCTGCCCACGCAGCGCGCCGAACTGCTGTGGCCCCCGATCCGCGACGCGCTGGCCCGCATCGCCGACACGCTGGAGCGCAACGATTTCGACCCGGCGCGTTCCGAGGCCGTGTTCCGCATGGCCATGTCCGACTACGTGGCGGACCAAGTCATCCGGCCGCTGTTCGTGGAGCAGCAGACAGTGGCGCCCAATGTCCGCATCCATCTGCATCCCTACTCGCTGGACAACGCCGGCGTGCTGCTGGAAAAAGGCGAAGTCGACATGGCGGCGGGCGTGTATTCGAACTTCGGCTCGTCCCTGCGCACCCTGCCGCTGGAAACGCTGACCTACGTCTGCGCCATGCGCAAGGGCCACCCGCTGCTGGCGCAGCCACGCTTCACGCTGGACAGCTTCCTGCGCGCGCGCCATCTGATGGTCAGCCTGCTGGGCACGCCGACCCTGATCGACCATGAGCTCGCGCCCCACGGCTACAAGCGCAACGTGGTGCTCACCATCAACCAGTTCGCCCTGGCGCCGCGCCTGCTGGCCGAAACCGACCTGATCTGCGTGGTGCCGCTGAACACCGTGCGCAACAGCCCCTACAGCCATCTGCTGGAAGCCGTCGAGGCGCCTTTCCCGTTCGCGCCGCGCACGGTCAACCTGATCTGGCATGAACGCTCGGACAACATCCCCGCGCATCGCTGGCTGCGCGAAGAGATACTCAAGGTCTGCCAGGCGCAAGGAATGGTGTTCGACCAGGCGCAGCCGGCAGAGTCCCATCCGTACTGATCCGTACCGACAAATCATTCACAACAGTGATAATCACTGATACCAATCTTTGATTGGACCGAATGATGGTGCGTCAATAGCATTCTGGTCATCCCACTCCCGGCGCCTTGCGCGCCAGCATCCTGGAGACCAGCGTGACCCAGACCGCATCCGCCCCGGGCGCCCGCCGTTTTCGCGTCGGCTTCGACGTAGGCGGCACGTTCACCGATTTCACCCTGCTCGCCGAGCACACCGGTGAACTGCATTATTTCAAGGTGCCTTCGACACCGCACGATCCGTCCGAGGCCATCCAGACGGGCCTGGCCCATCTGATCCGCGAACACGAGATCGCCGGCTCCGAGCTGGCGCACGTGGGCCACGGCACCACGGTGGCCACCAACATGGTCATCGAGCGCAGGGGTTCGCGCTGCGCGCTGGTCACCACCCGCGGCTTTCGCGACGTGCTGGAGATCGGCCGGCAGACACGCCCCCATCTGTACGACTACAACGTCACCAAGCCGCAACCCCTGGCACCGCGCGAGTGGCGCTTCGAAGTGACCGAGCGCGTCGGCGCCGACGGTTCCGTGCTGCAGGCGCTGGACGAAGACGAGGTGGTGGCGGTGGCGCGCGAGCTGGCCGCAGCCCGCGTCGAATCGGTCGCCATCTGCTTCATGCACAGCTACCGCAACGATGCCCACGAACGCCGCACCCGCGACATCCTGGCCGAACACCTGCCGGGCGTCTATCTGAGCGTGTCCAGCGAGATCCTGCCTGAGTTCCGCGAATATGAACGCATGTCCACCACCGCGCTCAATGCCTATGTCGGCCCGCGCATGGCTGGCTACATGCGCAACCTGGTAAGTTCGGTGCGCGCCATGGGCGTGGCGGCCGAGCCGACCACGGTGCATTCCAATGGCGGTCTGATGTCGGTGGAATCGGTGCTGACGGCTCCGGTGCGCACCTGCGTTTCGGGCCCCGCCGCCGGCGTGATCGGCGCGACCGAACTGGGCCGCGTGGCTGCGCTGCCCAACCTGATCACCTTTGACGTGGGCGGGACCAGCACCGACGTGTCGCTGGTGGCCGAACTGCGGCCGTTGTTCACCTCCAGCCGCCTGGTGGCCGACTATCCGGTCAAGACCCAGATGGTGGACGTGCACGTCATCGGCGCGGGCGGCGGCAGCATCGCGCGCATCGACGACGCGGGCGCGCTCAAGGTCGGCCCGCAGAGCGCGGGTGCGGTGCCCGGCCCCATCGCCTACAACCGGGGCGGCCAGGTCGTGACCATCACCGACGCCCACGTCGTGCTGGGCCGGCTGAATCCAGTCGCGCTGCTGGAAGGCCGCATGGCCGTGCATGCGCGCCAGGCGCGCGAGGCGCTGGAGGCGCAGATCGCCCGCCCGCTGGGACTGAGCGTGGAAGAAGCCGCCTACGGCATTCTGCGCATCGCCAACTCCAACATGGCGCGCGCGGTACGCGCGGTCTCCACCGAACGGGGCCATGACATCCGCAAGTTCGCCCTCTGCGCCTTTGGCGGCGCGGGCGGCCTGCATGCCGCCGAACTGGCGCGCGATTGCGGCATCGGCACCCTGCTGATTCCGCAGGAGCCGGGCACCATGTGCGCGCGCGGCATCCTGCTGTCCGACATTTCCATGGACTTCGTGCAGACGCTGATGGCGCACGCCACCGCGGACGGCTGGACCGCCGTGCGGCAGGCGCTGGAAGCCCTGGCCGGCAAGGCGCGCGCCTGGCTGTCCAGCGAAGGCGTGAACGACTCGGAGCAGCGCCTGTCCGCCGTGATCGACGCGCGCTACCAGGGCCAGAACTTCGAAATCGCCGTGCCGCTGGATGGCATGCAGCTGATGCCGCTGGATGAGTTCGTCGCGGCATTCAGCGCCGCGCACGTGCGCGAGTATGGCTATGACGCCGCCGGCCGTCCGGTGGAGATCGTCAATTGCCGGGTGCGCGCCATCGGTCTGGTGCCACGCGCGCCCCTGGCCCGCGTGCAAGGCGGCGAAAGCGTGGCCGGCGCCCTGAAGGAACGCCGCAACGTGTACTTCGAAGGGGCGGGCTGGGTGGACACGCCCATTCTGCGCCGCGCCCTGCTGCCGGTGGGCGTGCCCGTGGACGGTCCGGCCGTGATCGAGGAAATGAGCTCGACCACCGTCGTGCTGCCGGGCCAGCAGGCGCGCGCCGACGAATACGGCAACCTCGTCGTCAACCTCAACAGCTAAGGCGTACGCCATGACCAATCGATCGACTTCCGCTGCCGGCACGGACACCTTCGACCCCATCGAAATGGAGGTCTTCAGCAACCGCCTGCTGTCCATTACCGAGGAAATGGGCAACACGCTGATCCGTTCGTCCTTTTCCACCAACATCAAGGAGCGCAAGGATTGCTCCGTGGCGCTGTTCGACGCCGCCGGCCGCCTGGTAGCGCAGGCGGCCCACGTGCCGGTGCACCTGGGATCGTTGTCCGGCGGCATAGACGCCGTGCTGCGGCGCTACGGCGCGGCCGGCGTGCGCCCGGGCGACGCGTTCCTGTGCAACGACGCCTATCTGGCTGGCGGCACGCACGCGCCCGACATCACCGTCATCACTCCCATCTTTCACGAGGGCGTGCTGCGTTTCTTCGCGGCAAACATCGGCCACCATACCGACGTCGGCGGCGCCGTTCCCGGCTCCACGTCGCACCATCTGAAGACGGTTTGGGAGGAAGGCATCCGCCTGCCGGCCATGCGCATCGTGCGCGAGGGCGAGCTGGACATGGACCTGCTGGAGATGATTGCGCACAACACGCGCGAACCGGACAACCGGATGCACGATATCCGCGCCCAGATCGCCACCAACGACAAGGGCGCCAGGCTGATGCTGGAACTGGTGCAGCAGTCGGGCCTGGAGACCGTGCTGTCCGCCATCGACAGCATCATGGTGTACACCGAAAGACGCCTGCGCAACCGCATCGCGCAACTGCCGACCGGGACCTATACCTTCACCGAGCGCATGGACGACGACGGCATGGGCGGCGATCCCGTCACCATCCAGGCCAACGTAGAGGCGCGCGACGGCCAGCTCCATGTCGATTTCACCGGCACCAGCAAGCAGGCGCGCGGCGCATTCAACCTGCCCGCCAGCGCCCTGAACGCCAGCGTCTACTTCGCGGTGAAGGCCATGCTCGACCCCGAGCTCATGCCCAACAACGGCCTGTTCCAGCCCATCACCATCACCGCCCCCGAGGGCACCATTACCAACCCGCGCTTTCCGGCGGCGGTGGGCGCGCGCGTCACCACCGCGCAGCGCGTGGCCGGCACGGTGATCGGCGCGCTGGGCCAGCTGTTGCCGCCAGACCGCGCCATGGCTTCGTGCAACGACGTCATGCCTTCCATGCTGTTCTCCGTGCCCATGCAGGACGGCAAGGGCACCTTCGTCTACCTGGAAACGCTGGGCGGCGGCGCGGGCGGACGCGCGCAGGGCGACGGCATGGACGGCATCCAGGTGCACGTGACCAATACCTCCAACCTGCCCGCCGAAGCGCTGGAGATCGAGTACCCGCTGCTGGTCGAGGAGTACGCGCTGGTCAACGACAGCGGCGGCGCGGGCCGCCACCGCGGCGGCATGGGCATCGCGCGCCAGATCCGTTCGCTGCATGACCAGCTGATCTGCACCATCCGCTGCGACGCCGCGCTGTTTGGCGCGGCCGGCCTGAACGGCGGCCTGGAGGGAGGCACCTCGCGCGTGATCCAGAACCCCGGCCGCGCCGACGAGCAGCGCCTGCCCAACAAGATCGCCGGCCACGGCCTGGCCAGCGGCCAGTCCGTGCGCCTGGAAACGCCCGGCGGCGGCGGCTACGGCGCGCCCGCTGACCGTAGCGCGACCGCCATCCGCAACGACGTGCTGGGCGGCAAGGTCAGCCGTGCCGCGGCCGAACGCGACTATGGCGCGGAACGCGTGGCGCTGGCGCTGCAAGGAGACGCGGCATGAACGCGCCTGCCCCCGGCGCCCGCAGCGGCGGCGAACTGCTGGTCGCGCAGCTGCAGGCCTATGGCGTGGAGCGCGTGTTCATGGTGCCGGGCGAAAGCTTCCTGCCATGCATCGATGCGCTCTACGCCCGGCGCGACGCGATCGAAGCGGTGGTCTGCCGCCAGGAAGGAGGCGCCGCCTACATGGCCGAGGCGCATGGCAAGCTGACCGGCCAGCCGGGCATCTGCTTTGTCTCGCGCGGCCCGGGCGCCACCAATGCGGCGATCGGCGTGCATACCGCAAGGGAAGACTCCACGCCCATGATCCTGTTCATCGGCCAGGTCGGCGGCGACACCGCCGACCGCCAATGCTTCCAGGAAGTGGACTACCGCGCCATGTACGCGCCGCTGGCGAAATGGGTCGCGCAGATCGAGCGGGCCGACCGCATTCCCGAATACCTGGCGCGCGCCTGGGCGATCGCCACTAGCGGACGCCCCGGGCCAGTGGTCCTCTCCCTGCCCGAAGACATGCTGTCCAGCGTCGCCGACGTGGCTCTGGCCGCTACGCCACAGCCGCCCTGCGCCCGTCCGGCCGACGCCGACATGCTGCGCCTGCGTGACTTGCTGGAAGCGGCGGAGCGGCCCTTGCTGCTGCTGGGCGGCTCGCGCTGGCCGCAAGCCGCGCGCGAGGCCGTGCGCGACTTCGCGCTGCGCTTCGACCTGCCCGTGGCCACCGCCTGGCGACGCCTGGAGCTGTTCGACAACGACCATCCCAATTTCGTGGGCCAGGTCAGCGCCAGCATGCCCCCACACCAGAAGCGCGCCGTCATGGACAGCGACCTCGTCATCGCGCTGGGCACCCGCCTGTGCGAACCGACGACCATCAACTATGAATGGCTGGCCTCGCCCACGCCGCGCCAGACGCTGATCCACATCCACCCGGACGCCAACGAGATCGGGCGGCTGTGCACGCCGGCGCTGGGCATGGTCGCCAGTGTGGACGGCTTCGCCCAGGCCGCATCGGGACTGGCGCCGACGCCGGGCTGGCAGCCGCGCCGCCGGGGCGCTGTAGCGGCCGCCGCAGCGCCTGCGCTGCCGCCCACGCCCGGCCCGCTGGACCTGAACGCGGCGGCGCGCCACGTCGCGGCCACGCTGCCGCGGCATTCCTGCGTCACGGTGGGCGCGGGAAATTACGCGCTCTATGCGCACCGGCACATCGCCTTCAAGGGACCGGGCAGCCAGCTTGCGCCCGCCGTCGGCGCCATGGGCTACGGCCTGCCCGCAGCCATCGCGGCCAAGCTGCGCGACCGCGATGCGGCCGTGGTCTGCTTCGCCGGCGACGGCTGTTTCCAGATGACCATGCAGGAGCTGGCCACCGCGGCGCAGTACCGGCTGGGCATTGTGGTGCTGGTCTTCAACAATGGCCTGTTCGGCACCATCCGCCTGCATCAGGAGCGCGCCTATCCCGGACGCGCCCTGGCGACGGAACTGGTCAACCCCGATTTCGCGCGGCTCGCGCACAGCTATGGCGGCTACGGCGCTGCGGTCGAGCGCACGGAGGATTTTGCGCCGGCCTATGATGCCGCGCTGGCGTATGCCCGGGAGCATCGCATGCCGGCCATCGTGGAGCTGCGCTATGACGCCGACATCATCCTGCCCGACCGCACCCTGTCGCAATTGCGCCGCGCGGAGACCGCCGCATGAAACCGCTGCTGCGCCGCGTGTCGGCGCCCGAATCGACGCCGCTGCGCCTGACCTGGAACGGCTTGCCGCTGCAAGCCCATGAGGGCGACACCGTGCTGACGGCGTTGCTGCTGGCCGCGCAGCACCTGCGCGTCACCTTGGGCGAAGGCACGCCGCGCGCCGGCTTCTGCCTGATGGGCGCCTGCCAGGATTGCTGGGTGCAGACGGCGGACGGCGCACGCCTGCGCGCCTGTTCCACCGCAGTCGAAGACGGCATGGAACTGGTCAGCGCCCAGCCCGGAGAACTCGCATGCAAATGAACCCGCCCGGCGCCGATGACTCGCCGCGCATGGTGGTGGTGGGCGCCGGGCCCGCGGGCGTGCGCGCCGCGCAGACGCTGCTGCGCCACGGCGTGCGTCCGGTGATCGTGGACGAAGCCGCCTTGCCTGGCGGCCAGATCTATCGCCAGGGCGCGGCCCCTCGCGGCACCGCGCGCCAGCGCTATGGCTTCGAATGGAAGCGCGCGCAAGCCATCCACGCGGCGGGCGCGGACCTGGCCGCCCGCGCCGACTACCGCGCCGCCACCGCGGTGTGGAATGCCGCCCCGGGCTGCCTGGACCTGGTCCGCGACGGCGAACTGGAAACCCTGCCCTACTCACGGCTGCTGCTCGCCACCGGCGCCACCGACCGCGTCCTGCCCTTCCCGGGCTGGACCCTGCCCGGCGTCTACTCGCTGGGCGGCGCGCAGATCGCGCTGAAGAGCCAGGGCTGTACGTTTGGGCCGCGCATCGTGTTCGCCGGCACTGGCCCCCTGCTCTATCTGGTCGCCTACCAATATGCGCGCGCCGGCGCCCAGGTGCAGGCCGTGCTGGACTGCGCGCCGCCAGGCAGCCAGGTCCGCGCCGCGCCGGCGCTGCTGAGCCAGCCCGGCATGCTGGCCAAAGGCATGTACTACCTGGGCTGGCTGCGCGCCCACGGCGTGCCGGTGCACCATGGCGCACGGCTGGATGCGGCCGAGGGCGCGGGCCGCGTCGAGCGCGCGCTTGCGACCCTGGGCGGCAAGCAGCGCGCCATTGCTTGCGACGCGCTTGCGGTGGGCCACGGGCTGCGCGCGGAAACGCAGCTTGCCGACCTGCTGGACTGCGCCTTCGACTTCGATGCCGCGCAGCGCGCCTGGCTGCCGCGCCGCGACCCGGACGGCCGCAGCACGGCGACCGGCGTCTATCTGGCCGGCGACGGCGCCGGCATCGGCGGCGCGGTCCTGGCCGAGCTTGCGGGCGAACGCGCCGCGCTGGCCATGCTGGCAGACAGCGGCATCGACGTCAGCGCCGCCAGGGTGCAGTGGCTGGCCCGCCGCCAGGCGCGCTGGGCGCAATTCCGCCGCGGCCTGGACCGGGCCTTTCCCCTGCCGGGCGCGGGCGCCGACTGCGACGACTCCGTCATGGTCTGCCGCTGCGAGGAAGTGCGCGCCGGCACGTTGCGCGCCGCGGCCGCGCAATACGCCATCCACGATCTCAACCGCTTGAAGGCGCTGACGCGCATCGGCATGGGCCTGTGCCAGGGACGCATGTGCCAGGCGGGCGCGGCCGAGCTGCTGGCCGACTGCCGCGGACTGGCCTTGGCGGACATAGGCCGGCTACGCGGGCAGGCGCCCGTCAAGCCCCTGAACCTGTCCATGCTCGGCAAGGTGGAACCATGAACCCGCTGCACACGGAAGTCGCCATCATCGGCGCCGGCCTGGTGGGCGCCAGCGCCGCCCTGGCGCTGCGCCGCATGGGGGTCGCCACGGCGCTGATCGACGGCGGCGCAAGCGGCGCACGCGCCAGCGGCGTCAACTTCGGTGGCGTACGCCGCCAGGGACGCTCGATCGAGCAGCTGTATCTGGCGCAGCGCGCACACGGCATCTGGTCGCGCCTGCCGGACCTCATCGGCACCGATGCGGAATACGTGCGCAGCGGCCACCTGAAGCTGGCGCGCTCCGAGTCCGACCTGGACAAGCTTTGTGCCTACCGCGACAAGGTCAGCGACTTCGACCTGGGCCTGGAGATCATCGACGCCGCCGAGCTGCGTCGCCGCTTTCCCGCGCTGGGTCCGGGCATTGCCGGCGGCTCGCTATGTCCGGAGGATGGCCAGGCCAATCCGCGACTGGTCGCGCCCGCCTTCGCCCATGCCGCGGCGCGCGCCGGCGCCAGCCTGCTCGAACATTGCGCCATCACGCAGGCAGACACCCAGGGTAGCGGCTTCCTGCTGACCGCCGCCGACGGCCGGCGCATACGCGCCGACACCGTCATCAATGCGGCGGGCGCCTGGGGCGCGGCGGTGGCCCGTTGGTTCGGCGACGACCTGCCCCTGCAGATCAAGTATCCGACCATGCTGGTCACTGAGCCTCTCACGCCGCAGATCGGCGTGTCGTTGGGCGTGGAAGGCGGCGGCTTCTATGCCCGCCAGGTCGCGCGCGGCAATGTGGTCATGGGCGGCGGCTACGGCAGCGCGCTGCCGGGAGACCGCAGCCGGCCGGGCCGCGCCGCGCTCGCCGAACTCGGCCGCATCGCTCCGACCGTGCTCCCGGCGCTGGCCTGCGCCAGCGTGATCCGCTGCTGGTCAGGCATCGAAGGCTATTTCAGCGACAAGAACCCGGTCATCGGCTTCAGCCCCAGGGTGCCGCGGCTGCTGCACGCTTTCGGCTTCTCGGGCGGGGGCTTTCAGATCGCGCCGGCGGTGGGCGAGGTCATCGCCGAAATGGCGATGGGACGCGGCGGCTTGATGATGGCGGAGAAGTTCTCGGCCAGCCGCTGGGAGGCCGCCCAGGCCTGATCGGTGCGAGAGCCTGGGCGCGGCCCTCACAGGCATGCGAGTTGCTCGCTTCCCGCGCGGCGGCATTTCCTGCCGCCATCCACGGCAAAGGAGCACTATCCATGGTCAGAAAATCCATAGTTCACGGCCTGGGCGCAGCAATGCTCGCCTTGGCGCTGGCAGGCTGCGCGGCGCAGGACGGCCATCGCAGCACGGGCCAGTACACCGATGACGTCACTACCACGGCGCGCGTGCGGGAGGCGCTGCTGAAGACGCCCAATTTACGGTCCAACACCATACAGGTTGAAACCTACCAGGGCGTGGTCCAGCTCAGCGGCTTTGCGGACAACGAAGACAGCGCGGCCTCCGCCGTCGGCGCGGCCCGGGGCGTGGCGGGCGTGAAGGAGATCCGCAACAACATCCAGGTGCGAAATCCGCAGTAATGCGCGGCGGCGCTCGGGAGGATGGGCCAGCCGGGCACGCGGCTTGCTGCGCAACGTCTCATAGAGCCCATTGCAGCCCTACGGAGAATCATCATGCCTGGCACGCCCGTCAACTCCCTGCCCGATCCCCAGACCGATCCCTCCCCCCGCCCCGACCTGGGTCCCAGCGATTCGTCGGACTCGGCCAGCGACCTGCCTCAGGACCTGGTCCATACCGATAGCGATGCTCAAGGCACAGGCGACCGCGAAAGCGCCAACCCGCGCGACCGCGACCACGAAGGCGCCGACATAGGCGCGGACCGGGTCACCGATGCAGACCATGCCGGCGTATCGCGCAAGCCGCCCGACCCGGTGCGCAACGGCGGCTAGGCCAGGCGATCGTCAACCGGAAAGGGCCATCCGCCATGGACGCGATCGAACGCATCGCCGCGTACATGCATGAACACGCCTTGACGCTGGTCACGGCGGAATCATGCACGGCCGGCCTCATCGCCGCCACGCTGGCGGATGTGGCGGGTGCAGGTTCGCTGCTGGACTGCGCATTCGTGGTCTATTCCCCGCAGGCAAAGATGCGTTGCCTTGGGGTGACGCCCGCGACCCTGGCGCGGCACAACCTCACGAGCGAGCCGGTAGCGCGGGAGATGGCGCTGGGCGCATCGCGGCAAAGCCCGGCGCTGATCGCCATTTCCAATACAGGCGTCACCGACTCGGTCGACGACGACATTCCCGCTGGCACGCAGTGCTATGCCTGGGTCTTCAAGACGGGCCAGGCCGATGCCGCGCCGGCAATCTACGCCGAAACCCGGCGCTTCTCCGGCAACCGCAACGGCATACGCCTGGCCAGCGCCCGCTATGCCCTGCAGCGTCTGGTGGAGTACCACGCCGAACTGACGGGCAAGCCCAAGCCCCGCTGAAGTCGCTGACGGGCGGGAACAGCGATTGCTGGTGGCTGCAGGCTCCCACCCATAACGGCGCACCGCGCCCAAATCTGGAGGTTTCCATGAAAACCCGCTATCTGACCGCCACGATCCTCGCCTCGCTGACGTTGGCTGCCGCCCATGCTGCGCAGGCGCAAACCGCGCCCGCCGCGCCTCCCACGGCCGCGGCAGCGAAACTGGACAGCGCCGACCGGGACTTCCTGGAGAACGCAGCCCAGGCCGGCCACCTGGAAGTCGCTGGCAGCAAGCTCGCTCTTGAAAAAGCCCGCGATCCGGACGTGAAGGCGTTTGCCCAGAAAATGATCGACGACCACGGCAAGGCCGGCCAGCAATTGGCCACACTTGCGCAAGGCAAGGGTTATCAGGCGCCGACCGAACCCTCGCTGGTGCAGCAGGCAAAACTGAAGGCGCTGGGCTTGCGCGACGACAGCTTCGACAAGGCCTATGTGGACGAGATTGGCGTATCCGCGCACCAGGACGCGGTGAAGCTCTTCGAGAAAGCCTCGAACGACGTGAAGGATCCCGACGTCAAGCAATTCGCGATCGAGACCCTGCCGGTGCTGCAACAACACCTGGAAATGGCGACAGCCATGCAGCAACGCCTGGATGCCGCCAAGAAATAGGAGTCTTCCCGAGGATTAGTACCAGCGAAGGAACAGATGCGCATACCTGCGGGCGCATCTGCAACCAGTGCGCTTGCTGCGGAACATGCATATGGATCGCGAGGAACTATTGGCACAAATGATCGCCACGCCAGCGGTCGACCGGGACTTCCATGACTGGCCCGAGGTGCTGGCCAACTATGCGGAATGCCTGATGGCGCTGCAGCCCAGGCTGCAGCCCGAAGAGCTGGAAAGGCTGATACGGGTTGGCGCGGATTTCTATCGCACGCTGGCGCGCGCCGAACAATATCGGCATGCGTCAGTCTGGGACGAACCGCAGCCGTAACGCTCAACCATAGGAGCCATATGAGCGCCTGTGGTACGCCTCCCTGACGTAGCGCTTGAGTTCTGCCTCAACTGAAGAGACGGCGGCAGCTGGTTCCGCCTGCGGATCGAGCAAGCGCCGCGCTGCTTCGAGCGTGCGCCGCGCCCTCAGTTCACCTTCGCTCAAGATCTCGGCGGGCGCCGCCGTCGTATCGCGCTCTTTGTCCATGACGCTGCTCCTGAAGGCGGGCGGAATGCCGCCGCCTCGCTATCAGCAAACCACGTGCCCGCGCGGACGGCACGGCAATTGCTGCGTTGCGGCTTTCCTCCAGGAGACGGCATGCTCGCAAACTGGCTGCCTGAGGTCCGGGGCCTTTCGGACCATCCGCTGATGCTTTGGGCATTGGCGCTGACGGCGGGCGCCGCGTTGTTCTTCGCGCTGAGCGCCGCCTTGCGGATCACGCGGTCGCGGCTGCGGCAGCGCGCCGACACGCCAGGCCATCCTCTTGCGCGTTCGGTCTCCGAGGTCCTGCGGCGCACCAACAGTGTCATCTTGCTGTTGCTGTCCATCCTGATCGGCGCCGAATTCATCGGCGCCCCACTGCCCTGGAGCGCGGGCAAAGCCCAGCATCTTTGGTTCGTGCTGTTGACGCTTCAGCTCGCCCTGTGGCTCGACCGGGCAGTCGAGGTGGGACTGGATCATGCACTGGCCGCGCGCGGCCAGGTCAATGCCGTCACCGCCACCTTGTTCCGGTTCCTGCTGCGCACACTGGTTGCCGTCATCGCCCTGCTGGCCATGCTGGACAATCTGGGCGTGAACATCACCGCGCTGGTGGCCAGCCTGGGCATCGGCGGCGTCGCCGTCGCGCTGGCGGTCCAGACCATACTGAGCGATCTGTTCGCCTCGATCTCGATCGGGCTCGACAAGCCCTTCGAGGCTGGGGATTTCATCGTCTTCGGACAGGTGGCCGGCAGCATCGAGCACGTGGGCCTGAAGACGACGCGCATCCGCAGCCTGGGCGGCGAACAGATCGTGTGTTCCAACACGGAGCTGCTCAAGCAGACCATCCAGAACTACAAGCGGATGCAGCAACGGCGCATCATCTTCACCGTCCGCATCACCTACATGACGCCGGTGGACCGCGCCGCCACCGTGCCGGAGCTGATCCGACAGCAGATCGAACGCCAATCCGGCACCCGCTACGACCGGGCGCACCTGGCCCGTTTCGGCGATAACGCGCTGGAGTACGAAGCCGTCTACTACGTCATGACAGCGGACTACAACCGCTACATGGACATACAACAGGAGATCAACCTGGGCATCATGCGCGAGCTGGACACGGCCGGCATCGCTCTGGCGCTCCCCGAGCGCATCGTGCACCTGCCGGCGCCCGCCCGGCAGGACGCCGATGAGCAATCCGGCTAGCGGAGCGCCGGTGGGACCAACGCGCGGTCCAGCAGCGCGGCCAGGCGGGCGAGCCCCGCCTCCACCGGCCCCGAGATGTGCACGCGCAGGCACGGCCGGCCCCGCGAGGCCAACTCTTCCATGTCGCCCAAGGCCTGCGCACGCTGCATGGCGGCGAAACCCAGGGCGTGGCCGGGCGCTTCCAGCTCCTCCCCGGCGTCCGCGGTAATGAACAGGAATCGTCCGCCCGCTGGGCCGCCCTTGTGCAGCTGGCCTATGGAATGCAGGTAGCGCGGACCGAACCCGACCATGGTTGCAACGCCGATCGCCTGGCGCAGCCGGCAGCGCATCCCGGCGAGGCGCGCGTCATGGACCGGATTCCGGGCGACATAGGCCAGCAGCGACACGTAGTCGCCCTGATCCATTCCCGCAAAGTACGACGCCAGCAGCTCGATCGCGGTCGCCCCCTCGGCCTCGCCATGGAAGGCCAGCGCGCCTTCGACCAGCCGGGGCATAACGTCGGCTACGCCGATGCCGGCTTCGTGGCGCACCGCCAGGGCCTGCGTGCGCGCCTTGCTGGCTTCCACGTCCGGCTGATCGAACGGATTGACGCGCAGCACGGCGGCGGCCACGGCGGTGGCCATTTCCCAACGAAAGAACTCCTGGCCGAGCGACTGGGCAGACGGCAGTTCGCAACGCGCCACCGGGAATCCCGCAGCGGCCAGCCGCCGCATGCGCGTGTCCAGCTCGGCGCCGGGCGTATCGCAGCGCGCAAGATGGACGAACATGCGGTCGCGGCCATAATCGCACGCATCCCCGGCGGGCTCGTGGGCCACGGGAATGATGCCCCGCCCATTCTTGCCGGTGGATTCGGCCAGCAATTGCTCGAGCCAACACCCCACGTACTCCAGCCCGGGCGCGGCCAGGATGGTGAGTTTGTTGCGGCCGTCCAATGCGGCCTCGCCCAGCAGCGCTCCCAGAAGCAACCCCGGATTGGTGCGCGCCTGGGCCTGCCCCGCGCATGCCCGCACCATGGGGCGGGCGCTGCGCAGGAATGCCGCTGGATCGTGCCCCAGCAGCGCCAGCGCGACCAGTCCGAAGGGCGACAGCACGGAGTTGCGCCCGCCCACGGACGACTCGCCCTCGAAGACGGCGGCATAACCGTCCGCCCGCGCGCGGTCCAGCATCGGAGACCCCGGATCGGTAACGGCGACAAAGCGCTGCCCCGCTTCCTGCCGTCCAAGCCGCCGCGCCACCTGTTCGTGGAAGTACGCAGCGAGCATGCGCGATTCCAGGGTCGATCCGGACTTGCTGCAGACGACAAACAGGCAACGCGTGAGATCCACCGCGGACTGCACCGCGCGCACCTGGGCCGCGTCGGTGGAGTCCAGCACGTGCAGGCGCAAGCCTCCGCTGGCCACGCCCAGCGTGCGGGCCAGCGCCTCCGCGCCGAGGCTGGCGCCCCCCATGCCCAGCAACACCGCATCGGAGAACCCGGCCACGCACAACCTGCGGCAGATTGCCGTCATGCGGCCGAGCGCCCGGGGCGCCATGCCCGGTTGCAGCCAACCCAGCCAGCGATCCTCATCGGTCCCGGTCCACAGCGTGGCGTCGCGTTGCCACAGACGCGCCATCCAGGCTTCGTTTTCGGCTTGCTCGATACGCTGGCGGATACGCGCGGCCAGACCGGCCGGCGCCTGGAAGCTGAAGCCGTTGAGCGCCGCCTGACGGCCCAGGGAGACAGGGGCTCGTTCGCCGTGGCGTCTTCCCAAAAACCGGGCCGGGCGTATTGCCTGAACAGCATCGTGGGTAAGAGGAGTATGCATGGGAAGGGCCGGCCGACCGGCATGGGAAGAAGAAAGGGGAAAAAATGGAGGGAAAAAAGGGCGGCTCGCGGCCGCCCTCCCGAGCTGCGTCCTACCAGTAGGGATCCTGGTTGTAATACTTGTGCACGCTCAACGCCCAGCTTTCGTCCGCCATCCTGGGCCAGTCGTCCTTGTCGAAGCCCGGCGCGTTCTTCAAGACCTCCTTGTCGACATTCAGGATGAAGCACTTGCGGTCGGTGTCCAGCGTCAAGGCCGCCCACGGAATCGCGAAGAGCTTGTCGCCCATGCCCAGGATGCCGCCGCGCGACAGCACGGCGTAGGCCACGCGTCCCCGCGGCACGTCGATCATGATGTCCTTGATCGACCCCAGGCTTTCTCCCGAGGCGTTGACGACGTCGTTGCCGTCAAGGGTGTCCGCCGCCATGATCTCGGGGCCAGGCCCGGTCGCGGAATCCTTGGGGCCGCCAACGATATTGGTTTGATGCTCCATACGTCTCTCCTATGCGGGGACCATCCCCACGTTGAACCACGGTCATGGCTGTATCGCTACGCCATTTCTTGCGCTCGATCCGAGTGGACCTATTCAGCAAGCGCCATGCCCATCCGGCCACTCGAAGACGTCCCGCCTGGCGTACGCGCTGGCGGGACGGTACGCAGCGGCCGCTCAGCCCTTGCTGCGCGCCCCAGCGCCTCGATTGCGCCTGCTTTGCTGATCCTGTCCGGTGCCTATTTGGCTGACATGGCCCTCCTTCTTGGTCCGGTTCTGCCCATCGCGGTGGCTGGCCTGGAGTTCCCGGTCGGTGTCATCGGCCGAAGGATTGGGTTTGCGGTCTTTGGGTTTCATGGCGGTCGTCCTCGTGACGGATCACGACCTCTCAGCAAATGCCATGCCCCAACTGCGTCTGTGCCTGCGCTGCCCGCACGCGGCACGGCGCTTGCTATCGAAACGCCATGGAAAAATTCGCCCAAATCTTCGAGTTGCAGGCGGGCTTTGCCGAAATGATCATCCGCGGCACGACCATGTATTGGGTGCTGTACGCGTTGCTGCGTATTTCCGGCAGACGTGACATGGGCTCCCTGGGAATGGCGGACATGCTGGTGCTGGTCTTGGTGGCGGATGCCGCGGGCAATGCCATGTCGGGCGATTCGTACTCCATGGGGGACGGCATCATCGTTGTCGCCACCATAGTCGGCTGGAGCTACCTGCTGGATCGGGTGGGCTATTACGTTCCTCCCTTGCGTCGCCTGCTTGAGCCACAGCGCGTCTGCCTGATCCGGTCCGGCAAAGTGCTGGTCCATGGACTCAGGAAAGAGCACATCACCCGCAGCGAACTGATGGAGCAACTAAGGTTGAAAGGCGTCGCCAACCTGGCTGAGGTCGAAAGAGCCTATCTGGAGGCAACAGGAGAGTTCAGTGTGGTCCGCGTGCAAGAGCGCTCCAAGGCGGGCGCCTCCACGCTAGAAGACGACGATGCCTGCGGTTAGCGTCCACCCGCAGCAGGAATGCGCACGACCGGCGAGGAAGCGGCGCGAATCGGTATATTTTTCCGGTGCGTTCGAGCTTGGGATGGAACGCCCGCTAGCGACGCGAGGCGTTCACAGGGCAAAGCACCTTTCCTTTCAGGATCACCGAGAGCCGTGCGCAGCCGGGCATGACGCTTGCGGATACGTTCCAGCATTTCCCACATAGGAGCGTACTCATGAAAATCCGAGCCTTCACCTACGCGCTGGCCCTGTCCGCCGGACTGGCTTCGGCCGGTGCGCTGGCGCAGTCAGCCATGCCCACCTCGCCGTCCAACACGCCCAACGACAGCACCGCCGTCCCCCCCAACCAGCCCGTGCCGCCCGGACAGAAGCCGCCCGCGCCAAATGCGACGCCGAACACGCCGACCAACCCGCCCAACCTGAACAAGAGCGACCACACCCGGTCGGACATGCACAAGACCGACAAGCAGGGTCGCCACCGCGAAGCCAACGACAACGTGCCCAGTACCAAGGGCGGTGGCGCGGCGCCGCCTCCGGGCTACCCGAACTCGGGCGGTTCCAAGTAAGCGCGCAACGACGACGTGAACGCGAACCGCATACGGGCGTAGTTGTTTAGTTGTGTAAAGCACGTCCGGCAGGTTCTTCACACTCCTTAAAAGACCTCGGAAAGATTCATTCGACTGGATCGATACATTGCGCGGCAGCGGTCTGCGGACCTCCAAAAAACTGCCGTGCAAACGAGGTTACCCATGTCGGAAGTCGTCGTCTATGTCAGAAGCCAGCCCCGGCTGGGCGACCAGATCGTCGCCCTGCCGGCGCTCTATCAACTGAAAACCTGGTGGGCTTCCAGGCGGATCCGGGTGGTGGCCCGCGACGACCTGGCCGGCTTCTACCGCGGCGTGCCCTGGGTCGACGAGTTCGTCCGGGCCGCCACGTTCGGTGACTATCTGCGCACGCTCAAAAAGCACACCCCGGTTTGCGTCAGCCTGCATCACAGCAGCGAACGCTTCGGCCTGATCAACCTGCTGCGCCGGCCAACCATGCGCTTCGGTTTTCACAACGCGCGGATGAGCGACCTGGCCTGGACGCACTCCCATCGCAAGAGCGTTGCCGAATACATCGGCTTGGCCAATCTCCGGCTGTTGGCGTCGTACCGGCAGTTCGACGCCGAGGCCGTGGCGCGCCGCTGCTTCCAGACGCTGGCCCAGCCGCACCAGCATGCCGAGCAGGGGGCCGACGTGGTCCTGATCCCGGGCGGCGGGTCTGGCGCGTTCAAGCGCTGGAGCCTGCTGAACTACCTGCGCCTGGCCGAGAGGCTAAAGCTGCTGCTGGGCCCGGACACCCGCTACCTGTTCGTGCTGGGAGAACAAGAGGTCATCGAACGCGACAAGCTGGAAGCCATGCGGCGTCCTGAATTTTCCATCGCCTACTGCCGCTCGGTGCCGGAGCTCAGCGCTCTCATGCTGCGTGCGCGCCTGATCGTGGCCAACGATTGCGGCCCGTCGCATATCGCCCAAGGCGCTTGCGTGCCCTACGTGGGCGTGTTCAACGAGTCCAACCCGGAGTGGTTCTGGGATCGCCCCTACTCCGCCGCGGTCGTTCCCCGCCATCCCCGCGACGGCATCAATTCCATCACGCCCGACGATGTGCTGGGCGCCTGCCGCAAAGTCCTGGAGCATCATGCGCATCCTGCATACGCTGGCTGAGCGCAGCCTGGGCGGGCTGGAATTCCGCGTCCTCGAGCAATCCTCCTGGCTGCAGCGCCATGGCTACGAAGTGGCGATCGCGGCTCCGGCGGACAGCGAAATCGGGCGCGAAGCCCGGCAGCGCGGCCTGCGCGCCGTGGACATAGACTTCGACGTCGCCTACTCGCCGGCCACGGTCCTGAAGCTGCGGCGCGCGGTCAAGACGCTGCGCATCGACCTGATCGACAGCCACAGTCGCGCCGACGGCAAGACCGCCGCGCTGTGCCGCGACCTGTGCTCGGTCGTCAGGACGCGCCACTTCGCCAAGCCCATGCCTTCCTCGCCGCGTCGCCGGCTGGAATGGAAAATCGGCTGCGACCACGTCATCGCGACCAGCCTGCTGGGCAAGCAGGAACTCGTCGCGGCGCGCCTGGCGCCCGCGCAGCGGATCAGCGTGGTCGGAGAATGGGCCGCGGACGAATTCTTCCAATCCGGCGACACGCCGCAGTCACGCCTGCGCACCCGGCAAGCACTGGGCATCCGTGCCCCCGACAGCGCCTGCGTCATTGCCACCATAGGCATGCTGCGTCCCGAGAAGGGCCAGTCCGATCTGTTGCGCGTGGTGCACCGGCTGCGCCGCCAGGGCCTGCCCGCCATCGCGCTGGTGGTCGGCATGCCCACCGCCAGCACCAAGCCCTATGCCTATGCGCTGCACCAGCTGACCGTGGATCTGGGCATTTCCGAACATGTGGTGTTCGCCGGTCATCGCAACAATATTGCGGAGATGATCCGCGCCGCCGACGTGGTGCTGGTGCCTTCGGCCACCGAAGCCTGGTCGCGCGTGGTACCCGAGTCGTTCGCCACGCGCCGCCCCGTGGTCGCCAGCGACGTGGGCGGATTGCCGGAAATCGTCACGCCGGGCCAGACCGGTTGGCTGGCTGCGCCGGGCGACGTCGCCGGCTACGCGGACCGCATCATGCAAATCCGCAGCGATCCGGGACAAACCGAAGCCATGATCGGTAACGCCCGGGCCTACGCCGAAGCCAATTTCCGGCTTGCGGGCAAGATGTTCAGCACCTTGGAAGCGTACAAGCGGGCATTGCGTCCCGCCTGAAGGGCGGACGCCACGGCGGAAGGGGTATCATGGTGCCCCCGATTTGTTTACCCGATTCAGTACCGTGACCAAGCCCGCCCTACTGCTCGTTCTGGCAATCGCCTTGACGGGTTGCTCCAAGCAGGAAGAGACCCCCTGGGA
Organism: Achromobacter aegrifaciens; assembly: GCF_902859965.1. Taxonomy (NCBI): domain Bacteria; kingdom Pseudomonadati; phylum Pseudomonadota; class Betaproteobacteria; order Burkholderiales; family Alcaligenaceae; genus Achromobacter; species Achromobacter aegrifaciens. The sequence goes on from NZ_CADIKO010000004.1 coordinate 468,708, forward strand.
ACGGCTTCAAGCCGCCACGCCGCAACTGCAGCTGGCCGCCAACACGCCGGAAGCGGCGGTGAAATCCTGGTGGCAGGTGCGCGACGCGCACGACCGCTATACCGCCACCGCCTGCAAGGAACTGGCCGAACTCTACCGTCCCTTCAGCGCCGCCGAAGACTCGCTGAGCACCGCACAGCTGCAGGCCCGGCAGAACGGCGACCAAAAATGCAGCGTCGAGATCTACGAGCGCAGTGTCGTCAACGTCGATGTCCAATCCGACACGCGCGCCTTCGTCGTCGCGCAGATCCGCAACACCACGCCCTCCACGCCCGGCTTTCCGGTGGACAACGACGAACGCGACCGCAAGGAGCGCGGCGTGCGCATGCAGTACCTGCTGGAACGCGCCGACAAGACCCAGGACTGGAAGATCGCCCAGGTGTATGGCCGCAACCGGTATTGCGAAGTGGCCCCGGTCAACGGCTGGTGCCCGCTGTACAACCAAGCGGCAGGGTCGGCGAATAGTTATGTTTATGAGTTCGGGCAGTAGGTGAGCCTCGGGCAGAAGCGCGTTCTGCCCGCATCCTCTTCAGGCCACCAGGAACACAGCTGGCCGCACCCGCACCGTCTTGCCCAACGTGCGCGCAACCGGCGATGCCTGCGCCGCGTCGCGAACCAGATCCTGCTGCGCCGCCGTCAGCGCCGCAGCGAAGCGCAAACTCACCTCGAATCCGGTTTCGTCATCCAGCCTATCGATGTCCACCTGCACCGTCGCCTCGGGCAACGCAACGCCGGCGCGGTCCGCGGCCATGCCGATGGACATGCAGACACAGGCCGCTAGCGCGCTTTCAAGAAGTTCGTGCGGCCGCATGCCCGCAGTTCCTCCCTTGCCGTCTTTTTGCGTGTCGGAGAGCAGGACGTTTTGGCCGTTCGTTACTTCCACGCCATAGGGCACGCTCACCCGTTTCGCCTTCACCATGCGGGTCTCCTGTCGAAGATGAAAGAGCCGACAGGCTAGGCCTGGATCGGGGACCGGGGAAGGCCAGCGGAGATGCTGGTATGGGATGTGACAGGGTGGACGTCATTGCAGCGCAACCGAAAAAATGGGCCTGCACGCGACCTGGCAGCACGGATACACCGTGCTCACCGACGGGCCGGCCGAAGGCGTAACATCCTCGGGGCTGACCCTCGACGATCCGAAGGAGCCGTTCGCGTGGGCTCCAGGCGCCAGCTCTGGCTCGTCGCCCTTAAAGTTCTGTCTGGAACAATTAGGCAGATTTTTTGAATTTTTAGGCAGAATTCCGATTTGAAAAAGTGATTCACTCACGGTTCAGGCAAGCTTTCGCCTGCCATGCCCGCCCACCAAGGATTCCTCCATGACCCAACTTCAAATCAATGGCCAGGCCAAGGATATCGACGTCCCGGGCGAAACGCCCTTGCTCTGGACTTTACGGGATGAACTCGGCATGACCGGCACCAAATTCGGGTGCGGCATGGCGTTGTGCGGCGCCTGTACCGTGCACATGGACGGCGCGCCCATCCGGTCCTGTGTCACCCCGCTCTCCGCCGTGGCAGGCCACAGCATCACGACCATCGAAGGGATAGAGGCGGATGCGGTCGGCCGGGCGGTGCAACAGGCCTGGATAGAACAGAACGTTGCCCAATGCGGCTACTGCCAGGCGGGCCAGATCATGACGGCGGTAAGCCTGCTCAAGGTCTCGGCGCAGCCGACCGACCAAGACATCGAGGACGCCATGAGCGGCAATATCTGCCGTTGCGGCACCTATTCTCGCATCCGCGCAGCCATCCAGCAGGCGGCCAGGCTCCTCGCCCAGGGAGGCAAGCAATGACGCACATCGCTCAACTTTCCCGGCGCGGCTTTCTGCAGGGCGCCTTGGGCGCGCTCACCCTGACGGTCACGGCCAGGGGTTTGATCACGGCAGCCTGGGCCGCCGAGTCCCCCGCCCAGAAGTACGGCGCTGACAGCATGCCCGGCGGCACCGTCGACGACCCGCTGGCTTTCGTCAGCATCGCCGCGGACGGCACCGTCACCATCGTCGCGCACCGCGCCGAAATGGGCACGGGCGTGCGCACCAGCCTGCCCATGGTGGTGGCCGACGAAATGGAAGCGCGCTGGGACCGCGTCAAGGTCATGCAGGCGCAGGCCGATGAAGCGCGCTATGGCAACCAGAACGTGGATGGCTCGCGCAGCGTGCGGCACTTCCTGATGCCCATGCGACGCGTCGGTGCGGCCGCCCGCCAGATGCTCGAAGCAGCGGCGGCAGCGCGCTGGTCGGTTCCTGTGGCCGAGGTCAAAGCGGTGCAACACGAGGTGCTGCACCAGCCCTCCGGGCGCCGGTTGACTTATGGCGAGTTGGCGGCGGACGCGGCCAAACAGCCGGTTCCCGCGGGCGATGCCCTCAAGCTCAAGGATCGGGCCGAGTTCCGCTATATCGGGAAGGAGCACGTGCGCCTGGTGGACCTGGAGGCCATCGGCAAGGGCCAGGCCAGCTACGGCATGGATATGCGCCTGCCAGGCATGGTCTATGCCGTCGTCGCACGTCCTCCTGTCGTCGGCGGCAAGCTGCGCCGTCTCGACAGCGCCAAGGCGCTGGCCGTGCCCGGCGTGCTGAAGGTCGTGGAGATTCCGCCAATGCAAGGGGCGCCCGCATTCCAGCCCCTGGGCGGCGTCGCAATCGTCGCGCGCAACACCTGGGCGGCCCGCCAAGGCCGCGACGCGCTGCAAATCGAATGGGACGACGGCCCCAACGGCAGCTACGACTCAAGCGCCTACCGCCAGACGCTGGAATCGGCAGCGCGCAAGCCCGGCAAGACCATGCGCAGCCAGGGCGATGCCGCGCAAGCCTGGGCCATGGCGCCCGAAGCCGAGCGCGTCGCCGCGGAGTACTACGTTCCCCATCTGGCCCATGCCTCCATGGAACCGCCAGCGGCCACCGTCCGGATCAAAGATGGCCGCGCCGAGGTTTGGACGTCGATCCAGAACCCCATCGCCGCGCGCGATGCCGTCGCCGCCCGGCTGAAACTGGAGCCCGCCGACGTCACGGTCAATGTCTTGCTGCTGGGCGGCGGGTTCGGCCGCAAGTCCAAGCCCGATTTCGTGGACGAGGCAGCCATCGTCGCCCGCGCCATGCCCGAAGGCACGCCAGTCAAGCTGGTGTGGACTCGCGAGGACGACATTCATCATGACTATCTGCATACCGTGTCGGTCGAACGCCTGGAGGCCGTTCTGGACAAGAACGGCCAGGTCCAGTCCTGGCTGCACCGCAGTGCCGCCCCCACCATCGCCTCCCTCTTTTCGGAAGGCGCCAAGGGCCAGCAGCTCTTCGAATCGGCCATGTCGGCCATCAACATGCCGTACCGCATTCCCAACGTCCGGGTGGAAACGGCCGAAGTGGAGGCCCATGCCCGTATTGGCTGGTTCCGCTCGGTAGCCAACATTCCGCACGCTTACGCTGCCCAGTGCTTCATCGCCGAATTGGCCCACCGCGCGGGCAAGGACCCCAAGGATTTCGCGCTCGACCTCATCGGCCCGGCGCGCAGGATCGACCCGGGCACAATGGCCGACACCTGGAACTACTCAGAATCCCCCGAGCTCTATCCCTACGACACGGGCCGCCTGCGCGGCGTGATCGAAGCGGCCTGCAAAGGCGCGGAATGGGGCAGAACACTGCCCCAGGGCCACGGCCTTGGGCTGGCATTCTGCTACAGCTTCATGAGCTACACCGCCACCGTGGTCGAGGTGGCCGTGGATGCAAAGGGCGAGGTGCGCGTGGTGGCCGTGGACATGGCGATGGACTGCGGTCCGCAAATCAACCCCGAACGCATCCGCGCGCAGATGGAAGGCGGCGCCATCATGGGCCTGGGCCTTGCCCTTGCCAGCGAGATCACGTTCGAACGCGGCCGCGTGAAGCAGAGCAACTTCCACGACTATGAAGTGCTGCGCCACAATGCCTCGCCGCGCGTGATCCGCACGCATCTGGTCAACGACGATCACTCCCTGCCTCCTGGCGGCGTGGGCGAGCCCCCGGTGCCGCCCGTGGCGCCCGCGCTGAGCAATGCCATCTTTGCCGCCACCGGCAAGCGGATCCGCAGCCTGCCGGTGCGCAGGGTAGCCTAGGCATGGAGACGGTCGACGTCCGCGTGTTGCGCGAAGCCCGCGCCTGGCTGGCGGACGGGCACAGGCTGCTGCTGGCCACGGTGGTCAAGACCTGGGGCTCCTCCCCGCGCCCCGTCGGCTCCATGATGGCGCTACGCGAAGACGGGCGCTGCGTCGGCTCTGTTTCGGGCGGGTGCATCGAAGACGACCTGATTCATCGATACACCCGCACCCATGGCACAGGCGCCATCGCGCAAGGCGCGCCTGAACTGGTGCGCTACGGGATCGAAGCCGACGAAGCGCGCCGGTTCGGACTGCCTTGCGGCGGCACGCTGGAGCTGCTGCTGGAGTTCCAGCCGGACTACGAAACACTGGACGCCCTGGTCCGGCGGCTCGAATCCGGCCAGTTGGTCCAGCGCACCGTTGACGTAGCCACCGGAGCGGTGACATTGGCGCCGGCCTCGACGCCCGCCACAGTGCAATTCGACGGCGCGACGCTTTGTTCCACGCTGGGGCCGCAGTACCGGATGCTGCTCATCGGCGCAGGCGCATTGGCGGAATACCTGGCCACCATGGCCTTGTTCAACGACTTTGCGGTGTGTGCCATACACACCTGGACAGCAAGGAACTGATCAAATAGCTAAAGCGGTCCGCGTGGAAACTGGGAGGAGGTCAGCACCAGCAGTCCCCATAAGCGCCCCTGTATATCTTGCGGAATTATGTAGGTCATCGAGTCAGCACCTATCACTCATAGCCGGCAGACGGCCAGCTTCCGCCTGTCGACAGTTGCAGTAAAGCAAAGGACAAATTCGGACAGGTCGGCTCCACGCGCCTACTGCACTGGCGACAGGTTCGCCTCCTTGGCGGCCGCGGCATACATCGGAATCTCCCGGGCCATGGTATCGGCCAGGACCTGCGGTGCGCTACCTACAGGATCAATGCCCAGTTCCAGCAGGCGATCGGCCACGGCGCGCTCTCGCACGGCTGCGGATACGGCGTTCTGCAGCTTCTCGATGACGGCTTGCGGCGTGCCCGCAGGGGCGTACAGGGACGACCAGAATGACATTGCGAAATCCGGCACGCCGGACTCCGCGACAGTGGGCACGTCGGGCAACAAGGTAAAGCGCTTCGCCCCCGTGACGGCCAGCGCTTTCAGCCGGCCGCTGCGAATCTGGGGCAATACGGCCGCAGTGTCGATCAGCGCAAAGTCGATCTCGTTGGCCAACAAGGCCGCGACCACGGCAGAGTTCCCTTTGTAGTTGACCACCTCCGCTTCCAGGCCGACGCGCTTGGCGAAGAGTCCGGTCGCGAGCTGGAAGGAGTTGGCGCCCGAGCCTGCAAACAGAGGCTTGCCGCTCTTCTTGCCCTGGCCGACCAGATCGGCCACCGAGCGCGCCGAGCTTTCAGCCTTGACGGTCAGGATCATCGGAATATCCCCCACAAGGGAGATCGGCGCGAAATCGGCGACCGGGTCGTAGTCCAGGTTGTTGTAGATGGCCGGATTGACGGTCATGCCGCTGCTCGGCCCCACCAGCAAGGTATAGCCGTCGGCCTCGGCCCGCTTGACGGCGCCGATCGCAATGGCGCCGCTGGCGCCCGGCCGGTTCTCCACGATGAAGGGCTGGCCCAGGCGGCGCTGCAACTGCTCGGCCATCAGGCGGGCCAGGATATCGTTGCCGCCGCCCGGCGCGAAGCCCACGATCATGCGCACGGGCCGTGCCGGATACTCTTGCGCCGCGACACAGAAAGCCGACAACGCGAGCGCTGCACCTGCCCACAAAGATAGAAACCGTTTCATGCCACGCTCCATTCGTTGAACACAGTACGCCGTTACTGGGGAATGCACGGATGGCCCATTCTCCACTGCCTCGCTACATTGGGCACGACCCAACGTGCCAGCCGATGCCGCTGGCAGCGACAGCACGCAACGGACCCCGGAGCCGAAATGGCGCCTGAATGGCACAACTGGAGCACCCACGATCACGGCCAGCACGCCTTGGCGTTCTGGCAGGATGCGGTCTGCGCCGGTGTGCTCGATTCTGAATTCCGCGCCGAACCCGACGCCGGATTCGCCGGCACCATGTCCAGCCAGAACCGCGCGGGAGTCCGGCTCGTGAACTTCGCGAGCTCCCCGCACATGATCCGCCGCTCCCAGCGGCAAGTCAGCCGTCTCAATGGCGATCACATCATGCTCAGCCTGCAATTGCAGGGCAGCGCCTTGATGTCCCAGGGTGACGAGCAGTTGTGCCTGCGGCCCGGAGAATTCGGGCTGCTCGACACCGGATCCGCGTTCGACATCACGTTCCCGGAAACAACCTCGCGCCGGCTGGTGCTGTTGCCACGCCACGCCTTGAGCGCGCGCGCCCCGGGCATGCGGCGGCTACGCGCGCCGGCCAGCCTGCCGGCCGATATGCCGTTCGCGCCCGTGCTTACCGAAGCCATGCGCCTGCTGACCGATACGACGGTGAAACTGCAGGACCGCACCGTCGACACGCTGCTGGATGCCGTCATCGAAATCGTGGCGCTGCATTGCGCATCCCTGGCGGACGCCGCGGCGCCCCCTTCCACCGAACTGAGCTTCGTCGGCGTGAAGCGCCATATCGATACGGCGATCGCCAACCCGGACCTGTCGCCCGCAACGGTGGCCGCAGCCTGCCGCATATCGGTCCGCACCCTACACCGCCTGTTCGCGCGGCATGCCGCCTTGTCGTTCGAAGCCTACGTGGTGCAGGCCCGCCTGACGCTCGCGCATGAGCTGCTGGCGGCCGGCAAGACCCGCACGGTCAGCGAGGCCGCCTTCGCCTGCGGCTTCAACAATCTCTCCCACTTCACGCGGCGCTTCTCCGAGCGATACGGCGAATTGCCCGTAAATCTGCTCAAGCAAGGGCAGACCCGCGGCTGACTGACGCCCTGGGCGGCGTCCGCTGACGCGCTGGGCACAGCCCCGCGCACGGCCCGACGGCAGAATGAGCTTCATCCCGGCCCTGGCCGGCAAGCTTCCGTCGCACCATGCCCAAGACCATCACCATTCACCGCCCCGACGCGGTCCGCGCTGCCGCCGAGAGTTGCGTGCATTTCGGCTTCTGCACCGCAGTCTGTCCCACCTACGTGCTCGATGGCGAAGAGCTGGATTCACCGCGCGGCCGGATCGCCCTGGCGCGCGAAATGCGGGACAGCGGCGCAGCGCCCAGCCCGGCCGCCGTGCGCCACCTGGACCGCTGCCTGTCGTGCCTGTCGTGCGAAACCACCTGCGCGGCCGGCGTTTCGTATCACGCCATCATCGACGGCGCGCGCGAGCACATCGAAAAAAGCAAGGCCCGCCCGCTGACGCAGCGCTTGCTGCGCTCAGCGCTGGCCCGGGTACTGACAACCCCCGCGCTGCTGCGTCCGGCCGCGGCCGCGGGCCGGTTGCTGCGCGGCGCCGCCGGCCGCCTCGGCGGCCCGTTGGGCGCGTTGGCCTCCCTATCCAGCGCCCCCGCACTCGCGGCGTTTGCGCCACGCACCGAAGCCGCTCCGCAGCAGCCCGCCAACCCGACGCGCCGCGTCGCGCTGCTGAACGGCTGCGCCCAATCGGTGCTCGGCGCCGAGATCAACGCCTCGGCCAAGCGGCTGCTCACACGCGCCGGCATCGCCGTCGTCGACGTGCCCGGCGTGCAATGCTGCGGCGCGCTCGAACTGCACATGGGACGGCGCGAGGCCGCCACCCGGCACATGGAACAGGCTGTCCGCAGCTGGTCGGCCGCGCTGCTGGCGGGGCAGATCGACGCCATCATCAGCACCACATCGGGCTGCGGCTCCGTCATCAAACGCTATGAAGAGCTACTGTCTGACCGCCCCGAACTGTCGACGCAGGTGCGCCTGGTGGTCGAGGCCACTCAGGACATCTCGCAAATCGCCGCCAGTCTGTCGCTGACCGCCAGCGGCTCGGCGCTAGGCCTGGCCGTTTCGTATCACGACTCCTGTTCACTCAAGCACGGCCTGAAAATCGAACGGCCGCCGCGCCGCGCGCTGGGCAAGCTGGACATGGAGGTGCGCGATATCGGGGAATCGCATCTGTGCTGTGGCTCGGCGGGGACCTACAACATCCTCGAGCCGGCCATCTCGGACCGGCTGGGACAACGCAAGGCGGCCCACGCCTCGGCCGGCCAACCGGACGTGATCGCCGCTGGCAACATGGGATGCCTGGTGCAGATCTCGCGCTTCACGCCGGTGCCCGTGGCGCATACGGTCCAGCTGCTGGACTGGGCCACCGGCGGGCCGCCCCCACGCGGTCTTGAAGACTTCCGGCCCAAGCCGCCGCAGGCAGCGGCCGACACTCCAACGCCGGCGGCCACGCCGGTTCCGACAACCGCCGGCAGCGGCGATCTTCTGTGGTGAAAGACGTATGCCTTCCAATGACCCTATCGTAGATTTCGCCCATGCGGCGGCGGCCGAGCTTGGCGCGGACGCGATCTCGCTGAGTGACGACGTCCTCGGACGCTATGGCGAACATACCCTGCCCTGCGCCGACGTGCGCCCCGGCGCGGTCGCCTACCCCGACTCGACCGAGGCGGTGCAAACGCTGGTGCGCCTGGCCAATCGCTTCCGCGTTCAGCTCTATCCCATCAGCAATGGTCAGAACATCGGTCTGGGCACCCGCTCGCCCATCCGTCCCGGCCAGGTAGTGGTGGACCTGGGCCGGCGCATGAATCGCATCCTGGAAGTCAACGAGACGCTGGGCTATTGCGTGCTCGAACCCGGCGTGAGCTTCCGCGCCATGCACGACGAGCTGCAGCGCCGGGAAAGCAAGCTGATGATCTCGCCGACCGCAGGTCCATCGCAGGGCAGCATCCTCGCCAACGCCCTGGACAAGGGCGGCGGCAGCGGCGCCTACGCCGATCACTTCGGCATGAGTTGCGGCATGGAAGTTGTGCTCGGCAATGGCGACGTGATCCGCACCGGCGACGGCAGCCTGGCGGGTTCCTCGCATCCCAACTGGCACGTCTCCAAATACAGCTTCGGCCCCACGCTGGACGGCCTGTTTTCCCAATCCAACTTTGGCATCGTCACCCGCGTAGGCATGTGGCTCATGCCCCGGCCGCCGCATATCGAACCCTTCTTTTTCACCTTCCCCGACGACGAAGATCTGGGGGAGATCGTCGAACGCATCCGTCCGCTGAAGCTCAGCAATTTCGTGCCGACGCTGATTCGCGCCACCAACGACCTGTATCTGCTGTCCTCGGCGGCCACCAACCCCGAATACGCGGCCAGCGGCGGCAAACACGCGCTGTCCGACGAGGGCCGCGCCGCGCTGCGCAGGCAGTATGACCTGGGATCCTGGACCGTATCAGGCGCCGTGTACGGCGCGAGTCGCGCCGCCGTACAGCCCCAGATCGACCGCATCGCCCAGCATTTCCTGGCCTCGGGCAAGGGACGCCAGATTCCCCTGGAGGAAGCCGAGGACATCGGCCCCCTGCACATCGCCATCAACTCCAACACCGGCGTGCCGACCGACAGCGAATTGAAGATGCTGGGCTGGCGGCCGGGCGGCGGCGCGATCTGGCTGTCGGCGGGTTCCCCGGTTGCGGGTGACATCGTCAATAGCCTGCAGGCAGATGCACGCCGCATCTGCCGCGACCACGGGCTGGAATACCTGCTGTCAAACGTTTGCGGCGCTCGATTCGCCCGCGCCATCCACGCGATCATCTACAACCGCGAGGACGCCGACGAAACCGCCCGCGCCGATGCCTGCTACCGGACACTGGCCAAGCTGTTCGCCGATCGAGGCATTTTCGTGGGGCGTGCGCCGACGATGTATCACGAGTTCCACCAGGCGCAGCGCATGCCGGAGCTGGTGCGAGCTTGCGCATCGATCAAGGCGGCCCTGGATCCGAATGGGGTGATTGCGCCGGGGAAGTACGGGATCGAATGAAGATATTGGCGCGGCAGGAGGGGCTCGAACCCCCGACCTCAGGCTTAGAAGGCCCGTGGAAAATCGACCTAACGCGTTGATTTTTCGCGGGTCTCTAATATTTGCGTTAGAACAGCTCTCTTTTTTCTGCTACGGTTTTATGCGGTTCATAGACCGTCTGTTCTAACGCAAAGGTCCATCAACGTGCAGCCGCCACACCGCGCTCAAGAAGCTGGAACAGATGGAGAAGTGCTTCCGGGCCCGGGGCATCCCATTGCCGGCCAAGTCAGATTGTGGCCCGGATACCTGGGGCCGCTCATCCGTTGGCCTCCAGAGCACGATGCCTGAGACGACGCGGTACCGGGCCGAGAAGCCGTCATCGGCCGCTGGGGCATGATTGCACCGAGTACTCCGTCGATAAGTTGGTGAAGGTGGAGAAGATCGCGACTTTCAAAGTCCAGAGCGAGACCGCACACACACTTTGGATATTTCGCCTAATGTTGGCCAACGGCCAGCGCTACATCATTACCATGGAGGCCATCTTCGAGCCCGATCGGCGCCCCGTGTATGAGCAGCGATACGCCACAAAGCAGCGCGATAACTACTCACGAACTTCTCGAACATCACATCCGCACACGGCCTGCTGTCACCGCTCAACCATGTCGCGTAGCCATTGAGCAGAGGATATTAAGGACGATTCATCCCCAAAAGCGATCATGCACATTGATGCGTTAGATCGCCGGCTTGATCTCCTTGACCAATTCCAGGCGACAAGGCCAAGCACACCGCCCCGTCGAGTGGCTTTCGAGCCCGAGAGCCCTAGGTGCAGCCACGGCCGTCAATCGCGCGGTAGCTGGCACGTTCATTAAGAATCCTTGTTTCCTCTGAGGAACACTGCAACCCTTGCTTTTAGCAGCGAGGCATCATAGGTAGAGTTGCTGAGAGCACTCTGTAGCACCTTTCTCCGGACTTCAGTCGGCATTTCACGCCAGACGCTCAAGATCGCTGCCCCAAGGCAGGCAATGACTCGCCGCTCGCCTTCGTCAAGCACGCCAGTGTCTAACATTTCAACTGACGTGGGCAATCGGATGCCGCCGTCATTTAGCCAGCGCTCAATGTCCGCGTCATCAGGATCGTGAATCATATTTGCTGCCCCGAAAAATCCCCTTCAGCGATGCGCGCAATCCTCGCCTTGAGTGCAGACCTGTCGAATGCTGCTTGAGCGATTTCGCGATTCAATACCCGCCGACGCGCATTGAGCGGGAGCTCATCCCAGAGGCTCAGTACCGACGCCCCGAGAAAAGCCAGAATTCGACGTTCAGACACCTCGAATTCCTCAATAGCGAACGACTGAGCCAGAGAAGCCAGTTGCGAGCCCCCCTCATCGTCCCATCGCTCTAGCGCTTTAGTACCGGTTGTCTGTGACATGCTGCAGCCTCCCACAGGGTTTCATACAGCCAGTGTAGGGCAGGCACTGCTCGACGCCTTACGCCTGTTTCAATTTAGTCTTAGGCCAGACCTACCACAGAGCGTACTGTGGGGATGTGGTACTCGCCACGACAACCAAAAAGGTAAACATCATGACATTTCCTACCCGCTTCAGCGCCGCAGGTCCCCCCACCCAGCCTGGTCAATCAGACGTGCCTAACAAGCAGCAAGAACAGCAAAGCCAGGAACAAAAAGAAGAGGCAGCTCGTAAGCAAGCACAGAACGACCCGCTGAAACAGCGTACCCCTCAGTAGCGAATCGCACGCTTTCGGCCCCTTCCCGTCACGGAAAGTGCAGCTGCTTGGCCGGTGATGGATGACTGAAAGCTTGTGAGCAGACGCTGACTCATCGCATGATTGCGAGGGCCAGCGTTGTCGTGTATCCGTCCCGACACGATACTTCTGCACCGGTTCAAAGGCCACGACAGAGGCCAATCGGCCCAGAAAACAAAAACTCGGACCCGATCAGCTGATTCACTCTTTCGCGTATACGCCGCGCTGCGATTCATTCAGACCGCTACCCATCATGAAGCCTTTTAGCAAGTCATTTGCGCGCCTCACTACTGCTTGCCGAAAATTCCTCCCTGCAACGACATCGTTCAATCACTACGGCGGCCACCGAGAACATCGGCCCTCTCCCCACGCGGCGACCTTGTCGCCCTGGCGTGTGTACATAATCTATGCTCGCCCTAGGCGTCTGTTTCTCCGGAATGAGCAAGGCAGAATCTTTGACTTCGGCGTTATGAAAGGACCTGAGCCCACGTTAGCCTATCGGCTGTCCATGCGAGGTCTCACTGGCCAGGGGTTTGCTTCGCGCTAGCTGTTGCTCGATGACATTACCAGTCGAATTGAGGCCGGTGAAATTACGAGCGAACAGCTTGACCTTCACGAGTGTGCTGCTGGGTCAGGAGTCGATCTGGATCGCGGCACGCACATAGACGTCGCTATGAAATTGGCTGGATAGGCTCGAGCGCGTACCCCAAGTCGAAGTTGCGGCATAGCGAACGTGCGCTTCGAAAAGATAGCGATGGTGGAGGCAGTGTATCGCTCCCTAACAACCAAGCTGCGCAAAGGGTTGGTGCAGCCCTAGTACGTGTTGACGTCGTACTCTGGTACGGAAACACCATTGCACTCGCATCCCAACTCATTTCATACTTTCCATTCGACCATCTACTTTTGGAGGGTTCAGGAATGTATGACGACATCCGAAAGCAGGGAGGAGCCGCCGCCCGCCAAGGATCGCCCCTTTGGGACTGCCCCTACCTCAAGGCCCAGGCGATGCCCGGGCACACGGGAGAATCACCCAGAGTTTGGCAGGCCAAGGTCGATGCGTGGGAAGCAGGATGGGCGAAGGAAAAGGAAGTGACAAGACCGCCGCCGAGCCCCGTTCAATTTGCAGGCCTACATGCGGTGTAAGTCTCAAGCACGCGCCCATTACGGGGCGCGTACCTGAATCGCCGCGAGGTTCACTCCGCGGAAGAATGACGCGTAAACGTGCGGCGATAGTCTTCAGCACGCGCGAGAGTCCGATAGAACTGGCCGCCCACGCCAACCAGTTCGTGAGTCTCCTCCACGGTCAACCGCGCTTCTATCCGCTCCAACACTGCGGCGTAGGCGTAGAGCACCTCCGTCCAGTCTCCGAATCCCAAATTCTCAGGGCCGGCGGTCACGATCATCTTAGAAACAAACTCGTCCGTATTCACATCGATCCCCAAGAGTTCTTGCTGAGCGCAGCAAGATTCATACCCAGGGTACCACTGGGCATACAATCGAGCTAAGGGTCGGGTGTCACCATCCGCTACGTCTGACATGGGCCAAGACTTGGACTCGCCGCGCAAGCTGCGCAAGGGGATGGCGCCGCGCTAGGGGTTGCTACGGCTGATTTCGCCGAGCCTCGCATCCCGCACCCGCTTAAAGAGCTCAGTGATGCGCGCGTCTAGCGCCCTTCGGCGCCGAGTTTCTAGCTGTAGGCGGCGCAGCTGGATGAAGAGCACAATACAGGCGACGGGAAACGCCATTGCTGAAAGAAGCAAGACCTCAGCGAGTTGAGAGTGCTCATGCTGAATTACAAGGATTCGGATCAGCTCATAGGCATCCGCCCCCACTAAGACCTGATGGCCGACAAGCAAATATGCCACTGTGAGGAATGCGACCTCTCCCCAACCCTCCCATGCTTCTCCGGCTTTAGTCCAATCGCTCGCACGAAACATCGCCTTCTCCCATATGATGTAACCAATTGCTATAGGGGTTTCGTGACGCTATCACAATATCGGGACGGCGGCGTGGGTATTGTTGTCACGCCTTCGCTCCACGACTATTTGCGCAGTTTGCTTCGCCGACCTCTCGATTCAGTTACATCACTATTGACGCAGTGCGTCATATATCCGCTCGCAGGTCAGTCCCGCGACACGGGCACCGTCTGCAATGTCCGCAAACTGCGTAGCTCGGTCGCTAACGCGTCTGAGCATGTAGGCGAGCAGGTCGACGCCGTCGGCCCCTGGCGGGCTTCCGCCGGCAGCGGCGGGATCTCGGCCGCTTGCGGCGCGAGCCAGTGCGTCGGCGCGGTCGCGCAACCTGTTGTGCTCAGTACGAGCGCTAGCAGCACTAGCAACCGCGGCAGCGGCTTGTTTCTTGGCATCATCTCGGGCTTTCTCCACTTCGGCGGTGCGCCGTCTTCCTTCCTCTCGTGCCGCCTCGATGGCGGTCATTTTGGCTTGGGCTTCGGCCAGCCGCTCCTTGTCGCGATCCGAGGCGGCCTTGGCCTCGGACGCGTCGGCCAGCCAGCCGCGAGCCGTCCACGCCGAACCACCTACCACGCCAGCCACCAGCAGCGCGACGACCGCGTAGCCCCTCCACCCTGCCAGCACGTCGGCCGCGCGCGTCAAGGCGGTCATGGAGCCACCTCTGCAACTGCCTGGGCGTAGTTGCGGCCCCACTTGGCGCGAAGCTCTGCGCGCTGGGCGGGTGTGCCGTGGTCGTAAGCGCCGGGCCGCCAGGTGCGCAGATACAACCGCCAGGCGCCCTCTATGTCACCCATAAGCGGCAGCCGGCCTGGGTCGCTCCACAACAGCAGACGGGCCAGGCCGGCCGCCAGCACGTCGTCATGCTCGATGGCGTCCCAGATCGCGCCATCGCGCGCGAGCACGCCTCGGGCCTGGTAGAGGTGGGCAGCCGCGGCGCTCGTTGCCGCATGCAGCCGGACGCCGTGCACCATGCCGCCGCCCCGCTCCGCTTGCCAGAAGCTCTTGGCGGGACCAACCGGCCGCGGCGGGCTTCCGACCAGTTGACGGCGGTCCACAAAGCGACTTTCTTGCAGGCCGATAGCCAGCATCTGGACGCGCGCCGCAGGCGTGTCCATCTTGGCCGGCAACAGTGCCAGCGCGGGATTAACCGCCGTCCGAACAATCGTCTTCAGGTCCACGATCAGCCCTCCCCACCAGGCCGCGCACCAAAGAGCTTTGCGCGTGCTTCGGCCACCCATTCCAGCAGGCCCTTCTGGCGCATCGTCGCCATCCACCGCATGTAGGCGCCCAAGACCCACCAGGCCGGCAGGCCCGCAATCAACATGCTCGGACCCAAGACATAGAACTTCGCCAGCAGCGCGTCGTCACTGCCGGCCCCGTGCTGGGCGAGCCACGTCATAGCCTCCATCAGGCTGGGCTTCCAGGCGATCACGGCCGCAGCCAAACCGGGGCCGAACAGGAACGAACACGCCACGGTCGATACCGTTCGGACCGTGAATTCCCGGGCCGTCCTTGGCGGCATGATCAGTAGCCCGAGAATCGCGGCAATCGCCGCTGGAATGCCGTATGCCATTGCGACCTTCAAGGCCGCGAGGCCTCCCAGCCCCGTAGAACTCGGTTCCATAGTTGCACTGCTCCTGTAGACGGTTCGCATGATTGCCTCCCGTATGGACGAAAAAAAGCCCGCTGAAGCGGGCGTATCACTGGGTCGGTATTTCTCTCGGTTTGACCCGAGGCAGTTCAAGCCGCCCATTCGGCGGATCTACGAACGGAACCGGAAACCGCATCTCGTCGGATGCAAGTTCATCGATGGGGAAGAGAATGGGCACAAGCACCTGACCATCCTGGCGCCGCACCTCGCCAGCGAAGTATGGCGAAGCCGTCGCTTCGCGAGCCAGTGCGTCCCCTTCTGCCAACTGGCTGAAGTCGAATCGCGTTCCGTCGATGATCAGCGCATCGCCGTCGCGCTCAATGTCGGGTACGCGCAGATCGCATATCTGCGGCGAAAGGCTGATGATCATTTGTACCTTCCTGATGCAATGACACGCAGCGTTGTCGAAATGGGAGAAGTCACGCGGAAGGCGACGTAGCTCGACACGATCCCGCCCACCACCAGCTGCACACCTTCCGCAGCCGGATCGTAACCAGCCGCTCCAATCAGCCGGCCATCTGCCCAGAACTCACCTGAGAGAAACGATGCCGGCAAAGTCCATTCCACCATTGTCGCCACACCGGCCACCACGGGCAGGGAATGCTGGCAAGACTGCCAGCCGCCTGGCGTCCTGAATACGGTTCCGTTTGCGGAGGTCGTGACGGTGTCCGTTGTCGCTATCCAGGGGCGCCAGGTGCCTGCCTCCCGACGGCACACTCGAGGCCCTACGTTCCCCGAGTGATATAGCGGGTAAGCCATAAGGCACAGATCGCGGCCGCCACTGCCCGAATAGGGAATCATCTCGATCAGCCAGTAGCCGTCGCCGCCCGGCGCGTTGGGCGCCGATCCCGCAACGAGTTCTCGCCACATCCCGCGACCGGTCATCAGGCTCGGAATAGTGAAGCAATCCCGAGTAGTCGATGCCGCGGGCACGATCCCCCCTGTCTCAAGATCACCGAACCTGACGGCGGCGCCGATCGTTCCGGAGTCGTGAACCAGAGCCATCAGCACGTCAATCAAATGGTTGTACTTGGTGAACGACATGAGCGGCGACTCCCCCCGCCTACCACCCGGCTGTGGCGTGGTCAGATCCACTTTGAGGAGCGAGATATCAGGCATCCTTGGGCCCCTCCTGCACGCCCGTCTCTTGCGGTTTCATCGCGTCCGCGCCCGCGTTCCGGACGATTCTGAGGATTGTCGCGGCCAGGCCGTTGATGAGCTCAGGCGTCAGCCGATTGCCCAAGTTCTGGATAAGCACATCATGAATCTCTTTCTGCATGCCTTGTTTCTTCCTATTGCCAGCCGGTGACGTCAATTACTGCAATGTCGTTCCCTTCGGCCTTTGAATAAAAAACGTTGTTGCGCAACGGCGCCCAACCGAGATACGTACCCAGGTTGTCTTGGATCCGCGAGTAGATCCCGTTCACCCTGGCCGAGTAGTGCTCGCCCCACAAGAAGCTGCTCCACCCGCCACCCGCTTGCGCGTAGCATTGATACCCTCGACGGTTGTACGCGGCGCTGTAAGCCCATTTCCGGCTGGGCAAGCCGGTATAGGTGTAGCCGTCTCGGTAGCCGACACCAGTCCCATCTGAATTCCAGTACCGCGGGATGGTGAACGTGGTGTACACATTCATCGGGCGGGCCGTACTCATGAAAATGTGCCTTCCATCCTCCGACCAGATGTCAATCGGCCCACCGGTTACCCAGGGCCTATCGAACACGTAGTATTCACAGGGACCGCCAACAAACACGGCTGTGTAAGTACCATTGCCATTCATCAGCAAGTGCCGAAGCGTGCCGAACTCCCCCAAGGGCCGAAAGAACACTACCGGCTCGGCGGCAGCGAACGTGATGCTGGTCCCCACGCCCATATGGCGCAGAAACATGTTCACGTTCTTGCTATCCACGATCAGATTTCCCACCTCGTCATAGAGCACAATCGCGGCGTCAGCCATAATCACTCCAGCCCGTAATAGACGCGAACGGAAGCCCTCGCTTCATTCGGATTCTCCATAAATTCCCACGAAATCACGGCGCCGTTTCTCTTGATGATCGGAAGGTTGAGGCCACCATGAATTGCCGAGCATACGTACCAGGATTTCGGCAGTCCAAGGGTTGGGATGCTGTTGTAGCTATCCACGGTGCCGGTATCGAAGCTCCCGAATTGGCGAGCCACCTTCGTTCCAAACTGGAAGAGTGGGATGCCGTTCTGATCCCAGATTTCTAAAGGGACAACCGCCATCTATACCCCTCCAAACCTTGCTCCAAGCTGCCCGTTTGGGTAGTAGTAGCGCATCCCCTTGTTGGAAACCTCTGTACGCGAGCCGTCGGCCTCCGTGCCGTTGAATGACATCAACCCCGTTCTCATGTTGATGTTCAACACGGGCACCCCCCATGGATTCACAGCGTCCGACTGGAGGTTGTCGACGAACTTCGCCGAACCGAGCGTCCCATTCTTGATGTAGGCGGTATCGAAATAGGCCGTGTCATTCACCACGTCAAAAACGAAAGGCGTATGCAGCCTGCCATTCAACGACGTGAGAAATGCCACGGTGTCAGCCATCACCAGGAATTCGCTGCGGCTTTGGCCGTTCTCGCCAATCGCCGCGCCCAGCGCAACACCCGCCTGCACAACACGCCCATCCTGCCGCACTTGGGCCTTGAGCATCCAGTTCGAGCTGAGCGCAAGCTTCGTGGTCTCGGCCAGCAGGCCAGCGCTATTTGCAGAATCCTGCGCATTGACCGCGATACCCCGCGTTTCCTGCAAGGTCGCCTCGTTCGTGCCCACCCGGCCACTCAGCACCAGCATCTGCTGCGCCGTTACGGCACTCAGGTTCGCAGTGACAACCAAGTCCTCACGGATCACGGCCAGATTGCCGTTAACCTGCGCAGCGAGCGCGGTCGTGCGCCGGGCCTCGCGGTAGTCGCCCTCGTTGATGACAGACGTAGTCGAAGCGGTGCCGACAAAGCTGCGATCGTCATCCCCGGCGAACCACTTCTGGTCCAGCACGTCGTCGCCGGACAGATCGCCGATGATGTCCTCTAGAACGTCATCGGTCACCCCTGCCTTGATTTCCTCAATCAGCCCAGGGGCGAGTTGGCCCGCACCAATCTGGCCCTCCATGTAGCTCAGCAGTACGGACGGATCGGAAGTGGATTGCCCCCGCACGCCTAACTCACCGGGATACCAGGGGCCAGGCTGATCCGCGTCATCGCGGACGCGTGCCCAGAAGTACATTTCCTGGCTGTTGCGCAACCCTGTGAGCGAATGGGAGGTTTGCGGGTGGCTGAACGTACCGAGAGGAGACGCCGCGGTGAAGTCATTGGTCAACGACCGATAGATTTCAATCGCGCGCAGATTGATACCAGACGGCCATACCCAGTGCAGGTCAATACCCATCACCTGGCCGCTCGCAGTGAGCGAGGTAAGCTTGGGCGGCGGCAGCATGGTGGCGCTGATCTGCCCTTGCCACGTCTTCCATGGCCCAGGCAGCGTACCAATGCCTCTCGCCCGAACCCACCAGACGCCCATTGACAGCTGAGCCTTCAAGCTCGGTTCAGCTACCGTACCCAGCTGCATCCAGGTCGTGCCCTGATCGTTGCTCGCCTGGAACTCGTAGGCCGTGGCGCCACGCGCCGGCGTGCACGAAATCTGCTGAACGCCGGTAACGGCCGTGGCGAACACGGTCACCTCGTTCACCACCGGCGCGCCAGGCTTGTTGGGCAGGAGCGACGGCGGCGGCGGTGGCGGCACATCGCCGCCGAGCTCGGCCGTATGCACCGAGTCGGCGTAGTTGACGAACGTCAGCGCTACCCTTCCGTTCTCATCCGGCGTGGCAGACAGCGCGAGCGTGTTGAGTGCCCGCTTTTCTCCTGGGCCAAACTGGTAATACGTCGGCTCCTCGGTATCACCGGAGGCAATTTCGACGTCCACCGGCAGAGCGCTGGCCAACACCGCCGAAAACTCATCCTCTCCCTGCGTCACCAAGAACGGCCCGCGAACAGTGCCGTCCAGCATGCGCAAGCTCAGGTAGTGGTTCTCGCCGGCCCACCACTCCAATGGCTCAGACATCGTGAGAATGCGCGCAAAAGGATTGTGGCCCCGCACGAACCCTGATAGCCCCCACTTCGGCACGTCGTGCGTGATGGCCACCAGATCAAGATACTTCGGCAGCAGACCATCCAGCTCAGAGGAGAGATTGGGGAACCGCCGCTGGTCGCGATTGGCTGCGGCCATGCTGATGCCTTCCTGCCACGCCTGCTTTCGTTTGGTGCAGCCGAACAGCTCGACAGTGAAGGGGCGTTCCTGCGTGCCTCCAGGCAGGACACATGGCACATCCACTGGCTGCCATGTCTCCTCATCGATATAGGACACCACCACATGATCGGGGCTGTCCGATTTCATGAACTTATAGTCCACGGAAAACGACTCGGCCACGATATTCATGGGCGTGAACATCGCCGTCGGCACACTGCGCGGCTCATTGCGCACGATGTCGATCACACCGGCGTAGTACATGGGCTTGGCACGACCCACCCGCGCGATCTTGGTCAACGCATCCCAGAACGTGGTGGTCGTGTCGAACACACCATTGAACTCATCGCCGCGGCTTTCCCACACCTGCGCCAAGCGGTAGAGCTCGTACAAGTTGATGCGGCTGTCCGCCAGCCCTCGCCCATACTCCTTGTTCGTGCACGCATCAGCAATCGCCCAGGCGGGATTACGCGTTGCCTTAGTGGAAAGCGACCAACCATCTACCGGATTCCAGCTCTTGAGCTTGCGCGTTGCGATCACGTTGACGCGACGCGCCGTCGACTGGTTCAGGTTGTTGGTCGCCCGCATGACCACCGCCAGCATGGTCAGATTGCCGTAGGACTGCCTCGGCGGCAGATAGGCACGCATGCCGGACCATTGCAGTACGTTCCCATACCGGGTGTCCGTCTGCTTGTTACTCGTGCGCTGGGCACGCACCTGGTAGCGCCCCTCGGGCACGTCATAGCGATAGGTCTTGGCCTGAGGTGTAGCCGTGGACGCGCGATAGGACTCCATGCCCAATAGGAACCACTCGCCCACCGGACTGCCAGCGTTGTCGATCGCCTGCGCCTGAACATCCCAGGTCACGGTGAAAGGATCCAAGTCCCCCTTGTCGTCGGCCCGATACAAACCTGCCGGGAAGGCGATATCTATGGCAATCCTGTTGGCAAGTGAATCTGCCGGATTGGCGACGAACGGTCCGACCGCACCGCCGCCGGTCTCATTCGGCCCCTTCAGCTCCAAGCCTTGAACGGCGTTGGACGTGACCACGTTATCCGGGAAAAGCGTTACCTTGCCACCAGGAGGGATAACCTCGTACCGCACCTCACCGAAGTTATCCATCGGGGTATCTTCGATAAGCCGCTGCTCTATCTCAATCTCCCCCTGGCTGATAGCCAGGAGCTGGTAAAGATATTGCTGGTTTCCATCCAGCTCGGTGTATGGCTCGGCGGCGAAGTCGGGATACACACGGAAACGTCCGTACAGCACGGGGATCGCCTCAAGCAGGCGCGCACGATTCCCCTGGGCGTTAATGCCATAGGTCGGACTGGCCTGCTCCCGGCCGGAAGCGAGATTGGCCGTTGGCGGTGGCAACACAGCATTGAGCAGCAGGTTGCCACCAATCATGATGCCCGCCGACATCGCCGTCGCGGCTCCCGCCTGCAACCCTATCGCTCCCGGCACCCACATGGAAGCCACGACCAAAGCCACCTGCAACAGCGTCCGCATGGGATTTGAGCCGCCATTGCCCCCATCACCAGGCAGGTAGAAGACCGCAACGACGTCGGACGAGCCGATGCGCCGCGCCCATTGCGCTTGCAGCACGTACTCCCCATTCACCTGCACCACGAAGACGTGGTTGCGCACCAGCTTTTCGCCACGGCCGGTCACCGCGCCGCGCGCCCTCAGCATCGTGTCGATGCGCGTGCCGGCGCGAACCGCAACCAACTCACGGCTCAATTGCGGCCGGAAGGGGTTTTCGCAGAAGAGAACTTTAGGCATAGATCCGGTAAAACTGACATCGCCCGAACCCCATGATTCGGAGTTCGCGCATATGAGTGAAGATGACGCCGCGGCCTCGCATGGCATGCAGCACGCCACCGCCATCGATGTCCAGGTAGATGCCAACGTGTGGCTCACTGCCCTCGCGCATCAGCACGCCATCGCCATGCGCCGGCGTCGAGACGATTTCCCATTCGCCCGAACGCAGCTTCTCAGCATGTAAGGCGCGCGCCTCATCGCCCAGCACACAAGCCGGGATGCCGCCGCCGAAATGGGTCAGGCGTACCGCTCGCAGCAATCCCCAGCAATCGTAGGCCTCCGGCCCCGTAGCACCCGCCTCCCACGGCTTCCACAGGTACTCGGCAACTTGATCGGCCCTCATCGAACCAGCCCCGGAAAGCGGCTGGCCAGGTACTTGAGGCCCGGGAAGGCTGCGTTATGCACGTCATCCAGCGTGGCCGTGCCAGTGATCCGCAGGCCGGCGACATTGACGTTCGTGAGTTCCATCATGATGGGAGGGTCCATGCCAGGCTTGGATAGATCCGTGGACACGAAAGGCCGATAGATCATTACGATCGGCTCGCTCGGCGTACTGACGGCTGCCTCCAGGTGCGCAATCACTTCTTGCGCAACGCCGTCCAACGTGAGCTTCATCTGGGGGTCCTGATCTTCTTCGAACCCAGGCAGCGAAAGGCCAAATGCGGCCTTGATGAACTCCACGTATTGGCCACCGTGCAAAGGGGCATCGCCCTCTAGCCGGGCCGAGATGTTCTCGTAACCAAGCACCACCCGTATCGCCGTGGGCAGCCCCTCATCGTTCACGAACTTCGAATGCAGCACCTCCAGCGTGTCGAACACCACTCGGTCCTGCGGCGCGCTGGCGTAGGCTTCCTTCACAGCCTGATCAAAACTCATCTGAACGCCTTGAAATAGAAAAGGCCCGCCGAAGCGGGCCCTGAAACTGGCTTAGTGAATTGCTAGTCGGTGTTGAGCTTCTCAAGGGTTGCGGACAGCTTCCACAGCGGCCTATTCGAAATTCGATCAGCCTTAGGAGCGCTCACAAAGCGCACCCGCGCTTTCCGGATACCCCGCTCATCGGCAATGGTCATGAGAAACCAAGACGTCCAACCATTTAGAGATCGCTCACAGAATTCGCAGTAAGCCGCATACTGGGATCCATCAAGAAGGAGATTTGCCGTCACTTGTACCGGATACACGCGAAATCGCCTTCTGTGCCGCGCGAGCCCGCTATCCATCTGCGTCCGCTGGAAAGGAGATTGCGGCGCAAGGGATATATCTGCCTGCGGGAGACCCGCAGGCCATTCAAGAAGTGCCATTTGCTCATCCCAATTTTGGCCGTAGTCCAAATCGCTTTTCGATCGATCGGCCAACGACCCCCTGGCCGGATGAAATGTCATCAGCGACCTGCCGCCGAATTTGCTTGAAGATGATGTCCATAGAAATACCTCCGCCGGCATCCTGGCGCGCCTGTACCTCCGGGGTGGATGGTGCTCCCACTACTCGCACGTCAATATTGACGTCACCCGCAGCTCGGTCTTGCTGAAACCTAGGAGAAACCGCGCGAACGCCGAGACTGCCATCAGAAGCACGCTGCAGGGGCATGATTGCTTCAGGGCCGGCCTCAGCAAATACCCCCGCCCCTTTCGCAAATGCGAATAGCTGCGGAGAGTTGTAGACCCCGCTCGAATAGGCCGACAAACTAGGTGACTCATAGGCACCTCCTTTGGCGTGTGGAACCGCCCACCCATTCGATGAAATCAGCGCGCCTATACCATCGCCTCCGGCGGCCTGAACACCACTGGCATAGTTTTCGGTACCTGCCGCCGCGCCAAATCCCGAACCCAACATCCCCGAAAGGGCCCCGAATACCGGTGACAAGCTGGCTCGCATTTGCATCCGCAGGACTTCGTAGATGAATGTGTCCGCCAGATTGCCGATATCGATCTTTCCCTTCTGGACAAACTTCGCCAATCCATCAGACAGTCCGCCGAAGAGCCCTGTGAACGCCTGATGTGCTTGGCCCATCATGTTGGCAGCACCGTCCACCCAGTCGTTGACGGCCAAGAGCGCACCATTCTTCCAATCAGCCTGGATGGCGACACGCTGCTGCATGTAGGCGCGCTCACGCTCGACCTGGGCCAGCATGGCCGCATCGATCTTGGCGAGGCCCTCCTGATACTGCGAGGAATCCAGAGCGCGCGCACCGCCTTCGCGCAGCACCTTGTCGGTAAAGCCGTCTCGGAGTCGGCGAAAACGATCCTGCGCCTGGTTGATCGAATCGACCAGAGCGCGATCGTTCGCCCCCAGCGTCATCGCGTTTATCTGACGACTGGCCTGCTGGTCACGCGTCCCCTGATAGTTCTCGATATCGAGCTGAGTAGCCCGCAACGCTCCGCGGATCTTCTCCTGGTACTTCTCGATATCGGTGGCCTCTTGCTCCTGGGAGCGAACGATCTGGGCCTCAAGCTCCTTTACGCGGCCAAGGTATCGTTCCCGCTCTGCAAGCTGCTTCTTGCCTCCGGCGATCTCCGCCTGCTTGCGAACTACCTCCAGCTCATCCTGCAGGGCTGCGCGCTGTGCTTCACCGCGCCGGTGGATGAATTGCTCTTCCGATAGCAGGCCACGGGCACGCTCGCCCTCCAGGCGCGTGGTTTCCCGTCGAAGCTCTTCCTCGCGCAAGCGCGCCTGCGCTTGCATCGCGGCCAACTGAGCAGATATGCCGTTCTGCCCTGCCGCCGAGGCGTCTTTGTCTTCGAATCGCTTTCTGGTGGCAGCTTCTCGAGCGCGGATAGCGGTGGCGGACACCCGATCATCGTTCGGGTTGGTCGCGCGGATGCTCGCCTCGTTTCGCGCGTTTTCTTCAAGAGCCTTTTTCAGCTGGCGCGACTTGTTCGCCGCGTCGTCTAGAGAATCAAGCGCTTTGGCGGCCGCTATCGAGGCAGCATTGGCGGCAGCATTGAGCCCTCTGACTTGAGCTGTCGCGTCCTCCACACCCTTTTGACCCTGGAGCGACGAGAGCTCTGAGCGATCTGCAGTTAGGTTGATCTCGGTGCGGCGGCGGTTAACATCGGAGAGGGCGCCCCGTTCCAACCGCTGCTCACGCTGCCGAATTCGTTCCTCGACCGCCTTAATTTTCTCGTCGAGCGACGCGTCTCGGTCAAACGCCTTCATTGCCTCCCAGGCGCCCGATATTTCTCCCTTCAGCCCCTTCCAGGCGCGTTCCAAGGCGCCCACTTTCTGGGTAGCCTCGGTGCCGAGATAGTCATGCAGCGCCCTCGACGTCGCCTGCATGGCAGCTTCACGGTTGCCACTTTCCTCCAGCGTGCGGATGTAGTCCCACTGGGCGAGCGACATGAAGTTCATCGAGCGGTTGTGCTCTTCCGCCCATTTCGTGACGCCATCCGGCATCCGCGCAAAGTCCTTGGAGATCTCGTCCATGGACTGACCGGAAGCGCGCTGCAGCTCCACCATCGTGGCGCTCAGGCTAGAAATCGTGTCCTTGGATACCTGCCCGGTGGCAACGAGAGCCTCCACCGCCTGACGCGCCTTACCTAGGCCACCGCCTGAAACGCCCGCCACTGCCGCAGACATCTCGCGGACATTCCCGGCCGTAACGCCCGCGTAGTTGCCGGTAAGCCGTATGGTCCGGTTTAGCTTCTCAGTCTCCTGACTTCCCTGATACGCCGCGACGCCAAAGGCCACGGCGGCGCCAGCAAGAAGCGTCCAGGGGTTAACCATACCCATCAGGGTGGAGCCAAGCGCACGCGCAGCGGGAGCGATCCCACCAAACATATCTTTCAGCTGGCCACCCTGCTGCAGCATCACTGTCATGGGCTGCTGACCGCTTTGCAGCGAAACTACGATGTCCGTAATCTGTGCGGGCACACCGCGCAGCGCCGCTGCCGTCTGGGCGGCCGACATTCCATGCTTGTTCAGGGCCGCCGAGCCCGCATTGAGCGCTGTTTCCTGCGCTTTCAGTTGGCCGATCATCGGTGCGGCCTGTGCCGCGACCCCAAGTTCCGCCGCACGTAACTCCAGCAACTGGGACCGGGTCTTGCCCGCGGCCTGCGCTTGGCGCTCCAGACTCTGCAGGAACCTATCACCAGCGGTCGCATATGCCTGGGCACCAGCGGACGCAGCATTGACCGCCAGGGACATCTGGCTGGACGACGTCCCCACCCTATCCGCCGCGGCAGCCGCGCGAGTCAGCGAAGCTTCGGTGGCCGCGGCAAACTGCGCCGACGCAGCACTGCCAGCTCCGTACGAACGCAACAAGTCCGCCTCGTCGCCGGTCAACCGTACGGCAAGGATCTTCTCGTTCATATATTTTTCCGGCGTTGCGCCTACTCGTTGCCTTCAAAGACCTCAAGGGCGGCTTGCTCCATCGCCCTGAGTTCCAAGAACATTTCGCGACGCCCTGGCCGCCCGACATCCAACAGCCTGAGCGTGGATTCCACCTCGGTCGCTGGGATGCCGACTCGTACAGGCGTGCCCATCCCGGGTGCGACCCACATCCAGCTGCGCCCGAGTGCCAGGAATGCCTCTACTGTTGGCCAGTTCTCAGGCCATACCTCGAATACTTCGTCTTCAGACGGTGAATTTGGACTCGCAGCGTCCAAGACCTCCGACGGCGCCCCCGCCGCCCTCAATGCCGCCAGCACCTGGTCGTCGGCCACAAACCCGCCGCTTGACGACTTGCCTCCTCCGGCCCAGTACCTGGCGGCCTCGATCAGTTTTTTTTCTTCGCTCCCTCGTGGGCGCCGAAAAATCCGTTGAACAACGGGATGACCAGCTCCGGCCAGTCGTCGAGCAAAGCTTCAAGCTGATCAACGCTGTAGGTGATGGACTCACCACCCCCGCCTTGAACGCCCAGCCAGCTGGCCATCTTGTCCTTCAAGAAGTCGATATCGCTCGCATACTGGTAAACGGGGGCACGGGTACCGTCCGGACGCTGCAACGGCTTCAGCCCTTGACCGGCGCGCACCTGATCGGTCATCCCGTCACGCAAATCTGCCAGCTGCTGAGGCGTATGACGGTGGTACTGGGCGATGAATTTGATTTCCATCGGGTTGCCATTGGCACCGTTGACGATGACATCAATGGGCATGGCGGCAACCGGGCGCTTGGTGACGACAAAAGACATGTGTGGCTCCAAAATGAAAAATGCCCGGACGGGTCCGGGCATATCTAGGTCGTGTGGAAAGTAGAAGGTGTGCCTACGGCACTACTTGACGATGATTTCCAGCTCGTCGTTGCCGGCGGCGCCGGGGTTGATGTTCGTATCCAGGTTCAGCATCGCCACGCCTTCCTGGTCCGAGTACGTCGGATTGGTCATCTGGGCTGTGCTGGCCTTGATTTCGATGATGTGGCCGGCAGTCACCCCATGGGTGATCGACAGTGCTGTGCCGGCGCCGGACAACACCATGGTCGGCCAGTCCAAATCCGCGATCCGCGGCAGTTCCAGAACGAGTTTCCCTGTCGGCTTGCGGTCCGTGATCTCCGCTCCCTCGCAGCCGATGAGCGAGCGCCAGACCAACTGGTTCGCCACGTCGAAGGTCATGGACTGCAAGCAGCCCGAAAAGGCGCCGAGCGACCACGCCGGCGTGTTCTCCTTGTTTACCGCCTTCGGGATCTGGAACGAGCTGAAATCCACGCCTGCGGGCATGGCGCCGTCCGTGATCGGCACATAGGCGCCCATGAATCGATAACGCAGAACCGGGATGCTCTTGGCCGTCAGATCGAAAGCGACCGTCCCCCGGGCATCCACGATCTTGTGGAACAGGCCGTCCAGGAAGTAATGCAGGGTGATCAGTTCAAAATCGGTCGACACCGGCAAATACCGTGCGTCTGTTCCTACCGTGACCGTCTCAGCGAAGCCGCTGGCGCGCAGAAGAGGCCCCCACGCAGGCGCCTTGCCCGCGGTGCCTGCTCCTGCGAGTTCCACTTCGAATTCGAGCTGGGCATACTGCGTGGTCGCGATTTGCCCGGAATTCCCCATGTAGGGCCGCAGGAGTTCGCGTTCCACGAACTCTGCCGACAGAGGCGTCGCCGTCAGGCTTCGGACCAGCACCGCGTCCGTGGCCGCGGCAGGCTGAGCGGCAGTGCCGGCCGTGGTCTGCAGTTTCGCCAACACGACGGAATTGCGAGTTTTCTTTGCCATCATGGGCTCCAAGAATGAAGGCCCAATAAGGGCCAGATTGATAGCGAGACGGCCCTATCGGGCCTGGCAGCCTGAGCAGGGTTCGGTCCGCTCGATCAGAATTCGCTCGCCGGTAGCCGAATCACGGAGATAGCTCCCGCCGCGGCCATGGTGTTCATCGATCTGGGGCCCGGTCACCGCCTGCGCAGGCTGGGCGATATCGGTACTCACCGGATCGTCGGCGACTGATTTCCTTTCTTTGTTCATGCTTCTCCGATAGTTCAGGCGCTTAGGGAGTGCTCATCGGTTTGGTAGGTGATGCGGTAGCGCTTGTTCACAATCTGCCGCCGCAGGTCGCCATTGACGTACTTGGGCTCATCGGTCCCGAACTCGGCAACCTCGACCACGTTGGGGCCGGCGTATGCCATAACGACGGGGTGGGCCTGCTCGAACACCGCCTCTGCGAAGGCCTGATGGTCATCGCCTGCTGTGTGAACGAGGACATGGATTTCACGTACGCGGGTGGCGCGCGGCGGGTGAATGCTCTCCACCGACTCCCCGCCCAACTGCACGGAGATCACCATCGGATCCTCTCTGGCGATTGCCCGTACAGGCGATGCCTCGACTTCGGCGGGGAATCCGGGCGCCGCCTTGAGGGCGGCACGGAGGTCCACCACGTATTGCATTGCCAGCGTGGTCATGGAAGCTGCTCCAGCATCGCGCGCGACCAGAAGCCGTCGCCTACCGCGGTCGGCTCCTGGCGGACTCGGTACCGGACGCCCCCGATTTCCACCTGACTTTGGTACGCAAGGTCGGGGACGTCGGCGGTGGTGTACTCGATCTCGTAGTCGGTCGAGTGCACCAGGTCCCCTTCGTCGATGACCTGCGGGCGGTCGAACCGAACCTTGAATGGGACGGGAGGCTCCGTATCCAGCAGCAACGCCGGCTCGCGCAGACCCACCGCATCGAAGGCTTCGTCGAACACGGAGTTATCCCATTCCATGGCTTCAGGTGCCCATCTTCAGTTTGATGATGGCCTTGGGCCGCGTCGGCAGATGCAGCGGATTGGACTGGCTTTCGATCTCAAGCCCCTTCCCGAACGGCAACGGCTCGACCCGCGTGTAATACGGCAGGCCATCGGTGTTGACCGTTTCCATATAGTCGGCCGGCGCGAAGCGCGTGATGAAGAAATCGGACACGCCATCGGGAAAGGCGTAAGCCTCCTCGTCGCCGATGAAGGGAGCGCCCCCTAGCTTGCCGCGGTAGCGTTCGTAGGTAATGCCGCCGATCTCGAAGGAGTCGGCCGGTTTGCCCCGCAGTTCGGCTGCTTGCGCGGTATTCAGGTACGTCTCGCGTACGCTCTTGTGGTTGATCAGCGTCTTCCAGAAGTCCTTGCCGCACAGCGCGCGAACGCCGCTGGCTGGGGTGGCGCCCAGGGCATCCTCGACCAGATCCACGACGTCGTCCGATTTCTGGCGAACGAGGGTGGTTGCGCTCGTGAGTTCCATCGGGAATTCCTGCTGGACGATGCCGAAGGAATGGTAAACGTCGAGCAACACCGAAGTGCCGTCGGCATCCAGGATCTGCCCCTTGATGCCGCCCACGCGCTGATATTCGTGCGTCAGATCGAGTTGCTGGCGATGCTTCCTCTGGTACTTGGCAACCCGCGCCTCGGCCGATTCCAGCTCCGATTGGCTCCCGAACGCGCGGATGCCCTGGATTTCGTCGGCCAGCATCGTGGAACGTTGCGGCAAGTGCACGGTGTTGAACGGAATCAGCTTGCGGCCGGTCAGGACGACCGATTGACCGACACCACCACGGGGCTTGGCGGACACCAGACCCAGTGTCTGGCCGTCGTATTCGATTTGCACCACGGTGGAGGAAACGCCCTCTTCCGAGTAAAGGCCGAGCTTGCCGATGCGGCCCGGGATGCTCTCCAGCTCGTTGATGGCGGCGGTCAAGGCGGAAACCGTGAATTTCTCGTCTTGGAAGATATTGATATCGGCCATGTCAGGCTCCAGAAATAGAAACGGCCGCCCGGAGGCAACCGCGAATGTTGGATAGATGGAGTTGTGTTGGTGGGATCAGCGGACGATGATGCCAGCCGACTGCAGGGCAACGCGCGCCGGCGCATCCAAGCCGACAAGCAGCACGCCCGCCAGTTCCGCGTCACGCGCGATGACGACGATCTGCTGATCATCGTCGGACACCGGGGCATTGCCGTACAGCACGGCGTCGGCGGTGATCGGCGCGCCGGGGTCCGCCCCCGGGCCGGCGTAGGCGGCATATTTGCCGTCGTCGCCCAGCGTGAGCAATTGCCCTGCAGCCAGGGCGACGAGGGTGGCAGCCAAGATTGCGTTTTCGCGCGAACGCTGGCCGTTGGCTTCGGAGAGGATGAAATCGGCCGTTCTGGCCTGTTGATGGATGAAAGGCATGGTGCTGACTCCTAGTGGGCAGAGAGGGCTTTTCGTTTGGCGTAGATCGCCTGGGGATTCGGCCCGCTCTGCTTCTGGGCCGATGAATTGGTGGGAGGTCGGTTATTGATAGAGTCGCCCGCATCGGCCACGACATGCTCGAACAGGCGCGCACGCGCCTGGTCTACCGTGAGGCCCGCAGACACGAAAGCGGCAGCCTTCTCAGGCAGCTTTGCTGCCAAGCAGATGCCGGCGATCTCTTTGGCTTGCGTGACCCGTTGATCCGCCAGTTCAAGACTATCCAGCGCACCGCTGAGCAGCACACCTTCCGCCAGATCCGCAATCCCCTCTTGCCGGCAGGACGCATAGACACGGGCGGCCAGCGCAGATGCCGTCGGCGCATCCGCCGGAGGAGCCGGGGACGGCTCGGGCTCGGGCTCGGGCTCGGGCTTCGGATTGGGCGCGGGCTCGGGGTCGCTCTCTTCCAGGGACTTGAGCATAGCTTTCACGTCGTCAGGCAGATTCTTGTGCTTTTGCAGCACAGCAGCCGCACTATCCGACATCTGCAGACGCACGGGCTCCTCGATCAGGTCGCAAAATCCCAACGCCTGCGCTTCGAGCGCAGACATCCACGTGGTCGCGTCCATCATTTCGATGATCTTGTCACTGTCCAGTCCACTCTTACGGGAGTAGGCTGCCACCACGCCGTCTCGGATCCGATCCATCATTTCTGCAGTGGTGCGCAGATCCTCGGCCGTACCGCCAGTGATGATCCAAGCGTTGTGGATCATCATCTGCGTATTCTCGGGCATGATCGTTGGCTTGCCGGCCATCGCGATCAATGAGGCCGCGGAGGCGGCAACGCCGTCCACTCGCGTGGTTACCCGACCGGCGTACCGATGAAGCGCGTTGTAGATTGCAAACGCGTCGAAAACGTCGCCCCCAGGGCTGTTCAGCGACACCAAGATGTCGGCACCACCTGCCGCTGCTGCGTCCAGTTCTGCGACGAACGCTTCGGCCGTAGTTCCCCAGAACCCAATTTCGCCATAAATGCGAATCTCGACCACGGGCTTATCCGCCTGCGCAATGACGCTGATCGAATACCAAGCCTTCTTTGCCATATTGGCTCCATTCATTGATTGAGAGGGTCGGGGCTGCCGCCCCCTTCTGATCCCGTCGCCTTACCGGCGCTGGTCGTATGCCGAGGATCGCTATCGAACACAAAGCCCTCGGCGTCGGCTGTTTCGTTGTCGGCGCGAATCTCCGCCGCAATGTGGTCTGGATCGTCGCCCTTCTTGAGGATGATTGACGACCGGCTGGAAAAGCCGCTTCGCACCGACTCCTTGTCGGCCTGCGCGTCCTGCACGGGGTTGAAGTACGGCCATCCCTGGGGCACCCACAGCACGCGCAACCATTCACGGCGGCGGCGGTGGAAATCCGGCATGGGGAAGGTGCCGGAAAGCGCCAGGGCGTCGATCCAGGCATTCCAGACGGGGCGGCAGAGCTGATGGATCACGCAGTGCCATTGGTATTGCTCGATGAGCCGGTGAAACTCGTTGACCACCACTCGCAGCGTTCGATCGCTGATACCGCGCAGGTCGCCTGTTGCGATTTCATAAGGCACGCCGACAGAGGCAAACGCCCCCATCAACTGCTGCCGCATAAATCCCTCGTAGTTGTTGCCGGCATCTGGCGGACTGGAGAATGTCACCTCTTCACCTGGTGCCAGCTCCTGCATCGTGCCCGGCTCCATGGAGACGAGCGGCGTGCCGTCGTCATCGAACTCATAACCGTCCGCCTCGCCCGTAAGAGGGTTATTCGGATCGGCATCGGGATCCGGTTTGGTGATGAAGCCCGCGAAGAGGTTTGCCACCTCCTGCCGGTACATGACAGCGTCGTCCAAGTTGTCGATGGACTTCAAGCGGAGCAGGACGGTAGCCAGAGCAGTCACCCCCCGTACCTGCCCGGGCCGCAACATTGGATAGGCGTGGATGACCTGCTCGGCTGGCACCCTGACCGTATCCTGCCCAGCCGCGTTTCGGCCGAATTCGCCAGGATGATGACGCCACATGTGATAGGCAGTGCGCCGCCCGATAGCATCGAACTCCACGCCATTCACGATCTCGCCGCCGTTCGGCAGGGTAAGCGACCGCTCGACCGGCAGCTGGTCCCCCTCCATCTGCTGCAATTGCAGAGGTACGGACAATCCGTCCTGAGGTCGCCGAGCGCGCAAACGGAACAAGGTCTCACCATCCTGGAAGATGCTGCGCACAGCCAGGGCCTGCATTCCGTAGAAGTCCAGCCTGCCGTCGGCATCGGCCTCCTGCACCCAGTCGGCCCACAGTTCCTTCAGCGCCCGTCGGACGTTGGGGTCCGGGTGCTTGGGGTACGGCTGGATCCCCGTGCCGACCACGTTGGATACCCAGCGTGTGGTCGCAGTCAATGCCCATGGATCATTGCGCACGGCGTCGCGCGCGCGGCGACGCTGCAGACCCAGGTTCTGCGTCGCCGCGGCGTTCGGCCCCGACCCCGAGGGATTCCAATTTCGGGCCCTGCTGCCCGTGGCGCTTCCGCTTTCGTAGCTGCTGCTCATCTGCGCGCTAAGGCGACGAGGCACAAGCAGACTGGAACCACGATGTTTCAGATAGCTCATCGGATCCCCTTGCCGGCGTTGCGCAGCCTGAACTGCCGCGAGCGCCCCTTTCCTTTGCTGAGTTCCCGCTCCACATGGGCGCGGGCGCGCATCAATTCGTCCGTGCTGCGGAAACGCACGCGCTTGCCGTCGTACTGGACCTCCAATTGGCTGTTCGCTATCGCGCGATCCAGCCGTTCCAGGTCCGCCTGGGTGTATGCCATGACCTTGCCTTATTGGTTTCTGTTCTGCGGCCTACCTGCGCCCCCGGAGGTAGCTGGAAGCCGCCACTCGCCGGCGCGCCGGCTTGACGGCCGGCCCGGCACGCGCCGCTGGCGCCACTGGCGCGGCCTTCGCCGGGGCGGCCGGCCGCGTGGTTGACGGCGGCGGCGCCTCAGCCTCCTCGTCCCGCGGTGGCGGCAACGCATCAAGCTTTTCCGCCATGGCATCCCACCAAGCGTCCGACTTGCGAGAAAGGCCAAGATGCTCCGCCACCCATAGCGCATACACCGCGCAGTCCAGTGCTTCGACGCGCTTGCGCAGCGCCGTCCACAGCGTACGAACTCCGGTCGCCGTCTTGCGCGACACCCGCGCTTCGCCTGAGAACTGCCGGAACCATTCGTCCGACAAGTCCTCCGAAAGGTGGACATAGCCCGGGCCCGGCGTCTCGATAGCCAGGCGACTGTGCAGCAGATCCTTGGCCAGGTTCGTGCCGACGTGCCACAGGATCACGCCCTTCTTGATCCGCTTCCCTCGCCAGTCGATATCCACCTGGCCGGCGCCATCCTTGATGGCCTTCTCACCGAAGGGGCGACCGCGGACGGCAAAGACCCGGCGCGCCTTGTTGCGGCGCGCGAAATCGTAGACCGCATTCGAATGGTGGCCGCCGCTGTCAATGGCCGTGGCGTAGATACTCATCTGCTGGCCGCCTTCATGCTGGAAGCGCCGCTCGAACAGGTAAGCCGCCACGTTGGACCAGACCTCGTCCTCCGCCGGGTTCCCGTGGAATATCTGGTGATCGACGGTCCACATTTCTCCGCCGCGACCGAATCCCCAGACGCCAACCTCCACCCGATTGCCCTGGGTGTCGCAACCTGCGAGCAACAACGAACCGCCCATAGGAACGAGGTTCTCGGCCAAGCCTGGAAGGCGATAGGCCTCGATCTCGGCGCGCCGCTTCAGCTCGTCCGCCTCGATCTTCTCGACCTCGCCCTCCCAGGCCTGGCCCAGGGTGGTGTTCCAGAAGGTCTTCAGCGGCTCGTCATCGCCCAGCTTTGCCTTGGCGTAGGCCTCCAGGAACTCACGGACCAGCTTGGCCCAGCTAACCATTGGGCTGTACGCAGTCCACACGTGGAAAGCGACGCGCCGATGAGCCGGTATTACCTCGCCAGCCGCGCTACGGAAAACTCCGTCGCGGTCGATGGTGGTGCCGTCCGAACCGCACCAGAATCCAGATTCCGATGCCTCCAGGTACTCGCCCTGGGTGATAAGGCAACCACAGTGCGGGCATAAGTGCTTCACCGATTCTGGATCGCCGTCGATCCACTTGAACCCGTGCGGTTCGTCCTTACCTCCCCAGGTCAGCGCATGATGCCCGTCGCAGTGAGGGCACGTGATGTGATAGTCATATCGCGCATCGGCGCCGGCTGCGCGCTTATCCATCAGGCAGGTCTCTTTCAGCTTGGGCGTGGACCCAACCACCATCTTCGGGAACGTGGCGCCCTCAAGACGCTTGGCCGCCAGCTGGCCGGGGTCGCCCTCACCGTCAATGTTCGAATCGAACGAACTGAACTCGTCCAAGAATGCGACACCGATAGACAGCCGTCGGTAGTTGTCGCCCGAACGACCGCCGCGAAGGTGCAGCACGCTGCCACGGAATTTCTTAACCAGGAGCGTGTTGTCCTTGTGACGCGCCAGGCGAGTCGGAAAGATCGGATGCATCGCCGTCACGTCGCGCAGCATCGGTTCCAGTTCGGTCTTGACGAATTCGTCGCGGGCGCTGTCCGTGGGCTGCCAAAGCGCCTGGTTGCGCCGCTTATGCTCCGCGAAGTACCCAATGGCCGCCAGCAGGATCTTCGTGTAACCAACGCGGGCCGACTTGATTACGTCAACCTCGTGCACATCGTCGCTACCAACGCAGGCAAGGATGGCACGCTGAAACGGCCAAGCCTCCCAACGCTGTTCGACATACGACGATTCGGCCGAAAGATAAAAGTTGCGCTCGGCCCACTCCCGCAACGTCATTGGCTCGGGAGTGGCGAAGGTTGCAAGCCCACGTCGCAGCGCGCGCGCGACCGCGGCGCGATTGGACTCTATGAGCATTACTCACCCTCGTTCTCTTCGTCAGCCTCCAGATCCTCCAGCGACAGGGATGCAATTGCGTTGCGAGCCCTTGCAAGCTCGCGGCGCACAATCGTCAGATCCGCATCAGTCAGATTCGGCAGCCGGCGCTTCAGTGCCGTGGGAATAGCATCCATAGCCGCGCTTACCTTCGTGCCCGCCCGAGTCAAGACCTCCTCCAGCACGCTGACGGGCGCAAGCTCGCCGCGGGCAACCGAGTTCTCCATCTCGATCCTGTCGGCCTGTGCCGCATATAGCCGCGCCTTTTCCTCCGCAGGATCGAGCGTTCTTGTTTCCTCGCCGGCCTGGCGCCCTGCCGCTATGTCTCGAATGTGCCCACAGTAGGACAGCAGCCAGTTTCCCAGCGTATCGCCCGCGACCATGACGCCACGCATGAGCAAGCCGCTGACGGCAGGCTGCGTGATCCCGACCAGTTGCCCGAACCGGGCCTGGGTCGTCTTCTTGTCAAGGTCGATCATCTTGCGGTGGACAGGGCCAGATCTAAGGCGGTGGAAAATTCGGCGTCGTAGCGTTCGCCATAGACCGCTTCTGCCGTTTCGTAGAAGGGGAATCGCTGCGTATAGGTCGGCTGGGCCACCGCAAGCAGGACCGGCTTTACGTCCGCTCCGTGCGTTCCGGTCTTCCGCCATACACCAGCAGACAGATGCTGCTCACGATTTCCGGACATGGACCCCTTGCCGCGGGAAACGAAGTACTGCACGCCGTTGATGCGCCTGTAGCCTTCAGGCGACCGCCCCACCTTCGCAGTGCGTGCGCGGCTGCGCGGCGTGGAGTTCGCCCTGTAGCCTTGCTCGCCGAACGCCTGCAGATACGACAACAGGCGCACGACCTGGCCGCGCGACATGTTGCCGTAGGCATCCATTTCCGCCGCTGCGGCCGGCACCGTAAACGCCCCCGTCGGAAGCCCTACTCTGGCAAGTGCGCGCTCGGACCGCTTCAGCCTGCGCCCACCGCCTAGAACCTGGGGCGGCAGATACTTGTCGGCGGAAATTCCCTTGCCGGCGGCGTCGCGGTAATCGACCGTGGCCACCAGATTGTCTTTGGTGGCCCGGACAAGTCGCAACGCCCGCATCGTGTACGGGGTCGGGCGATCAAAGACCTCTGCGGTGACCTGCGCCAGCGCATCGAGGACGTGTTGCCCGACCCGATTCAAGGCCAAGGCTGTCGCATATGGCAGCTGCCTCTGAACCTGGCCGTAGAAATCCACGCCCTCACGAATCGTAGAGTGGTGGCGCAGCTTCATGACGGTCTCAGATTTGTGCCCCTCACCGCCGAACCCGCGCGATGGATAAGTGGGCGAAATTATTATTACCCCCCCTTAGCGCGCCCGTGACTAGCGAGCGTTCGGGGTTCGAATTACCCTTACCGGACTGATTTCCGCAGGGGCCCCCGGGGTTTCCCTAGAACCTTAGTCATCCGTCTTCGATCTGGCAACGGGCCTCGTTGAGCCCATCAACACAGCGTCTAAGTGGCTCGGATGGCCCACGCTCACCCAAATATCTGCTTGTTCACTTTCCGATAAGAGTGTTATCTCTATGACCGATCCTGTACTGCCTATGTTCTATTGAAGCATCCCATAGCTTGTTCCAACTAGATGAGGCGTTCAATGACCACAAGACGCGAGTTCCTAGGCTCGGGTGCACTCGTAGCACTCGCTGGCGCAACAATAGTGTCCGGCCCGGCTAGCGCACAGACAAGCGCTGATCGACCTGGATTCTTCAGCGCCAAGGACATTGCTGAGGCAGGGTTCATCTACGGCTTGCCTATCGTGATGAACTATGCGGTGATGTACGAGTACGCCGTAGATCGCAATTCGGGGCAGTTCAAGGCCCCGTTCAATCACATCAAGAACGAACCGAACGTCTTCACCTATAAAGATACGGCAATCGTCACACCAAACAGTGACACCCCATATTCCTTTGTTTGGATGGATCTGCGAGCGGAGCCCGTGGTGCTCTCCGTTCCGGAGGTCGAACCCGAGCGCTATTACTCGGTCATGCTCTGCGACGGCAATACTTACAACTATGGCTACATCGGCACGCGTGCCACAGGAAGCGAGGCTGGCGACTACATGGTGGTCGGCCCTGCCTGGAAGGGCGATACCCCACCGGGCATCAAGCGGGTGTTCCGTTCGAGCACACAATTCTCCCTTGCGGGCTATCGCACTCAGCTTTTCGGGCCGGATGATCTCGATAACGTTAAGAAGGTACAGGCCGGCTACAAAGTGCAGATGCTCTCGGCCTACCTGAAACAAACTCCGCCGCCAGCCGCACCATCCATCGACTTCCCCAAGATCGACAAGGAACTTGTGAAGACGAACTTCTTCGAGTTTCTCGACTTTGCGTTGCAGTTCGCACCGCCGGAATCCAACGAGATGGGAATCCGCTCTCAGCTCGCACGCATTGGCATTGGCCCTGGCAAGGCCTTGAACTTTAAGGATCTTCCTCTGGAGCAAAAGCTGGAACTTGGTCTCGGCATGAAAGAGGGCCAGCGAAAGGTCGACGAGGCGGTCGCCAACGTTGGTAAGACGATAAACGGCTGGCGGGTTAGTGGTCTTCCAGGCGATAGCGCTCACTACGATGGCGACTGGTTAAAGCGAGCCGTCGCTGCTCAGGCCGGCATTTATGGCAATGATCCGGCAGAGGCTACCTATCCTTTCACACGCGTTGACAAAGATGGGCAAACGTTAGACGGCAGCAAGCATAGTTACACGCTAACCTTCCCGGCGGGGCAGTTGCCACCTGTGAATTCGTTCTGGTCGCTCACGATGTATGACGGAAAGTCCCAACTTCTTATCGAAAATCCGATCCACCGCTATCTAATTAATTCACCCATGTTACCCACCATGGCCACGAATGCAGACGGGTCCCGAACGCTCTACATACAAAACAAGTCCCCGGGCGCAGACAAAGAAGCTAACTGGCTGCCCGCTCCGAACGGGCCAATTTACTTGGTAATGCGGCTCTACTGGCCAAAGACGACGCCACCTTCGATCCTGCCAGTAGGGGAAGGGACATGGTCCCCCCCCGGAATAGAACGTGTCTCCTAGTCACAGACCGCGTGAATCCTCGCTGTGTGGCGTGTAAGGCCGACGGCACACCATGCGCATGCCTGCTGAAACGCAAGAGCTCTGACCGGAGTCTATATATCGGGGCTTTTTGGTGTGGGGGTACCCTGAAGTGTAGCGGGCTACGGGGAACGAACCCACGTAAGAGGCTTGGAAGGTCCCTGCCTGAGCACTCTGCCAAGCCCACAGAATTGAAACAAACTTCGACCATAGCGCGCATGGCTGCTGGATGTGAGCTGAAGTTGTATTGACCAACCAACGGCACAGTGAATCAATGGTTGCAGGAAGGTATGCCTCAACGGAGAGGACTATGCAACCACACTACACAAAACGAACAATTGAAGTTATCGCTGTGGCATTGGACGGTACTAAATACGTCATCCAACGACGCTGCAAGGTTCTGGCGGGAGATGACGGCGAATATGCATACTTCTACAGCAGCCTCGCCGACGGACGTGTGGTTTCATGGCTCGGCGCAAACCGCTATCGGTTGCCCGACGGCACGGCCGTCCAGGCAATATCGTCTCGCTTAATCGTCGCCGGCAGTAGTTGAAGGGAAAGCGGAGTGAATCGCCCTTTTACTGCGTTGCTTGAAATACCGCTGCCTACCATGGGGAAGTCCGCAGAAATGTGAAAACCGCCTTTCGCAAGGCGGTTTCGAGTCGAGCATGGCGTAAGGCATAGGCCCGCTCTCAGCTTTCACATGTCAGCCTGATCGTGAGAGTCTGCTCGACAGTCTCTCATCGACTGTCGGGCATTGCGTTCGCTGATCGGCCGCGGGGCATTCATCCGAAGCAGACGCCCCAGCAGATACCGCACTCATCTCAAGCGTCGCCCACTGCGATGAACATGTTTCGCTCTATGGCGTCTGCCATCTCACGCAGCCGACTTGCCCGCTCGTACTTTGTCATTTTCTGAGCCAGCATCGTGCCACCTTCCTACACATCTGAAAAAGCCCATCAGCTTCATGCGCAGGAAATCTAGCGGACGTCTATCAGAAAGGTCGAACATGAGCGTCGACCAAATGACGCCCATGATTTATTGCCGCATCCACCGCGATTACAGGGCTTGAAACAAACCCTCCAGAGGCAAAGAGTGGCACCTCCTGTGGCTCGTTCAACTCATGCTGGTCCGAAACGGCACCCAATGCCACAGTTGCGACAAAAGCGGGCCGCTGACTGCCTCCAACCGATATGCGAGAGACACTAGCCGTTAGTCGATAACCTTTATAGACCACGTTGTTGGGGAACATTAGTCCTCCCTGTCTATTCATCAGTCCAGGACCGTTGTTCACAATGCACGAATTTGCGTTGCATGCGGGCCTTTAGCCCCTTGCGCGGTGACGTAGCTCACGCGTTGATTCTCGACCAATACTTTGTGGCCATCGCCACTGACGATTTCAGAGAAATGAGCAAATAGGTCCTTGCCGCCATCCTCTGGCATGATGAACCCAAAGCCCTTGGCGTCGTTGAACCACTTAACTATTCCGGTTTCCATTTTTCAACTCCTTGCATAGCGGGCGAAGCCCGAAAAGGGAGCTAATCAAGGAAAGGACTGCGAACAATGAGGCACCCTGAAGGGTACAAAACCGGACGGAAATCGCGATGCTCGAAAAGCCGCTAACCCACTATGGGCGCATAACTTTCGAAAGTCAACCTACGTTTCTAATTAGCATCAAACCGCAATTTAGACCTTGGCCGCAGGGTGTCGGGCAGAGTGCAACACGCTCGCTAAGTCTTGTGTAACGACTTCCCTTTATTGCGATGGGCCAGTCGCAGGTCGCGTATGCTGAACACATGGAGTTTGAACGTGCGTCACCTCGCCGTATCGCCATGTGGGAGTACAAACATGCAACAAGTCCAATGCCAGCACGATCCATCCTTGCAACTTGAAAGGCAGAGGACGGCGTTCACGTCCGCACGATCATCGGCGATAACGTGAACGCTATCAGAAGGTCCATTGCTAGACTCGCGCACACCTTTGTTAAGCTTTTCCCTCCTGCATCACCCCAAAATGCGGGGAGAGAATCGAGCATAAGAACAAAACCTTCACATCCCGTCATTTCGTCGCCATGGCGTATCTACCGCATCTACGCCCGCCCAGGCCATTTGCTAATTCGAAACGAGCAAGGTCAAGTACTCGATCTGGGGGTCATGAAGGGCCAAGTACCCAACCTCACCTATCGACTTTTCATCGGTGGATTGAGCGGCAGAAACTTCGCGAATCGCACCCAATTGCTCGATGATGTAGCTCGCCGCTTCCAAGCTGGCGAAGTTGGCAAGGAACTGCTTTCTCTCCCTCAGTGGGAAAAAACACCCGGAGCAGATCTAGATCGGGGCACGCATGTGGACGTGTCCATGAGGGTTAAGCGTTGAAGCACTAGCGAGTTAACGCCCAGCGAGGATTGCCAAAAGGACACATGAAAAAACCCGCCTGCTTTCGCCTGGCGGGTTTTCGGGTGCATTACATGCGGGCGCACCTGTGGACGGAGAAATTGTCGCGGTTCCTGTCGCACTAATCAACTACTTCATGTCGCACTTTTCCACCGATACACAGCAGCGTTGCGAACACCGGGGCGGCTGGGCCGGCGCAACACTTGCCCGTGATCGATAAGTGCGGTGACCGCGCGCAGTACGCCTTGCCGCGCCGCCGTGCGCTCCTTGATTGTCAGTTCCCGCGCCCCCGTCGCGGCTCTCACGAGATCCGCCATCTTGAATTCTCGACCGGGATACGGGGCCATCAACCCGATGATTTCCTTAGCAAACTTCACGTTTCACCTTGTCTTTGAAAAGCCCCAGATACAGCCTGTATTCGGTGGCCGAAATTGCCTTGCCCGTCACCTGGGCAATCCAGCGCAGGGCTGCCGCGCGCCGCTGGTGCGCCTCCAGCCCTGCGAACCGTTCATGACGCTGCGGATACTCGGCGATGATGATCATGCGTTCAAGGAGAGGTAGCGCCTGATGCAGACGCTCAACCGCCATCGCATGGTCCACCTCGATCGGGTGGTAATCCTCAGTCGCCGGCTCGTACCACACCATGTTTCCAACTGATGCACCGGACCAGCACCAGCGCGCCCAGTTCCACAAAACGGCGTTAGCGTCGAATCGGTCAGCCATTGCGCCCCCGAGCCTTAGCCCAGCTCCTTAAGGAGCGTGGCAATCTGCTTGACCTTGGCCAACTCTTTCGCATCCGCTGCCGCGCGCTCCTCGATCATGATTGCGGCCTGGTCGATCTCTTCGGCCAACGTCCCCAGCCCAGCCATAACCGTCCGAACCTTTTCGGCGATGATCGCCAGCACGTCCATGGGCGCCGCTTGCTTTGTGCCCCCGAGTACATCAACGGGTTCCTTGCCGTGGAAGGTGTTGCTCATCATCTGCTGCCCCTGATTCGTCATCGTCAATTTTTCCTTCACCTCAATGCGCCGGAACGACCCCGGCACAACCTCTTTGATCAACCCCGCCTCCCTCAGCCTCCTCAAGCATCCGCGCATGGTGTGGATATCCGGGGATGCGCCCGTGGTGTCCTTCATGGCCTGAGCAATCCGCAACGCGGTAAAGGCGGTGGTGCGCTCGGCCGGCAAGACCGCATAGATCTTCTGAGCCAACGCCGTCTGTCCTGCCAGCAAGGCCGCATTTCGTCCCGGGGTCATCAAATCACCCCCGGGGAATAAGTCACTTTCGGATTCAGGTATTCCAGCAGGACGGATCGCGCTTGATCAAAGCTGCGGCACACCTCGACGCGATATCCCGCGCCCTTGAGGTATGCAATCCAGTCTTTCTGGCTTGTGCTGACCCGGCCGTCGCTGGTCTTCATTTCGATCCACAGCCCCGGGCATCCGAAGCGCGGCACCGGCAAACAAAGATCTGGCACCCCAGGCTTCACGCCCTGCCCCTTCAGCTTTGCCGCTACAGCCGCGTGCCGCTGACCGCCGTTGGGAACATGGAAGAGGCGCGATAGCTCCGGGTACACACCGGCCTGAAGGTTGGCCCAACGTATAACCTGGGCTTGAATGGTGTCTTCGCTGGGTCTAGCGAGAACCGCCACGCGACTGGTCGTGCAATGCGTGCGAGTAGCAGCAGTGTTGGGCCATCGCTTCATGCCTGCGCCCCCTGGTCCGTGCCCATGCGCAGCGCATTG
Source organism: Achromobacter aegrifaciens (assembly GCF_902859965.1). Taxonomy (NCBI): domain Bacteria; kingdom Pseudomonadati; phylum Pseudomonadota; class Betaproteobacteria; order Burkholderiales; family Alcaligenaceae; genus Achromobacter; species Achromobacter aegrifaciens. The sequence goes on from NZ_CADIKO010000004.1 coordinate 510,883, forward strand.
CGCGCCATGGCGACAATCCCTGGCGAGTAGCGCTTGCCATTGGGGTTTTCGGTTTCAGCGATCACCCGCTTCCACCCGCGCAACGGATCACGGCCCGACTGGTTCAGGATCGCACCCACTCCCGTTGCCTCCAGCGCCTTGGCGGCCTCTGCCGGCGTCGCATGAGTCGCCCCAGGCGGAGGCAATGCGACAGCGGGCACGGGGATGGCTGCCCATTCGCCCCGGCCCAGTTCATCCGACAGTGCCCGCTCCCAACGTGACTGCATCACCGAGTAGCCGCAGTTCAGCAGGTCATGGGAGCCGACGCGCACCGCAGCCCAGTACACGGCGGGATGGCTCCATTGCCCCACCTCGCCGCGGCGGCGCGCCGTCATCCCCGCAACAGCGTCATGGAATGCGTTCTCCGGGATCAGGCCTGGCCGGCACGCGCGGATGAACTCGCCTACGGCGGGCGGCCAGTCGGGGAACATGCGGCGGCAGGTCCGCAGCCCCTCGGCCACTTCCTGAGGCGTCACGCGGTCCTCGTCCAGCGCTTCGGCCCAGGCCTCTTTCCAGTTCTCGATACTCTGCATGTCCGGGAAGTCCTTCAGCCAGCGCCCCCCGTACGTGCCCGACAGCCGGTTCCACAGATGGTCAATCGGCGTGATGCCATCCAGCTTTTCACGGGGCACGAGCCAGCCGTTTCCCTCAGACGTTGATCGTGCGACCGTCGTCATAGTCGTTGCCTCCTGAGGCTCGATTGCGATTCACGTATTCCGTGGGGTTGAACTTGCCGCCCCGGCCGGATGGTTGCCCACCTGGGGCGAACAGCCCTTGCCAGCTTTTGCCGATGGCATGGGCAATGACCGCTTCCGGCGTGTGGCCCTGGTGCCGGAACCCGGCCAGGTCTTTCACCTGCTGCTTGGCAGCCTCTTCGGTCAATGGCTTCCGAATCTGCACGCGGTGACGCACCCAGCGCCCCCACAGTTCCGCATCCAGCCAATCCGGCAATTCCACGCACATCGGATCGAACCCCGGCGAGCGCTTGCGCGCGCCTGTGACGGTTCTTGATGGTTCTGACGGTTCTATGACGGTTATATGCGGGTGCAACCCGTTGCACCCTTTCATGTCGCCGTTTGCACCCTTTGCGTCGTCAGTTGCACCCTTTGTGTCGTGGTTTGCACCCTTTTCCGCCGGTTCAGGTGGTGCAAAATCTGCACCGTTTTCCTGCTCCGGGTCCGTCGGTTTGAGGGATGCAAAATCTGCACCCTTTATCCAAGCCTCAGAAATCCGGTACTCACGGCGCTGATTGCGGCCGCCGTTGCCAGCATTCACCAGGATCAACCAGCCGGCCTTTTCCATGCCGCGCAGTTGGTACTGAACGGCGCGCACCGACTGGCGGGTCTTCTCGGCCAGGGACGCGATGGACGGATAGATGCCCGTACCTTGATCGCTCGAATGGTCCGCGAGCGCCAGCGCGAGAATCATCTCCCCACCGCCGTTCGGATACCGCTCGAACACCATCCCCATGACTTTCACGCTCATGGCGACTCTCCATACAAACGTTGGTACCCGCGCTCGGCGTCCTCGGGCCATTTGCCCAAGGCGATGATGCGCAAGCGCGTAAGACGCAGCCCAGGAACGAAGTAGCTCAGCTTCATTTCCCACGGCGCGGTTGATTGATCGAGGAAGTAATGGCATCCGCCGCAACCGAAGGCGATGGCCCAGTCATGCGCCTTGATCCCCTTCCCTTTCCCGTCGCGGATCTGGTTGGAATGGCATGCCACTGTCGTGTCTGTGCCGCCCTGGCAGTACTTGGGCACGCGCAGCAAGCATTCCTCGTCCTTGGCAAGGTCCAGCAGCGCCGGGTTGCGATAGACGGTCTTGGGCGGCTTCTTGCCCTTCTTGCGCGCCTTCATGGCCGCGCGGGGCGGCGCCAGCGGCTTGGCGCGCATCATCGGGGCCTTGGCCTTCAGCGGCGCGCCACGCTTCATCGGCGTCTTCTGGCGAAGCAGCGTCTTGCGTTGCAGCGTCATGCAGCCCCCGCTTGCTTTCGAACACGCCACCATGCCGGCAGATGCCACGCATTCACGCGTTGCCTGACCAGCCCGTCTCGAACGGCATCGAACAGGAAGGCATTGACTGCGCAGCTGGCGGCCATGGCGCGTGATGTGCTGAACCAGGGATCTACCGGCAACAACGCGGGCTCAACGATGGCTCGCAGCGCCCCCACATCCACACGGCGCGGCGTTTCGATAATGGCCTGGCGGACAGCTTCCACCGTCGCCAGCGGCACGCAGTAGCCCCTGAACATGTGCAGGCAGTCAGCCATAGATGCCGCTCCATGCCACGAACGGCTTGCGGATGGCCGTATAAAACAGCCCTGCTGCCGTAGCGTTGTGGTCCAACTCCGCGCGACTGGTGACCCCGCACATGTCGCGCACGTACTGCGCCGCATGCTGGCTCGGGGACACGCCCACAGGGGCGGCACCGATGCGGGAAACAACCCACCGCTGGAACTTCGCACTGCTGCACATCATTGCAGCCGTGCGCGACAGCGCCGCCCCCTTACGCTCCGCGGACGGGACACGCGCCCGCACGGGTACACCCGATGTTCCGCGCTGCATCATTCTTCGGCCATCCCGCTCAGACGGTTCGCAACACTCGCCACAGCCTCCATGACCACGCGTCCAGCCGCGGTGACGCGTGCAACCTCCTGCTGGTCCACGCCGCCGTCGGCCAGGGCGTCGTACACCTCATGGCCAAACTTGCCATGGGCGACCATCAGGCCGGCGACCTGTTCCAGCACGGAGATGTCGCTTTCACCGCAGGATTCTGGGGCCTTCACCAGCAGATACCCGTTGCTGTGCGCGAATGCGGCCAAGATCCGAGGATCGCCCGTCATGCGGACGATGCGATCCGCCTCGGTAAGGGTCAGGTGGTGCGTGGTGTTGTTGGGGTTGACCTTGTTGCGCAGGACGGCCGCTGAGATGCCAACCAGCGGCCCCAGGGACTCACTCCCACCCTTGTATTCATGCACCGTCAGATCGGCCGCAGTAGTGATGTTCATCTCATGAATTCCTGAACGTATTAATTGCTGCGCAGCGGCCTTACGCTTCGCAGCATGGAAACAAGAATCTCGCCCCGCCCATCAATCGCCACTGGCTGGACGTCGCCCCACGCTCTTTTGGGACCTGTTGGTTCAGGTGTCAGCGATATCTGCACCGGCACGCTACTCACCGGGCCTCGCGCGAGAATCGGGCGGAGGCACCGGCAACGGCGAGTGCTCTGTGTTCGGGATCTTCTCGGTTCCACGCAACGTAGAATCAGTGGTTCCTACGCCACCGTTTCCTACCCTGGGGGAACCTTCTTGGACTTTTCTCTCATCACTAGCGCAGTCGCTGCCATCAATGGCGCCATCGACCTCGGCAAGGGGGCTATGTCCGTCAGAGACGAGGCCAAAGCGATGGACATAGTCCGGGCCATGAACGAAAAGCTGCTCGATGCCCAACAGCGTCTTTTCGAACTCAGCGCTGCCATCAACGCGCTGCAACATGAGAACTTCCATGCCACACAAGAACTCCGAGAAGTTAGAGAAGCCCTCGCAGAGCGCGGCCGCTACTCGCTTGTCGAGATCAGTAACGGCCAGCTGACTTATCGGATAAATCCCTCCCCAACACTTTGCGGGGCCAGCGACCCAAGCTCCCCGGAGCCTGATCACTACATCTGTCAGAAGTGCTTTGACGGCCCAGGTAAGAACAAGGTTGTCCTGCAACGCCGGTTCCGCACCGGAGGCCGGAATTCGTACTGGCACTGCGCCGGCTGCAATATGGGATGGGCCTTCGACAAATGATTGAGCGCGTCTGCTAGCGTCGTGGCTACGCATAGGAGGGCTCCCGAAGCGGAGTGAGCAGCTCCCGACTGCTATGACTTGCGCCCTCAATCCACACACCCTCTGAAAAGGAATTGCCATGGCGACGCTCAATCGCGAGACTCAGCTGATTTGCCTTCAACGCCTGGCCGCGGAGTATCCGAACGAGGTTGATGTAGATTCCTGGGAAAACGAGTTCCCTGACTGCTCGGTGAACCTTGCGTACCTGCATGAACACGGCTTGATCAACGCAACCATCGTGCGCCCCATGTCCGGGCCTGCTCAGGTCGTTGCTGCCTGCATCACCGCGCAAGGGATGGATTTCCTTGCCGACGATGGAGGCCTCGGCGCGATCCTCGGTGTAGTGACCGTGCGGCTCCATGACGACACCATCAAGGCGATGATTGAATCTACGATCCTGCAATCGGACCTCCCGCAGCCAGAAAAGAAGAGATGGCTCGATCAGCTTCGATCGCTGCCCGCCGAGACCACAAAACACCTCGTACTGAAGCTCGTTGATAAAGGCCTGGAGTCGGGACCGGCTGCACTTGCTGCAGTCGGAACCCTGCTGGGGATGACCTCATGAACAGCGCGAATCCAGCTTCTGGGCCAAGTTCGACCCAGAATCCGTCAACGCCGGTTGATACCTCCATGACGCACTGGCCGTTGTGAAAAACCAAGGAGGTGGGAAGCAGCTCAAGCGTCTGCACCGACCTATGCATGGGAGGGCTCCTGATGGACGTGAAAGCCAAAGCGCGGATGGCGGAGAGTTGATGTCATGCCGCCCTCGCCTCTTCGGCCAACTCGGGCCAGATTCGGAGAAAGTCGTCTGGGCGCTGATCCTGACGGCGGATAGCTCCATCCGTAGCCAACTCCAGGCCAACGCAGTTCTCGGGGGACGGGAGACGATCCTTGTATCGAGTGCGCCACTGTCGTATCTGCGCGTCGTTCTTGACGTCGTAGCCAAGCTCAACCATGCGCGCACGGAGTTGCGCCACCGTCATGGCGCCCGGAGAAGTCAGGTATGAGTTCAAGTCCATTCGCACATACTAGTAGCGTTTGCTACGTTTCGCAAGTAGCAAATGCACCCGTAGCACATGCTACTTTTCCGCTCATGAACGAGATCGAGCTAAACGAGTTCCGAATGGGCCGACTGTCGGCCGCCGTGGACCACGTATCTAACGGGAACAAGACCGACTTTGGTCGCCGCCTTGGCTACAAAGACGGCGCATTCGTTCGTCAGATGCTTTCGGGCATTCGTCCCGTCACTGAGAAGACCATTTGGGCAATCGAAGCTATGCCCGGGATGAAGGGATGGTTTGAAATCGAGGGCTCTACCGTTGCGCCCCCAAGTTCCCAGCCGGTGACCGATTGGCCATTCCGTTCGATTCTTGCGGCTGATGTCCGAGCGCTTCCGCCCCATCAGCTAAGCGAACTGGAGGGCGCGTTAGCTCTCGCGATTTCGCAATTGAAGTTGGGACTTAAGGTTTCGCCTCAACCTTCTGCAACGACGCCTCCGACTGCGGCTGTCCCTCAATCAATTAAGGCCGGTGGACTCGTGGATATGGACTCTGCGCTCGACCCGTTCTTTACGGGTAGTAGTGGGCCCGTCCATACTTCGCGTAACGTCGATCCGGCCTCCAAAATCAGCACGCAAATGGGCGTCATTGCGAATGTCGGCGCGGGTGAACCGCCCGCGGCCAATGACAAATTCGAGAAGATCCCCGAGCTAGCAGACGTTCGCCTGGCTGCCGGTGAACCCATCGAGAACCACGCCGAAGAGCAGACCGGCATGATCCAGTTCCGCCACTCGTTCCTCAAAGCAGTTGGCGCGGACAACGGCAAAGGCCGGGTCGTGTATGCGAAAGGCGACAGCATGGAGCCCGTCATTCGAGACGGCGCTGCCCTACTGGTCGTACCGAACGAGAACCTTACCCTACGCGACCTAGCTGCCGGCGGCGTCTACGCCATCAACTATGACGGCAAGATGATCGTGAAGACGGTGACCAAGGACAGACTGACCGGACGCTGGGTTGCAAGGTCGTTCAACCGTTCCTATGACGATATCCCGCTGGAAAACAGCCATCCCGTGCGGGTGCTTGGGCAGGTAGTCTGGGCTGGCGCCAGGCTGCGGGATGATGAGGCGGGGCAGTGGGTGCGGTCTTGAGAACTCCTCGCGCGCCCTGCGCAAGGGGTTTGATGTTCGGCTGAATCGTTAAACGAGAATTCAATGGACGAAGAGAACGATCTGATTCCACTCGCTGCGGTGGAGAAATACTTCGAGAGCAAAAAGATATCCTCTACTTGCCCGGCCTGCGGGGAAAACAAGTGGGGCGTATGCGCTGCCGAATTGGGTGACGAACTACCGCTTTTCACAGAAGACTATCGGCCCCCTCCCGGGAAGAAGCTTCGGATGGCTATTTTCGCCTGCGTGAACTGCGGCTTCATTCGGATGCATGACCGGCGCTTTCTTCAGTGGTACGTGGAACACGACATGGACAATGAGCAGGCAGAGAAAGAATAATGAGCCATTCCTCACATTATGAGCCAATGAGAGATCGAGGCCCCTACGGGCCGAAAAGCAAGGCTCCGGTTGACCCGCCAGGCGCCGGCGGTGACAATGGTGGCATGGAAGGACGTATATCTGCGCTCGAAGCGCGTCTCGATGCGACCGTCCCGAGCCTCGCCACGAAAGCAGACGTGATCGAGGTTGAGGGCAAGGTTATACGGTGGGTTGCCGGTATCGGCATTGCCACGGTGACTGTGCTCGTCTCTGTAATGGGATTCTTTTTCTCTCGGCTAGACACCAAGCCAGCCCTCCCATCGACGCAGACAGCGCCCGTGATAATTCAAATTCCACCTATGCCGACGTCACCTTCTCCGTCCAATGCTCCCCCGCCGGCGTCGGCGGCACCCCAGGCCCCTGAGGCGACCAAGCCACCCGCCTCCGTTCCGAAGTAGCGTCCCAAAGCCACCTCCGGGTGGCTTTTTTGTTGTCCGCCGCTTCGTTCTACCTGCAATTGATCATGACTTTCCATGTACCTGGGCAATAAAGCCCAGATGCAGGAGCCAGCATGATGAAGTTCATCATCTGGGTGGTGGTAGTGCTGGTACTGGCCCTCTGGGGCCAGCCAGCCTACTAGACCGCCCTTCCCCTACAGCCCGCCTCGCGCGGGCTTTTTCTTTGCCTGTTACAAAAAAGCGTAGCATTTGCTATTGAATAAATGCGTAGCGATTGCTACTATTCTTTCAACGCAGCCCGAAACGCACCGCTTAGGCCAAGGGCCAGCACCGCGAAGCTGCGGCACCAGCAGTACCGCTCTTTAACAACCGAGGCCGCCCGCCCCCACCTGGGAAGGGCGAAACAGGACAACCAGGCGCCAGCGCGCCCCCGGCCCCTGTGTGCCTGGCCCATTGCGGCCAGGCAACGCCCAGCCGGGCGTGGCGACGATAACCCCGGCCTCTTTCCGATTCCGCTGAAAAGCGGGTTTCGGCCAGCGCCGCGTGCGGCGCTTACCGAAGCCTTCCCACCCCTGCGCATGCCCACGCAAAGGAATCCCATGGAACTGAAAGTCACTATCGACCTGGAAGCAGCGCTGGCCCAGGCACTCGCCCCCGAGAAGCTCCAGCCCATTTTGGACAAGCACATCATTGGAGCCATCACCAGCGCCATTGATGACGCCACAGGCTATCGCAGCACTTTCCGCACCGCACTGAAGGAGCAACTTGCTGGCGCAATGCCCCATGGCCTTCACGTGGCAGACGTGGCGAAGTTCCAGCACGTCTTGAACGAAGCCCTACGCGCGGCGGTCCACGGCCAGAATGCAGCGACCATAAACGCCGCCCTGGCCGAAGCAGCCGCTAGTGTGCTGCCGGACGTGCCGGCCACAGTCAAGCTGTCTGACCTGATGAAGGGTGTACGCGAGGGTCTGCACGTCGATGGGCACGCCGAATTCTTTGCTCACCTTGAAGAATCGTCGTACGGATACAAGCACCTCTCTCTCGACAGTCAGACACGCAAGTCGCGCGGCTACGGGGATGCACCCATAGACAGATTCGGCGCCGATTACCAGCTTGCATTCACCTCCGAAGGCGAATGCTATTCGCTGCGCTTGAACGGCAATCAGGTGACCCCCTCGTCCCTGCCGAACGCGGTCGGCGGCTTCCAGGCCACGCTACTCGCCCTGTACGTTGGTCGCACCCGCCTCGAGTTCGACATGGATCCGGATGACGTGGAATCGGCCGCTTCCGAGCAGTACGACGACTGACAGTCCCGGCGCTTATCTACTTATTCCTCAACGATCCGACCCAAAACATAGGCGTCGTATCTGTTGCCAGAATTGGAGCCTTCCTGAAAGTGGTTGAGTAGTTCAGTTAACTCGCGTTCGGACCCTGCGCCAAGTCTTAACAGAAGCTCATGCACATCTATGCACTGCGCCGAGGCGGATAGACTCGCAAATCGCCAGCATTCCAGAACCCAAATATCCTCAGCCCGGATCGCAGCCGCGCCACTGGACGCGAGTCCGATCCGCGAGAATGCGGCGCGACAGCTCTCATGCTCTGCGCTCACTCGCTCTAACCCACGGCGAATGGCTGCTCCAAAACGACGATTCCAATCTTCCATATTGCCCCCCCGGAGTCGCCGAATATCGTAGCCAGCCTTTCAATCATTTGCACATAGAGAATCCGCTACATAGAAATCCGAGAAGACTTCACTTCCCGGAGATCCTGACACCTCCGGCTCATGCCCCGCGTGCGGGGTATCGGCAGGCAATGTGCCTGGATTGGAGCAACCCGGCCTCTCAGCAAGCTGCGGCTGACCACCCACGGGTAAATGGGCGGCAACGGTAGGGCAACGCCGATAGCCCATCGCAGCAATCGGTAGCGGGTGCTGGTGGTACAGCCTCCCGCCGCGGGCAGAAGCTTGCGCGAAGTGTCGTGTGTCACCACGGTGCTAGACACCCCGGAAAGACGGGGACCATCATCGGGTCGGTAGCTCAGTGGACAGAGCGCCCGGCGTCCGGGAGGTTCGGCAATGCCAAGGGGTCGCGCCCCAGACGCATCCGAAGGCAGGCACGCCTCGCTGGTTCGAATCCAGCCCGACCCGATGATGGTGAAGCGCCTTCGGGCGCTCGCTCTTAGGAGCGCGGCGACGGCCGGCCCATCCCCCTTCCCGCCATTCAGGCCGGCGCATCCCCCTCGGCAGTTCGCCGACCGGGGGGGCCAACTTTGTACGAAAGGCGCGCCCCTGGCGACGAGGTGCGCCGGCCTGAGTGGCCTTTTCCCTCCACCTCCCCCCCGAGGACATCCATCATGTTCGCAATGCTCACGCACTCGCTGCGCCAGTTCGGCGCGGCCCTGTTCAACGTCCTGCACGTGATCGCCAAGGCGAATCACTGGTAACGCGCGCAGCAGCCAGATTTTCAACCCGTGGCGCCCGGTCGGCGCCGATCATCCCAGAGGAATCTATGTCCGAAATTACCGTCGGCCAAACCTACACCCTGAAACCCTCGACCCCGCGCGGGAAGCCCCTCGGCGCCAACGTCACAGCGATCAAGCGTCGCGGCCTCGGCTATACCGTCGAGTATCGAAGCGGCGGCAAGACGATGCAGTGCTCGATGGGAAAGTTCAAAGACCGCCTGGCCAGCTAAATAGCCTCCCCCTGCGCCTCAGGCGGTCGGGGGAATTCGGAGAGCGGGCCTACCCCGGCCCTCGCTCCAGTAAAGAAGGAAGGACGAAACAGGACAACTAGGCGTAAGCCCCCCGGAACCTGTGTGCCTGGGCTTCTTAAGCGTGGTCACACCCAGCCGGGCTGGCAACGATCATCCCCACCATTCACCTGCGCCGCAACAGGACGCAGACAGATAAGTTTCCCGCTACTTTGGTTCCTATTTTTGAGAAGGGACGGTGTCAGCGAAACACCGTTGCAAGACAGCATTCGCCGTTTAATAATTGATCACCCCAGCATCGCGAATCGGAGCAATGATGAGCACCGTTGAGCCCCCGGAACAAGGGAATACTGTTCACCTTAGCAGCCTGGTCCTACAGGATGAACCGTACCGCTACAAGCTTCTGGTAGAGGCCGTTCTCGACTATGCGATTTTTCTGCTCGACGCCAATGGCTTCGTCGCAAGCTGGAATGCTGGCGCCCAGCGCTTCAAAGGCTACGAAGCAGCCGAAATCATCGGACAACACTTCTCCCGCTTCTACACAGAAGAAGAACGGGCTGCAGGCGTGCCAGAGCAGGCTTTGGCGATCGCATCGAACGAAGGTAGATTTGAGGCCGAAGGTTGGCGAGTGCGCAAGGACGGCTCGCGATTCTGGGCCAGCGTAGTAATAGACCCCATACGGGATAGCTCGGGCCACCTCATCGGTTTCGCCAAGGTCACACGGGATATCACAGAAAAGCAACGAAGCCAGCAGGAGCTACAGGCTACGCAGCTGGCCCTGCATCGAGCTCAACGCCTGGAAGCGCTTGGGCGCGTGACTGGTGGGTTGGCTCACGATTTCAACAATTTCATTTCAGTCATCGGTGGCGCTACGGAATTGCTGCGCAATACCGAACTCGCTCCCGAAAAGCGCCTCAAGTACCTCAATGCAATTGCGGATACGGTGCAGCGCGCAACTCATCTAACGCAACAGATGCTCGCATATGCGCGCCGTCAGCCTCTTGAGCCGTCCAACGTGGACGTGGGCTTATGTGTCGAAGGAATGAAACCGATTTTCCAAGCCACACTGGGGTCTGCGGTTCGGGTGCAATACCATCTACCTAGCGAACCATGCCTAATATGCGCCGACGTCAGCCAGCTAGAAAACGCACTGCTAAATTTGGTGGTCAACGCTGGAGACGCAATGCCTTTCGGCGGCAATGTAAAAATTACCGTCAATTGTGCCGACTCGCGCCCGGATGGGGATGGCCCCATGGTCACAGGCCAATTTGTAGTTGTGAGCGTTGCAGACGACGGCGAAGGTATTCCCCAGGAGGTTCTGCATCACATCTTCGAACCTTTCTTTACCACCAAACCGGAAGGGAAAGGAACGGGGTTAGGGCTGAGCCAAGTTTTCGGGTACGTTTCGCAAACGGGAGGACATGTCAATGTGGTCAGCTCTTCCGAAGGGGGAACGACGTTCACCCTCTACTTTCCGAAGGTCTGCCCCCCTCAGTAGCTGCAACACAGCACTGTTTCCAGCAAACGAATCAGATCATCCGCGGCCCAAGGCTTCTGGATGAACTTCGTCCCCGGTGGAAGCGCATCGGTGGCCGGGTAACGACGCCCAGACGTCAAAAGCACAGCAATTGTTGGGGATTGACCGCGTATTAGCTCCGCCATCTCCAGACCATCCATAGAGCCAGGCATCTCGATATCCGTGACGACCGCGCGAATGTCGGCGCGCGCGCCAAGGCAGACCAGCGCATCATCAGCATTACTTGCCTCGACGACGACATAACCTTCTCCCGCCAAGATCTCCGCGAGAATCCACCGGGCGGTAGAGTCGTCATCCACGACGAGTACAACCTTCTGCTTTGCGCAAGGTTTGGCGTCTGTCATGTGTCGTAATCCGGTTTGCAGCGGGCGAAGATTCCAGCTGCAGTCGCCCCGCTCGCACGCGTGGCGGGATTTCTTGTTTGTTGGCACCGCCGAAGGGCGAACTGGCGCTCTTCTTGGCCTGTTACGCCGTCGCTCGATAGCAGCAAGTCTCATGCCTGTCTATGGCATCCACGGTATCGGCAGGCGCTGTTGCCTAATCAAGAGTTTCTTGAAGCCCTGCTCGACATCCTCGCGCCCATTCTCAACGTGCTGGACAGCAACGGCGACCTGAAAGACCTCCCCAACCTCCCCGATCATCGGGGCGGCCTCGGAAAGCAGGCCGGCGATGATCGGGCTTCCGGCCTGCTCTCCGAATCCCACCACCACACACACCGCGCAGATCCACATGCAAATGAGCAGATGTAGAGGATCAACTGCCAACCAGAAGCGGACTACGATTGCATTGCTCGGTTAGGTCAAATACACCTACTCGGGCGGCTCGCCTCAAAGCTGATGATCCGGGCGCCGTTGCGGGGATAGCGTCCATGCTGGTAGTCACCCGACACGACCACATCTACAAATCCAGTTTCCCGCAATGCGAGAGCCAACTCCTCGACACCCCACCAGCGCAAATGGAATAGGTCAAGCTCTGTCGACAGCAACGCTCCATCCCGCCAGTGTTCGTAGCGCAGATGATCAAGGGTTGTTTGTTTGATGTAATCAATCTCGGCCCGATGACTGGTCAGCGTCAGCAAATCGCTGCCATCCACCGCCCAACTGCGCACGGAGCTCGTCTCTCCAATGAGGCTCTCGATGGAATCAATATCTACGATCAGCCTGCCACCGGGCAGTAGATGATCCCAAAACCGCTTGAGCACGGCCATTGCCGAAGCGGTCTCTGTAATCAACTGCAGCGACCCCGCCGGCATGACAATGCATGCGAAGCGTCGATCGTAGCTAAATTGTTCGAATGTTTGACAGGTCAGCGCGGGAGCAAGACCTCTACTTAGGCACTCCTGCCTACAGTAGTCGAGCATGTCTTGCGACGCGTCGAAACCCTCCATCGCGAGCCCCATCTCGAGCATCGGTATGAAGATCCGGCCATTGCCGACCGCAGGTTCCAAGATCGGGCCATCACATCCAGTCAGGCGCTGCCGATAAAATTCCAGATCGCCGAATGAGTGGCCAATGGGCTTATCGAGGTGGTAGATCCAGGAAGCGAGTTTTCCGTACCTATTTGGCATTTCCTCTCCATGTCAAGATAAGTAGGCTACCTTACGTGACTTGGACAGGAATACAAACTTGGCGGCAGAAGACAACGTCTTACATGGAAGCGAGAACGGTGGGTCAAGCTTCGTTGAACCACTATCGAATTTCCAAACGGATGCCGATGAGAATGCAAAAAAAGCGATCTCCACCAAGAAGTGCTGGAGCAGAAAGCCCCTTCAACCTTTCAGCAAGCCGCTTCGATTCAAAAGCGGGCAACGGGGCATCGGCCCAATGCAACCTGTTGCCCACAAAACCAAAGGGCTGGATCCACTGTTTCAATGGATCCAGCCCCTGTACCGCAAGCAGCTTGCCTTAGGGCAAGCTGCCGATTAAATCGCTTTGATCATCGTCGCCGTGGGGCCTTTTTGCCCTTGACCGGCCACGAAGGAGACACGCTGGTTCTCTTCCAGAGATTTGTGGCCATCACCCTGAATTTCAGAGAAATGGGCGAAGAGGTCTTTGCCACCCAGCTCCGGCATGATAAACCCGAAGCCCTTGTCGTTGTTAAACCACTTCACGATACCAGTTTCAATCTTCAATGTAAGTCCTAGATTTGCAGGGAAAATGTTCCCGCGGCCACTATCAATGATTAGCCGCAACAAAGATATAGCTGTTACGAATTAACACACTCCCTGAATCCCATTCTTCGTGGCTTCAGAGAGCGGCCGGCGCTGCGACGTCACCGGCGCTGAAAGTCACTTTCAGGAATTCACCGGGCTACCGGCCCGCTCCCCGAAGCCCACCCACCACCGCGCACACCGCGCGAATCTCCATGCCCTCAACTATCCCCGCCATCTGGTGGGGCCTGGCGCTGCTCGCCCTGGTGGCCGTGGTGCTGGTCCCCATCGGCGAATACCTCAACCGCCGCTATATCGCGGCAGACCCCTGGAAGCAATATGAACGATGACAAGGCACGCGAGCGGATGCTTAAGCTGCTGGCTCTCGCGAAGCGAGGCGAAGGCGGCGAACGAGACAACGCGCAGCGCTTTCTGGAGGCCATGCTCAAGAAGCACGGCATGACGCTCGCCGACCTGGACGAAGAAGAGCTCTCCCTCGAATGGATGAAATTTCCACTCAAGACGGCCCAGGACCGCCGGCTACTTGTCCAGGTGGCGAGCATGGTCTTGAAGACAAATTCGTTCGTCTCGCGGAAGTACCGCGGCGAGAAAGCCATTTGGCTCAACGTCACGAAAGCGCAGTGCCTGGAAATCGAACTTCACTATCGCGCATTCCAGCGGGATCTCAAAAAGACCTTGGAGCAGGCCTACATCGCATTCATAAACCGCAACGATATCTTCAGCGGGGAGAGGACGGACGGGGATGAACCTTGCCAGCACTCCGAAGAGGACCTGGCCGCCATCGCAGCAATGATGAAGGGTATGCCGCGCACTGCCGTACGCCGGGAGATTGGATACGCGGCGGGGGCAGCCCAATGACCGCAGCCACACACCGCGCAAGCGCGCCCCCGGTGCGCATCCGCCCCCTGCAAGCCATCGCGAAGGCCGGCCGCAAGCTGAGCAACTTGATCGCGCCTCGCGACCACGCCGGCCGCGGCAACTGGAGCAAGGACGCGGATATCCCCTGGTGGGCATGGCTTGGCGCCCTTGCCTTCGCTGCCTTCTTCCTCTTCGGTCCGCAGTTCCTGGGCTGGTTGCTCCGCTTCGTCCTATGAACGGCATCGAGTTCATCGTAAGAGACCGCGCGGGCTGGATTCCTTCCATTCCACTCCCTCGGCGGCGCATTCCTGCCGAAGAGGTTCGGCAAGTCCGAACCATGGCAGCCAAGAAGACTAACGCCCAGAAGACACCCAAAAAGGGGCCAATCCCCATGTGATTCAAAACGCTGACTATTCTTCCCTTGGACACCGCCCGGACGTTGCGTGGCGAAACCCCTAACTAATTCGCAGGTCTTCCATGATCTTCGTACCTGCAACTACTGCTTCGAGGCTCCGGTCAAGTTCCCTTCCCATCTCCATTAAGAATCGGAGCGTAGTCCGAGTCGAATCATCGACAAACGGCAGCAATTTAGTGACCATTTCAAGGCCGTGACGAAAAGCATGTATCAAGCCCACAGCTTTTGCAGCGGCGTCACTTCTAACCGCATCGCCAATCAAATGCACGTTGGGTAGAAGGCTCTTAGTCAATTCCAATTGCAGCCCCTCCCGCGCCATCTGGAGCGTAAGCGCGCAGTGCGCAGGAGCTGCTCCGTCATCTGCATCAATCGCATCCTGAAGCGTCCGAAGGGCCTGCCAAACAAATGTCTTCGTTTGCGAGCATTCAGCAGACACCGCCCTCAAAACAGTAAGGCCAGCGGCTTGCTCACGCCTTTTCTGCAGTAGCTCCGACCGCAACGCCAGTCCCAATGCAACGACCGCAGCCGCAACAGTGCCGAATGCGGTCATCAGATCCCACCATTTGGCCTGGGCGAGGACGTCTGTCTGCGTCGCGAAAGCGAAGCCGACGAGCATGCCAGCAATTGCTAATGCCGCTCCCACGAGCATCCCTTTCATGTATCGCTCTCCATAGAGATATGGGGCGCATCGTATCTCAACCGTCCTGGAGTGTCAGCCATGACCGAATCAACGGCCCCCGTATCCTTCCGCCAGAAGATCTTGTCCAAGGAAATCAAGCGCGCCCACGCAATGCAGGTCCGCTATGAGGATCTGTACGTCGAACCTGATTTCAACCTGCGTACCCCTATCGAACTCCTGGAAGGCGAGGAACGCGAGGCCGCCGAGCAAGACGACAAGGCGCTGTTTGAACACATCATGGCCGGCGGCAAGGTTCCCCCGCTGGAGGTCCGCCCCCGCCCCGGCGCAGGGGTTTGGATCGTTGACGGTCACCGCCGCCACGAACAGATCGGCCGGGCAATCGCAAAGGGTGCACCACTCCAGGACGAAGACGGCATCGTCTGGATTGACGTTGTGGCATTCGTGGGTAACGACGCCGACCGAACCGCCCGAGTGATCAGCAGCGCAAAGGGCCGCCACCTCCGCCCGCTTGAGGTCGCATTCGGCTATGCCAAGCTCGCAGGTTTCAGGTGGGAAAACGAACGTATCGCCCGCCTGGACAATGTCTCGCCGCAGTGGGTCGCCAAGATGCTCGCCCTGGCCCACGCAAACAGCGACGTACACGCCCTGGTCCGTTCAGGCGTTGTCAAGGCGTCCACGGCCATCGACGCAATCGCTATGCATGGCGAAGGTGCCGGCGCGTTCTTGCAAGCCCAGTTTGACAAGGCCAAGGCTGCGGGCAGATCAAAGGTGACGCCCAGCACCATCCACGGCCGCGCCCTCCCCCGCAAAGTCCTCTCCCCGCTCATCAGCGGCGTGGACTCCTTCATCAAGGGGCTGGACGCGAACCAGCGCGCAATCCTCATCGACATCCAGGAGGGCCGCGTAGCCGCAGACACCATCACGGTCAAGACGCAAGATCTGCTGGACCTGTTCGAAGCCCACGGAGCCGTCGAAACCGTCCGCGCCAAACGCGCCGAGAAAGCCGCCAAGGAGGCACAGCAAGCCGCCCCCGATACACAGGCACCTATAGACCTTCAACAAGAGGAAGCCACTGCATGAGCGCCCTTACCGAAAACGAATTCCTGCGCGACGTGGCCGATCACGTCATGGAGGTCATGCGGGATGAAGGCGTGTACCGCCACATCCGGTTCCGCGAGCCCGGCACGATGTGCATGCACTTCGATCTGATCACCTGGCCGGGATACCTCTGCTACACGGGCGACATGGGCACCTATGTGTTTACGCGCTTGGTCGACATGTTCGAGTTCTTCCGCACAGATCGCGAATACACACAGCGGTGCGGGCGCCGACTGGCAGTCAATCTGTCGTACTGGTCCGAGAAGCTTGAGGCCGTCAACGGCAGTCGGCGCGGCGGGGCTGCCGAAGAGTTCGACCCGGCAAAGTTCCGCAAGGTCATAGAAGAGTATCGGCTGAACTGGATCCGCGGCGATGCACGCAGGCTGTTGACCAAGGACGAACGGCGCGAACTCTGGGAGGCAGTTGACTGCCACGTGCTGAACCGTATCAATGACGGCGAGCACTACGCCTGCACCGCCGCAAACGACTTCAATTGGACCCCGTCCCGCTATACCCCCGGCCCTGGCCGTACCTGGTTCTTTGACGATCTTTGGGAACACAACTTCAACGACTACACGCGCCGGTTCCGCTGGTGCTGCTTCGCCCTTGCCTGGGGCATTGAAACCTACGACCGCAGCAAGGAGGAAGTCACAGCATGAGCGCCCCCGAGATATCCATCCCGTTGAAGTCGTGGACGCCGCCATCAATGGCTGGTTCAGCACCCTGCCGGACAGCCGGGATCAGCAGGAGCATTTCCGTATCCGCATGCGCGCCGCCCTCGCGGCGGCGGGCTATACCGCCGCTCCTGCTGCTGGCGATGCGCAGGATGCGCGGCGGTATCGCGGCTGGCGCGACGCGATGATGGCCGAGGACACCGAGCTCCGGCAGGCCGTCGCCGCTGCCCTTCCCTGCGACGTAGGAGACACGCGACCGCCGACCGGCGCGGAATGGGATGCCGCCATCGACGCCGCCATTGCCGCCCAGCGCGGTAAAAGGGGGTGAACGATGGTGCCCGACCATATTTTCGACAGGCCCGCCTAGTGCGGGCTTCGCTTTGGAGATTCAGATGAACGAGTATCTATCGGCGTCTGACCTGGCCGAACTGGTCGGGTGCAGGCCGAATCAACGAGCAATGATGGCGCGCTGGCTCGACCGACATGGATGGCGCTATGCCATCGACAAGAATGGTGTCCCGCGGGTTCTGCGGTCCTATCGAGATAAGAAACTTGGAGTATCAGATGGCCCGCAAAAAGCCAGCCTCACCGGCGCGCCAAACCGAGAAGCGTTCGCCCGCATGGGAAAAAACCGCAGTACCCCGGCTGTACAAGCGCGTCGGTAAGCAGCGCATTAGCTGGATCTACAAACACATGGATGGCCGGTCCCAAACGTTGGCGTCATGTGATGTCGGGGACCGAGAAGCACGCTTTGCTGCTGAACGAAAGGCGAGCCGAACCGCCATTGAGATTCAGGAAGGCGCAGTGGTTGCGGGCTCGGTCGCCGACATGATCGAGCGATTCGAACTTCAGGTAGATCCGGAATACTACGCAGACCAATCAAAGGACGGCCGCAAGATCCGAAAAGCGATGTACGAAAACCTCGTCAAGTTCTTCGGGAAGATGGGGCCGGCACAGTTGACCACCCAACACGGCTATCAATACCTGGAGGACCGTGCCGCAGGCGGCGCCCCCATCAAAGCCAATAAGGAAATAAGCCAGTTCTCCGTCATCTGCCACTACGGGGTGCGGTGGGGCCTGCTCGCAGCCAACCCGTTCATCAATATGATGAAGAACAGGGGAACGGCGGAAGCCAAGGCCGTGCCGCGCAGGCTGATCCTTCGGTTCTACCTGTGGGGCCTAAAGCAACGGCAGAACTTCCGCACGATGGGATGCGCTGCCATGTTCACCTATCTCACGGGCTTTCGCTCGTCCGAAGCACGGCCATTCTTGAAGTCTGGAATTCAGAAGGATGCCGTACGCGTCATTGCGACGAAGCGCCGGAAGGGCGAAGTCATCACCGAAAAAGAGCGGACTTGGTCCACGCGGTTGCGCTGTGTCGTGGCCCGTTCTCTCGACCGTCAGGACCAAGACAGCCCGTACCTGTTCGCGCCAACGAAACGAAGCGGTTCCTATACACGATGGGGATGGGCTTCAACCTGGAAAGATGCCATGCTGGCTTGGATTCAGACCTACGATCCGGCGGTTAGCGAGAAGAGCCTCACTGCGCACGCGATGTACTTCAATCTCCAGGACATTCGACCCACCGCAATCACTTCGAAGCTGCAAAAACGCGAGGCAGATGCATACGATTTTGCCGCACACGCAAACCCTGCGACCACTCACCGGCACTACGACCGACGACGCGTAAAACGCGCTTCCGCGACTGAGTAAAATTCTAACGCTGGCTATTTAGTTCTAATGCTTGCCATGTTAGCGAATCGAAACCGCTAATAAGCGATTGATCTTTCGGGAGATTTTGGCGCGGCAGGAGGGGCTCGAACCCCCGACCTCAGGCTTAGAAGGCCCGTGCTCTATCCAGCTGAGCTACTGCCGCGCGGTGTGGTGATGGCCCGGAAAGGATCCGGGCGCCGCATTTTACCTTGTTGCGGGCGGCTTGGGCGGCCGGCCCGCAATACCTGGGTTTGAACCCTACTCTTCGCCTATATCCGCATGGGTCGACACCCACAGCACCAGGGCGTCTTCGGGGCTCAGGCTGATCACCCGGTGGCCCATGCGGCTGTCTATATAGAAGCTTTCCCCGGTCTTCAGCCGGGCGGGTTCGTAGAACTCGGTGTAAAGCTCGACCTCGCCTTCCAGGACGTAGACGAATTCCTCGCCGCGGTGGCGGCTCCAGTCGTGGAATTCGTCGAAGGAGCGGGCCTTGACCCGGGTGTGGAAGGGCATCATGCGCTTGTGCGACAGCGCGGTGCAGAGCAGGCGGTGGTCGTAGTACGGGGTTTCGTACTGGCGCCCTTCCCCTTGGCGGCTGAGGCTGCGGCGGCCGGTGCCCATGTGGGCGTCGGACGCGGTGAAGAGTTCGGCCACGTCCAGCTCCAGGCCTGCCGCGATCTTGATCAGGTTGTCATAGGTGGGCGACAGCAGGCTGTTTTCGATCTTGGACAACGTGGACGCGGACACGCCGGTGGCCGCGGCCGCCTGCTTCAAGGTCCACGCCCGCGCCTGGCGCAAGGCTCGCAGCCGCTGTGCCAACACGCTTTGTTTGTTGCCTTCCATCTATGCACCCTGTCATGCCCGCGACCGCCGCTCCCGCCACCAGTCGCGCGCCTGGTAAGACCAATAAGTAAGTTGCACCGCTGCCGTGCCCAGACCGCCGCCGTTCCAGGCCAGCCCGAACGGCGCGTACAGCTTGTAGCGCTGGGTGTCGCCCGCGATCCCTTCGGCGACGACCCGGCCGCCGATCGACGCGGTGTTCATGCCGTGTCCGCCGAACGCCGTGCAGTACCAGACGTCCGGCGTCAGCTGGCCGATCTGCGGCATCAGATGCCGCGCGTAGGCCATGCGTCCCGACCACGCCGTCTCCACGTGCAGCCCCTGCAATTGGGGGTAGACGGAAAGGAGCTCGCGGCGCAGCGACTCCGCCAGATCGGGCGGGTCGTCGACACGGGTGGTGATTCTACTGCCCCAGCCGATGCGCCCGCCATCGAGCACGCGGTAATAGTTGCCGGCGCGCCGGTCGTCGCCGATGGCGGCGGTGGTGCGTATGGCTTCCAGCACCCGGTCGCCCAGCGGCTCGGTCAGCATGATGTAGGTGGCGATGGGCAGCATCGCGCGGCGCAGCGCGGGCACCACGCCCTCGGTGTAGCCGCCGGTGGCCAGCACCACGGTGCGGGCATCGATCTGGCCTCGCTCTGTTTTCAGGCGCTTTACGGCGCCGTCCAGCGATGCCTGCACGACAGGCGAGTCCTCGTGGATGCGTACGCCCAGGCGCGCGCATTCCCGGGCCAGCGCGCGGGCGTAGTTCAGCGGGTGGAAGTGGAAGGACGTGGGGTCCTCGACGCCCTGGAAGTAGACGTCGGACAGCAGCCGTTCGCGGACCTGGCTGCGGCTCAAAAGGCGCACGTCGCGGCCGAAGTCGCGTTGCTGGCTGTCGCACCACTGCCGCAGGGCGTCGGTCGCCTCGTAGCGCACCACGCGCAGCCGGCCGTCAACCTTGCGGGCGTCGGTGATGTCCAGGTCGCGGATGTTGTTGCGGATGATCTCCACGCCTTCCATCGACAGGCGGTAGAGCTTGCGGTAGTGGTCTTCGTCGACGTGCTTTCTGATGGCGTCGGCGCCGGCCGAGTATGCCGGCGAGACGGAACCGCCGTTGCGCCCGGATGCGCCCCAGGCGATGCGCCGCCCTTCCAGCAAGGTGACGTCGCGGCCGCGCCGGGCCAGTTCCAGCGCGGCAGACAAGCCCGCCATCCCTGCCCCGACCACGCAGACGTCGGTGCTGGCCGCGCCGGACAGCGGCACATAACGGGTGTCGCCGTCGGCCAGCGTGCGCTTGTAATAGGTGTCGATGTACTCGGAAGCCATGGAGGTCGGCATCAGTTCAGGCCCGCGCCCTGCAAGCCGCCCGTCAGGCGCTTTTCCAGCCAGTTGGCCAGTCGCAGCAGCGGGTAGCAGTAAATGAAGTAGATGGCGGCGATCATGCCGTAGATGAACAGCGACTTGGCCGGGAAGGTGATGATGAAGACCTCGCCCTGCCGCGTCAGCTCGGTAATGCCCACCACCGACAGAATGGCCGTGCTTTTGATCAGCATGACGTAGACGCCGCTCATGGGCTGCACGATCAGGCGCATGGCCTGCGGCAGGATGACCAGGCGCAGGATCTGGAACGGCCGCAGGCCCAACGTCATCGCGCCTTCGGTCTGGCCGCGCGGCACGGCCTGGATCGCGCCCATGACGATTTCCGCGACATAGCAGGACGTGTAGACCGACAACGATACGAAGGCGGCCGTGCCGGAATCCCAATGCAGCATCTCGATGCCCGAGCTGGGCAGCACGAAATAGAAGATGTAGAGCTGCACCAGGAACGGCGTGCCGCGCAGGATGTGGATGTATAAGCCCAGCAGCTGGTGCACGCCGCGGATGCGGTAGCTGCGGATCACGCCGATCACGAAGCCCAGCAGGGATCCCGCGATGATGGCCACGAAGGAGATCTTCAGGGTCTCCCAGAAGCCTTTCAGCAGGAAGGGCAGCACGACGCCCGCGGTGGAGAGATAGGAATCCAGCATGCTTACCTCGCGTTCCAGGCGGGTCCCGCCAGCCAGATGCTCACACCGCGCGACAGCAGCAGCATGCAGGCATAGATCAGCAGATAGCCGGCCGCGATGGTCAGGAAGCTTTCGTTGGGCACGATGCGGTCGCTGTTCATCTGCACGCCGGCCGCGACCAGTTCGAACACCGTGATCAGCGACAGCAGCGAGGTGTCCTTGATCAGCACGGCGGTCTGGCCCAGGAGCGGCGGCAGCGTATTGGCGAAAGCCTGCGGCAGCACCACGTAGCGCAGGCGCTGGTGGTAATTCATGCCGCAGGCCTTGGCGCCTTCGATCTGGCCGCGCGGCACGGATTCGATGCCCACGCGGATGATTTCGCTCATGTAGGCCGCATGATGCAGCGTCATGGCGAGGATGCCCAGCAGCATCTCGCTCCAGCCCTTGGCGCCCGGCACCAGCATGGGCACCGCGTAATAGACCAGGTAGATCTGCACCAGCAAGGGGGTTGAACGGATGAATTGCACATACGCCGCCACCGGCCGCCAGATGGCGGCGCGGGGCGACATATGGGCAAGCGCCAGCGGGATGCCGGCCAGCACCGACAGCACCAGGCTTGCGCCCGCTGCGATCAGGGTGTTGGCCAGGCCGGTGGCGAACTGGCCCGTGTACTGGCTGACGATGCGCCAGTTATAGAAGTCGAGCAGCCAGTCCATGGGCTCAGTGGTCTTTCTTCCAGTCCGTGGAGTACCAGTACTTCACCTGTTCTGGCAGCGTGTTGTCGGCCGTCTTCAGCGTCTGCCAGTTGTCCAGCCAGAACTTCAGGCGGAAGGCGTTGGGACCGACGGCGAAGGCCAGCGGCTCGCGCACCATGATGCCGTCCAGCACGCGCAGGTTGCCGAAGTCGACCAGGAACTGGTTGGCGGTGGACAGCGACATGATGCCGGCGTCCAGGCGGCCGCTGGACAGGGCTTGCCCCACGGGTGCGCTACCGCCCGAAAACTCCTTCATGGTGGCCTTGGGCAGCATCTTCTTGCCCACTTCCGCATAGGTGCTGGCGCCCAGCACGCCCACGGTCACGCCGTCCTTGTTGAGTTCCTCGTACGATTTGTAGGGCGAATCCTTGGGCACCACGGCCACGGTATCGGCGTAGAACATGGGCGTGGAGAACAGTACCTGGGCCGCGCGCTGCGGGGTCGGCGTCATGTCGGCGGCCACCATGTCGGCCTTGCCGGACAAGAGCGCGGGAATCAGGCCCTTCCACTCGTAGTCCTGCAGCACCAGCTTCACGCCCAGGTCGTCGGCCATGCGCTTGGCCACTTCCACGGCCAGGCCGGTGCGCTTGCCGCTCTTGTCCATGAAGCTCATCAGCGGCCCGGAGGTCTGCACCGCGACGCGCAACTCGCCGCGCTTGAGGATGTCGGCCAGTTCGTCCGCTTGCGCGGGCAAGGCGACAGTGGCGGCCGCCAGGGCGATGCCGGCCATGCCCAGCCATTGTTTGATTTTCAGCATTTCCTACCCCTTGTGGTGAATGGACTCACATCATTCCGGGCAAAGCACAGAGCGCCGGCAGCGCCCGGATCAGCCGGACCGGCCCTGGTTACCGCCGGGCGCCGCGCATGCGGACGACCCGTTGCTTCCTTGCTGCTAGGAACTACAGAATCTTTTCCAGGAAAGCGCGGGTGCGCGCTTCCCTGGGGTGGCCGAACACCTCGTCCGGCGTGCCCATTTCCACGATGCGGCCCGCGTCCATGAAGAGCGCGCGATCGCCCACGTCGCGGGCGAAGCCCATCTCATGGGTCACCACGGCCATGGTCATGCCGTCGCGCGCCAGCGCGCGCATCAGTTCAAGAATGCCGCCCACGGTTTCGGGGTCGAGCGCCGACGTGGCCTCGTCGAACAACATCAGCTTGGGGTCCATGGCCAGCGCCCGCGCGATCGCCACGCGCTGCTGCTGGCCGCCGGAGAGCTGGCTGGGATAGCGCGCACCGTAGTCGCCCATGCCCACGCGGCCCAGCAGTTCGCGCGCGTAGCGCTCGGCGTCGGCGCGGGCGCGCCCGCGCACCACGCGTTGGGGTAGCGCGACGTTGTCCAGCGCAGTACGGTGTTGGAACAGATTGAAGTGCTGGAACACCATGCCGACTTCGGTGCGCCAGCGGTTGACGTCGGTGGCCGGATCGGTGAGCGACACGCCGTCCACGCGGATGGCGCCGCTGTCGATGCTCTCCAGTCCGTTGAGCGTGCGCAGCAAGGTGCTCTTGCCGGATCCGGAGGGGCCGACCACCACCATGACCTCGCCGCGGCCGAGCTGGCAGTCGATGCCGTCCAACGCCAGATGCGGGGCCTGCCCGTCGCGTTGATAGGTCTTGCTGACTGCCTGGACTACCAGCAGAGGTTCCGCCACGGATCCACCTTCGTATGAGTGCTGCCCTGGTTAAAAAGGTTTCGCAATTCACGCTGGAGTTTCGTATAGTAAATTTTTTTCCAGAATCGCCACTTAGGCATAACCCTTAAGCGAAGACAGGCTCTTCGCAGGCAACCCAAGGAACCGGCATGGACACTCCCCAAGACATCCTGCGCGCGCTCGGGCTGAACCCGGAATCGCTCACTGGCGGCACGCTGCGCGCGCGCAGCCCGATAGACGGCGTCGAGCTGGCTCAGGTGCATGAGCACACGGTGGCCCAGGCCCATTCCGCCATCACCCGCGCGCGCCAGGCCAGCCTGGCGTGGCGCGACGTGCCGGCGCCGCGCCGCGGCGAGCTGCTGCGCCTGTTCGGCGAAACGCTGCGTCAGCACAAGCGCGAGCTGGGCCGCCTGGTGAGCCTGGAAGCCGGCAAGATCGTGGCCGAAGGCGAAGGCGAAGTGCAGGAGATGATCGACATCTGCGACTTCGCCGTGGGCCTGTCACGCCAGCTGTACGGTCTGACCATCGCTTCTGAACGCCCCGGCCACCGCATGATGGAAACCTGGCATCCGCTGGGCGTGGTCGGCGTGATCAGCGCGTTCAACTTCCCCGTCGCCGTGTGGTCCTGGAACGCCGCGCTGGCGCTGGTCTGCGGCAACGCCGTGGTCTGGAAGCCGTCGGAAAAAACCCCGCTGACCGCGCTGGCCTGCCAGGCGCTCTTCGCACAGGCCGCGCAACGCTTCGGCGACGCGCCCCCCGGCCTGTCCGAAGTGCTGATCGGCGGACGCGACATCGGCGAAGCGCTGGTGGATTCGCACGCCGTGGCCCTGGTCTCGGCCACCGGTTCGACCCGCATGGGCCGCCAGGTGGGCCCGCGCGTGGCGCAGCGCTTTGGCCGCGTGCTGCTGGAGCTGGGCGGCAACAACGCCATCATCGTCGGCCCCACGGCCGACCTGGACATGGCCGCGCGCGGCATCGTGTTCGGCGCCATCGGCACGGCCGGCCAGCGCTGCACCACCACGCGCCGTCTGATCGTGCACGAGAGCGTGGCCGAAGATCTGGTGCAACGCCTGCACAAGGCCTATGCCAGCGCCACCATTGGCAACCCGCTGGAAAGCGGCACGCTGGTCGGTCCGCTGATCGACCGCGTGTCCTATGACGCCATGCAGGCGGCGCTGACGGCGGCGCGCGAACAAGGCGGCAAGGTCACGGGAGGCGAGCGCGTGCTGGCCGAGCAATATCCCGACGCCTGGTACGTGCGTCCCGCCATCGCTGAAATGCCGGGCCAGACCGACGTGGTCTGCCACGAGACCTTCGCGCCTATCCTCTACGTGATGCGCTACGCCGACTTCAACCAGGCGCTGGCCTTGCAGAATGGCGTGCCGCAGGGCCTGTCGTCGGCCATCTTCACCAATGACCTGCGCGAAGCCGAGACCTTCCTGTCGGCGGCCGGCTCGGACTGCGGCATCGCCAACGTCAATATCGGCACCTCGGGCGCCGAGATCGGCGGCGCGTTCGGCGGCGAAAAGGAAACCGGCGGCGGCCGCGAATCGGGTTCGGACGCCTGGCGCAACTACATGCGCCGCGCCACCAATACGATCAACTATTCGCGCCAGCTGCCGTTGGCCCAGGGCATCAAGTTCGGCGAATAAGCCCGCGCGCAACGCTGTCCCCACAAGCCCCCGCCATGCGCGGGGGCTTACGCTTTCTACATACGATTAGCCTGCCTTACAAACTGTAGCGGGGGTCGATGCTACATTTCCTGGTCACAAAACTACGTTATGACCAGATGACCATCAGCCGTCCTGCACGATCCGCCCTCCCCCTGCGCACCCTGGCCGCCGCCCTGGCCATGGGCCTGGCGGGCGCAGCCACCGCGGGCGTGTCGTACCGGCTGGATCGCCCCTCGGCCGCCCCCGGAGAGACCGTCACCATCGAGGCGGTGTACTTCAACGAAGGCACTTCCCGCTCCACCTGGGAAGCGCCACCGGAACTGGTGCTGCAATGGCGCGGCCAGGACGGCCAGATCGTGCGCAGCCTGGCCAAGCTGCGCGGCGGCACGGCCAGCTTCAGCGTGCCCGTCAACAACTTCGCGCGCATGGCCTGGACCGCCGTCGTGCCCGCCACGGCCCAGGGCCTGCAGGCCGTATCCATCGAAGGCCAGCCCGCGATGATGGCGCTGGACGCCACCGGCCGCGACAGCGGCACCCTGGCCAGCACGCCCGCGCGCGGCCCGGTGGTGGACGCCAGCAGCGGAGAACCCGTGCCCGCCGCGGCCGTGGCCGCGGTCGGCGCATCGCCCGAAGGCGGCCCCTCGCCCGACGCGTCCGCCGTGCCGACGGTACAGCAGCAGACCGCGTTCGACCGCTTCCGCAGTTCCATTTCCGAATACAAGCCGGTGTACTTCGACGTCGGCACCCGCGGGCAGACCACCGCGCGCTTTCAGATCAGCGCCAAGTACCGACTCTTCAGCCCCGCGGGCGACCGTCCCGCGACCTGGGACGAGAATTTCTACCTGGCGTACACGCAGACCTCGCTGTGGGACCTGGAAGGCGATTCCATGCCCTTCATCGACACCACCTTCAATCCCAGCGCCTTCTGGCTGTCCGACAACATCTGGCAGTCCGCCAGCCAGAACTGGCGCTTCGGCATGAATACCGGCGTCGAGCACAACTCCAACGGCAAGGACGGCGAGGATTCGCGCTCGCTCAACGACGGCTATATCGAGCCGCGCTTCCACTACCGCTTCGACGGCGGCAGCACGCTCACCTTTGCGCCGCGAGTCAAGGCCTACTTCGGCGTCGCCAGCGAGAACAGCGACTATGCCGACTACGCCGGCCACGTCGACTGGCAATTGCGCTGGGCCCAGGACAATGGCGCGGTCATCTCCGCCATGTACCGCCAGGGCGACCAGAAGCGCCGAACCACCCAGCTCGATTTCGCCTGGCCGCTGCAGCGCACCTGGCTGAACATGAACGGCTACCTGCATCTGCAGTACTTCAACGGCTACGGCGAAACGCTGCTGGGCTACAACCAGCGCAACGAATCGCAGTTCCGCATCGGCCTGTCGCTGGTGCCGTAAGGCGCGCCGCCAGGCTCGCGTAGGCGTCCTAGCCTTCCACCGCCAGCTCTTCCCAGCCCAGTTCGCGGGTGCGCTCCAGCGCCACCGTGACCTGGGCGGCGGCCGAGCGCACCGCCTCGACCAGCACCTGCCCGTTCAGCAGTTGCGCCGTAACGCCGGCCATGAACACGTCGCCAGTACCGTGCACCGAAGGCGGTATCGCAATCTCCGGATGCGTCACGACCGTGGCCTGATCCCGCGTCACCACCGCCAGCTGCAAGGTGCCGGCCGCGGCGGCCATGGGCGCGGCGCTGGTCACGACTATCCAGTCCGGACCGCGCGCGATCAGTTCGCGCGCCGCCGCCACGACCTCGTCGATCGACGACAGGGCGCGCCCCACCAGCAACTCCAGCTCGAAGTGGTTCGGCGTCATGCCGTCGGCCAGCGGCACCAGCAGGTCCCGGTATTGTTCGACCAGGCCTTCGTTCACGTACAGCCCGTCGTTACGGTCGCCCATGACGGGGTCGATGTGCACCTTCAGATCAGGCCGGGATGCGCGCAGCGCAGGCAGCCAGCCGGCCAGAAGCCCGGCCTGCCCGGGTTGGCCCAGGTATCCGCAGACCACCGCGCGCGCAGTCCGGGTGACGCCGCGCTCGTCCAGGCCCTGCAACAGGCCCTCGAACCAGTCCAACGGCACCGCGCCGCCATGCAGGGTCGGATAGTGCGGCGTGTTGCTCAGGATCACGGTAGGCACCGCGATCGCGTGCAGGCTGGCCTTGCGGAAGACGGGCATGGCGGCGTTGTTGCCGACGCAGCCGTACACGACCTGGGATTGGACGGAAACGATATCCACCTGCGCGGTAACGGCGGGGATTGCGCTCATGGGGCTGGCTCCTGGGCTGCCGCGGTCTACGCGGCGCTACATGCGGGTGATGAAATAGATCTTCTTGACGAACTGGTCCACTTCCCAGCGGCCGGTATAGCCTTCGGGCATGACGAAAGCCTCGCCCACGGTCAGTTCATGCACGGTGCCGTCCGGATCGACCAGGCGCGCCGCGCCTTCGACGATGTAGCCGAACTCGATATAGCCCGTGGTGTTGGACTGGAACACGCCCGCGGTGCTTTCCCAGACGCCGGCTTCAGCCTTGCCGCCGTTGCCTTCGAAGGCAGTCACGGTGCGGAACGCCGCGTCGCCCGAGATCGGGCGGCGGGGCTTTCCAGGCACCGGATTCTTCATGGGGCCGGCATCGATGCGGACGAGCCGCGATTGATCGTTCTTCATGGCACTCCTGTATGCGGATAGATGATGAGTCCGAAGGCCTGCTCAGTGCGAGGCCACCACCAGCACCTCGGCCATGGCCCGGCTGACGGTGCGCATGCGGTGCGGCAGTTCGGAGTCGAAATAGACGGAATCCCCGGTCTCCAGGCGGAACTGGCGTTCGCCCACATGGACCTCGATGGCGCCCTTGAGCACCAGCAGGAATTCCTCGCCGGGGTGCGGAAACACCGCGGTCGCATCGGGAAAATCGCGGGGCGGATGCACCACAAAAGGCTCCATCGCCTTGACCTTGCGGCGGCCGGCCAGCGACTCGTAGTGATACTCGCTGCCCAGCCCCCGGCGCTGCAAGGCTTCGCGGTCCGCCACCCGCACCACGCTGACCACTTCTTCCTGCGCAGCATCGTCCGTGCCCACCAGCTCCGACACGCCCAGGCCATAGGCTTCCGCCAGCCGCAACACGGTGGAAATGGAGGGTTCGCTCAGGCCCCGCTCCAGTTTGGAGAGGTAGCTCTTGGTCAATCCGGTGCGCTGCGCCAGCTGTTCCAGGGACAGGGTTTGCTGGCGACGCAGGGCGCGCAGGCGGTGCGGCAGGTCTATCATGGACGGGGTTGCAAAAATACGGTCGCGGAATACGACCGGTAAGCATGCCCTAATCCGGCCCTGCCGTCGAGCCGGCCCCGCCCGCCGCCGCCATCAGGCCAGCACGTCGGGATGCGCCCGCAGCGCGCGCCGCGCATAGTACGAAAAGCCGACCTGCGAACGCTTGGGCGTCAGGATCCAGTCATGGGCCTCGCGGCCCAGCGCCGGCGGAATGGGCTGGATCTTGCCGGCGGCCATGGCCAGCAACTGCATGCGGGCGGCGCGCTCGAACTGCAGCGCCAGCACGCAGGCCTCTTCCACCGAACCCGCCGCAATCAGCATGCCATGGTGCGACAGCAGGATGGCGCGTTTCGAACCCAGCGCGGCCGAGATGATCTCCCCTTCCTCGTTGCCCACCGGCACGCCGGGCCAATCCTTCAGGAAGGCCACGTCGTCGTACAGCGGGCAGTTGTCCATATGCGAGATTTCCAGCGGCACCTCCAGCATCGACAACGAAGCCGCGTGCAGCGGATGCGTGTGGATGATGCAGTTCACGTCCGGACGCGCGCGGTAGATCCAGGAGTGAAAACGGTTGGCCGGATTGGGCATGCCGCCGCCTTCCTGCACGCGCAGGTCTTCGTCCACCAGCAGCAGATTGCTGGCGGTGATCTCGTCAAAGCCCAGGCCCAGGCGTTGCGTGAAATAGCGGTTCGGCTCCGGCGCGCGCGCCGTGATCTGTCCGGCCAGGCCGGAGTCATGTCCGCCGTCGAACAGGATGCGGCAGGTCAGCGCCAGGCGCTCGCGCAGGCTCCAGTCGGGCGTCTCGAACTGGCGCTGCATTTCGGCTTTCGCCCGCGCGATCAGTTCGTCCTTGCCCAGGTGCATCGTATCGGCCATCGTCGTCACTCCTAAGATAGTGTCTCTGTCATGCCGCTTCGATCAGCGGCGTAAACCCTGGCAAGGCGCGCATGCGCGCCAGCCAGGCATCGATATGGGTAAAGCCGGACAGGTCGTAACCGCCCTCGGCCGCCATGCTCGTATAGGGATACAGCGCAACGTCGGCAATGGTCGGCGCGGTACCCACCAGATAATCGCGGCCGGCCAGATGCGCGTCCATCAACGCGGCCGCCTTCATGCCGATCTCGCGCCACGCCCGCATCGCCGGGTCATCCACCTGCGCGGTGTTGCGCAGATGGATCAGCAGGCGCGGCTGCGCAAAGGCGTGCATGTGCTGGGTCTGCTCGAAACTGAGCCAGCTGCTGACCTGCGACTGCTCCAGGCGGCCGGCGGGCAGCCAGGGCGTGCCCATCGCCAGATACCAGAGTATCGCCTGCGACTCGGCCAGCCACTCGCCCTCCGGCGTCAGCAAGGCCGGCACCTGGCGCCACGGATTGATGCGCGCGAACCCCTCGGTCTCCAGGTCGCCCTGCACGATATCGAAGGTGCGCCGCTTGATCGGCAGGCCCATGTAGCCGCAGGCCAGCCGGATCTTCCAGGCATTGCCCGAACGCAGCGTATCGGCCAGTTCCAGCGGCTTGCCCGCCAAGGGATGCGGTATCTGGTTCATCGTCAGTCCATCTTGATGTTGGCGCGCTTCACGATTTCGGTCCACTTGGCCTTCTCGCCGGCAATGAAGCGCTGATACTCATCCGGCTTGCCCGTGTACAGCTGCGTACCCTGCGACGCCAGCCGGTCCTTCAGTTCCGGCGACGCCAGGGTCTTCTGCAGCGCCGCGTTCAGCTTTTCCATCACGTCGGGCGGCGTGCCTGCGGGCGCGAAGAACGCGTTCCACGAGCTGATCTGCAGCGCCGCGTCGCCCACCTCGCTGCTGGCGGGCACGTCCGGCGCGGACGGCAGGCGCTTGTCGGCGGCCACCGCCAGCGCGCGCAGCTTGCCAGACGCCGCATGCGGCATGATCACCGGGCTGGCGTCCATCACCACGTCGACCTGCTCGCCGATGGCGGCATTGACGGCTTCGCTACCGCTCTTGAACGGCACGTGCACGATGTCCAGCCCGGCCGTCAGCTTCAGCAGCTCCAGGCCCAGGTGCGGCGAACTCGCATTGCCCGCCGAACCGAAGTTCAGCTTGGCCGGATTGGCCTTGGCATAGGCCACGAACTCGCCGAAAGTCTTGGCCGGCACGCCCGCACGCACGGCCAGCAAATACGGCGATCCCGACACCATGCCCACCGGCGCGAACTTGTCCGCGTCATAGCTGAGCTTGCTGTAGATCAGCGGGTTGACCACCTGCGTGCCCACCGTACCCATGAAGATCGTATAGCCATCGGCCGGCGAGGTGGCGGCCACCTGCGCCGCGATCACTCCGCCCGCGCCCGGCCGGTTCTCGATCACGATGCTCTGCCCCAGCGCGTCGCCCATGCCCTTGCCGACCTGACGCGCCACGATGTCCGTGATCCCGCCCGCGCCGAAAGGCACCACCAGCCGGATCGGCCGGTCCGGATAGGCCGCCTGGGCCCCATTGCCCGCCATTGCCGCAACCAACGCCAGCGCGCCGGCGATTCCCGAAATCTTCATGTCATCCCCCTACGGGCGCCGCCTATCGGCACCATCATGACACGAAGTGTCCTATAGGAGATTGATTTTCCGCAAGGAAAATGAGTTTAGGGAAAACCCTGGGCCGCAGGAATATAGTTCGCCTTTGAAGTTCGCCTTTTGGCTTTGGCGCGCGAGGCCCGGCATTGCGCACGCATCTTGCGCTCGTCTCTGCGCATGGAGACGCAGCGTCATGCTGACGCTGCGGTGCCAATACTGGGAAGTACGCGGATCAGACCGGGCGGTGACACACCGCTTCTATGTTGTAGCCATCCGGGTCCAGGATGAACGCGCCGTAATAATGCGGGTGGTATTGCGGACGCAAGCCAGGCCCGCCGTTATCGCGCCCTCCAGCCGCCAGCGCCGCCTGGTGAAAGGAATCGACCTCGGCACGGCTGCGGGCGCGAAAAGCCAGATGCACGCGCGGGGTGCTGGGCGTGCCCTGATGGATCCAGAATTCGCCGCCCGGGTCTTCCGACTCGTGAGGCTGGCCTACTCCGAAGCCCATCCCGGTCTCGAGCACTTTGCGCGGTATGTAGCCTAGCGCCGCGAGCGCGCTGCGGTAGAACATCCGGCTGCGCTCGAAGTCGCTCACGTGAATTTCGACATGATCCAGCATGCGCCGACCCTTCGGAAAGCGGCCCCAGCGGGCCAGAAAGATCAGGATAGGTCAGTTGGCAAGCCAGGGACGCTTCGATTTGCAACGCGGGCCTCGCGATTCTTCCGCAATTCGCGCACCGCAAGCGCAACTCCGGCTCGCCGCGATCAACGCTCAAACGCGGCCTGCGACACTCGTTTGGGAGAACGGAATGATCTTGCGCTCCATCAGCACCCTCAGCCAGTGCTTCACGCACGCCTCGGTGTCGTAGGTTTGCGTGAAGCCCGCCTGCTTGATCTTGACCGTGCTGACAAATGCGGGCGCGGGCGGGGTCTTCAGGCCATAGCCGAAACGGGCGTCGGCGGAGTAATGGGATTCGCCAAGGATCTGCGCCATACTCAACGGCCGCAAGCCATGCTGCTTGACGATCTCGTTCCACAGGTCCGCCCGGCCGGGCAGGTACTCGGCCAGGCGCAGGGGCTGGTCCGGACCCGCTTCAACGTCCAGGAACTCCGCCAGGGACGGCCATAGGTCATGCCAGCTGAACACTTCGCCGTTGGTAAGGTTGTAGTGCTCGTTCCAGGACGCCGGATTCTCCGCCGCCCAGACGCCTGCATCGCCGATCAGGCGCGCGTCCACGGCTTCACGCGGATAGGAAATGTGGCCGGGATAGCAGAACGGCTTGCCTTCGGCGCGGCACACTGCCGCGTAGACGCCTATGACCGGCACCGTGTTCATGGCCACGCCCACATTGGGGCCCAGCACGATGGTGGGACGGAATATCGTCCAGCCAAAGCCGGACTGCGCGGCCTTTTCCCGGATGTAGTCTTCCTGGAACCAGTACGAGTTCGGATGATCGTCCCGCGGCTGGCATTCGCGCGCCGGCGTGCGGATGGGATGCAGGTGTACGCCATAGGCCTTGGTACCCTGCAGCACGCTGACATGCTGCAGCCTGCCGCTGGCGGCCAACGGCTCGATGACGTTCCTGATCATGCCCAGGTTGGTGGCCATCTGCTCAGGGTCCTGCCAGCCGGCGATGAGCCCTGGCTTCTCATAGACGGCCGCATAGAAAACGTGCGTGGCTTCAGGCATATCCCCGAAGGCGCGGCGGCAAGCCTCCGCGTCCTGCAGATCGACCGGCAGATGGGTGTACGGCCGTTGGCTGATGATCTCCGGACGCCGGCGGGAAACCGCGATGACTTCCCAGCCCGCGTTGAGGAATGAATCGACGGCAGCGGAGCCGACCAGCCCGCTGGCGCCAGTAACGATTACGGTGCGTGACATGATTCCGTCAATCCATGACCAGGTTGATCTGCTTGAACAATTCCTTGAAACGGACGTACTCGTCCGCCATGCGCTTGCCGAAGTCCGCCCGGCTGTCCGCTGAAGGAACGATACCGAGGCCGGCGAATTTCTCCTGGGTTTCCGGGTTGTTCACGGCCTTGACGATTTCGTCGTGGAGACGGTCCAGGATCGCCTGCGGCGTGCCGGCAGGCGCGACGATGCCATACCAGGCGACGCTCTCCGCACCGGGCAGTCCGGCTTCGGCAACAGTGGGGACGTCCGGCAGCAAGGGCGAACGCTTGGTATCGGCCACGGCCAGGGCGCGCAGCTGGCCGGACTTCACGAACGACAGGATGGGCGGGACGCCGCTGATGACCATCTGGGTGCGCCCGCCCAGGGTGTCCGTAATCGCATCGCTGTTGCCCTTGTAGGGCACGTGCAGGATTTCGGTCTTGGACAAGTGCTGGAACAGCTCGCCGGCGATATGACCGCTGGTGCCGACGCCAGCCGAGGCGTAGTTGACCTTGTTCGGATTGGCCTTGATGTAGGCAATCAGCTCCTTCAGGTTGGTCACCGGAATCGACGGGTTGACCAGGATGACGTTCGGTCCCGTCGCCACCAAGGCAACCGGCGCCAGATCCTTGAGCGGGTCATAGGGCATCTTGCTGCGGGCATTGGGATTGACCGTGATCGGCCCGGCCGAGGCGAAGCCGATGGTGTAGCCGTCCTTGCCGGACTTGGCGACGATGTCGGTGGCCAGGTCGCCGCCGGCGCCGGGCTTGTTCTCTACGATCACCGGCTGGCCGAGTTGCTCGGCCAGGGGCTTGGCCACCAGGCGCGCAATGATGTCGATGGAACTGCCGGGGCCGAAGGTGGCGATCAGGCGTATGGGGCGCGCAGGGTACGCATCGGCGGCCTGCGCGCCTGTGACGGCGGCCAGGCTCAGGGCCAGGCCGGCGATCAATCGAAAAGCAATCATGATGTTGTCTCCCATGGATAGTGGTTTTTTTGCGGATCGTGTTCGCGGCGCGCGGCTCAGTCCCGGTGCGAGTACATCCGCTTGCCGGGATGCGGCAGCCGGGCGCGCAGGATGACGCCCTGCTCCGCCTCGGTGATGAACAAGGAACGACCGTCCTCGCCGCCGAAAGCGACGTTGGTGGTGCGCAGGCCCGCGCAGGAACGGATGCGGTAGAGGGGTTCGCCCAGCGGGCTGAACAGCCATACGGTGCCCGCCTGCGCGTGGACGATGGCCAGGTTGCCGGCCTCATCCAGGGCCATGCCGTCCGGCCCGGCCGTGCTGCCCGATAGCTGGATGAAACGGCTGGCCTTCTTCATCTGGCCATCCGGCTCCAGCCGCAGGGCGTAGATGGCGTTGTCGTGCGTGATGGCCACGTAGAGCACGTTCTCGGCCCTGTTCATGACCAGGCCGTTGGGGCCCGCCAGGCCATCCATGATGAGGTCCACCGTCTCGCCGTCGGCGCGCAGGCGGAACACGCGGCCGGTGGGGTTTTCCAAGGCGCTTTCACCCTGATCGGTGAAGTACAGGTCGCCGTTGGAAGCGAAGAACAGATCGTTCAGTCCCTTCAAGCCTTCCCGCCGCACGTGCTGCAGGTAGGGCCGGATGCTGCGGGTCTCGGGATCCAGAAGCATCAGGCCATGCAAATGGTCGGCAACGAAGATGCGGCCGTCGCGATGGATCTTCAGGCCGTTGGGTTCGCCTTCGTAGCTGACGATGACCTCGAAATTGCCTGCCGGATCCACGCGCAGGATGCGTCCATGCGCCAGGTCGACGCACCAGAGATTGCCCAAGCGATCGAAGGCGGGCCCCTCCAGAAAGGAGTGCATCTTCACATGGCGCGCGGCCAGCCAGGTCGAGGCCTGATCGGTCAGGTGCAGGGATTCGGGCAGCCGGGCGTAGACCTCGGAGCCCATGGGTTCAGCGGGAGGGTACATTGCTGTTCCTTTCAGGATTGCGATGGGCTGGCCGGAAGCTCGATTCCCAGCATCAACGAACTGAGCGACTTGCCATGGGGATCCAGGCGCAGCGAGCGCGTGACGCCGCCGGACAGTACGTCCGGGATGACAAAGTTCAGCGCCCTCAGGCTTTCGACCTCGTAGCGCCTCACCTTTCCTGCTCCCAGATGGGCAAAGGCCTGCTCGACGCGCTCGGCGGTAAGCGCCTGGCGCAGCAGGCGCCAGGCGTCCTCGTCGTAGGCAATGACGGCGATGCTCGAGGTATTGCCCTTGTCGCCAGCGCGCGCATGCGCAAGGTCATGAACCAGAATGCTCATGGTCAGGCTCCCACCGTAATGACTTCGGGCGTGACCCAGTCGCGCGGAATCAACAGGGCGTCCACGGCTATGACTTCCTTGGCGCCCAGGTTGACGGGACCGCCTGCGCCATAAGGTCCCTGCATGTTCAGTTGCCGCACGTGATCCCCCAACAAGTGCGCGCTCTTTTTGTCGGGACAGCGGGCCGACACGCGCAAACGGACTTCGTAGGGGTGGCCGGCGACGGCCTGCGGATGATCGCCATGCAGGCTGCTCACGCCGATCAGATCGACCTGGATCTCGCTGGCCGCGCCGCCGTCGAGCCGGAACCGCTCTTTCACCGTGTCGGCCGCCAGCCGCGCCCGCGCGATCGCGTTCACGCCTGCATAGGCGACCTCGCCAGTGCCTATCCAGCCATCGAAGTAGCCGACCACGACCTTGTAGCTATCGGTGCGCGGCGCGGCGCGTATGCCGCGCACGGCCACGCGGTCCGCGTGCTGCTCTTCAAAATGCAGGCCTTCCAGGCTCAACACGCAATCTGGCGTGATGTAGGCCGAGGGATCATGGATTTCGTATAGCGCCTGCTCGGTACAGGTCATGCGGTCGAGGCGGCCGCCCGAGCCGGCGGGCTTGCCTATGTACAGTTCGCCGTCGCTGTAAAGATCGGCATAGGGATAAGCCAGTTCGGCCAGGCGGGGCACGTCTTTCTTTCCCGGGTCGGCGAAATAGCCGCCGGTGATCTGCGCGGAACACTCCAGCAGGTGGCCCATGATGGTGCCCGCCGCCAGCTTGGGCAGGTCCTCGTAGCTCCAGCCGTGATGATGCAGGGCAACGCCCAGAAACAGCGAGGGATCGGCGACCCGGCCCGTCAACACCACGTGCGCGCCGGTGGCCAGCGCATCGCGGACCACATCGGCGCCCAGGTAGGCATTTGCCGAGGCCAGCTGGGGCAGGATCGCCTCCAGCGGCAGATCGCGATCCAGCAGGCGCAGTTCAGGATGCAGGCGCACGCGCTCGGCCACGTCGTCGCCGACTACGGCGGCGCACTTGAGCTCCTGCCATCCCAAGGCGTGTCCTATGTCCAGCGCGGCCTGCGCGGCGCCGGCCGGATTGGCCGCGCCCATGTTGGACACCAGCCGTACACCTTTCTCCCGGCACGCCGGCAGGAAGGCACGCATGCGCTCCTCCAGCATCGGGTTGTAGCCGTGAGCGCCGTCATGCTTGCGTGACAGCGTTTCGCGCGCAATGGTCCGTTCGGCCAGGCATTCGCACACCAGGTAATCGATATCGCAGTCTTCCAGCAGCGGCATGGCCGGACCGATGCGGTCGTCCGCCATGCCGGCCCCTACGCCGATGCGCAGCCGCTTGCGCGGTTCATTCATGTCTGTCTCCGTCCGTATTGCTACTTTGCGGCCTAGTATGCTGCGGCCAGCCTGATCTGAAAATTGATATATTTATATCTTCGTAATAACCCAAACGCATCACGCAGGCCATGACCCTGACCATTTCCGAATTGGAGGCGGTGCTGTT
The DNA here is from genome assembly GCF_902859965.1 of Achromobacter aegrifaciens. Lineage (NCBI taxonomy): Bacteria > Pseudomonadati > Pseudomonadota > Betaproteobacteria > Burkholderiales > Alcaligenaceae > Achromobacter > Achromobacter aegrifaciens. The sequence goes on from NZ_CADIKO010000004.1 coordinate 547,893, forward strand.
GGTGGCGGAAACGCTCAACTTCCGCATGGCCGCCGAACGCGTGCCGATTTCGCAGCCGGCGCTCAGCCGGCGCGTACAGGCGGCGGAACAGAAGCTCGGCGCCAGGCTGTTCGACCGTGACAAGCATGGCGTGGCGCTGACCTCCGCTGGCGCGGAACTGGTGCCTATTGCGATGCGGATGCTGTCGGAGTTCCGCGACTCGCTTAGCGATCTGTCCGAATTCATCGCGGGCCGTCGCGGCAGCATCAACATCTGGGCCCTTCCCTCCGTCGCCTCCGCACTGCTGCCCGCGGCGACGCGCACTTTCCAGAAGTCGCACCCGCAGGTACGCCTGAACATCCACGCGGTTTCCGCGCGCCAGATCACGCAGGCCGTATCGGAAGGCAATGCCGACATCGGCATCTCCATCGAGATCCCCGACCAGCCGGCCAGCGTGCAATTCACGCAACTGCTGAAAGAGAACTTCGTGCTGATCTGCCCTATCGGCGATCCGCTGGCGCAACGCAAGCGCGTGGATTGGAGCGTTTTTGCCGACCGGCCTTACGTTGCGAGCGGGCCCGCCAGCAGCATCCGCCAGGTCACCGACCAGATCCTGGCAGCCTCCGGCCGGCTGCCGGAAATGAACTACGTGTCCGACAATATTTCGGTAGTAGGCGCAATGGTGGCTGCCGGCGTGGGCATAGCGGCAGTGCCGCAACTGGCCCTGCGCCTGATGGATACCACGCGCCTGTGCAGCGTGGCGCTGCACTCGCCCGCCGCGTCACGGAACATCGGCATCTTGCTCAAGCGCCAACGATCCCTGTCGGCGGCGGCGCAACGCTTCCTGGACACCTTGCGGCAGACGGATCCGGGTTAGGAGCGTAGCGCTCGGTCTGCTGCCATCATCCACCTTAGAAAGTCATCCTGAAACCCGCGGTAGCGGTGACGACATGGCTGCCGGAGAAATCCGAGTCCGCGTCGACCTGGCCGTAGATCGCATAGCGTTCCCCCCAGCCGTAATTCACGCCCGCCCCCACGCTGCCCCAGGTTCGAGCCATGCGACTGGCGACCTGCGTGTCGGCCACGCGTACACGCGTTCCGTCCAGGAATTCATGTTTCACGTTGACGACGCCATAGACGCTGGACTCGCGCTTTACACCGGCCGTTTGCCAATTGCTCTTGTAATCCAGCGCAATGCCAAGGCGGCCCAGCAGGCTGTCGCCCTTGTCGCTTTCGACGCGCGCGCCGAATCTGTCGTTGAAGCGGTCGAAGCGGGTCGATACGTATGTCAGCTGCGCCTGCGGAATCAGGGCGAACCCCTCGCTCAGACCGAACGCCTTGCCTGCCTCGATACCCAGCCCATAGCTCTGGGCCTTCTGGCCGCCTTTCAGTTTTCCTGCCAGCCGTGAATTGAGGTCGCTGTCGAACCAGGTCGCCTGAGCCTGGGCATCGATATAGACGCCATTCTTGCCATACCAGGTCAAAGTTGGCGTCAGGCCATAGGCAGTGGTGTCGATGGTGCCGTCGCCATACACCGACGACACACGCGTGTCGGCCTTGCCGTAGTAAAAGGCCAGGCCGCCCACCAGACGGGAGCCCTCTTCCTGGCCCGCCAGGATACGGTCAACGCCGAATTGCGCTTTCCAGCTATCGATGTCCTGGCGCGCGCCCGTAGTCGACGCCGCGGGATCGAGCCGGCCCGTCGAGCCCTCCACGCGGCTCCATACGCCGTTGCGGCCGGCGTCCGCCGGATCATAGAGGCGATTGCCGACCCGCTGGCGCAGGGTAGGCAGCTGGCTCAGGTGTAGCAGCGTATTGGCATAGGCCTCATAGACCGGCACGCCGGGCTGATAGAGCAAGGGCGGCTCGGCGCCCGGCGTACCGCCGCCGGGCGAGGGTGTGCCAGGATCGGTCGGCGTAGTGCCCGGGTCCGTCGGGGTAGTGCCTGGATCCGTCGGGGTAGTGCCTGGATCCGTCGGGGTAGTGCCGGGATCCGTGGGAGTGGTGCCGGGATTGGTCAGGGACGACCGCAAGTACCAGCCGCCGTCGGCCGAATCCTGTTGCAGCACATAGCCATAGGCGCCGGCCACCAAGGCCGGACGCCCCCCGATGACGTAGTCGCCGTTGGCCAGATCGAATCTTCCCGCCGACAGGCCATGGACCTGTACCACCTGGATGCCCCGTTGGGTCTGCGCGCCGGCGCCTCCCATGTTCTTCACCGTGACCGGTGTCGTGCCAGCGCTGTCGCCCGTGATCACCAGCTTGTCCGTCGGCGAATCATCGGCGCCAAGCTGCGTGCGAATTTCCAGATTGCCGCCCTGCGCCGCATAGTCGCCCGCGATCGAGAGGGTGCCGAAGCCACTGCGCGGACCCGGTGCGATCGTGCCCTGGTTGACCGTTGCGCCTACGCGTCCCGTGCCGGTCAGCCGTGCTGCCACAAGCACATTCACCGGGCCGCCCAGGACGCCATCCACCTGCAGCGTCCCAGCTTGAATGTCAGTGGTTCCCGTGAACGCCGCGCTATTGCCTGACAGAGTCAGCGTACCGGCGCCCTGCTTGTTCAAGCGCGACGTCCCCGAGAACGCGGTAGAAACGCCCACGTCGTGGCCGTTCGTATCAAACCAGGCGCCACCGCTGCCCACGGCCTGCGTGGCGAAACCGTTCAGGAAATTACCCTCGTCACGATTGGCCCGCAGGATGCCGCCGTCCAGGTTGAACGTGGCGTTGCCCGCGCCCTTGATGACCGAGCCGGTCTCAAGCACGCCGCGGCCGCTGGCATCGCCGGTCAGGTTGAGCGTGCCGGTGGAAGTGCCGGCAGGGGCAAGCCACGTGTTGCGGGCGGCGACCGCAACCCCGCCCTTGGTTATGGTCAGCGTGCCCGTGCCTTCCGAACCGATTTCGATGCGGTCGCTGGCGGTGAGCGTGGAGATATCGGCCGTCGCGCTCGATACGGTCACCGTGCCGACGCTGCCCGCGCTCTTGCCGATGTAAACCGCTGCCGCGGCGCCTGGCCCGCCCGAGCCGACGGTGCTGACGCTGGCGCCATCCAGGACGCGCAAGTCGCCAGTTCCTTCGAAACCCACGTATATATTGTTCAGCGGGTCCCAGACCGCCTTCGGGCCCGATACCGTGACGCTCCCCTCGCCGCCGGCGTTCCAGCCGATGATCGCCTGGCCGCTGTGCACGACGCCGTTGTCGATCTGCAGCGTGCCCTTGCCGCCCGTGCCGATCTCGAACGCGCCGATGGTGTTGAGATTCCAGGTGGACCCCGCCCCGGAAACAAGAACGTTCCCGACGCTGCCATTGTCGACGCCGATTCTGGCCGAGTCGCTATGCGCCACGCCGCCGTCCAGGATACTCAGCGTGCCGATGCTGCCGGCCTCGCCCCCGATCAGCACCGGGCTGGCGCTGGTCCAGGTGGACGCCGTGCCATTGCCGTCGCGGCCCTTCACCGTCACGGCGCCTGGAGCGCCATTAAAAATTCCAACGTTGGCCCAGTCATTTTCTACGGAACCGCCCGCATCGATGACCAGCTCCCCGGCCAGGGTATCTCCGACCGTCAGATCGCCCCCGACATTCCAATGCGGCGTCTGGACGGGCCCCGGCAAGACCTGGCCAGTGACGGAGACCGATTGGGCATTTGCGGGACTGGCGAAGTTCGCCGCGTAGACAACGAGGGCAGCCGACTTCAGCCATCCCGTGCGCGAGCAATTCCTGGCGACCATGAACAATCCTTTCTGAGTAGACGAGATCTCCTGTCGGTACGGCATGCAACCTGGCTTTCTTAATAGGTATTTTCACCAAAAGCGCGGGATTGCATACGCGGGTTGGAGCTCGCCCTCAGAACGCCCAGCGCACACGCACCTGCGCCGATTGGTCGCGGTTGCCTCCTCCGAATTCGCCGTTGTAGCCCAGCGCCAGGGCGGCGCGATTGCTCAGGTCCACCTCGGCCTCCAGGCCGACTACCGCCGCGTTGCGCGCCAGCGGCACGCCAGCCACAGTGAAGTCCTGCCCGCCTTCGAAAGCCATGGTGGACTGGGTGGCCAAGTCGCCAAACGCATGACGCCAGCCCAGCGTGGCGCGCAGACGCCCGTCCCTGCCGCCTGCCGCGAAGTCGCTATGGGCGCGCACGCCCAGCGTCGTGCTGGCCAGGTCGTCGCTGCTATTGTTGCCGCGCAGGGCCGCAAAGCCGCCGCTTTCCTGGAAACCGCGCGTACGTTGCTGGCCCAGGCTGACGCCGGCGAAGGGCTCGATGCCTGCCTTGTCGTCCTGGCCCATGGCGTAGCCCACTTCGGCAAACACCTGCGTGGTGCTGGCGTGATAGTCGGCCTTGAGGGTCTGGCTCAAGGACGTCACCTGGCGTTGCGACGCGATGTCGTGCCAGGTGTAAGCCAGGCCGCCCATGACGTTCAGGCGGCCCGCCCCCAGGCCAAAGGATTTGCCGCCATAGATGGCGGCGCTGTAGCTGTCCACCGTGGCCTTGGAGCTGCGGTCGGACACCTGGCCATCGGCGCGCGTGTAGCCCAACGATCCGCCCAACCGCCAGCCGCTGGCAGCCACTTCGGCGTCGCCCCCCAAGAACAGGCCGCCGGTGTTTTGTTTCCAGCTGGCGGCATTGCCGTCGCCCGCGTAGTTTTGCCAATGTCCGACGACCTCGGCCCACATGGGCAAGGCGTTGGACGCTGGCCAGGCGGATGCCGCAATCGTGCCGCCGGACTGCGCGGTCGGAGCGCCAGGGCGCAGCGTGGCAGTGAGATTGCCGTGCAGGTGATTGAGCGCACTGGCGCCGAACATGGCGGCGCCGGCGCGCATGCTGCCTTTGGCCGTGGCGTGGCTTTCGCCGGACAGGCTGTCGAACACGGCCTGGGGCGTTCCCGCAGGCAGCGTTTCAACGTAGCGGTACAGGGCGCTTGCAGGCGCCAGGCTCTCCGCCCCGTTGGCCACGGCGGCCTGATTGCGGGTCTCGGCCAGATCGGCAAAGGTCATGCTGCCAAAGCTGCCGTTGGATTTGCGCCGCAACTGCAGCGTCACGTCGGTGCTGGTGTAGTTCAGCGTCGGGGCCAGGTAGGCGTAGTCCGAAGCCACGGTATCGAATCGGCCGATCAGGCTGTTCGCCGACAGGATGGAGTAGGTTTTGGCGACCTCGAAACTGCCCGGCGCACCCATATGAACCACGCCTCCGGCCAGCGTAGCCGTGCCTGCCACCTGGGTCAGCGTGCTGGCGCTGCTGTCGGGGTCGGCCCGCACCTCGTAGGTAGAGCCCGCCTGCAGTTCCAGATCGCCCTGTACGCGCAACGTCCCATAGGGCGTTGCCGCATCGGGGCTCAGGCCCGCTGCCAAGGCTCCGCCGCTCTGGATGATGGTCTTCGCGCCAGAGGATCCTACCGAGCCCGTGCCCGCCAGCTTGCCGCCGCCGGCTACGGTGAGCGCGCCGCCCAGGTTGCCGTCCACGACCAGATAGCTCTGCTGCACGGTCGTGCTGCCGGCAAAGCCGCTGCTGTCGCCTGTCAACGTCAGCGTGCCCGCGCCGGTCTTGGTCAAGCTGCCGTTGCCAAGCAGGGTTTGGCCCATGCTGGCATCCAGCGTCTGGCGCAGCTCCAGGGCGGCATTGTTGGTGATGACGCCGCTGCCCAGGTTGGCCGCCGATGCCACCAGGCGGCCGGCGCTGATGAACGTGGCGCCCGTGGAGGTGTTGGCGCCCGTCAGGGTCAGAGTGCCTGCGCCCGTCTTGCTCAGGCTGCCGCTGCCGCTGAAGGCTTGCGCCATGCTGGCATCCACGGCCTGGTTCAGTTCCAGCGCCGCATTGTTGATGATGGCGCCGCTGCCCAGGCTGGCCGCCGATGCCACCAGGCGGCCGGCGTTGATGAGCGTGGCGCCGGTGTATGTGTTGGCCCCCGTCAAAGTCAGCGTGCCGGCGCCGGTCTTGCTCAGGCTGCCGCCGCCGCTGATGGCCTGGGCCAGCGCGCCGTCCGCGGCCTGGTTCAGTTCCAGCGCCGCATTGTTGATGATGGCGCCGCTGCCCAGGCTGTGCGAAGACGCAATGAGGCGTCCTGCATTGATGAGGGTGACGCCGCTGGAGGTGTTGGCTCCGGTCAGGCTCAGTGTGCCCGCTCCGGTTTTGGTCAGGCTGCCGCCGCCGCTGATGGCTTGGCTCAGCGTGGCGTCCGCGGCCTGGTTCAACTCCAGCGCGGCGTTGTTGACGATGGCGCCGCTGCCCAGGCTGGCGGCGGAGGCCTCCAGCCGGCCTGCGTTGATGGTGGTGCCGCCGGTCGACGCGTTCGCGCCCGTAAGAATCAACGTGGCATCGCCCGTCTTGATCAGGCTGCCGCTACCGCTGATGGTTTGGGCCAGGATGGCATCGCTGGCCTGGTTCAGCTCCAGCGCCGCATTGTTGATGATGGCGCCGCTGCCGATGCTGGTCGCCGACGCCACCAGACGCCCGGCGTTGATGGTTGTGCCGCCGGTGGCGCTGTTCGGCCCAGTCAAGGTCAGCGTCGCGTTTCCTTGCTTGATGAGGTCGCCATTGCCGCTGATTGCGCCGCTCAGGAGCAGATCGTGGCTGCCGTCCACCGTCAACGCCTGATCGAGCTGCATGCGGTTGCCCACCGTCATGCTGCTGGCGGTATCCAGATGGGCAGCGCCGGTGACGTGGAGCGCACCGCTCCCCATGGCCGTTTGTTGTCCCAGTTTCAAGGTGCCGGCATTGAGCACCGTGTTCCCCGCATACTGGTTGTTGCCGTTGAGTTCGAGCGTACCGCTGCCCAGTTTGACCAGTCCCCCTGAACCGGCAATATCGCCGTTCAGCGCAAGGTTGTTGCTTCCCGCCAGGGTCAGATCCGCATTCAGCGTGATAGCGTTGGACAGCGCGATAGCAGCGCTGCTATCCAACGCAGCCGCCCCTACGACTTGCAGGCTGCCGCCGCCCAGCGCGCCGCCATTGCCCAGCAACAGTTTGCCTCCCGCCAGGCGGGTGCCGCCGGTGTAGCTGTTGTTGCCATTGAGCGCCAAGGTGCCTGCGTCCAGCTTGGCCAGCGTGGCGTTGCCGCTCAGGTCGACATTCAGCGTGGCCGTCTTGCCGGCGTCTACGCGGATGGCGGCATAGCCGGCGGATCCGTCCACCAGTTCCAGCTTCCCGGCCGCTCCCGCCGTCAGCAGATAGCCGTCACTGGTGAACTGCATCCCGGTGGTGCGCTGGGTTCCTTCCACGGTAACCGTGCCGGGGCTGCCCGCGAACACCGCAAAGCTGTCATTCCATCCCGCGTTGAACCCGCCGCTGGCGATGGTCCAGTTGGTGTTGCTGCTATTCCATACACCGCTGCCGCCCTCGACGTTACCGTTTCCGGCAGGCTCGCTGCCGTCCCAGAAGCGGACGTTGGACGTTCCCCCCACCACCAGATTGACCTGACTGGCAACGCTGGTCTGTACTTCCAGGTCGTTGGCGCGTACGCCTGAGGGCAGTGTCCCGAACGCAAGTCCGCGATCGGTCAGCGTGCCGACGTAGTCGAACAGGCGATACACGCCGATCCCGAAGCCACCGGTGTCGATGATGTTGAGCTTGCCATCCAAACTCAGGTTGCCAGCGACCTTGGCCAAGGCTGGCGCATTGGGCGAGGCGACGCCCAAGGCCGCGTCGATCTGGGAGTCGCCATTGAGCGCCAGCGCCCCCAGACTCAATGTGGCGCCGCTGACCAGCCCCAGGCGGCCGCCATCGGCAATGCTGACGGCTCCGGTCAGCGTGCCCGAGCCCGTCAGCGTGGCGCCGCTGGCCACGGCAACGCTGCCAGATCCCAGCGTGCCGTCCACGCGCAGCGTACCCGCATCCACCGTCGTGGCGCCGGCCAGGATGCTATTGCCGCTGAGAACCAAGGAGCCGTTTCCGGTCTTGTTCAGGCCGCCGTTGCCGTTCAGCGCGCCGCTGAAGCTGCCAGCCTGCACATTGAAGGATCCGGCCCGGAGGTCCACGCTGCCCGCGCCATTGAGTTGCCCCGCGCTGCCGCCCTGGTTCAACTGCAGGGTGGCGCCGGACGCGACGTTGACCTGGCTTGGGCTGCCCAGGCCACTGGCGGCGCTGCCGATCAAGCGGCCGGCATCGATGTTGTAGACGCCGCCAAAGGTATTCACGCCGCTCAGGGTCAGCGTGCTGGCCCCGGACTTAGTCAAGCCGCCGTTGCCGCTGAGCGTGCCCGTCAGCGCCAGGCCCTGGGTGCCGGCGAAGGTCAGCGAACCGCTGATGTCTACCGCGTTGGCCAGCGTCACGAAAGCGGTGCTGTCCAGCCTCGCAGTGCCAGCCACGTCCAGACGGCCGCTGCCCAGCGCCTTGTCATGGCCCAGAGCCAGGGTGCCGGCGTTGAGCGTGGTGACGCCGCTGCGGCTCAGGTTGCTGCCGCCAAGGATCAGCGTGCCGTTGCCGTTCTTGATCAGATCGCCGCCGCTCCTCATCTCGCCCGTCAGGGCCAGGCTATTGGCGCCATCCACGGTCAATGCCGCGCCCAGGTGCACCTCGTTGGCCACGGTGATGCTGTTGGCAGCCTGCAAGGTAGAGGCCGAATTCACGTTCAGAAGCGTGTTTCCCAGCGATGTGTCCTGCCCCAGGCGCAGGCCGCCGCCGTTCAGGGTAGTCTGGCCGTCCAGCGCATTGGAGCCTGTCAGGCTTAGCGTACTGTTGCCCTGCTTGACCAGGTCGCCGGTGCCAGACAACGTGCCAGAGAGGGTCAAGTCTCGATCGCCGACGAGGGCCACGGTCCCGCTGACCCACACATTGGTGCCGACATTCATGCCCGCCACGCCCGCCTCGATCGACGTGCCATTGATGGCGTTGAGGATCCCCGTACCGAGCGCCAACGGATTGCCGATGACCAGCCTCCCGCCGGTCAGATTGAGGTTGCCGAGCATGTTGTTGACGCCGTTGAGCGTCAGGGTGCCGCTGCCCGCTTTGATCAGGCCGCCGACACCACTGACGTTTCCGTTCAGGGTCAGATTGGTTCCCACACCCGTCTGCACCGTGGACACGCCATTGAGCACCTGGCTGTTGGCCAGTGCGACATCGATGATATCGGTCGCCAAGGTCGTGCCGCTCCCCAGCGCCACGCTGCCTGTGCCCAATGCCCGGTCGTGGCGCACGACCACGGTGCCGGCGCTGAGCGCAGTGCCTCCCGTCCAGCTGTTGTTTCCGCTCAAGATCAAGGAACCCGCGCCTGTCTTGGTGAGCTTGCCGGCGCCTTGGATTGGCGCGCCGATCAGCGCGCTGACGTCGGTATCTGTGATTACCTGCGCGATGCCGTTTGAGCCGTTTATAAGGTTCAGCGCACCGGACGCGTCAAGCTGGCCGACGATGTAGCCGTCGGTTTTGAACTGCATGGCGCGGACATCCTGGGCGCCGTTCACCATTACCAGGCCGTTCTGCCCCAGGAACACCGCGTTGGTGCCTTTCCAGATGCCGTTGTCATTGCCGGAAGACTTGGTCCAGTTGCTGTTGACGCTATTCCATATCCCGCTGCCGCCCTCCACGACGCCGTTGGCGACAGTATTGCCGCCATCCCAATACTGCGTGCCGAGGGTAGGCGAATTGATGACGAGGGTCAGCGTCTTGCCTGCGATGTCGAAGACCCGCCCCACATCGACGGTGCTCAGATCGCTGGGCGTACTGGCGGCAACGAGGTTGGTGCCGGTCAGGCTACCGGTGTAATTGAACAGACGGTAGTTGCCATTGGCCAGGTTGCCCGCGTCGATGATGTTGAAGGTGCTGCTGGTGATCGACAAGTTGCCCTGGATGTTGACCATCGGCGTAAGGCTCGGCGCGCCCAAGGCGAGATCGAGTGTGGCGCCGTTGCTCAGAGTCAAGGAACCCGTGGTCAGGGTATTGCCGCTGCTCAGGGCGAGGCGGCCGCCGCCGGCGACGGTCACGGCGCCGCTCAGGGCGCCGCTGCCGCCAAGCGTGCCGCCGCTGCGGACGTTGACCATGCCGCTGGCCAGGCTTGCGCCGGCAGCGAGGTCCAGGCGTCCGCCGTCTATCGTGGTGAAACCGCTGAAGGTGTTGATGCCGCCCAGGGTCAGCTTGCCGCTGCCCGTCTTGGTGAGGGTGGCGCCCGCAGAGCCGGAGATCGCGCCATTGAGGGTGATGGCGTTGGAACCCGTCACGGTCAGGCCATTGGTCCCCGCAGGCACGTTCAATGCCAGGGAGATGGGATTGTTCACGGTCAGCTGGCTGGCCGAGCTGCGCAGGGTCCCCCCCGCGGCCGTAATTACGCCGCTGCCAGCGAAACCGCCGTTGTCCACCACCAACTCGCCGCCCGTCAGGCTGGTGCTGGTGGCCGCGCCGCTCAACAGCGCGCCGTTGACGGCCCAGGTCCCGCCTTCGACTTGCAGGTTGCTGAAGTTGGTGTACACCGACGAGAAAATCGCACCGCTCCCGGCGGCGCTCGAATCAAACCCGTTGCGCAGGGTCAGCGTGTTGTTGCCATTGGCGCCGCCATCGACGATGCCGACCGGCGCGAATGCCAGGTTGACGCCCAGATTGTTGCCCAGGACGCCGCTGGAGCCGCTGCCCGAGACGCTGCTGCCGGTGACCGCGATGAACTGGTTGGTACTGCCCGCCCCCAGCGACACGCTGCCATATATCGTGCCGCTATTGGTGACGACATTGCCCTGGCCTGACGTTTCGAACGCAACCCGGCCATGGATGGTGGCGCGATTATTCAGGTGGACCCGGCCGCCGCCATAGACGGCGATCACCGGCCTGACATCGGCAGCCTCGATGGCGCCGCTTAGCGCCCTGGAGCCGATGGTGCCATTGTTGTCGATGGCGGTCAGCCCGCCGCCGGCATTTTTCACCTCGATCGCCATGCCGTCGAACGTGGACAGGCTCGGCGGCAAATTGCCTGACGCGCCGTATATGGCGGCGCCGCTGCTGTTGGTGATGGTCAGGTTGGATGCGACGCCTCCCTCCATTTTCAGCGCCGTGGTGGACTGGTTGAAAGTGCCCCCGCCCGTCGGGTCGAAGACGCCGCTGTTGTTCACCGTAATCCCGCGGCCGAGCAGGTGCATCGAGGGCAGGCCGATGACGCTGGAACTGACCGTAGCACCGTTCTGAATATCAAAGAGGAGGTCGTTGCCGGTGACGAAGTAGTCCTGGACCGTGCCGCTACAGGTGAGCGTAGTGCCGTCCGCAGGCGCCACAGGCGTACAGGCGGCGTAGGCCGCGCTGTTGCCAAGCGCGGCGGCCAGCAGCGTGGTCGCGGCGGTCAGCGTGGGCAAGCCGGCCCGGCGCGCGCGCCGCGGGCGTTGGCGGCCTTTGCCCGGGCCTCCAGCGATTTCGCTGACAGCCTGCCACACGCCTACGGCTGCGTTGAACACCACGCGGTAAATTCGGTTCATGGCACCTCCCAGGGGTGCATGGCCCTGGTCTACGAGTGAGATTGCAAGGATTGGAAGGGCCGTTCCGCCCGTCGTGACGCCGCATTGGACGCGGCTGGAGCCAACGTCGCTTTTGTATGCAAATTTTTACAGATCCGCACAATAAGCGATAAGCGGTAACACTGCAACGCTGGATTCTTGCGTGGCCAACATCGCGCGCCGTACCCGATCGGAAAAGATGCCAGCTAGAACAGCACGCCGTCCTGCGGCGACAACGGCGGCGGCAAATTCTTGTCGCCCAGCAATTCCCCGACGTTGATCTCGATGCCGCGGCACAAGGCATCCAGGGGCAGGTTGTTGGGCAGGCGGTCGAAGGGTTCCTCGATCTGTTCGCCCAAGGCGTCCAGCCCGAAGAACGTGTAGGACAGCACGCCTACCATGAACGGCGTCACCCAGCCTATGCTGCCAACCAGACAGAACGGCAGCAGCAGGCAATAGATGTAGACGGTCCGGTGCAGCAGCAGGATGTAGGCAAAGGGAATCGGCGTGCTGCGTATCCGCTCGCAGCCGCCGCCTATGTATGACAGGCGCGTGATCTGGGCATCGATGTCCGCGAGCAGGATGCTGTCCAGCCGCCCTTCCCGCCGCAACTGGGCATAGGCTTGGCTCAAGTCGCCCAGAAGCACACTGGGCGGATTCTCCGCCTGCATGATGCGGGTCGCAGTAGCGGCGGGCAGCCAGGGCTGCAGGTCTTCCTTGGGATCGCTCTGCCTCAGCATGTGCCGCAAGGCATGGGCATAGGCGATGAGGCCGTGCGCCAGTTCACGCTGGCGCACGGCGGGCAGGCCGTCGGGAAGGCTCAGCGTCTGCCGCGTCAGGTTGCGGATGACGATGAGCAGCTCGCCCCAGAGCTTGCGCGCCTCCCACCAGCGTTCGTAGGCCACGCTGTTGCGGAACCCCAGGAAGATGGCCAGGGTCAGTCCGACCAGCGTCAACGGCACCGCGCCCAGCCCCACCCCGCTCAAGGGCAGCCGATGCTCCGCCAGCACCACGGCGGTGGCCAGCAGCATCATGGCGACGACGCGCTTCCAGATGATGGAAACAATCGATCCCTTCAACGTGAACAGCAGCAGCCAGGGAGAGCGGGATGCGGGGCGGACGATCATGACGGCTTACGCTTGGGCGCCTCCCTGCGCGGCTTTGCGGATGCGCACCGGTATCGACTTGTAGGAAGGCGTGCCGCATTCCTTATCGATATAGTCCAGCGGAACCAGGACATTGGCCTCGGGATAGTAGGCCGCGACCGAGCCCCGCGCGATGCTGTATTCAATCGCGGTGATGCCTGCCAGCCGCAGCGTCCGATTCCGCGACACGGTTTCTATGTCCACCAGATCACCGTGTTCCAGGCCCTGCGCGGCCAGGTCTTCCGGATTCATGAAAAGCACGTCGCGGCGGCCGAAGACGCCGCGGTAGCGGTCGTCCAATCCGTAGATCGTGGTGTTGTACTGGTCGTGGCTGCGTATGGTCACCAGCCGCAGCACCTCGTCCGGCCAGGGTTCATAACGCTCGCGCACGCCGGGGAATACCGAGAACATGGCCTTGCCGGTGGGCGTGTTCCACTTGCGCTCGGTCGGCGGCAAGGGCATGCGAAAGCCGCCGGGCACGCGGATGCGTGCGTTGTAGTCGTCGAAACCCGGAACCGTGCGCTCGATCAGGTCGCGGATGCGATCGTAGTTTTGCACCAGCCCCAGCCAGTCGACCTTGCTGTGGGGCAAGGTCGACCGGGCCATGGCGGCGACGATGGCCGGTTCCGAGCGCAGCTCGGCGGACGCCGGCTTGAGCTTGCCCGCCGAGGCGTGGACCATGGACATCGAGTCCTCCACCGTCACCGATTGTGGGCCGTCGGCCTGGACGTCGAGTTCGGTGCGTCCCAGCACCGGCAGCAGGAAGGTCTCGCGCCCCACCAGCAGATGCGAGCGGTTGAGCTTGGTACCCAGATGCACGCTGAGCGTCAGTTCCTTCATGGCCGCGAAACAGAGTTCGGGATCGGGCAGGGCCACGGCGAAGTTCCCGCCCAGGCAGATGAGCGCTCGGGCGGTGCCGTCGACCATCGCTTCCATGGCCTGCACCGCGTCATGGCCATGGCCCTGCGGCGGCGTGAAGCCGAACTCCGCTTCCAGCTTTGCCAGGAACTCCGGGCTGGGCTTTTCCGTGATGCCGACCGTGCGGTTGCCCTGCACGTTGGAATGGCCGCGCAGGGGGCAGATGCCGGCGCCGGGCTTGCCGAAGTTGCCGCGCATGAGCAGCAGGTCGGCGATCAGCTTGACATTGGCCGTGCCCGTGTTGTGCTGGGTGATCCCCATGCCGTAGGTGACGATGGTGGCGTTGGACTTGGCGTAGGCCTCGGCCACATGCTCCAGGTCGGCGCGCTGCAGGCCGCTTTCGGTTTCGATGTCGGCCCAGGAGGTTGCCTCCAGGTCCGCGGCCAGCGCGTCAAAGCCCAGCGTGTGTTCCGCGATGAACTGGCGATCCAGGACGTTCCCGCGCTGCGCTTCGAGCGCCAGCAGCGCCTTCATGATGCCCTTGAGCGCGGCTGCGTCGCCACCCGCCCGGACCTGATAGTAGGTCGAGGCGATATTGGTCGAGCTGAAGGTCGCCATTTCCACGATGCTCTGCGGATCGGCGAAGCGTTCCAAAGCGCGTTCGCGCAAGGGGTTGAAGACGATGATGGGAACCTTGCGGCGCGCCAATTCGTGCAGCGTGCCCATCATGCGCGGATGATTGGTGCCAGGGTTATGGCCAATGGAAAGGATGAGCTCCGCATGGTCGAAGTCCTCCAGCGAGACCGTGCCCTTGCCTATGCCGATGGATTGCGGCAAGCCCACGCTGGTCGCCTCATGGCACATGTTCGAACAGTCGGGGAAATTATTGGTGCCGAATTCCCGCGCGAACAGCTGAAACAGATAGGCCGCCTCGTTGGAGGCCCGCCCCGAGGTATAGAACTCGGCCTGGTCAGGCGCGTCCAGGCTGCGCAGCGCCTCGCCGATGCGTTCGAACGCGGCATCCCACGATACGGGAACGAATTTGTCCGTGGCCGCGTCGTAGGCCATCGGGTGAGTCAGGCGGCCGAAGTCCTCCAGCTCGTAGTCCGACAGCGCCAGCAATGAAGACACCGTGTGCTGGGCGAAGAAATCCGGCGTCACGCGCTTGCTCGTCGCTTCCCAGGTAACCGCCTTGGCGCCGTTCTCGCAAAACTGGAACGTGGAGCGGTGCTCCTTGTCCGGCCACGCACAGCCTGGACAATCGAAACCCGCCGGCTGGTTGGTACGCAGCAGGACGACGGGGGCCTCCACCACTTCCATCTGTTGCCGCACGGCCTGGGCCGTGGCCTTCAATGCCCCCCAGCCGCCCGCCGGACCGTCATAGGGGCGGATGCCGGGTACTTCACGTCGTTGTTTCATGGCTGGTCTCCTTCAAGCGCCCAATTCCCGCCAGCATGCGGCAACGACAAGAAATGATCTAATTTTTCCTGTGAACCTTTTGATAATCCATGGTTATCAAGGTTTGGCCGCCAGCGAGTGGTTGAGGACGGCCTCCAGGTCCATTTGGCCGGCGATCTGCCAGGCGGCGTCCGATAAGGCAGGCGGCTTGTCGCGCCGCAGCCTGACCAGGCAGACGTCCTCGGCGTGTTCGGGAATGATGGGATGCGCCAGCAGCCCGGCCCCTTCATACTGGGCGGGCAAGGCGCTCAGGGGCATGATGGAGAAAGCCCGCCCGCTCTGGCATTCCGTCAGCAGCACACGGATGTCGTTGCTTTGCAGCACCACTCGCGGCTTGGCTTCCACGCTCTCGAAACATTTGTTCAAGGTCTGGCGGTTTTGCATGTCCGGGCTGAGCAGGCAGAGCGGAAGTTCGCCCACTTCCGACCAATCCAATTGGCGCGGCAAGGAGGCCTGCTCGTTCGCCACCAGCACGTAGCGCTCGGCGTACAGCGGCATCACGTCAAAGTCGGCGCTGTCGAGCACGGACCGCTCATAGAGGATGCCCAACTGGATTTCCTGGGCCTTCAGCCGGCGCAGGATTTCCGGAGTGCTGAGCGAGGTGACTTCCAGCGTCAGCTGGGGAAGGATCTCCCGATACTGGGCGCTGAGCAGCGTCGCCGCATGGTTGGCAGTGGGAATGGCGCCTATCGCCAGGTGGCCTTGCGGCACGCTGCGCACGAGATCGGCCTCCTGCCGCAGTCCCTCCAGCGAAGCCATCACCTGCCGCACCCATTGGATCACCCGCTCGCCTTCGGGCGTAATGCCTTCGAAGGTCCGGTTGCGCTTGACGATCGTGATTCCGAGTTCGCGCTCCAGTTCGCGGATGCCGTTGGACAGCGCGGGTTGCGAGACATGACAGCTTTCCGCCGCCCGTCCGAAATGCCGGTATTTGTCCAGGGCCAGGAGATAGGAGAGCTGACGGATAAACATGGACATCCCCGGATTTCATCGTCGACTTCACGGCTTATAGCGCAAGCGGTTCAGGTCCGCTTGCAAGCCATGCGGCCGATCTTACTCCCGGCGCTTGCTGGCGCGATGCGCCATGTAGCCGAAGACGCAGGCGGCGGCGATGCTTGCCACCCAGACCGCAAGATGCAGCGGCCGTGCCCAAGCCGACCTCAGGCTCTCGTCGAACGCCATCGCCAGCATATCGGCAGAAGCCACGGCCAGCCATAGCAGCGCCGCCGCCCGCCATTGCTCCGTCCACAAGCGGCGCTCGCCTCGCACCAAGGCATGCACGCCGCAAACCATCCATGCCAGAAAGAAAGCCGTCACCTCGCGTTCATGCAACCCCGCCGCATGTGGCCAGGCCAGGCGATTGGCCAGCAGGTACGCGGCGCAGGCGCACGTCGGGCCGCAGATCATCGCCACATTCAACCGGTGCGCAGCGCGGCCGAAGCGGGAGGCGGCCGCCGCCGGCCGCGCCGTGTACAGGACCAGTCCCGTCGCGATCATGGCGGCGCCTGACAGGGCCAGCAGGAAGTACAGCGCGCGCAGCAGCGGCGCGGCGTAGTAGCCATAGTGCAGCCCTCCGAGCGTCCGGATCAGTTGCAAGGATCCAGGATAGGCGGTTTGCGCATCGACGACCCGGCCCGTCGCCGCATCCAGGCTGACGCGGTCGGGAAAGGCCAGCAGGCGGTCATCGTACCGGCGCCAGACATCCGCAAGCGCGCCTTGAGTGCCAGGCTGCCTGACCGTGATCGCGGCGATCTTGCCCGCGCCCAGTTCCGCCTCGGCGCGCTGCGCCAGGGCGGCCAGCGGCAGCATTGCGCTCGCACCGCTGCGCGGCGAACTGGCCGGCGGCTGCGGAAACACGTCCGCCACCATCGCCGCCACGTCGCCGCCATAGCGGCTTTGCACGCCTGCGGGCAGATAGCCCAGCAACAGCGTGCTCAAGGCGGTGAGCAGGATCATGCAATGAAACGGCAGCGGCAGCACCGACAGGACGTTGTGCGCATCGAGCCACGCGCGGCCGGGCGAAGCACGCGGCCTGAACAGGAAGAAATCCGCGAAGAAGCGCCGGTGCACAATGACGCCGGAAACCAGCGCCGCCAGCAGCGCCAGGGTACAGGCGCCGACCACCCAGATGCCGGCCTGGCCAGCATGCAGGCTGTAGTGGAACTCGACCAGGAAGTCGCCGCCCTCGGTGTCACGCGGCACGATCTCGCGCCCGCTGGCCGGATCGAGCAGCACGGCGCCGCCGCCCTTTTCATCCTCCCATGACAGCCCCAGCAGGGAACGGCGCGCATCCGGCAGCTCGATGCGCCAGGAAGCCGCCGCCGCGGCATTGCGCGCCAGCCAGTCTTGCGCGCGCTCCAGGGTTGACGGCTGGTCCGCTCGACCAGCCGCGGAACTCTCCGGCTTCATCCAGAGGCTGATTTCAGGCGCGTAGACACTGAGCGCGCCCGTCAGGAACACTGCAAACGCCAGCCAGCCGAACAACAGGCCGACCCAAGTATGCAGCCAGGCCATGCGCTGGCGCAGGCTTCCTTCCGGATAGGCGTTCATGCCGCCGCTCCCCACGCCATGGCCCAGCAGCCCGCGCAGCCTGCGGCAATGATCAGCCACACGCGGCCCACGCTGCGGGCCGCGAAAGCCCATATCGCGAGGCCCACGTGCGCGGGAATGGCGGCCAGGGCCGGATAGAGGATGGCGTCGGCAGGCGGCAGCGGCAGTCGCGCCGCCGCTGCCACAGCGGCCCAAACCAGCGCATACGCGCCCAGTGTGGCCGCGCCCGCGCGCGCCGTCACGCCGCGCCAATTGCCGTGCGGCCTCACCATGCGTACCGCAGCGTGGCCAACACCAGCCGCCCGGCGCCGTAGGTGCACGACGTGGTGGTCACGCAAGTGCCCACATACGTGCGGTCGAACAGGTTGCTGGCGTTCAGCGACAGCGTCATGCCCCGCATCGCGGGCTGCATCCGGCCCAGGTCGTAGGACAGGGCGGCATCGACCAGCGTCACCGCCGGAATGCGCAAGGTGTTGGCCGCATCGCCCCAGTCGGCGCCGATGTAGCGCACGCCCGCTCCCAGTCCCAGACCCTGCAGCGGCCCCTCCTGCACCTTGTATGCCAGCCATGCCGCGGCCTGGTGCGCCGGCGCGTAGTACTGCTTCTTGCCCTGCCGCGACTGCGGCGCGCCATCGACGATGTCGACGTTGGAACTCTTGGTCACCACGGCGTCGACGTAGGAGTACGAGGCGATCACATCCCAGCCGCGCGCGAGGCTGGCCTTGCCTTCCAGTTCGATCCCGCGCGAGCGGACCTCGCCCGCCTGCAGCTGGAAGCCCGGCGGACGGCCCGGCGTGGTATCGCTGGTCAGCACGTTGGTTTGCGTCAATTGATAGGCCGACAGCGTCACCATGCTGTCGCTGCCCGGCGGCTGGTACTTCAATCCCGCCTCGATCTGCCGGCCCTTGGTCGGCTGGAAGGGGTTGCTCTCGTAGTCGGTGCCGCCCGTGGGCGCGAAGGACGTCGAGTACGCCACATAAGGCGCCAGGCCGCTTTCCAGCATGTAGGTCAGGCCCGCCCTGCCGGTAAAGGCCGAATCGTTCTGCGCGACCTTGCCGGACGTCAGCAGATTGCGGGTCGTGCTGCGCGCCATGTCGTAGCGGCCGCCCAGCGTCAGCAGCCAGTTGCCGTACGAGATCTGGTCCTGCGCGTAGACGCCGGACTGTTCGGTGCGCTGGCGCGAATCGATGCGGGGAATCAGGTCCGAGATGCCCGGCCGGGGCCGCCCATACACCGGATCGTAGAGGTCCAGCGGCGGCACGCCGGCGATGACGTTGGCGAACTGGTAGGTGTCGCGCATGTCCAGATAGTCGAAGCCAGCCAGGAACTCGTGCCCGACCTGGCCGGTGTTGAAGCGCGCGACGGCCTGGGTATCCACGTTCAGCGTCGCCCCGGTGCCCTTGCCCTGCGACATCGAACGCGACCAGGTGCGCATGTCCACCGGATTGAGCATGTAGCCCACGGTGGTGCGCGCCTCGCCCCGCATGTGGCTGTAGCGCAATTGCTGCCTGACGGTCCAGGTGTCGTTGAACTGGTGCGAAAACAGATAGCCCGCCGAGTACTGCTCCCGGTCATAGGTATCCCAGCCGGGTTCGCCGGTATAGCGGTCGCGGGGAATGCGGCCGTTGGGATTGGAGTAAAGCGTGCCTGCCGCCGGCAGATTGCCGTACATGGGCACCTGGTGGTCCTTTTGATAGAAGCCCAGCAAGGTCAGCGAGGTGGCCGCCGACGGCCGCCACGTCAATGCCGGAGCGACGAAGGTCCGGTCCTCTTCCGAGTAATGGGCGGACTGGGCCGCATCGCGCTGCAATGCGACCAGGCGATAGCTCCACTGTCCGTCCTGGTCCATCGGGCCGCTCAAATCGGCGGCAGCCTGGATCCGGCCATAGCTCCCGGTCTGCAACTCGATCTCGCGCTGGGGCGCCGGCGTCGGCAGCTTGCTGACCATATTGATGAGGCCGCCGGGCGTATTCTGGCCGTACAGCACCGAGGACGGCCCTTTCAGCACCTCCACCCGCTCCAGCCCGTAGGGCTCGATCTGCAGCATGCCGAAGCTGTATGCGCCAAATGGCAGCCGGGCGCCGTCCAGGTTGTTGCGCGCGGCGTGGCCACCGCGCAGGTAGATGTTGTCGTAGCGCAGATCGGCGCTGCCGCCCGGCGAATAGGCGCCCGGCGTGTAGGCCAGCGCCTCGACGATGCTGCGCGCGCCTCGCATCGTTATCTCGTCGCGCGTGACCACGTTCACCGTCTGCGGGATCTCCAGGATGGGCGTGTCGGTCTTGGTGCCGCTGGCGCTGCGCTGCGCCACGATGCCGGCTACGGGTCCGTAGGCCGACTCGTCCGTGCCCTCCACCCGCACCGCCGGCAGCACTGCCGCCGGCTCGTTGGGCACGCGCCTCAGCGTGTAGACATTGGCGCCATCGCGCCGCGCCGCCAACGGCGTGCCCGCCAGCAATTTGGCCAGCCCGGCCTCGACCGTCCATGCGCCTTGCAGCCCGGCCGTGCGCAAGCCTTCGGCCAGCGCCGGGTCGAACGAAAGATTGATGCGAGCCACCCCGGCGAAGGCCGACAGCGCCGGTCCCAGCGGGCCCGCCGGAATGTCGAACCGTGCCTGGACGGCTGCGCCGGACGTATTCGCAGCCGGCTGCGCGTGGATGGCCGGCGCCACTGCCACCAGTGCCGCGCAGAGCGCGCCAGCGGCGGCGCGGCGGTTCGTGCGGCAAGCTGGCCTGGCCGCGTTGTTCTTGCTTGAAAGCATGCTGATCCCGACGAAGTACGAGCGAAGGTGCTATATGGACTTGTCGGACGAAGCGAAAAAAGGGGCCAAAAATCCGCGCGCCACGGTCAGGCCGGCACCACGCTGACCCAGTAGCGGCTGCGCGAAACCACCCGCACCGGCAGGCTGCGCGACACCGCCAGCAGCACCGCATCGGTGTCATCCACCTGGAACCCGCCCGAGATGCGCAGATCGGCCACCGCCGGATCGCAGCGCAACAGGCCCGGGCGATAGCGCGCCAGCTCCTTCAGGAAGTCGGCCAGCCTCATGTCGTCCGCATAAAGCACGCCATCCAGCCAGGCTTGCGGCGGATGGACATAGGCGCGAGGCGCCAGGACTTCACGGTCCGAAAACTCGACGCATTGCCCTGCCGCCAGCACGACGCCCGCCGCCGCCGCCGCACGCGGTTGCAGCCGCACCTGCCCTTCGATCACCGCGACCCGGCTGCGCGCATCCAGTTGCCGCACGCCGAAGTACGTGCCCAAGGCCTGCACGCTGCCTTCGGCGGTGCGCACCCGCAGCGGCCGAGGGTCCGGCGGCGCCGCATGGGCCGAACGCAGCAGGATTTCGCCCTCCCGCAGCAGCACCAGACGTTGTTCCGCCGAATAGTCCAGGTCCACCGCCGAGGCGGTATTGAGCGCCAGCACGCTGCCGTCCGGCAGCTGGAACTGCCGGCGTTCGCCACTGCTGGTGGCGTAGTCCGCCGTCCAGCTCTGCCAGGGCGCCGTGCGCCATGCCAGCCAGCCCGCCGGCACCCCCACGATCAGTCCCGCCAGCACCCGCAGACCCGCGCGCCGCGTCGCGTCCGCGTTCATGGCGGCCCGCCCCAGCCCCGGCGGCAAGCCGCCGAACTTGGCCAGGACAGCCTGCGCCCGGGTCCAGGCGCGGTCGTGCTCGGGGCTGCGTTGGCGCCAACGCTCACAGGCCAGCTTGTCCGCATCGGAGAAGCGCCCCGAATGCAACCGCACCAGCCAATCCGCGGCTTCGCCCGCGATCTTCGGATCGATGGCGTCCGTCGCTGCCGTCATGACGCCGCCAGAATGCAATGCTTGAAGGCCTCGGCCATGTAGCGCTTGACCGTGCGCACGCTCACCCCCATCTCGACGCCGATCTGCTCGTACGTCAGGCCGTCGAGTTGCGACAGCAGGAATGCGATCCGGGCCTTGTCCGGCAGGGCCGCCAGCAAGGCGTCCACCTCGCGCAGCGTCTGCAGCACCATCAGGCGCTGCTCTTCCGACGGCGCATGCCGCGCCGGTATGGCCGCGAGGGCGTCGAGGTAGGCCTGCTCCAGCGCATGGCGCCGGTACAGGTCCACCATCAAGCGCTTGGCGATGGTGGTCAGGTAGGCGCGCGGCTCCTGCAACTCCGGCATGGCGCGCCGGCGATAGCTGCTCAGCAACCCGACAAACGTGTCCTGGGCCAGGTCGGCGGCGTCGGCGCTGTTGCCCAGCCGCCGGCGCAGCCAGCCGAACAGCCAGCCGTGATGCGCGTCGTAGATGCGCTGCACGGCGACGGCGGAAGTCGGGTCGGGGGGAGGCATGGCGAGGACGTGGTCGGATTACTTCGATAATGGGAATTAATCGCAATTATCACCACAAATCCGCCCTCCGGCAATCCACGGTTTCCGATCGCACGGCCCCGGCCGGCGCGGCCGATCGAGCGAACGAAACCGGATTGGACTGGGAGCCTGCGCCAGCTCGCGGCCAGCGGCGGCCGCTTTCAAAGCGCTTTGCCGTATGCCTCGAAGTCCTCCGGATCCAGCCAATCTTTCAAAGCCTCGGCATCCGGCGGCTGCGGCGCCGTCGGCCTGGCGCTGGGCGTCCTGCTGAAGCGCGGAGCCGGCGCGGGCTGCGTGATGCCGTCCACCTCCAGCAGCGTGCCGCGCGCCCTGACCTGCGGATGCATGGCGGCGTCCCTCAGCGTCTGCACGGGCGCCACGCATACATCCAGATGTGCCAGCCTTTCGCACCAGTCGTCGCGACTGCGCTGGGCGAAGGCCGCAGCCAGCACCGTCCGCAAACGGGGCCACGTGTTCCTGTCCTGGTGGTCCCCCAGTTCGCGGATGGCATTGTCGTCCAGGCCCAACTGCCGCAGCAGCAGCTCGTGGAAGCGGCGTTCTATCGGGCCGACCGAAAGCCATAGGCCGTCGGCGCATGGGTACACGTCATAGAACGGCGCGCCCGAATCGAGGATGTTGCTGCCCCGTTGGGACTGCCATGCGCCCGACGCGGCCAGGCCGTAGAACGCCGTTGCCATCGAGGCCACGCCGTCCATCACGGCGGCATCCACCACCTGGCCCTGCCCGGACTGGCGCGCTTCGATGATGGCGGCCAGCATGCCCAATGCGAGATAGGGGCCGCCGCCGCCGAAATCGCCCACCAGCGCGAGCGGCGGCGTGGGCGGCTGGCCTGCGCGGCCGATGGCGTCCAGCACGCCGGTGACGGCGATGTAGTTGATGTCATGTCCGGCCACTTGCGCCAGCGGGCCGTCCTGCCCCCAGCCGGTGATGCGGCCGTAGACCAGCCGGGGGTTCTCCGCCAGGCAGGCTTGCGGCCCCAGGCCCAGCCGCTCGGTCACGCCGGGACGGAATCCTTCGATCAGCCCGTCGGCCTTGCGCAGCAACCGCAGCACCAGGGCGACGGCGCGCGGGTCCTTCAGGTCCAGCGCGATGGAACGCCGGCTGCGCAGCAGCAGGTTGTACTTCAGCTCGCGCTTGACCCCCAGGTCGGCGGGCTCCTTGCGTTCGATCCGCAGGACGGTCGCGCCCATGTCGGCCAGCAGCATGGCCGCCATCGGTCCCGGACCGATGCCGGCCAGCTCGATGATCCTGATTCCAGCCAAAGGTCCCATGTGTTCGTCTCCCCATGCATGGCGGCGCATGTGCCGCCGGATCAACACAATTCAATGGCGATGGCCGTGGCTTCGCCTCCGCCCAGGCACAGGCTGGCCACGCCGCGGCGCAGGCCGCGCCGCTCGAGCGAGTGCAGCAGCGTGACGATGATGCGCGCGCCGGTCGCGCCCACGGGATGCCCCAACGCGCAGGCGCCCCCTTCGACGTTGACCCGCTCGGCGGGCAGGCCCAGGTCGCGCAGCGCGATCAGGGCAACCACCGCGAAGGCTTCGTTGATCTCGTACAGGTCCACCGAGTCGCGACTCCAGCCCACCCGGTCGAGCAGACGCGCGATAGCGTGCACCGGGGCGACCGGGAACTGTCCCGGCGCCAGCGCTGCGGCGGCATGTCCGACGATACGCGCGCGCGGCGTCAGTCCCAGCGCCGCCACATGGCTTTGGCGCGTCAGCGCCAGCGCGGCCGCACCATCCGAGATCGAGGACGCGTTGCCGGCCGTGACCGTGCCGTCCGTGGAGAACACCGGCTTCAGACCGGCCAGCCGCGTCGCGTCGCAAAGGCCCGGCGTCTCGTCGTCGACAACGAGCGCGCCTGGCGCCACGCCGCGGCGATTCCGCGCCGCGATGGGCGCAATCTCCGCCGCGAAAGCCCCGGAGGCGATGCTGCCCTGAGCCCGCAATACGCTCTGTTCCGCATAGATATCCTGTTGGGCGCGGCTGAAACCGTGCTCGCGCGCCGCCAGATCGGCGTAGTGCCCCATCAGATGGCCTTCGTAGGCGTCCTGCAGGCCATCGCGGTACATATGGTCCAGCAATTGCCCATCGCCCAGCCGGTATCCCTGCCGCGCCCTGGGTATCAGGTGCGGCGCGTTGCTCATCGACTCCATCCCGCCGGCCAGCACCAGGTCCGCCGATCCGGCGCTCAAGATGTCGTGCGCCAGGGTTACGGCCTTCATGCCCGAGCCGCACATCTTGCTTAGCGTGGTCGCCTGCACCGTGATTGGCAGCCCCGCGCCCAGCACGGCCTGGCGCGCGGGCGCCTGCCCCAGTCCGGCGAACAGGCAGCAGCCCATCAATGCCTCCTGGGCGGCATCGGGTGCCAGACCCGCCTGACGGATTGCGGCAGCCAGCGCATGAGCGCCCAGCTCGGGCGCGGTGTAGTGCGACAAGGCTCCCTGAAAAGCGCCAATGGGCGTGCGCTGCGCGCCGACGATGACGACGGGATCTGAATGGTTGGACATGAGTCGATACCTCGATTGCAAGGGAGTTCGAAGAATGCGCGGCTGTCGGTCCGCCTTGCGCTACGCGGCAACGCGCGCCGGCACAGCCGACATGACGCCGCGCACGAAGTCCAGCAAGGTCGGGCTGTCGCCGGCCAGCAGTTGCCTGCCGATCAGGCTGGCGCACTCGTCTTCGCTCGTGCCGGTGGCGCGCCACTCATGCAGCCGCGTGGTGTATATGCCCAGGGCCAGCTCTTCGGTGATCCCGATTGCACCGTGTATTGCGTGCGCCAGGGCGCACACCAGTGGAATGGCTTCGCCTGCCCGCAGCCGCGCGCAGGCCGCAAGCGTGGCGTCGGGAAACAGGGCCCCGCTGGCGCATGCCAGCCGTGCTGCCATGGCGGTGGATGCCACCTGCTCCGCGAGCATGCTGATCTCTTGCTGGATCGCCTGGAAGCGCCCCAGCGCTTTGCCGAACTGCTGGCGCTCGCCTACAAAGGCGACGCAGCGATCGAGCACCGCCTGCATCGCGCCGGCTATTCCGGCGGCGTCGGCGGCGTCACGCCAGGCCCGCACGGCGTCGTCCGGCAAGGCGATGCGGCCAAGGACCGCCGGTGAGCCCGCCCATTCGGGCGCGGCGCTCGCGCGCGGCCGGAACAAGCCGGGGTCCGACGCGGCGGGCGCGGCCACCAGCAACAGGCCGTCATCGCGCTGGACCAACAGGGTGCGCGCCAGTCCGGCTCCTGGCGTCTGGACGCAACGCAGGCCGCGCGGCCCCGGCAGCGCTCGGGCCAGGGCGATGGGCCCTTCGGGCACGGTCTGGCCGCTGGTGCGCAACAAGGCGCGCGCGAGCATGGTGTCGGCCAGCGGGTAAGGCAGCGCCAGGGCGCCCGCCGCACGCAGCAAACCCTCGGCGTCCTCCAGCGACAGTCCTGCGCCGCCCAGTTCCGCGGGCGTCAACGCGTCCACGTAACCGAGCGCATCGATGTCCCGCCACGTATCGGCGACGAGATTGTCCGCCCCAGCGCCCTCGCCGGCCGCCTCGATCTCGCGGACCCGCTCCAGCGGACACAAGCCAGCCAGGGCGCGCGCAAATTCGTCGTACAGGTCTTGCTGCATGGATGCCGGCATGGGCCCTCCTTCAGTGTTCGATGGGCCTTAGCGCAGGCCTAGCTCGCGCGCGATGATGCCGCGCAGGATATGGCGGGTGCCGCCGCGCAGTGAAAAGGTCGGATTGATCAGGGTCAGGTAGGCCAGCGTGCGGGCAAGCGTCTCGTCAGGCGCCGCATTGGCGTTCGCGCGCAAGGCCTGGCCTATCCATTCGGGCACGGCCTGTTCGAACTCCGTACCCAGGTCCTTCACCAGCACGGCCGCAAGACTGGCGTCGGCCCCTTCGTTCAGGCGCTGCGTCACCGCCAGCGACATGGCCCGCAGCACCGTCAGCCGCCCGGCCAAGCGCCCCGCCAGGCGGATCTGCGCCTCGTCCGGCGAGGAAGCCCGGCGCAGATGCGCGAGCCAGCCGTCCATCAGCACCATGCTGGAATAGATCCGCTCCGGACCGCTGCGTTCCAGCGCCAGTTCAGCCGTGACCTGCCGCCAGCCGCTGCCCTCTTCGCCTACCAGCGCATCGCGCGGCAAGCGGACGTTGTCGAACAGGACTTCACAGAAATGCGCATCTCCCGCGATGTCGCGGATCGGACGAATTTCAATGCCGGGCAAGGACAGGTCGAAGATCATCTGCGACAGCCCTTTGTGCCGGTCTTCCGGCACGCCCGAGGTGCGTACCAGCGCGCACATGTAATGCGAGCGGTGGGCGTTGGTGGTCCAGATCTTGCGGCCGTTGAGCAGCCAGCCGTCGCCATCAGGGGTAGCGCGCGTGCGCACGCTGGCGAGGTCGGATCCGGTATCGGGCTCGCTCATGCCAATGGCGAAGAAGGCTTCGCCCCGGATGATGCGCGGCAGGTAGAAGTCGCGCTGCGCCTGCGAGCCGTAACGCAGAATCAATGGCGCGGTCTGGCGATCGGCGATCCAATGCGCCGACACCGGCGCTCCCGCCGCGAGCAGCTCCTCGCTCAACACGAAGCGGGCGAAATTGCTGCGTTGCGCGCCGCCATAGGCGGCGGGCAAGGTCAGGCCCAGCCATCCCTGCCTCGCCAGCGCGCGGCTGAACTCCGCGTCATAGCCCATCCAGGAGCGCGCCCGTAGGTCCGCCGGCATGTCCTTCAGCGCCTCGCGCAGAAAGGCGCGCACTGACGGACGCAACGCCTCATCCTGCGCAGGAATCGCGGCAAGCTGCAGTGCCTCGTTGATAGCGCCCAATGTGATCCCCGGAACGCGCGGCGTCACGGCGCCGCCGCGCGCATTCCAATTTGCGAAAGTGCCGTGCAAACCCGGCCCGCGGCGGAGCGCGCGGGCTTCATGGCAATCTACACGGGGGGCACATCACGGTCTAATATTAGATGTGGACCGGGCAATACATCACAAATATCGCGAGCCCGGCGCATCAAGGGAGGCGCCCGTGGAGCTACGCCAGCTCAAGCAGCTGTTGGTCCTGTCCGAAACACTCAACTTCCATCGGGCCGCCGAGCGGCTGCACATGGCACAGCCGCCACTGTCGACCGCGATCAAGAAGCTTGAACAAGAGCTCGGCGTACAGCTTTTCGATAGGCTGCCGGCCGGCCTGCAGCCCACGCCAGCAGGCCAGGTTGTGCTGCGGTATGCACGTACCACTCTGTTCTATGCCGAGGAGATCCGCCGCGCGGCGAGGGAAGGTGCCAGCGGCGAACAAGGTGTCCTGAAGGTGGGCTTTGTCGGCTCGTCCACCTACTCGCTGATGCCGCGGCTGCTGTCGGAATTCCGCAAGGACTACCCGCGCGTCGACCTGATCATCGAGGAGTCCACCACCGTCGATCTGCTGCGCCGGCTGGACGCGCACACGCTGGACGTGGCGCTAGTTCGATTCCCTGTGCTCGAACCCACGGCCGCTCGCATCACCTTGCTGCAACCCGATCATCTGATGCTGGCAGTGCCAGCGGGCAGCCGCCACGCGCAGCGCGAGGACGTCGCGTTGAGCGAACTGGCGGATGAGCCGTTCATCGGCTATTCGCGCACGCATGTTCCGGGCATGCACGCGCTGGTCATGTATGCCTTCCAGCAGGCAGGCGTAGTGCCGCGCATTGCGCAAGAAGCGATCCAGGTGCAGACCATCCTGAGCCTGGTCGAAAGCGGGCTGGGCGTGGCCATCGTGCCGGCGGTGGCCCGCCGGCAAGCGGGCAGCAATGTGCGCCTGGTCAATGTTTCGCAGCTGGCCGAAACCATCAAGGTGGGCATCGCCCTGGCAGTGCACCCGGACAATGCCACCCCTACCACCGCCAATTTCGTCGAGATGGCCTGCCGCCTGATGCGGCCGGCGCCCACGGTCGCGGCCCCCGAATGACGGGGCCTGGACGCGTCTACTCCTGCTGGATATTGGCCAGCTTGGCGATGCGCCGCATGGACTCGAGCTCGTCCTTCTGGAAGGCCGCGAGCGTCTCGGGGCCGCCGACAAACGACTCGCCGCCCAGATTGGCCATGAACGCGCGGCCCTCGTCGCTGCGCACCAGCGCCTGCACTGCATCCGACACGCGCGCCACGATGGCGGGATCGACCTTCGCGGGAAAGAACGCGGCCGTCCAGGCATAGGCCTCGTAGCCCTTGGTGCCGCTCTCCTGCATCGTAGGCACGTCCGGCAGGTCCTTGATGCGCTTCGCGCTGGTCACTGCCAGCGGCCTCAGCTTGCCGCCGCGTATCAGCGGCAGCGCGGCGCTGACGTCGGCCAGGCTGTACTGCACCACGCCGCCCGCCAGATCCGCCAGGGCGGCCGACGTGCCCTTGTACGGCACGTGCGTGGCCTTGATCCCGTTCTGCTCATGGAACAGCTCCAGCACCACCTGATAGGTCGCGGTTCCGCTCGCGAAGTTCAGCTTGCCGGGCGCTTCCCTGGCGGCCGATACCAGGTCCGCCACGTTGCGGTATGGCGAGTTGGCCGGCACCACCAGCGCCATGGGAAAACGCGCGATGGGCGCGACCGGCGAAAAATCCTTGATCGCGTCATAGGGCAGGTGCTTGAAGACGGCGGCGTTGGTCGTCATGGGCGAATTGCTGGCCACGAACATCGTGTAGCCATCCGGCGCGGCGGTCGCCACCGCCTGGGCGGCGATGAAGCTGTTGGCGCCCGGCCGGTTCTCGACGATGAACGGCTGTCCGAACTGCTCGGCCAGATGTTTGGACAGGAATCGCGCCGTGGTGTCGGCGCCGCTGCCGGGCGGCAGCGAGACGATGATCTTCACCGGATGCGAGGGATACTTTTCCGCGGCGCGGGCGTTGCCGCCCAGCGCCAGCGCCGCGCCCAGCATCGCCGTCATGGCCAGGGTCCTGATATTCATACTTGTCTCCGCAAGGCTGTTCCATTCATAGTCATGGCCTCGCGGCCATGGCGTTTGCCATATTCATTCAGGCTGTATGCCTGCCAACCTGACCGCGTCGCCCCAGCGCCGGACCTCCTGCCCCAGATAAGCCTGGAACTCGGCGGGCGAGGAACTGCGCAGGTCTACCCCCTGCGCCGTAAACGGTCCGGCGATGGCCGGATCGCGCACCGCCGCGGCCACCGCCTGGTTCAGGCGCTGGATCACCGGCTGCGGCGTGGCAGCCGGCGCCAGCACGCCTTGCCAAGTACTCATCGTAAGGTCCTGCAAGCCGGCTTCGCGCAGCGTCGGCACCTGCGGCAACGCGGGCGACCGTTCGGCGCCGGTCACGGCCAGCGCCTTGACCCTGCCGTCACGGATATAAGGCAGCGCCGAGCTGATCGCGTCCACCATGAACTGCACCTGGCCGCCCAGCATCGCCACCATGGCCGGATTGGTGCCCTTGAAGGGAATGCCCACGGCGCGCGTGCCGGTGGCATGCAGGAACAGCGCCACGCTCAAATGCGTGATGTTGCCGACGCCGCCAGTGCCATAGCTGAGCGCATCGGGACGCGCCTTGAGGTAGGCGATGAATTCGCTGGTGTCCCTGGGCGGCAAGGCATTGGTCGTCATCAGCACCAACGGGATCGAGGCCGTCAGCCCCACCGGCGCGAAATCGCACAATGGGTCATAGGGCAGCTGCCGGTACAGCGCCGGGCTGATAGCCAGGCCCGACGAGTGATATAGCAGGGTGTATCCGTCGGGCCGCGCGCGCGCCACGGTTTCGCCAGCGATGTTGCCGCTGGCGCCGGTCTTGTTCTCGACGACCACGGGCTGGTCCAGTTGCCGCGCCACGTGCTGCGCCACGGCCCGGGCCAGCACATCGGTCGGACCGCCCGCCGCGTAAGGCAGGATCAGCCGCAAGGGCTGCGCCGGCCACGCCGCGGGATTGGCGACGGCGCGCGCCAGCGGCAGGCCAGCCAGCGCGCCTAAAGCGGCCACCAGCGTTCTTCTTTTTGTCTCCATGGATCTCCTCCTTATGTCGCCTCGTTGTCGGTTGCGCGTCGGCGAGGCTGCCGTGGCCAGGGCGCAAGCCTCAGCCGCGCGTCTTGTCCAGGTATGCGTCCAGTGCGCTGGCGTGCTCTTGCGTGTGGTGCGCCAACGCCTGGAAGCCGGCCGATAATTCCAATAGGGTATCCAGCCGGGTGTGCTGGCCTTCGCGCAGCAAGCGCTTGGTCAGACGCAGCGCATGGCCGGAATGCTGGGCAATCTCCTGTGCCAGGGCCATGGCGGCCGGCAGCAGCGCCTCCTGGCTGAGCACCTGCGAAACCAAGCCCATGTCGAGCGCCTGGGCGGCGTCGACGCTACGGCCGGTAAACGCCAGCTCGCACGCGCGCGACATGCCGACCACCCGCGGCAGCAGCCAGGCGCCGCCGTCTCCCGGCGTCAGGCCCAGCTTGACGAAGCTCTCGGCGAAGCGCGCCTCCTCGGCGGCCAGACGCATGTCGCACATGCAGGCCAGGTCGCAGCCCGCGCCGATGGCCGGCCCGTTGACCGCCGCTATCGTCGGCACTTCCAGATTGCACAGAGCCAGCGGCACGCGCTGGATGCCATCGCGGTAGGCCTGCCGGCTGCGCACCGGCTCGCCCAGGCCGGCGCCGACGGCTGCGGACAAGGTCTTGAGATTGCCGCCGGAAGAGAACACGCCGTGCGCGCCGGTCAGCACCACGGCGCGCACCGACATGTCCGCGTTGACCTCGGCGCAGACGTCCACAAGCGCGTCGATCGCGTCGGGATCGGACAGCGCGTTACGTGTAGCCGCGCGGTCCATGGTCAGGAGCAGCACGGCCCCATGGCGCTCGAGTTTCAGGAAATCAGTCATGGGCAGCTCCGGTCACTGCGGCATCGTTGGTCGCCGTCAAGGTCACGCCATCCCTTAGCAGCGTGGCAATGGCTTCATCCGGGTAGCCGGCCTCCTTCAGCACCTCGACGCTGTGTTCGCCCAGCCGCGGCGCATGCCGCGAGGGGTCGGGCGGCGTGCCGGACCAGCGCGACGGCACCGCCATCGTGCGCAGCTTGCCCTCGCTGGGATGCTCGACCGTGTTGAAGAACCCGACAGCTTCCAATTGTGGATCGCGCAGCAGCGACTCCACCGTGTGCATGGGCATGGCCGGAATATCCGCCGCCTCAAACGCCTCGAGCCATTGCGCGGTCGTGCGCTTGGCGATCTCGTCCGACACCAGGCGATAGATCGCATGGATGTGCTGGGTGCGAGTCCCTATGTCGCGGAACCACGGGTCGGTGGACTCGCGCCCAGGCTGGCCGATCAATTCGAAGAATGCCGCCCATTGCTTGTCCGCGTAGATCAACACGCAGATATGCCCGTCCAGCGTGGCATAGGGGCGCCGGTCCGCGTTCAGGATGCGCGGATAGCCGGGAGGGCCCAAGGGCGGCTCGAAGGACTGGCCTGCCATGTGATCGCCCAGAATCAATTGCGCCATGGTCTCGAACATGGGCACATCGATGGCCTGCCCCTGTCCTGTCCGGGCCCGGTGGTATAGGCCGGCGCTGACCGCGTTGGCCGCGCTGATGCCCACGATGCGGTCGGCAATGGCGCTGGGCGCGTACCGAGGTGTTTCACTGCCAGCCTGGACCGACAGCGCCGGGATGGCCACCGCGCCCTGGATCAGGTCGTCGTAGGCGGCGCGCGCCGCATAGGGCCCCCGCTGATCGTAGCCGTAGACGCCCACATACAGGATCGCCGGATTGACCTGCGCCAGCTCCTGATAAGACAGCCCCAGCCGCGCCATGGCCTGGGGCCGCACGTTGTAGATCAGGACGTCGCAGGTCGCCGCCAGCTTCAGCAGCGCGTCGCGGCCGGCGGGCCGCTTCAAGTCCAGCACGACGCTGCGCTTGCTGCGGTTGGCGTGCAGAAAGATTCCGCCCATGCCAGGATGCCGCGCCGGGCCGATGCCGCGCACGTTGTCGCCGGCCGGAGGTTCGACCTTGACCACGTCCGCGCCCAGGTCTCCCAGTATCTGCGTGGCGTAGGGGCCCATCAGCACCGTGGTGACATCCAGGATGCGCACGCCTTCCAACGGGCCACTCATGCCCTGCACCCCGAACGCCCCGCCCGCACGCGCATCCCGCGCGGCCCGGATATCCTGCAAACACCACCTTCGAACATGACAGCTCCCATTCCAGAATGTCTTGCTGGACATCCTAGGTAAGAACTGCAAGCGCCGGAAATACTATATTTGGGTCAGCCGATACATCCAGGATATTGGCGGGAGATCGCGGCCGAGCCGGCCCTAGTTCAGGGCAGCGCGCCGCCGACCGTGCGCGCCAACTCCCCGTACCGCAACTTTTCGGCCTGAATTTCCCGGGAGAATTCCTTGCTCCCAATCCCCACCACTTCGCCACCGCTCTGCTGGGCCAGTTGCGCCCGCAGCGCCGGATCGTCCATGACCTGTCGCATCATGTCTTCAAGCTTGCCGGCTATCGCCGGAGGCGTCTTGGCGTGTATGGCGAAGCCTATGAAAATGTACAGGGAGTAGCCGGGATAGCCCGATTCCTGCACGGTCGCCACGTCGGGCAACAGCGGATGACGCTGGTCTCCGGCTACGGCCAGCGCCCGGATTTTCCCCGAGGCGACCAGGGGCGCGGCGCCGGCGATGTCTATCAACGCCAGATCCACCGAGCCCCCCACCACGTCCGCCACTGCCTGCGCGGCGCCCTTGTATGGGACATGGTTGAAATCCACGCCCGCGCGGCTGGCCAGGTCGAGCGCGCCCAGGCGATAGCTGTTGCCGTAGGTGGCCAGGCTGACACCGCCCTTGTCGCGGCGGGCTGCCGCGACGACGTCGCCCAGGTTCTTGTATGGCGAACTCACCGATGCGACCAGCACTGCCACGTGCCGGGTCACGTTGATCATCGGCAGCAGATCCTCGGGGCGATACGGCAAGTCTTTTACAAACAATGGGTTGATCACTGTCGCGCTGGGGCTGATCAACACCACGGTGTAGCCGTCGGCTGGCGCGCTCAGCGCCACCTGGGTGCCTAGCGAGAGTTCGGCGCCGGGCCGGTTCTCCACCAGTGTGGACTGGCCCGCCACTTTGCGCAGGTGCTCGGCGAAGGTGCGCGTCATCGTATCGCCGCTGCTGCCGGGTCCGATGGGCACGATGAAGCGTATGGGCCGTGAAGGATAGGCATCGGCTCCGGCTCCTGCGGCCGGCATCGAAGCAAGCAGTGCGGCGCAGGCGAGCACTGCAGCGCGCCACGCGGTTCTGGCAACGGACATGGTTTCGTCTCCTCGGGTTCTTGTGGCCTGTCACGATAGCGACAAGAACTCCGGCGTGCCATGCGGGAACCGACGATCAGCTATGCACGGTCTGAACAGCTGTCTGCCAGGCCTTGGCCCAGCGCGCCTCGCGCATCTGCGCGGCCTGCTGCAATCGGACGAAGTGCTCTCCCAGCACCGCGACCAGGCAGCGCTCTACCGCAAGGCTGGCGCGGTTGATGCGGTGCTTGGCGCCGGTGGCGCAGAAGGTGTGCAAGGTGAGCGCCGGTTCGACGATGCGGGAAATCGCCAGGTCGCCTTCGTCCAGGTAGTCCTCGATGCGATGCACCTGGGTAATGGCATGGCGGCCGCAGCGGCGCACCACCTCGCGGATCATCGCGCCGGAGTTGATCTCCAGTTCCGCGCGCAACTCCAGCTGCATGTCGCGGGTGCGTTCACGCACCACGGCCTCCACGGGGTTGGGCGAAGGCGGCATCACGATGGACAAGCCGTTCAATGCGGCCAGCGGCACGGTGGGGTCGCGCAACAGCGGCGAATCGCGCCGGCCCAGCAGCACCAGGTCGGACGAAAACAGGCGCTGTGCCTGGGCGGGCGGCTCGGGCTGGCAGCTGTTGAAGACGCCGATATCGAGCTTGCCCGCCGCCAGCCTGTCCATCACGTCGCGGCTGTAGCTTTCGTGTATGACCAGATGGATCCTGGGAAACTGGGACGTTATGCGATTCACCAGCATCGACACCGGGCCTTCGGCGGCCCAGCGCGGCAAGGCGATCTCCACCGTGCCGGACGGCTGCTCATTGGTGGAGGAAGCCAGCTCCAGGAAGCCGGTGGCGCCATCCAGCAGTCCCTGCGCCACGGGCAGCAGCGCCACGCCCAACTCGGTCAGCAGCACGCCGCGGCCAGTGCGGTTGAACAGGCGGCCGCCCAACTGTTCTTCCAGTTCCAATACCCGCCGGCTCAGCATGGACTGCGAGCATCCCCGCAGCACCGCCGCCTGCGAAAAACTGCCTGACTCCGCAGTCGCGACGAAAGCGGACACGTTCTCGATCTTCAGCTCATCGGCTGCGCGGGCCACCAGTTTCACTTTCTGTCTCCTGCCGGGATGGGACAGCCTGCATTGGTTTTTTTTGATCATATCAGGGCGTATCGCGCCCATGCGGCCTGGCGCGGCGCCGCGTCAAAGGTGCTGCGTTGCGGCAAGCGCGCGCCGACCGGCTGCTTCATCCATGCCGGATCGGGATCAACCCGCAGCAGCTCCGGGAGCGTTCTTGCTGCCACGCAGCACGGACCGAATCACCGCGAATCGACCTGAGCGTTGCCGATCCTGCATACCTGCCATCCGCTGCGCGTGCTTACCCCGCTCGCCCTCCATGCCTACAGTTGGCCCATCCCGATTCCGGGTGTACGGATCAACCTGCCAAGGAGATGAAATGGCTGGAGTACTTGAAGGGAAAGTCGTTCTGGTCACCGGCGCCGGCCGCGGCGTCGGCCGCGAAATCGCCCTGCTGGCGGCGCGCGAGGGCGCAGCCGTGGTGGTCAACGATCTGGGCGGCAGTCCGAACGGCGAAGGCGCAGGCACGCTGGACCCGGCATCCGAGGTGGTCGCGGAAATCCGCCAGGCAGGCGGGCGCGCCGTCGCCAACGGCGACAGCGTCTCCGACCCGGATGCGGCGGCGCGCATGGTACAGACCGCCGTCGATAACTTCGGACGGCTGGACGGCGTGGTCAATAACGCCGGCATCCTGCGCGACCGGATGTTCCACAAGATGAGCAACGTGGACTGGCAGCAGGTCATCGACGTGCATCTGCAAGGCACCTACAACGTCAGCCGCGCCGCCGCCGCGATGTTCCGCGAGCAGCAGTCCGGCGCCTACGTGCACATGACCTCGGCAGCCGGCCTGGTGGGCAACATCGGCCAGGCCAATTATTCGGCGGCCAAGCTGGGCATCGTCGGGATATCGCGCTCCATCGCGCTGGAAATGGAACGTTGCAACGTACGCTCGAACTGCGTGTCGCCTTGGGCCTGGAGCCGCCTCATCGGCACCCTGCCCGACGAAACCGAGGAGCAGAAGCGCCGGTTGGAACGCTTCAAGCAGATGACCGCCGACAAGATCGCCCCCATGGTCGTGTACCTGCTGTCAGACCTGGCCGCCGGCGTGAGCGGGCAGATCTTCGGCGTGCGCAAGAACGAAATCATGCTGTTCAGCCAGCCGCGGCCGGTACGCAGCGTGCATCGCTCGGAAGGCTGGACCGTCGAAGCCATCGCCGAGCATGCAATCCCTGCGATGCAGCCCAGTCTGGTGCCGCTGGAAAGCGCGCGCGAGGCTTTCGCCTGGACTCCGGTATGAGGCCCGCCATGAGACTCGACCCCGACAAACTGATGCGGCGCCACTTCGAACCGGTGGAGCAGACCTACACCGCCAAGGACTCCATCCTGTACGCGCTGGGACTGGGCTTGGGCCGCGACCCGCTGGATGCGCGCGAACTGCCCTTCGTCTACGAAGAGCGGCAATTGGCGGTGCCGACCCAGGCCGCGGTGCTAGGCTACCCCGGCTTCTGGATGCAGGAACCCGACACCGGCATAGACTGGCGCCGAGTACTGCACGCCAGCCAGTCGGTGCAGCTGCATCGTCCGCTGGCGCCAGCCGGCACCGTCATCGGACGTACGCGGATCAAGGACATCCTCGACAAGGGGCCGGACGTCGGTGCGCTTTTCTTCGTGGAACGCACGCTGGAAACGCGCGACGGCGCCCTGCTTGCCACCGTGGAACAGGCAGTGATGGCGCGCGGCAACGGCGGCTTCGGCGGCGCCAGCGGCCCGTCACCGGCGCCCGCCAAGCTGCCGGAAAGCACGCCCGAACACGTCTGCGACCTGCCCACGCTAACATCCCAGGCCCTGCTCTACCGCCTGTCCGGCGACCTGAATCCGCTGCATGCGGACCCCGAGGTCGCGCGCGCGGGCGGTTTCGAGCGGCCCATCCTGCATGGCCTCTGCTCCTACGGCATCGCCTGCCACGGGCTGCTGCGCATGCTGTGCGACTACGAGCCGGCCAGACTCAAGCGCATCGACGTGCGCTTCAGCGCGCCGGTCTATCCCGGCGAGACCATCCGCGTCGAAGCCTGGGGCGCCAGCGGCGAAGTCCGCTTCCGCGCCACGGCGCTGGAACGCCAGAAAGTGGTGCTGAACAACGGTCTGGCCATCATCGACGCGGCGCACGGAGCAGGCGCATGAGAGGCATACTTTCCTTCGGCGCCTACATTCCGCGCCTGCGCCTGCAGCGCGAGGCGATCGTGCGCAGCCATTCCTGGTACGACACCTCGCTGGCGGCACATCGCGCCGGCGAGCGTTCCATGTGCGGTTACGACGAGGATGCCATCACCATGGCAGTGGAAGCCGCGCGCGACTGCCTGCAGGGGTTCGATAGCCCCGCCGTGAACGACCTGCTGCTGGCCTCGACCTCGTTGCCCTACGCCAGCCGGTTGAACGCCAGCATCGTGGCGCAGGCCTTGAATCTGGCCGAGGACATCGGCGCCATCGACGTCGCGTCCTCGCAGCGCGGTGCAACCTCCGCCTTGATGCAGGCGCTGCGCGGGGGCGCTGGACGCAGCGCGCTGGTCGTGGCGAGCGACCGCCGCAAGGCCAAAGTGGCCAGCGCGCAGGAGCTGCTGTACGGCGATGCCGCGGGCGCGGTGCTGGTGGGCGATGGCGAGGCCATCGCCGAACCCCTGGCGCTGGAAAGCCGCAGCATCGACATGGCCGACCACTATCGCGGCGTCGGCGCGGCCACCGACACCTATTGGGAAGAGCGCTGGATACGCGAGGAAGGACACAGCGCGCAGATTCCGCAGGCCATCTCGGCGGCGCTGCGCCAGGCCCGGCTGGACCCTGGCCAGGTGGATACCCTGTGCGTGGCGCTGCCGCAAAAGGGCGCGGCGCAGCGGATCGCCAAGCTCGCCGGCATCCCGCCCGACCGCGCGCATGACACGCTGGCGGCCACGGTGGGCAACGCTGGCTGCGCCCATCCGCTGCTGATGCTGGCACATGCTCTGGGTGCGGCCGCCCCGGGGCAAGTGCTGGTGTTGGTCGCATTCGGCCAGGGAGTGGACGTGCTGGTCTTGCGCACCACCCCGGCCCTGGCCGCCCTGCCTGGCCGGCTGGGCGCGCAAGGCTGGCTGGCGCGCGGCAAGGCCGAGGACAACTACATGAAGTTCCTGGTTTTCAACGACCAGCTTGCGCTGGAACGCGGCATGCGCGCCGACAACGACAAGCTTACGCCGCTCTCCGTCGAATACCGCAACCGCAAGGCGGTGCACGGCTTCGTCGGCGGGCGTTGCCGCGCTTGCGGCACGGCCCAGTGGCCGCGCGCCGACATCTGCGTCAATCCCGCCTGCGGCGCCAGCGGCACGCAAGAGGACCTGCCGTTCGCCGACACCCCGGCCAGGATCATGAGCTACACGGCGGACCGCCTGGCCTATACCCCCGATCCGCCTGCCTGCTACGGCATGGTTCAGTTCGAAGGCGGAGGCCGCCTGATGATGGACTACGCCGACATGGACGAAGACGAGCTCGCTGTCGGCGTTGCGCTGCGCATGAGCTTTCGGATCAAGGCGTACGACGCCGCGCGCGGCTACACCCGCTATTTCTGGAAGGCGACCGTCGCCAACCCTAAGGAGAACAGGCATGGCAACGGGAATTCGTGACAAGGTGGTGATCCTGGGGATGGGCTGCTCGCACTTTGGCGAGCGCTGGGATCGCAGCGCTGAGAACCTCGCGGTGGAGGCCTTCGGCGAATGCCTGCTGGATGCCGGGATCGGCAAGGAACAGATCCAGGCGGCATGGCTGGGCACCGGCATCGAAACGCAGCACCTGGGCAGCGGCGGCGTACCGCTGGGCGTTGCCCTGAGATTGCCCAACATCCCCGTCTCGCGAGTGGAGAATTTCTGCGCGTCCGGGTCGGAAGCGCTGCGCGGCGCCGCCTATGCGGTGGCCTCCGGCGCCTGCGACTTTGCGCTGGCCTTCGGTGTGGAGAAGCTTAAGGACACCGGCTACGGCGGCCTGCCCCAACGTCCGCGCGGTCCGCTCAACGACATCGTGTGGCCCAACATCAGCGCGCCCGGCTCGTTCGCGCAGTTGGCCAGCGCCTACCGCGCCAAGCATGGCGTCGATGCGCGCGACCTGAAGCGCGCCATCGCCCATATCTCGGTGAAAAGCCACGCCAACGCCGGCCGCAATCCCAAGGCCCATCTCCGCAATCCGATCAGCATGGAGGACGCGATCAACGCGCCGATGATCGCCGAGCCGCTGGGCCTGTACGACTGCTGCGGCGTTTCGGACGGCGCTGCTTGCGCGATATTGACCACGCCTGACATCGCGCGCGGCCTGGGCAAGCGCGACCTGGTGGCAATCAAGGCGCTCCAGCTGGCGGTATCCAGCGGCAGCGAAGCCGGGCACGACAGCTGGGACGGCAGCTACTTCCAGACCACCCGGGTCGCGTCGGCCCGCGCCTATGAAGAGGCCGGCATAGGACGGCCGCGCCAGCAGATCGACCTGCTGGAGGTGCACGACTGCTTTTCCATCACTGAACTGGTGACGATGGAGGACATGCACATCTCGGCTGAAGGGCGCGGCGCCCATGACGTGCTGGACGGATTCTATGACGCGGACGGCACGATTCCCTGCCAGATCGACGGCGGCCTCAAGTGCTTTGGCCATCCCATCGGCGCGACCGGACTGCGCATGGCCTACGAGATGTATCTGCAGATGCTGGGCCGCGCCGGCGCCCGCCAGCGCGCCGACGATCCCGCCCTGGGTGTGATCCACAACCTGGGCGGCTTTCCCTGGCAGAACGTGTGCAGCGTCTCCGTGCTGGGCAAGTACGGCGCCTGACCGGCGCACATCGGACAAGAAAGGAGAAACAACGTGTTGATGGACGAATACCAATCCCCCTGGCGCACGCCAGAGATCGAACAGTTCCAGCAAACTGCCCGCCGCTACTGGAGCGCCGAACTGCTACCGCGCCTGCCGGCCTGGGAGGCGCAGGGCTACGTCGATCGCGAGGTCTGGAATCAGCTCGGCGCGATGGGCTTCCTGCTGGCTGATCTTCCTTCGGAGCATGGCGGTGGCGACGGCGATTACGCCCATCTGGCGGCGCTGGTCGAAGTCAGCGCGGAATGCGGCTTCGGCCCTGGTTTCGGCCCGCACTACATCGTCGGCCACTACCTGCACCACTACGGCAACGAGGAGCAGAAGCGGCGCTGGCTGCCGGGCATGGCCAGCGGCGACATCGTCGCGTCCATCGGCATGACCGAACCCGGCGCCGGCTCCGACCTGCAAGGCATCAAGACCCGCGCGCGGCGCGATGGCGACAGCTATGTGGTCAATGGCTCCAAGACCTTCAACACCAACGGCCATCATGCGGACCTGGTGATGCTGGCCGTAAAGACCGACGCCACCCTGGGCGCCAAGGGCGTGTCGCTGCTGATGGTGGAAACCGGCGGGCTGGCGGGGTTTCGCCGCGGTGAGCCGTTGGACAAGATCGGACTCAAGGCGCAGGATACCGTGGAACTCTTCTTCGATGAGGCCAGGGTTCCCGCCGCCAACCTGCTGGGCGCCGGGGAAGGCCAGGGATTCGCCCAGATGATGGCGCAGCTGCCCTATGAGCGCCTGCTGATCGGCATACGCGCCGTCGCCAGCATCGAACGGGCCTTGCGCCTGACGCTGGAACACGTGCATCAGCGCCAGGCCTTCGGCCAGCCCCTGTTCAAGCTGCAAAACACCCGTTTCGAGTTCGCCGAGATGAAGACGGAGGCCGCGCTGGCGCGGGTATTCATCGATCAGTGCATCGCCTGGCAGCAACAAGGGAGACTGGACGCCGCTACCGCCGCCATGGCGAAATGGTGGGGCACGCAGAAGGAGTGCGAGACGGTCGACCGCTGCCTGCAGCTCTTCGGCGGCTATGGATTCATGCGTGAATACCCCATCGCGCGCATGTACGTGGATTCTCGCGGCCAGAAAATCTATGGCGGGGCCAATGAGGTGATGAAGGAGATCATCGCCCGCCAACTGGCGCCGCGATGATGACAGGACGCGACGCCAAGACAGGCCCCCTGGCCGGGCTGAAGGTGCTGGACATCGCCACCGTCCTCGCTGGCCCCTTCGCCGCCACGCTGCTCGCCGACTACGGCGCCGACGTGCTCAAGCTGGAACTGCCGCGCAAGGGCGACGGCATGCGCGCCTTTCCGCCGTTCAAGGATGGCAGAAGCATATGGTGGAAGACCGCCCAGCGCGGCAAGCGCTTTGCCACGCTGGACTTGCGCACGCCGGAAGGCGCCGACATTTTCAAGCAGCTTGTGCCGCAGTTCGACGTGCTGATCGAGAACTTCCGGCCCGGCACGCTCGACCGCTGGGGCCTGACCAAGGAAGTGCTGTGGTCGCTGAAGCCCAACCTGGTGATCCTGCGGGTCACGGGCTTCGGCCAGTCCGGCCCTTACTCGGAGCGGCCCGGTTTCGCACGGATCTTCGAGGCCATGGGCGGGCTGACCACCGTCACCGGGCATGCCGAGGACGAGCCCATGCACGCCGGCGTGCCGCTCGGCGACTCGATCGGTGGACTGTTCGGCGCCATCGGCATCCTCACGGCTCTATGGCCCCGCGCCCGCGACCCTGCCCGGCCCGGCGAAGAGATCGACCTTGCGCTGACGGAGTGCATCACCCGGCTGCTGGACTTCATGCCCGGGGTCTACCAGCAGCTTGGTACCGTGCCCGCCCGGAACGGCAACCGCAGCCCCTACTCCGCACCTTCCGCGGTTTACCGGACGCGAGACAACCATTGGGTATCCATGGCCGGCTCGATCGACTCCATGTTCGCCAACAACTGCCAGGCCATCGGCCGGCCGGACCTGACGCTGGATCCCCGCTACGCCAACAACGCCAGCCGGGTCCTGCATGAACAGGAGTTGAACCGCGTCTTCATCGATTGGTGCGCCGGACACGATCTGGACCAGGTGCTCGCGGCCTTCGAACAGGCCAACGGCACGCTGGCGCCGATCTACACCATCGAACAGGTGATCAAGGATCCCCACGTGGTGGCGCGGCGTTCCATCGTTGACGTCCCGGACCGCGACTTCGGCATGCTGCAGATGCCCAACGTCGTGCCGCGCTTCGCCCGCGATCCGACGGAGCCCAGCCATGCTGGCGCCGAACTGGGGCAAGACAATGAAACGGTCTATGGCGAGCTGCTGGGATTGCCGCCAGACAGCATCGCCCGGCTGCGCGCGGCCGGCGTGATCTGAGCGCTCGATATGCACAAGGGAGACCAGCAATGCACCATGCCATCCGCTTGATCGCGTTCATGGCCGTCGCGATCGCGGCGCTCAACCCCGAGCCCGCCTGCGCCGCCGACCCCTACCCAGACCAGCCGGTGCGGTTGATCGTGCCCTACCCCGCGGGCGGCGCCGTCGATGGCGCCGCCCGCATCCTGGCCGAGCGCTTGAGCGTCCTGTGGAATCAGGCCGTGATCGTCGAGAACCGCCCCGGCGCCTCCGGCCGCATCGGCCTGGCCCTGGCGGCCAAGAGTCCGCCCGGCAACACCCTGGTCGCGGCGACCAATTCGACCCTTAACGAACAGCTAAGCCGCGGCCAGGATGGCGCTGCGCCGGCGGCAGCGGACCTGGTGCCCGTGTCCACCCTTTTCACCACACCGGTCGCGCTACTGGTCAACCGGCAAGCGGTTCCGGCGGATAGCCTCGCACAGTATGTCGAGCTGGCTCGCACCAAGCCCGGTGCCGTGAGCTTCGGCTCCAGCGGCGAAGGCACGAGCACGCATTTCTTCGGCGAACTGCTCAAGCGCGAAATGGACATCGACATCACCCACATACCCTTTGCGGGAGAAGGCCCCAATCTGAGCGGCCTGCTAGGGGGACACGTAGGCAGCGCCTTCCTGAGCGCATCCGGCGCCACCAAGGCGGCCCAGACGGGCAAGACCCGCGTGCTGGCCGTCACCACGCCGGCGGGCTCGCCCCTGCTGCCCGGCGTGCCCAGCTTCGACCAGTTGGGCATCGCCGGCCTGAACCGGGATACCTGGGTTGGGCTATACGCGCCGCCCGGCACCCCTCAGGCCGTGGCCGACCGCATCACGACAGATGTGGCAACCGTGCTTTCAACGAGCGACGTGCGCGAGCGCTATGCGCAACTGGGACTGATCGCTGAAGGCGGCACGTCAAGGGATCTCGCCGCAAGGATAGACGACGATCGCCAATATTGGACGCGGGTCGTGCAACAGACGGGGATCACCCTGAGATAGGCTAGCCAACCGCCCCTTCTTGCATCAGCCGCTTGCGCCAGGGGTGCGGGCCGAGAATGGCCAGGAGCGGCCCGCCGGCCCCTGAGCTGCCGGACACGCCGAGCTAGGCCGCCGTCTTGCCCTCCTCCTGCAGCTGCCGCCACAGGATCTTGCCCGTGCTGGACTTAGGCAAAACCTCCACGAACTCCACGATGCGCGGCGCCTTGTAGGCAGCCATGCGCGTCCGCGCCCAGGCAATCACCTCTTCTTCGCGCACGCTGCCGCGCGCCTCGTCGCGCAACACCAGCAGAGCCTTCACCGTTTCGCCGCGGCAGGCATCCGGCACTCCGATCACGCAGGCCTCGTGGACTGCCGGATGCTCGTACAGCGCGTTCTCGACCTCCGCCGGCCAGACCTTGTAGCCGGATGCGTTGATCATGCGCTTCAGGCGATCGGTCACGTAGAAATAGCCGTCTTCGTCCACGCGGCCCAAATCGCCGGTGCGGAAATAGCGCTGCCCGTCCAGCATGAAAAAGGCTTCCTCATCGGCCTGCGGATTGTTCCAGTACCCCAGCATGACCTGCGCGCCGCGCGTGACGAGTTCGCCGGTGTCACCCTGGGACAGTTCAACCAGCGTGGCCGGATCCACGATCCGCGTGTCCACGCCGAAGGTGGGGACGCCTATGCATTGGCGCTTGTTGCGGTCCAGCGGATTGCAGTGCAGGAACGAAGCGGTTTCCGTCAGCCCATAGGCCTCGTTGTAGGTGATGCCGTAGCGGCTGGCCAACATGGCAGCGACCGCCTCGGGCATGGGGGCTCCGCCGCCGCATAGCTGCGCCAGGCTGGACAGGTCCAGCTTTTCGATGCCGGGTTGCGCGAAGAAATCCACGACCATCGCGGGCGGCGCGGCCCAGACGCTGACGCGATGACGCGCCATCAGCCTCCCGGCCACTTCGCGGTCCCAGCGCGGCAATACCACCACCGTGGCGCCCAGCAGGATGGGCGTATTCATGCAGCTCTGCATGCCCAGCAGATGGAACATCGGCGCCACGCCCATGATGACCGCTTCGGAGGTGAGGCCGCGCCATAGCTGCGAACCGGCCAGGGATGCATTCATGGTGCCGTGGGTATGGCGGCAGCCCTTGGGCCGGCCAGTGGTGCCCGAGGTATAAGGCAGCAGGCAGAGGTCCTTCGCCCCGGCCCGGTGCGGCAACGGCTGTACGTTGACCGCCAGCGCGCCGTACCAGGGCACGCCGCCCCGCACATCGGGTGCGCGCCTGGGCGCGGCGACCCATTCGGGCGCATCAGGAGCCGGTCCCTGCAAATAATCCGAATAGGTGTGGACGATGACACGCTCCAGGCGTCCGTCAGCGGCGAAGCCGTCTAGCCGCGCGCACAGTTCCTGGGCCGCGAAGGCCACGCGGGCACCGCTGTCCGCCAGGTAATGCGCCAATTCGTCCGGCGTGCTCATGGCATTGACCGGCACCACCACCGCCTCGGCGCGCAGGATCGCGTAGTACGCGATGACAAACTGCGGACAGTTCTGGCTCAGCAACAGGACGCGGTCGCCTGCCTTCACGCCCGCGCTGTGCTGCAGGTAGCCGGCCAGGGCGTCGACCTCGCGCTTGAGCCGCGCGTAGTCCAGCACTGTGTCGTAGAACACGATGGCGGCCTTGCCCGGATAGCGCGTGGCGGACGCCTCCAGGTTGAAGTACAGGCTGGACTGCGGCGGGCTGATCTCCTTCGGCAGCCCCTTGGGCCAGTACCGATAATGCGCTTGGTGCATCTTGTCTCCTCATCGTTGTTCTGACTGTCCGCCATGCGCCTCAGGCGGTCATGGCGCGCGCGATGATTTCCTTCATGATCTCGTTGGAGCCGCCGTAGATCTTGCCGACCCGCGCATCCGCGTACAGCCTGGCTATCGGGTATTCAAGCATGTAGCCGTAGCCGCCGTGCAATTGCAGGCATTCGTCGATCACCTGGCAGTTCATCTGCGTGGTCCACCACTTGGCCATGGCCGCCGTGGACAGGTCCAGCGTGCCCGCCAGCTGGCGCTCGATGCAATCGTCGACGAAACGCGCCGCAATGGTGGCGACTGTCTCGCACTCGGCCAGCTTGAAGCGCGTGTTCTGGAGTTCGATGAGCGCCTGGCCGAAGACCTGCCGGGTGCTCGCGTAGGCCAGGGTTTCCTCGATGGCGCGACGCATGGTGGCCACGGCGCCCACCGCGATCAGCAGCCGTTCGCGCGGCAGCTGCTGCATGAGCTGGGCGAAGCCGCGGCCCTCGACGCCACCCAGCAGGCAGTCCTCGCCCACGCGCGCGCCATCGAAGAACAGCTCCGCCGTGTCCAGGCTTTTCTGACCCAGCTTCTCCAGCAACCGCCCGCGCCTGAAGCCCGGCAGGTCCTGCGTTTCCACCATGATCAGCGACACGCCCCTG
This sequence comes from Achromobacter aegrifaciens, assembly GCF_902859965.1. NCBI lineage: Bacteria > Pseudomonadati > Pseudomonadota > Betaproteobacteria > Burkholderiales > Alcaligenaceae > Achromobacter > Achromobacter aegrifaciens. Next base: position 592,576 of record NZ_CADIKO010000004.1, read on the forward strand.
GCCCCCGCCTGGGGATCGGTCTTGGCGACCACGCAGACCAGGTCCGCGTGCAAGCCGTTGGTGATGAAGGTCTTGGAGCCATTGAGGACATACTGCTCGCCCTGCTTGACGGCGGTGGTGCGCACGCTCTTCAGGTCGGACCCGGCTCCCGGCTCACTCATGGCGATGGCGCCCACCAGTTCGCCCGTGGCCATGCGTGGCAGCCACCGCCGCTTCTGCTCTTCCGTGCCGTAGTTCAGTATGTAATGCGCCAGGATGGCGCTGTGCACGTTGTTGCTGAAGCCGTGCACCATGGCGCGCGCCTGCTCCGCCGCCACGATGGCCTCGTGCGCGAAGTTGCCTCCGCCCCCGCCATAGGCCTCGGGCATGCTCACGCACAGCAGGCCCAACCGGCCCGCCTTGTTCCAGACCTCGCGGTCCGCGTGCTGCTGCTTGCGCCAGCGCTCTTCGTCGGGCACGAACTCCTTTTCGAAGAGGCGGCGCGTCGAATCCTGGAACAGCGTCAGGTCCGCATCCATCCAGCCTTGCCGTGGCGTGTCCATAGCGCTTCCCCCCTTTCAAGGACGGCCGCCGCCGACGACCAGGACCTGGCCGCTGACGTAGTTGGACTCGGGCAGGCAGAAAAGGTACACCGCACCTGCGGCTTCCGCCGGCGTGCCGGCGCGGCCGATGGGGATCAGGCTTTCGGCGTTCTTCAGCACTTGCGGATTGACGCCCACCTTGATCTGCCGGCCTTCGATATCCAGCGTGGCATCACCGTCGGCCGGCGCTTCGGTCAGGCGCGTCTTGATCAGCCCGAAGGCCACGCTATTGACGTTTACCTTGTAGCGACCCCATTCCTTGGCCAATGCGCGCGTCAGCCCGTTGATGCCGGCCTTGGCGGCCGAGTAGTTGGCCTGGCCGGCATTGCCCATGACTCCGGAAGTCGACGAGATGTTCACGACCTTGCGGAACACTTCCCTGCCCTGTTCCGCTTCGGCCTTGGCCGCGACCCGGATGAAGCTGGAGGCCGCCCGCAGGATGCGGAACGGCGCGGACAGGTGCACCGCCAGGATCGCGTCCCATTGTTCGTCCGTCATCTTCTGGATCACGTTGTCCCAGGTGTAGCCGGCATTGTTGACGATGATGTCCAGGCCGCCATAGGTGTCCACGGCGGCGCCGACGAAACGTTCGGCAAAGCCCGCTTCGATCACGCTGCCCGCGCAGGCCTGCGCCTGGCCGCCCGCCTTGCGGATCAGCGCCACGGTTTCTTCCGCAGGCACCGCGTCCAGATCGTTCACCACCACGTTGGCGCCTTCGCGCGCCAGCTTCAGCGCAATCTCCTGCCCGATGCCGCGTCCCGCGCCCGAAACCAGCGCGACCTTGCCTTCCAATGTACCCATCGTTCTCTCCTTTCCTGGGCTACTGAATTGCCAGCACTGCCACGCCGCTCAGGCGCAGTTCGCCGGTCTGGCTGCGCGCATGCAGCTCCACCCGCAAGCGGGTTTCTCCCTGCGCTTCAAAGCGTTCCACCACGCTGCCGGAACAGCGGACCTCGTCGCCCACGTGCGTGATCGCCACGAAGCGCACGGCGTACTCGCGCAACGCCGATTGCGGCGCCCAGTTCGTCAGCAGCCGGGCCAGATAGGCAGCCGACAACATGCCGTGGGCGAAGACGTCGTCCATGCCGGCGGCTCGCGCGAAATCCAGGTCCACGTGTATCGGGTTGTGGTCGCCCGAGGCGCCGCAATACAGCGCCAGCCCCAATCGGCTGATCGGCCCCGCGGTAAAACCGGGCAGCTCGTCGCCGGCCCTGGCGTCATGATTCATGGCCGCAGTCATTCCTGTCTCCTAGGCGTTGCGCACGACGGTCGTCGCGCGCAGTTCGGCGACCAGGCGCCCCTCGGCGTCGGTCACCCGGGTTTCGCGCACGACGAACTCCAGCGCGCCGCCCTTCTTGGCGTAGATGTCGGCGATGCGCGGTTCAAAGCGCAATTCGTCGCCGGCATGCGCCATGGCGTGGTAGACGAATCCCTGTTCGCCGTGCAGCACCCGCGCTATGTCTATGCCCAGCAATTCACGCATGGCTGCGGGCCGGGGGCTGTCCATTTCCAGGCAGAAGAAGAAGGTCGGCGGCACCGGCAGTCCCCGGTAGCCGGCCGCTCGCGCGGCGGCTTCGTCGGTGTAGACCGGGTCGTCCTGGCCGGTGGCCTTCGCAAAGAAGCGCAGGCGGCCTGCCTCCACGGTCGCGTTGAACGCCGGCAAGGCGGCGCCGATATGGCTGGTATCGAGCATTGCGTTCTCCTCAGGCCGCCTGGTACAGCGTCACCACGCAGGCGCCGCCCAGTCCCAGGTTGTGCTGCAGCGCCAGCCTGGCGCCTTCGACCTGGCGCAAGTCCGCCTGGCCTCGCAGTTGCCACACCAGCTCGGTGCACTGCGCCAAGCCGGTTGCGCCCAGCGGATGGCCCTTGGACAGCAAGCCGCCGGATGGATTGGTCACGACCTTGCCGCCGTAGGTGTTGTCGCCTTCCAGGATGAACTTCTCGGCGCTGCCCTCGGGCGTCAGGCGCAGGCCTTCGTAGGTGATCAGCTCGTTGGCGGTGAAGCAGTCGTGCAGCTCGACCACGTCCACGTCGTCAGGGCCGATACCGGCGGCCTCATAAACTTGGTCGGCTGCGGCCCGCGTCATGTCAAAGCCCACCACTTTGCGCATGTCGCCGGCGCCGAAGGTGGACGGCGTGTCCGTCGTCATGGCCTGCGCGGCAATGCTGACGGCGGGCGCCAGGCCGTGGCGGCGCGCGAACTCGTCCGAACACAGGATGGCGGCCGCCGCGCCGCAGGTCGGCGGGCAGCATTGCAGGCGCGTCAGCGGATCGAAGATCATGGGCGCGGACAGCACCTCGTCCAGCGTGACCGGCTGGCGGAACACGGCGTAAGGATTGCGCGCGGCATGCTGGCGCGCCTTGACCGCGATGCGGGCGAAGACGTCGGCGCCGATGCCGTGCTCCTTCATGTAGTCGCGGCCCGCGCCGCCGAAGAACTGGGCGGCGCGCGGCTTGGCCGTGTCATAACCCTGCATTTCGCTCATCGCCAGGACGAAGTCCTGCAGTGGCGACGGGCGGTCCTCGTACACGCCTTTCAGCGCGCCAGGCACCATCTGTTCGAAGCCCACCGCCAGGGCGCACTCCACCGCCCCGCTTTCCACCGCCTGCCGCGCCAGGAACAGGGCCGACGAACCGCTTGCGCAATTGTTGTTGACGTTGAACACCGGAATACCGCTCAGCCCCACGCCGTAGACCACCGCCTGGCCGGCGGTCGAATCGCCGTAGACATAGCCGGCGTAGGCCTGCTGGACCGCGTCGTATTGCAGCCCCGCGTCCCGCAGGGCCTGGCGCACGGCGCTCGCGCCCATCACGGTATATGCCTCGCTGGCGCCGGGCTTGCTGAAAGGAATCATGCCGACCCCTGCCACCCATACTTTCCGATTCATGTCTGACTCTCCTGATGAGCGGGCGCAGCGACGGCCGCGCGCCTGGATTCATGGTCTTGTCTCAGCACGGACTTCAGCACCTTGCCGGCGGCCGACATGGGCAATTCGCTGAGGAACTCGTAGGTCTTGGGACATTTGTAGGCGGCAAGCTGCAGGCGGCAATGCCTGTCCAGGGCGTCGGCGTCGGCGGCCATGCCTGGATGCGGCACGATTACCGCGTGCACAGCCTCGCCCCAGCGCGCGTGCGCCACGCCGATGACCGCGCAGCGCGCCACCAGCGCGTGGCGGGCCAGCACGCCTTCCACTTCAGCGCCGTAAACGTTTTCGCCGCCACTGACGATCATGTCCTTGAGGCGGTCGACGATGTACAGGTATCCATCCTCGTCCTGGCGGGCTGCGTCGCCCGTCAGCAACCAGTCCCCGTCGAACGCGCGACGCGTTTCTTCAGGCCGGTTCCAGTAACCCTGCATCACCATGGGCCCGCGCACCGACAGCTCGCCAACGGCGCCGGGCGCCGCCTCGCTGCCATCGGGCGCGAGAATGCGCGTCTCCACGCCTACCGCAGGCCGTCCCGCCGATTCGGTGCGCGCGCCGCCCTGGCGCACGTCTGCATTGATAGCGACGGTGGCGGCGGTTTCGGTCATGCCGTAGGCATGCACGAACTCTGCTTGCGGAAAGGCCGCCAGCGCCCGGTCAAGCAACGCCCGGGAAATCGGCGAGGCGCCCCAGATCACGCGCCGCACGCCGTCCAGCCGGTACTGCGCGAATCCGGGTTCGTCCAGCAGCATCTGGATCATGCTGGGCACCAGCAGCACTTCGGTTACGCCGTCGTCCTGCAGGGCCTGCAACACCGCGCGGGGCTGGAAGCCGCGCTGGACCGCCACCGATGCGCCCGCGACAAACTGTCCGATCAATCGACCCAATCCGGCAACATGGAATAGCGGCGCGACCAGCAGGGTGCGGCTGTCGGGCGGCGTGGGGACCGTAGCCATCCTGGCCACCGCAGCGCTCCAGAGGTTCGCGTGCGTCAGCACGGCGCCCTTGGGCGCGCCGGTCGTGCCGCCGGTAAAGAGGATCGCGGCCAGCGCATCGCCACCCGCACGGACATCGTCCAGCGGCGCGGCCGCGGCGGCGTGCGCTTCCAGCACGTCGGCGGACAGCGGCTGCGTGCTGGCAGGAACGTCCACATCGGCCATGCGCGGGGCCATGGTCTCGTCCACCAACAGCAGGCGCGGACTGCAGTCGGCCAGTGCCTGCGCAAGCTCTGGGCAGCTCCAGCGCGTGTTCAAAGGCAGCACGGCCGCCCCCAGCCACCAGCACGCCAGGATCCACGACACATAGTCCGCGCCGTTGGCGCCCCAGAACGCTACGCGATCGCCCGGCAGCACGCCATGGCCGCGCAGCACGGCGGCCTTGCGCGCGGTCCAATCGATCAGCGTCGCGTAGGTCCAGCGCCGTGCGTCTTCGCACAGCGCGATCTTGCCGGGGTGCAGCCGGCCTGCACGATGCAGGCCTTGTGTCAGATACATGGTGCTCGTCTCCTGCGGCGCCGTGCTCCTTGCGCGGAACAGCGTGCGTTCGTCCTCGAGCCCCTAGCTTCCTCCTTGGAGCCGGATCGCGGCAATGGCCGCAGGCGTCAAACCGATAGGCGAAAAGTGTCAGCGGCTTGCCGGCCTTCGGGGCCGCAGACCAGGCGGTTGCGGCGGTATTCTCCCGGCGACACGCCGGTCCATTTCTTGAAGGCGCGGTGGAAGGTGCTGGGTTCGGAAAAGCCCAGACGCTCGGCGATATCCATCAGGGATAGATCGTGGCGGCCCAGATATTCGACTGCGGCATCGCGCCGCAAGTCATCCTTCAGGGCCTGGAAGCCCTGCCCCTCTTCACGCAAGTGCCGCCGCAGCGTCTGCGGCGTCATCGCCAGTTGCGCGCTGACCTGGATCAGCGACGGCAACTCCCTGGACAGATCGTTGCGCAACAGGCGGCGGATGCGATCGGTCAGGGTGGTGCGGTCCTGGTACTTCACCAACAGGTCGAACGGCGCATTGGCCAGAAACGGCTTGAGCGTCTGTTCGTTCTGCACCACCGGCAAGGCCAGCCAGCGCGACTCCAGCCACAGGCCCGTCACCGGCTGGCCATAGCGCACCGGCGCGTAGAACAGCCTGTGCGCATCGGCGCTGCGTGCGCCGCTGCTGTAGTCCACGCCCAGGATGGGGATGCGCCGCGCCGCCAGCCAGTTGGCCACGCCAAGCGTGAAGAATAGAAAGGAGCGTTCGCCATACCAGCGCGCACAGCTGCTGGGCGCGCGCGAGTCGAGCACGATGCGCGCCCGCTCGCCACTCACGCACAAGCGGGCGGTGAAATCCCGCAGCACGCCGTGGTAGTAGCGGAACGCCACGCGCAGCGCCTGCCCCACCGTGTCTTCCCGCAGCGCGAGCCGGCAGGCATGGTCGAACGCCCCCATGGGAACCGGATGCTGGCCCATGCCCAGGAAGTCGTCCCGGGTGGCTCGGCGCAGCGTCCGCATGATCTGTGCGAGCTGCGCCTGCGATACCCGCGCCATCGGCGCCTGCAGCAGGGACGGCGGCACGCCGGCGCGTGTCAGGACCCGGTCCACGTCCACGCCTCGGCTGCGCGCGCCTTGCAGGATCTGGGCGATATGTCCCACGGCGATGGTGTGATGGGTCATGAGGATATCCAGCGGCCGGCGTACGCCGATGGATCGATGGTAGCCAAAGCCTGCGCGCACAGGAATGGCCGGCGTGAGCATTCTCGCCAAGCGCAATCAGCGAATCCGCCATTGGTCAGCCGGAAAGCCGCGCCTAGACTGGCCCGAACCCCGAATGGGCATGCCACTTCGTATTTACGGGAGTCCCTCTTTGGATACACCGAACACCGCCCCGCTCGCGGGCGTCAGGATCCTGGATCTGTCGCGGCTGCTGCCCGGCCCGTTGGGCGCGCAATACCTGGCCGACCTGGGTGCCGACGTCATCAAGATCGAGGATACGCAGGCGGGCGATTATGCGCCGCCGCCCCTGCGCGCCATCTGCAACCGCAACAAGCGCGGGTTGCGGCTGGATCTCAAGCATCCCGAGGGACAGGCGGCGCTGGCCGCGCTGGCGCGCGGCGCGGACGTGGTGATCGAGAGTTTCCGTCCAGGCGTGGCCGCGCGGCTGCAGGCCGACTACGCCACCCTGGCGCGCCACAATCCCCGGCTGGTCTACTGCAGCATCACGGGCTACGGACAGGACGGTCCGCAGCGCGACGCCGCCGGCCACGACCTGAACTATGCGGCCTGCGCCGGGGTCGCCGACCAGATGGGCTGCGGGCCCGATCTGCCGGCGCTGTCGAACCTGCCCGTGGCCGACATACTTGGAGGTTCGCTTACGGCGGTAATGGGCATCCTGGCCGCGCTGTACGACGCCCAGCGCAGCGGGCGCGGACGGTACATCGATATCGCCATTGCCGACGGCCTGCTGGCCGGCGCCGTCGTGCCGCTGGCCACGCTCAATGCCCGCGGCGACACGCGGCCGGCGGGCGCGGATACCCTGTCCGGCGGGCTGGCCTGCTATGGCCAGTACCGCGCCGCGGACGGGCGCTATCTGGCGGTCGCCGCGCTGGAGCTGAAATTCTGGCAAACGCTGTGCCGGCGGCTGGATCGCCCCGACCTGGCGCCGCTGCATCGCGACGGCGACGCGGCGCAGCAGGCGCGCGTGCGCCGCGAATTGCAGCAGATCTTCGGATCCCGGCCGCTGGCGCATTGGCTGGAACTGTTTGAAGGCGCCGACTGCTGCGTGTCGCCCGTGCTCAAGCTGGCGGAGGGCCTGACGCATCCGCAGTTCGTCGCCCGCGGCATGCCGCTGCAGACCGAGCATCCGGTCTATGGCCGTAACACCCATGTGGCCAGCCCGGTGAAGATGTCGGGCTTCCAGTTCGCCATACATCGCCAGGCTCCGCTGCCGGGCGAACACACCGATCAGATCCTGCGCGAGGCCGGCTACAGCGAGCCGGACGTCGCCAGCCTGATCGGGCGCGGCATTGCGCTGTAGGCACATACGGCCAGCCCCGCCCGCCACCCAAGCGACCATAACCAGGACGGAGACAATCATGAAAGATCCACATCGCAGCCTTCCCTCGCCCCTGCGCCGCAGGCTGCTCAAGCTGGGTGCGGCCTTGCCCGCCACGCTGGCCTTGCCGCGTCAGGCCAGCGCCTCGGGCTTTCCGGCCCGCCCCGTCACGCTCATCGTGCCGTTTCCGGCGGGCGGCGCGACGGACACCCAGATGCGCGCGCTGGCGATCGCTGCCTCGCGCGAACTGGGCCAGACGGTCGTGATTGCCAACCGGCCAGGCGCAGGCGGCACGCTGGGCCCGGCGGCCATGGCGCAGACCGCCGCACCCGACGGCTATACCGTGTCGGTGGTGGTAGGCACGCTGTTCCGCTACCCCTTTCTGCAGCAGGTCAACTACGACCCGCTCAAGGACTTCACCTACGTCGCCTGCATGACCGCCTACTCGTACGCCATCGTGGTGCGCGAGGACGCGCCCTGGCACACGCTGGACGAGATGATCGCCGACGCGCGCGCCCATCCCGACAAGATCAGCTACGGCGGCACCGGCACCGGCGGCTCGGGGCGCATCGCGATCGAGCGCCTGTCGCGGCTGACGAACACGCGCTTCAATTTCATCCCCTACAAGGGCGCGGCCGAAGAGACCACCGCGCTGCTGGGCGGCCATATCCAGATGATCTCGGATGCGGGCTGGGGGCCGATGATAGACACCGGCAAGGCGCGCTTGCTCGCGGTGTTGGGTGAAACCCGCGCCAAACGCGTGCCCGACGTGCCCACGCTGACGGAACTGGGCTATCCCATCGTCGCGGCCAATCCAGTCGGCATCGCCGGACCGAAGGGCATGGATCCCGAGGTCACGCGCATTTTGCAGCAGGCATTCCACCGCGCGTCCCGCGATCCGGAATACAACCGCGCGCTGGAAACCGCCGACCAGCCGCACATGCTGATGGACAGCGCCGCCTACACCGACTTCGCGGTCCGGCAGGTCGCGGAAGAAAAGAGATTCGTGGCCGAACTGGGCCTGAAGACGTAGCCGCGACCTCAGCCCGCAGGGTTCAGCATGCAGTCGCGCAGGCGCAGCACCGATGCGCAGGACGTGTCGCGATGTGTCACCAGCGACAGGGACAGCGCATCGTGCGCGTCGGCGTCGTTAAGCGGCACGAAGGCCACGTGCGGGGTGGAATACGCGCGCGTCACGCCCGGCACCAGCGCCAGGCCCATGCCGCTGGCGACCAGACTGATCAGCGTCTGCACCTGTATCGCCTCCTGGCTGATGCGCGGCGAGAATCCCGCCTTCAGGCATAGCGCCTGCGCCACGCCGTGCAAACCCGGCACCTTCAGGGGCGAATACAGCACGAAGTTCTCGGCGCGGGCACGCTCCAGGCTGACCGGCCCGCCCGCGGCCAACGGATGCCCTGCCGGCACGGCCAGGATGAGATCGTCGCGCTCCACCACCCAGGAATCCAGCGCTGCGTCTTCCGCCAGCGGACCGCGCACCAGGCCCGCATCGATATCGTTGGCGCGCAGCATTGCGACCAGGCCGACCGTGCTGTCCTCGCGCAGGTCCAGCTGCACGTCCGGATACTGCGCCCGGAAGGCCGGCAGGCAGCGCGGCAGCAGCATGTAGGTGGCAGAACCCACAAACCCCAGCCGCAGCGTGCCCCACTCGCCCAACGCAACGCGGCGGGCCGCCTGGCGCGCCTGGTCGGCGTGGAACAGCGCACGGCGCGCGTCCGCCATCAATGCCTGTCCCGCCGGCGTCGGCGTCACGCCCTTGGGGCCGCGCACCAGCAGCGGCGCGCCCACCGCGTGTTCCAGTTTCTGGATCGAGACCGACAGCGCCGGTTGCGCAATGTGCAGCGTGTCCGCGGCCCGCCGATAGCTGCCCAACTCCGCGATGGTGACGAACTGCCGGAGCTGCCGCAAATCGATAGCCATAACAAATTCCATATCGCCCAATACCTACGCCATATTAGACGCGTATGCCGACGGCCGATAGGATTTCCGCCATGACAGACACTCCCCTATCCCAAGCCAGCGCATTGGGCGGCGTGCGCATCCTGGACCTGACGTCCGTGGTGTTCGGCCCCTACGCCTCGCAGATACTCGCCGACTACGGCGCCGATGTGATCAAGGTGGAATCGCCTGCGGGCGATTCGACGCGGCATACCGGCCCCGCCCAGGAATCCGGGCTGGCCGCCATCTTCCTGGGCCTGAACCGCAACAAGCGCAGCATCGTGCTGGACCTGAAGCAGGCCGCGGCGCGCCAGGCGCTGTTGACGATGGCGGACCAGGCCGACGTGCTGATGCACAGCATGCGCCCCGCCAAGATGGCCGCGCTGGGACTGGATCCGGACACGCTATGCGCGCGCAACCCGCGCCTGGTCTACGCCGGCCTGTACGGCTTCGGCGCGGGCGGCGCCTACGACGGCCAGCCCGCCTATGACGACATCATCCAGGGGCTGTCGGGCCTGGCCGACCTGGTGGACCGCCAGACCGGCGCACCGCGCTACCTGCCCACCGTGGCCGCCGACAAGACTTGCGGACTGATCGCGGCGCACGCCATCCTGGCCGCGCTGTTCCAGCGCGAGCGCACCGGCGCGGGCCAGCAGCTGGAAGTGCCCATGTTCGAAAGCATGGCGTCCTACGCGCTGGTCGAGCACTACTACGGCAGGCACCTGGTCGACGAGCCCGGCGAGGCCGGTTATCCGCGCGTGCTCACGCCCTGGCGCAAGCCCTGCAAGACCGCCGACGGCCATGTCTGCCTGATGCCCTACACCGACGCCCATTGGCACGACTTCTTCATCGCCGCGGACCGCCACGATCTGGCGCAAGACGCGCGCTTTACCGACATCGCGTCGCGCACGCGGCACATCGAAACGCTCTATGAACTGCAGGCCGGCATCGTGGCCGGGCGCGATACCGCCTACTGGCTGGCGCTGTGCGCGCGCCTGGAAATTCCCGCCGCGCCCATCAACCGCCTGCAGGACCTGGAGGCCGACCCGCACCTGCAAAGCGTGGACTTCTTCGCGCCGCTCGACAGCGCCTCCGGCAGCCGCTACCGCTTTCCCCGCAACCCGGTGCGTCTGCAGCATTCCCATGTGCCGCCCGCGATGCCGCCGCGCCTGGGCGAACACACGCTGGACGTGCTGCGCCAGGCCGGCTTGGATGAAGCCCAGATCGCCGGGCTTCTGGAATCGGGCGCAGCCCGCGACGCGCATCCCTCAACCCCGAACAACCGCAAGGACTCCGCATGACCGCAGACCGCAACGCCGACGATATCAAGCAGCTTGGCCAGGGCTATTACTGGCAGGACCTGGCCGTGGGCCAGCGCTTTCAGACCTTCCGCCGCACGGTGACCGAGACCGACATCGTCAACTTCATCAGCGTGACCGGCATGCTGGAGACGATCTTCATCGACGCCACGTATGCCCACGGCGCGATCCAGGGACGCCCCGCCCCCGGCGGCCTGACCTACGGCCTGATCGAGGGGCTGATCATGCAGGGCATGGTGCAAGGCACCGGGCTGGCGCTATTGGAAGTCCACAAGAAAATGCTGGCGCCCGTGGTCGCGGGCGACACCATCTGGGCGGAGATCGAAGTCACGAGCATACGTCCCACCTCGCAGCACAACCGGGCGGTGGTCGCCTCGGTCATCGAAGTACGCAACCAGCACGGCAAGCCGGTAATGGCATACACGGCCACCCGCATGCTGGCCGGCAGGCCCTGAACCATCATCAGGCGATCAAGCGCCCCCCGTAGAGGGCGCTGGCGCCGGGACGCGATCCGCGTCACAAGAACAGCACAAGGAGACAAGCAATGAAGAAAGCACTGCTGGCAGGCAGCCTCGCCATTCTCGCGCTGGGCGCCGCCGCCAGCGCCCACGCAGCGTGGCCCGAACGCCCCATCACCATGGTGGTGCCCTTCCCGCCTGGCGGGCCGACCGACCTGGTCGCCCGGGTGCTGGCCAAGCAGCTGACTGACCAGCTGGGCCAGACCGTCGTGGTCGAGAACAAGGGCGGCGCCAACGGCAACATCGGCATGCAGTACGCGGCTGCCGCCAAGCCCGATGGCTACACCGTGCTGTACAACACCTCCTCCATCGCGCTCAGCCCCAATCTGTACCGGTCGCTGGCCTTCGATCCGGTCAAGGACTTCGCGCCGGTGTCGTCCACGGCGGTGATCCCGCTGGTGCTGCTGGTGCATCCGTCCGTGCCGGCGCCGGACACCCGGACGTTCGTGCAGTATGCGCGCGAGCATCCCGGCAAGCTGTCGTATGGGTCGGCCGGCGCCGGCAACGTCACGCACCTGGGCGCCTTGTTGCTGTTGCGCTCGCTCGAAATCGACGCGGTGCACGTCCCCTATCGCGGCAGCGCCCCGGCCATGACGGATCTGGTCGGCGGGCAGGTGCAGCTCATGACCAATACGCTGAACGATTCGCTGGGCTTCATCCGCGAAGGCAAGCTGCGCGCGCTGGCCGTGACCAGCGGCGCGCGCAGCGAGCAATTGCCCGACGTGCCGACGGTGGCGGAAACGGTGGCGCCCGGATTCGAGATGGGCGCCTGGCAAGGCGTGGTGGTGCCGGCGGGCACGCCCGCGCCGGTCATCGACAAGCTGAACGCTGAAATCCGGCGCGCGCTGCAATCGCCTGAAATGACCAGGCAGCTCAAGGCGCAAGGCGCGCAGGCGCTGGGATCCACGCCGCAGGAATATGCCGCCTACATCAAGAGCGAAATCGCGCGGTGGGGAGAGGTGGTGAAGGCCGCCAACGTGAAGCTGGACTGACGGTTGCTGAAGGCAGATGCAAAAACGCCCGCGAATCGCGGGCGCTTCTGTCTGAGCTGCCAGGCGGACGGCAAAGCTCAGCGGCCGTTGGCCTTGGCCGTGATGCCGTTGGCCGCGCCCATGTCGGTATTTGGCACGTCGCGCAGCAGCACGCGCACGTCCTGGCCCGAGATGCCGATGCTGGCGCACACCGCCTGGTTCAGCGCCGCGATCAGCGCGGCCTTCTTGGCTTCGTCGCGGCCGGAGATCAGCGCGACGTCGACGCGCGCCATGGCCTTGCCGATTTCGCCGCCCACGATCACATGCTCCGCCGGCACTTCCTGAAGCACGATGCGCACGCTGGGCAGCGGCGCCGCGATGCTCTCGACAACGGCGTTGGATGCGGCCTGCAGCAACGCGGCCTTCTGGGCGGCCGTGTGGCCTTCCATGATCTGGACATTCAAAATAGGCATGACTGATTCCGATGTTCCGAAAAAGGAGAAACCGGCCCAGGCGGCCGGCAAACCATCATATCCGGATCAGGACCGCGCTGACGGCCGCGCGGCCTCGATCTGGATTAGGGTTTCTCCCTGTCAGGCCGCCTGGTCGCGGCGCTCGGGTTCGGACTGCTCCTGCGCGTCGACGGCAGCGGCGGCTTCCGCCGCAGGCGCGGTTTCGGCCAGGGCCGGCGTCACCAGCTCCACCACCTTCTTGCGCGACAGCATGCCGATGAACTCATCGTCTTCGCCGGTCACCGCGACCGGCTGGTCGCTGTGCACCAGCTGGGCCAGCACCTCGCCCAGGCCAGCGGTGGCGGGCACGGAAGCCAGATCCTCGACGTAGCGGGAAATGTCGCGCGCGCCTTCCTCGATGGCGCGCGTGGCGGCCTCGGCGGTCAGCACGCCGGCCAGCCGCTTGCCGTCCAGCACCGGCGCGTACTCGTAGCTCAGGGCGCGCATGCGGTCCATGGCATGGGCGGGACGCGAACGCATGGTCAGGGTCAGGCGCGCCGGATTCACGGCGTGCGTGGCGTTGAGCACCTTGGTGCGGTTCACGTCCTGCAGGAAGGACTGCACGTAGTCATTGGCCGGATTCAGCAGAATGTCTTCCGGCGTGCCTTCCTGCACCAGTTCGCCGTCCTTGAGGATGGCGATGCGGTTGCCCAGGCGCAGGGCTTCGTCCAGGTCATGGGTGATGAAGACGATGGTCTTGTTCAGCTTGGCCTGCAACTGCAGCAACTGGTCCTGCATTTCGCGCCGGATCAGCGGATCCAGCGCCGAGAAGGCCTCGTCCATCAACAGGATTTCGGCGTCGGTGGCCAGCGCCCGGGCCAGGCCGACACGCTGCTGCATGCCGCCCGACAATTGGTGCGGGTACTGGTTCTCGAAGCCCGACAGGCCCACCTGGTCCAGCCACTCGCGGGCGCGCTTTTCGCGTTCGGCGCGGCCGACGCCCTGCACGGTCAGGCCGTAGGCGGCGTTGTCCAGCACGGTGCGGTGCGGGAACAGGCCAAAGCGCTGGAACACCATGCTCATCTTCTTTTGACGGAAGACTTCCAGGTCGCGCTTGTTCAGGCTGACCACGTCCACGCCGTCGACCAGGATGTGGCCGGCGCTGGGTTCGATCAGGCGGTTGAAGTGGCGGATCAGCGTGGACTTGCCGGAACCCGACAGGCCCATGATGACGTAGATGCTGCCTTCTTCGATCGACAGGCTGATGTCGCGCAGGCCCAGCGTGTGGCCGCTTTCGGCCAGCAGCTGTTCCTTGCTCATGCCGCCCTGGGCGGCTTCCAGCCATTTCTTCGGGTGCGGCCCGAAGACCTTGTAGATGTTCTTGACCTCGATCTTGCTCATCGCTGGCCTCCCATGCGCATGCGCTGTCCATACGATTGCGTGATCCGGTCGAACAGCACGGCCAGCACCACGATACCCAAGCCCGCCAGCAGGCCGCGGCCCACTTCCAGGCGGTTGATGCCCAGCAGCACTTCATAGCCCAGGCCGCGCGCGCCGATCATCGAGGCGATCACCACCATCGACAGCGCCATCATCGTGGTCTGGTTGATGCCGGCCATGATATTGGGCAAGGCCAGCGGCAACTGCACGCCGAACAGCTGCTGGCGCGGATTGGCACCGAAGGCGCGCGAGGCTTCCAGCACTTCGCGATCGACCAGGCGGATGCCCAGGTCGGTCAGGCGGATCAGCGGCGGCACGGCATAGATCACGGTGGCGATGATGGCCGGGATCTTGCCCAGGCCGAACAGCATGACCACGGGAATCAGGTACACGAAGCTGGGCATGGTCTGCATCACGTCCAGCACCGGCAGCATGATGGAGCGCAGCCAGTTGACCCGCGCCATCAGCACGCCCAGCGGGATGCCGATGATCACCGACAGGCCGGCCGCCATGATCATGAGCGCCAGCGTCTGCATGCCGGCGTCCCACAGGCCCAGCACGCCGATCACGCACAGCAGCGCGCCCATCGCCAGGCTCAGGCCGATGCGGCGGCTGACGCCCCAGGCGATCGCGATCGTCACCGCGACCACCGCCCACCAGGGCGAATTGCGCAGCAGCTGCTCCAGCCACACCAGGGCATGCAGCACGGGCTGGGACAGAGTCTCCAGCGTGTCGGCATAGTTGGTGACCAAGTGATCGACAAAGCCGTCGATCGCCCCCCGGACCTGCCGGGCGGGAATAATTTCAGGAAACATTCGTTCTACTCCATTCTGGCGCACTCACCGCCCGGACCGCGACCGCATGCCCAGGAATCGGGCAATGCGGCGCAAGCTTGCGGCTTCCAGCTAGAAAACGGCCGGCCATCCCGGCAGCGCCAGCGCATCTCGGTCCGGGCGCGAGCGCCCGGCCGCGAGCGCCCGGCCGGCGGCCATCCTGGCCAAGAAATCCGGCCCCGTGAAGGGCCGGAGCGCACCGCGACGGCGCGCAGCCAGGAACATGGCGGGTTACAGCGCGCTTTGGACGCGCCCGGCGACGTCGGCGGGGACCCACTTGGTCCAGACGTCGGGTTTGTTCTTCAGGAACCACTTGGCCACGGCGTTGGCTTCGTCGCCGGACTCTTCCATGTGGGCCAGGGTTTCGTTGATCACCGGCAGCGGCACCGAGACCTTGGACAGGAATTCGGTGAGCTTGGGCGCTTCCTCGGAGAACTTGGTGTTCACCGCCGTGAAGACGGGATTGTCGGGATAGGCGCTGGGTTCGGGCTTGGCGCACTTGGGCGACGTCAGGCACTTGTGCTTTTCGGCGTCGTAGGGCGGCATGTCCAGCTTGACCAGGTCCATGGAACCCACCAGCGGCGTGGGCGACCAGTAGTAGAAGACCACGTTCTGCTTGCGCTTGTAGGCCGACATCAGGGCCGCCTTCTGCGCCGCGCCCGTGCCGGGCGAATACAGGGTGTAGCTGTCGTCCAGTTTCAGGGCGTGGAACAGGTTGTTGCTGGTGATCTCGCAGCCCCAACCTGCCGGGCAGCCGTAGAAACGGCCCTTGCCGGGCTCTTCCGGATCCTTGAACTTGTCCTTGAACTTCGGCAGGTCGGCGGCGGACTTCAATTCGGGCAGGCGCTCCGCCGTGTAACGCGGGATGTACCAGCCCTCGGCGCCCATGTAGAGATCGCCGATGCGCTTGACCTTGCCGGTCTTCTCGGCGCGGTCCCAGGGGTCGGCGACGCTGTTCAGCCAGATCTCGGTATTGATATCCAGGTCGCCGCGCTCCAGCGCAGCCAGGGCGGGCAGGGTTTCGGTCGGCAAGGTCTCGGTCTTGCAACCGTAGCCCTTTTCCATGATGAAACGTTCGACGTCGACCAGGACCAGATTGGATTCCCAGTTCATCGCGCCGAAATTGACCGGGCGCTTGATTTCGCACTGGACGGCGTCGGCGGCTTGGGCCGCACCGGCAAAGGCGAAGAACACAGCCGCGGCGGCCAGGGTCTTGACAGGGGTAAAACGCATTGGCTTTTGCCTCCATAGGTTCAGGGACACACGCCAGGCTTGGGCCCGGAGGTGCCATGGAGCTAAGGGGGTTGTGCGGAAGACGGGCAGAACCGCCAATACAAACCGACACTAGCAACAAGACGGTCCGCGAGGGTGCGGCATCTTGCAAGACAGGAGCTTCAAAAACGCAGTTTTTGAAAACCCACAGAAAGTGAACAAACTGAACGAAGAAGCCAGCATCTTAAACGAAATTGATGCTCAGCCCAACCCCACCTCGGAATGAATCAGATACATTTCCGGAAAAAACGGTCCGGGATTACCCGCAATCGCAAGGAGTGAAACAGCAGCTTTCCCTAGGGGATTTTGATTCAGACGCAAAGATACATTCAGTAAATAATAAATTCATATCCATACGCTTTAGCGGTTTCGAATTGGCCGGAAATCGCGGTTCCGGCCAGTGGGCGGACGCGTTTCGGCCCACTTCTCGGTGTCAAACCCATTGAAACCGGCCATCCTGCGGACACCCGCTGACCGCTACTCGTTCTTGGCGTACATGTAGTCCCGGCGCCAGGGGTAGGCGAGGTCCGGCGGATTGTCCAGCTCATCGGCGCGTCCTGTCGCCGGATGCTGGCCCAGGATCTGGTGCAGCGCGATCCAGCCGTGCTCGAACGCCATGGCGCAGCCGGCCAGGTACAGCCGGTAGGCGCGCAGCGAACGCTCGCCCTGCTCGCCGCCCAGGATGCGCGCCGCTTCAGGCAGGCGCGCCTCCAGCGCATCGCTCCAGGCCCACAGGGTGCGCGCGTAATGCGGCCGCAGGTTTTCCACGTCCACCTCTTCCAGCCCGCCGTTGGTCAGGGTTTCCATCACCACGCTGACGTGGGTCAATTCGCCGCCCGGGAAGATGTACTTCTCGATGAATTCGCCCATGCCGTTGCCCAGCTCGGCGTTGTAGACGCCGGCAGCGGTAATGCCATGGTTCATGATCAGTCCGCCCGGCTTGAGCAGGCGGCGCAGCTTGGCGAAGTAGCCCTCGAGCTGGGCGCGGCCCACGTGCTCGAACATGCCGACCGACGCGATCTTGTCGTAGGGCGCGGATTCGTCCAGTTTGCGGTAGTCCAGCAGTTCCATGCGGACCCGGCCTGCGAGCCCCTTCTCCTGGATCAGCTTGCTGACATGGGCATGCTGGTTGCGCGACAGGGTGATGCCGGTGGCGTCCACGCCGTAATTCTCGGCAGCCCACAGCAGCAGGCCGCCCCACCCCGCCCCCACATCCAGGAACCGCTCGCCTGCACGCAGGCGCAGCTTGCGGCAGATGTGGTCCAGCTTGGCCTCCTGGGCCTGGGCCAGCGTCATGCCCGGTTCACGGTAGTAGGCGCAGGAATAGACCCGTCGCGGATCCAGCCAGAGCGCGTAGAAATCATCGGACAGGTCGTAGTGGAATTCGATCTGCTTGGCGTCGCGTTCGACCGAATGGCGCCAGACCGACACCACCTTGCGCACCAGCTCGGTCAGCCAGCCGCCGCGCGCCGCGTCCACCGGCGAGCCCGGCAGCAGCGCCGACGCCGCGGCCATCACATCGCGCATATTGCCTTCGATGTCGATGCGGCCTTCCACGTAATCCTGCCCCAGCACGCCCACTGCGCCTTCGGCCAGGTGCGCCAGCGCAGTCTTGTCGTGCGTGACGAAACGAACGCGGGGTTCGGGCGGCCCCAGCACGGCGCCGTCGGGCAGAACCAGCTGGACCGGGACCGGCAGGGCCTGGAGTTTGCGTTCCACAACAGACAACAAAGGATTCACGACTTCTCCTCTGGAATACGTACGGACCGCAATGACTTTATCGGAAAAAACTTGCAATTTGCTTGTAAGGTTGCCCGTGATACAGTCGTTTACTTGGCCCAAACCGTGCAACAAACCGCATCCGGGCCCTGTCACTGCGCTACCCCGCAATCCACATGCCCCCATCACAGTCTTTTCGCAGCGGCCTGCCTGGCTGGCTGATACTCATGGGCGCGCTGACCGCAATCGGTCCGTTCGCCATCGATATGTACCTGCCCGCGTTCCCCACGATCGCGGCGAACCTGGGCGTGTCGCGCGGCGACGTCGAACGCACTTTGGCCGCCTACCTGATCGGCCTGGCGATGGCGCAGGTGTTCTATGGCCCGATGGCCGACCGCTACGGGCGCAAGCCGCCGCTGCTGGTGGGGCTGACGCTGTTCATGATCGCTTCGCTGGGCTGTGCGCTGTCGGGGTCGGTGGAAGCGCTGACCGGCTGGCGCGTGGTGCAGGCCATGGGCGGGGCCGCCGGCATTGTGATCCCGCGCGCGGTCATCCGTGACCACTACGAAACCCATGAAGCCGCGCGCGCCATGTCGCTGCTGATGCTCATCATGGGCCTGGCCCCCATTCTCGCGCCCCTGGCGGGCGGCCAACTGCTTGCCATCACCTCGTGGCGCAGCCTGTTCTGGGTCATGCTGGCCGGCGGCGCGATGTTGATGGCTGCCGTGATCCTGATCATGAAGGAATCGCTGGCGCCTGAACGCGTGGTGCCCCTGCGCTGGGAAACCATCCTGCGCAACTACCGCGACCTGTTCGCGCATCGCGGCTTCATGGCGCACAGCCTGGCCGGCGGTTTCGGCCAGGCCGGCATGTTCGCCTACATCATCGGCTCGCCGCGCGTCTTCATCGAACTCTACGGCGTGCCGCCCCAGTACTACGGCCTGCTGTTCGGCACCAACGCGCTCTCGCTCATCGTCTGCTCGCAGATCAGCGCGCGCCTGCTGCGCACCTACACGCCGCGCCAGTTGCAGCGCCGCGCCCTGACCTCGCTGGCCTGCGCCAGCCTGGCGGCGGTCGCGCTGACGCTGGGCGGCTGGATGACCCTGCCCCTGCTGATGCTGTGCCTGATCTGCTACATGGGCAGCCAGGGCTTCGTGAATCCCAACTCGGCGGCGCTGGCGCTGGCGGACCAGGGCAAGCGGCTGGGCGCGGCTTCCGCGCTGTTGGGGACGCTGCAATTGTCCTGCGGCGCGCTGGCCGGTTTCGCCGTCAGCGCCTGGCAGACCGACAGCGCCCTGCCCCTGACGACCACGCTGGCGGCCTGCGCCTGCCTGTCCTGGATCTCGGGCCGCGTGGCGCAATCGCACACCAAGTAGCCTGGCCGCTTGATTTATTTAGGCTTTTCGTATTAGAATCTAAGTCTTCACATGAAGTTTCCCGTGCCGGACTACTATGCTTTGTAGTTCAGCACTCTGACCCCAACCGCGCAACGTCTGGCGATTTTCTTAGGAAATCCCAGAGATTCTTCCAAGAATTCCGCGGGTGGCAGGCAGCGGGTATAAGCACTGGGGCGGACCAGACGGGCTTTAACAGCCACTCCGATCCCCCCTCATCCACTAAGACTGGGTGGCCGGCAAAGGCAGCGCAAGCGCCTCTACAGCCCGGCGGCTGAAACCCTGTCTACCCCCCAAGCGATGCGCGACAAAAGAACGACCTAAAGAGGTGCATCCATGGCACGCGTATGCCAAGTGACCGGCAAAGGCCCGATGGTGGGCAACAATGTTTCGCACGCGAACAACAAGACCAAGCGTCGCTTCCTGCCCAACCTGCAATCGCGCCGGTTCTGGGTTGAAAGCGAAAACCGCTGGGTCCGCCTGCGTGTTTCGGCCAAGGCCATCCGCACGATCGACAAGAACGGCATCGACGCCGTGCTGGCCGAAATGCGTGCCCGCGGCGAACTGGCTTAATCAGCCTCCCCGCCAATCTACATACTAGGAGCACGACATGGCCAAAGGTATCCGCGAAAAGATCAAGCTCGAGTCGACTGCCGGCACGGGTCATTTCTACACGACCACCAAGAACAAGCGCAACATGCCCGAGAAGATGCTGATCAAGAAATTTGATCCGGTCGCTCGCAAGCACGTTGACTACAAGGAAACCAAGCTGAAGTAATTCAGCCGGTTTTCCCGCAAGTCGAAAAGGCCCTGCACCGCAGGGCCTTTTTTCATTTCTGGCGAGCGCCGCATGGGGCGCCTTGTCTATTGCCCCGGGGCGAAGGCCCATGTTCCAATTGGGCCGCTGTCATCCGCCGCGCCTGCTGGCGCCAGATTCCCTCTCCACGCGATACCTGACATGTTCCGTCCCTGCCTTACCCTGCTGCGCCGCGCCGTGGCGCCGGCACTCCTGGCCCTGGCGCTGGCTCCCGCCGCCTCGGCCAAGGACAAGGAGCCACCCATCCGCATCGGCGAGATCAACAGCTACAAGGCGATACCCGCCTTTCTTGGCCCCTATAAAAAGGGCTGGCAGCTGGCGCTGGAAGAGGTCAACGCCGGCGGAGGCGTGCTGGGCAGGAAGCTGGAAGTGATCTCGCGCGACGACAACGGCAACCCCGGCGATTCGGTGCGCGCGGCCCAGGAATTGCTGGCCCGCGAAAAGGTCGAGCTGCTGTTCGGCGGATTCCTTTCCAATACCGGCCTGGCGCTGACGGATTTCGCCAAACAGCAGCAGGTGTTCTTCCTGGCGGCCGAGCCTCTCACCGACAAGATCACCTGGCAGGACGGCAACCGCTACACCTACCGTCTGCGCCCCTCAACCTGGATGCACGTGGCGGCGCTGGCCCCCAAGGCGCTGGCCTTGCGCAAGAAGCGCTGGGCCATCGTCTACCCCAACTACGAGTATGGGCAGTCCGCGGTGGCCACCTTCAAGGCCATGATGACCTCGTTCCAGTCCGACGTGGAGTTCGTCGCGGAGCAGGCCGTGCCGCTGGGCAAGGTCGATGCCGGCGCCGTGGTGCAGGCCCTGGCCGACGCCAAGCCCGACGCGATCTTCAACGTGCTGTTCGCCGCCGACCTGACGCGCTTCGTGCGCGAGGGCAATACCCGCGGCCTGTTCGAGAACCGCGCCGTGGTGTCGGTGCTGTCTGGCGAACCCGAATACCTGGAACCGCTGGGCGCCGACACGCCCACCGGCTGGATCGTCACGGGCTACCCCTGGTACGCCATCGACACCCCGGCCAACACCACGTTCGTCGAAGCCTACAAGAAGCGCTACAACGAAACGCCCAAGGTCGGCTCGGTCGTGGGCTACGCGTCCCTCATGTCCATCGCCCAGGGCCTGAAGGCTGCGGGCGAAGTGGACACCGAAAAACTGGTCGACGCGTTTGCCGGCCTGAAGGTGGACACGCCCTATGGCCCCATCCAATACCGCAAGATCGACCACCAGTCGACCATGGGCGTGTACGTGGGCGTGACCGCGGTGGAAGACGGCAAGGGCATCATGAAGGACTTCGCCTATATCGACGGCGCACGCCTGCAGCCGCCTGACGAGCAAGTGCGCAAGATGCGTCCGGCGCACTGATGAGCCTGTCAGGGCTGCTGCTGCAGCTGCTCAATGGGCTGGCGGACGCCAGCGCGCTGTTCCTGGTCGCCGCCGGCCTGTCGCTGATCTTCGGCGTCACGCGCGTGGTGAACTTCGCCCACGGCTCGTTCTACATGCTGGGCGTCTACCTGGCCTGGACCTTCACCAACTACTTCGGCGACGGCGCCGGCTATTGGGCCGGGCTGCTTCTGGCGGCGCTGGCCACGGGCCTTATCGGCGCGGCCGCCGAATGGCTGGTGCTGCGGCGCCTGTACCAGGCGCCTGAACTGTTCCAGCTGCTGGCGACCTTTGCACTGGTGCTCATCATCGGCGACGCCGCGCTGGCCATCTGGGGCCCCGAAGACCTGTTCGCAGCGCGCGCCCCCGGCCTGTCTGGCGCCGTGCAGATCCTGGGCCGGCGCTATCCCGAATACGACCTGCTGCTGATCGCCGCCGGCCCCGTGGTACTGGGCCTGCTTTGGCTGCTGCTGATGCGTACGCGCTGGGGCCGGCTGCTGCGGGCCGCGGCGGAAAATCGCAAGATGCTGGCCGCGCTGGGCGTGAATCAAGCCTGGCTGTTCACCTCGGCATTCACCCTGGGCGCGTTCCTGGCCGGCCTGGGCGGCGCGCTGGCCGCGCCGCGGGTACCCGCCACCCTGGGCCTGGACCTGGAGATCATCGCCAGCGCGTTCGTGGTGGTGGTGGTGGGCGGCCTGGGTTCGATTCCCGGCGCCTTCCTCGCCGCCTTGTTGATCTGCTCGGTCAAGGCATTGTTCGTGTTCCTGGGACAGGTGCAGATCGGCCCCTGGCTTTTCAATCTGTCCAAGCTCACGCTGCTGGCGGAATTCGCCGTGATGGCCGTGGTGCTGGTCGTGCGGCCCTGGGGTCTGCTGGGCAAACCGCCCGAGCCGGCATCCCACACCGCCGCCCCGGAGCGCCCCATCGCGCCGGCCGGCCGCGGCCTGCGGCTGGCCTATGGCGCGCTGTTGGCGCTCCTGGTACTGGCGCCGGTGGCGGCCGCTCACAGCCCCTATCTGGGCATCCTGCTGACCGAAATCCTGATCGCCGCGCTGTTTGCCGCCAGCCTGCATTTCCTCACCGGGCTGGCCGGCATGACCTCGTTTGGCCATGCCGCCTGGTTCGGCCTGGGCGCCTACGGCGCCGCGCTGCTCCTGAAGCTGGCGGCCGTGCCGATGGAAGCGGCGCTGCTGCTCGGCCCCTTCGCCGCGGCGCTCGGCGCCCTGCTGTTCGGCTGGTTCTGCGTGCGCCTGTCGGGCGTGTACCTGGCGATGCTGACCCTGGCGGTGGCGCAGATCCTCTGGGCGCTGGCCTATCAATGGGATGACGTGACGGGCGGCAGCAACGGCCTGATCGGGCTGTGGCCATCGGCCTGGCTCGCCCAGGGCCCCTGGTTCTATTACCTGACGCTGGCGCTGTGCGTGGCCGGCATCGCCTGGCTGCGCCGCCTGGCGTTCTCGCCGCTGGGCTATGCGCTGCGCGGCGTGCGCGATTCGGCCCTGCGCGCCGAGGCGCTGGGCATGGACACGCGGCGCGTGCAATGGGCGGGCTTCGTGGCCGCGTCTTTCGCCGCCGGCCTGGCAGGCTCGCTCTACGCATTTTCCAAGGGCAGCATCGCGCCCGACACGCTGGCCGTGAGCCGCTCCGTGGACGGACTGGTCATGGTGCTGCTGGGCGGGTTGCAGACGCTGGCCGGCCCGCTCGTTGGCGCTGCGTCCTACACCTGGCTGCAGGATGCCGCCGCGCGCAGCACCGAGTACTGGCACGCGGTGCTGGGGCTGGCCATCCTGGCCCTGGTCATGGCGTTTCCCGAGGGGCTGGCAGGCGCTGCCGCGCGCCTGGCCGCAAGCTGGAACAGGAGGCGCGCATGAACACCGCCCCCCTGCTGCGAGTCCGGGACCTGCGCAAATCATTCGGCGGCATCGACGCGCTGGCCGGCGTGTCCTTCACGCTGGAAGCGGGCCGGATGCTGGCGCTGATCGGCCCCAACGGCGCCGGCAAGTCCACCTGTTTCAACGCGCTGGGTGGCCAGCTGCGGCCCGACTCGGGCTCCGTCCTGCTGGACGGCCGCGAACTGGTAGGCCTGTCGGCAGGCAAGATCTGCCGGTTGGGCGTGGGACGCACCTTCCAGACCGCGGCCACCTTCCGCTCCATGACGGTGCGCGAGAACGTGCAGACTGCGCTGCTGTCGCGCGACCGGCTGCTGCTGAATCCGTGGCGCCGGGCCACCCGGCACGCGGCCGAGGAGGCCATGTCGCTGCTGTCCCAGGTGCAGATGGCGGACAAGGCGCAGGAGCATTGCGGCACGCTGGCCTACGGCGACGTCAAGCGGGTGGAGCTGGCGATGGCGCTGGCGCACCAGCCGCGCCTCTTGCTGATGGACGAACCCACGGCGGGCATGGCCACCAATGAACGCCATGCGCTGATGCGGCTGACGCGCACGCTGGCGGACACCCAGCGCATTGCGGTCCTGTTCACCGAGCACAGCCTGGATGTTGTGTTCAAGCACGCCGATCGCATCGCAGTGCTGGTGCGCGGCAGCCTGCTGGCCGAGGGCGAACCCGCAACGATCGCGGCCGACGAGCGGGTCCGCGCGGCCTATCTGGGCACGGAAGCGCCGCAGCCGGCCTGAGCCGGCCGCGCACGCGGCCTCAGTCGTTCCTCAGCCCGTTGGGCTGGCATTCCCAGAAGATCTTGGCCTGGCATCCCTCGCAAATGCCGCGGTCCAGCTTGGCGTAGATCGTATGCAGCGCGGTCGCCTTGTCGGGAAAGATATGGTCCTCGCCCAGCCGCTGCAGGAAACCCGTGCGACGCCACATGTCCAGCACTTCCGGCCGCGGGCGGTGGAAGTACAGATCGCCGCCCATGGCCCGCCTGGCGGCCAGTTCGTCTTCCCAGACCTGCGCGCCCGCCATGTCGATGAAATTCATGCTCTTGGCCATCACCAGCAGATGGCGCGGCGCGCCGGGCGCCGCGCGCAGCTCATGCAGGCGCTGCGCCACGTGCGTGGCAGCGCCGAAATAGACCGACCCTTCCATGCGCAGCAGCTTCAGTTGCGGGCACTCCGGCAAGGCATCCGGCGCGTGCTCCAACACCACGAAGCGCCGCTCCAAGCCGCGCGAGTCGAAGCCCATGGTGCGCATCGCCGGCCGCGAGGTGCGGTGCAGGTAGACCATCAGCGACAACACCGTGCCCAGCAGGATCGCCACTTCCATGCGTATGGTGATGGTGGCAGCCAGCGTGGCGGCGGCGATGATCGCTTCGCCGCGCTGGGTGCGGATCAGTTGCCGCCAGCGCGGAATGTCGAACAGGGTCCAGGCCACCAGCAGCAGCAGCCCGGAAATCGCCGCGTGCGGAATCATGGCCAAAAGCGGCGCGGACAGGGCCACCAGCGCCACCAGCAGCAAGGCCGAGAACACGGACGCCAGCGGCGTCTTGGCGCCAGCCTCGTAGTTGGGAATGGACCTGTTGAGCGACCCGCAAGACAGGTAACAGGAGAAAAAGCCGCCCACAATATTGGACAGCCCCTGCCCCACGAATTCGCGGTTGGCGTCGATGCGCTGGCCCGAACGCGTGGCCACGGCCTTGGCGATGGAGATGGATTGCGCCAGCGCCACGATGGTCAGCGCGAAGGCCACGCTCAGCAGTTCGGGCAAGGCGCGCCAATCGACGCTGGGAATATGGAAAGGCGGCCAAGGTTGGGCCAGCGCACCCAGCACTGACACCGGCGCACCTTCGGTCAGCGCGTTGAAGCCCGCGGCCGCCAGCGCGCCCGCCGCCAGCCCCGCCAACATGTAGGGCTTGCGCTTGTCCAGGCGCCGCACCAGCAGCGCCACGGCCAGGGTGGTCAGGGTCACCAGCAAGGCGCCCCAGTGCACCTGCGCCAGATTCGCGGCCAGGCTGGCCAGCAAGGCGCCCGCGCCGTGCGCGTCCGGCGACGGCATGCCCAGCGCGTCCTTCAGCGCATGCACGGCGATCAGCAGCGCCGCGCCGCTGGTGAAACCGAACAGCGCCGACGGCGAGATGAAGTGCGCCAGCGAGCCCAGCCTGAGCGTGCCCACCAGCCATTGCATCAGCCCGACCAGCACGGTCACGGCCAGCGCCAGCTGGATGTAGCCCTGGCTGCCGGCCACCGCCAGCGGCGTCAACACCGCATAGAGCGCCAACGAGTTGGCATTGGTCGGGCCCGACATGACATGGCGGCTGGACCCGAAGAGCGCCGCGACGATACAGGGAACGATGGCGGAATACAGGCCGTACTCGGGCGGCAGGCCCGCCAGCATGGCGAACGCCACGCCCTGCGGCAACACCAGCAAGGCGCCCAGCAAGCCCGCCGTCGCATCCGCGCGCAAGGTCCGCGCATTGACCTCGTCCACCCACGAGCCGAACAACCGGCGCGCGACGCTCATCCCCCCCTGCATCATTCTTTCTTGTCCCTCGGCATCTGCTTTCTGATTGGTTCCGCCTGCGGCGCACAGGGCGGGCGGCGGGTCGTCTAGCGTAATCGCTAGCGCCCCTCGCGCGCAACGCGTCCCGCTTACTTGAGGTAACGGCGCTCCAGCTCCCGCATATGGGCATCGCCCTGCAGCGCGATGATTTCCTTGACCGCCGGCAGCGCCGCATCCACCTGATGGATGCCGCCATCGCTGCGGATGCGGGCGAACACGTCCCGCATCGCCCCCACCGCGGCGCGGATGGCGTGATTGCCATAGATGACCAGGCCGACCTTGCCCAGCGCCTGGATATCGGCTTCGCGCAGTTGCGGATAGGCGGTGGGCACCAGCACCAGCGGCGCGCGGCCTTGCCATGCCGCGACGAACGACAGGATCTCGTCGGGCGTGTTCTGCTTGGAATGGATCAGGATGGCGTCCGCGCCCGCAGCTTCATACGCGCGCGCCCGGACCAAGGCTTCCTGCTCGCCGGCGCCCGCGATCAGCGCCTCGGTCCGGGCGATCACGCAGAAATCCGCATCGCGGCGGGCGCTGCAGGCGGCTTCGATCTTGCCCTGGAACTCCTCGATCCGCACCAGCTCCTGCCTGCCGGACGCGCGCAGACTCGTGTCCTTGGGAAAGGTCTTGTCTTCCATCACCACCGCCGACACGCCCGCAGCTTCGTACTGCGGCACCATGTAGGAGACATTGATGGCATTGCCGAATCCGGTGTCGATGTCGGCAATCACGGGCACGTCCACCGCGGCGGCGATCGCCCGCATCATGTCCAGGTGCTGCGAGGGCGAGAGTATGTTGGCATCGGGCACGGCGTAGCTGGCCGACAGCTCGAAGCCGCTGCCCCAGATGGCGTCGAACCCGGCATCGGCCGCCAGCCTGGCGGACAGCGGGTTGTGCGCCGACATGGCGTGCATCAAGACGGGATCCTGCAATTTCTGGCGGAAACGGGCGTTTCTGGTCATGGCGGACACGTAGGCAAAAACCCGGCGCGCCGCGCGCCGGCTGCGGCCATCGTAGCGCCAATCCCCGCCTTGCCCGAAACGTCAGCCGGCCTCGCCGCCGCGTCGCGCCTTCATGGCCTGCCCGATCCCGGCCAGCGTATCGTCCGGGATCAGCCGCGCCGCCATCGGCAGCAGTTCGCTTTCCTCACGCTGGATATGCGCGGCGTAGGCATCGGTGAAATCCTGCACCTGGCTGGCGGGCAGCTCGGCCTGGCGGCCCGCCGCGATCTCGGCGAGCGCCTGGCGCAAGGGCTCCCAGCGCCGCGCCAACTGCCGGTGCTCGGCCATCAGGCCGTCCACCAGCGCATGCAGACAGACGGCGTCAGAGCCGGCCATGGATTCGATCAAGGCCGGAAACAGGTCCTCTTCCTCGTCCTCGTGATGGTGTGCGGCCGCGGTATCGAAGTAGCGCATGACGCTGGCCGCCGCGGTTTGAGCCGCGGCGTCGCTGCCATGCACCGGCAGGTGCGCGGCAAGACGCCCCAAGGTCGCGCACTGGCGGGAAATGCGGCCATGGCAGGCCGACAGCAAAGCCAAGGGATCATCCGCGCCCGGCGCCGGGGCCGGGCCTCCAGGAAAGCTCACCGCCATCGCACACCTCCGTTATCCGGCGTGGCCACGCCACCACAAGCGGATGGAATCCCACGCGCGTCCCGCGAATCCGGCCTCGGCCACCGGTTCCAGTGCCACCACCGGAAACTGCATGGCGGGCTTGCCGTCCACCAGCACACGCACCTCGCCCACTGCGGACTGGGCCGCGATCGGCGCAATCAGCGGATCCTGCGGTGTCCAGACCGGTTCGACCTTGGCGCCCGCAGGCACCGTCACGTAGGCATCGCGCGCGAATCCGGCCTTCAGGCTGTCCTGCTCGCCCTTCCATACCTCGGGCGTGGCGACCGCCTGGCCGCGCGCGTACAGCTTGATGGTATTGAACCCCTGAAAGCCCCACTCCAGCAACTCGCGGCTTTCCTGCGTGCGCAGCTTGTCCGACGCCGTGCCCACCACCACCGTGATCAGGCGGCGCTGGTCAGCGCCATTAGGACGCTGCGCGGTGGCGACGATGCAATAGCCGGCCGATTCGGTATGCCCGGTCTTCAGCCCGTCCACGCTGGGATCCAGCCACAGCAGGCGGTTGCGGTTCGGCTGCGTGATCTTGTTGTAGGTGAACTGCTTGGCCGAATCGTAGGTCCTGTAGAGCTGCGGATAATCGCGAATGAAACGCGTGGCCAGCATGGACAGGTCGCTGGCGGTGGAGTAGGTCCCCGGATCGGGCAAGCCGTGCGGGCTGGCGAAATGCGTGGCGTGCAGGCCGAGCCTGGCGGCGGTGTCGTTCATCCGCGCCACGAAGGCCTCGACGCTGCCCGACACGGCTTCGGCCAGCGCGATGGCCGCGTCGTTGCCCGACTGGATCATCAGGCCGCGCAGCAGATCGTCCACCGACACCTTCGAGCCCGGCTCCAGGAACATCTTCGAGCTGCCCGCCGGCACCTTCCAGGCGCGGGTCGACACCGTGACCATTTGCGCCGCGGACAGCTCTTTCTTGCTGAGCGCCTCGAACACGACATAGGCCGTCATGATCTTGGTCAGGGACGCGGGCTCGATCCGGGTCGTCGCCGCATGCGACGCGATCACCTGTCCGCTGGTCTCGTCCAGCAAGAGCCAGGCCTTGGCCGACAGGGCCGGCGCGGGCACCGTCTGCGCCACGGCGCCCGACATGCACGCGGCCGCGACGATCAGGCTCGCCGCCAACTTCTTCATCAACATATGACTGCTTCGCTTCCATGCTTGGTTTTTTCCGCGCGGGTCTCGCGCAGGGCACGCAATTGGAACATGCCCGGCGCAGTTGGTTCAGTGCCGCAGGCATCTGAAAAGATGCGCGATGAATGTCACGACATCTTGCTGGAGCCCTTCTACAAAGCACTTTCTGTGTCGAAAACAACAAACAAGGGCCAAAAACCCGCTAGAAAACCGCATTAATCGCCACTCTTCCGCTATCATCGGCCGCGTAGCGTCAAACGCCGATACCCGGCGCGCGCTGCTCCATGACCTCAACATACGGATTTTGACCATGGCCACGAAAGCAAAAGCTCCTGCCAAGAAAGTCACCAAGCCCGCCGCCAAGGCGCCCGCAAAGAAGGCAACTGCTGCCAAACCCGCTGTGAAGCCCGCTGCAAAGCCGGCCGTCAAGAAGGTCGTCGCCGCCAAGAAGGTCGCTGCTGCCCCCAAGGCCATCAAGGCCGCCCTGAACAAGACCCAGCTGATCGCCTACATCGTTGAGCAATCGGGCGTTGAAGCCAAGTCGGTCAAGGCCGTCCTGGCCAGCCTGGAAACCTCGGTGCTGGGCTCCGTGGACAAGAAGGGCGCTGGCGAATTCACGCTGCCCGGCCTGTTCAAGGTTGCCGTGCAGAAGGTTCCGGCCAAGGCCAAGCGCTTCGGCAAGGATCCGTTCACCGGTGAAGAGCGCTGGTTCCCCGCCAAGCCGGCTTCGGTCAAGGTGAAGGTTCGCCCGCTCAAGAAGCTGAAGGACGCCGCGCAGTAAATCGCGCGTAGTTCCGGTCAAGCCGGAAGGGCCCGCCTCGCAAGAGGCGGGCCCTTCTTTTTTTGCCGCGGCCGGCCTGCACGACGCATAGGTCGGCTTTTTCCAATTTATCTTCATGTTAAGATACTTCACGTAAAAATAAAGCCCGTGCACCCATGAATGACCTCGTCGATCTGGTGATCTCCCAATGGACCGCCGAATGTCCCGCCCAGGACTTCGCCGCCATGTCCGTCGTCACCCGTGTGTTCCGTCTGAACGCGCTGGCCGCGCGCAACGTGAACCGCAGCTTCCGCAACTACGACCTGCACCAGGGCGAATTCGACGTGCTGGCCACGCTGTACCGCAGCGGCTCGCCCTACGCGCTGAATCCGCAGAAGCTGGTGGAGGCCCTGCTGTTGACCTCCGGCGCCATGACCAATCGGCTCGACCGCCTGGAGCAGGCCGGCCTGCTCACGCGCAGCCCCAATCCGGAAGACCGGCGCGGCGTCATCGTGTCGCTCACGGCCGAAGGCTTGCGCACCATCAAGCTGGTGCTGAAGGACTACCTGAAGGACCTCAATGAACTGCTTGAACCGCTGTCCGCAGCCGAGCGCAAGCAACTGGCCGGCCTCCTCAGGAAGCTGCTGATCAAGCAGGACCAGGAAACGCCTGGCGGCATCGGCGCCTGAGCCGAGCCCTCTTTCGCAGCCATCATCCCCGATCCCGATCCATGACTTCCGCTACCCAGTCCTCCCAGACGCCGGTCCTGACCGCGCCCATCCTCCTGCTGATGTCGGTCGCGACCGGCCTCGCCGTCGCCAGCAACTATTACGCGCAGCCGCTGCTGCATACGATCAGCGAGCAATTCTCGCTGTCCAGCGCCACGGCGGGCAGCATCGTCACCACCGCGCAGCTGAGCTATGCGGTGGGCCTGATGCTGCTCGTGCCCCTGGGCGACATGTTCGAGCGCCGCAGCCTGATCGTGCTGATGAACCTGCTGTCCTCGGGCGGTCTGCTGATTTCCGCCTTCGCCCCCAATATCGGCGTGCTGATCCTGGGCACGGCGCTGACGGGCATGCTGTCCGTGGTGGCCCAGATCCTGGTGCCTTTCGCCGCGACGCTGGCCGCGCCGCATGAGCGGGGCAAGGCCGTGGGCACCGTCATGAGCGGACTGCTGCTGGGCATCCTGCTGGCCCGCACCGTCGCCGGCGCGCTCGCCGACGTGGGCAGCTGGCGCACCGTGTACTGGGTGGCGGCCATCCTGATGCTGATCATGTCCGCGGCCCTGTGGCGCCTGCTGCCGCGCCACCAGAGTCCGGCCGGGCTGAGCTACCCGCGCCTGCTGGGCTCCATCCTGCGCATGTTCGTCGAGGAACCGCTGTTCCGCGCCCGCTCGCTGCTGGGCGGCCTGCTGTTCGCGGCCTTCAGCATGCTGTGGACGCCGCTGACCTTCCTGCTGGCCAGCCCGCCCTATCAATACAGCAACACCACCATCGGCCTGTTCGGGCTGGCGGGCGCCGCAGGGGCCTACGCCGCCAACCGCTTCGGCCGCCTTGCCGACCGCGGCCTGGGCAACCTCGCCACCCGCGTCGGACTGCTGTTGCTGCTGGGTTCCTGGGGACTGATCGCCTTCGGCCAGGTGTCGGTGCTGGCCCTGCTGGTCGGCATCCTGGTGCAGGATCTCGCGATCCAGGGCGTGCACGTCACCAACAGCAGCGCCCTCTACCGCCTGCGCCCCGAAGCGCGCAGCCGGCTGACGGCCGGCTACATGACCAGCTACTTCATCGGCGGCGCATCCGGTTCGCTGGTATCGTCCTGGCTGTACGCCCATTTTGGCTGGCCCGGCGTGGTCACGGCGGGCGCCGTCCTCGGGGTGATTACGCTGGCTTATGGCGCCCTGGCGCCCAGCGCGCGCATCCCCGAAACGGCTCCGTCCCCTGCCCGCGCCTAGCACCTCCTATAATCAGGGGTTTTGGCCGCCTCCGCGCCCGCGCGGCGAGGCGGCTCACCCTTTTTTTGCCATCGTGCACGAGCCCATGCAGGAACGTTACCTCCCCAATACCGTCGAAGCAGCCGCCCACCAAGATTGGCAGGCGCGCGACGTCTACCTGGTCCACGAACACGCCAAGAACGCCGACGGCTCCGAAAAGCCGAAGTTCTACGCCTGCTCCATGCTGCCCTACCCCAGCGGCAAGCTGCACATGGGCCACGTGCGCAACTACACCATCAACGACATGATGGCCCGTCAGTTGCGCATGCGCGGCTACAACGTTCTGATGCCCATGGGCTGGGACGCCTTCGGCATGCCGGCGGAAAACGCCGCCATCAAGTCCAAGGTGCCGCCGGCGAAGTGGACGTACGACAACATCGCCTACATGAAGAAGCAGATGAAGGCGATGGGCCTGGCGATCGACTGGTCGCGCGAAATGTGCGCCTGCGATCCCCAGTACTACAAGTGGAACCAGTGGCTGTTCCTCAAGATGCTGGAAAAGGGCGTCGCCTACCGCAAGACCCAGGTCGTCAACTGGGACCCGGTGGACCAGACCGTGCTGGCCAATGAACAGGTCATCGACGGCCGCGGCTGGCGCTCGGGCGCGCTGGTCGAAAAGCGCGAGATCCCCGGCTACTACCTGCGCATCACCGATTACGCCGACGAACTGCTGGGCGCCGTCCAGAACGACCTGCCCGGCTGGCCCGAGCGCGTGCGCCTGATGCAGGAAAACTGGATCGGCAAGTCCGAGGGCCTGCGCTTCGCTTTCCCGCACAAGATCGCCGGCCAGGACGGCCAGCTGATCCAGGACGGCAAGCTGTACGTCTTCACCACCCGCGCCGACACCATCATGGGCGTGACCTTCTGCGCCGTGGCGCCGGAACACCCCCTGGCCACGCAGGCCGCGCTCTCCAATCCGCAACTGGCCGCGTTCATCGAACAATGCAAGCTGGGCGGCACGACCGAGGCCGAAATGGCCACGCGCGAAAAGGAAGGCATGCCCACGGGCCTGTACGTCACGCACCCGGTCACGGGCGCCGAAGTTCAGGTCTGGGTCGGCAACTACGTGCTCATGACCTACGGCGATGGCGCCGTGATGGGCGTGCCGGCGCATGACGAGCGCGATTTCGCCTTCGCCAAGAAATATGACCTGCCCATCGTGCAGGTCGTGGACGTGGCCGGCAAGGAATACTCCACCAATGCCTGGCAGGAGTGGTACGGCGACAAGCAAGCCGGACGCACCATCAATTCGGGCAAGTACGACGGCCTCTCCCACAAGGAAGCGGTCGACGCCATCGCCGTCGACCTGGGCGCGCAAGGCCTGGGCGAAAAGCAGACCACCTGGCGCCTGCGCGACTGGGGCATCTCGCGCCAGCGCTATTGGGGCACCCCCATCCCCATCATCCACTGCGCGGATTGCGGCCCGGTCCCGGTTCCGGAAAAAGACCTGCCGGTGGTCCTGCCCGACGACCTCATCCCGGACGGCAGCGGCAATCCGCTGGCCAAGAACGAGGCGTTCCTGTCCTGCTCCTGCCCCAAGTGCGGCAAGCCGGCGCGCCGTGAAACGGACACGATGGACACCTTCGTGGACTCGTCCTGGTATTTCATGCGCTACACCTCGCCGGGCAACGATAACGCCATGGTCGACGCACGCAACGACTACTGGATGCCGATGGACCAGTACATCGGCGGCATCGAACACGCGGTGCTCCACCTGCTGTACGCCCGCTTCTGGACCAAGGTCATGCGCGACATGGGCTTGCTCAACTTCGACGAGCCCTTCACCAAGCTGCTGTGCCAGGGCATGGTGCTGAACCATATCTACTCGCGCAAGACGCCGCAGGGCGGCATCGAGTACTTCTGGCCGGAAGACGTCGAAAACGTCTACGACGACCGCGGCGCCATCGTCGGCGCCAAGCTGAAGTCGGACGGCTCCGCCATCACCTACGGCGGCGTAGGCACGATGTCCAAGTCGAAGAACAACGGCGTCGACCCGCAATCGCTGATCGACACGCTGGGCGCGGACACGGCCCGCCTGTTCGTCATGTTCGCCAGCCCGCCGGAACAGACCCTCGAATGGTCGGACTCTGGCGTCGAAGGCTCCAACCGCTTCCTGCGCCGCCTCTGGTCCATCAGCTACGGCCAGCGCGAGGCCATCGCGCGCGGCCTGGCCCATGGCGCCGACTGGGCGCAGGCGCCGGCCCCGGTCAAGGATCTGCGCCGCGAGGTCTACGGCCTGCTCAAGCAAGCCGACTACGACTACCAGCGCATCCAGTACAACACCGTCGTGTCGGCATGCATGAAGATGCTCAACGCCATCGACGACGCCAAGCTGCCCGAAGGCGCAGCCGCGGACGCCGCCTACGCCGAAACGCTGGGCGTGCTGCTGCGCGTGCTGTATCCCGTGGTGCCGCACATCACCTGGCACCTGTGGCGCGACCTGGGCTACGCCCACGAGCTGGGCGACCTGCTCGACGCGCCTTGGCCGCACGTGGACGAGGCGGCGCTGGTCGCCGACGAGATCGAGCTGATGCTCCAGGTCAACGGCAAGCTGCGCGGCTCCATCCGCGTGGCCGCCAAGGCCGCCAAGGAAGACATCGAAAAGCTCGCGGCATCCCAGGAAGAGGTCGCCCGCTTCCTGGAAGGCCGTCCGCCCAAGCGCGTCATCGTGGTTCCGGGCAAACTGGTCAACGTCGTAGGCTGATGAGGTCAAGCATGCACTTCGCCGGGCAACAAACGCACTCCCCCCGCCAGTCCTGGCTGCTGCGCGGCGCCTGCCTGGCGCTGTTCATGCTGCTCTCCGCTTGCGGTTTCGCCTTGCGTGGCGTCACGCCGATGCCGTTCGATACGCTGTATGTCGGCATTTCCGACACCACGCAGTTCGGCGCCGACGTGCGCCGCGCGCTGCGCGCGGCCTCGCCGAACACCAAGCTCGTGTCGACCCCCAAGGAGGCGCAAGCCATCCTGCAGCAGGTCGCCGACACTCGCACCCTGCGAGAGGTGTCGCTGAACGCCCAGGGCCGTGTCGAGGAATACGAACTCGGCATCAACTACACGTTCCGCCTCATCGATGCCAAGGGCCGCGCCCTGATCCCGGACACCACGCTGTCGATCTACCGCGAAATGCCCTATGACGACCAGGTGGTGCAAGCCAAGCAAGGCCAGATCGAAACGTTGTACCGGGCCATGCAGCGCGACCTGGTGTCCCGCCTGCTGCGCCGCATGACCGCGCCGGAAGTGCGCCATGCATTCGAGAATGCCGAAGAGCGCGCGGAAGACGGCGAGACCCCGCTGTACGACCCGACCACGCCGGAACAAAAGCGCACGCCCGCGCCGTGGCAGACGCCGTCCACCACCGATCCGGCCATCCTGCGTTAGATGGCACAGCCCCTGGACGCGGATCGCCTGGCCGAGCACCTGCAGCGGCCAGGCAACCGCCTGGCCCCGCTCTACACGGTGTCCGGCGACGAACCCCTGCTCGTGACCGAGGCCGTGGACGCGCTGCGCGCCGCGGCCCGTAACGCGGGCTACACCGACCGCCTGTCCATGGTCATGGACGCGCGCAGCGACTGGAGCTCGGTCACCGCCGCCACGCAAAGCGTGTCGCTGTTCGGCGACCGCCGCATCCTCGAAATCAAGATCCCGACGGGCAAGCCCGGCAAGTCCGGCGCCGACACCCTGGCCAAGCTGGCCGAACAGGCCGAGAAGCAGGCGGATCCGGACACGCTCGTGCTGATCGCCCTGCCGCGCCTGGACAAGGCCACCCGCGAAAGCCGCTGGGTGCAGGCCTTGAGCCGCGGCGGCATGATGGTCGACATCGCCAACATCGAACGCGGCCGCCTGCCCGCCTGGGTCGGCATGCGGCTGGCGCGCCAGAACCAGCGCGCCGACGGCGCCACCCTGCAATGGATGGCCGACAAGGTGGAAGGCAATCTGCTGGCCGCCCACCAGGAAATCCAGAAGCTGGGCCTGCTCTACCCCGAAGGCCAGCTGGCCGCGGAGGACGTGGAGCGAGCGGTGCTGAACGTTGCGCGCTATGACGTCTTCGGCCTGCGCGACGCCATGCTCGCCGGCGACACCGGCCGCACCATCCGCATGATCGACGGCCTGCGCGCCGAAGGCGAAGCGCTGCCGCTGGTGCTATGGGCGGTCGGCGAGGAAATCCGCCTGCTGGCCCGCATCGCCGAAGCGCGCGCCCTGGGCCAGGACGTCAACGGCCTGATGCGCCGCCTGCGCATTTTCGGCGCGCACGAGCGGCTGGCGTTGCAGGCGCTGAACCGGGTGCAGCCGAACGTGTGGCCGGCCGCCGTGCAGCATGCCCATGAGGTCGATCGCCTGATCAAGGGCCTGTCGGTGCCAGGACGCCTGTCCGATCCCTGGGAAGAAATGACGCGGCTCGCGCTGCGTGTCGCCGCCGCTGGCGGACGACCGTGAAGGCGGCATAGCCGCCGCCTTCGCCTCCCGCGCCAGCCCATGCGCTGGCATTCGCCCGGCCTCGCGGCCGGATATACACTGAATCTCCAGGTGGCGTCCGCGCCGCCCCATCCTCATGATCGACGCTGCCATGTCCACGTCCTCCATCGAACAAGCCATGCTCACCCTGGGCGAAAACGCCCGCCGCGCCTCGCGCGCCATGATGCGCGCCACCGGCGCCGCCAAGAACCAGGCGCTGCTCGCCATGGCCGACGCCCTGGCCGCCAGCCACGACGAACTCAAGGCCGCCAACGAAAAAGACCTGGCCGCAGCGCGCAGCAACGGCCTGGAGCCGGCGCTGCTGGACCGCCTGACCCTGTCGGACAAGACACTGGCGCACATGGCCGAGGGCCTGCGCCAGATCGCCGCCCTGCCTGATCCCATCGGCAGCATCACCGCCACCAGCGTACGCCCCAACGGCATGCGCGTGGCGCAGATGCGCGTGCCGCTGGGCGTGATCGGCATCATCTACGAATCCCGCCCCAACGTGACCATCGACGCAGCTGCGCTGTGCCTGAAGTCCGGCAACGCCGCCATCCTGCGCGGCGGTAGCGAAGCCCTGCATTCCAACATCGCGCTGGGCCGCATCGTGCAGACCGGCCTGGCCGCCGCGGGGCTGCCGCAGGACGCGGTGCAGGTCGTCGCCACGGCCGACCGCGCCGCCGTCGGCAAGCTCATCACCATGACCGAGCACATCGACGTCATCGTGCCGCGCGGCGGCAAGGGGCTGATCGCCCGCCTGTCGCAAGAGGCGCGCGTGCCGCTCATCAAGCACCTGGACGGCAACTGCCACGTCTATATCGACGCGGCGGCCGATCCGGACAAGGCGCACGCCATCGCCTTCAATGCCAAGACCTACCGCTACGGCATCTGCGGCGCCATGGAAACGCTGCTGGTCGACGCGGTCGCCGCCGTTTCCATCCTGCCCAGCCTGGCCGCGGCCCTCACCGAGCACGGCGTCGAATTGCGCGGCTGCCCCCGCACGCTGGCCTTGCTGCCCCACGCCAAACCGGCCACGGAAGAAGACTGGGCCACGGAGTACCTGGGTCCCATCCTGGCGGTGCGCATCGTCGACACGCTGGACGACGCCATCGAGCACATCGCGCGCTGGGGCTCGGGCCATACCGACGCCATCGTCACCGAGGACCTGTCCGCCGCACAGCGCTTCCAGCGCGAGGTCGACTCCAGCTCGGTGTACGTCAACCTGCCGACCTGCTTTGCGGACGGTTTCGAATACGGCCTGGGCGCCGAGATCGGCATCTCGACGAACCGCCTGCACGCGCGCGGCCCGGTCGGCCTGGAAGGCCTGACCACGCTGAAGTGGGTGCTCAGCGGCGAAGGCCAGGTGCGCGGCTGATCCCGAGCCTCCGACTGCACGCAGACTGACGCGGCCCTGAACACGGGGCCGCGGCAAGCCTTCTACAATACGGCCAGCAGTTTTTCGCAGGCATTCTTTTCATCCGAACACGGCGCGCCGCGTCTTCCTGAGATCCCCATGTACTCACCCGCGATGGCCATGGCCTTCAGCCTCTTCCTGCTGTGCTTCATCACATGCACGCTCAGCGGCGTCGTGCTGTTCTTCAAGAGCAAGCAGATCAACGCCAAATTGAAGCACCCGTACCTGCAGCACCGTCAATTCAATCAGTATCCGCTTGCGATCCAGGCATCCATCATGCTGGATTACTTTTTCCGCCTGATGTTTCCCGGCACGCGCTTCTGGCTGATCGGCAACGCCAACGACCTGCTCTCCCACGTCGATCCGAAGAAGACGCCGCTATCGCTGAAATGGCCGATCGTCGGCTTCTGGGGTTCGTGCTGGCTCGGCCTGATCGCCATGATCGTGCTCTGGATCATGCTGTTCCTGGGAGCTTGAACCCATGCAGATCAGAATCGAAGACTATCCCGGCAGCCTCGAAGCGGCCCGCTATCTGGTCGCCGCGCGCGAGTCCGGCATCGCCGGCCCGCGCCTGCCCGCCGACTGCCGTCCCCAATCGCTGAACCAGGCCTTCGCCGTGCAGCAACGCACCGCGCAGCTGCTGCTCGAGAAGCATCAGGACGACATCGGCGCCTGGAAGAGCGCCTTGCCCACGCCCGAGAAAAGCGTGGTCGCGCCGATCTATGCCTCGACCATCGCGTACGCCGGAGCCGGCCCTGTTGCGGCCCGGACCCAGACCGTGCGCATCGAACCCGAGATCGCGTTCGAAATTGCCCGGGATCTGCCCGCGCGCCCCGAGCCCTACACCGAGTCCGAAGTGGACGCGGCCATCGGCGGCGCGCGCCTGGCCTTGGAAGTACTGGGCTGCCGTTATGCGGCTCCGGAACATGCCAGCCTGCCGGAACTCCTGGCCGACCATATGTTCAACCAGGGGCTGGTACTGGGTCCGCGCATCGCATCCCCGCACGATGCCCCCGGCGCCTTGAGCATCACGCTGTCCGTGGACGGGGTTGAAACCGAGCAGCACGCGGGCATCCACCCGAACGATCGTCCCAAGGCCGGGCTCTACTGGCTGGCCAATTTCCTGCGCGAACAAGGTCTGGGACTACGCGCCGGCCAGCACGTCATCACCGGCTCCTATGCCGGCTTCCTGGACGTGCCCGCCAACCGCGATCTCGAACTCGCCTACGGCGACCTCGGCGTCCTGCGCCTGCACTTCAGCAAGCCCTAGCCCGCCCGGCCGCACACCGAACTTCCGTCCCCTGCCCGCCTGGTCCGCTCTTGCGGACTAGCGGGCCGCGGGCTGCGCGATCTCGATGGGCGCTGCGCCCGCCTCGATGATTTCCCCCACATCCAGACACAGGTCCTCGCGGTAGCGTCCCGCCAGCACCTGCACGCCCACCGGGCTCGCGCCTGCCTCGCTCATCGCGCTGCCCATCGCCACCGACAGGCCTGGCAAACCCATGAACGGCACGCCGATCTGCGTCATCTGCGCGCGCCAGACACGCGCGTAGGCGGCATCGCCTTGCAGATCGAGCTTGTCAGGGAACGGCAGCTCGGCCGACACGGGCAGCAACAGCACGGGATACTCGGCGAAGAACAACTCCCACAGGCGCGTCAGCGTAGCGCGCCGCGTCAGCGTGGCGGAAAAACTCGCAAGGTCGGCCCCCGCCGCCTTGTCGCGCTGGCCAGCCAGCGCTACCAGAGCTCCGCGATCGCCTTCTTTTTCCGCGGCTGCCACCATGGCGTCGTAGCCATCGGCCAGCCACATGCGGATCTGCAGGTCCGCCGCCTCCTGCATCGGCGGCACGGCATCCAGCGTATCCACCGTCCAGCCTGCCTCGCTGAGTCGGCGGGCGGCTTCCTGCAAGGCCTTGACCACGGCGGGCTGGGTGTCCATGCCGTCCGGATTCAGGCATAGCGCGGCCCGGCGCGGCGTCTCGGCCCCGACCAAGGGAGCGGGCACCCACCAAGGATCGCGCACATCCCGCGCCGCCAGCGCGGCCAGGCCCAGTCTTAGATCTGCGATGCTGCGCCCCAGCGGGCCGGACACCGCGGTCAACTGTCCCCCGATCGAGCGTTCCGGCAGCGCCGCGTTGTACGCCGCCACGCGCCCCAGCGACGGCCGCAGGCCATGCACGCCGCAGGCATAGGCTGGATAGCGGATGGAGCCGGCGATATCCGTGCCATGCGCCAGATGGCCGATGCCAGCCGCCACCGCGGCAGCCGCGCCGCCCGACGAGCCGCCGGGTGTCAGCGCCGGATTGCGCGGGTTCAAGGTATCGTCATGCAGCGCATTGCCGGTGAACCAGCGCAAGGAAAACGCGGGCGTGTTGGTGCGGCCCAGGATCACGGCGCCCGCGCGCAACAGATTGTCCACGACCGGGCTGTTCTCCGCCGCGATCACATCCTTCTGCAGGTTCACGCCATTGGTCGTGGCGTAACCCGCCTGGTCCACGTTGATTTTCACGGTAACGGGCACGCCGGCCAAGGGCCCCGGGTCTTCGCCGCGCGCAAGCATCGCATCCACTTGCGCCGCTTGGGCCAGCACATCGTCCGGGCGGTGGTCCACCACGGCATTGATCGCGGGATTGACGGCATCCAGCCGGTCCAGCGCGCTTTGCGCGGCCTCGCGGACGGACACCTCGCGCTTGCGGATGCGGGCGGCAAGCTCAACTGCGGACAAACGCCAAAGATCGGACACGCGCGACTCCTGAATCATGGTTGCATGGAAGATCAGGCAAACCTTAGCGCCTGCCGCGCCTGCCCACAAGCCGCCGCCGGCCCGGAACGCTACTCGTCCTCCTCGAAGACCTCGACTATCGCGTCGGCCACGGCGCGCACGCGCGCCGTGCGGTTCAGGTCGCCGTGCATCACCAACCACAAATCGTAGGGTTCGCTGCGCGTCGGCCAGATACGTACCAGCTCGGGATACCCCGGCGCCATGTGCGTGGGCACCTCGCCGATGCCCAGCCCGGCCGCGACCGCCTCGAGGATCATCAGGCCGGAGTTCAGCTCCACGCCGATGCGGCCGTTGCCCGTGGGCTCGCCGCAAAACGTGTCGGACCAGCCCGGCAGCACCGCTTGCTGGTACGTCACCAGCGTGTGCCCCGCGAACGCAGTGCCCGGCCGCGGCTCGCCATGCGCAGCCAGGTAGGCGCGCGAAGCGTACAGCCCGACCTCCTTGCGCGTCAGGTGCCGGTGTATCAAATCGGGGTTGTCCGGCTTGATGTTCCGTATCGCCAGGTCAGCCTCGCGGCGCGTCAGGTTGCTGATCTGGATGGCCGTGGACAGCACCACGCGGATGTCGGGGTGCTGGGCATGCACGCGCCGCACCGCTTCCATGATGTAGTAGCTGGCCACGGTTTCCGAGGTCGCCACGCGCACCACGCCGGACAGGCGATGATCCAGCCCCTGCATCTGGCGCTGCAATTGGTCCGCCGCCTGCTCCATGCGCTCCGCGGCCGCGAACGCCAGTTCGCCGGCCGCCGTGGGCACGTATCCACCCGGCGTGCGCAGGAACAGCCGCGCGTCCAGCGAGGACTCCAGCGCCGCCAGCCTGCGCCCGGCGGTGGCCTGGTCGATCTGCAGCAGCGCGGCGGCGCCCCGCAGGGTTCCCACCCGGTAGATGGCCAGGAAGATCCTGGCGTTGTCCCAGTCCATCGCGTTCGCCCTAAGGATGCATTTTTGCATCACTATAAAGCAATTATTCGGCTTTTTTGCATCAAAGCAGAGGTCTAAGCTTCAGTCCTCGACAGCCTCGCCACACCACCAGCCATGAGTTCCGCCTGCCCCAACCTCACCGCGCCCTCGCTGGCCGCCAAACCCGCCGCGGCCGGCCTGCTGCCGCTAGTCACGCTGGCCATCGGCTTCGTCATGGCGATGCTGGACGTCACCGTCGTCAACGTCGCCCTGCCCAGCATCGCAGTGCAGTTCACCGTTCCCCTGACGGATCTGGTCTGGATCGTGGACGGCTACACCCTCACTTTCGCGGCCCTGCTGTTGGTGGCAGGAGCGCTGGCCGACCGCTATGGCGCCAAGACGATCTACCTGGCCGGTTTGGGCGTCTTTACCCTGGCGTCCCTGCTCTGCGGCCTGGCGCCCAACGCGGACATGCTTATCCTGGCCCGCATGCTGCAGGGGCTGGGCGCGGCCCTGTTCATGCCGAGTTCCCTCAGCCTGCTGACCCATGCCTACGACGACGATCAGGTGCGCAACCGCATGCTGGCCGCCTGGTCCGCGATCGTGGCGGTGGCAGGCGCTGCCGGCCCGCTCCTGGGCGGCGTGCTGATCCACCAATTTGGCTGGCGCGGGATCTTCCTCATCAATATCCCGCTGGGATTGGCCGGATTATGGCTGGCGCGACGCCGCATCCAGGCGGTTGCGCGCCGCCCGCGCGCCCTCAATCCGCTGAGCCACCTGCTGGGCGTGATCGCCTTGTCCTCGCTGTGCTTCGTGCTGATCCAGGGCAACGCCTACGGCTGGTCCTCCAACCTCATACTGGGCACGGTGGTCCTCTGCGCGGCCGCCGCCCTGCTGCTGGTGCGGCGCGAGCGCCGCCATGCCGACCCCATCATCCCGCGCGCCCTGTTCGCCACCGCGCAATTCGCGGCAGCCAACGGCGTCGGCTTTCTGATCAATCTGGCAGCCTACGGCCAGCTCTTCCTGCTCAGCCTGTTCCTGCAGCATGCACGCGGCGCGGACGCATTGGAGACCGGCCTGCAGCTGGTGCCCATGCTGGCCGT
Organism: Achromobacter aegrifaciens; assembly: GCF_902859965.1. Taxonomy (NCBI): domain Bacteria; kingdom Pseudomonadati; phylum Pseudomonadota; class Betaproteobacteria; order Burkholderiales; family Alcaligenaceae; genus Achromobacter; species Achromobacter aegrifaciens. The sequence goes on from NZ_CADIKO010000004.1 coordinate 634,793, forward strand.
GTTCTCCTTGGGCAATCTGTTGTCCAGCCGGGTATCGGCGCGCTGGAACGTGCCAGCGGCGCTGCTGGGCGGGGTATCGTTGGCCGCTGCCATGAGCGCCGCGGGAATCGTCATGTTCTCGCCGGACATGGCCTACTGGCCGTTCGCCGTCATCGTCGCAGTGGCCAATCTGGGCGTGGGCGTCGCCGTTCCCGCCATGACCAGCGTGGTCATGCAGGTCTCGGGCAAGAGCCACGCCAACAGCGCCGCCGCCGCCCTGAATGCCAACCGCCAATCCGGCGCGCTGGTAGGCGTCGCGCTGATGGGCACCATCCTGCATTTGCTGCCGCAATGGAGCGCCAGCCTGCCCGCGGCCTACATCGTCATCACCTCAGGCTATCTGCTCGCTGCCGTGCTTGCATGGCGCTACCTGCAACGCGCGCGCAATGCCTGAACGCGGGCAAGGCTGCGGCCTTCACAGGCCATGAAGGCCGCAGCGCTCAAACGTTCGCGGCGGGGAGTATCGCCACGCCACGCCCCGCGAAAAATTCGTCGAAGACGGCCAGCGGCAATTCGACATCGGCCTGCGTGCCGGGCTCCCCCGAAGGATTGTGGAAGGTCACCGAGTCCGGCGTTGCGCGAGTCACCAGCACCAGGTGCCCGCCCTTCCTGGGCGGTTGCCGCTCGGGCCAGCGTATCCAGCGCCATGAAATAGGCGGCTTGGGACATCAATCCAGGCAGTTCGTCCGCGCGCAGATCGACATGCACGCGCGCCGCCAGGCCGAATGCCTCGTCCACGTAGCGCACGAACGGCGCGTAGATCATGCCCTTGATCTGTTCGCCTTCCACCGTATAGGCGCCGTAAGCCAAGCTGCCCCGCGCCAGCTCCAACGTCGGATACTGGCGCCCGTCGCGGGCCGCCAGCACCATCTTCAGGCAGGCCATGCCGCAGACGTGGCTGGCCCAGCGCGCGTACTCATCCACGTCGCGCGCGCCCGAGCCGCGCCAGGCCGGGTCATCGGCCAGGGCCAGCGTGCCCTGGATGATTTCGCTGGCCCGATGCGCCGACTCCCACTGGCAAAAATACGGCACGGCGGATCGGGAGGCTGGCGTCGCGTTCATGCAGGACTCCTGGATTCTGGAGGTCAAAGGGAGCCGCTATCTTGCCCGCGCGGCATGCGCGTGGCAACGGGCCGGCGTTTGCTTCACAATGCTCCTATCCGTGCTCACAGGAGACCCGCATGTCCAGCCCTGCCACGTCCAACCCGCCCGCCATCCGCCGCGTCGCCATCGTCGGCGCCGGCACCATAGGCGCCAGTTGGGCTGCGTTGTTCCTCGCCCGCGGCCTTGAGGTCGTCGTCAGCGATCCCGCCGCCGACGCCGAAACGCTGACGCGCGCCCGCGTACAGGCAGCATGGCCCGTGCTGGCGGAACTTGGACACGTGCTGCCCGGCGCCTCCGCTGATGCGCTGCGCTTCGAGCCTGACCTGGAGGCCGCGCTGGCCGGCGCGGACTTCGTGCAGGAAAACGCGCCCGAGCGCGAAGACTTCAAGACTGCCCTCTTTGCGCGCATGGACGCCGTGCTGCCGCCGCAGGTCATCGTCGCGTCCAGCTCCTCCGGCCTCATCATGAGCCGCCTGCAATCGCAGTGCCGCCATGCCTCGCGCTTTGTCATCGGGCATCCGTTCAATCCGCCGCACCTGATTCCGCTGGTCGAAGTGGTCGGCGGCGAACAAACCTCGGCCGACACCATCGATCGTTGCATCGCCTTCTACCGCAGCCTGGGCAAGTACCCCATCCGCTTGAACAAGGAAGTCCCCGGCCACATCGCCAACCGGCTGCAGGCCGCGCTATGGCGCGAAGCCATACACCTGGCAGCCGAAAACGTCGCCAGCGTGGCCGACATCGACGCCGCCGTGTCGCAAGGCCCGGGCCTGCGCTGGGCGCTGTTCGGCCCGCACATGACCTTCAACCTGGGCGGCGGCGCGGGCGGGCTGGCCAATTTCATGGACCACTTGCTGGGCCCGGTCCAGACCTGGTGGGACGATCTCGGCGCGCCGGAAGTCACCCCCGAACTGCAACAGCGCCTGATCGCGGGCGTCAACGCCGAAGCAGGCGAGCGCAGCATCGCCGACCTGGTCCAGGAGCGCGATGCGCAACTCACAGCACTGCTGAAAGCACTGCAGCGCTGAAACGGCGGCGGCCCGCAGCGGGCCGGAATGCGCCATATCCCTCAATACCGGCAGGCCACTGGGCCTGCCCTCTGCCATAGCAGGATTGCTCCATATGATTTCCGTAACACATGACAGCGCCCTTTCCCGCTACACCGCCACCGTCGATGGCGTCCTGTGCGTGCTCGACTACCAGTTGCAAGGCAGCACCATGGCAATCACGCACACCGGCGTGCCCAGCCAGGTGGGCGGACGCGGCATCGCCGCTGCGCTGACCAAATATGCGCTGGACGACGCCCGCGCCCGGGGTTGGAAGGTGCGGCCGTTGTGCTCCTACGCCGACACCTACATTCGCCGCCACCCTGAGTACAGCGATCTGCTGGCCTGAACCCTGTCGGCATTTCGCACCGTGACCAAGCAATCCAAGCTCCCTTCCACGGTCTGTCCCTGCGGCGGTCCCAAGCCCTATTCCGAATGCTGCGGGCGCTGGCACGAAGGCACGCAAGCCATGCAAGCGCCCACCGCCGAGGCGCTGATGCGCTCGCGCTACAGCGCCTTCGTGCTGGACGAGCTGCCCTATCTGTTGGCGACCTGGCACCCCAGCACCCGTCCCAGCGCGCTCGAGCCCAATCCGCCCGACCTGAAATGGCTGGGTCTGGCGATCAAGCAGACACGCAGCCAAGACCCCGAGCACGCCACGGTGGAATTCGTCGCCCGCAGCCGCCAGGCCGGCCGCGCCCACCGCCTGCACGAACTCAGCCGCTTCGTGCGCGAAGACGGCCAGTGGTTCTATGTGGATGGCGACCTGTACTGATCCTGGTCCGGCAGTTCCGCACCAGGCCTAACAAACCCAGACATCAGAAAAGGCAGACATGAACCACGATCCTCGCCACGCCGAAGCGCTATTTCACGCAGAACCTGTCGCGGCACTGCGCGCCGACCTTGCGCTCGCATTACGGGCCGCGGCCGCGCATGGTCTGGGCGAAGGCGTCTGCAATCACTTCAGCGTGGCCCTGCCCGGCGACTCGGAGCATTTCCTCCTCAATCCCCGCGGGTTGATGTGGCATGAAATGCAAGCGGACGACATCGTGCTGATCGATGCCCAAGGCAACAAGCTCGCCGGCCGGCATGCAGTCGAGCCCACGGCCATGTTCATCCATGCCGCCATCCACCGCATCGCCGGCAAGGCCTGTGTGCTGCACACGCACATGCCCTACGCCACGGCCTTGACCCTTACCTCGGATCGCGCGCTCGACACCACGCTGTCGCAAAACGCCATGCGCTTTCACGGCCGCCTGGCAATCGACCAACACTACAACGGCCTGGCGCTGGACGTCAGCGAAGGCGAACGCATCGCCCATGCGATGCAGGGCGCAGACGTGGTCTTCCTCGGCAACCATGGCGTCGTAGTCTGCGGGGAAAGACTGGACTATGCCTATGACGACCTGTTCTTCCTGGAACGCGCCTGTACCGCCCAGGTGCTTGCGCAATCAACGGGACGCCCGCTGCTGCCGGTCAACCCTGACCTGGCGGCCAAGGTGGCCGCACAGGTCCAAGGCGAACGCCTGCAATCCGAACTGTTCTTCGCCGCTTTGCGACGCCAACTGCCCTAGCCGCTCTTGAGCGGCTTTACCGCTTTGGCTCAAAAGCTTTTACCTGAGCGCCGCAAAAACAAAACCCCTCGCAGGATATTCCTGCGAGGGGTTTTTCATTGGGATTGCGGCTGGTGGTATCGCGCGAGAGATCCCGAGCGCAATACATTCGGTCGCCGCAAAGACAAAACCCCACAGGGGTTACCTGTGGGGTTTGCGGAATAAAAGCTTGACGATGACCTACTTTCACAGACGTCCGTCCACTATCATCGGCGCAAAGTCGTTTCACTGTCCTGTTCGGGATGGGAAGGAGTGGGACCAACTCG
>NZ_CADIKO010000005.1:0-185450 GCF_902859965.1 Achromobacter aegrifaciens
GGCCACCGACCTGACCGCGTTGCGCCTGTCCGCAAGCTTCACGCAGCTGAGCCGCGCGCGGCCCACGGACTGCACGCCGCTGGTGATGGACGCGGTGCAGGCCGCCGCCGATCAGCTGGGCTACGCCTCCATGCGCCTGCCCAGCGGCGCGGGCCACGACGCGGTCTACATGGCGCCCACCGGCCCCATCGGCATGATCTTCATCCCCTGCCTGAACGGCCGCAGCCATTGCCCGGAAGAGTGGATCGAACCCACGCAGCTGCTGGATGGCACCCGCGTGCTGTACCAGTCGGTGCTGGAACTGGACCGCAAGCTGCGCGCCGCCTGAGGCCGGGACGGCCCTGCCAGGCCCGCGGGTATCTCCCGCCCGCGGGCGGGGCGCTGCCATAATGGGCGCCTCGCGCCGCGACCGGCGCCCTCTCCCGCCTTGCCCGCCCCATGGAACAGATAGAACTCAACGACAGCACCGCCGACCGCTACCTGCTGGACGCGCCCGGGCTGTCCCTGCTGGTCTTCCACAGCCGCACCTGTGGCACCTGCCGCGTCGCCCGTGAACAACTGCCGCAGCTGGAGCTGCCCGTGGAACGCGTGTGCTGGGTCGACGCCGGCGACAACCGCGGCCTGGTCGAGCGCTACGAAGTCTTCCACCTGCCCGCCATGTTCGTGACGCGCGACGGCGCCTTCTTCGGCCCGGTGCAATCGACGCTGGCGGAATGGGATCTGCGCCAGCAGATCGGCCTGGCCCTGGACAGCTACCCCGCCGAACTGCCGTGAGCGCCGCCAAGCCCTTGCGCCAGCCGCTGGACGGGCTGGCGACCGGCGCCATGCTGCTCTTGTGCGTCTGCTGGGGCTTCCAGCAGATCGCCATCAAACTGGTGGCCGCGGATGTTTCGCCCATCATGCAGATCGGACTGCGCTCGGCGTTCGCGGCGCTGGTGCTGGCCGTGGCCGTGTGGCGGCGCGAAGGCCTGCGTGCCGTCATGGACGGCACGGCGTTGCCCGGTCTCATCGTGGGCCTGCTGTTCGCCGGGGAATTTCTGTTCGTGGCGCAGGGCCTGGTCTACACCACGGCCTCGCACATGTCGGTGTTCCTGTACACCGCGCCCATCTTCACCGCGCTGGGACTGCACTGGCTGCTGCCCGAAGAACGCCTGAAGCCGCTGCAGTGGGTGGGCGTGGCCGTGGCGTTCTGCGGCATCGCCGTGGCCTTCCTCGGCAAGGGCCAGCCGGCGGGATCGGCCGGCGCGCCCAACATGCTGCTGGGCGATGCGATGGGCCTCCTGGCCGGCCTGTTCTGGGGCGCCACCACCGTGGCGATCCGCAAGACCTCGCTGTCCGAAGCCGCGCCTGCCAAGACGCTGTTCTATCAGATGGCGGTCGCGGCCATTACCCTGCTGGCCTACGCCGCGGCCACCGGCAACGCCGGCTTTCGCTATACGCAGGCGGCAGTGCTCAGCGTCGCCTTCCAGTCCGTGGTGGTGGCCCTGTCCAGCTATCTGGCCTGGTTCTGGCTGCTGCGCCGCTACCTGGCTTCGCGCTTGTCCGTCCTGTCGTTCATGACGCCGCTGTTCGGCGTGAGCTTCGGCGTGCTCATCCTGGACGAACCGCTGGACGCCGGTTTCGTGCTGGGCGCGCTGCTGGTGCTGACCGGCATCACCCTGGTGAGCGGCGCCGAACTGCTGCGCGAGAAGCTGCGGCGCGCGCGCTGATCCACCCTCGCCTATGGCCTGGATCGCGGCGCGGGCGCCGCGCCCAGGTTCAGCACGATCAGCGCGGCGCCTCCCAGCACCAGGGCGAATCCCCACCAGTCCAAGGCGGCGGGCCGGTCGCCCACCAGCGCCATCGCGCCCAGCACTCCCACCACCGGCACCATCAATGTGGTCAGCGCGGCCACCGTGGCGCTGACGCGCTCGCTCAGCACGAACCAGAGCCAGTACGCGACGGCGGTGCCCAGGATGATGTGGAACGACAGCGCCGCCACCACACGGCCGTTCCAGCCCTGCGTGGGGAACGATTCGCCCGCGATCAGCATGCCGCCCAAGGCGCAAGCCGCGCCCACCGCCAACTGCCAGGCCGTGACGACGATGCGATCGCCGGCCACCGGCCAGCCCTTCAAGTAGACCGTGCCGGCGGCCCAGCCGAAAGCCGCCACCAGCGGAAACACCAGACCCTTGGCCGCGGCCGCATCGTGTTCGCCGAAGACTGCGCGCAGCACCGGCCAGGCCAGGATGGAAACCCCGGCCGCGCCCAGCAGCAGCGCCAGCGCCCGGCGCCGGTCCAGGCGTTCGCCCAGCACCGCCCAGGCCAGCACGGCCGACATCATGGGCATGGTGAAGGTCAGCACCGCCGCGCGCGAGGTGCTGGTGCTGAGCTGCGCCCAGGCCACCAGCAGGTTGAAGGCCGCAACGGCAAGCAGGCCGCCCACGATGATGCCGCGCCACGACTCGCTCGGCGGCAGCAGGGGCACCCGCTTGGCTCGCGCCAGCAGCAACAACAGCACCGCGCCGCTGCCCAGGCCGAGCAGGCGCAGCGTGAACGGCGGGAAAATCGACAGGATGATCTTCACCGCCGGCCAGTTCAGGCCCCAGAACAGGGCCAGCGCAACCGGGATCAGGCGCACGCGGCGCGCGCCTGTGCCGTCAGTTCGGACAGGCCCTGCCGCTGCTTGCCCTGGGCATCGAAATTGTCGGGGCTCAACCAGCGCTCATAGGCGGCACGCAGCGCGGGCCAGTCGCCGTCGACCATGGCGAACCAGGCCGTGTCGCGGCTGCGGCCCTTGTACACCGTGGCCTGGCGGAAGATGCCCTCGAACTGGAAACCCAGCCGCAGAGCCGCCGCGCGCGACGGCGCGTTCAGGCTATCGCACTTCCATTCATAGCGGCGGTAGCCCAGTTCGTCGAAGGCGCGGCTCATCAGCAGGAACTGGGCCTCGGTTGCGATGCGGGTGCGCTTGAGCTGGCGCGAGAACGACACGAAGCCGACTTCGATCGCGCCGTTGGCCGGGTCGATGCGCATCAGCGCCAGCGTGCCGATGGCGCGCCCCGTTTCCAGGTCGATGATGGCGTGATGCAAGGGGTCATTGCCGGCCTGCGCCTTCTCGGCGAACTGGCGGTAGGCCGCCAGGTCCGCGAAGGGTCCCACCGACATGTAGGTCCAGTCGCTGTCGTCCGGCGCCTGGCTGAACGCGTGGAACAGATCCTCGGCGTGGCGCTCGGCCGACAGCGGCTCCAGCCGGCAATAGCGGCCGACGATGGGTGTCAGGGGCGGACGCGGACGCGTGGTCCAGCCCGTCATGTCCGGGCCGATGGGTTGCTGGTAGGCGTTGACGCGGGGTTGCATGCTACGGGGCCTCTTCAGGTTGGCGCGCCGCCCGAAGGGACGGACGCAGTACGCATGCCCTCACGATATCGGAATCGTGGCATCATAAAAAGCACCACGATCCAGAATTTTAATAGGGCCAAGATGAATACCCCCGCCCTGCTTTCCAGCCCGCTCACGCGCGGCCCCGGCGCCCTGCCGCGCCAGCGCCAGCTGATCCAGCGCCTCAAGCAAGCCATCCTGGCCGGACAGCTGCCCGCGGGCGGCAAGCTGCCCTCGTCGCGCGCCCTGTCAGAAGAACTGGCCATCTCGCGCAACACGGTGCTGATCGCCTACGAGCAGCTCACGGCCGAAGGCTACGTGATCGCCGACCGCCAGGGCACGCGGGTCGCTCCCCTGTCGGCCGCCGCGGCCATCGCCGCCAAGCGCGCGACGCCGCCCACGGACCAGCCCTCGCTCACCGCCAAGCGGCTGACGCGCATCGTCTCCACGCGCTACGCCCACGACGGTTCGCTGCCCATGACGCCCGGCACGCCTGCGCTGACGCAGTTTCCCATCAACGCATGGCGCCGCGCGCAGGACCGCGCGCTGCAAGCCGCCCCGGCCACGGCCCTGGGCTACGGCCATCCCGTGGGCGAGCCGGCGCTACGCGAAGCCATCGCCCAATACCTGCGCGTGTCGCGCGGCGTGCGCTGCGACGCCTCGCGCATCGTCATCACCGAAGGCGCCCAGGGCGCGCTGGCGCTCTGCGTGCAGCTGTTGACCAACCCTGGCGACACCGCCTGGCTGGAAGACCCCGGCTACCGCGGCGCCAAGTCCGCCTTCCATGGCGGCGACCTGGACGTGGTTGCCATGCGCGTGGACGCGGACGGCATCGTGATTCCCGAAAGCGCCTGGCAGGAACGCCCGCCCCGCCTCATCCAGACAACGCCGTCGCACCAGTACCCGACCGGCGCGGTGCTGTCCCTGCCGCGCCGCCTGGGCTTGATCGAACGCGCCCGCCAGGCCGGCGCCTGGATCATCGAGGACGACTACGACAGCGAATTCCGCCACCAGGGCGAACCCATCGCCGCGATGCAGGGCCTGGTCGAGGACGCGCCGGTGCTCTACGTGGGCACCTTCAGCAAGACCATGTTCCCGGCGCTGCGCCTGGGTTTCGTGGTGCTGCCCGAAGCCATCGCCGCGCAGGCGATGCCATCCATCATCGAGATGCTGCGCGGCGGCCACCGGCTGGAACAGCTGACCATGGCGGCCTTCATGGAAAACGGCCAGTTCTCGCGCCACCTGGGCCGCATGCGGCGCCTGTACCGAGAACGCCAGGGAGCATTGCGCGAGGCGCTGGCGGCGCATCTGGGGATCGAACACGAAGTCCTGGGCGGACATTCCGGGCTGCATCTGACGGTGCGGCTGCCTGCTGCATATCCCGACCGGGAGATCGTGGAACAGGCGCGCAAGATCGGGATGAATCCGGGCGCGTTGTCCTCGTTCGCGGTGGCGCCGCGGGCGGAGGACAATGGCCTGGTGATCGGATATGGCAATACCGGAGCCGAGCGGTTCGCGGGCCTGGTGCGCAGGCTCCGCGACGTGACGTTGGGACTCAAGGGCTCCCGTACCGCACCATGATCAGCCAGTCGGCATGCACCGACGGCCTGAGCGTCCCCTCCGCCTGGATCGCGACCTTCCAGGCGCAGCGGGCCATGCCCGTGCCGGTCTCCACGACCTCGGCCAAGGAAAAGCTGGCGGCCACGCGCGTGCCGGAAACCACGGGCGCGGTGAAGCGGACCCTGTCGAATCCGTAATTCAGCAACATCGCTGCGCCCGGAAAGGCGATGCAGCTGTTCTGCCAGTGCGTCAGCAGCGACAGCGCCAGAAAGCCATGCGCGATGGTGTCGCCATAGGGGGATTCCGCTTGCGCGCGCAGCCGGTCCACATGGATCCACTGCGTATCGAGCGTGACCTGCGCGAACCGGTCGATCATGTCCTGATCGATCAGCAGCGCGTCGGAAACAATGGGAGGTTGCCCCACGGCGTTCAGCAAGGACTGGATCGAGTCGAACGGCAGAGGAGATGCAACAGGATTGCGTGTCATGGCGGCTTCAGATGCGTTCAAAGATTGCGGCGATGCCCTGCCCGCCGCCTATGCACATGGTGACCAGCGCGTACCGTCCGCCGATGCGCTCGAGTTCGTGCAAGGCCTTGACAGCGATGATCGCGCCCGTGGCTCCCACCGGATGCCCCAGCGCAATGCCCGAACCATTGGGATTGACCTTGGCCGGATCCAGATCCAGTTCGCTCGCCACCGCGCAGGCCTGCGCCGCAAAGGCCTCGTTGGACTCGATCACATCCATATCGGCGGCGGACAGGCCTGCCTTGGCCAGGGCGGCGCGCACGGCGGGAACCGGGCCCATGCCCATGTAGCGCGGGTCCACGCCGGCATGGGCGTAAGCAAGCAGGCGGGCCATGGGGCGCGCGTCCAGGGCCAGCGCCTCGGCACGCTCCATCAGTACCAGCGCGGCCGCACCGTCATTGATGCCGGAGGAGTTGCCCGCCGTGACCGTGCCATCGTCGGAAGAAAATACGGGCGTCAGGGCGGCCAGGTCCGACGGCGCGATGTCGGCGCGGACGTGCTCGTCCTGCGCGAACACAATGGGCTTGCGGCCGGGCGTCGTGATGGCCACGAGCTGCGCGTCGAAGCGGCCTTCGGCCACGGCGCGCGCGGCGCGGCGGTGGCTCTCCAGCGCCAGCGCATCCTGCGCGTCCCGCGTAATGCCGTAGCGCCTGGCGACGTTTTCCGCCGTGACGCCCATGTGGATGCGGTGGAACGGATCATGCAAGGCGCCCAGCAGCATATCGGTCATCGGCGCATCGCCCATGCGCGCGCCGAAGCGCAGCGCCGATGTGGCGTACGGCGCGCGCGACATGCTCTCGGCGCCGCCCGCCACCGCGACCTTGCAGTCGCCCAGCAGGATGGACTGCGCCGCCGAAACGACCGCCTGCAATCCCGAGCCGCACAAGCGGTTGACGTTGAATGCCGGCGTGCCGTCGGCGCAACCGGCCTCGATCGCCGCCACCCGCGACAAGTACAGGTCACGCGCTTCGGTCGTGATGACCTGGCCGAAGCAGACGTGCTCGATCTGCGCAGGCGCCAGGCCCGCGCGCGCCACGGCGGCTTTCAACACCTCGGCGGCCAGCGCCGTGGGCGGGACGTCCTTCAGGCTCTTGCCGAAACTGCCGATGGGCGTGCGCACGCCAGACAGGACTACAACTTCTCGGTTTCGCATGCCTGGGCCTTGGCGATCTCGTGGCGCAACTGGTCGAAACCGGTGGCGGGAACCGTTTCCTGCGCGCGGTCGGACACTTCGTCCAGGCGGCCGATCAGGGCCTGCGCGGACAACTCCTCTCCACTCAGATGGATACCGCGGGTCATGGTGATATTGGCCTGCTCGAAACTGCCCGCGCCCGCCATCAGAATGGTCCGGGTGGGCGCGTTTTCGGCCACCAGGGCAACCAGGGCGGGACTGACCGAGTCCGGCGTCAACAAGGCCAGCGCCTGCTCATCGAGCAGGCCTTCGGTCATGGCCGTGGCGGCCGTCGGCGCCAGGCAATTCACGCGCACGCCGTAGCGCTCGCCTTCGAGGGCAAGGGTCTGCATCAGGCCGACCAGCGCCATCTTCGCCGCGCCGTAATTGGCTTGGCCGAAGTTGCCATAGAGTCCCGAGGACGAGGTGGTCATGACGATGCGGCCATAGTTCTGTTCGCGCATGGCGTTCCACACCGCCTGGGTGCAATGCACCGCGCCCATCAGATGGACCTCGATCACGAGGCGGAAGTCCTCCAGGCTCATCTTGGCGAAGGTCTTGTCGCGCAGGATGCCCGCGTTGTTGACCAGGATGTCGACGCGCCCCCAATTTGCGATGGCCGCCTGCACCATCGCCTCGGCCTGCTGCGGCTGGGTCACGTCGGCGCCATGCGCCATGGCGTCCCCGCCAGCCGCGCGGATCGCGTCCACCACGGCCTGGGCCGGCGAGTCCGGCCGGTCGGCGCCCAGGTCGTTCACCAGCACCTTGGCGCCGTGCTGCGCAAGCTCCAGCGCATGCGAGCGGCCCAATCCACGCCCGGCTCCGGTCACGATGGCGACGCGGCCTTGCAAAAGTTGAGTCATAGAGTCTCCGGATGAATGGTTGTTCAGGGGATCAGGGGAAGCGCGGTGTCGGCCTGGGTCCGCAGGACGCCGGCGCGCTCGAGCTCGGCTATCGCGGCGTCGTCCAGGCCCACGCGCCTGAGCACCTCGCGCGTGCCCTCGCCCAGCGCGGGAGCGCCTGCCTGAGTCGGGCCGCCGTCCTGCTCGAAGGCAAAGCCTAGCCCATGCGTGCGCAGCTCGCGTCCACCCTGGTGAAAACGATGATCAGGCAGGCTCACGCAACCGGTAGCGTCCGCCTCGTCGAGGAACTCCTCGAGCTTTCTCACTTTGGCCGCGGGCACGCCGGCCTGGCTGAGCAGGTCCTCGAGCTGCGCGGCGCTGCGGGTCGAAAACGCGGCTCTCAGCCGTTGCACCACGTACTCGCGGTCGTTCGGCACCACGAATCCGTTGGGCAGGTTGAAGGCATCCAGATCCAGCGCCCTGGCGTCGCTGCACAGCGCCTCCACTCCGATGGCGGCGGTCAACTTGCGGAATTGTTCCGGCGTGTTCGCGGCCACCGCCAGCCAGCCGTCCGCACAGCGGTAGGTATCGGCCGCGGGACTGCCGGTGTAGCCCCGGTTGCCGACCCGGCGCGTCGGCGTGCCGTCGCTCAGGTAGGCGCAGGTATTGGTGTACATCAGCGCCAGCGAGGCCTGGACCATGGACGCGTCGATGTATTGCCCGGCGCCTTCGCGCAGTCTGCGATGCAGCGCCGACACGATGGACAGCGCGCCCAGCATGCCCACGGCCACGTCGATCACCGGAAAGCCCACTTTCAGCGGCGGCGCGTCGTCGCCCTCGCCCGACATCATCATCATGCCGGTCATCGCCTGGACCACATGGTCGTAGGCGCCGCGCTGCGACCAGGCCCCTTGCTGGCCAAAGCCCGAGATGGAGCAATACACGATGTCGGGCTTGACCGCCTTGATCGAGGCGTAGTCCAGCCCGTAGCGCGCCACCACGCCCGGCCTGAAGTTTTCGATGAACACATCGGCCGAGGCGGCCAGCGAGCGCAGCAGGTCCGCGCCCTGGCGGGTCCGGATGTCCAGCGCCAGCGATTGCTTGCCGGCGTTGATGGCCGCGAATCCGGTGGGCGTGTCGGTGTCGACGCCGTTCTTCATCGAGCGCAGGACTTCGCCCGCCAGGGGCGGTTCGACCTTGATGACTTCAGCGCCCAGTTGCGCCAGATAAAACGAAGCGAGAGGACCGGCGATCACGTGCGACAAGTCGAGCACGCGTACGCCTTCAAGAGGCTTGGCCATGGATTTCCTGCGGGTCAGCCGGCGGTGATGCCGGTCAGTTTGATGATTTCAGCCCATTTGCGGGCCTCGCTGCGCACGAACGACGCGGCGGCTTCCGGGCTGTCGCTTTGGATCACGCTGACGCCTGCCGCCTCGAAGTTGCTCTTGACGCCCGGGTCCTTGAGCGACGCCGTGGTTGCGCCATAGAGTTTGTCGGCCACCTCGGCGCTCGATTTGCGCGGCAGCCAGAAGGCGAACCAGAATTCCTGGACCGCCAGATCGCTGCCCAGGATCTCCCGCAGCGTGGGCACGCCGGCAAGCTCAGCCATGGGTTCGCGGCTGGTCACGGCCAGCGCGCGCAGCCGGCCGCCCTGCACCTGCGGCACGGCGGTCCCGGCAATGGCGAAGGCGAAATCCGTGTCCCCGCGCAGCAGCGAGGTCGGGATCTCCACCGACCCCTTGAACGGAACGTGCGTGGCTTCGGCCCCCAGCAGCGTGACGAAGGTCGCGCCGCCCAGATGCGCGGCCGATCCGATGCCGCCCGAGGCGTAGTTCATCTTGCCCGGTTGCGCCTTCAGGGCGGCGATCAGGTCTTGCGCCGTGCGGTAGGGTGACTTGGCGGACACGACCAGGACGCTGGGCGAGGCGCCGATCACCGTGACCGGCAGAAAGTCCTGCTCGGGATCGAACATCAGGCTCGGCTGCAGGGCTTTCTGGATCAGGTGCGAGTTGGAACCCAGCAGCACGGTATAGCCGTCGGGCGCAGCCTGGGCCACGTATTGGGCGGCCAGCACGCCGCCCGCGCCCACCTTGTTCTCCACCACGATGGTCTGACCCATCCTGGCGCCGAGCACCGGGCCGAATTGCCGCACCATGATGTCGGGTCCCCCGCCAGCGGCATAGGGCACGACGACGCGCACGGCCCGCGACGGATAGCTCTCTGCGGCGTTCGCCATGGAACGGAACATCATGCCCGCGCCAAGGGCGCCCAGGCAAAAAGTACGACGTTGCATGTTGTCTCCTTGTTATGCGGGCAGGATAGGCGATCGCAGCTAATCAAAAAATTGATATATTTTGATATAGCGATAACTTTCAGTTCTATCTCAACCCATGACCGGCGCCATCGAACCCGACCATCTGGTATCCAAGCTGCGCTTTCGCCATCTGCGCATGCTGCAAGTGGTGCAGAGCACGGGCAGCCTGCGCGCCGCGAGCCAGGCGCTCAACTTGACGCAACCCGCGCTGAGCAAGGCGCTGACGGAAGTCGAAAGCGCGTTTGGCTTTGCCTTGTTCCTGCGCACCGCGCGCGGCCTGAAACCGACACCGCAAGGAGAGGTGGTGCTGCGCGGCGCCGCGCTGTTGCTTGAAGAGCTTGGACATCTGCGCGCCGACGCCCAGACCGCCGATCGCTACGCGGCGAAGATCCGCATCGGCGCGCCGCCCTTCCTGGCGCAGACCTACTTGCGCGGCGTGGTCGAGAAACTGGTGAACCATGCCAGGCCGATGCGCGTGCAATTGCTCGAAGAACGCGTGCCCGCCCTGCTCCACGCGCTGGAGCTGGGCGAAATCGACGCGCTGATTTCCACTTTCCCGCTGCAGATGCTGGGATCCGGGGCGGCCGCGTTTCAGTACGTCAAATTGTTTGAAGTGCAGTTCGCGGTGATTGCGGCCGCCAGCCATCCGCTGGTCCGCGCGCGGCGCGTGGACTGGGCCAGCCTGGCACGGGAACGTTGGGTAATGCCGGCCGAAGGATCCATGGGCCGCAAGCTGATTGAAGACTGCTTCACCCATGCCGGCCTGCCCGCGCCCCTGCCCGTGGTGGAATCCACCAGCCCCACCACCGGCGTGCAGTTCGTCGCCAGCGGCCTGGGCATCGGCATCGTGCCGGACATGGCCCTCATCCGCGACACTATGGCCCCCGCGGGCGCGGTCAAGCAGATACGCGCGCACCCGGAACCGCCTTCCAGCGTGGTGGCCTTGATAACCCGGAAGGGACCATCCAATCCCCGCGTCGACCTCTTGCGGGAAGCGCTTGGAGAAGCGCTAGGCGCCCAGTCCGCCCAGCAGCAGTAGCGCGACGATCACCCAGAACAGGAATCCGATGATCGAACGGCGCAGCAGCGCCTTGACCGCGGCCCACAGGCACATCAGCCCCAGCACCAGCAGGATGAAATTGAAGATCGACGGGCTCATGCCCATTGCGCCGGCCAGCCCCGAGTAGAAATCGCCGAAGGCATGGCCCAGGCCGCCCAGCAGCCACTTCAAGCCCGCGACGACGCTGCGCAGCGCCTCGCCCAGCATGCCGCCCAAGGACGCAAAGAAACCGTCTTCGGCCTGCATCAGCGGCGGTTATCCATCAGCATGCGTACCGCCAGCCCGGCCAGCACCGTGCCCATCAGCCAGCGCTGCACCACCATCCACAAGGGGCGGCCCGCCAGGAACCCGGCGATGGAACCGGCCATGATGGCGATCAGCGCATTGACCGTCAGGCTGATGACCACCTGCGTCATGCCCAGCGCCAGCGACTGCGTGAACACGCTGCCGCGCTCGGGCTGGATGAACTGCGGCAGCAGCGACACGTACATGATCGCGATCTTGGGATTGAGCAGATTGGTCACCAGCCCCATCGTGAACAGCGTGCGCGGGCTGCTCTTGGGCAGTTCGCGCACCTGGAACGGCGAACGCCCGCCCGGGCGCAGCGCCTGCCAGGCCATGTACAGCAGGTACAGCGCGCCGCCGATGCGCAGCGCGTCGTAGGCGTAGGGCACCGCCATCAGCAGCGCCGTGATGCCGAACGCCGCGCAGAGCACGTAGAAGACGAAGCCGACCGCCACGCCCCCCAGCGAAATCAGGCCCGCCTGCGCGCCCTGCGAGATGGAACGGGATACCAGGTAGATCATGTTGGGCCCGGGTGTGAGCACCATGCCCAGGGCAACCAGGGCGAACGTCATCAGATGGGTAAGGTCGGGCATGATGGGCCGGCGCGGGGCCGCGCGGAAAGTGGAAACGTGAATCCACACCTTAGCGCAAAACTGTATCGGAACAGCGAACTTCCGGCGGGGGTTTGCGGACCAGTGGCGCCGGCGATACAGTTGTCCGGTTCCCACGCCTGGAGGGCCGGCCATGCCGCAAGCGCATTCTCATCCGAAAGACGGCGCCATCCGCATCGGTATCGGCGGCTGGACCTACGCCCCCTGGCGCGGCGTCTTCTACCCCGAAAACCTGCCGCATGCGCGCGAACTGGAATACGCCAGCAGCCAGCTCACCGCCATCGAGATCAACGGCACCTACTACAGTACCCAGAAGCCGGCCACCTTCGCCAAATGGCGCGATGAGACGCCCGCAGGCTTCGTGTTTTCGCTGAAGGCCTCGCGCTACGCGACCAACCGCCGCGAACTGGCGGGCGCCAAGGATTCGATCCACCGCTTCGTGCACAGCGGCATCGCCGAACTGGGCCCCAAGCTGGGGCCCATCGTCTGGCAGTTCGCGCCGACCAAGGTATTCGATGCGGACGATTTCGGCGCCTTCCTCGCGCTGCTGCCGGACAAGGTGGACGGCTTGCCGCTGCGCCACGTACTGGACGTGCGCCATAACAGCTTCGCCTGCGAGGAATACCTGGAGCTGGCGCGGCGCCACGGTGCGGCCACCGTCTACACGGACAGCGAGGACTACCCGTCCATCGCCGACCGTACCGCCGCTTTCGTCTATGCGCGGCTGATGCGCGCCAGCACGGCCTACAAGGCGGGCTACCCGCCCAAGGCGCTGGACGCCTGGGCGGACCGCCTGCGCAGCTGGGCCCGCGGCGGCCACCCGGCCGACCTGCCGCTCACCGGCACCCCGGAAAAAAAGGCGCGGCCGGGAGACGTCTTTGCGTTCTTCATCAATGGCGCGAAGGAACGCGCGCCGATGGCGGCGCGCGCCATGATCGAACGGCTGTAGCGCCTTATTGGGCGACCGGCGTGCGCAGGGTCACGAACTCTTCGGCAGCCGTGGGATGGATGCCGATGGTCTCGTCGAACACCTGCTTGGTCGCGCCGGCCTTCAGCGCGATCGCGATGCCCTGCACGATCTCGCCAGCGTCCGGGCCGACCATGTGCACGCCCAGCACGCGGTCGGTCTTGGCGTCCACGATCAGCTTCATCAGCGTCTTTTCCTGCGACTCGGTCAGCGTCAGCTTCATGGGCCGGAAGCGGCTTTCGAACAGCTTGACCTCGTGGCCGGCGGCGCGCGCCTCTTCCGTCGTCATGCCCACCGTGCCGATGTTCGGCAGGCTGAACACGGCGGTCGGAATCAGCTGGTAGTCGACCTTGCGGTATTCCTCGGGACGGAACAGGCGCCGTGCCACCGCCATGCCTTCGGCCAGCGCCACGGGCGTCAGCGGCACACGGCCGATCACGTCGCCGATGGCCAGGATGGAGGGCTCGGCCGTGCGGTATTCGTCGTCCACCTCGATGAAACCGCCCTTGCCCAGCTTGACCGCCGTGTTCTCCAGGCCCAGGTTGTCCAGCATGGGCCGGCGGCCAGTGGCGTAGAACACGCAATCGGCCTCGACCACGGAGCCGTCCTTCAGCGTGGCGGCCAGCGTGCCGTCGGCCTGCTTGTCGATCCGGACGACCTCGGCGTTGAAGCGCAGGTCGATGCCCTTTTTCACCAGCTCGTCGCGCAGATGCTCGCGCACGCCCTGGTCGAAGCCGCGCAGGAACAGCGGACCGCGATAGACCTGCGTGGTCTGCGCGCCCATGCCGTTGAAAATAGAGGCGAATTCGACCGCGATGTAGCCGCCGCCCACCACCAGCACGCGGCGCGGCAGTTCCTTCAGGAAAAAGGCCTCGTTCGACGTGATCGCGTGTTCCTTGCCCGGGATGTCCGGCACCTGGGGCCAGCCGCCGGTCGCCACCAGGATATTGGCGGTGCTATAGGATTTGCCGTTGATCTCGACCGTGTGCGGATCGAGGATGCGGGCGTGGCCTTCCAGCAGGGTGACGCCGCTATTGACCAGCAAATTGCGATAAATGCCGTTAAGACGTTCGATTTCCCGATTCTTGTTCGCGATCAGCGTGGGCCAGTCGAAGCTGGGCTCGCCGGCGTTCCAGCCGAAGCCGCGGGCCTGCTCGAAGTCCTCGCTGTAGTGCGCGCCATAGACCAGCAGCTTCTTGGGCACGCAGCCCACGTTCACGCAGGTGCCGCCCAGGTAACGGCTTTCCGCCACCGCCACGCGCGCGCCGAAGCCCGCCGCGAAACGCGCCGCGCGCACGCCGCCGGAGCCCGCGCCGATCACAAACAGATCAAAATCGAATGCCATGATGTTTCCTTCGCGCGCCCT
Organism: Achromobacter aegrifaciens; assembly: GCF_902859965.1. Taxonomy (NCBI): domain Bacteria; kingdom Pseudomonadati; phylum Pseudomonadota; class Betaproteobacteria; order Burkholderiales; family Alcaligenaceae; genus Achromobacter; species Achromobacter aegrifaciens. The sequence goes on from NZ_CADIKO010000005.1 coordinate 14,063, forward strand.
TGCAGGCCCGCGCTCACTGTCCGGGGAAAACCGTATTTAACACCACCCGGCGCGCGCGCCCGGCCACGTCCGGTTTGCAGGCGGCCGCGATTGCTATACAGTGGCCCGCAGGCTGGCCGCCGCGCGCAGCCCCACCCCTGGAGCAGATCCCATGTCGCTTGAAACCTGGCTGGCCTTCCTGGGCGCGTCCGCCCTCCTCGTGATGCTGCCCGGCCCCACGATACTCACCGTCATCAGCTACTCCATTGCGCAAGGCCGGCGCGCACGCCTGCCGCTGGTGCTGGCGGTGGCGCTGGGCGACTCCACCGCCCTGCTGCTGTCGCTGCTGGGCCTGGGCGCCCTGCTGGCGGCGTCGGCGTTCTGGTTCACGGTGGTCAAGATCGTGGGCGGCCTGTACCTGCTGTACCTGGGCTTCAAGCTGCTGCGCGCCGGCGTGTCGCCGGCGACCCTGCCCACGGCCACTGCCTCGGGTTCGCGCTGGAAGCTGTTCGCCAACACCTATCTGGTGACGGCGCTGAACCCCAAGGGCATCATCTTCTTCGTGGCTTTCCTGCCGCAGTTCATCGATCCGGCGGGCGACGTGACGCGCCAGCTCTGGATCCTGTCGGCCACCTTCGTCGCCTGCGCCGGCATCAACGCCACGGCCTATGCCATCTTTGCCGGGTCCGCCCGGCGCCTGTTGGCCTCGCCCCGCGCCCAGCGCGGCTTCAACCTGGGCGGCGGCGCCCTGCTGTCCGCCGCCGGGATCTGGGCCTTGCTGGCGCGGCGCGTCTAGCCTGCCCCTAGGGCCGCGCCGCGGACACGGCCTCCGGGTCGATGCCGTAGCGGGCGATGGCGTCGGCCGCGCGCTCGTGCGGCATCAGTCCGTCGTCCGCCAGCGCCTTCAGGGCCGCCAGCGCGATGTGATGCCGGTCCACCTCGAAGTAGGCCCGCAGGGCTGCCCGCGTGTCTGACCGGCCAAAGCCGTCGGTCCCCAGCGTGACATAGCGGCGGTCCTGCATGAACGGACGTATCTGTTCGGCCACCGTCTTCATGTAGTCGGTGGCGGCCACCACCGGCCCCTCGCTGTCCGCCAGGACCGTCTCCGCGTAGCCGGCGCGCCTGTTCTCCAGCGGATGCAGGCGGCTCCAGCGTTCGGCTTCCTGGCCGTCGCGGCCCAGTTCCGAATAGCTGGTCACGCTCCAGACGTCGGCCGCCACGCCGAAGTCCTGCCGCAGCAGCTCTGCCGCCGCCAGCGTTTCGCCCAGGATCGCGCCGCTGCCCAACAACTGCACCCGCAGCGCGCCGTCGCCGCCTTCGCGCAGGCGGTACATGCCGCGCAGGATGCCCTCCTCGGCGCCCTGCGGCATGGGCGGATGCGCGGTCTTCTCGTTGATCAGCGTCAGGTAGTAAAAGACGTCTTCTTCGTCCTGGTACATGCGACGCATGCCGTCCTGCACGATCACCGCGATCTCGTAGGCGTAGGCCGGGTCGTAGGCCACGCATGAAGGGATGACCGAGGCCAGCACGTGGCTGTGGCCGTCGTCGTGCTGCAGTCCTTCGCCTTCCAGCGTGGTGCGTCCGGAGGTCGCGCCCAGCAGGAAGCCGCGCGCGCGGATGTCGCCCGCCGCCCAGGCCAGGTCGCCCACGCGCTGGAAGCCGAACATGGAGTAGAAGATGTAGAACGGAATCGTGGCCGCGCCGTGCGTGCTGTGCGCGGTGGCGGCCGCGATCCACGAGGCCATCGCGCCCGACTCGTTGATGCCTTCCTGCAGAATCTGGCCGCGCCGGTCTTCGCGGTAGACGCTCAACTGGTCTGCGTCCTGCGGCGTGTACAGCTGCCCCACGTGCGAATAAATGCCCACCTGCCGGAACATGCCGTCCATGCCGAAGGTGCGCGACTCGTCGGGCACGATGGGCACCACGCGCTGGCCGATGGCGGGGTCCTTGAGCAATTGCGCCAGCACCCGCACAAAGGCCATCGTGGTCGAGAACTCGCGGCCGTCGCTGCCCTTCAGGTGCGCGGCGAACGCCTCCAGCGGCGGCGTGGCCAGCGGCCCGGGTCCGGCCTGCCGCCGCGGCAGATGGCCGCCCGCGCGCGCGATCGCGGCGTCGAAATAGGTCCGCTCGGCGCTGCCGGGCGCGGGCTTGATGTAGGGGATCTGTTCCAGCAGATCGTCGGGCACCGGAATGGAGAAGCGGTCGCGGAAGGCGCGCACGGCCGGATCCGCCATCTTCTTCTGCTGGTGATTGGTGTTGGCCGCCTCGCCCGCCGCGCCCATGCCATAGCCCTTGACGGTCTTGGCCAGGATGACGGTGGGCTGGCCACGATGGGCCAGCGCCGAGGCGTAGGCGGCATAGATCTTGGCAGGATCATGGCCGCCGCGGTTGAGCGCGCCGATTTCCTCATCGCTCAGGTGCGCCACGCGCTCCAGCAGCACCGGGTCGGCGCCGAAGAAATGTTCGCGCACGTATGCGCCGCCGCGCGCCTTGAACACCTGGTACTCGCCGTCCACGCACTGCATCATTCGCCGGCGCAGGCGGCCGTCATGGTCTTGCGCCAGCAGCGCGTCCCAGCCGGCTCCCCAGATCACCTTGATGACGTTCCAACCGGCGCCGCGGTACACGCTTTCCAGTTCCTGGATGATCTTGGCGTTGCCGCGCACCGGGCCGTCCAGGCGCTGCAGATTGCAGTTCACCACGAAGATCAGGTTGTCCAGTTTTTCGCGCCCGGCCATCGCCACCGCCGCCAGCGTCTCGGGCTGGTCCTGTTCGCCGTCGCCCAGAAAGCCCCAGACCTTGCGGCCTTGCGCGGGGATCAGCTCGCGGTCTTCCAGGTAGCGCATGTAGCGCGCCTGATAGGCGGCCATCAGCGGTCCCAGTCCCATCGACACGGTCGGGAACTGCCAGAACCCGGGCATGGTGCGCGGATGCGGATAGGACGCCAGCCCGCCGCCGGCCGTCTCGCGCCGGAAGCGGTCGAGTTCTTCCTCGGAAATGCGGCCCTCCAGATAGGCGCGCGCATAGATGCCGGGCGCGGAATGGCCCTGGATGTACAGCATGTCACCCAGGAAGTCCGGCGTGGCCGCACGGAAGAAGTGGCGAAAGCCGGTTTCGTACAGCGTCGTGGCCGAGGCGTAGGTCGCGATGTGTCCGCCCACGCCCGAGGTCTTGCCCGCGCGCAGCACCATGGCCATGGCGTTCCAGCGCAGATAGGCGTCCAGCCGCAGCTCGATGCCCATGTCGCCCGGAAACGAACCCTGCTCCGCCGGCCGGATCGTGTTGACGTAGGGCGTGGCATTCGGCGCGGCATAGCCGCCGTGGCCGGCGCGGTCCTGGCCGATCAGTTGGTCCAGCAGATAGTGGGTGCGCGGCCGGCCCTCGTGGGCCAGCACGGCCTGCATGGCCTCCAGCCATTCCTGGGTTTCCTGCGGGTCGGCGTCGGTCGGTTCTATCGGGGTGTCCATGGCGTCCTCCTGGTGGGCGCGAAGGCGGCATCCCGGTGTACGGCCGCCGTCATTTCGCATCGTGAATTGCAATTGCATCATGTGCAATTGCAATCGTATGGAGGAATTTTAATAATTGCAAGTGCAACTATTTCAGGACAGGTCCCCAGGCCCTCCCCGCTAGCGGGACGCAGCCATCATGAATTCCACCGCGGCCCTCAGGGTCGGTTCGTCCGCGGACGAGCCGCCGCGCGGCGGCATCGCGCCCTTGCCCTTGAGCACGGTGGCCAACAGCGCATCCGTGCCCTGCGCAATAAAGGGCGACCAGGCTTGCTTGTCGCCCAGCCTGGGCGCATTGGCGACCCCGCTGGCGTGGCATACGACACAGGCGGACTTGTAGAGCTTTTCGCCCGCGGGGTTGATGGCGGCCAGCGACTCGGCCCCCGCTTGCGCGACGGGCAGGCTGGCCAGGGCGGCGGCGAACGCAATTCGATACAGCGAGGACATGGCAAGGCTCCGAAAGGAAAAAGCGTGACGGCGTAGCGGACAGACAAGGGCAAGGCGCGCCACGCGCGCCCTGCCGCCGCGCTCAGCGCGGGATCGGACCCGGCGCCTTGATCTGCTTCATCAGGTCGTCATTCCATTTGCCCTCGACCTTGATATGCCCGGCCGCGCCCAGTTCGAAGGCTTCGATCAGGTTGTGGTTCAGGTAGGCGTACACGCCGGGCTGCTTGAAGGTGTAGAGCGCCGCGCCCGCCGAACCGCCGCGGATGAACCAGGTCTCCAGGTCCTTCTGCGGCGGGTTGGCGAACTTGCCGGTTTCCCAGACCCAGTCGCCATGGCCGCCGATCAGATGCGGGCGCGTATCGCGATTGGCCTGCGAATGGATCAGGAGCACCGTCTCGCCGACCTTGGCCGTGAGCGCGTTCGCCCCCGTCAAGGCCCCGACCTTGCCATTGAAGACGATGTGCGACGGCGTCAGCGTGCGCATGACTTCGACCGTGTCGCCATAGCTTTCCGCCAGGGTCGCGTAGTCCTTGAATTTGCCGTTCGCGTCCTTGGGGATGTACAGGTCGAACTCGCCTATGGTGTAGGCACGGTCGTAGCGCAGCGGCTTGCCCTGCGGATCCTTCAGTCCGTCGCGCGGCAGCACCATCAGCGTGCCGCTCATGCCCGCCACCACGTGCCAGGGCACCATGCCTTCGGGCGCACAGTGGTAGACGAAGGTGCCGCTGCGATCCGCCTTGAAGCGCAGCGTGGCCTGCTCGCCCGGGTTCACGTTGGTGAGCTTGGCCCCGCCCAGCGCGCCGGTGGCGGCGTGGAAATCCACGTTGTGCGGCATGGCGTTGGTGGCCGGATTGACCAGGGTCAGTTCGACATAATCGCCTTCATGCACCACCAGGGTCGGACCGGGCATGGACCCGTTGAACGTCATTGCCTGCAAGGTCGTGCCCTTGTCATCGATGACCATCTTCTTCTCCTCGATGGTCATCGTGAATTCGATCACCTTGGGACCCGAACGGGCCACCTGCTCATGCGGGTGGACCATGGGCGGGGCGACCAGCGCAACCTTGGCGCGTTCCAGCTGATCGGCGTTCTGGGCGGCTGCCGGGCCGCCCGCCATCGCTGCGATCAATGCCATGGCAAGCAAGGTGGGGCGCAAAGCGTTCATGTGCAACTCCTGTTCGGGTTTCTGCAACGCCGAGTCTGTCGGCGCTTCCATTGAAGGCTCGCCACCTTTTGCGTTCTTTGCTGTAGCGCAAACTTCAGACCAGCTTGCGAGCCGCCGTGCATTGCCGCCGCGCGGCCGCGATGTCACCATCAAGGCATGGACCCTCCACACGCTTCCGGGCAGCCTGCGGCGTCGTCGCCCCTGTGCCATGCCCTGCTTCGCAACCTGGATCTGTTCAGGCCCTTGTCCGATGCGCAGCTGGACGCCGCGCTGCGCGGCGCGGTGCCTTGCCGCCTGGAGGCCGGCGCCTTGGCCTATCGCCAGGGCGCCGCTGCCGCGCATTTTTTCGTGCTGCTGCATGGCTGCCTGAAGGTGGCGCAGCTGACGCCGGAGGGCGAACAGGTCGTGGTGCGCTACGTGAATCCCGGCGACATGTTCGGGCTGGCCTGCGCCATGCGGCAGCCCTGCTATCCGGCTACGGTGCAGACCGTGCAGGAAAGCGTCTGCCTGGCGTGGCCGGCCACGGCCTGGGAACGCTTCATCGCCTGCCATCCCCAGTTGGGAGCGGCCGCACTGCAAACCATGGGACAACGCCTGCAGGACGCGCACGTCCGCATCCAGGAGCTGTCCACCGATGAAGTCGAACAACGGGTCGCGCGCGCCATCCTGAGGCTGGTGCAGCAATCCGGCCAGCCCATGCAGGACGGCATCGGCATCGGCTTTCCCATCACCCGCCAGGACATCGCCGAAATGACCGGCACCACCTTGCACACGGTCAGCCGGCTGCTCAGCGACTGGAAGCAGCGCGGCATCGTCTCGGCCGGGCGCAAGCGCGTGGTGCTGCGCTCGCCCGCCGCCTTGGCCCGCCTGGGCGAGCACGCCGCGCCCGCCGTGGACTGCTCGGCCTGCCTGTCCTGTCGCCACGGGTCGCCGGCCGCGGACGAGGCCTGCGACGCGAGCGCCGAGCTGGCCGGCGCATAGAGCGCAGGCAACGCGGCCTAGCCGGGTTCCAGCACCAGCCGCAGCCCCAGGTTGGCGGGCGGCACGCCGACCGAACACGCCCCGCCCTTGGGGTCGCGGATGAAATCGGGCAGATACGCGACGTGCCTGCCGGCCGCGACGCGTATGCCGCAGTTGCGGCTTTCCTGCTCCTGCTCCTGCGCCGCATTGCCGCTTGCGCCATCGCGCAGCCCGTCCAGCACGCGCCGCGCATGGCAATCGGCGGTCCAGTCCCACACGCTGCCCGCCATGTCCATCAGGCCGGCGCGGTTGCGGCCATAGGCGCCGAAGGCGCGCACCGTGACGTCGCCCTGCGCGCCGCGCAGGCTCTGTTGTTCGTATTCCGCCAGCCAGCGCTGCGCCGGGTCGCTGCCATCGGGCAAGGCCGGCAAGACGTCCGCGCGATAGGCTTCGCCCGCCGCGTAGACCCATTCGGCATAGCTGGGCAGGCGCAGGCGCCTGCCGGTGCGTTCGGACAGCCACGCAGCGTAGGCAACCGCGTCGGTCCAGCTGATGCCTACCGCGGGCAGGTCGGGCGCAACCGCCTGGCGCTGCGCGGGGTCCAACGCCTTGCATGCGCCGGCCTCCACGCACGCTGCGTATTCGGCCTGGCTGACCTGTCGTGTCATGATGACCAGGCCATCCGGATAGCGCGCGACGCGCGGCGCGGGCGTGGCGGGATAGCCGTTGCGCAAGGCCTCGCCCGGCGGCACGTAGCTCACCTCGCCCGGCGGCAGCCGCGTGATTTCCGGCAACGCAAAACGGACCCCGTCCTGGGGCCCGCAAGCGGTCAACAGCAATGAAACGATGACGGTCGGCAGGATGCGCATGCGGCGGTTCTCCGGAATGCCCGCGCCGGTCGGGCGCGGGCTGGATTCCATTGGACCGGCTGCCGCGGCCGGGCTCTTTGCGCTGAAGCAAAGAGCCCGACGCTCGCCGCGCGCCGCTCGCCGCGCGCCGCTACCCGCGCGCCGCCTTGGCCTGCAGGCGCGGCTCGGCCAGCGCGGGCTTGCCGCTCAGAAGGCCCAGGATCACCTGCATCACGATGGCCAGCGCGCCCAGCAGGAACACCACGTCGCCGAAGGTGCGGCCCCAGCGCAGGTTCTGCAGCAGCTCCTGCTGCATGAAGCCTTCGCTGCGGGCGTACCACATGCCCTCGCTGACGCTGGCGTGGAACTGGATCAGCCCCACCGGCAGCAGGCTGGTGAAGATCATCAGCGCGAGGCCCAGGTTCATGCCCCAGAACGCCAGCTTCATCAAACCGGGGCTCAGCGCGTACTGCGGACGGATGTAGCGCAGCACCAGCAGGGTGAAGCCCAGCGCCAGGAAGCCATACACGCCGAACAGGGCCGCGTGCGCGTGCACCGGCGTGGTGTTCAGGCCCTGGATGTAGTACAGCGAAACGGGCGGGTTGATCATGAAGCCGAAGACGCCCGCGCCCAGCATGTTCCAGAAGGCCACGGCGACGAAGCACATCAGCGGCCACTTCAGGTTTTCCATCCAGGGCGCGCGGGTCTTCAGGCGCCAGTTCTCCCAGGCCTCATGCCCCAGCACGATGAGCGGCACCACTTCCAGCGCCGAGAAGCTGGCGCCGATGGCCATCACGGGCGTGGTAGTGCCGGCGAAGTACAGGTGATGGAAGGTGCCGGGTATGCCGCCCAGCATGAAGAGCGAGGCCGAGGCCAGGCTGGCCGTGGTGGCCATGCGGCGCGACACCAGGCCCAGCGTGGAGAAGATGAAGGCCAGCGCCGTGGTCGCGAAGACTTCGAAGAAGCCTTCCACCCACAGGTGCACGATCCACCAGCGCCAGTACTCCATCACCGTCAGGTGCGTGCGTTCGCCGTAGAAGAAGCCGGCGCCGTAGAACAGGCCGATGGCGCCGACCGAAGCGGTCAGGAGCGCCAGCAGGTTCTTGTCCCCGCCCGGCGTGCGCAGCGCCGGCACGATGCCGCGCAGCATCAGCACCAGCCAGAAGCAGATGCCGGCGAACTTGCCGATCTGCCACAGGCGGCCCAGGTCCACGTATTCATAGCCCTGGTGGCCCAGCCAGAAGTTCAGGTCCGGCGGCATGATCTGCGCGATCGCGAGGTAGTTCCCGGTGAACGATCCGACCACCACCAGCACCAGCGCCCAGAACAGGATGTCGACGCCAAGCTTCTGGAACTTGGGATCGCGCCCGCCGTTGATCAACGGCGCCAGAAACAGGCCGGCGGCCAGGAAGCCCGTGGCGATCCAGAACAGCGCGCTCTGGATATGCCAGGTGCGCACCAGCGAATACGGGAACCACTGCGACAGGTCGACGCCATAGAACTTCTGCCCTTCGACGGTGTAGTGCGCGGTGAAGGCGCCCAGCAGCACCTGGAAGCCGAACAGCGCCACCACCAGGAACAGGTACTTGCCCAAGGCGCGCTGCGACGGCGTCAGGGCGAAAGTGGTCAGCGGGTCCTTGGCGGGCGCCAGCGGCTCGTCGTCTTCCTTGCCGCGCAGGAAAGCCCAGGCCCAGACCAGGAAGCCGATGCCGGCCAGCAGCACCACCACGCTGAGGATGGACCACATGACGTTTTCGGCGCTGGGCACGTTGTCGATCAGGGGTTCATGCGGCCAGTTGTTGGTGTAGGTGACCGCCTTGCCTTCGCGCTCGGTGGCCGCGGCCCATGCCGTCCAGAAGAAGAAATGCGTGAGCTGGGTGCGGCGCGCGGCGTCGGGCAGCGTGTTTTCCTTCATCGCGAAATTTTCGCGGCTGCGGTGCAGCGCGGGCGCGTCGGAGAACAGCTGGTCGTAATAGGCGGCGGTCTGCGCCATGGCGCGCGCGCGCCGCGGACTCACCGCCAGCGTGTCGGTGGCGGCGTCGCTGCGGTTGGCGCGGTATTCGGCCTTCAGTTCCGCGCGCAACGCTGCCTGGGCGCCCGCGTCCAGCTGCGCATAGTCCCGGCCGTGCTGCTCGCGCGCGGCCAGGTCCAGCCAGGCGGTCAGTTCACGGTGCAGCCAGTCGGCCGTCCAGTCCGGCGCCTGGTAGGCGCCGTGCCCCCAGACCGATCCCAGCTGCATGCCGCCGACCGATTGCCAGGCGGTCTGGCCGTCCAGGATGTCGTCGCGGCCGAACAGCGGTTTGCCGTCGGTCGTCACGACCTGCCCGGGAATCGGCGGCGCCTGGCGATAGACCTCGCCGCCGTAAAAGCCCAGCAATGCGAACGTGACCGCCAATACGGCGATCAAGGTGAACCATAATTTCCGATACGGACCCATGATGGGAACGCCCTCCAGTGTTGCGGTTTTGGGGTACGTACCCATATGCGAATTCCGTGCCAGGAAAAATCCCATGCAAATCATGGCATTGCAATTCACACGGTTTTTTTCACCGTGGCCAGCCAGGGTATAAATCACCAATAAAGGGTTGTTTGGACCGCGAAATGCCGGCGTCGCGCCTGGCGCCCGCCTCTTACAATCCCCGCAGCATTCCCACCTCTTTCAAAGGAACCGACCGCATGGCCACGGGCAAGCCCGATGCGTGGAGCCTCTTCCTGACCGCGCATGCGCTGGTAGTGGAAGAAATCGAAAAGCGCCTGTCAGCCGCCGGCCTGCCGCCGCTGGCCTGGTATGACGCCTTATGGGCGCTGGAGCGCGCGCCCGACGGCACGGCCAGGATGTTCGAGATCGCCGAGCGCATGGTGATCGCGCGCTACAACCTGACGCGCCTGATGGACCGCATCGAGGCCGAAGGCCTGGTCGAACGCTTCCGCTCGGACGAAGACCGCCGCGCCACCTACGCCCGCCTCACGCCCAAGGGCCGCGCGCTGCGCCGCGAGATGTGGAAGGTCTACGGCCCCGCCGTCGACGAACTGTTCCTGTCGCGGCTGCCGCAGGCGCAGCAAGACGCCATGGCGGCGAGCTTCCTGGACATCGCGCGCCACGTGCGCGCATCCAACAAGGAGTCTGCTGAATGAACGCCACGCCCCTGCACATCGGCATCGTCGCCTGCTCGGCGGAAGGCGCCGCGCTTTGCTACCGCACGCTGTGCGCGGAAGGCGCCCAGCGCCTGGGCCCGCACGCGCACCCGGAGATTTCGCTGCACACGCATTCGCTGGCGGACTATGTCGCCTGCCTGGACCAGGCCGACCTGGCCGGGGTGGGCGCGCTGATGCAGTCGTCGGCGGGCAAGCTGGCGCGCGCGGGCGCGGATTTCCTGATCTGCCCGGACAACACCATCCACCAGGCGCTGGACCATGTGCTGCCGCAGTCGCCCCTGCCCTGGCTGCATATCGCCGAAGAGGTCGCGGCCGAGGCCCAGGCGCGCGGCTTGCGCCGCATCGGCATCCTGGGCACGCGCTGGCTGGTGGACAGCAGCGTCTATCCGGACAAGCTGGAAGCGCGCGGGCTGCAATGGTTGCGGCCGGCGCAAGCGGACCGCGACACGCTGGCCCGCGTCATCATGGATGAACTGGTGTACGGCGTGTTCAAGCCGGAATCCGTGGCGAAGCTGCAAGCCGTGATCGAGCGCCTGCGCGAGGCTGGCTGCGACGCCGTGGTACTGGGCTGCACCGAGTTGCCGCTGGTGCTGAACGACGGCAATTCGGCCCTGCCCACGCTGGATTCGACCCGCATCCTGGCGCGCGCCGCGCTCACCCGCGCCTTGCGCGGCGCCTGATCCGGCGCCCTCAGATCTGGTCCAGGCCGTATTGGCGCAAGCGCTCCAGGTCCAGCACCTTGATCTGGTTGTAGGCCAGCGCCAGGATGCCCTGGTCGGCCAGCGCCTGCAGCGCCTGGTTGACCCGCTGGCGCGACAGGCCCGTCAGATAGCCTAGTTCTTCCTGCGAGATCGCCAGCGTCAGATCGGTGGAAGGATACAGCTGCGGATTGAACAGCTGCGCCAGCGACTGCGCCACGCGCGCGTCCGCATCCAGCAAACGGTGGTTCTGGATGGAAGCGATGAACTCGCCCATGCGGTTGTTCAACTGGCCGATGACGAAATGCGAAAAAGGCAGGCTGGCCGACAACAGCGCATGGAAGGTGGCCGTAGGCACCAGCAACACCAGCGACGGCTGGATCGCCACCACGTCGTACTTGCGCAGTTCGCGCTTGATGACGCTGCCCTCGCCGAACCAGCCGCCCGGCGGCACGCCCGAAAAGGTGCAGCTGCGGCCCGATTCGTTGTAGATGGCCAGCTTCAACAGACCCGTGTGCACGCCCAGCCAATAGTCCGACGGCGCATTGCGCCGCGCGATCCAGGCGCCGTTGGGCACGTGTTCGGCGCGCGCGGTCGCCAGCACCAGATCCTGGTGGCGGGCCTCCAGCGCGGTAAACCAGGCACAGGATCCGAACAGGCCGGCCAGTTCCTCGGCGGAAACGATGTTTGAAACGTCGGACATGGGAATAACTGTGTAAAACTTGGGGAAGCCAGGTCGGCCGGCCGTCTGTCATGCAGGTGACAGACAGCATTTTCGGCGGCCCCGTAAGCTAGGGCAAGCGACGGGGATCAAACTCCCCGCGCACGGATAAGGGACGCCTGCGCGTCCCAACTGGAGACAAGCATGAGCGGTATGTTCGACCGCGGCCTTGAGCGCCGCGACGCCAACTACGAAGCCCTGACCCCGGTGGATTTCATCGCGCGCGCAGCCCAGGTCTATGGCCAGCGGCTGGCCATCGTCCACGGCGAGGTGCGGCGCAACTGGGCCCAGACCTACGAACGCGCGCAGCGCCTGGCCGGCGCGCTGGCACAAGCCGGCATCAAGCGCGGCGACACCGTGGCCGTGATGCTGCCCAACATTCCCGCCATGGTCGAAGCCCATTTCGGCGTGCCCATGCTGGGCGCGGTGCTCAATACCCTGAATACCCGCCTGGACACCCCCAGCGTGCTGTTCATGCTGGGCCACGGCGAAGCGCAAGCGCTGATCGTGGACACGGAGTACGCCGAACTCGCCCAGCGCGCCCGGGCCGAATTCCCGCACCTGAAGCTCATTTCGGTGCACGACCTGGAAACCGCCCCGGCGGAGCTGCCCGGCGCGGTCGATTACGAAGCCTTCCTGGCCGGCGCCCCAGCCCGCTACGACTGGAAGCCCCCCGCGGACGAATGGGACGCCATCGCACTGAATTACACGTCCGGCACCACCGGCGATCCCAAGGGCGTGGTCTACCACTACCGCGGCGCCTACCTGAACGCCATCAGCAACATCCTCGAATGGGACATGCCCAAGCATCCGGTCTATCTGTGGACCCTGCCGCTGTTCCACTGCAACGGCTGGTGCTTTGCCTGGACGGTCGCCGCGCGCGCCGGCGTCAACGTGTGCCTGCGCAAGTTCGATCCGCAGACCGTGTTCGACCTGATCCGCAATGAAGGCGTCACCCATTATTGCGGCGCGCCCATCGTGCAGAGCGCGCTGGCCAACGCGCCGGCCGAACTGCGCGCCGGCATCGACCACACGGTGCGCACCATGGTGGCGGGCGCCGCGCCCGCGCCCGCCATCATCGCCAAGATGCGCGACATCGGTTTCGAATTGACCCATGTGTACGGTCTGACCGAAGTCTATGGACCCGCAGCCGTGTGCGCCCGCCAGGAAGCCTGGGACGCGCTGGACGAGGAAGAGCGCGCGCTGCGCAATGCGCGCCAGGGCGTGCGCTACCACCTGCAGGCGGGCGTATCCGTGCGCGATCCCGACACCATGGAAGAGGTGCCGGCCGACGAGCAGACCGTGGGCGAAGTCATGTTCCGCGGCAACATCTGCATGAAGGGCTACCTGAAGAACGAACGCGCCACCGACCAGGCCTTTGCCGGCGGCTGGTTCCGCACCGGCGACCTGGGCGTGATGACGGCCGACGGCTACGTCCGCATCAAGGACCGCAGCAAGGACATCATCATTTCCGGCGGCGAGAACATCTCCAGCATCGAAGTGGAAGACGCGCTCTACCGCCATCCCGCGGTGGCGGCGGTGGCCGTGGTGGCGATGCCCGATCCCAAGTGGGGCGAAACCCCTTGCGCCTTCGTCGAACTCAAACCCGGCTGCAGCGCCACCGCCGAAGAGATCATCGCGCACTGCAAGCTGCTGCTGCCCGGCTTCAAGGTGCCGCGCGCGGTGCGCTTCGGCGAACTGCCCAAGACTTCCACCGGCAAGATCCAGAAATTCGAATTGCGCGCCGCCGTCGGCGCGACCAAGGCCATCGACGTGGCCGGCCCCGGCAAGGCCGGCTGAATCCCACGTTCCCATCCCATCCAGGAGCTCCGACGCCATGACGTACCAAGCCCCCGTGAAAGACATGCTGTTCGTGTTGAACCACCTTGCGGGCCTGCCGCAAGTCGCCGCGCTACCCGGCTTCGAGGAAGCCACGCCCGACACCACCCAGGCCGTGCTGGAGGAATCCGCACGCTATGCCGGCGACGTGCTGGCGCCGCTGAACCATGCAGCCGACCGCGAGCCCAGCTCCTGGCGCGACGGCGCCGTCACCACTTCGCCTGGCTTCAAGCAAGCCTTCGACATGTACGCGGAGGCCGGCTGGCAAGGCATGACGCATCCGGTGGAATACGGCGGCCAGGGCCTGCCCGGCCTGATCGGTTCGCCCTGCTCGGAAATGCTGAACGCCGCCAACCTGTCGTTCGCGTTGTGCCCGCTGCTGACCAATGGCGCGATCGAGGCGCTGCTGACGGCGGGTTCGCCTGAACTGAAGCAGCGCTTCATCGAGCCCATGATTTCCGGACGCTGGACCGGCACCATGAACCTGACCGAACCACAGGCAGGCTCGGACCTGGCCATGGTGCGGTCACGCGCGCAACCCGTGGGCGACGGCACCTACCGCATCTCGGGCACCAAGATCTTCATCACCTACGGCGAACACGATCTGGCCGAGAACATCCTGCACCTGGTGCTGGCGCGCCTGCCCGACGCACCAGAAGGCGTCAAAGGCATTTCGCTGTTCCTGGTGCCCAAGTTCCTGGTCAACGAAGACGGCACGCTGGGCGCGCGCAACGATGTCCATTGCGTGTCGATCGAACACAAGCTGGGCATCAAGGCCAGCCCCACCTGCACGCTGCAATTCGGCGACGCGGGCGGCGCGCTGGGCTATCTGGTGGGCCAGGAAAACCGCGGCCTGGACGCCATGTTCATCATGATGAATGCCGCGCGCTACGCGGTAGGCGTGCAGGGCGTGGCCGTCGCCGACCGCGCCCACCAGCACGCGCTGGCTTATGCCGCCGAGCGCGTGCAGAGCCGCCCGGTGGACGGTTCGTCCAAGGACGCGGTGGCCATCATCCAGCACCCCGACGTGCGGCGCATGCTGGGCACGATGCGCGCCCTGACCGAGGCCGGCCGCGCGCTGGCCTACTACACCGCGGGCCACGCCGATCTGGCGCACGCCAGCCCGGACGCCGAAGCCCGCAAGCGCCATCTGGCGGTGCAGGAATACCTGGTGCCGATCGTCAAGGGCTGGTGCACCGAGATGTCCATCGACGTGGCCAGCCTGGGCGTGCAGGTGCACGGCGGCATGGGCTTCATCGAGGAAACCGGCGCGGCGCAGTACTACCGCGACGCGCGCATCCTCACGATCTACGAAGGCACCACGGCGATCCAGGCCAACGACCTGGTGGGCCGCAAGACCCTGCGCGACGGCGGCGCAGTCGCCCGCGCCCTGCTGGCGGAAGTCGGCAAGACCGAAGCGGCGCTGGAAGCCCGCAGCGAATCCGCTGCCCGCCTGATGTTGACGCCGCTGCGCCAGGCCCGCGCGGCGCTGGCCGACGCCATCGACTTCGTGCTGGCCAACGCCGCCAGCCGTCCCAACGCGGTGTTCGCGGCCGCCGTGCCGTATCTGCTGCTGGCGGGCACCACGTTTGCCGGCTGGCAGATGGCTCGGGCGCTGCTGGCGAGCCTGGATCTGCGCGAGGAAGATCCTGTTTTCCACGATGCAAAGATCGCGACTGCGCAGTGCTATGCGCTGCATAAGCTGAGCCAGGCGCCTGGGATGGCGGCGGTGGTGCTGGGATCTGGAGAGTATGAGGTGCAGCCGTAGCTGTTTGTGGTGCGTTACGGGCCCTTGATACATGAGGGTCTCGTCTGAGGTCTCATTGGCGATTGGCTTCGGAGTCGCGTCCCAGTGCTCCGTAGGCCGCTCGTCGGCGCGGGCGCCTGAGTGGCGGGCGCCCACGATTGCGGTCCGGAGCGTTCGCTCCGGACTGCCCCTTCGTCATCTTCGTCACCGCCTGCGGCGGTTCCTTCAGATTCCCTCGGGCGCATCGAGGTTGCCCGCCACTCAGGCGCCCGCGCCGACGAGCTACTTGAATCTTGGATTGGGGCGCTGCTAGAGCCGTGGGCAGGGACGATGCTTGTGTTGCCCGTCATTCTCGGCCGCGCGGGCGGCCGAGAATGACATACGTGATTTCTTGAATTTCGATTGTGTTCGCTTGCGCGGATGCGGTGACTGATTTGCTATTGATCCCCAGCACACGGGGGAGTGGGCGGTGATGGGTGGCGCGCGGCGAATGGCCGCTTGCGCATGCAGACCTGGACGCGCGCCACCCATCCGGCACCTGCGTTGAAATGACGATTGCTGGCCGACCCGTGCGCTTCGCCATCAACCCGAACACAGCACCCACCATATTCAAACCTGGTTCTCGCCAACCGCACGCGTCATCACGAGGACGCCCCCGTCACCCGCGCGCAGCGCCATCGCGCGACGCAAGATACAGCGTAAGCCCCAAGAGGCCGCCCGCGCGGCCGGCCTGGGGCGGGCCCCGCAAAACACACCACCCCCCCACCGACCGTGGCCAGAACGCCAAGCACACCGCCCGCCCCAGCGCCCGTGAAGATTCAAGCAGCCGAGCCAGTCGCGGCGTGGGCTCGCGATGCGCGGGGCGTCGATAAGCCCGAGGGAATCTGAAGGCGTCGCCGAAGGCGAGGACGAAGATGACGAAGGGGAAGTCCGGAGCGAAGGCTCCGGACCGCAATCGCAGCCCCGCGCATCGCGAGCCCACGACGCGACTGGCGTCTAAAGAACCCCACGACGAGCATCCTGAGAACCAACGGCCAAACGCTCACCACGCGGCAACGTCACCGCCCAGAACGCCAGCGCCACAACACTGATACCCGCCCCCAGCAAGCACACCCCAAGCCACCCCGCCTGCGCATAAACCGCCGTCGAAGCGATAGACCCCAACCCGCTCCCCACCGCGTAGAACATCATGTAGCCACCGACCAATCGACTATGCGCCTGCGGATTCACGCTGAAGATCATGGTCTGATTCGTCACGTGCAGCGCTTGCAAGGCGATATCCAGGACCAGCACACCCAACGCCAGCAACCACAGACTCTGATCCAGAAAGGCAATCGGCACCCAGGCCAGGCAGAGCAACGCCAGGCCCACGGCCGTGGTCCGCTCGCCTTGCCCGCTATCGGCCAGCCGCCCTGCCCGCGCCGCCATCAGCACGCCCGCCACGCCCACCAGCCCGAACGCGCCCACCGCGCTGTGCGTCAGCGAATGCGGTGGCGCGCTCAGGGGCAGCACCAGCGCGGTCCAGAAGGCGCTGAAGGCGGCGAACATCAGCAGCGCGATCATGCCGCGCACGCGCAGCACGCGCTCGGTAGCCAACAGGCCGTAGAGCGAGCGCAGCAAGGCCCAGTAACCCATGTCCACCGCGGGCAGCCGGCGTTGCGGCAAACGCCGCGCCAGCACCACCGCCAGCACGGCGGCCAGCGCAGCGGACACGACGTAGACCGCGCGCCAGCCCCACAGGTCCGCCACGGCCCCGGCCAGCGTGCGCGCCAACAGCAGGCCGATCACCACCCCGCCTTGCGCGGCGCCGACCACCCGGCCGCGCTCGCCCGGCGCGGCCAGCGCCGCGGACAAGGCCAGCAGGCCCTGTGTCATGGCCGTTCCCAGCAAGCCCAGCGCCACCATGCCCATCAACAGCCAGGGCGTGCCGGCCGACAGCGCCACGGCCGCCAAAGACAGGACCAGCAGCGCCAGCTGCCCCAGCATCAGGCGCCGGCGGTCCAGCAGGTCGCCCAGCGGCACCACGAACAGAAGCGCCAGCGCGCAGCCCAGTTGGGTGGCCGTGACCACGATGCCTACCGCGCCTTCGGCGATGCCGAACTCTCGGCCGATGGCGTCCAGCAAAGGCTGGGCGTAATACACGTTGGCCACGCTCAGGGCGCAGGCCACCGCCAGCAGCATCACCAGGGACCTGGGCATCGGACTTGGGGGTGCGGAATCGGCGGGTTCTGGTCGGGCTGACATCTCTTGCCCCACTCTGGTTGCGTTATAAAACCATAATAATAGTTTTCGAGGTTTTATAATGCAACCGAAATTTCGATACGCCAGCCATCACCGCCTTTCCCTCAGCAAGGATCCGACATGGTCAAACGCACTAGTCTCGAAGGCGCCGCCTGCCCGGTGGCACGCTCCCTGGACGCGATCGGCGACTGGTGGTCGCTATTGATCGTGCGCGACGCCTTCGATGGATTGCGGCGGTTTGGCGAATTGCAGAAAAGCCTGGGCGTGGCCAAGAACATCCTCAGCGACCGGCTGCGCACGCTGGTGGCGCACGGCATCCTCGAAGTGGCGCCGGCCTCGGACGGCAGCGCCTACCAGGAATACGTGCTGACCGACAAAGGCCGGGCGCTCTTTCCAGTAATCGTGGGCTTGCGCCAATGGGGCGAAGACCACTACTACGGCGCGGCCGAACCCCATTCCACGCTGATCGACCGCAAGCGCGGCCAGCCCGTGCGCAAGCTGGAAATCCGCGCGCAGGACGGCCGCCTGCTCGGGCCGGACGATGCCGTGGTGCAGAAGACCGCCCTCCCGGGCTAGGTCGGGGCTATGCAGCCCCCGCGGCCGGCCATTGCCCGGTCGCCAGCGCGGTGGGCGAGTACGAGTCGAAGCGCCAGCGCAAGGCCAGCGCGCCGGGCCGGCGCACCACGCGCCGCACTTGCACCCGCCACAGCCGTTCGGCGCCCTCGAACTGCGCGATCTCAGGGCTGTCCAGGATGACTTCAGCAGCGCCCGTCAACTGCAGCACGTCGCCGCGCTCGAAGTCGATGAACAGCAGTCCGGCGCGCGGGTTGAGCACCATGTTGCCCAGGGTGTTGAAAAAGCGGTTCCCGGAAAAGTCCGGAATGGTCAGCACGTCGCCGTCCACCCGCACGAAGCCCGGCTTGCCGCCGCGGTGCGAGACGTCGACCTTGCGGCCGCCCTCGTCCGCGTAGGTCGCCACGAAGAACGTGTCGGACCGGGCGATCAGCGCCCGCGCCGCGGCGTCCAGCGCGGTGCGCTCATTCGGCGCGCCCGGAAAGCGCAGCGCCGGCGAACGCGAAAACTGGAATTCCCGCGCCTGGATGTATTGCGGGCAATTGCCGAAGGACTGCGTCACCGCCACCTCGAAGCGCTTGCCGTCCCAGGCGGCGATGCGGCCGTTGGCGCGGTTGCGTCGGCGCGTGTGCAGCTCGATTCCCAGCAGGCCCACCTGCTGGTCCATCCCCAGGCCGGCCAGCAGCGGATCGTCGGCATCCGGCACGGCGGACACGCGCAGGCTGCGTGGATCGGGCGAGGACACGAAGCCGGGCAGGCCTTCCAGCACGCCGGCCCAGGGATCGCCCTGCCCGTCCACCGCGCCGGCAACCAGAAACGGCAGCTGCTCGAAAAACAGGCGGTGCTGGTCCGGCATGTAGTCGCGGATGACTTTGGGTCCGGTCACCGCCATGCGCTCGGCGATCCCGACGTGGTGTTGCAACAGGCGTTCGCCCGCGTGCCAGGGCGACGGCGGGAGGGCGGCAGGTTCTGCGATGGCCATGGCGTACTCCTTGAGGGCGGCGCCTGTCCTCAGGCGGCCAGCAGGCCCACCGGCGACGAGGCCATGGGCACGAAACGCGGCAGGCTTTCGATGCGGCCCAGCCAGGCGCGGACGTGCGGATAGGCCTCCAGCGACACATTGCCTTCGGGGGCATGCGCCACATAGGCGTAGCAGGCCACGTCCGCAATGGTCGGCGTCGTGCCCGCGAGGAAATCGCGTGCGGCCAGTTCGCCGTCCATGACCTTGAGCAAGGCATGGGCGCGGGCCAGCGTGCTGTCCACGTCATAGGCCGCGCCGAACAGGGTCACCAGGCGCGCAGCCGCCGGGCCGATCGCCAGCGGGCCGGACGCCGCCGACAGCCAGCGCTGTACCGCCGCCGCCCCGGCCGGGTCTTCCGGCAGCCAGGCCTGGCCGCCGTAACGCTTGGCCAGGTAGACCAGGATGGCGGTCGAATCCGCGACCACCACCCCGTCATCGTCGATGACCGGCACCTGGCCGAAGGCGTTCAAAGCCAGGAACGGCGGGCGCTTCTGCTCGCCGCCGCGCAGGTCCACATCGACCTTGCGGTGGGGCACATCCAGCAGGGACAGCATCAGGGCGACGCGATGGGCGTGGCCGGACAAGGGAAAACTGTAGAAGGTCAGCGTAGGGGTATGGGCGGTTTGCATGAGCGGGCTCCAAGTCGGATTCAGACTCCATCTTGGGCCGGCGCCGGGCTCGCGTGAACGGCCAGCGCCGGCAAGACACTCTTGCAGCGGATGAAAGAAAGAGGACGGCCGCCCCGTCCCTTCAATGCCTGCGTGCGGGCGCGTCCGAGGAACGGGTCGCTACGCCGGCAGCGTCGCCAGGTCGCGCCGCAAGGCCTCGACGCAGAACTCCACGAAGCTGCGCACCTTGGCCGAACTCTTGCGGCCTTCGGGGTACACCAGGTGGACCGGCAGCGGCGGCAGTTCGAAGTCGCGCAGCACCACCTCCAGGGCGCCGCTGGCCAGGTGCCGCGCCACCTGGTAGGAAACCACCTGCGTCAGCCCCCAACCCTCGCAGGCCGCGAGCACCGCGGCCTGGAAGGACGTGACCGTCAGCTGCGAATCGACGCGCAGGCTGCGGGGCTGGCCGTCCTGCTGGAAGCGCCATTGCGGCGTGCGGCCCTCCATGGCGGCAGTGACCGTGCAAAAGCGCGGCAGGGACTCCAGATCCTGCGGCACGCCGTGTTCGCGCAGGAAGGCGGGCGCGGCGCAGACCACGCGGCGTACCTGCCCCACCGGCACCGCCGTCAGCGTCGAATCCGGCAAGGCGCCGATGCGCACCGCCACGTCCACGCGTTCGTCCAGCAGGTTCACCACGCGGTCCACCAGCAGCGTGCGCACGGAGACTTCGCGATGCGCGCGCAGATAAGCCAGCACGGCCGGCATCACGTGCAATTCGCCGAAGAACGCCGGCGCCGTGATGCTGAGCGCGCCCCGCGGCGCGGCCATCGCGCCAGCCACGGCATCGTCGGCCTGTTCGACTTCGTCGAGGATGCGGCGGCAGTCGTCGGCATAGCGCTGGCCGGCCTCGGTCAGTCGCAGGCTGCGCGTGGTGCGCACCAGCAGCAACGCGCCCAACCGCCGCTCCAGCGCCGACACGCTACGCGTGACGGTGGGCGCCGACATCTCCAGCCGGCGCGCGGCCGCGGCGAAACTCTGTGCCTCGGCCACCGCCAGGAACACGCTCATTTCATGGAATCGATTCACGCTCGCGGCCTCCGCGCTGATTTTCGGGAAGAGAGTAGAAGCGCGTGCAGGGGCGCGTCAATCCAGTTACAGAGGATATGAGCCGCATGCTTCCCGGCCTCATGCTTGAGCCTCGAACTCCTTGCGCAACCACCCCAGGAAAGCCTTGACCGGCGGGTGGCGTTCGCGGCCCGGCGCGCACAGCGCGGTGTAGGCCGCCCCCGCCACCCGCACCTCAGGACGATACGCCACCAGGGTACCCGCCGCCACGCTGTCCGACACCATGACGGAGCTGGCCAGCACCAGTCCCTGGCCGGCAATGGCGGCCTGCAGGGCGTAGTGCTCTTCCTCGTAGGCATGCAGCGCCGCCGGCTTGCGCCAGGACGGCAGGCCGGCGGCCTCGCACCAGTCCTGCCAGCCCTGCTCGTACAGCTGCGAATCGCGCCAGCGCACGGTCACCAGCGACGGCGCGCGCCTGCCCGGACGGGCGGCCAGCGTCGGCGCGCCATAGACGCCGAACCATTCCTGCAACGAGCAGGCGGCGTGCAGCCCGGGCCAGCGCGCCCGGCTGTAGCGGATGGCCAGGTCCACGCTGGCGTCGCGCAACAGGTCCACCGCTTCGGCGCTGGTGTTCAGGTTCAGTTGATATTGAGGAAACGCCGCGTAGAAGCGGCCCAGCCGCGGCACCAGCCACAGGGCCGCGAACGAATGTGTGGTGGACAGGGTCAGCGCGCCCGAGGCCGGCGCGGCGCGCAAGGCGTCCAGGGTCTGCGCCACATCGAGCAAGGCGCCGTGCACGCCGGCAAAAAGGCGCGCGCCCTTCTCCGTCAGGCGCACGCCGCGCGGCACGCGTTCAAAAAGCGCGTAGCCCACGTGCCGCTCGAGCGCCTTGACCTGATGGGACACGGCCGTGGCAGTGACCGCCAGTTCGGCCGCGGCCAGTTTGAAGCTGAGCAATCTGGCAGCCGCCTCGAAGGTGCGCAGCGCGGTCACCGGTAGCGTGGCAAACATGGATTCCTGGCCCTATGGATGAAATCAATTCATCATATTCAAGGATTCATCATTTGTCGCCTTTCAGCCGCCAGGACAGAATTTTCCTCACCACATGGAAACGTCCATGCCAACAAGAGGAATCAAACATGAATTCAGATCATCCCGACAAGCGCCTGCTGATCCTGGTCGGCAGCCCGCGGCGCGACGGCAACAGCGCGGCCCTGGGCGCGGCTGCGCTGCGCGGGGCCGAGGCGGCGGGCACCCAGGCCACGCTGCTGTTCCTGGACGACTACATCGGGGCCTTTTTGCCGGACTTGCGGCGCTCGCCCCCGCCGACCGACCGCTATTCCGAGCTGTTCCTGGAACACTTCCTGCGGGCCGACGGCGTGCTGATCTGCACCCCGATCTACTGGTACGGCATGTCGGCGCAGACCAAGGCGTTCTTCGACCGTTCGTTCAGCCACTATGCCGGCCAGGGACCCGAACCGGAACGGGTCAAGCAGCGCATGACCGGCAAGCGCCTGGGCCTGGCGGTGGCATCCGAGGAAACCTACCCGGGCGCGGCGCTGGGCATCGTGCACCAGATCCAGGAATACGCGCGCTATACCCATTCGGATTTCATCGGCTACGTGCACGGCGCCGGCAACCTGCGCGGCGAGATCGCGGCGGACCCGCGCCAGCCGCTGCAGGCGGCGACCGAACTGGGCACCACGTTCTTTACCCGCAAGTACTCGGACTACCGGGTGGAAACGCCGCGCGCCCGCAATGTCTGGGAGCCCGCCCCCGCGCTGCGCAGCACGCCGGGCGTGCTGCCGTAGACCTGCTTGAACACGCGGGTCAGATGGGCCTGGTCGGCGAAGCCCACGGCATGCGCGGCGTCGGCCAGCGCCAGGCCGTCGCGCAGCAGCGCCCGGGCCCGCGCCACCCGCCAGTTGCGCAGCCAGGCCAACGGCGGCAAGCCGTAGCGCCGGGCGAACTGCTTGACCAGCGTGGTGCGGTGGCGGTCCTGCGCCACCGCCAGGGCCTCCAGGTCCGGCGCGCAGGCTGGGTCCGAGGCCATACGCGCGCGCAGCAGCGAGCAGACGTCGGACGCGTCGTCTGCCGCCGCCGTACGGGCTTGCGCATGTGCCGCCAGCAGGCCGAACAAGGCGGCGGAGAGGCGTTCGCGGCGCTGCGCGTCGGCGATGGGATCGGGCGTGAGCGCGTCCAGCCAGGCCTGGCAGAGCGCCGGATCGCGAATCACGGGACCAGCCAGGCTGGCCCCGCCCGCAAACAACGTGAGTTCGTGATCCCTGAACCAGTCCGGATCGATATAGGCCATGCGGTACCCCAGCGGCGCGTCCGAGGTGCCCCCCGTATGAACCTGACCGGGCGCAATCACCACCAGATCGCCCTCGCCCGCGGCCTGCGGCACGCCATGCACGGTGAAGGCGCAACGGCCCTGCGCGATGGCGCCGATGGACCAGGCGTCGTGGAAATGCGGCGCATAGCGGTAGCCGCGCAGGTCTGCGATCAAAACATCGCCGGGCAGGCCGGCGCCGCAATGCCAGATATGTTGGGAAACCGCCATGAACAAGTGAGGATGTAGCGCCTAGCCGAAGTAGCTCTGGTCCGATGTGAGCGTGCGGGCCAACAGCCACGCGTTGCGGGGATTCTCGCCCACGCGGCGCACGGCATACGGCCACCAATCGCCGCCGAAGGGCAGATAGACCCTGACGTTATAGCCCAAACGGCGCAACGCGAGCTGCCAGTCCGGACGCACGCCATAGAGCATTTCGAACTCGAAGGCTTCTGGCGGCCAGCCGCGCTCCCGCGCCAGCTCCAGGATGGCGCCGGCCAGGCGGTCGTCATGGGTACCGAAAACGGGCTGGAAGCCGGACTCCAGCGCCTCGCGCGACAGCATGATGGCGGCGGCGTCCAGATAGGCCTGGTCGATGTGCGCGCGGCCGGCGTGGTCCAGCGCGCGCTCCGGAAACGCGCCCTTGACCAGCCGCAGCGAGGTGCGCTGACGGATCGCCCAGGCCAGGTCCAGCGGCGTGCGGCGCCGCCGCGCCTGCAGTGTCAGGCCTGCCGGCAGGCCGGCTTGCAGCAGTTCGCGATGCAAGGCGCAGGTGCGGTCGCAGAGGGAGGAATCCTCCATGTCCAGCACCATCCAGTCGCGCCCCAGGCCGACCGTCCGGCGCGCCGCCAGGCCGATGCGCCGGGCATTGTCCCGGCCCAGCGCGTCGTCGCGCATATAGCCGATGGCGGTGGGATCGACTGACACGTGCACGTCCAGCCCTGCGTGCTCCAGCGCCCGGCAGGCGCCGAGCGTCTGGGCCACGTTGTGCTCGATGGCCTCCGGATCGTCCACGTACTCGCCCAGGTAGAAGAGCGAGGCGCGGATGCCGTGCGCCTCGCGCAGCCTGGCGGCCGTGCGGACCGCGGCGTCGACGTCCGCGCCGCCGACGAAACGGGCCGCCAGCGACGTGCGGGCCGCCATGGCACGCATCGCCCGCCCCACGCCCGGGCTGCGCGCCAGCGCGATCGCCGTTCTCTGGAACATGCTCATGGGCTCTCTCCCTATAAAGAGAGCCACTGTGCCGGTACCGCGCGCGCCCGTCTTGAACGCCAGTGAAACTTCCTAGTCCAGCGCCAGCGTGCGGGCGCGACCGAACAGCGGGCGCTGCACCGTCTGCGCCAGCAGCACGCCGGCCAGTGTCACCGCGCCGCCCAGCAGGTGGTACATGTGCAGTTGCTCGCGCAGCATGACGAAGGCGGCCAGCGCGGTGAACAGCGGCAGCAGGTTGATGAAGATGCTGCAGCGGTTGGGCCCCAGCCGCTGCACGCCTTCGATCCACAGGAAGGACAGCAGCACCGACGAGAAGATGCCCGCGTACAGGATCAGCGGCACCGTGTTCATGTCCAGCGCAGCCTGCGCCGCCGGCACGCGCAGGTACAGCGGCAGCATGTAGAGCAGCGCGAAGATCGATTGCACGAAGGTGGACTGCCAGGCCGGCAGCGGCACCTTCCAGTGGCGCAGCAACACTCCGTACAGCGCGTAGGACAAGGCAGCCAGCAGCATCAGGCCGTCGCCGACGTGGATGCCGTGCTGGAACACGCTAAGCATGTCGCCCTGGCCCACCAGGTACAGCAGGCCGAGGAACGACAGCGCGCCGCCAGCGGCCATGCCCAGGGTCAGCGGATCCCGCAGGATCACCACGCTGAGCAGCATGCTCAGCAAGGGAATCAGCGCGGTCAGGATGGCCATGTTGGTCGCCGTGGTGGTTTCGGCGGCGCGATAGGACAGCGCCTGGAACACCGCCGACGACAGGGCGCCGTACAGCGCCAGCTTGGGCCAATGGCGCAGGATGGTCTTGCGGTTGCGCCAGGCCGGGCCGGCCGTGAACAGGCCCATCAGGAACAGGGCCAGCACCAGCCGGTAGAAGGTGATGGCGGTGGGCGAGATGGCGCTGGCGGCCATCTTGGAGACGATGACGTTGCCCGCCCAGAACAGAATGGCGAACAACGGAAACAGGTAGGACATGGTGGTTGCGCTCGGAGGATGAGGGATGGTCTCCGGCCGCTTGCGGCGCCGCTTGGGGCTACGCAGGCGGTGGAGTATCGCTATCCTATTGAGCGCGATCCAGTCCGTCTGCCGATGAAAAGGCAGGCACTATCGCAAAATGGACATCGCCGTATCAGGGGCGGAATGGCGCCGGATCCAGCGGCAGCTCCAGCCCGCCCATCTGGGCCGTCAACAGCGCGGCGCTGCCGCAGGCCAGGGTGAAGCCCAGCGCGCCCTGCCCGATGTTCAGCCACAGGTTGTCGGCGGCATGGCTGCGTCCGATCAGCGGCTTGCTGGTGGGAGTGGCCGGACGCAGCCCCGCCCAAGGCGCCGCCTGGCGCAGGTCCAGCGCCGGAAACGCCTCGTGCACCTGGCGCTTGAGCAGCCCGATGCGCGCCGTGTCGATGCCGGCATCGGCGCTGCCGATGTCGACCATGGCCGCGATCCGCAGCACGCCGCCCACGCGGGCGTAGACGATGCGCCGTTCGTAGTCCGTGACGCTGATGCGCGGCGCCACCGAATCGTCGTCCTCGGCCAGCGGCACGCTCAGGCTGTAGCCCTTCAGGGGATACAGCGGCACGTCATGGCCCAGCGGCTTGAGCAGCGCGCGCGTGCCGATACCGGTGGCCAGCACGATGGCGTCAGCGCCGATGTCGCCGTCGCGCGTGTTCACCGCCACGATGCGGCGGCCTTCGCGCTGCAGGCCCGATACCGGATTGGACATGACGCATTGCACGTTGGCCATGGTCTGCAGGCGGTCGAACAGCGCCTCGGTGAACTGGCGGCAGTCGCCCGCTTCTTCGCTGGGGGTGTAGATGGCGCCGGCCAGGCTTGCGCCCATGCCGGCCAGCGCGGGTTCCAGCGCCAGGGTCTGCGCCGCGTCCAGCACCTGCTGTTCAGCGCCGAGGTCGGCCTGGTACGCCACCAGCGCGCGCGCCTTGTCCAGCAAGGCCGGACTGCGGTAGGCGATGAGCTTGCCGTTCTTCAGATGGCCGAAATCCAGGTCTTCCTGCTCCAGCAGCGAGTGCATGACGTCCCGGCTCAGATAGGACAGGCCAGCCAGTTGGACCGTGGAAGCCTTGGCCACCGAGGCCCGGCACGCCAGCGCAAATTGCAGGCACCAGCGCCATTGATGGGGATCCAGCCTGGGCCGGAAGCGCAGCGGGGAGTCCTCGCGCAGCAGCCAGCCCGGCACGCTGGGCAGCACGCCCGGACCGGCCAAAGGCGCCACGTAGCTATAACTGAGCTGACCGCCATTGGCGTAGCTGGAGACCTCGGCCGGACGCGCCTGGCTGTCCACCAGCACCACGTCATGGCCCTGGCGCGCCAGGAAATAGGCCGACGTGACGCCCACGACGCCGGCGCCGATTACGCAAACCCGCATACTCTTAGATCCAGAAAGACAGGGACACGACGCTATTCTGGGACGCGCCCCGCCCGTCCGGCAAATGCCAAACTCCGCAGGGTCCATAACAAAACATCATGCCCCGCCTCAGGCGGCGCGATGCAGCTTGATGATGGCGGCGGCCGTGGGGTCGCGCACCAGGTCGGCCAGGGTGTAGCCGTTGAGCGCCTCGTAGAAGGCCTGCAAGGTCTGCGCCAGCACGCCGGACAGCCGGCATGCGCCGTCCAGCGCACATGGAGGTTCGCGGCAGTCGATCAGCGGCCCCTGCTGCTCCAGCTGCCGGATCAGGTCGCCCAGCCGGTAGCGGTCGGCGGACTGCGACAGCCGCAGGCCGCCGCCCTTGCCCCGCGAGGTGCTGACCCAACCCTGCTGCGCCATGAAGTGCACCACCTTCACCAGATGATTGCGCGACACGCTGAAGCGGTCGGCGATCTCCGGAATGGTGACGGCGGCGGACCGGTCGCGGCATTGCGTCAGGTACATCAGGACGCGCAGGCCGAAATCGGTGAATCGGGTCAGTTGCATGGCTGGGACGAAAGGGATGGACGCTGGCGGCCCGAAAGTTCAGGCCGCCAGGATACACCGCTCAGGCGGGCGCACCGCCGCTGCCGAAGGCTTCGGCATGGATGCGGTCGGCGGGCACGCCCAGGCCGGTCAAGGCTTCGCGCTGCGCGCGCATGAAGCCGGCCGGGCCACACAGGTAGTAGTCCGCGCCAGGCACGATGACTTCGTCGCGGATGGCGTTCAGATCCACCCGGCCGGCGTAGTCGTAGTCGCGGCCAGGTTGGTCGCCGTGGCCGACCTCCTCGTAGAACACCGCCTTGCGCACGTTGGCGCGTTCGGCGGCGATGCTGTTGACGTGATCGCGCATGGCGTGGACCGAGTTGTTGCGGCAGCCGTGCACGAAACGGATCTGGCGCTCGTCGTTCAACCCCACCAGATGGTTCAGGATGGAGACCATGGGCGTCAGGCCCACGCCGCCGCTCAGCAGCACCACCGGCGCGCTGCCTTCCTCGCGCAGATGGAAGTCGCCCTGGGGCGGCGCCACGTCCAGCACCCCGCCCTCTTCCAGGCGGTCATGCAGGGCGTTGGAAACCCGGCCGGCCGGCGTATCGGCGCCCGCCGCTTCGCGCTTGACCGAGATGCGCAGGCGGTCCTGGCCCGGCGCGTCCGACAGGCTGTACTGGCGCGGCTGCATCAGGCCCAGTTCGGGCACGAACACGCGCACCGACACGTACTGGCCGGGACGGTAGGCAGGCACTTCGCCGCCATCGGCCGGCGCCAGGTAGAAGGACGTGATCTCGGCGCTTTCACGCTGCTTGCCCACCACGCGGAACGCGCGCCAGCCCGTCCAGCCGCCCGGCTTGGCGGCCGACTCCGCGTACAGGCGCGCCTCTTCG
Source organism: Achromobacter aegrifaciens (assembly GCF_902859965.1). Lineage (NCBI taxonomy): Bacteria > Pseudomonadati > Pseudomonadota > Betaproteobacteria > Burkholderiales > Alcaligenaceae > Achromobacter > Achromobacter aegrifaciens. Next base: position 41,982 of record NZ_CADIKO010000005.1, read on the forward strand.
GCGATCAGCAGGTCGGCCAGTTGGCCGTAGGCCGCGGCCCAGGCCGCCACCAGCTCTTCCGTGGCTGCCTCGCCCAGCACTTCGCTGATGGAGGCCAGCAGATGCTTGCCCACGATCTGGTAGTGCTCGGGCCGGATGCCCAGGCTGACATGCTTGTGCACGATGCGCGTCACCACGGGCATCAGCACGGAAGGATCGTCGATGTGCTCGGCGTAAGCCGCGACCGCGCCGGCCAGCGCCTGCTGCTGCTCGCCGCCAGCCTGGTGGCCCTGGTTGAAGACATGCTTGAGCTCGGGGTTGTGCTTGAACATGCGGGCATAGAAATGCTTGGTCAGCGCGACGCCGTGCGTCTTGAGAACGGGCGCCGTGCCCTTGACCAGGGCGCGGATTTGGGGACTCAACATCAACTGCTCCTTGTGGCGCGATCGGAATCGCCATTAAACATGCATTTATAATACATCTTTAAATGCCCACTGAAAAACCCCGGGCGATTCAATCCGGCCCGCTGGCCCATGCGCCCAGGATGGCAAGCGGCGGTAACACGCAATCGGTCCCCGCGCGCCATTGGGGACGCGTGGCGCCGCCAGCCTGTCCGAGCCACGCCACGGACGCAATCCAGTCCTCGCCCAGGCGCCATGAACAGGCGCGCCACTGCCCCGGCGGCGCACGCAGGCGCCATTCCGCCTTGCCGCCGAAGTCCAGGCCTACCGAAGCCATGTCCGCAGGGAAATCCAGGCCGGCCGCCTTGATGAAGGCTTCCTTCAGCGTCCACAAGAGATAAAAGCGTTCCAATTGGGCTGCGCCTTCCAGGCCAGCCAGCGTGGCTTGCTCGGCCGGCGCGCATACCCATTCGGCCAGGCGCAAGACCTCGCGCGGCCGCACTCGCTCCAGATCGGCGCCCAACTGCCACCCAGCCGGGGCGGACGCGCAGACCGCGTGGCCGCCGCTGTGGCTGAGCGACAGGGTCGCAGGCGGCATGGCCTGCCTGATCTCTTGCAGCAAAGCCCTGCTGACCCGCCAATCGAGCTGCGCCTTCGGGCTGCGCAGCGCTTGTGCGCGCGCGGCGTCCTCCGCTGACAGCTCCTGGCTGCGGTAACCCGCAGCCGCGCCTTTGTCCGCCCACCAGATTAAAAGTTCCTGAACGTTCACGGGAGAAAGTAACAAATAGCAAGCTGAAGTGTAAGAAACAAAGGAAATATTGTGTATTATGTAACGTTTTAAATCAAAATGGCCTGACATCGCCATAGTAGAATCGCGCGCTATGTTGACGTTTTCGATCGCGCAATGGCAGGGTTGGGCGCAAGGAATCGATGGCCCCGGCGACTGGTTGAAATGGGCCGAACATCCGTTCTGCCCGATCGGAAATCAGAATCCGCCCCGCCTGGACTTCCTGCCTCCCTTGCAACGCCGCCGCCTGAGCCCGCTGGCTCGCGGGGTGTTCGAGTGCGCGTGGCCGTTGGCCGAGGGACGCCCGCCCATGCCGCTGGTGTTTGCCTCCCGCCATGGCGAAACCACCCGCAACTTCGGCCTGCTGCAAGCGCTGGCGGCGCACGAACCCCTGTCGCCCACGGCCTTCGGCCTGTCGGTCCACAACGCCATCGCCGCGCAGTGGTCGATCATACGCCGCGAGACCACTGAATCCGTGGCCTTGTCGGTGGAAGACGACGGCCTGGAGCACGCCTGCATCGAGGCGTCGATGCTGTTCGATGCCGGCCACCAGGACGTGCTCGTGGTGCTGGCCGAGGAACGGCCGCCCGCAGCTTACGCCCCCTGGGTGGATGACGCGCCCTACGCTTATGCGGTCGCCCTGCATCTGCAGCCCGGCGCCGACTGGACCTTGGCCCTGGCCCCGCAGGCGCCGGATGCCGCCGACAGCGCGCAGGCCTGGCCCAATCCCCTGAACCTGCTGCGCCACCTCTTGCTGCGCACGCCCGACTGGCGCCACGCCAACCGCTCCCGACTATGGACCTGGACACGCACGGCATGACTAGCGCCACGCCTCCCCGGCAGGACTTCTGGCTCTGGCGTCTGTTCGCCACCGGCATGGCCTTTACCCTTTTCGGGCTGGGCGGCGTGCTGCTGCGCGTGCTGGTGTTCCCGCCCCAACGCTTGCTGCCCGGCGACAAGGCGGACCGCCAGCGCCGCGCGCGCGGCGCGCTGAACGGCACCTTCCGCCTGTTCATCCGCTTCATGGTCCGCACCGGCATCCTGACCGTGGAATTCAAGGGCGCCGAACGCCTCGGCAAGCCCGGACAGATGATCCTGGCCAACCACCCTTCGCTGCTGGACGTGGTGTTCCTGGTCGGCCACGTCAAGAACGCCAACTGCATCGTCAAGCACGGCCTGGCCACCAACCCGTTCACCCGCGGCCCGGTGGCCAATGCCGGCTACATCACCAACGACGAAAGCTTCGACATGTTCGACCGCGCCGCCGACGTGCTGCGCGCGGGCGAAACCCTGATCGTCTTTCCCGAAGGCACGCGCACGCCGCGCGACGCCATGCCGCGCTTTCATCGCGGCGCCTGCGCCATCGCGCTGCGCGGCGCGCGCGTGGTCACGCCCGTAGTCATCAGCATGAATCCCCGCAGCCTGACCAAGGGCGAGCCCTGGTACCGGATTCCGCCCTGCCGCATGCGCTATGTGATCCGCGTGGGCGAGGACATCGATCCCGCCTCCTGGAGCGGCGCCCATCCGCTGCCCATCGCCGGACGCAAGATGAACGATTACCTGCACGCCTATTTCGAAGCCGAGCTGGCGCCCGCCGCGCCTGCCGGCGCCATCATGAATGAACAACCGCCTCGGGCGGTGGAAGTGGAGTCCTGACCGGATGAACCAACTGGAATTTGAACTCAAGACCCTCGTCATCGACTCGCTGGGCCTGGAAGACATCGCGCCCGACGATATCGACAGCGACGCCCACCTCTTTGGCGACGGACTGGGGCTGGACTCGGTGGACGCCCTGGAGCTGGGCCTCGCGCTGCAAAAGCGGTACGGCATCACCATCGATCCCGAGACGCGCAACATGCGCGAGCATTTCGCCAGCATCGCCAAGCTGGCCGAGTTTGTCACCGCGCAACGCCGCGCCTAAAGGATACGGAGTCCAGGATGCATACCCGCGACGAAATCTTCAACACGCTGCGCGGCGCGCTGGTCGAACTGTTCGAGATCGAACCTGAACGCATCACGCCCGAAGCAAACCTGTACACGGACCTGGAGATCGACAGCATCGACGCCATCGACCTGATCGACCATGTGCGCCGCCAGACCGGCCGCAAGCTCGACGCCAACGACTTCCGCACCGTGCGCACGGTCGAGGACGTGGTGCAGGCCATGTGCCAGAAACAGGACCCCGCCGCATGAAACGCGGCGTGGCGGCAGCCCTGGCCGTGGCCGGCATCGCCTATCCCTTCGCCGTCCATGCGGCGCTGGGACGGGTAAGCGCCGCCTGGCTGGCGCTGCCGCTGGCCCTGCTGTGGCTGGCGCGCGGCCTGACCGCGGATGCCGCCCGGCCGGGCGCGCGCCTGCTGCCCGCTGTGGCGGTGGCCTTCTGCCTGGTCCTGGCCGTTTCGAATTCGCAAGACTGGCTGCGCTGGTATCCCGTGCTGGTCAACGGCATGATGCTGGCTATCTTCGGCGCCAGCCTGCGGCGCGGCCGCCCCGTGATCGAGCAACTGGCCCGGCTGCGCCACCCTGATCTGCCGCCCGAAGGCGTGCGCTACACCCGCAATGTCACCCGCGTGTGGTGCGCCTTCTTCGCCCTGAACGGCAGCGTGGCGGCGGCCCTTGCGGCCTGGGGCCCCTGGAGCTGGTGGACCGTCTACAACGGCGCCGTGAGCTATGTGCTGATGGGCCTGCTGCTGGCGGGCGAATGGCTGCTGCGCCCCGCCGCCGCCAAGGCGGCGTAACGCATGGCCTGGACCGATCTCGCGCAGCTGCTGCTGCCCGCCCCGCCTGACTTGGCCGATGCGCTGGTCGCCGACGAGCCGCCACTGACGCGCGAGGCGTTTGCTCGCGCCAGCCTGCAGGCCGCGGGCGCCTTGCAAGCGAGGCAGCTGCAACGCGTCGCGATCTGGTTCGAGGACGCCGCCCGCATGGCCGTCGCGTTGTTCGCATGCTGGCGCGCCGGCGTGGTCGCGGTGCTGCCGGGCGACGCCCAGGCGCAGACCTGCGCCACGCTCGACGCCATGGTGGACGCCTGGCTGAGCGACACTGATCTGCCGCTGCCGGCCGAGCGGCTGTGCCGGCTGGCCGAGCTGCAAGGCCACGCACCGCTCGCGCCCGCCGAACTGGACCCTGCGCTGACGCTGGTGCTGTGCACTTCGGGATCCAGCGGCACGCCCAAACATATCGCCAAGCACTGGCGGCAACTGATGGACGAAGTCCGCGCGCTGCAGCAGCAATGGCCGGATGCGCGCGGCCCCGTGCTGGGCAGCGTATCGGCGCAACACATGTACGGCCTGCCCTTCAGGGTGCTGTGGCCGCTGTGCGCCGGGCGCCAGCTGGACCGGCCGCAGCGCCTTTATCCGGAAGAACTGCAGCAGGCCAGCCTGCGCCATCCGGCCTGCACCTGGATCGCCAGCCCGGCGCTGCTGCGCCGCCTGGGACAGCGGCTGGATTGGGACCAGCTGCGCGGCCGCCTGACCCGCATCCACTCGTCCGGCGGCGAATTGCCCGCCGACGCATCCGACCATATCGCACAGCACCTGGGACTGCGCCCCAGCGAGATCTACGGCAGCTCCGAAACCGGCGCCGTCGCCTGGCGCGAAGGCGACAGTCCCTGGCAGCCGCTGCCCGGCGTGGCCGTCGACCTGAACGCCGAAGGCGCGCTGCGCGTGCAATCGCCATGGGTCAATCCGGCCGAGGCGCAGACCGCCGACGGCGCGGAGCTTGCGCATAACGGTTTCCGGCTGCTCGGCCGCCTCGACCGCATCGTGAAGATCGAGGAAAAGCGCATTTCCCTGCCCATGCTGGAACAGGCGCTGGCGCGCCATTCCTACGTCGCCGAAGCGCGCATGGGAGGTCTGGCCGGGACCACGCGCCTTGCCGCGCTGGTCGCCCTGTCGGCCGGCGGCCTGCATGCCTTGCGCAACCAGGGCCGCAAGGCGCTAGTGGATGCGCTGCGCGCGCATCTGGCCCCAGGCTTCGAATCGCTGGCCATTCCGCGCACCTGGCGCTTCTTCGCGCAACTGCCTGCCAACGCCCAGGGCAAGCTGCCGCGCGGCGTGTTCGAAGCGGCCGCGGGCCCCCGGCCGCTTGCGCCCGAGGCGCAGGAACTGCCGCGCCTGGCGGATCACGAACGCCGCTACCGGCTGGAAATCCCCTGCGACCTGGCGCATTTCAGCGGCCACTTCCCCACTGCTCCCGTTGTGCCCGGGGTTGTCCAGATCGGCTGGGCCATGTCGCTGGCACAACGCGACCTCCATCCCGAGCTGCGTTTCGCCGGCATGGAAGCCCTGAAATTCCAGCGCCTGCTGCGTCCGGGCGATACCGCCATGCTGGCGCTCAAATGGGACGCCTCGAAGCAGAAGCTGTATTTCGCCTACACGGTCAACGACGCGCCCTGCTCTTCCGGCCGCATTCTGCAGGCAGGCGGCCATGGCCCCGCATAAGCTCTGCGCGCTCATTCCCGTGTACAACCACGGCGCCACGGTCGCCGCGGTGCACGCGCAGCTTGTGGCGCAAGGCTTGCCCTGCGTGCTGGTGGATGACGGCTCCGAACCGTCTTGCGCCGCCGCGCTGGATGCGCTGGCCGCCCAACCGCATACGCATCTGCTGCGGCGCGCGGTCAACGGCGGCAAAGGCGCGGCGGTGCAGGACGGGCTGCGCGCGGCGGCGGCGCTGGGCTATACCCATGCCTTGCAGGTCGACGCCGACGGTCAGCACGCCCTGACGGACGCGGCGGCCTTCGCCGCGGCCTCCCGTGCTCGCCCCGAAGCCCTCGTCTGCGGCGCGCCGCTGTATGGCGACGACGTGCCACGCAGCCGTCTCTATGGCCGCTGGCTGACGCGCGTGTGGGTCTGGATCAATACGCTTTCGCTCGACATCCCCGACGCCATGTGCGGTTTCCGCGTCTACCCGCTGGCCGCGGCGCTGCCCGTGATCGACGGCGCGCGCGTGGGCCGGCGCATGGATTTCGACATCGCCGTCCTGGTGCGCCTGCACTGGCGCGGCGTCGCGATGGTCTGGCTGCCGACGCGCGTGGCCTACCCGGAAGGCGGCATTTCCCACTTCCAGGGCCTGCGCGACAACCTGCTGATCAGCCGCATGCACGCGCGCCTCTTCTTCGGCATGCTGGCGCGTTCGCCGGCGCTGCTGTGGCGCCGGCTTGCCGGAGGTCAGCGTCCATGAGCGCCACAGATCAGCATTGGGCCGATCAGCCCGAGCGCGGCAGCGCCCTGCTGATGCGCCTGACCGCCTGGGCCGCGCGCACCCTGGGCCGCCGTTTGGTCGCGCCCGTGGTCTGGCTGGTCGTGCTGTATTTCTATGTCAGCGGCGCCCGCGCCCGGCGTTCGATCGCGGCCTACCAGCGCCGTCTGGCGCAATCCGGCACGCTGGCCGAGCCGCTGCCGCGCCGCATGCCGGTCTACCGCCAGTACCTCGCGTTCGCCAACGCCATCCTGGACAAGCTGGACGTCTGGCAGGGCAAGATCACGATGGCCCATCTGGACATCTCCGACCCTGACGGCCTGCACGCGCAAATGGGCAGCAACCGCGGCCAGATCCTGGTGGGCTCGCACCTGGGCAATATCGAGGTCTGCCGCGCGCTGGCGGAGCAAAGCGGCACCTTGAAACTCAATGTGCTGGTCCACGACAAGCACGCGGTTCACTTCAGCCGGCTGCTGCACGAGGCCGGCGGCGGGCTGCGCATGATCCAGGTCAGCGAACTGGATGCTCCGGCCATGCTGGACCTGGCGCAGCGCCTGGACCGCGGCGAATGGCTCGCCATCGCCGGCGACCGCGTGCCGCTGCAGGGCGACCGTTGCACGCCGGTGGACTTTCTGGGCGCCAGCGCGCTGTTCCCGCAAGGGCCCTGGCTGCTGGCGGGCCTGTTGCGCTGCCCGGTCAACCTGCTGTTCTGCACGCGCCACGGCGCGCGCTACCGCGTCGCGATGGAACGCCTGTCGGACGGCATCGAATGGACGCGCGCCACGCGCCAGGCCCGGATCGCCGAGCTGGCCCAGCGCTACGCCGACCGTCTGGCCGCACACTGCCGCCTGGCGCCGCTGCAATGGTTCAACTTCTACCCTTTCTGGAAAGACGATGCGTAAACGGGGCGCCATTGGCGCTGAAGTCGAAATCCGTGTGCCCTTCTTCGACGTGGATCCGCTAAACGTCGTCTGGCACGGACACTACGTCAAGTATCTGGAACAGGCCCGCTGCGAACTGCTGGACCTGCTGGGACACAACTACGACGCCATGCGCGCCAGCGGCTACGCCTGGCCGGTGATCGACCTGCATCTGCGCTACGCGCAGCCCGCACAATTCGGCCAGCGCCTGAAGGTGCGCGCCGAACTGGTGGAATGGGAGCACCGGCTGAAGATCAACTACCTGATCCTGGACGCCGCCAGCGGCCAGCGCCTGACGCGGGCCACGTCCGAACAGGTGGCGGTCTGCATCCAGACCCGCGAGATGCAGCTGACCTCGCCCGCCGCGCTGGTCGATGCCGTGCAACGCAAGCTGCAATCGATGGAGACGCCCGCATGACGCGCCGCCTGGTTTTCATACGCCGCCTGTGCGCCCTGCTGGCCTTGGCCCTGCTGCCGCTGGGCGCCCGCGCCTTCGACCTGGCCGACCTGCAAACACAGCTGAACGCCACGCCGGTGGTGCGCGGCCATTTCGTGCAGCAGAAGTTCCTGCGCTCGCTGCCGCAGCCGCTGACCAGCCGCGGCGATTTCACGCTGGCGGCGGGCAAGGGCCTGCTGTGGCTGCTGCGCACGCCGATCGCGCAGGACCTGCGCATCGACGCCCGCGGCATCTCCCGGCGCGACGAAGCCGGCAAATGGCAGGCTCTGCCGCAGCATTCCGGCGCCGGCCGCGAGAACCGGCTGTTCCTGTCCGTGCTGGCAGGCGACACCGCCGGGATGCGCGAAAACTTCGACCTGGCGCTCACTGGCGACGCCGATGCCTGGCAGCTGCTGCTGACGCCGCGCTCGGTCCTGCTGCGCCAGATCTTCGACAACATCCAGATCAACGGGGGCAAGCTGGTGGACCGCATCGAACTGCGCGAGACGCAGGGCGACCGCAGCGTGCTGCAAATGACGGATGCGCAGGCCGCCCAGGCCCTGACCGCCGAGGAGCAACGTGCGTTCGCCGATTGAGCGCTGGCTGCCGCGGCTGTTCAAGCTGGGGCTGCTGCTGATTCTCTGCGCCGGCGCCTGGCAAAGCCGCCACGGCTGGCCGGTGTCGGCCAACCTGATGGAGCTGGTGCCCCAGGCCGGCGCCGACGCCACGCGCCAATTGGCCGAGGCCCGCATCCAGGAGCCCCTGTCGCGCCAGCTCATCGTGCTGGTCGCGACTCAAAGCGCAAACGCCGGCGCGGATGCCGCGGCCCCCGCGCGCCTGCTTGCGCAGCGCTGGACCGACAGCGGCCTGTTTTCTTCCGTGCAGGTGGAACTGCAAATCGACGTGCCCGCGCTGCGCGCGCAACTGCTGGCGGGCCGGCTGGCCATGCTGCCGGCGGCCGACCGGCATCAGCTCGAGACCGATCCCGCAGCCTACGCCCAGCGCCGCGCACGCGAGCTGTCCGATCCATTTTCATCTTCGGGCCTGGTGCCGGCGGACCAGGACTGGCTGGGCCTGACGCGCCGCGCCGAACAGGCGCTGCGCCCAGGCGGCGCGGTGCAGTACGACATGGGCACGGGCACCCTGCAGGCCGAACATGCTGGCAGACGCTGGATGCTGGTGCGCGCAGAAACCCGCGGCGATGCGTTCGACGCGGCCGCGCCCCAACAAATCGCCGCGCAGCTCGAACAGGACCGCGCGGCGCTCGGCGCGGCCGGCGCCGAGCTGCTGGTGGCCGGCGGCCCCCTGTACGCCGCCGCGGGCCGGGCGCAAGCGGTTGCCGAAAGCAGCTGGATCGGTACCGGCGCCACCATCGGCATCGTGCTGGTCCTGCTGCTGGCGCTGCGGCGCGTGCGCGCGCTGCTGGCTTTCGTGCCGGTCGCCGTCGGGCTGCTGACCGGCGCGGTGGCCTGCGTGGCAGTGTTCGGCTCCATCCACGTCCTGACCCTGGTGATCGGCGCGAGCCTGATCGGCGTAGCGGTGGATTTCCCCATGCATTGGCTCGGCAAGAGCTATGGCATGGCCGACTGGCAGGCCTGGCCCGCGCTGCGGCGCGTCCTGCCCGGGCTGACCATCAGCCTGGCAGCCAGCCTGGTCGGCTACGTCGCGCTGGCGTTCACCCCATTCCCCGCGCTGACGCAGACCGCGGTGTTCTCGGCCGCCGGCCTGCTGGGCGCCTACGCCTGCACCGTGTGCCAGTTGCCGGCCTGGATGGACGGCTGGCGGCCCCGCCCCTGGCAGCCGCTGCTGCGTTTTGCCGAGGCCGCGCTGCACGCGCGTCAGCGCCTGGCCGGACGCCGCGCCGCGCTGTGGCTGGGCGCCCTGGCCCTTATCGCCGCCACTGCCGGCGGCATCAGCCGGCTGAGCATCCAGGACGATCTGCGGCAATGGCTGAGCCTGCCCGCGCCCTTGCTGCAGCAGGCCCGGCAGATCGGCGAAATCACCGGCTTCATGCCGACCAGCCAGTTCTTCCTGGTGCGCGCGCCCGACGCCGACGAGCTGCTGCGCAGGCAGGCGCGGGTGTCGCAGGCGCTGGATGCGCTGGTCGCGCGCGGCGATCTCGCCGCCTACAACGCCTTGAGCCAGCTGGTCTCGCCGGCCGCCGACCAGAAGGCGCTGGGCGCGACGCTGGCCAGCCTGGCCGGGCAGCCCGACGCCTGGAAGCCGCTTACCGACATCGGCATCCCCTACGCCGCCTTGCGCCTGGAACTGCAATCCATGGCCGCGCTGCCGCCGCAGGCCATCGAAGACGCGCTGCAAGGCCCGCTGGCCGAACGCTGGCGGCCGCTGTGGCTGGGCGTGCGTGAAGGACAGGCCGCAGGCATGGTGACCTTGCTGGGCCTGCGCGACGCGTCCGCGCTCGAGGCCATCGCCCGGGTTGCCCCGGACGTCACGCTGGTGGACCGCAGCGGCGAACTGAATCGCATGTTCGCGGCCACGCGCATCGAAGCCGCCGAGCTCAAGCTGCTGTCCTATGGGGTCGCGGCGCTGTTGCTGCTGCTGACTCTGGGCCGGGCCGCCGCCTGGCGCATCCTGGCCGTGCCGCTCGCGGCCACCGCATGCAGCCTGGCCGCGCTGGGCTATCTGGGCCAGCCGCTCACCCTGTTCAGCCTGTTCGGTTTGCTGCTGGTGTCGGCCATCGGCGTGGATTACGCCATCTTCATGTACGAGCGGGTCGCGGGCGCGGCCGCCAGCCTGGTCGGCATCCTGCTGGGCGCCGCCACCACGCTGCTGTCCTTCGGCCTGCTCGCCGTCAGCCAGACGCCCGCCATCGCCAACTTCGGGCTGGCGGTCGCGCTGGGCGTGGCCTTCTCGCTGCTGTGGGCGCCATGGATCAATCCGCCGCGCGCCGCCGCGCCGCATCCTGCTTTCAATAACTAAAAGGAAATACCCGGCATGGAACATCGCGAAGTCGTAGTCATAGGAGCGGGGCCGGCAGGCGCGGTCGCCGCCGCCCTGTTGAAGCGCCAAGGACATGACGTCCTGATGCTGGAACGCCAGCAGTTTCCGCGTTTTTCCATCGGCGAAAGCCTGCTCGCCCATTGCCTGGAATTCGTGGAAGAAGCGGGCATGCTGCCGGCGGTGCAGGCCGCCGGCTTCCAGGTGAAGAACGGCGCGGCGTTTGCCTGCGGCGAGCGCTATACCCACTTCGATTTCCGCGACAAGTTCAGCCCCGGCCCCGGCACCACGTTCCAGGTGCAGCGCGCGCACTTCGACAAAGTGCTGGCGGACGATGCCGCCCGCCAGGGCGTGGAAGTGCGCTACCTGCAGGAAGTGACGGCGGCCGATTTCGACGGCGACGCCCCCTTGCTGGATGTGCGCGGCGCCGATGGCGCGTCCTACCAGGTGCAGAGCCGGTTCGTGCTCGATGCCAGCGGCTACGGCCGCGTGCTGGCGCGCCTGCTGGACCTGGAGCGCCCGTCGTCGATGCCGCCGCGCAAGGCCATCTTCACCCATATCGAGGACCGCATCGACGACCCCGGCTTCGACCGCGAGAAGATCCTGATCAGCGTGCACCCGGAAGAACGCGGCATCTGGTACTGGCTGATCCCCTTCTCCAACGGCCGCTGCTCGTTCGGCGTCGTGGGCGGCGAAAACCTCTTCGGCGGCCCCGGCCAGGACCTGATGGCCACGCTGCGCGAGATGGCCGACGCCGCGCCCAATCTCAGGCGCGTCCTGAAGAACGCCGTCTGGGACACGCCCGCCAATACCATCGGCGGCTATTCGGCCAGCGTGACGCAGCTGCACGGCCCCGGCTACGCGCTGCTGGGCAACGCGGCGGAATTCCTGGACCCCGTGTTTTCCTCGGGCGTCACCATCGCCCTGCGCTCGTCCAAGCTGGCGGCCGACGCGCTGCACCGCCAACTGACCGGTGCGCAGGTCGACTGGCAGGCCGAATTCGCCGATCCGCTGATGGTGGGCGTGGAGACCTTCCGCGCCTATGTCCAGGGCTGGTACAGCGGGGAATTCCAGGATGTGGTCTTCTACGAGAACGCGCAGCCCGAGATCCGGCGCATGATCAGCTCCATCCTGGCGGGCTACGCCTGGGACCGGAACAACCCCTTCGTCGCCAACCCGCAGCGCCGCCTGCGCATGCTGAGCGAACTTTGCCGCGGCGCCGAAGCGCAGCCGCTGCCCGCCTGATTCCGACCATGGCCGCCACCCGCTCCTCCTTCCTGTCCGCCGCACGCACCCTGGGCGCGCTGCTGGCGCTTGCCCTGCTGGCGGGCTGCGCGGGCGCGCCGCCCTTGCCGGCGCGCAACGCGGACTTCACGCTGCCGCGGCAGCTGCATGTGGTGCAGGCCGTCGCCGGCCAGCCGCCGCTGGACGCGCTGCTGGTGGTGCAGCGCGAAGGCGCCGCCTTGCGCTGGTCCCTGTTCGATCCCATGGGCGTGCCGCAGGCGCGCCAGATGCTGGAACGCGGCCAATGGCGCAACGACGGCTTCCTGCGGCCCAATGCCGGGGCGCGCGATCTGTTCGCCGCCCTGATGTTTGCGTGGACGCCCGAAGCGGAACTGGATGCGGCCTACGGCGCCGGCAACTGGCGCGCCAGCCGCGAGGACGATGGCGCGGCGCAACGCGAACTGCTGGACCGCGGCGGTTCGCGCTGGAGCGTGCGCTGGCCGCAGGCCGCGCAGACCGGCACGTTCATCATCACCACTGCCGACCAGGTCACCTGGCGGATCTCGCCCTTGAAGGAGCAGCAATGAACACCTGGTTGGGTACGCCCGGCGTGGTGTGCGCGCTGGGTGCCGGCATCGACGCGGTAGCCCGCGCCGCCTTCGCCGGCGACACCTCGGGCATGCGCCCGCAGCCGGATTGGGTCCATGGCCGCACGCTGACGCTGGGCGGCCATGCGGACGCGCTGCCGCCCATCCCCGACACGCTGCCCGCCCATCACCACAGCCGCAACAACCAATTGCTGCTGGCCGCCGCTTTGCAGATCGAACCGCAGCTGCGCGCCGCCGTGGCCCGCCATGGCGCCAGCCGCGTCGCCGTCGTGCTGGGCACCAGCACTTCCGGCGTCAACGACAATGCGCCGGCCTTCCGCCAACTGGCGGCGCAGGGCGCATGGCCGGACGGCTACGACTACCGCCGCCAGGCGCTGTCGTCCCCCGCCGCCTTTTTCGCGGACTGGCTGGGCGCCACCGGCCCCGCCTACACGCTGTCCACGGCCTGCACCTCCAGCGCCCGCGCCCTGCTGTCCGCGCGCCGCCTGCTCGCCTCGGGCCTGTGCGACGCCGTGGTCTGCGGCGGCGCGGACACCCTGTGCCGCCTGACCATCAACGGCTTCGCCACGCTGGAAGCCATCGACGACATGCTGTGCCTGCCCTTCTCTGCCAACCGCCGCGGCATCAACATCGGCGAAGCCGGCGTGCTGTTCCTGATGGAACGCGAGCCCGCAGGGGAGCGCTCCGTGGCGCTGCTGGGCGGCGGCGCCAGCTCCGACGCCTGGCACATGTCCGCGCCCGAACCCAGCGGCGCCGGCGCGCGGGCAGCCATGCAGGCCGCGCTGCAATCCGCCGGCGTGGACGCGGCCAGCATAGGCTGGGTCAATCTGCACGGCACCGGCACCCTCCACAACGACGCCATGGAAAGCCAGGCCATGCACGCCGTCTTTCCGCAGGGCGTGCCCTGCGCCTCGACCAAGGCGCTTACCGGCCACGCGCTGGGCGCGGCGGGCGCGCTGGAAGCGGCGCTGGCCTGGGCCACGCTGTCGGCCGGCAATGCCGAAGGACGGCTGATGCCCCACGTCTGGGACGGGCAGCCCGATCCAGCCCTGCCGGCGCTGGATTTCAGCACCGCGCAGCACCGCTACGCGCAAGGCCGGCCGCGCCTGGCCATGAGCAATTCCTTCGCCTTCGGCGGCAACAACGCCAGCCTGATCCTGGGAGCCCAAGCATGACGACCTGGCCGGTATCCAGCCTGCTGCCGCACGCCGGCGACATGATCCTGATCGACGAGGTCTGCAGCCACGACGCCGACAGCCTGACCGCGCGCGCCGTGGTCAGGCCCGGCCCCTACTCGCTGCCCGACGGCTCATTGCCGCCATGGCTGGGCATGGAGCTGATGGCGCAGGCCGTGGGCGCCTGGGCCGGCTGTCAGGCGCGCCAGGCAGGCGAACCCGTCAAACTGGGCTTTCTGCTCGGCACCCGGCGCTACGAAAGCCACGCGGACGCGCTGCCCGCCGGCGCCCGCCTGACCATACATGCGCGCCGCGGGCTGATCGACGCCAGCGGCATGAGCGTCTTCGAATGCGAACTGCGCGACAACGCGCGCCTGCTGGCCGAGGCCAGGCTGAACGTCTATCAGCCCAAGGACCCCGCCGCTTTTATCCAGGAAGAATCACCCGAATGAGCACCGCCCCGATACTCGTAACCGGCTCGAGCCGCGGCATCGGCCGCGCCATCGCGCTGGCCCTGGCCGACGCCGGCCACGACCTGGTGCTGCACTGCCGCCAGCGGCTCGATCAGGCGCAAGCCGTGCAGGCCGAAGTCCAGGCGCGCGGACGCCAGGCGCGCGTGCTGCAATTCGATGTGGCGGACCGCCAGCAATGCGCCGCCGCCCTGCAGGCCGACATCGACGCGCACGGCGCCTATTACGGCGTGGTCCTCAACGCCGGCCTGACCCGCGACGGCGCGTTTCCCGCTTTGACAGGCGACGATTGGGACCAGGTGCTGCGCACCAATCTCGACAGCTTCTACAACGTGCTCAGTCCGCTCGCCATGCCCATGATCCGCCGCCGCGCGCCTGGCCGCGTGGTCTGCATGGCGTCCGTGTCCGGCCTGATCGGCAACCGCGGCCAGGTGAACTACAGCGCCTCCAAGGCCGGCCTCATCGGCGCCGCGAAAGCTCTGGCCGTGGAACTGGCCAAGCGCCAGATCACCGTCAACTGCGTGGCGCCGGGCCTGATCGACACCGACATGATCGACGAGCACGTGCCGGTCGAGGAAATCCTGAAGGCCGTGCCCGCGCAACGCATGGGGCGGCCCGAGGAAGTGGCCGCCGCCGTCGTATTCCTGATGTCTCCCGGCGCCGCCTACATCACGCGCCAGGTCATCGCCGTCAACGGAGGGCTGTGCTGATGAAACGCGTCGTCATCACCGGCATGGGCGGCATCAGCGCGCTCGGCAACGACTGGTCCAGCGTGCAGCAGGCGCTCCAGGCGGGGCGCAGCGCGATCCGCGTCATGCCCGACTGGTCGCGCTACGCCGAACTGAACACGCGCCTGGCCGGCCCCATCGAAGGCTTCCAGACGCCCGCGCACTGGACCCGCAAGCAGTTGCGCAGCATGGGACGGGTTTCCCAGCTGGCGGTGCGCGCCGCGGAACTGGCGCTGGACGACGCGGCGCTGCTGGGCGACCCATGCATCGCCGACGGGCGCATGGGCGTGGCCTGCGGCTCCTCGGTGGGCAGCACGGCGGAAATCCGCGCCTTCGGCAACATGCTGCTCAACGGCGTCACGGACGACCTGAACGCCAATTCCTACGTCCGCATGATGCCCCACACCACCGCGGCCAACGTCGGCATCTTCTTCGAGCTGAAGGGCCGCATCATCCCGACCTCCAGCGCCTGCACCTCGGGCAGCCAGGGCATAGGCTACGCCTACGAAGCCATCCGCTACGGCCGCCAGGAGCTGATGCTGGCGGGCGGCGCGGAAGAGCTCTGCGCCAGCGAAGCCCTGGTGTTCGACGCGCTCTACGCGACCAGCCAGAAAAACGACACGCCCGAACTCACGCCCCGCCCCTACGACCGCGACCGCGACGGCCTGGTGATCGGCGAAGGCGGCGGCATGCTGGTGCTGGAATCGCTGGACCACGCACTGGCGCGCGGCGCGCGCATCCACGCGGAAATCGTCGGCTTCGGCAGCAATTCGGACGGCACGCACATCACCCGCCCCGAGGCCGGCACCATGCGCATCGCCATGGAAATGGCGCTGGCCGACGCGGGCCTGCCGCCGCAAGCCATCGGCTACGTCAACGGCCACGGCACCGCCACGGAACAGGGCGACATCGCCGAAACGCAGGCCACGCACGGCCTGTTCGGCAGCCGCATGCCCATCAGCTCGCAAAAGAGCTACCTGGGCCACACCCTGGGCGCCTGCGGCGTGCTGGAGTCGTGGTTCAGCATTGAAATGCTCAACCGCGACTGGTATGCGCCCACGCTCAATCTGCGCAACGTCGACCCGCGCTGCGGCGAACTCGACTACCTGACCGAGGGCCGCAACATGAGCAACGAATATGTCATGAACAACAACTTCGCCTTTGGCGGCATCAACACCTCGTTGATCTTCCGCCGCTGGCGCTGAAGTTCGCAATATCCGCGTTTTTCCCTCTCACGAATGGAATGCCTGTCATGAACGTTTCTTACAAGCTGTCCGCCGCCCTGCTTTTGTCGCTCGCATGCTCGGCGCAAGCCCTGGCTGCGGATCGTACTGTCCATCTGCCCATGCAGGCCGCAGTCGAAGCCGCCCAGGCCGCCGGCAAGATCGACGGCAGCGTCAAGTTCTACCTTGCCGGCACCGGCCCCAAGGGCACGGTGCTGGAATCCGGCGTCGTCACCAACCGCAAGACCAACGCCTTCGCCAAGAAGGACGAGGACGCCTGCCTGTGGGTGGCCCAATCCGCCATCATCGCCCTTCACGAAGCGGCCAAGAAGGCCGGTGCGAACGCGGTGACCAATATCATCAGCTACTACCGCAAGAACGAATACAGCAGCAAGACCGACTACGAATGCCATGCCGGCGCGATGGTGGCCGGCGTCGCCCTGCGTGGCGACCTGGCCAAGGTAAAGTAAGCAAGGTGAACCGGCGCCCGCGGGAACACGCCCGCCGCGGGAAATCGCCCGCCGCCGGAAATCGCCGGCCGCCGGGAAACGCCGGCCGCCGGTTTAAACTGCTTGTTTGTCGCAACACCACAAAGGTTTACCCATGAGCACTGCTACGCTCAAGACCCGCCTCTCCGATGCCGTCAAGGACGCGATGCGCGCCAAGGCCGCCGAACGCCTGACCACGCTGCGCTTCCTGCTGGCTGCCGTCAAGCAGAAGGAAGTGGACGAACGCCGCGACCTGAACGACGCCGAGATCACGGCCATCATCGAAAAGCAGGTCAAACAGCGCCGCGAGTCCATCGCCGCGTTCGAACAGGCCGGCCGCACCGAAACCGCCGAACAGGAAAAGGCCGAACTGCTCGTGCTGCAGGAATTCCTGCCGCAAGCCGCCACGCCCGAGGAAGTCTCGGCCGCCATCGACGCCGCGCTGGCGGAAGTGGCCGCGCAGGGCGTGACCGGCGCGCCCGCCATGGGCAAGGTCATGGCGCTGCTGAAGCAGGCCCTGGCCGGCCGCGCCGACATGACGGCGCTGTCACAGCAAGTGAAGGCCCGCCTGGCCTGAGTCCGCACATGCCTGGCTGCCGTTCGGCTTCCAGCCAGACACGGTAGCCAGCCGCCCCGCTCGGCTCAGAACGCGCCCCCGAACAGATCGGGCTGGCGCGACTGCTCCTGCGGGTCGGCGAAATTGCTCATCCCCACCCCCGCCAGCCGGTACAGCGTTTCCGGCGGCAAGTCCACGCGCTCGCACAGCAGCCTGGCGACGGCGGCCAGCTCCACCGCCGATCCGGGCGGGTTCAGGCTGGTCTGGCTGCGCGTCAGGATGCGGAAACGGTCCGTCTTCAACTTGAGCACCACGGTACGGCCCAGGGCGCCCTTCTTCAACGCCTGGTCCCACACCCGTTCCGCCATGCGGTCGATGGCCTCGCCCACCGCGTCCAGGCGGATATCCTGCGAGAACGTCGTCTCCGACGATACCTGCTGCAAAGGCTGATCCGTCTGCACCTCGCGCTCGTCGATGCCGCGCGCCAATTCGTACAGGCGCCGGCCATAGCGGCCGAAGTAATGCTCCAGCTCCTGGGCGCTGTGCGTGGCCAGGTCTCCCACGGTATGGATGCCCAGTTGCTCCAGGCGCGCCTGCGTCACCTTGCCCACGCCCGGCACCTTGCGCACCGGCAAGGGCTCCAGAAAGGCCAGCACCTTGGCGGGCCGGACCACGAACAGGCCGTCCGGCTTGTTCCAGTCGGACGCGATCTTGGCCAGGAATTTATTGGGCGCGACTCCCGCCGAGGCCGTCAGCCCGGTTTCCTCGCGGATCTGCTGCCGGATGACTTGCGCGACCTCGGTGGCCGAGGGCAGACCCAGCTTGTTGACGGTAACGTCGAGGTAGGCCTCGTCCAGCGACAAGGGTTCGATCATGTCGGTATGGCGGGCAAAGATCTGCCTGACCTGGCGCGAGACCTCGCGGTAGCGGTTGAAATCCGGCGGCACGTAGATCGCATGGGGACACAGGCGCTCCGCGCGGGCGGCGGACATGGCCGAATGGATGCCGAACCGCCGCGCCTCGTAGGACGCGGCGCACACCACCGAGCGCGGTCCGGTCCAGGCCACGACCACGGGCTTGCCGCGCAGTTCGGGGTTGTCGCGCTGTTCCACGGAGGCATAGAACGCGTCCATGTCCACGTGCACGATCTTCCGTAATTCAATCATGGTGGTGATCCCCCCATGAGCCGTTCATCGCCTGAAACCCCGTGGCAAAACATATATTATGACCGCCGACAACCGACTTTCCATTCCTGCCCGCAACGGTCCATGACTGCAGCCTCCACGCCTCAAACCGACTACTTCGGCCTGACCATCCCCTTCATGCATTTCATCGGCCTGGTGCCCGAGAGCATCGCGCCGGCCTATGCCCGTACCTCGCTGCCCTGGCGCGCCGACCTGACCAACAGCCGCGGCGACGTGCATGGAGGCACGCTGATGAGCGTGCTGGACTTCACGCTCAGCGCCGCCGCCCGCGGCTCGGCCGACGGCACGGAAGGCATGGCCACCATCGACATGAACACCTCGTTCCTGTCGCCCGGCACGGGCGACCTGGTGATCGAGGCGCGCTGCCTGCGCAAAGGGGCGTCGATCGCCTTCTGCGAAGGCGAGGTCCGGCGCGCCGACGGCGAGCTGGTGGCGCGCGCCACCGCCACCTTCAAGATCATCCGCCGCCGCCCGGGCGGGGACTGAGCGCGCCGGCGGCGGCAAGCCGCCAGCGCCCGCGCATCAGTTGGGCAGGTCGCGCGAAGGCTTGACCGGCGGGCGCGGATCCAGCGGCATATAGCTGCTGCACGACACCAGGCTGTAATAGACGGCGTCCTGCATCGCGCGCATGGCGGCCGCGTCCCAGGTGCCCTTGCCCCACACCGCGATGCGCACATCGGTGGTCTTGGGGCCGGCCGCCTTCAATTCGACCCGCGTCATCTCATTGTCGCTATAGGGCGCCAGCACCTGCACCACGCCGGACTGCGCGCTTTCGTTCATGGTGTCCACCACGCGATAGGCGTTGTCGGTGCTGCGCAGGCACGCATTGGCCTGCCGGATCGCCGCGTCGTAGGCGTCCTTGAAGGCCACCGGGGCCTTGAATTCGCTGTGCGGCGACGTGCCGGGCGAAATGCCCATCGAGCAGCCCGCCAGGCCCAGGGCCAGCGCCGAAGCCGCGACCAGTTTCCAGTACATGTGTATCTCCAGATCAGTGCCCGCGATTATCCCGCATATCGGCTGCGCGCGATAAGCGCAGCCGCGTTCACATGATCCCGATGCGGTACTCCAGGTTCTTCACCAGGGTCCGCAGGCGCGGCCCCAGGGTCTCGTACACGTGCTTTTCGTCCAGGTTGTCAGCCGGGATCGTCACGTTGAAGGCCAGCGGCAAGTCATTGGAGCGATAGCGCATCGGCGTGGCGATGCCGCAAAGCTCGGCCCGCCAGTCCTTGCTGACCACGCAGAAGC
This sequence comes from Achromobacter aegrifaciens, assembly GCF_902859965.1. Classification (NCBI taxonomy): domain Bacteria; kingdom Pseudomonadati; phylum Pseudomonadota; class Betaproteobacteria; order Burkholderiales; family Alcaligenaceae; genus Achromobacter; species Achromobacter aegrifaciens. Next base: position 61,584 of record NZ_CADIKO010000005.1, read on the forward strand.
CGTGCTCGGCGATGGCATCGAACGCGGGTTGCAGCGATGGGCCGAAGCGTTCCCAGTCCTCCGGGAACTCCTCGGCCAGCCGGGCGCAGATGAGCTCACGCTCGTCCGGCGTCTGCGCATACAGCAGCGCGCGCCCGGTGGCGGTGCGCAGCAAGGGGCGGGCCGACCCGATGTCCGGGCGCGAGGCATTGGACGCGCCGTCGTGCACCGTTTCCACGTAGACCACCTGCAGGCGGTCGCGGATGGCCATGGACACCGGCCCCTTGGCATAGCGCGCCAGTTCGATCATGTCGTGCGCCGCCAGTTGCCGCAGCGTCAGGTGCACCAGCAAGGGATAGCCCAGCGTCAGCACCGCCGGACCCAGCGAATATTTGCCGGTGCGTTCGTCACGCCGCAGATAGCCCAGCCCCACCAGCGTGAACGTCAGCCTGGACACCGTCGGGCGCGTCAGGCCGAGCATTTCGGCGATTTCCTTGTTGCCCAGCTGCGGCTCGGCCGCCGAAAAGCACTTGAGCACGTCCAGCCCGTTGGAAAGCGTGGAGGCAAAGCGCGGGTGCGCTTCCAGCGAGGCGCGGGATTCGAGTTCGTAGTTGAGCGGCGTTTTCGAGTGCATGGCGGCCTAGGGATTCGGAGCATTGACAGTATATCGCCTGCCGAAATACAAACATCCCGTTCACTATAAACACTTGAATTCCATTTATTGAAATTGAAAGGGTAGTTGATGACGAATTCCCGCTTTTCCCGCCAGCCGCTGGGCGCCCGCCTGTTCAGCTTTGCCGTGGTGGCCGACACCCACGTCAATGAATCCGAAGACACCTGCGCGTCGCCCTTCGCCACCAATGCCCGCGCCAATGCCCGGGCGCGGCACGTCTTCGCCGACATCGCCAACCTGGACCCCGCGCCCGCCTTCACCATCCACCTGGGAGACATCGTCCACCCGGTGCCCAGCATGCCTTCGTTCGAGGTGGCGGCCGACCGCTTCAAGGCCATCGCCGGCCAGATCGACATGCCGCTGCACCTGGTGCCCGGCAACCACGACGTCGGCGACAAGCGCATCGACTGGATGCCCGCCGACATCGTCTGCGACGACTACCTGGACAAGTACCGCCAGGTGTTCGGGCCGGACTATTACGCGGTGGACCATGGCGGCGTGCGCTTCCTGTTCCTGAACGCGCTGCTGTTCAACTCCGGACTGGCGGCGGATGACGCGCAGCGCGCCTGGATCGACGAGCAATTGGCAGGCGCCAGCGGCCGCGTCTTCGTGTCGCTGCATTACCCGCCCTATCTGCATGACGCCAACGAACGCGGGTCCTACGACAACATCGACGAGCCCGGCCGCGGCTGGCTGCTGTCGCGCCTGGCCGATCCGCGCGTCGAAGGCGTGTTCGCCGGCCACGTCCACAATTTCTGGTACGACGTCATCGGCGTCGCGGAGGTCTACATGCTGCCGTCGACCGCCTTCCTGCGGCATGACTTTTCCGAGTTCTACCGGGTGCCGCCGGCGGACGAATTCGGCCGCGGCGACGTGGAAAAATTCGGCTATTTCATCGTCGACGTGCATGAGCAGGGGCATGTCGCCAAGCTGATCCGCACGCACGGCGCCATGCGCGGCGAGGCCGAACCGGGCCGGGCGGCGGCGCGCACCCTGCCTACCGTCCATACCAAGACCGCCGCCTGCGACGGCATCGCGGTCGAGATGCGGCATCCCTGGGCCGAGATCGTCGAAATTCCCTGCACCGGCGGCGTACAGGAGTTCGGCCGCAAGCTGGCGCGCAACGACTACCCGCTGATGTCCATGTGGGAAATGGGGCTGCGCACGCTCAAGATTCCTGTGCAGGACCTGCGCGACGACAAGACCTTGCGCCGTGCGCGCCTCATGTCCGACGTCGGCCACCGCTTCGTGCTGACCTCGCTGGGGCTGCCGGACGCCAGGCTGCTGCAACAGGCGCGCGAGCATGGCGTGGCCATCGCCGCCATCGAGATCAACCTGAACGCCCAGGCGCTGGAAGAGACGGGCGCAGCCTTGCAGCGCCTGCGCGCGCACACCGACGCCCGCCTTGTCTATTGCAAGATCCGCACGGGCGCGGACGATGCCCACTTCGACGGCAAGCACTACAGCCATTTCGTCAACACCGGCCTGCGCGCGTCCGAGCTCGAAGCGGCGCAATCCGCGCTGCTGCCGCACTTCGCGCAGAAGAACCTGGACGGTTTCACCGTGCGCCTGGACTGGGGCGCCGACCTGATCGCCACGCACCAGCAACTGGCTGCGCGGGCGCGCGACTGGGGCGCGACGGTGAACGTGGGCGTCAAGCTGGCCGACCGCCTGGCGGCGGCCAACACCGACGACACCGCCATCGCCGCGCTGGTGGCCGAAGCCTTCCTGGCGGCCCGGACCACGGACGCGGTGAGCTATTCCTTCGACACCTTCATGGACGTGGATCGCGGCTACTTTCCGCGCAACGGCCTGATCGACCGCCGCTACGATCCGCGCCCCGCCGGACTGGCGCTGGCCGCGCTGAACGCGGTCTTTGCAGGCCAGGCCACAGGCGCCGGATCGGTCGAACGCATCGACGGCGAAGCCGGTCTGCGCCTGTGCCGCTACCGCTGCGGCGAGCAGACCTATGAACTGGCCTACGGCCCCGGACCGGCCCTCAAGCGTCAGATCGAGGCCGGCGCGTTCAAGCGCGTCGTCGACCTGACGGCCCAGCGCGCGCTGCAGACCGGGGACGATTGGGCCGAGTACGCGCGCCTGCATCTGCCCGGCCAGGCCGTGCTGTTGATCCAGCGCAGTTGAACCCTCATTCCCCGCACAGGAGCCACCCCATGTTTCGATACGCAATCAAACTCGCGGGACTGCTGGCCGCCGCCTGCCTTCCCATGTATGCGCAGGCGCAGCCCTATCCCGACAAGCCGGTGCGCCTGATCGTTGCCTACACGCCCGGCGGCGCCACCGACGTGATCGCCCGCATCCTCGCGGCAAAGCTCAGCACCAGTTGGGGCCAACAAGTCATCGTGGAGAACAAGTCCGGCGCCAGCGGCATGATAGGCGCCGAACAGGTCGCGCGCGCCACACCCGACGGCTACACCCTGCTGCTGGCCTACACGCCCGAGGTCTCCATCAACAAGCTGGTCTACAAGCAGATGCGCTACGACCCGTTGAAGGACCTGCAGCCCATCGCCCTGGTGGCGGATGCGCCGCTGGTGCTGGTCAGCGGTCCCAAGCTGCCCGCCACCACCTACGCCGATCTCAAGCAACAAGGCGCAAAGGCTCCGCTGGTGTACGGTTCGCCGGGCATGGGCGGCCAGCAGCATCTGGCCGGCGAACTGCTGCGGGTGCGCTCCGGCATGAACCTGACCCACGTGCCCTACCGCGGCACGGCGCTGGCCGTGGCCGATCTGGTGGGCGGCCAGATCGATATCTTCTTCGCCACGGCGCCAGCCATCATCGGCCAGATCGGCGCCGGCAAGCTGCACCCGCTGTTCATCGCCGGTCCCCAGCGTCAGGACATCCTGCCTTCGACCCCGACGGCCAAGGAGGTCGGCCTGGACGACTTCGACATTTCCAACTGGTTTGGCCTGTTCGGCCCCGCCGGCATGCCGCCGGCCCTGGTGGAACGCATTTCCAAGGACACGGCCCAGGCGCTGCAGGCCGCCGACGTGAAGGAAAAACTGCAGGGCCAGGGGCTGGCCATTTCCTACAAGCCGCCCCAGGAATTCAAAACCTTCATCGGCGCCGAAATGGCCAAGTACGGCGCCATCGTCAAGGCCACGGGGCTGGAGCCGCAATAAGGCCGGCGCAGGCCCGGCAGCGTCCGCGGGCGGTTCGACACCGCCCGCGCCGCTATGGCATTATCGGCGGACCACCCGGCGGCCGGCCTCAAGCGCCCGCCGCGGCAACTTCGGAGGTCCCCCTTGTTCTCATTCCTCAAGCGCACCGTCCTGGCCGCCAGCATCATCGGCGTCTCGCTGGGCGCCAGCGCCGCGCAACCGCCGCGCGTCTATCCCCTCAAGGATTTCTTCCGCAACCCCGAACGGGGCTTCTTCCGCCTGGCCGACGACGGCCGCACATTGGGCTTCATGCAGCCCACCAGCGTGGACGGCAATCCCGCCCGCATGAACATCTACGTGCAGCCGCTGCAAGGCAGCACGCCTGTCGGCGACCCGCGGCAACTGACCAGCGAGACCGCGCGCGACATCAGCAACTTCTTCTGGAAAGGCGCCGACGTGGTGCTCTACCAGAAGGATTTCGGCGGCGACGAGAACTTCCACGTGCTGGCCGTCAACGCCAAGACCGGCAAGATCACCGACCTGACGCCGTATGAAGGCGTGCGCGCCGGCATCGAGGACGATCTGGAAGACGATCCCGACCACGTCCTCATCAGCCACAACCAGCGCAATCCGGAAGTCTTCGACGTCTACCGCGTCAACGTCCACACGGGCGCCGCGGAGCTGGTGGCGCAGAACCCGGGCAACATCGTCGGCTGGCAGACCGACCACGCCGGCAAGGTGCGCGCCGCCGTCGCCAGCGACGGCCTGAACACCACCCTGCTCTACCGCGACGACGAATCTTCCGAATTCCGTCCGCTCATCACCACCGACTACCGCACCAGCGTCAGTCCGGCGTTCTTCACCTTCGACGACAAGAAGTTCTACGCCCTGTCCAACCGCGGGCGCGACAAGCTGTCGCTGGTGGTGATCGACCCCGCCCAGCCCGAGGCCGAGGAAGAAATCTTCACGCCCGACACCGTCGACCTGGATTCCGCCGGCTACTCGCGCAAGCGCCGCGTGCTGACGGTAGCCGCCTACCAGACCGACAAGCCGCAATACAAGTTCTTCGACGCGCAGAGCGAGACGCTCTTCAAGAAACTGTCGGCCAAGCTCACTGGCTACGACTTCGCCATCCAGGGATCCAACCGCGACGAAGACAAGTTCATCGTCGCCGCCTACAACGACCGCACGCCCGGCTCGCGCTACATCTACGACGCCGCCGCCGATACGCTGACCAAGCTGGCCGACATCAATCCCGCCATTCCCGAGGCGGACATGTCGCGCGTGCAGCCCATCAGCTACCAGACCCGCGACGGCCTGACGGTCCACGGCTACCTGACGCTGCCCGCCGGCCGCGATCCCAGGAACCTGCCTTGCATCGTGAATCCTCACGGCGGCCCGTGGGCGCGCGACGGCTGGGGCTACAACCCTGAAGTCCAGTTCCTGGCCAACCGCGGCTTCTGCGTGCTGCAGATGAACTTCCGCGGATCGACCGGCTATGGCCGCGCCTTCTGGGAAGCCAGCTTCGGCCAATGGGGCCTGAAGATGCAGGACGACATCACCGATGGCGTGCAGTGGCTTATCGGGCAAGGCATCGCCGATCCCAAGCGCATCGGCATCTACGGAGCCAGCTATGGCGGCTACGCCACGCTGGCCGGCGTGGCGTTCACGCCCGACCTGTATGCCGCCGCGGTGGACTACGTGGGGGTGTCCAACCTGTTCACGTTCATGAAGTCCATTCCGCCATACTGGAAGCCCATGCTGGACAAGATGCAGGACATGGTGGGCGACCCCGAACGCGACCGCGAACGCCTGGCCGCCACCTCGCCCGCGCTGCACGCGGACAGGATCAAGACGCCGCTGTTCGTGGCGCAGGGCGCCAAGGATCCGCGCGTGAACAAGGACGAAAGCGACCAGATGGTCAAGGCGCTGCGCGCCCGCGGCGTCGAGGTCGAGTACATGGTCAAGGACAACGAAGGCCACGGCTTCCATAACGACGAGAACAAATTCGAGTTCTACGAAGCCATGGAGAAGTTCCTGACGGAACATCTCAAGCCCTGACCTCCTCCTCCACCACCGCCGGGCCGCGCTCCTGCGCGCGGCCCGCGGGACGGCCGATCCAGGCCATCTCGACGCGGTCGCGCCCATGTTCCTTGGCGCGGTACAGCGCATCGTCGGCGCGCGCCAGGATGCCGTCCGCGCCGTCTCCCGACTGATACGAAGCCAGGCCGCCGCTGGTGGTCATCCGTACTTCGCGCCCTTGCAGGTGGAAGGGCGTGTCGCGCAGGGCGTCGCAGACGCGCTGCGCCTGCACCAGCGCGCGGGCCGGATCGCAGTCGTACATCAGCAGCACGAATTCCTCGCCGCCCAACCGGCCGAAGCGGTCGCTGACGCGCACCGCCCGCTGCACCACCTTTGAAAAATGGCGCAGCGCCGCGTCGCCCGCGGCATGGCCGTAACGGTCGTTGATGGACTTGAAATGGTCGATGTCCAGCACCAACACCGCCAGCTTGCCGCCGGCGCGCTGGCAGCGCTGCAACTCGCGCTCCAGCTCGTCCAGGATGCTGCGGCGCGAATAGGCGCCTGTAAGGCCGTCGAAGGTCAGCGCAGCTTCCATCTGTTCGGACAGGCTGGTCTGGATCAGGAGCAGCAGCGCCAGGAACAGCCCGGGCACGGTCACCGTCCCGCAGACAATGAAGAACAGGCCCCAGGGACTGGGCTCGAGCAGCGACGAGGGTTCTTGTCCGCCCACGCTGTAGACCGCCAGGCGCAGGGCATGCAGCGCGGCCAGGCCGAAGCTTGCCAGCATCATGTACAGCATCACGCCGCGCGTGTGCAGCCGCTTGCGCTGGCGGAAGAACACCATGCCCGTCGCCATCATGGCCACGAAGGTGTAGGCGGAAAACAGCAGCATGCGCGCCCGCAGGTCATCCGCCACGTACAGCAGCAGCGCGAACGCAGCGATACTGAGCGCGCCCAGCGCCGCCGTGCGCCGCGCCAGCGGACGCAGGCCGAAGAACTGCCGCACGCCGACGTAGACCAGGCTGACCGCGCAGACCCAGGCGGCGTTCGAGACCATCACATAGACGGCGGACGGCAGGATGGGCGAGGCCGCATAGGCCAGCAGCGACAGCACGGCCAGCGCGTTGCCCGCCGTGAACGCGGCGACGCCGCCCACGTCGCGGGCGCGCAATGGCGCCAGCAACGGCAATGCCAGAGCCGTGGCCAGGCCCCACATCAGAAAGAAAAGAGAAGTCGTCATGGTGTTTGCCGGCTTGCGCCCCGCGGGCGTTCGCCGTCGCTCGTCATTGCTGTTGCACTGGGTTCATGCCTCATGAGGCGGCGTTACATCCCACCACCCCTGACGCTTTTTGTTACCCGTACAGCGACAGACCGGCACAACCTGGCGCCCGTCCGTCGCCGCACGCCGTTTCGCCCTGAACCTTTACCGCCCGCGCCAAGACGATTGCGCGGCAAGCGACGAAGAATACGCCACGGCCGCACTTTCGCCATGGCCCTTTGCACTAATTGACAGTTGACTGACAGTTAACACACTTATAATTCGGGCCATTGACGGTGCCATCAAGAGCGCCGCAATCACGCCCTACGGGCGTGGCGCGTACTAGCCATGCACTCCCATAGCGCGAGTGCGAAGGTCCCCGCAGCGGGCGCCGCGCAGTCCTAACCAAAAAGTGTTCCTTCCCGCCGCCGCCGGCGCCTTTGTGCTGCGCGTCGCCTCGGCTCGCGCCGAAAAAAGGCACGCCCACGGCCGGCCGGACCAGGAACGCCCCGAGTCGCAACTGCGGAAGTATTACAGATGCAAAACAGAGGATCGACACCCCTGGGTGCCGTTGGACCGAGACTGAGCCTGCTGGCGGCTTGCGCCATCCTGGCTCCAGCCATGGCGCTGGCCGGCCCCGGCAACGACTACGACGCCTTGATCGCCAGAGCGCGCGCCGGCGACTACGAGCCCGCGCTGGCGATGTTGCGCCAGCAAGGTCCGGCCGGCGGCAGCCGCGCCATCTACGACCACATCATCATCGCCGGATGGGCCGGCAAGCCCGCCGAAGCCGTCGCCGCCTACGAGCAATTGCCGCAAGGCGCGGCGCTGCCCGGCGACATCCAGCTTTCCGTCGCGCGCGCCTACCGCGACCTGCAGCGCTGGCCCGAGGCGCTGGCCGCGTACCAGGCGGGCGCGCGCCGCCATCCCGGCCAGTCCGCTTTTCGCGCCGGCGAAATCATGACCCTGGCCGATGCCGGCCGCTACCCCGAGGCGCGCGAGGCTGCGGCGCGCTGGCTCAAGCGGCATCCCCGCGATGTCGACGCCCGCCTTGCCCTGAGCTACGTCCACGCCCGCCAGGGCGAGCCATATGAAGCGCTGCACCAGGCCGACCTGGCCCTGGCCGCCGCGCCCGGCACCCCTTACGTGTTGCGCGAGTACATCTGGGCGCTGCAGCGCGCGCGCATGGCGGACGTGGCGCTGGAGCTGGCGCGCCGTCACCAGGATCTGTTCGACGCTGGCCAGATGCGCGGCTTCGAGGCCGACGCGCTGGCCCAACAGGTGCGGCTGGCGGCCATGCCCACGCGGTCGGAAGCTGAACGTTTCGTGTTGGCCGACAAGGCTTTGGCGCGTTACGACGAACTGATCCCCGTCTGGCAGCAGCAGGAAGACGCCCGCGCCGACGCGCTGCGCGCCCGTATCGACCGCTTGCACGCCCTGCACGTCCGCGTGCGCATGGCCGATCTGGTCCGCGAATACGAAGCCCTGCTGGCCGAGGGCGTCACGGTGCCGCGTTACGCCTTGAACGACGTGGCATCGGCCTACCTGTACGTGCGCCAGCCCGAACGCGCCCGCGACATCTATCGGCAGGTCGCGGCCGACGACGCCCTGCGCGGCGACGATGCCGAGCAGCGCCTGGCGACCGAGACCGGCCTGTACTACTCGCTGGCCGAGGGCGAACAGTTCAACGAGACCAGCGCCGTCACCGAAGGCGTCGAATCGGGCTACGCCCCCTGGCTGTACTACAAGGGCCAGGCCACCCGCATGCCCAACGACCTGAACCTGGAAAGCCGCCAGACCCTGGCGTCGGCTCGCCTGCAGGCCAACGACACCGTCGCCGCCCGGCAGCGCCTCGAAGAGATGGTCGAGAACGCGCCCAACAACTCCGGACTGCGCAGCGACCTGGCCACCGTCTACCGCGCCCAATCGCTCCCCCGCGCCTCGGAGGTCGAATTGAAGATGGCCGAGACCCTGGCGCCGCGCAGCCTGGGCGTGGAGAACGGCCAGGGCTTCACCGCCCTGGACTTGCAGGAATGGCGCCAGGCCGAAGCACTGTCGCAGGACACCATGGCCCGCTCGCCCGAAAACCTGACCAGCCGCCGCCTGGCGCGCGAATGGGAAGTGCACAACAAGGCCGAGCTGCGCATCAACGGTTACCGCGGCCTGGCATCCGACAGCCCGGTCACCGGCAGCGGCGACTTCGGCATCGACGCCGTGCTGTACTCCGCGCCGCTGGACTACAACTGGCGAGTCTTCGGCGGCGGCGGCTACGCCTCCGGCGACTTCGAGGAAGGCCGCGGCAACTACCGCTGGCTGCGCACCGGCGTGGAATGGCGCGGCCGCGACCTCACGATCGAAGGCGAAGTCTCCACCCACGACTATGGCCACGGCGTGAAGCCGGGCGCGCGCCTGTCGGCCGCCTACGACCTGGACGACCATTGGCAGGTGGGCGGCTCGGGCGAAATCATGTCGCGCGAAACGCCGCTGCGCGCGCTGACCAGCGGCATCTATTCCAACAGCCTGTCGGCCTACGTGCGCTGGCGAGCCGACGAGCGCCGCGAATGGACGCTGGCGCTGTCGCCTTCGCACTTCAGCGACGGCAACAACCGTTGGGCGCTGGGCCTGGCCGGGCGCGAGCGCGTCTACACCTCGCCGCACCTGCTGGCGGACCTGGAGTTCGAGGCGTCCACCCAGCGCAACAGCCACGACAGCAACGTGCCCTATTTCAATCCGCGGTCGGACCTGATGCTGCTGCCCGGCGTGCGCCTGACGCACACCCTGTACCGCCGCTACGAAACCGCCTGGGAGCAGATCGGCACCCTGGGCGCAGGCGCTTACACCCAGCAAGGCTACGGCACCGGCGGCGTGATCGCGCTGGGCTACGGCCAGCGATACCGCGCCAACGACGTCCTCGACATGGGCGCCATGATCACCGGCACCAGCCGCCCGTACGACGGCGAACGCGAGCGCGAACTGCGCATCGTGTTCGACCTGACGTACCGCTTCTGAACCCGGATCCGAGTAACGCCATGATGCTTAAAACCCATACCCGCCTGATTCTCGCCGGCCTGCTGTTGCTTGCGATCCTGGCGCTGACCGCCTGCGCCAAGGACATCCCGGTCTACACGCCGCCGGACCAGCGCCCGCTCGCCCCCGCCGAACAGCCCTGGGTGCAGGGCCAGTTCCTGGCCCTGGCCTACCACGACGTGGAAGACGAAGACCCCGACCAGGGCTTTCTCAGCGTGCGCACCGACCGTCTGGTCGAACAGCTGGCCTGGCTGCGCGCCAATGGCTACCAGGCCGTCACCGTGGATCAGATCCTGGCCGCGCGCCAGGGCGGCAAGCCGCTGCCCGAGCGCGCCGTGCTGCTGTCCTTTGACGACGGCTACCGCAGCTTCTACACCCGCGTGCTTCCCATCCTGAAAGCCTATCAATGGCCCGCGCTGCTGGCGCCGGTCGGCGTCTGGATGGACACGCCGGCCAACCAGCGCGTGGACTTCGGCGGCAGCCCCGAAGACCGCAAGCGCTTCCTGAACTGGGACGAGGTCCGCGAGATCTCGCGCTCGGGGCTGGTCGAGATTGCTGCGCACACCAATGCCTCGCACTACGGCGCGCTGGCCAATCCCCAGGGCAATACCGAGCCCGCCGCCGCCATCCGAGCCTACGATGCGCAGACCCGCCGCTACGAGACCGAAGCGGAGTTCGACGCGCGCATGGGCGGCGACGTCGCCGCCATCACCGAAAAGATCCGCCGCGCCACCGGCAAGAAGCCGCGCGTCTGGGTCTGGCCTTATGGCGCCGAAGGCGGCTCCACCCTGCGCATTACCGCCGAGCACGGTTATCAGCTGGCGCTGACGCTGGAGGACGGCCCGGGCCGCGTCGGCCGCCTGATGTCCACGCCGCGCCTGCTGCTGTCCAGCGACCCGACGCTCAAGCCCTTCGCCAACAGCGTGGTCGGCATGGAAGCCCAGCCCTTCATGCGCGTGGCGCACGTGGACCTGGACTACGTCTACGACCCGGACCCGGCGCAGACCGACCGCAACCTGGGCGAGCTGGTGCAGCGCATCCTCGACATGCAGATCAACACGGTGTTCCTGCAGGCCTACTCGGACCCCGTGGGCGACGGCCTGGTGAAGTCCGTCTACTTCCCCAACCGCTGGCTGCCTATGCGCGCCGATCTCTTCAACCGCGCCGCATGGCAGCTGCACAACCGCGCCAACGTGATGGTCTACGCCTGGATGCCGGTGCTGTCCTTCGACCTGGATCCCGCCCTGCCCCGCGTCACGCGCTGGCAGGAAGGCCAGGCGCAGCCAGAGCCGGATCCCGACCAGTACCGCCGCCTGTCGCCGTTCGACCCGACCGTGCGTGCGCGCATCGGCGATCTGTACGAGGACCTGTCCCGCTACGCGATCTTCGACGGCATCCTGTTCCATGACGACGCGCTGCTGTCGGACTTCGAAGACGCCAGCCCCGGCGCGCTGGCCGCCTACCGGGCCGCGGGCCTGCCGGGCAGCATCGCCGAACTGCGCGCGGATCCGGACACCCTGCAACGCTGGACCCGCTACAAGAGCCGCGCGCTGGTGGACTTCACCGCCGAACTCACGCAGCGGGTGCGCGCGGTGCGCGGCCCGCAGATCAAGACGGCGCGCAACATCTTTGCCGAACCCATCCTGAACCCCGGCAGCGAAACCTGGTTCGCGCAGAACCTGGACGACTTCCTCGGCGCCTACGACTGGACCGCGCCGATGGCGATGCCGCTGATGGAAAACGTGCCCGCCGGCCAGGAAAACGCCTGGCTGGACCGGCTGGTCGATACCGTCGCGCAGCGCCCCGGGGCGCTGGACAGGACCGTGTTCGAGCTGCAGGCCCGCGACTGGCGCACCGGCCCCGGCCGCCCCGAAGCCACGCCGGTCGACACGGCCGTGCTGGCCGGCTGGATGAAGCGGCTGCAGCTGCGCGGCTCGCGCAGCTTCGGCTACTACCCCGACGATTTCTCGCAAGACCAGCCCCGGTTGCAAGGCATCCGGCCCGCCATCTCCGAAGCCTGGTATCCGATCAAATGATAGACCGACTGATTGCCCTGCTGATTCTCTGCGCGGTGCTTGGCGCGCCCTTCGGCTTCACCCTGATGCTGACCGGCGAAGCGCTGCTGGGCTTCGTGTTCTTCTACCCCCTGTTCATGTCCGGCATGTGGATGGCTGGCGGCATCTACTTCTGGTGGCATTGGGAGCGGCACTGGAAATGGGGCAAGGACAGCCAACCGCCAGTCCTGGCCGGCAATCCGCTGGTGTCCATCCTGGTGCCCTGCTACAACGAGGCCGACAACGGCGAAGAGACGCTGCTGGCCGCCCTGGGCCAGAACTATCCGCACATCGAGGTCATCGCCATCAACGACGGCTCCAGCGACGGCACCGCCGACATGCTGGACCGCATGGCCGCCGCCCATCCGCGGCTGCGCGTGGTGCACCTGGCGCAGAACCAGGGCAAGGCCATGGCGCTGCGCATGGGCGCCATGGCTGCGCGCAGCGAGTACCTGGTCTGCATCGACGGCGACGCCATGCTGGACCCGGACGCGGCCGCCTACCTGGTGGCGCCGCTGATCGACAACCCGCGCGTGGGCGCCGTCACCGGCAACCCGCGCATCCGCACCCGCTCCACCATGATCGGGCGCATCCAGGTGGGCGAGTTCTCTTCCATCATCGGCCTGATCAAGCGCACCCAGCGCGTCTACGGCCAGGTGTTCACCGTATCCGGCGTGGTCGCCGCCTTCCGGCGCGCCGCGCTGGACCGCGTGGGCTACTGGAGCCTGGACATGATCACCGAGGACATCGACATCAGCTGGAAGCTGCAGCGCGACCACTGGTCGATCTTCTATGAGCCGCGCGGCCTGTGCTGGATCCTGATGCCCGAAACCCTGCGCGGACTGTGGAAGCAGCGGCTGCGCTGGGCCCAGGGCGGCGCCGAGGTCTTCCTGAAGAACCTGCGTTCGATCTGGGTCTGGCGCCACCGCCGCCTGTGGCCGCTGATGGCCGAGTTCTGCCTGTCCACCGCCTGGGCCTTCGCCTTCGGCGTGTCGGTGCTGCTTTGGGCCGTCAGCCAGGTGGTCACGCTGCCCAACAACATGCAGATCGCCAGCCTGATGCCGCCCGCCTTCACCGGCATGATGCTGGCCGTGGTCTGCCTGCTGCAGTTCGTCGTCAGCATCCTGATCGACCGCCGCTACGAGCCCGGCCTGGCCCGCTCGCTGTACTGGATCATCTGGTATCCGCTGGCCTTCTGGATGGTGAGCCTGTTCACCACCCTGGTCAGTTTCCCCAAAGTCATGCTCCGCAAGCAGGCCCGGCGCGCGCGCTGGACCAGCCCGGACCGGGGCATCAAATCACCGGACGCAACGTCATGATCATCACCACGCAACGTTCCCGCGCAGGCTATCTGTTCGACCTGGTCCTGACCGCCATCGGCTGGTTCGCCTTCGTCTATCTGTTCGGCGCCGGCATCCTGGCGATCCTGCGCGCCGCCGCGGGCGGCCCCGATGTCTCGCTCTGGCCGGTGTTCCTGCCCACCGTGCACACGCTGTGGGGCTATGCGCTGCTGGCCCTGATCAACGCGGGCGTGCTGGTGGGCTGGGCCGTCTACAACCACCGCAAGTTCGCAGGTAAGGACCGCCGCAAGCCCATCAAGCCGGTGGGCGACCGCCGCGTGGCGGCCAGCTTCGCAATCAGCCCGGCGCAGCTGATGCAGGTGCGCTCCGCGCACACCTGCGTCGTCCACCACGGCGCGGCCGGCGACATCACCGGCATCGACATCAGCCGCCCCCGCCTGAACGCGGTGCAGGCCGGCTGATACGGGCCCTGCCTGGCGCTGTGAGCCTCCTGGCTTGACGGCGCCAGGCCCGGCGCCCGCCTTCAGCGGCGCGCCTTCTCCACGTTCGGCAGCAGGATCGCCACCACGCCCAGCAAGGGCAGATAGGCGCAGACCTGGTACACATAGCCGATGCTGGTGGCATCAGCCAGCTTGCCCAGCGCCGCGGCGCCCACGCCGCCCATGCCGAAGGCAAAGCCGAAGAACAGTCCGGCGATCATCCCCACCTTGCCCGGCACCAGCTCCTGCGCATAGACCACGATGGCCGAGAACGCCGAGGCCAGCACCATGCCGATGATCACCACCAGCACGCCGGTCCAGAACAGGTTCACATAGGGCAGCAGCAGCGTGAACGGCGCCACGCCCAGGATGGACACCCAGATCACGATCTTGCGGCCGATGCGGTCGCCTACCGGTCCGCCCACCACCGTGCCTACCGCCACCGCGGCCAGGAACAGGAACAGGTAGAGCTGCGCCTCGCGCACCGACAGCGCGAACTTGTCGATCAGGTAGAACGTGAAATAGCTGTTCAGGCTGGCCAGGTAGAAATACTTGGAGAACACCAGCACGCCCAGCACCGCCAGCGCGCCCAGCACCTGGTTGCGCGACAGCCCGTTGCTCGCGCCCTCGCGCCGCGCGCGCGGCTTGAGCAGGACGCGGTTGGCGCTGTACCAGCGGCCGATGCCGGTCAACACCACGATGCCGAACAGCGCCGCCAGCGAAAACCAGGCCACGCTGCGCTGCCCGTGCGGGATGATGAAGAGCGCGGCCAGCAGCGGCCCCAGCGCCGAGCCCACGTTGCCGCCCACCTGGAACAGCGACTGCGCCAGGCCATGGCGTCCGCCGGAGGCCATGCGCGCCACGCGCGAGGATTCCGGGTGGAACACCGACGAGCCCGTGCCCACCAGCACCGCGGCCACCAGCAGCCAGCCGAACGACGGCGCCATCGACAGCAGCAACAGCCCCACCAGGGTGAAGCCCATGCCCACCGGCAGCGAGTACGGTTTGGGATTGCGGTCCGTATAGAAGCCGATGAAGGGCTGCAGCAGCGAGGCCGCGAGCTGATAGACCAGCGTGATCAGCCCGATCTGCGCGAACGACAGGCTGAATGAATCCTTCAGCATGGGATAGATGGCCAACAGGATCGACTGGATCATGTCGTTCATCAGGTGCGCCACGCTGATCGCGCCCAGCACCTTGAAGGCAGTGGATGGGTCCGAGGAAGCGGCGGACGGCGGGACCGGATTGGCGTCGGCGACGCCGGCGGCGGAGTTCTGAGGGGGATTCATGGGCGATGGACGCAAGTAAGGGGGATGGACATGTCCAGCGCCACGCCGGACCAATACCCAGTGTAGGAATCCGGGACGGAACCGATCTGCCAATTTTCGTCGCTCAAGTGACAAAATATGGTGACAAAATACGCAAACCAGCCCTGAGCCGCCCAACTCATCCTTATGCCGGAAGTGACACGCATGCCCGCCCGACTCCTTTTGCCCGACCCCGCCCGCAGCGTCAATCCGCAGGACTACCAGCACCGGCCGCGCGCCGTGACGGCCATGGCCAAGGAATTCCTGCCAGGCACCCGCACGGGCACCCACTCGCATCCGCGCGCGCAACTGGTCTACGCGGTCGAAGGCGTCATGCGCGTCACCACGCCCAGCGGCTTCTGGGCCCTGCCGCCGCTGCGCGCGCTGTGGGTGCCGGCGGGCGTGCCGCATGGCGTGGACATGGTGGGCGCGGTGTCCATGCGTTCGCTCTATCTCGAAGCCGAGACCGCCCGCGGCTACTGGCCGCAATGCCAGGTGGTCGAGGTCGGCGGCTTGCTGCGCGAGCTGATCCTGGCGCTGACCGCCGAACCCATCGACTATCCGCTGGATGGCCGCGCCGGGCAGGTCGCCGCCCTGCTGCTTTCCGAGCTGGCCGCCGCACGCGTCGCGCCGCTGCAGATCCCCTGGCCGCGCGACCGGCGTCTGCAGACCATCTGCGCGGCGATCCTGGACGATCCGGGGCTGCAGCGCGGCATCGAGGACTGGGGCGACGAAGTCGGCGCCAGCGCCCGCACGCTGATCCGCCTGTTCCAGGCCGAACTGGGGCTGAACTACCGGCAGTGGGTCCAGCAGGTCCGGCTGGCCGAGGCGGTGTGCCGGCTGTCGCAGGGCGTGCCGGTCGCGCGCATCGCCGCTGACCTGGGCTACCGCAGCGCCAGCGCCTTCTCGGCCATGTTCCACCGTGCGCTGGGCGCGCCGCCCCAACGCTACCTGAACAATGGCTGACGCCTGCAACCGGATTTGCCGTCACTCGCGACGCAATTCATGTTTAGTTACTGAAACCTTATGACCCTCTGGGCGGTCCATCGTGTTCTGCCCTAGAATCGCCTGCAATGAGCACCCCCCAGCAATCCTCCGCCACCCCGGGCGGCAAACCGGGCCTCCCCTGGAAACGCATTCTCGTCAAGGCGGGCGTAGCCGCCGGCGGCGTCGCCGTGTGCGGCGGCATCGCGCTCGGCCTGGCGCTGGCCCTGGCCTGGCCCAGCCTGCCCGACCTGCACGCCATGACGGACTACCGTCCGCGGGTGCCGCTGCGCATCTATACGGCGGACAAGGTCCTGATCGGCGAGTACGGCGAAGAGCACCGCAACGTGCTGCGCTTTGACGAGATCCCGCCCGTGATGCGCCAGGCGGTGCTGGCAGCCGAGGACGACCGCTTCTACAGCCACGGCGGCGTCGACTGGATGGGGGTGGCGCGCGCGGTCGTGACCAACCTCGTCAAGGGCTCCAAGAGCCAGGGCGGCAGCACCATCACGATGCAGGTGGCGCGCAATTTCTACCTGTCGTCGGAAAAGACCTATTCGCGCAAGTTCTATGAATTGCTGCTGACGTTCAAGATCGAATCCGAGCTCTCCAAGGACCAGATCCTTGAGCTCTACATGAACCAGATCTACCTGGGCCACCGCGCCTATGGTTTCGCGGCCGCCTCGCGCACCTATCTGGGCAAGCCCCTGTCGGACGTCACGCCGGCCGAGGCCGCCATGCTCGCCGGCATCCCCAAGGCCCCGTCGCGCTTCAACCCCATCACCAATTTCCCGCGCGCCGAGATCCGTCAGCACTACGTGCTGGGCCGCATGAAGACGCTGGGCTATCTCACGCCCGAACAGGCCGACGAGGCGCTCAAGCAGCGCCTGACGATTCGCGGCGCGGACGGCGCCAGCGCGCGCGGCTTCGCGATCCACGGCGACTACCCGGCCGAACTGGCGCGCCAGCTCATGTACGGCGTGTTCCAGGAACAGACCTACACCAAGGGCATCGACGTCTACACCACCATCGATTCCAAGGACCAGGAAGCCGCCTACCGCGCCGTGCGCGACGGCGTGCTGGACTACACGCGCCGCGCCGTGTATCCGGGCCCCGAGGACCAGATCGACCTGCCCGAGGGCGTTGAAAAAGACCCGGCCGCGCTGGATGAAATCCTCGACGGCGTGCAGGAAAAGACGCCTGACAGCGAAGACCTGCTGACCGCCGTGGTGCTGGCCGCCAGCCCCACCGAAGTGACGCTGGCGCGCAGCGCGCGCGACATCATCACCATCAGCGACAAGAAGGCGCTGGCAGTGGTGGCGCGCGCGCTCAACCCCAAGGCCAGCGACAGCCAGCGGCTGCGCCGCGGCTCGGTCGTCTACATCCACAAGAACGGCGACAGCTGGGAAATCATCAACATGCCGACGCTGCAGGCGGCGCTGGTCTCGATGGTGCCCCAGGACGGCGCCGTGCGCGCCATGATCGGCGGCTTCGACTACAACCGCGGCGGCTTCAACCGCGTGACGCAGGCCTGGCGCCAGCCCGGCTCCAACATCAAGCCCTTCGTCTACGCGGCGGCGCTGGAACGCGGCCTGACCCCGGCCACGCAGATCTCCGACCAGCCCTTCATGCTGACCGCGGAGCAGACCGGCTCCAAGGCCTGGCAGCCCAAGAACGACGGCAACAAGTACGAACCCATGCTGACGCTGCGCCAGGGCCTCATGCGGTCCAAGAACATGGTGTCGATCCGCATCCTGCAGGCCATCTCGCCGCAATATGCGCAGGACTACCTGACCCGCTTCGGCTTCGACAAGTCGCGTTGGCCGGCCGTGCTGCCGCTGGCGCTGGGCGCGGGCGGCGCCACGCCGCTGCAAGTGGTCAACGGCTACAGCGTGTTCGCCAACGGCGGCTACCGCGTCACCCCGTATCTGGTGGACCGCGTCACCGACCGCTCGGGCAACGTGCTGATGCAGGCCCAGCCTGTCGTCGCCGGCGACGCCCTGGCGCGCGCCATCGATCCCCGCACCGCCTGGGTCATGGACGACATCCTGCGCGGCGTCACGGTCAGCGGCACCGCCGCCCGCGCGCACCAAGTGCTCAAGCGCAACGACATCGGCGGCAAGACCGGCACCACCAACGAGGCCGTGGACGTGTGGTTCTCGGGCTTCACGCCCAGCCTGGCCACCACCGTCTGGATGGGCTTTGACCAGCCCAAGTCGCTGGGCACCAACGAATTCGGCAGCGGCCTGGCCCTGAGCACCTGGCTGGACTACATGCAGCCGGCCTTGAAAGGCGTGCCCGAGGCCAAGCCCGCGCCGCGGCCGGACGGCCTGATCGTGGACAACGGCGAATACTATTTCTCGGAATTCCCGCCGGGCCAGGCCGTGGCCTCGCTGGACCTGTCCTCAGGCGACGCGTTGACCGATTTCCTGAACAACAACCGTTCGACGGACGGCGTGGACACCTCGGTCAAACCCCTGCCGCCCGGCGGCGGCGCAATGCCGCAAAGCAGTCCGGCCCAACCGCCGGTGGCCCTGCCGGTTCCCGTGGCCCCCGCGGGCGGCGCGCCGGCAGGCAACGCGCCGCCTGCCATCCCGCCCATCCCCGTGCCGCGCGTGGACGCCGACACGCCCGCCCGCGCCAGCGCCGTCAGCGGCGCCGGACCGGTGGCCGCCCGGCCGCTCTGACCGCGGCCGGCGCCGGCCGCCGGGAATCCAGGCCTGGCTATTCCTGCTCCGCGAGTTCGGTCACGACCTCGCGTGGCCAGGCCCGCAGGGATTCCAGGTCCAGGAAGGTGAAGTAGCCGGATTTCCAGCCCTCGGTATCGATGTGGTAGACGTTGCCCAGCAGCAGCGGCGCCGGCACCGGCGTGTGCCCGGCCACCACTGCCCGCACCCCGCGGATGCCGGTGCGGTCCATCTGCCGCAGGCGGTCGCGCGACCACTGGCAGGCGGCGCTGGTGCGCCGGTAGCGGTCCTGCAAGGCGGATTCCAGCCGCGGCCAGAACAGCACCGGGCAATCCGCGTGCAGCAGCCCCACGGCGCCGTCCAGGGTTTCGACCTCGATGGCAATGGGCAATTGCGCGAAAGCCTCGGCAAAGACCTGCTGGCGATCAGAAGGCAGGTCCAGGAACCAGCCGCCGCCGTAGCCGCGCCAGTTGTCCACGTCCACCTGCCCCGTGCGCACGTGGCGGATCGCGTAATCCTCGTGATTGCCCTGAACCGCGTGGAACCACGGCCGCGCCAGCCACTCCAGCGCGGCCTCGCTTTCCGGCCCCCGGTCCACCAGGTCGCCGACCGAAAACAGGCGGTCCCGGGACGGGTCGAAGCCCAGCTCGTCCAGGCTTTCCTGCAGGCGGGAAAAATGCCCATGCAGGTCGCCCACCGCGAAATCGCGGCCTAGCTCGTTGCGCGGGACTTTGAGAAAACGCTGCTCCATGATGATCCGGGGGCTACCACTGGTTGATGCTCGATCCCTCTTTTTAACCCGCTTTCACGCCGCTCCGTCTGTCCCCCTTTGCCCCGCCGTGGTCAAAATTTGGTTACGAGAATCGATATTATTCGCGATAATATTCAGTTTTCCCCAATCCGCGCCTGCAAGGGCCCCGCCCTCCCCCATGACTGCCGCGTCCACCATCAAAACCTGGTATCTGGTCCATAAATGGACCAGCCTGGTCTGCACGATCTTCCTGCTCGTCATCTGTCTTACCGGCTTGCCGCTGGTGTTCCACCACGAGATCGAACACTGGCTCGACGACGGCAAGCCGTTGTCCGACGTCCCTGCCTCGACCCCGCGCGCCAACCTGGACAAGCTGGTCGACAGCGCCCGCGCCATGTATCCGGGCGAGGTCGTCGACTATCTGTTCTTCGATCCCGACGAACCTCAGGTCTATGTGGGCATGGCGAAAACGCCCGGCGACGGCCAGGTGTCCGGCCACGCCGTGCGCATGGACGCGCGCACCGGCGACGTGCTGCTGGACGGTCCGCTGTACACGGAGGACAAGTTTTCCTTCATGGGCATCATGCTGGCGCTGCACGTGGACCTGTTCGCGGGCCTGCCCGGCGAGTTGTTCCTGGGATTCATGGGGCTGCTGTTCTGCGTCGCAATCGTGTCCGGCGTGGTGCTCTACGGCCCCTTCATGAAAAAGCTGGAATTCGGCACGGTGCGCGCCTCCCGCTCCACGCGCCTGAAGTGGCTGGATCTGCATAACCTGCTGGGCATCGTGACGCTGGTCTGGGCCTTCGTGGTGGGCGTGACCGGCGTGATCAACGAACTCTCCACGCCGCTGTTCCGCCTGTGGCAGTCCACCGAACTGGTGCGCATCCTGGAACCCTACAAGGGCCAGAACGTACCCACCGAGCTGGCCTCGGCCCAGGGCGCCGCCGACACGGCCAGGAAGGCCCTGCCCGGCAACGAGGTGTCGTTCATCGCCTTTCCCGGCAATGCCTTCGGCAGTCCCCACCACTACATCACCTGGATGCGCGGCGACACGCCGCTCACCTCCAAGCTGAACACGCCCGTGCTGGTGGACGGCAAGACCGGCGAACTGACCACCGTGGCCAAGATGCCCTGGTACCTGACCGCGCTGGAACTGTCGCGGCCGCTGCATTTCGGCGATTACGGCGGCATGCCGCTGAAGATCATCTGGGCGCTGCTGGACGTCATTACCATCATCGTGCTGGTCAGCGGCCTCTATCTCTGGCTGGCCCGCCGCCGCGCCACCGAGGCGCGCATCGCCGAACTCGTGCGCAAGCACCAGGCCGCCGCCATCCCGAAAAGGACTCCCGCATGAGCAAGACGGCCCGTGGTTTCATGTTTGTCTGGGGCGCGCCGATCCTGCTGGGCGTGCTCAGCGTGTTCGGCCTGCTGGCCGCCTTGCTGGGCACGGGAGGCTGGCACTGGGCGTCCTGGATCGCCCTGGCCATCCTGCTGGCGGTCATCGTGCGCTACTGGGTATTCCCGCTGCAGCGCTAGGCGCGACCGCCAGTTCCGTGCCGGCGTGCGGCATTATTTGCCGAAGGTCTCGGGGTCCGGCCCCAGGCGCGCGCCTTCCTTGATGCCGTCGATGGCGGCCATGTCGGCCGCCGACAGTTCGAAGTCAAAGACGTCGATGTTCTCGCGGATGCGGGCGGGCGTCACCGACTTCGGGATCACGATCAGATCGTGCTGCAGATGCCAGCGCAGCGTCACCTGGGCGGGCGACTTGCCGTGCTTCCTGGCCAGTTCCAGGATGACCTTGTCCTTGGCCACGCCGCCCTGGGCCAAGGGGCTCCATGACTCCGTCGCGATGCCGTGCTTGGCGTGGAAGGCCCGCAGCGCCTGCTGCGTGAAGCCTGGGTGCAGTTCGACCTGGTTCACGGCCGGCGTCACGCCGGACGCGTCGAGCAGCCGCTCCAGGTTGGCCTGGGTGAAGTTGGACACGCCGATCGAGCGCGCGCGGCCGTCTTCCTTCATTTCGACCATGGCCTTCCAGGCGTCCAGGAACTTCGTGCTGCCGGCCACGGGCCAGTGGATCAGGTACAGGTCCACGTAGGCCAGGCCCAGCTTTTCGAGGCTCTCGTCCATGGCTTTATGGGCCTCGTCGTAGCCGTGCCTGTCGTTCCAGAGCTTGGTCGTGACGTACAGATCCTTGCGCGCCACGCCGGCCGCGCGCAAGCCCGCGCCCACGCCAGCCTCGTTGCCGTAGATGGCCGCAGTGTCCACCGAGCGGTAGCCTGCCGCCAGCGCCTCTTTCACGCTTGCGGCGGCCTGATCGTTCGGCACCTGCCAGACGCCCAGGCCCAGCTGGGGAATCTTGCCGCCGTCGTTCAATTGCATTGCCGGTACTTTCGCCATAAGACCCTCCGTAGCTTGCGACGCGACGTCCGCGCGGCGAATATGCGCCGGGTCGCGCAACCAAGGGGCAGCCAGGCTTCATCCTTGGTTGAGACAGTAAAGAACGGGCCCGCCAGGCTGCGCCCGAGTCACCATGCCGGATTGAAAACCCCCGGGAGAGGTCTACACATCCCAGGGGTCGTGAGGCCGATATTACCCCCAGAGCCGCAAAATCCCTGAATCCCCTCTGCCTAAGCAGGCGTTTCCGCCCCTGGGCGCGGTGCTGCGGCAGAATTGCAGCGTGTGGCCGATAATGCGCTTCCGACGGCCCGACGGCCCATGCATCCCCCCAAGACCATGAACGCTCCTGACACGCGGCCCGAGCGCCGCGGCGGCTTTTCCACCCTGCGCACGCTCTTTCCCTACCTCTGGCCGCCCGGCGAGACGGGCCTGAAAACGCGGGTGATCGCGGCCCTGCTGTGCCTGTTCGCGGCCAAGGTGGCCACGGTCTATGTCCCCCTGCTGTACAAGCACGCCATCGACGAGCTGGGCCAGGGCGCCCCGGGTTCCGTCACCGTGCCGCTGGGCCTGATCCTGGCCTATGGCACGGCCCGGGTGCTTTCGCTGCTGTTCTCGGAACTGCGCGACGCCATCTTCGCGCGCGTCGGGCAGCACGCCATCCGCGCGGTTGGCCTGCAGGTCTTTCGCCACCTGCATGCGCTGGCGCTGCGCTTTCACCTGACGCGCCAGACCGGCGGCCTGAACCGCGCCATCGAGCGCGGCACCAAGGGCATCCAGACCCTGCTGTCGTTCCTGCTTTTCAGCATCCTGCCGACCTTCTTCGAAATCGGGCTGGTCTGCGTGGTGCTGTGGAAGATGTTCGACATCTGGCTGGCGCTGGCCACGGGCGCCACCGTCACGCTGTACATGGCGTACACGCTGCTGGTCACGGAATGGCGCGCCAAGTTCCGGCGCCAGATGAACGAAACCGACTCCGAGGCCAACACCAAAGCCATCGAGAGCCTGCTGAACTACGAAACGGTCAAATACTTCGGCAACGAGGAACACGAAGCGCGCCGCTACGACGCGTCGCTAAAGCGCTATGAACGCGCCGCCGTGCGCAGCCAGGTCAGCCTGTCCATCCTCAACATCGGCCAGGCCGCCATCATCTCGGTGGGCCTGACCCTGGTCATGTGGATGGCCGCCACCGGCATCGCCGAAGGCCGCTACACGCTGGGCGATTTCGTGCTGGTCAACACCTACCTGCTGCAGCTGTACCAGCCGCTGAGCTTCTTCGGCTTCGTCTACCGCGAAATCAAGCAGGCCATCATCGACATGGAGCGCATGTTCGAACTGCTGGGACAGGACCGCGAGGTGGCCGACCGGCCCGATGCCCAGCCCCTGCGCGTGGCGGGCGGCGCGGTGGAGTTCCGCGACGTGCATTTCGGCTACGACGCGCGCCGCCCCATCCTGAAGGGCGTCAGCTTCACCATCCCCGCCGGCAGGACCGTGGCCGTCGTCGGTACGTCCGGCGCCGGCAAATCGACCATCGCGCGCCTGTTGTTCCGCTTCTACGACGCCGACGGCGGCGCGATCCTCATCGACGGCCAGGACGTGCGCAACGTGACGCAGTCCAGCCTGCGCGCCGCGATCGGCGTCGTGCCGCAGGACACCGTGCTGTTCAATGACACCATCCTCTACAACATCGGTTACGGCCGCCCCGGCGCCAGCGAGGAAGAGATCCAGGCGGCGGCGCGCCTGGCCCACATCCACGATCTGATCATGGCCATGCCGGACGGCTACCAGACCATGGTGGGCGAACGCGGGTTGAAGCTGTCCGGCGGCGAGAAGCAGCGCGTGGCGATCGCCCGGACCATCCTGAAGAACCCGCCCATCTTCCTGTTCGACGAAGCCACCAGCGCCCTGGACACCCACACCGAACGCGAAATCCAGGCCAATCTGCGCGAAGTCAGCCAGGGCCGCAGCACGCTGATCATCGCCCACCGCCTGTCCACGGTGGCGGACGCGGACGAGATCATCGTGCTGGCCGAAGGCCGCATCGTCGAGCGCGGCCGCCATGCCCAACTGCTGGCGCAGGACGGCATCTACGCCGGCATGTGGGCCCGTCAGCAGCAAAGCGCCCTGACCGGCTCGCCGGATTGACAAGCCCGCGCCCCTGTCCGAACATCGCACCCTTTGATTTCCAGGCCCACCATGCAGGATTCAGCCCCCGTCCCCGCCGTCCGCGTCTGCGCTTCCTCCGACCTCGCCAACGGCGGCCTCGGCGTGAAGATCCCCGTGTCAGATGCCGCCGGCCGCACCACGGCCTTCTTCGTGCGCTACCAGGACCGCGTGCACGGCTATCTGAACCGCTGCGCCCACGTGGGCGTGGAACTGGATTGGGAAGGCAGCTTCTTCACCCGCGCCGGCGACCTGATCATGTGCGCGCGCCACGGCGCCACCTACCAGCCGGACACCGGGCTATGCGTGGGCGGCCCCTGTAAGAACGGCCGCCTGACCGTGCTGACGGTCGAGGAACGCGAGGGCGCGGTCTACTGGCAGCCGGCCGGCAAGATCCGCCCTTTGGAAGATACGCCCGCCTAGGGGGCTACGCTCAAGCAAGAGACTTCAAGCCCGCGCCGCCGCCGCTTCAGCCGGCGCCTGCCGCTCCGCGTAGCGGCGCGCCAGCACCGCGCAGACCATCAGCTGCATCTGGTGGAAGATCATCAGCGGCAGCACTACCACGCCCATCTGCGAGGTGCCGAACAGCACCGTGGCCAGCGGAATGCCCGAGGCCAGCGACTTCTTCGAGCCGCAGAACACCAGCGTGATCTCGTTTTCCTTGGACAGCCCCAGCTTGCGGCTGCCCCAGGTCGTGACCAGCAGCACCGTTCCCAGCAGCAAGGCGTTCACCAGCACCATGGACGCAAGGTCGATGGCCGGGAACGCGTGCCAGATACCCTGCGCCACCGCCTCGCTGAACGCCGTGTAGACGGCCAGCAGGATGGAGCTGCGGTCCACTTTCGACAGCGTGCGGTTGTTGCGCTGGGCCCAGGCGCCGATCCAGGGCCGCAGCAGGCTGCCCACCGCGAACGGCAACAACAGCTGCAACAGGATGCGGCCGGCGTCGGCCAGCCCATGGCCTCCGCCCTGGCGGTGCAGCAGCACCGCCACCAGCAGCGGCGTCAGCACGGTGCCCAGCAGGTTGGAAGCCGTGGCCGCGCAGATCGCGCCCGGTACGTTGCCGCGCGCCATGGAGGTAAAGGCGATAGACGACTGCACGGTGGAAGACAGGGTGCAGACGAACAGCACGCCCAGCCACAGCGAAGGCGTCAACAGGCCGGGAAACAGCGCCCGCAGGCCCAGCCCCAGCGCCGGAAACAGCAGGAAGGTGCAAGCCAGGATCAGCGCGTGCAGGCGCACGTCCTTCACGCCAGCCACGATGGCGTCCGTCGACAGCCTGGCGCCGTGCAGAAAGAACAGCAGCGAAATGGCGATGTTGCTGGCCACGGTCATGAACGCCGCGCCCTTGCCCACGGCAGGGAAAAAGCTGGCGAAGACCACCGTGGCGATCAGGATGAGCGTGAATTGGTCGGGCAGGAAGCGGCGCATGGCAAAGATTTCCGTAGGGATTGCGGAAACTATAGGCACGGCGCTTGCCATCGTGAAGCCCACTGGGTACTTTAACTGTCATCGGACTTTCCTATGACCAGGCCGCTATGCTCAATCCCTTGTGGCTCAAGACCTTCGCCGCGGCCGCCGCCGCGCCCAGCTTCACCGAGACCGCCCGGCGCCTGGGCCTGACCCAGCCCACGGTCAGCGAACACATCCGCCAGCTGGAACAGGCCTTGAACCGGCGTCTGTTCCAGCGCGACACGCATTCGCTCGCGCTCACCAGCGACGGCCGCAGCCTGCTGGTGCATGCGCAGATCATCCTGGACGCGCACGAGCGGGCCGAGCGCCTGTTCGACGCGCCGCGCCTGCGTGGGCGCGTGCGCCTGGGCACCTCGGACGATCTGGCAATGGGACCTCTGCCCGACGTGCTGGCCGCCTTCCGGCTGGCCCACCCGGAGGTCGAACTGGACCTGACCATCGGCGTCACCAGCGAGCTCTACAAGCTGCTGGACGACAACGGCCTGGACGTCATGATAGGCAAGCGCCGCAAGGGCGACCGCCGCGGCCAGACCCTGCACAAGGAAGCCCTGCTGTGGCAGGCCAAGGAAGGCCTGCGGGTGGCGCCGGACGAACCGCTGCCGCTGATCCTGCTGCGCGAACCCAGCGTGACCCGCGGCCTGACGCTGGACGCGCTGGCCCGCGCCGGCCGCAGTTGGCAGATCGTCTGCACCAGCACCAGCTATGCGGGCTGCCAGGCGGCCGCCCGCGCCGGCCTGGGCATCACGGTGCAGCCTTCGCACCTGTCCACGCTCGGCCTTGCCGCGCCAGCAGGCGCCGCGCAACTGCCCGCGCTGCCGCAGGTGGAATTCATCGTGATCTCGGCGCCCGCGCCCAACAAGCCCACGCGCGCGCTGACCGAGATCCTGATGCGCAGCACGCTGACTTGAGGCCTTTGCTTATTGCGCCGCCGAGCGGGTGTGCTGCACGCGGCCTTCCAGCGGCTGCGGCTGCTTGAGCAGGTTCAGGATCGGGCACCATTGCTCCACCGCCTCATGCACGGCGCGCACCGCGCTCTCGTCGGCCGGCGACACGATGTGCGCGGTATAGCGGATGTTGTGCGGAAAGAATGGCACCTGCTCATAGCCCGGCTTGCCGCCGCGCGGGTCCAGGTCGCCTTCGATCTCCACCTGCAGCGACTCCAGCGGCAATTCGAGTTCGGCCGCCTTGATCAGGAAGATATGCGTCAGGCAACTGCCCAGCGATCCCAGCAGCAGCTCGGGCGAACTCGGTCCCAGGTCATAGCCCGCGAAATCCGCGGGACTGTCGCTGACCACCTGGTGATCTCGGATCCGGATTCGGCGCACGCCGCTGCGGCCTTCGGCGCTGACCTGTGCGCGCAATTTCACCGGCGTCACGGTGTGCGGATCGCGCGCGTTGCGCGCCAGCACGGCCTCGCGTTTCTGGCCCAGGTATTCGTTCAACGTACTCATGTTGCAGACCTCGCTTGGGGTTGATATGTGCTTGGGCAAGCGCCGCAGTCAATGTTCGCGGCGCATATCCGGAATGGCGATGGGCGCACGATCCATCGCCTGCAATAGTTGGCCCAGCCCGCGGGCCGTCGCTCCCTCCATCCGTCCTCCCGGCCCACAGACATCGTCCGCGCTGGTCCACGCCGGAGCCGCGCCCGGCAGGCGGCGCGCACGCAGCCAGCCCTGGCGGTCGACCATGAACTGCGCGCCCGCCAGCTCGTCAGGCGACACGCCGGCTGCCAGCGCATAGGCGTTCCAGGCCTCTACGCCTGCCGCCACGCAATCCGCGTCTACGCGCTGTGTGTGGCCACGCGTCAGCGCCACGGTGAGCAGGCGTGGATCCTGCGGTTCCTCGGCCGCGCCCTGCGCGTAGGCCATCACACGCAGGGGCAAGCCGCGCAAGCCGCTGAGCCGCGTCGCCCGGCCGTCGCGGCAGGCAAGCGCCACGACGGGTGCGGCGACCGCCGGCATACCGCTGCCGCCGCTGACGCCATAGGCCCGCAGGCGCAGATAGTCCAGCACCTGCCAGATCTCTTCCGTGTTCAGCATTGCGCCAAACGCCGGCATCGCGGGGTTGGCCGCCGGTTCCTGGCCGCCCTGCGCGATGCGCCAGTGCAGCTCGCCTTCGAGCCTGTTCTGGAACAGGGCCGGTCCCAGCACGCTGGGCCACACCGGCAGGCTGGCGGCGCGCTCGCCCCGCCCATCTGCCGCCGCGCCGTGGCATGCGGCGCAATGCGCCTGGTACAGCCGTCCGCCCTGCAACAGATTGGCATCGGAAAACGGCAACGGCGACCGCTGATAGGAAGAACTGTGCGCCTCGACCAGCAACATCCGCGGGTTCGGCCAGTCAGTCAGCAGCGCCAGCGCGACGGCGGCGCCCAGCCATGCCAGCCGGCGGCGCTTGGCGAACAGCGCGCCGCACAGCAACGCCAGCGCCGCCGCCGACTGCGCCAGCGCCAGCCAAAGCTGGCGCCACGTGTGCGGGCTGACGGGCAGGTCCGGGTCGTAGCGCCACGCGAATGGCCAATACGCCAATGCCGGAGCCTGGCCCAGCGAGCGCCAGACCGCGGCGCCCAGGGCCAACGCCAATGCGGCCAAGCCGACCGTCAACAGCGCCGCCATGCGCCGCCGGGCCCACCGCGCCGCGCCAGCGGCATCCGCCGGCCGGCGTTGCACGATGCTCACCACGTCGCATCCAGCCCCAACAAGGCCAGCGCGCGATGGCGCAACGCGGCCAGGCGCGGATCGCCGCGATGCCTGGGGTACGGCAGGTCGTTGACGATTTCGTCCTTGATCCGCGCCGGCCGCTCGCTCAGCACCACGATGCGCGTGGCCATGAACAGCGCCTCCTCCACATCGTGCGTGACCAGCAAGGCCGTGTAGCCTTCGCGTTGCCACAGGTCCACCAGTTCGGACTGCATGGCGATGCGGGTCAGCGAGTCCAGCTTGCCCAGCGGCTCGTCCAGGATCAGGATGCGCGGATCGTTGACCAGCGCCCGCGCCAGCGCGGCGCGCTGCGCCATGCCGCCGGACAGCTGATGCGGATAGGCCTGGCTGAACGCCTTCAGGCCCACGCGCTGCAAGGCCTCGTCCACCCGGCTGCGCTGCGTCTTCAACAGCCCGCGCGCCTGCAGTCCCAGGGCCACGTTGTCCCAGACCGTGCGCCACGGATATAGCGTGGGGTCCTGGAACACCACGATGCGCGAAGGCGAAGGCCCCGTGATCGGCTCGCCGTCCGCCAGCAGGCCGCCCGCGGCGGGCGGCTCCAGGCCCGCCACCAGGCGCAGCAGCGTGGACTTGCCGCAGCCGCTGGGTCCCAGCAGCGCCACGAACTCGCCCGGCTTCACGTCCAGGTCTATGCCGTCCAGCACCGGCAGTTGCGCGCCGTCCAGGTCGAAGTGATGGTTCACGCCGCGCACGGCCAATGCGGCGCCGGCCGCATCCCGCTTGTCAGGCACCGCTGCCGCTACCATTTCACGACTCCCTTCTGCCAGGCCAGGAGGCGATCGCGCCCCAGGAACAGCAAGGTGATGAGGCCCGAGAACACCAGCGCCATCACGATCAGCGCGCCGTACATGTTGGCGTAGGACGCCCAGCCCTGGGCCCATGACAGGTACCAGCCCAGCCCGGACTTCACGCCCATCATCTCGGCCGCCACCAGCACCGAAAACGAGGCGCCCAGGCCCATGAACAGGCCCACGAAGACCTGCGGCAAGGCCGCCGGAATCGCCACGCGCAGCACCAGAAACCACTCATTGGCGCCCATGGTGCGCGCCACGTCGTAGTAGGCCCGGTTGACGCCCGCCACGCCCGACCAGGTCAGCACCGTGACCGGAAACCAGGTGGCCAGGGCGATCAGGAAGACCGCTGCCGACCAGCTCGACGGAAAGAAGAAGAACGCCATAGGCAGCAAGGCCGTGGAAGGCACCGGCCCCAGGAAGCGCAGCACCGGATGCACCCAATAGCCCAGGCCGCGCGACCAGCCGATCGCGACCCCGGTCAGGAAACCCGCGGCCGCGCCCAGCAGAAAGCCGTTGGCCAGCAGCCAAAGCGAATTCGCCAGACTGTCGGCCAGCCGCTTGTAGTCGGAGACGTAGACTTCGATCAGCGACTGCGGCGGCGCGAAGAACGGGCTGGGCAGCAGCGCCAGCTTGGCCGTCGCGATCTCCCAGGCGCCCACCGCCACGGCCAGGGCCGCGAGCCAGGGGCCGGCGCGGTGCAAGGCGCGCACGGCGCGCAACTGCCCCGCCCCCGGCGCCGCCGCCAGTAACAGCAGCAACGCCAGCGCCAAGGCCGCCGCGCCGAATTCGCGCGTGTAGCCCCAGGACGAGAAGCCCACCTCGACGTTCGGCCATGCCAGCGTCACGCCGCCCACGCCCGCCCACAGCGCGGCGGCCGCGATACCGGTCTTCCACAACCGCCAGTCGCGCGCGGGCGGATTCACGCCCGCGGCCGGGGCGTGCAATACGTCAGCCGAGGACATTGGGCACCACCACTTGCGCGTATTTGTTGACGTCCAGGCCCGCGCTCAGCACCTTGATCGTCTTCAGGTCCCGGGCGTAGCCCACGATCTCTTCGCGCAACGCGGCGCCCGTCGAGGCATGGCCATGGCTGTGGCTGCGCAGGATCGCGGCCACGCGTTCGGCCGGCACCTTGCCGGGCACATACGGCGCGAAGATGCGCGCGGTCTCGTCCGGGTTGGAAGCCGTCCAGCGCTGCGCGTCGATCACTGCGCGCGCAATGGCCGCGGCGGCCTCTGGATCCTTGCGCACCAGATCGCCGCGCAGGCCCAGCACGCAGCAGGTGCGGTTCTCGTAATCGCCCTCGATGTTGGTGGCGATCTCTCGCAGCTTGTTGTCCTCGCGCAGCGTGTAGATCAGCGGATCGTCACCCGCAATGGCGTCGACCTCGCCCTTGCGCAGGACCTCGCCGAACAGGTCCTGCGGGTACTGGCGCCAGTCCACGGATGCGGGATCGATACCCAGCTGCGCCACGCGGATCGCGAAGAAGTTCTTCACCGGACTGGCCTGGTCCGACACGGCCACGCGGCGTCCCTTCAGGTCGTTGACGCTCTTGATCGGCGAATCCTGCGCCGTCAGCAAGCGCATGCAGCCGCCATGCGTGCCCACCGCCAGCTTGACGTCGAAGCCCTGCTCCAGCGGCTTCAACCAACGCAGCGCCATGCCGATGCCGCCATCGGCGTGGCCGGTGGCGATCGCCTCCAGCAGCTGGTCGGTGGAGCCGCTGAAGTTGATGCGTTCGACCTTGAGGTTGTACTTGTCGAAGAAGCCGCGCTCCAGCGCCACCGACACGGGCGATTGGCAGACTGCGGTCTGGCTCCATGCGATCTTGAACGTGCGCGGTGCGGCGTTGGCGGCCAGCACGCGCGAGCCCAGCATGCCCAGCGGCGCCGCAAGGCCTGCGGCGCCTGCCGCGCGCAGCAGCGCACGGCGCGAAATTCCCCGCGTGGAGACGGCGCGGGAATGGACGTTCGTATTCATCAACCTTCCTTTTGAGCAGACTGTGAATGGCGATGATTGCCATGCGGCATCATCGACCTGCGCTCAGGGGTTAGACAAATACAAAGTCGGGATAACAATATGGGCGACGCATGGCCGCCCAGGGGCTGGACTATTCGGGCAAGTGGTCCGGAACGCCGTCCTCGTCGACCTGCTTGACGCGGTCCAGCGCGTTGCGTGCGGCCGACATGGCCTCGACCGTGCTGCGGAAGCGTCGGCTGATGAAGATCTCGAAAGCCTGGGTGTCGGGCTCGGCTTCCTGCTGCACGGCGTCATCCGGTGGCGCTGGCGCATCGGCCTGGGCTGCCGCTTGCGCGTCCCGTTCGGCCTGGCTCTTTTTCTTCGGCAACCGCCGCGTTTCGATGAAAGCGCGCGGCGGCACGCGCCCCTCGGGTTGGGTCGCGTACGCGAGCACCGAAAATCCGTTGATGATCTTCTCAGCCATTGCGGTTCCGTGTGGCCGCGCCCAAAAAAGCGCGGTTCCTTGTTACCGACTACGGCCCGCCGCGGGAAAACTTAAGCCAGCGCCGCCTGGCGCGCACGCACGTAGGCCGCCACCTGGGCCAGCACGTCGGACAGGTCCGCCTGCAGCGGCGCGAAGCCGGCGTTGCGCTCGCGCGTGGCTTCGTCCATGTACAGCGGACGGCGGATCTCCACCTGCAAGCTGTGCCGATTCAAGGCCGGCTGGCCGATCTGCGCGATCAACTGCACGCCTTTGTAGGGGTCGTTGCGCGCCACGGTGTAGCCCTTGCCGCGCAAAGCGGTCTCGATCAGGGCGATGAACTCCGGCTCGCAGGTGGTGCCGTCGCGGTCGCCCAGCACAAAGTCCGCCAGCGGATGCTCGCTCTTGCGGCCCAGGCGCTCGTAGGCGTCGTTGGGCATGGAGTGCAGGTTCAGGTGCCAGACCGCGCCAAAACGCTGCCGCACCTGCTGGATCGCCTGCGACAGCGCCGCGTGGTAAGGCTCGTAATACGCCTGGATGCGGTGGCGCACTTCGGCCAGCGTGAGCTTGCGGTCGTAGATCGGCGTGGACCTGTCCATCCTGCGCCAGATCAAACCCTTGCCCAGGCGGGTCTTCTCGCCCGGGTCCAGCGGCTCGGGCCAGGGTTGCGCCAGCAGCTCCGGGTCCAGGTCCTGCAGCGTGCGGTTGGGATCGATATAGACGCGCGGAAAGTTCGCGGCGATCAGCGTCGCGCCCAGGGCCGGCGCCGCCGACCACAACGCGTCCACGTGCGTGTCCTCGCCCTGGCGCAATTGCGCCAGGGCGGCCGCGGCGCCGAAGTCGTCGGGATAGCGCTCGCCGCTATGCGGCGAATCGCAAACCAGCGGCAAGGCCGGGCCCGTGGGCTCGTGTACGGAAACAGCGTCGAAGTCGGCGTGGGTCATCGTCAATCAGCCTGAATGTTGGCAGTCTTGGCGACCTTGGCGTAGCGTGCCAGGGCCTGCTGGATCTGCGCCTCGAATTCCTGGGGCGTGGTGCGCACCAGCGTACCACCCACTTCCTCGGCCTTCTTGCGGAATTCCGGATCGTCCTGGGCCGCGCGCACTGCCTTGTTCAGGCGTTCGATCACGGCCGGCGGGGTGCCGGCGGGCGCCACCAGGCCGAACCAGCCGCCCGTACCCATGTCGGGGTATCCCAGCTCGATGTAGGTCGGCACGTCGGGCAACAGCGGCGAGCGTTCGGCGCCCAGCACGGCCAGCGCGCGCAGCTTGCCGCCCTGCACCTGCGGCAGGGTCGAGGACAGGTTGTCGGTGATCGCGTCCACCTGCCCGCCCATCACGTCATTCAACGCCGGACCCGCGCCGCGGTATGGCACGTGCAGCAACTTGATGCCGGACAGCATCATGAAGTTCTCGATGTTCACATGGCCCAGCGAGCCCACGCCCGGCGAGGCGAAGCTATAGCGCTCCGGCTGTTTCTTGGCCAGGGCCACGAACTCGGCCATGTTCTTGGCCGGCAGGCCCGGGTTGATCGCGAAGATGCTGGGCACGGCGACCACGTTGGCCACCGGCACGAAGTCCTTCACCGGGTCGTAGTTCATCTTGCGGAACACGGCCGGGTTCGAGCCGTGCGTGCTCATCGTGGCCATGCCGATGGTGTAGCCGTCGGGCGTGGCGCGGGCCACCTGCTCCATGCCCATGGAACCGCCGGCGCCGGCCTTGTTCTCGACCACGATGGTCTGCTTCAGGTCGCGGCCGGCGTACTCGGCCACCAGGCGCGCCACGATGTCGGTCGAACCGCCAGCGGCGAACGGCACCACCAGCTTGATGGGGCGGGCGGGATAGTCGGCAGCTTGGGCGATGCCGGCAAAGGACAACGTGGCGAACATGCCGGCGAGCGCGAAGCGCGCGGACCGGCCCAGGAGGCGGCGGGACATGGGGGATGACTCCGAAAGTTGAAGGTCAGTCGACAAGGCCGCCAGTGTCCGAACTTTACGATCCCCTTTCAAACGACTATATTGCACGGCTTCATTACCAATGGTCATGCTAGATGCGACTGCACTCGCCCTCCATGTCCGAACTGCACGCCTTCGTGACGGCGGCACGCCTGGGCAGCTTCACCCGCGCCGCGGAGGTCTTGTGCGTCACCCAGGGCGCCGTCAGCCGCGCCATTTCCCGACTGGAAGCGCATTTCGGCCAGCCGCTGATGCATCGCAACGCCCATGGCCTGACCCTGACTGAAACCGGACGCCGCCTGTACGACGGCACGCTAGGCCCGCTGCAGCAGATCGAGTCGCTCAGCGCCGGATTGCGCGCCAATGACCGTCGCCTGCGCCTGACGCTGTCGACGGTGCCGACGCTGGCCAGCGCCTGGCTGGTGCCCCGCCTGTCCGACTTTCATGCGCGCCATCCGGATATCCATCTCAGCTTCGCGGCCTACCGCCGCAACGAAGATTTTTCGGGTGAGACGCCCGATGCCAGCATCCTGTCCGGCATGCCGGAGCAATGGCCGGGCTGGCAGGTGGACTACGTGATCGGGCGCGAGTTGGTCGTGATCTGCCACCCCGCCCGTCTGGCGGCCCGGCGCGCGCAGGGACTCTGGGACACGCCAGCCGGCCTGCTCGGGGAACCGCTGCTGTATCACTCGAATGGCATGGACAACTGGGCGCAGTGGCTGGCCGCCGCCGGCGTGCCGCGCGCCTCGGTCCAGCTTTCCAATGGCTTTGACCAGGTTTCCATCCTGGTTCGCGCCGTCATGG
The DNA here is from genome assembly GCF_902859965.1 of Achromobacter aegrifaciens. Taxonomy (NCBI): domain Bacteria; kingdom Pseudomonadati; phylum Pseudomonadota; class Betaproteobacteria; order Burkholderiales; family Alcaligenaceae; genus Achromobacter; species Achromobacter aegrifaciens. The sequence goes on from NZ_CADIKO010000005.1 coordinate 95,961, forward strand.
CCGACATGGGCATCGCCGTGCTGCAGCGCTGCCTGGTCCGCGACGACCTGCAGGCCGGACGCGTGGTGGCCCCGTTTCCCAACCTGCCCATCCGCATCGACCGTGGCTACCATCTATGCGCCCCGGCCCAGCGCCGCGACCATTACGCGCTGGCTTGTTTCCGGCGATGGCTGCTGGAAACCGCCGGGCAGGATCCCGACGTGATCGCCGCCAGCCCAGGCTGAGCGCCTAGCCTGCGGACACAACCGGTTGCCGGCGTCCGGCGCGGGAATACTACAAAATGAAAACGGGCTCCCGATCTGGAGCCCGCTGCGGGGGTCTGCGCCATGCTGCCGGCGCGGTCGAAAATGCTCAGGGTGCGAGCTTGAACCCGAGGTCCACGCCCCATTTGTCGGTCTCGCGCAGCCATTTCGCGCCGCAATTCAGGCAGCGGAAATGGTCTTCACGGCTTTCTTCACGGCCTTTCTGCGTGGGATTGGTGAACCCCTGGTGTCCCAGATGGGCATGCGGCGCAACGCCTGCAAGCCCGGGGTTAATGCGTTGGCAAGCCAGGCACATAACGCTCATTGGTGCTTCCCTACAATTTTAGTAACTAAATTGTAAGGGATTCCACCAATACTTTTCTATCGAATCAGGCCCCTAAATCCAAAAAATATTGTTAACGCCACAATTAAACAACAGTGGGCAGGGCCGCCAGGCAGGTTGCCAGGTGATACGGAGAGGTCGACGGCATGTCATTGCGCACCACCGCTCCTTCCGCGTCCAGGCATTCGTACCAGCCGCCGGGGTGCAGGAAACGCGCGCGGAACATGGCCAGGCCGGCCTCCAGCGCGGGCAGGTCGCCCAGCACGCCGAGCACCCGCAGGTACTCGGTCTGCGCCCAGATCCGGCGCGTATCGTCGATCACGGCGCCGGACTCGTCCAACGACGCCACCACTCCGCCCGCGTCCACACCATGGCGGCGCGACCAGCGCACAGCGCGCGGCAGCGACTCCGTCAACTCCAGGCCGTCGAAAACCTCGGCCGAGCCTTGCACCAGCGACAGCCACTCGAACTGATGCCCGGGCTCCAGCCGGTTGCCGGCCGAGCCTTGCCGCTCTTCCGCGATGCACTGCGAGGCCGCATGCACGAAGAAATGGCTGATGCCTTGCGCCAGGCCGCGCAGGCGCTGCGCGTACAGCGCCGGCTCCGCGACCTGGGCTGCGGCCAGGTAGGCCTCGGTCAGATGCATCATGGGATTCTGCGCGGGCGCGCGCAGAGGCTGGCTCAGGTCGGCGCTGAGCGCCGCGTGATACAGCCCGTCGGCGGTCTTGAAGCGCGCCTCGATGGTCGAGGAAGTCGACAGCATGAGCTTGCGCGCATCGGCATTGCGGCTGCGGCGGAAATAGGCGGCGCAGGCCAGCACGATGAACGCGTGGGTGTACAGGTCCTGCGTGTCATCGAGCGGATGCGCCGCGGCGTCCACGCTATAGCGCCAGCCTCCGTGATGCTCGTCGCGGAACACGCGCCGCAGCGATTCGAACAGCACATCTGCATGCGCGCCCGCAGCGTCGCCCGGCGCTTCCGAAAAAACGTAGAGCTGGCGCGCGCAAGCCATGGCGCGGTAGCGCTCGACCGGCAGCGCGGCGCCCGTCGCCGCGTCCAGCGATTCATAAGGCAGACCCAGCGCGCCATTGAAACCCTGCCCCATCCAAAGGGGCAGGACAACGGAATCAAAATGGTCGCGGAATGCGCGGATGTGTTCCGCAAGTGAAGAGTTGGTCTGTGCGGCAGTCATCTTGGAACGGCGCATACCCAATGAGGGCCCCAGATTTTGGAGCAGCAACGATAACCGAAATTTTCGTCGCAAACCTTTGAGTATTCTCCGAAGCGTCATGCTCACACAGACCGGTCCCGCCGATCAGCTCCGTCCAGGGCGTGGCGCCCTATCGGAAGATGTTTTCCTCTACCCAGTTCTGCGCGAATACTTCCGCGCGATCGCGTGCTTCGTCCAACGAAGCGCAGTTGCCCAAGTGGGAAAACGCGGCATCCACTTCGGTGCCGCCCTCGGCCGTAACCGTCAGCAGTACGCCATATCCGCCGGTATCCATGGCCGCTGTGGAAACGTCGATCAGAACTTCCTGGTCACGATGCTGCATGTGCTACCTCCCAGTCGGTTACCTAAACGCGTGAACCACGCGTGACGTTGCGGGGGCAGAATCCCCGCGCAAATGAATAGACCTGCAAACGTCACGCAAGTTCATCTTACTGGCGACTCGTGGGTCGCGATACGTCGAAAAGCAGCCAAATCGCGCATTCCGTCTCAGGAAATTCCCGTAGCACGGCCCTATTGGTCGCGAACTCGCGAAATACTGCGAAAACATTCGCAAATTGTGTGGAAATCCCCGCGCCAAACGGTCAAGACGCGGCGAAACGCGGAGGGCGGCCCCGGGCCGCGCCTGCTGTCGACATAATTGGATTTTGCGGGTTAGCGCAAATGGATGGCGCCCGGCTCTTCCATGCGCAGGGCGAGCTTGCCCTTCTCGGTGATCAGCCAGCGGCCGTCGGCGTCGGCTGCAATGCAACGCAACGTCTCCAGCGCCTGCGCCACGTGGGCGGGCACTTCAGTCTGGGCAGCGCCGGGCTCGCAATTGTCGGCCACGATGCGCAGCCAATGTCCCAACTCGCCTTTCTCGAAACGGTGCAATGCCATGCGGTGATTCTCTCTTGAATACCCAACGATAGCATGTTGCCATGCCCCGCCCTGGCGACCTGTAAAAGTCGCTAGGCAAGCAGCTTGGGCAAGGACGACGCCAGCAGCGCCACGCCCGAAACGGTCAGCAGGCCCAGCACGATGCGGCGAAACGCAACGTCGCTGATGCCCACGTAGACGCGCGTGCCCCACAAGGTCGGCACCAGCATCGCCGGCACGATCACCGCAAAGAGCGGCAGCATGTCGCGCGTCACCACGCCGGTGTAGACATAGCTCGCCATCGTCACGACCAACATTGACAGGTTGAAGTTCTGGATCACCGCGCGCTGCACGTCGCGGTCAAAGCGACGCAAGGTGCACCACAAAGTCGGAATGACGCCGGTGAAGCCGCCTATGCCGCCCATGACGCCGCCCATCGCTCCCACCACGCCGTCGGCCCATCGTCCACCCGCCGTGATAGGCGGCAAGCGCGTCGCGAACAGCATCACCGGACACCAGACCGCCAGCAGTCCGCCGACCAGCGCCTTGAACATCAGCGGATCCAGATAGGGCAGCAGCTTGACGCCCAGCGGAATCCCCAGCAATCCGCCCGCCACGAAGGGCAGCAGGTGCGCCATCGTGAATCCGCGGCGCATCGTGAACGCGGCCAGCAACTGGCCGGTCAGCGAGCCGAACACCACCATCGCAGCAGCGAGTTTGGGATCTATCGTCCAGGCCCAGAACGACATGGCCACCATGCCGAAGCCGAAGCCCGAGAGGCCCTGCACGAAACCGGCGGCCATGGCGCCCGCCGCGACCAGCACATATAAGGAATCCATACCCGCCGCACGCCTGCAAGAGAAGCCGGAACGGTTCCGGCGCTCGACATTCTAGAACGCGCCGATGGCCGGTTTCGCGCCTGCGGCGTACTGACGGGCTAGGAAGCCCGCAGCGCCAGCGGCCGCTTCAGGCGCGTCGCCGCCGCCGACGCCGCCACGCTGGCGCCGATCAGGGCCAAGCCCAGCGCCAGGTCGGCCGAGATGCGCTCCTGGAACACCAGCGACGACACGATCAGCCCGATCACCGGCACGCACAGCATGGCGATCGAGGTCGCCACCGGCGGCATCTTCTGCGTCATGCCCAGCACCACGATGAAGGTCAGCGCGGTAGCCAGCGGACCGGTGTACAGGATCACGGGCCATGCCTCGGGCTGCGCCAGGAAAACGGGCGCGCCATCGCGCATCCACGCCAGCGCGGCCAGCGGCAGCGCCGCGATGGCGGTCTGCCAGGGAATCATGTCCGCGCCCAGGCGGATATGCCGGTAGCCGCGCAGCTGGATGATATTGCAGGCCCACGCAAAGGATGCACCCAGCAACATGGCCAGGCCGACCACCGTGTGCGCCTGCCAAGGGCTGAACGCGGGCGCGACGATGACGGCGATGCCGGCATAGCTCAGCCCCGTCGCCAGCCATTGCGCCATCGACAGGCGCTCCTTCAGGATCAGCGAGGACAGCGGAATCACCCAGATGGAAGTGGCGTAGGCGATCACGGACGCGCGTCCCGGCGCCACGTATTGCATCGCCCATAGCGCCAGCGCCGTGAACGCCCCCATCTGCAGCAGCGCCACACCCGCCACCAGCGGCATTTCCTGCCGTGTCGGCAGGCGCAGGCGGCCCAGCATGCCCAGCACCAGCGCGCTGATCAGCGCGGCCGAGCCGAACCGGCTGGCGGCCAGCCACAGCGGGCTCATATGCGTCAGCCCCAGCTTCATGACGGGCCAATTGCCGCCCCAGATGGCGACCGCACCGACCAGCGGCAAAAACCTGCCCAACGTGCTCTGCTGACTCATTACTGCCCAATCTACTGCTTGAATATTCCGCGCTTTGGCACAATTGCCAAACGATGGAATAGTCTATAGGGTTAACCCCAGCATATTTCACTGCATTCAAGGGAGATACCCGTCATACTCAGCACAGATGAATTGCTGAATGACCGTAACTGGGTGACTTATGCCGGAAATCAACCTGGATGCCACCGACATCCGTATCCTCAACGAACTCCAGCGCGATGCGCGGCTGACCAATGTCGAACTCGCCGCGCGCGTGAACCTGTCCGCCTCTCCCTGTCTGGCGCGCGTGCGCCGGCTCGAAACCGAGGGCCTGATCGACCGCCGCGTCACACTGCTCAACGCGCGCAAGCTGGGTCTGAAGGTCAACGTATTCATCCAGATCTCGCTGGACAAGCAGCGCAAGGCGGCGCTGGACGTGTTCGAACGCGAGATCGCGGTCCTGCCGGAAATCATGGAGTGCTACCTCATGTCGGGCGATGCCGACTACCTGATACGCGCCCTGGTGCCTGACGTGGACGCGCTGGAGCGGCTGATCGTCGAACACATCACCCGCATCCCGGGCGTCGCCAGCATCCGTTCCAGCTTCGCCTTGAAGCAGGTGCTGTACACCACCGCCGTCCCGCTCGCGTGAAGCCCGCGGCGACAACTTGCGGGATCCGTGGCGCCCCTCCACAATGAAAGCGCCGCGCCCCGCGCCGGCGCCCCTCCCATCGCCTAGCAAGGAGAACACCATGCCTGAAACCGACTGGTTCCCCGGCGGCACGCTACCCGATCGTCAGGGCTACTTCGAAGTGGAATTCGAAACGGGTCAAACCGAAATCACACGCTACGGCCTGCTCGGCTGGGAGCCCGAGCAGGATCGCGGCCGGATCAGACGCTGGCGCGGCCTGGACCCGGACATCGAAGCCGCCGAAATGCAGCGCGAGAGCTCGGTGCGCAACAACGGCGATACGCTCATGGGCTGAAGCGCCGGCAGACGCGCCAAGCAAAACGCCGCGGAGAACATCCGCGGCGTTTTGCTTGGCAGGCCCGTTCAAAGATTCAGTTTGGAGATCTTGGTACCGGCCAGGGACACGCCTGCCATCAGGCCGCCGTTGTTCATCACGAAGCCGACGATGGGTTGTTGTGCCGTGTTGGTGTCGATGCGGCCGTTGGCGCCCACATTGACAACCGCAACCGTCGCATCGGCGCCCACGGTCCAGCCGCTGCTGTTGCGGAACTTGGCAAGCGCCTCATCCGTCATGAACAACAGCACCATCGCCTTGGACTGCGCCCCCGCCTGGAAGCCGACGGAACCCGCCGTGGTGCTGTAGTAGCCGGCGGTGGAACTGCCCACGCGCAGCACGCCCTTGCCATGCTCGGCCCCGATGATGAAGCTGCCGCTCAACACATCAGGAAAAATCAGCACGCCTCGGGCGCGGGCGACCAGTTCCCTGGACTGCGGCGACGCTTGATAGAGCTTGCCCAAGGTGGCGTCGGCCGCACTGTTCAACGATTGGCGCTGTTCGGTCGCGGTGGCCTCTGACTTGGAACTGTTGGTGGTGCAACCCGTGAACATCAGGCCGGCCACGCCGATCGCCGCGGCGGCCAGGCCGACACGACGCAAGACAGGAAAAGTATCAAACATGGAACTCTCCTTTGTTGTTGTCACCCTACACCAATGTACCGGGCAAATCCGCCAGCGCAAAGCACGCGATTGTGTGAAAAGAAACAAAACCCTGCCTGCCGCTGCGGGTCCGGCCCGCCGCTACAGGATGCCGTAGCGCGGTTCGCCCGTGGCTTCGTCCACCGACACGATGCCCGACAGCACCAGTTCGGCGTGGCGTCTTGCCGTCCCGGGATCCTCGAAGGTCACGAAACGCGGCAGCGACCAGCGCCGCTCGAATTCGCCTTCCACCCTCCGGCACACCGCTACCTCGATCGCCAACATGCCGGTATCCAGCCGGATGACCTGACATTCCACCTCGAATCCATCAATATGACGCTGTGGCCACGCGCCCATTCCTTGCTCCTCGAAATTGTTTTTCCCGGCCGCAATATGCCAAAAAATTTTTGGATTGAAAAGTAATGTTTTCAAGGAGTTATGAAGTACTAGAGCAGGTAGTGCGAACGCATCTTGAAGCTCATCCAAATGGCCGAAAATCGGTCCAAATCCTGGCCTTTCGCGCTCGCCGCAAGAACGGTGCGAGCAGCATCTTTCAGCCGCCCGGCGGACGTATCCAATGCGCGTCCCACAAGCCTTCGCCGCGCTCCAGAGCCGCGCCCAAGGCCTGTTTGCTGCGCTGCGCAACCGCCGCCAGCAAGGCATTGCAGACGGAAAAGGCCGCAGTGTAGGAATCGAATGGCGACGCGCTGGAACTGCGCGCTATCAGCACGTGGTGTGCCGAGGCCGCGGCGGGCGCCGACGCCGAATCGGTGATCAGAATCACCTTGCCGCCTCGCTGCCGGAAATACTGCACCGCCTTGGCCGCGGCAACCGAATAGCGCCTGAAGGTAAACGCCAGCAGCACGTCGGCCTCGTCGATCCAGAGCAGTTGGTCTTCCAGGAACAGCGGACCGGCGGCGACCATGGGCTTGACCGAAGGCAGGCACAGGTTCAAGTACAGCGCCACGTGGCTGGCCAGCGGCGCGGCCTGGCGTAGCCCCAGCACATGCACCCGCCCCTTGCGCTGCGTCAGCAGTCGGACGGCAGCCTCGAAGGCGGCCACGTCGATCGACGCGTAGGTCTCCTTCAGGTTGTGCTGGTCATGCAGCAAGGCGTTATGCAGGCAGGCGCGCGCCGACGGTTTGTCCGAGCCCACCGCGTCCGCGCGCTCGCCGGGCGAGGCCAGGCGCGCCGTCACTTCCGTGCGCGCCTCCATCTGGGCCTGCGCGTAGCTTTCGTAGCCGAGCTTGGCCAACAGGCGCACCACGGTGGAAGCGCTGGTGCCGACCTGCCTGGCCAGCGCCGTCGCCGATTCCAGCAGGCTTTGCGGATAGCGCGCCTGCATCTCCTCGACCAGCAATTGTTCGCTCTTGCTGAGCTTGCGGCCGTAGCCGGCAATACGTTGGTGCAGGTTCATCCTTGCATGGCCCTAGGTGATAACCCCAAATTTCACAATACACATTGCATCTTATATTGCTGCCTGCAATATTCATTGCAAATTAGACCAAACCCGCAGTCACCACAAGAGAATTCCATGAAGCATCAATCGCAGGGACCGTCCTCGATCCGCCGCAGCCTGATCCTGGCCGGTCTGGGCGCCGCCTTGCTGCCGCTGGCCGCGCGCGCCGACGCCTATCCTTCGCGCCCCATCACGCTGGTCGTCCCCTTCCCTGCGGGCGGCTCCGTCGACCTGATCGGCCGACTGTACGCGGACGCCCTGGGAAAGGCGCTGGGTACCAGCGTCATCATCGAGAACCGCGACGGCGCGGGCGGCGCCATCGGCAGCAAGCGCGTCGCGCGCGCCGCGCCGGACGGCTACACGCTGGTCGCGTCGTCGCAAAGCTCGCACCTGGCCAACCCGCTGATGCGCAATGACCTGGGCTACGACCCGATCAAGGACTTCGTCTCGATCTCGCAGCTGTCGCGCACGCCCAATGTGCTGGTGACCAATGCCGCCGTGCCGGCCCGCAACCTGGCGGAGTTCGTGGCGCTGCTGAAGGCGCGCCCCGACCAATTGCACTATGCCACCGCAGGCATCGGCAGCATGGGCCAGCTCAACGCCGAACTGCTGAAGAACACCCTGCAGCTGCAGGCCGTGCACGTGCCCTATCGCGGCGGCGCGCCGCTGATCAACGCGCTGCTGTCCGACCAGGCGCAGTTCGCGCTGGACAACCTCGCGCCCTTCCTGCCCCACATCCAGGTCGGCAAGATGCGCGCGCTGGCGGTGGCCGCGCCAAAACGCCTGGACTCCCTGCCCGACGTGCCGACCTTCGAGGAACTGGGTTACCCCGTGCTCAATTCCATGTCGTGGATCGGCCTGGCCGCGCCCGCAGGCACGCCGCCCGACATCGTCCAGAAGCTGCTGGCCGCCGTGCGCACCGCCGCCACCGAGGACGGCATGCCGCAATCCCTGGAAAAGGCCGGCGCGCTGCCCCCCGAGAACCAGACCCCGCAACAGTTCACCGCCATGATGTCCGAGCGCCTGGCGTTGTACAAAGACCTGATCGACCGCGCCGGCATCCGTCCTGAATAGGCCTTACTCCCATGAAAAATCCCGCTTTCGAACCCGACACCGCCCCGCTCGAAGTCCTGCCGCGCGATCTCTCGGCCTATCGCGAGGGCAATGTCGGCATCCCCTACGTGCACCGGTTCGAGTCGGGCCGTCCCGGCCCGCACGTGCTGATCAACGCCATCACGCACGGCAACGAAATCTGCGGCATGGTGGCTGCGACCCATCTGCTGGACTCGGGCGTGCGCCCCAAGATCGGCACGCTCACCGTCAGCTTCGCGCACGTCGAAGCCTATGAAGCCTTCGATATCGAGAACCCCTACGAGAACCGCCAGCTCGTCCACAACCTGAACCGCATCTGGTCCGCAGCCATGCTGGACGGCCCGGAAGACAGCCCAGAACTGCGCCGCGCCCGCGAGCTGCGTCCGGTGCTGGACGCCGCCGACTTCGTGCTGGACATCCATTCCACGCGTGCGCCGGTGCAACCCTTCTGGGTCTACACCGAGATGGACCGCAACACGGCGCTGGCCAGCGCCGTCGGCGTGCCGCAGGTGCATCTGGTGATGCCGCCCGACCTCTTCCCCGGCACTGGCGTCATGGGCTACGGCCGCCACGGCGATCCGCACTCCGACAGCAGCGGCTCGCTGGTGGTCGAATGCGGCCAGCACTTCGCGCAATCCGCCGCCGACCTGGCCACCGACGTCACGCTGCGCTTCCTCGCGCACACGGGCCTGATCGACATGCCTGCCGGCACGCCGCCCCCGCCCGCGCCGCAGCGCTACCGCCTGCTCGAAGTGCATATGGTGAAGTCCGAGGACTTCACCTTTACCCGTCCGGTGATCGGCTTCGAAACCTTCGCCAAGGGTGAACTCATCGCCATGAACGGCACCGAGGAAATCCGTTCGCCCTGCGACGACTGCACCATCTTCATGCCCACGCGCATGCCCATCGTGGGTCGCGAAGCGGTGTACCTGACCGTGGCGATCTGATCGCCATCCGCAAGCGCCTGATCGGGATCAGTCAAAGGTCCGGAATCAGGCGCTTGCCCAGGCTGATGACCTCGTCCTGCTGAAAGCCCAGGGTCGCGTAGAAGTCCTTCACCGCAATATTGCCCGACCGGATCAGAAGATTGATCTTGGGGCAACCCATTTCCAGCAGCCGGCGCTCCACCGCCTGCATCAGTGCGGTGGCATGACCGCGGCGCTGATGCGCGGGCGATACCGCCAGGTAATTGATCCAGGCGCGATGGCCGTCATAGCCGCCCATCAGCGTCGCGACGATCGCGCCGTCCGCCTCTCCCACCAGAAACAAGTCCGCCTGCACCGCAAGCTTGCGCGCAATATCCTTGCGCGGGTCGTTCCATGGGCGGGTCAGGCCGCAGTCATGCCACAGCTGGATGATGGCCGCTTCGTCGGTCGAATGGTAGGGCCGGATGGCGAGGTCTTGCGCACTCATGCTTCGTTCCTTCAAGGATGGCAACGAAAGCCTTGCGATACGCCTCGACAGCGGGACCAGCCAGAAACAGAAAAGCCACGAGGGGTATCGTGGCTTTCAGGATATGGCGCCGATGGTTTGGCGCCGGGACGTGACCAGCCACTCAACGTAAGCGTCGAGTGATTCGTCGGTAGGCTGCGCCAGACATAGGCGCGAAATGCTTTGCGTTCATGAGGGCAAGCATACACGAGGCGGCGAAGCGCAGCCAACGTCAGGACGCGTCAGGCGCCTCCAGCGTGCCTTCCATGACCACCACGGCCTCGCCCGCCACGCCCGCCCATACGCCATCGGCGCGCGGTTCGGCGTGAGCCAGCAGCACGCTGGCGCGTCCCATGTCCACGCCCTGCTCCACCCTCAGGCGCATTGCGCCGGCGCCGCGCAGGGCCGTGCGCAAGGCCGTCATGGCCGCCGTAGCGCTGCCGGTCGCGGGGTCTTCCGTCATGCGACCGGTGAACATGCGGGCCTGGACATCCGCCCCGCCCGCCCCCGTGTCAGTGGTGTAGGCATAGATGGACTTTGCGCCGTCCAGCGGCAGCAGGGCCGCGTAGCCCGCCGGATCTGGCACGGCCCGGCGCAAGGCGTCGCGGCTGGCCAATTGCACCACCAGGAAGATCAGGCCTACCGACGCCACCTGCGGCGCATGCGTGGAGGTATCGATGTCCGCAGGCTCCAGGCTCAAGGCCCGCGCAACCGCGGCGGCCGGCGCCTCGCTGGCGCGCGACAGCGGTTGCGGCGCAAGCAGTTCCGCACCCGCCGCGCCGTTTGCGCCTGGGCGCAGCGCAATGCGCACCAGTCCCGCCTCCTCCTCAAACGCGAAGGCATCCGGCACGGTCAGGCCCGAGGCAGCCATTTCGCGCGCCAGCACCACGGCCGTGCCCACATTGGGATGTCCGGCGAACGGCACCTCGCGGTCGGGCGTGAAGATGCGCACCCAGGCCGTATGGGCAGGATCCCGCGGCGGCAGCACAAAGCTGGTTTCGGAATAGTTGAATTCGCGCGCGATGCGTTGCATCTGCGCCGTGCTCAGGCCCTGGGCGTCGAACACGACCGCCAGCGGATTGCCGCCGTACGCTTGGCTGGTGAACACATCGGCGGTGACATAACGGTAGCGCATGGAACGTCCTCTCAGGCCACGCGGACTGCGCGGCGACCCGGGAAGTGTGCGGGGCCGGCGCGCGGCCCACCAGACACAGAGGCGATGAATCGGGACCGTAACAGCGGGTGGATCTGGCATAGACTATGCTGGCCCGGCGCTTTCCGCCCCTCAAGCCGGTGCATGACGATTTGCGCTCACCAGGAACCCGCCACATGTCCACGGTACGCACCTACCTCCAGAACCGCCTGCCTGCAGGCGAACTTGCCAGATTGATGCGAGTCCAGGAGCCGTTCTTTCTGGAGAACATCGTCGACATCGACGAAACCGCGGCAGCGCTGCAGGCGCTGTGCCGCGAACATGGGCTGACCGTGCGGACGGTCAAGCAACCCTACAACGCCAGCGTGTCGGGCTGGGATCTGGCCAGCTTTCTTCCCGCCTGGTTCGGCGCGCTGGCCCTTGGTTTCTTCGCCGCCACTACGCCGGGCGGGCAGCGTACGGACGTCACCCTCAAACTGCGCAGCAACAGCTTGCTCGAAGTGTGTTTTTCCCGGCCAGCACCCCATCCCGGCGCCGCCTTGCCTTGATCCGCGCGGGGTGTGCCTTGCAGCAAGGTAGCGTCCACTCAGGCCTAGTACAATGTCCCATATATGGGGACGCTAAACATGAAAGACAGTGCCAGACCCGCAGAGGCGCTTACCGTCGAAGCCGCGATAGGCTTGGCTGAAAATTGGGCCCGCGCGCATCACGCGGACGCTGATCGAAGCAGGAAGTTCGCCACCCAATGGCATGGAGACACCAGTCCCGATGACAGGCAAGGCGACGTGCTCCTGAGGGATCTCGCCTTCTTTTTCCAGGCCGCATCCAACGACGCCGCCTACTGGCGCTCGGTCGGAGACTTCACCGAGGAAGCCACCGGCCCCTGGGGAGTCCAGGCGCTGAAAGCCTTGGCCGGCCTGAACCTCATCGGCCTGGCGGCATCCCTAATCCTGTTCGCGGCGCGCGACAGCTCGGCCTTCACGGCAGGCGCAATCAGCGCCTGCGCCTTGTTCCTGGCCGGGCTGCTGCTGGCCTATCCGGCGCTGCGGCTCACCCGCATTTCCCGCTCCACGGCGAACGCCGCCTCGGCCCTGCAAAGCCGCGAAGCGGGCGCCGCGTGGACCTGGGAACAACTGCGGTCCGCCAACGTCGGCAACCCCAACGTCGGCCGCAAGGAACGCAAGATCGCCTTGCGCCTGGCCGCCATCATGGCAGCCACAGCCACGGCGGGCTGCGCGCTGCTGATTGCGACAGTGTGGTTCTAGCGGGTAGCCCGACGTCCGGCTACGCCACTGGCGTAACCGCCCTCCCTGTCGTAAAGAACGACACCAGGTTCCGCATCGCCAGCTCCGCCATCTGGCGGCGCGTCTCGTGCGTGGCGCTGCCGATATGGGGCGCCAGGATCACGTTCGACAGGCGCCGCAGGGGGCTCTCGCCCAGCGGCTCGCTTTCGAACACGTCGAGCGCGGCCCCCTGGATGATGCCGTTGGCCAACGCATGGCACAGGTCGGCCTCATTGATCACCGAGCCGCGGGCGACATTGACGACCACCCCCTCCGGCCCCAGCGCACTCAACACGGCGGCGTCGACGATATGGCGCGTTGCCGCCCCGCCGGGACATGACAGGACCAGCACGTCCACATGGCGGGCCATGGCAGGCAGAGAATCAAAATGCCGCCACGGCGTATCCTGGGGCGTGCGGCCGAAGTAGCTGAGGTCCACTTCGAACGGCACGAGCCGCCGGACGATCTCTTTGCCGATGCGCCCTAAACCGACGATGCCGACCTTCCTGCCCGCCAGGCTCGCCCCCAACGGAAAGGGCGAGGCCTCCCATGCGCCCGTGCGCACGAAGCTGTCGGCCGCAGGCAACTGGCGCAGCAAGGCGAGCAACAACCCCACCGCCAATTCAGCCACGGCCTTGTTCAACACGTCCGGCGTGTTGGTCACGACGATGTTCTTCTCACGCGCGCGGTCCAGCGCGATGCCGTCGTAGCCGACGCCGTTGGTGGCGATGATGCGCAGCTTCGGCAAGCGATCCATCAGCTCGGCGGAAATCCGGTAGTTCGAGCGCGTGACGATGCCGCCGATCGCATCGGCCTGCGCAGGATCGTTTTGCAGCGCCGCCTCGTCGATCAACGTGAACCTCGAGCGGAACTGCGCTTCCACCGACTCGGGAAAAACCCCTACCTTGAGCAGAGGGGGAAACTTGCCGTCCCCCTTGCCGGAGACATTTGCTACTGCCTGGCGCGCTTGGGCCAGTTCATGCTCGATCATGGATTTCAACCTCGACGCTATAACATACGGAAAATTGGCGCGATAAGCCTGCAGCCATCGCAGCCGGGTTCGTAGCGGTTCGTGCGATCTTCAACCTGAAGTTTCTCCTTTCAGGGCAATAGGCCCATCGCATCATGGACATCAAGTGCATGCAGAGCTTCGTCGCAGTCGTCGAAGCCGGTTCATTCGCCGAAGCGGCGCGCAAGCTCGATCTGACCTCGGCCGCCATCGCCGCGCGCATCAAGGCGCTGGAGATGGACCTGGGTGTGGCGCTGGTCAAGCGCTCGGGGCGTTCGGTCCGGCCCACCGAGAGCGGCATGCGTATCCTCGAAGGCACCAAGGCGGCCATCCGCAACATCCGCGATCTGCGCGCCATGGCCATCGACGGCGACCAGCCGGGCGAATTCCGCATCGGCTGTTTCGTGTCCGCATTGACGAACGTGTTGCCGCCGATACTGAAATCGCTGTACCGCAAGCATCCGGACGCCTCCGTCTTCGTCACGCCCGGCGGCTCCATAGACCTGTGCGGCAAGGTGGTCAACGGCGAACTCGACGCCGCCATCGTGGTGGAACCGCAGTTCGCGGTGCCCAAGAGCTGTCTCTGGCAGCCATTCATGGAAGAACCGCTGGTCGTCGTCGCGCCGTCCCATCTTGCGGACCAGGACGCCCACACCCTGCTGTCGACCCAACCCTTCATACGCTACGACCGCAACATCTACGGCGGCCAGCTGGCCGACCGCTATCTGCGCGACCACCAGATCTGGCCCAAGCAGCGGCTGGAGATCGACGGCCTGCTAGCCATCGTCGCGCTGGTGCATGAAGGCCTGGGCGTTGCACTGATTCCGGACTGGTCGTCCATGTGGAAGTCGCTCGACGTGGCGCGCATCCCGCTGCCGAACCGTGCGCCCGTGCGCAGGAACGGCCTGATCTGGAATACCCGCGGCCATCACGCCAAGATGGCCGCGTCGATATCCCAGGATGCCCGGACCCTCTTCGGCAACATGGAAGCACGCCGGGCAACGCCGTAGCCCTACTTCGACTTGCCCGGCACGCCGCGCAGGAAGTCGAAATCCACGCCCTTGTCGGCCTGGGTCACCGTATCGAGGAAGAGCTTCTTGTAGCCGCGCTCGGCCGTGGGCGGCGTGACCGGCTGCTCGCGGCGGCGGCGGTCGAGTTCTTCGTCCGACACCAGCAGGGAGATCTCGCGCCGACTCACGCTCAGGCGTATGCGGTCGCCGTTCCTGACATAGGCCAGCGGCCCGCCTATGGCCGCTTCCGGCGTGACATGCAGCACGATGGTGCCAAAGGCGGTGCCGCTCATGCGGCCGTCAGAGATCCGGATGATGTCCTTCACCCCCTGCGACGCCAGCTTCTTGGGGATCGGGATATAGCCCGCCTCCGGCATGCCGGGCGCGCCCTTGGGCCCGATGTTCTTCAGCACCAATATGTCCTGCGGCGTGACGTCCAGGTCCGCGGCATCGATGCGGCCCGCCAGGTCCTCGGCGTTCTCGAACACCACGGCCCGGCCTTCGTGTTCCATCAGCCCGGCATCGGCGGACGACTGCTTGATGATGGCGCCTTCGGGGGCCAGGTTGCCCGAAAGGACGGCTATGCCGCCCTGTGGATAGATCGGGTTCTGCCGCGTCTTGACCACGCTTTGCGGGAACCCCGGCCCCGCGCGTTCGATCTCCTCGCCCAGCGTCCTGCCGGTCACGGTCAACGCGTCGAGCTTCAACAGCGGCTTGAGTTCGCGCAGCAGCGTGGCCATGCCGCCCGCTTTGTGGAAGTCTTCCATGTAATGCTGGCCCGAAGGCTTCAGGTCCACCAGCACAGGCGTCTCGCGCCCCATGCGGTCCAGCGCCTGCAGATCCAGGTCCAGCCCCAGGCGGCCAGCGATGGCGGTCAGGTGGATGATGCCGTTGGTGGACCCGCCGATGGCCAGCAGCACGCGCATGGCATTCTCGAAGGAATCCGCGGTCAGGATCTTCGAGACCGACAGGCGCTGCCTGGCGATCTCGACGGCCTGCGCGCCCGTGAGTTCAGCAATGCGCATCCGGTCAGCCGTGACGGCGGGCGGCGTAGCGCCGCCAGGCACGGTCATGCCCAGCGCTTCGGCAATACAGGCCATGGTGCTTGCCGTACCCATGACCGAACAGGTGCCCACGCTGGCGACGAGCTGGTTGTTGACGTCGGCGATCTCCTGGCTGTCGATCTCCTCGGCGCGGTACTTGCCCCAGTACCGGCGGCAATCCGTGCATGCGCCCACCCGTTCTGAACGGTGCGACCCCGTCAGCATCGATCCCGTCACAAGCTGGATCGCCGGTATGTCCGCCGACGCGGCGCCCATGAGCTGGGCGGGCACGGTCTTGTCGCATCCGCCTATCAGCACCACCGCGTCCATGGGCTGCGCGCGTATCAGCTCCTCGGTGTCCATGGACATGAGGTTGCGCAGGTACATGCTGGTGGGAAAGGAAAAGCTCTCGTGGATGGAGATGGTCGGGAAATCCATCGGCAGGCCGCCCGCGAACATGATGCCGCGCTTCACGGCTTCCAGCAGCTGCGGCGCGTTGCCGTGGCAGGGGTTGTAGGCGCTGCCCGTGTTGGCGATGCCGATCACCGGCCGGTCCAGCGCGCCGTCCGTGTAGCCGGCGCCCTTGATGAAGGCCTTGCGCAGGAACAGCGAAAAGCCGCTGTCGCCGTAGCTGGTGAGGCCTTTGCGCAGGCCGCCGGCCTCGCCCTGCGACGCCTCGGTGTTTTTCTTGCTCATCTTGTTCAAGCTGCTTCCAGTTAATTTACGGTGATGCCGCCGTCGCGGATGACCTTGGCCCACTGCTCGATTTCGGCGTTCAGGCGCGCCTTGGAGGCTTCGACGTCGAGCGCGTCGGCATAGACGCCTTGCTGCAGCAGCTGGGCCTTGGCATCGTCCTTGGCCAGCGCCGTGGTCAGCGCCTTGTTGATCTTGGCGACGATGGGAGCCGGCGTGCCGGCCGGCGCCATCACGCCAAAGAGCGAACTGACGTTGAAGCCGCTGAAGCCTTGTTCCTCGGCGGTGGGAATGTCCGGCAACATCGAGACGCGCTGCGGCGTCAGCACGGCCAGCGGACGCAACTGGCCGGACTTGATGAAGGAGATCGCGGCGGGCACCGTCTCGGTCATCGTCTCCACCTGGCCGCCGACCAGGTCCGTCATGGCCGGGCCGCTGCCGCGATAGGCCACGTGCACGATGTTGACGCCCGCGATCTGCTTGAAGAGTTCCATCGCCATGCGCTGCGGCGCGCCCGCGCCCGACGAGGCGAAATTGAGTTTTCCGGGATTCGCCTTCGCGTAGCTCACCAGATCGGCCAGCGATTTGATGGGCAGCTTGGGATTGACCACGGCCACCAGCGGCACAAAGCCGACCACCCCGGCGGGCGCGAAGTCCTTGCGCAGGTCGTAGGGGATGGTGTCCTTCTCCAGGGTCGCCATGACCGAATGCGAAGTCAGCGCCCCCATCAGCAAGGTATAGCCATCAGGTTGCGCGCGCGCCACTTCCGCCGCACCGATATTGCCGCCTGCGCCGCCGCGGTTCTCGATCACGACCTGGCCGCCGATCTGCTCGCTCAGGCGCTGGCCTACGATGCGTCCGATCACGTCGGTCGCGCCGCCAGGCGGATACGGGATGATCAGGCGGATGGGCTTGTTCGGATAGCTGTCGGCGGCCTGCGCGGATGCATGGCCAGGAACGGTGAAAGCAGCAGCCGCGATGAAGGCGGCCGCGGCGATGTGAATGCGCTTGCGCGCGGCATTCTTACAGAACATTTTTGTCTCCCGATGCGTTCTTATGGCTTGAAAGCTCTAGGCGCATGTTCGCAAACTCCCGCCTGCGAAAAGAGAAAAAAATTTATGTTCTGTCAAAAAAATCCGTGAGAGTCCTAGGACGTATGGATGAGGAAAATCCGGGCTGCACTTCGGTTTGGTGAAGTAGAGTTCTTGAGCCGCCGGCGTCCGGACTGCGGGATTCCGATGCTCGCCCCGGTGGGGCCGCGCTTCGGATCCCTCCGTCCGGACACCGGCTCACGGTGTCTACCCAGGAACGTGGTCTGAAGCCACCGCATCAGGCGACTGCCAGCCGAGGACCCCGGAGCCATCCGAAGCGCAGCCCCGCCGGGGCGAGCATCGGAATGGCGCAGGGCAGCCTCGGCGGCTAAAGAACCCTGACATCCGCGAGCTCGAAGCCCTGCCGCTTCGGCTTTGTGAGGCTGGGTTCTTTTGTTCGGCAGGGTTCTTGAGCCGCCGGCGTCCGGACTGCGGGATTCCGATGCTCGCCCCGGTGGGGCTGCGCTTCGGATCCCTCCGCCCGGACACCGGCTCACGGCATCTGCCCATGAACGGCGGCTGAAACCAACGCATCAGGCGACTGGCAGCCGAGGACCCCGAAGCCATCCGAAGCGCAGCCCCGCCGGGGCGAGCATCGGAATGGCGCAGGGCAGCCTCGGCGGCTAAAGAACCCCGACATCCGCAAGTTCGAAGCCCTGCCGCTCCGCGACAGTCTGCGTCAGGCCAGCGCCTCTTCATCCTTCAGGATCTGCATGGCCTTGCCCAAGGCGACCTGGTAGCGCCGCTGCTCCTGGGCGACGCGGTCCGGCGTCCATTGATAGAAGCCCTTCAGAGAAGGCGACTTGACGCCTATGTTGCCCTGCTCGACCAGCTCGCGCATGAGCGCGCTGGGCCTGTCGTCCGTACGCAGGTGCGGATACATCGTCGCGGCCGCCGCGCAATGGATGTCGATGCCGGCCAGATCCTTCTGCAGCAGCGGGCCGGCCGCGATGTAGCGGAATCCGAACCCGTAGCGCACGGCGGTGTCCACGTCCTCGGCGGACGCGAAGCCTTCCTCGACCAGCGCGATCGCCTCGCGCATCAGCGCATGCTGGATGCGGTTGGCAAGAAACCCCGGCACGTCGCGCTTGACCTGCACCGGCTTCTTGCCGGTATCGCGCATGATGCGGCTGACTTCTTGCGCCATGGCTTCATCGGTAGCCTCTCCGCGTATCACTTCCACGGCGGGCACCAGATGGGCCGGCATGAAGTAATGCAGACCCACCATGCGTGCGCGGGTCTGCAAGCCCTCGCCGATGGCGCTGATGGGAAAGCTCGACGAATTGCTGGTCAAGGGAATCGAAGCGGGCGCCAGCTGTTCCAGGCGAGCGAATACGGCACGCTTGGTTTCCAGCAGTTCGGGCACGCACTCGACCACGATGCGGGTATCGCTCCAGTCGATTTCTTCCATGGTTGCGCTGGTGACGACGCGCCCGGCGTCCGCCTGGCCGCCGATCATTTCGCTGGAGGCGTTCACGCGCCGCGTGGCCGCCGCGCGCGCCGCCGCGTCGGGCTCCACCAGCCATACACGCCAGCCGGCCGCATGAAAACCGGCGGCGACGTCAGCCCCCATGGTGCCCGCGCCCAGCACAATTGCCTGATCCATCTGTTCCGTCCTTTTGGTAGTTGGGGTATGTGGTAGTCAGAGCGCCTGCGCGGCCGGCGCCGGCAGGTACATCGGCTTGCCCGCTACATCGAGTTCGACGCGCAGGATGCTGGCCGAACTGGACTCGGTGATGTAAAGCGTGCGGCCCGCGGCTCCCCCGAAGGCCAGGTTGGTGGTGTGCAGCCCCTCGGGAGACTGGATGCGCAAAGCCGGCTGGCCCAACGGATCCATGCACCAGATGGCGCCCAGACCCACGTGGGCAATGCACAGTCCGCCCTTCGCATCCAGCGCCAGGCCATCCGGGCCGCCGCCGCCCGACATCTGGATGAACATGCCCACCTTGCCGACCTGGCCGTTGCGCAGCAGCGGCACCTTCCAGATCGCGTTGGCCCGCGTCGCCGCCACATACAGCGCGTGCTCGTCCAGATCCATCACCAGGCCGTTGGGGCTGGGTATGCAATCAAGCAGGCAGTCCAGCTTGCCGTCCGGCCGCAGGCGGAACAGGCGGCCAGTCGGATCCTGCCAGCCGGTCATGCCCTGGTCGGTGAAATAGAGATCCCCCGCCTGCGAGAAGAACAGGTCGTTCACGCCCTTGAAGCGCTCGATGTTGTAGCGCTCGAGCACCGGGCGCACCTCGCGGCGCTCGAGGTCGAACTGCATGATGCCGTGCTTGTAGTCGGCGATGAAGATGCGGCCGTCGCGATGGAACTTCAGGCCGTTGGGCCAGCCGTCGTACTGTACGAGCGGCTCGAATTCGCCACGCGCATCGACCCGCAGGATGCGGCCGTTGATGACGTCCACGCAATACAGCAGGCCGTCTGGCCCGAAGGACGGCCCTTCCAGCAACGAGCGCGGCGGATTGCCCTGCGGCTGGCCAGCGACCCACTCGTTCAGGTCCTGGCCCTGCCACTTCAGCTCGTCGGGCAGCCGGGCGTATACGCTGGCTTGAATCCTGGGGACGGGATCGTAGAACATGCAGGTCTCCTCTGATTTACCGGACGGGAATCTATGCGCCCCGTTTCGAGCGAAATTCTAAGGAGAGCCGAGCATTTAAGGAAATGAAATATATCGAACGAGTCTTTCAATAAAACCGATCGTTGATTCCTGCCGTCGCGACGCCGCCGGCGTCTTGCCGCCAGGGGATTCACGCCAGCGTCCGCGCGGTGGACCCGGCCCACGATACGATGACGCGTCCCCTACCTGTTGCTTGCCGCCAAATGCTCCGTGTTGCCCTCCGCGCCATTCTCGTCCTCGTCATCGCCGGCGCCGCCTTGGTGCTGCTGCGAGGTACGGGCGGCCCCAAGCTGATCCACAGCGAAGATTCGCAGTTCGGCAAACTGCTCGTGTTCGAGGAAAACGGCGAGCGCTGCATGAACTTCAACTCCATGCACGACGTCGGCCGCCAGACCTGCATGAGCCTTGCGCATCCCGGGCAGCTGGTGTTTTCCTATACCCGCATGATGATGACCGCGCTCTACATCAATCCCAAGCCGCGCAACATCCTGATCGTCGGATTGGGCGGCGCCACACTGCAAAAGGCCCTGGCCGCGCTCCTGCCCGATACCGTCATCGATACCGTGGAAATCGATCCCGCCGTGGGCAAGGTCGCAGCGGGTTACTTCGGCTACCAGCAAGGCCCCACGCAACGCCTCTTCCTGGAAGATGGCCGCGCCTACATCGAACGCGCCCATCGCGACGGCCTGCAATACGACATGGTGATGCTGGACGCATTCGACGTCGACTACATCCCCGAACATCTGATGACGCTGGAATTCCTGCAGCACGTGCGCGGCATCCTCGCGCCGGGCGGTGTGGCGGTGGCGAACACCTTCACCGAGAGCCAGCTCTATGCGCGCGAATCGGCGACCTATGCCGCGGTGTTCGGAGAGTTCTTCAATCTGCAAACGGGCAATCGCGTCATCATGGCGGTCAACGGTGAACTGCCCGGCCGCGATCAGCTTGCCCGCAATGCCAAGGCGCTGGATGCCGTTCTCGGGCCGTTGGGCGTCAATGCCGAGGAAGCCCTGGAGATGTACTCGCGCCGACAGGCGATTGCCGACGACGCACCCGTCTTGCGCGATTGAGCCTGGACGGCGCGCTCACTTCACGGCGGAGTTGCCGCCATCCGCATAGAGCGCGGACCCGGTCACGAAGCTTGCCATCGGGCTGGCCAGGAACAACGCCGCCGAGGCGATTTCATCGGCGCGCGCAATCCGCTTCATGGCATGCAGGCCGGCCGCCCAGTCCTTCTGCTCCTGGCTTCCGGCCATCTCGGTGTCCACACCGCCAGGCAAGAGCGCATTGGCGCGGATGCCTTGCGCGGCATAGTCCGCAGTAATGCCCTTGACCAAGCCCATCAGCGCGGCTTTGGACGTGCCGTAGGCCGTCATGCCGGGCAGGCCCACGCTCGTCCCCACAAAACTGGACACGAAGACCAGCGCGCCGCCGCCCCGCTCCAGCATGGCCGGAATCTGATGGCGCGCTCCCAGGAATGCCGCCGTGAGATTGACGCTCAGCGTATGCTCCCATTCTTCCAGGGCAACTTCCGCAAGCGGCTTGAAGGGCCCGATGGTGCCGGCATTGTTTATCGCGATGTCCAGGCCGCCGAACTCGCGCTGGGCGTACTGCACCGCCAGTCTGTGCGTGTCCGGCAAGGCGACATCTCCCGCAGCAACGCAGGCCCGCCCGCCGGCGCTCCTGATCTCATCGGCCACCTGCTCCAGCAGATCACGGCGTCTGGCCGTCAGCACCAGCGCCGCGCCCTCGGCGGCCAGGCGCAACGCCACGGCGCGCCCGATACCCGAGGACGCGCCCGTGACCAAAGCCACTTTTCCAGCAAGAGATAAAGACATCGGCGTCTGCTCCAGACATGAAGGATGCCTGCATCCTACAAACGCGAGCGGGCCCTGTCCTCCCGCTTCTTGCTGTCTACGCGCGGCATCTCACGCCACTGATCCGCGCTGCGCCATCCGTGCCGGCAACTCCTGGGCCACCTGCCTGGCATGATCGGCCGGCCGTATCAACAGGCAGCCCAGCACACCAAGCGCGCCGCCTGCAAGGCTGTAAAAAACGGGCGCCAGTGATATCCCGGTGGCCTGGATCAGCCAGGTGACGATGAACTGGGCGAAACCGCCAAAAATCATGACGGCGATGTTGTAGCAAACCGCCAAGCCGGCCGAGCGCACGTTCGTTGGAAACTGTTCGCCTAGCGCTGTCGCGAACGGTCCAAGAAAGCCGCCCAGCAGTATGCTCAGCACGGTGAACGCCACGACCAGATTCGGCAAGGTCGGCGTCGACTGCACCCACGAGAACAGCGGATACATCAATATCGCGTACGGCAGCAGGAACGACAGCATCACCGGCTTTCTTCCATGGCGATCCGAAATCGCGCCGGAAATTGGAATGATGACGATCAGCGCCAGCAGCCCGATGGCCTGCGCGGTGAAGGCGTCGTGCAGCGCGAAACCGAACTGGCGGGTCACGAAAGTCGGCAGATAAATGATGAATGTATAGACGGAAGCCGTGGCGCACGTGGTCAGGCACAGCGTGGCTGCGATGGACCGCGGATAACGGCCCAACATCGCTACCAGGCTGACCGTCTCCCCCTTGCGCAGCGACGCCGCGGACTCTTCGGGTTCGTCCAGATAGCGCCGGATCCACCATCCCAGCGGCGCGATCAGCAGTCCCACGACAAACGGAATGCGCCACATCCCGTCGAGCAGCTGTTGCTCGGTGAAGACCGATGTCAGCAGAAACCCCGTGGCGGCGCCCCCCAGATTGGCGAGATTCTGGCCGAACATCTGCCATGCGCCGTAGAGTCCCTTCTTGTTCCTGGGCGCGGCCTCCACGAGATAGGCGGTGGACGATGCGAACTCGCCGCCGGTCGCGATCCCCTGCATCAGGCGGGCCAGCACGATCAGGATGGGCGCGGCGACGCCTATGGTCGCATACGAAGGCGTAAAGACCATGATGAGCAAGGACACCGTCATCAACGCAATAATCAGTTGCAGCGCTGCCTTCCTGCCCTTGCGGTCCGCATACATGCCGATGGCGATGCCGCCTATCGGGCGCGTGACGAAACCGACGCCGAACGTCGCCAGCGTCAGCAGCAGCGCGGTATGTTCGCCCGCTTCCGGAAAGAACACCTTGGCGATGATGAATGCCATCGCCGCGAACACGCCGAAGTCATACCATTCGAGCGCATTGCCAAATATCGCCGCCGTCAATTGCAGCCATCGCGGGGCGCTTTTCTTTTTTTCCTTATTCATGTCTCGTCTCCTCCCAATTGCTACCTAGTTGTTGTTGTCCAGCGGCAGCGCTCTTTCGGCTATCCGGGAAAGCACCGCGCTTCCGATGGGAATGACGGCATCGTTGAAATCGAAGTGCGAGGTGTGCAACCCGTGTACATGATCCGGATCGCCCGTGCCCAGATGCAGATACGCACCGGGCCGCTCGCGCAGCATGTAGGCGAAATCCTCCCCGCCCAGACTGGGCACCGGATGCCGGACCACATGCTGTTCGCCCACCACGTCCTGCGCCGCCAGCCTGGCCAGGCGGGTCTGCGGTTCCGCATTGACCGTTGCCGGCACGTTCGGCTCATAGTCCAGCGTCGCCGATCCGCCCAGCCCTTTCGAAACGCTTTCCACGGTTTCCCGCAGGCGGGCCTGCAAGACCTGCTGAACTTCCGGCCGCAACGATCTGGCGGTGCCCGTAAGCACCACCTCGTCCGGTATGACGTTGAAGCCCGCCAGATTGCCTCCCGCCAGGGCGCATAGGCTGAGCACGCCGGCGTCCAGCGGGTCCAGGTTGCGGCTCACGATGGAGTGCGCCGCAACGATGACGTGGCCGGCGATCAGAACCGGATCTACCGTCCGTTGAGGCGCAATCCCCCCATGGCCACCCTTGCCGCGGATCCGGATCGTAATGCGGTCGGACGCCGCCATGACGGGCCCGACCGGAATGGATACCGTCCCCAGGGGCAACGCCGGCCAGTTGTGGAGCGCATATATCTCTTCAATGGGAAACCGCTCGAACAGGCCATCCTTGACCATTTCCAACCCGCCGTTGTGCCCTTCTTCGCCGGGCTGAAAAATCAGATAGACCACGCCGTTGAAATTCCGGGTGCGCTGCAGATAGGCCGCGGCGGCCAACAGCATGGCGACGTGGCCGTCGTGGCCGCAGGCATGCATCTTTCCGTCCTCGGCTGACGCGTACCCCAGCCCCGTGCATTCGCGGATGGGGAGCGCGTCCATGTCCGCTCTCAGGCCTATCGCCCGTCCGCTGCTCGTTTCCCGGCCTGGAATGAATCCAACTACGCCGGTGCGTCCAATGTTGGTGTGGAATCCGATGGAGAGCCGGCGCAGCTCCTCGCAAACCAGCGCCGCGGTCCGGTGCTCCTCAAAACCCAGTTCTGGGTGCGCGTGCAGGTCGTGCCGTATCTGCCTGTACCTGGCGGCGTCCGCGGACAAATGATCAAGGATTTTCTGTGGCATGGGCTTGGGTCTTCGTTATTGAAGTTTTTGTCTACACAGGTTCACTACCGCCCGAATGGTAGAGACACCCCACCCATGCCGTAAAATGCTATTTAACGATGTCCGTCATACTAATAAGGTATAGCCATGGATCTGCGGCAATTGCGCTACTTCGTTGCCGTCGCCGAATGCGGCAGCATCAGCCTCGCGGCTCAGTCGGTGCATATCGCCCAGCCGGCATTGACCCGGCAGATCCAGGCATTGGAAGAAGAGCTGGGCACCGCCGTTTTTGAACGAACCACCCGTGGCGTCCATCTGACCGAAGCGGGCAAGCAGTTGCTCCTGGACGCCAACCGCCTGCTGGGCGACGCGACCGCGGCCATGGAGCGCGCGCAGCGCGCGGGACGCGGTGAGATCGGTCACCTGACCATCGCCCTGCCGGTCATGCTGACGTTGCGTTCCCTGCTCGCCGATGCGCTGCGGCGATTCCGCCGGGAAGCCCCGGGGGTCTCGTTGACACTCAGTCATCTGCTTTCGGATGCGCAGATCGAACTACTGCCCACAGGCAGGCTGGACGCGGGATTCACGCTGTTCAGGCCGCTCGACGATCCCGCGTTCAAAGGCATCCCCATCTACTCCGAGAAGATGCTGGTCGCCTATCCCGCGGACTGGCACTGGGACAATGACGGCCCGGCGTCCTTGCGCGAACTGGCCGGCCGGGACTTCATCTGGCTGCCGCGCAATGCAGCGCCTGTCTGGCATGACAGGCTGATCCATTGCTTTTTCAAGGCCGGGTTCGTGCCCCGCTCATCGATACAGGGCGTGGATGTCGGATCGATGCTCACCCTGGTCGCCGCGGGCTTGGGCTGCACCGTTCTGCCCGACTCGGCCACGCGCGCCGCGCCACCCACCGTTGCCTTCAAGGAACTGCCCGATCTGGACGTGGTCCAGCATTGGGAGCTGGTCTGGCGGGCCGACAACCAGTCGGCGCCGCTCGAGCGGTTTATCGACATCGTCACGACCCACGTCGCGGACCCCAGCCGCCGTCTGGTGTGAAGCGCGGCACGCCGCAGCCCGCGCTACCTCTCGCAGCTCCAGTATGGGCAACCCGAGCGCCCGATGATTGCCCAGGCCAGCTCGCCCGGGCGGCGGAGCATGCGCTTCATGGCGTTTGCCTGCGCCCGCAATGGCGCTGAATCCGTCCGGTACATGCCCCGCTCGTCGAGCAGGAAGTTCATCTTCAAACGCGCCTGGCGCGCCTTTTCCAGATCGAGTTCGGCGCCGTCTGCTTGAAAGATCGCGCCATAGATCTGCGCTTGAACTCCGCAGTACTGGTCCGCCGCGGTCAATGCCTCTTGCAGGGCGGCATCCGGGTAGAGTTTGCGCAACCCTGCGATCTGCGCATGGCAGCTTTGGTACTGCAGCGGCATGAACCTTGCCAACAGCGCCTGATCCCTGTCTCCGGGTCTCGCGCAACCTCGCAGATCCGGCGCTCGCGATCCATCGCGCACAGCGGCGGACAACGCGCCGGCAATGCACTCATCCAGCGACGACGCTTTCCACAGCGCCCGATCCGAGCCCAGCAATCCCATTTTTCCCAGCGTGCGCCCAAACTGCGCGGCGGCAAGCTGTTCCTGCATGTCGCGATCATGACTGCCGAGCGTCACCGCGGCCAGCGCCACGGCGCTGAGCGTGCCCGTCGCGGCCAGGACCACCGCCGCCGTTACGGGCCGCAAGCGCTCGGCATACAGCGCGATGCCCGCGAGCAGCGCTCCCGACAGCAAGCCGCCCAGGTGCGCCGCGTTGTCGACGTCGAACGCGAAGCCCGCGCCGAAGGTCAGCACCAGGCTGAACAGCAGATTGCCGGGCGGGATGTGGGGCCGGCCCATACGCCGGTCATGCAAGCCGTAAACGATCGCGGCCCCGAAAATGCCCAGGATTGCGCCAGACGCCCCGCAGCTCAGGAAAAACTCGTCGCGATGCCATAACGCGGTGACCAGGCTGCCACATAGGCCCGACAGCAGATACACGCCCAGGAACACCCCGGAACGCATGCGCGCCTCCAGGATGATCCCCAGCGACCACAGCGCCAGCATGTTGATTGCCAGGTGCAGGAAGCCGATGTGCAGGAACATGCTGGTGAACAGGCGCCAGTATTCCCCGGACAAGGTCAAGGCCGGTACGTTGCCGCCCCAATCGATCAGGAACGAGGTTTGGCTCAGGCTCTCGAACGCGCGCGAGTCTAAAAATCCCGCCACGCCGTACACCGCGACATTGCAGGCAATCAGCAGAAGCGTGATCTTGCTGGCGAATATTCTTTTGAGCAGGGACGTGCGTTGGAATGGAGGCATCAGGTAGGCATATCGAAGAGTGGGCTTTATCTTAACCAAGCCATGCGTGACGTCGCACGAGCTCGCGGTGCGCGATGTACCGCTGGGGTGCGTTACTCAACCGCCAACCTTGATCGCCGGCTTCTCGTTGCTGCACCCTTC
This sequence comes from Achromobacter aegrifaciens, assembly GCF_902859965.1. Lineage (NCBI taxonomy): Bacteria > Pseudomonadati > Pseudomonadota > Betaproteobacteria > Burkholderiales > Alcaligenaceae > Achromobacter > Achromobacter aegrifaciens. Next base: position 122,959 of record NZ_CADIKO010000005.1, read on the forward strand.
GTATTGATATCGGCCCGGCTTGCCGAGCTTTACCGTAAAGGTGCATGGCTCACCGGAATACGCGTGCGTGGCCTGCACTTTCAATACATTGCCGGCGACGAGTACGCTCTGCTTGCCCTGCCCGCAGCTCCAGAAGGTGGTCGAGAGTTCCTCGAAGGTCTGTTCCGCGACGAGCTTGGCGGGACGGCCAGCGGCCGTGGAAGCGACCCATTGAATCCGTATGCGGCAGCTGACGTGCTCGAACCCGACCTCTTCCACAACGATCCGGTACGCGCCCGTGGCCGCGCCGTCGGTCCAGCGGCCGCCCTCCACCACACTCGAGATCGACGTGTCCGCTTGCGTTTCAGCGACAGCGCTGGCCGTCTGTAGCGCCAGCAAAAGGAGCACCGCAAGACTTCTCATGACTTTCATCCGCATACCGCCTGGAGTTATCACTGACCGTCAATCGCACCGCAATACGCTGCCGCGCACTTATACCATTCAGGCGCGTAACCGATCGCCGTCATACGGTCAGCGCAATCACCAGCGCGAGAACGGCGATCGTCATCAAGGCCCCTGCGATACCGGCAGACGGCCGATAGTCCGGCCCCGCGCCCTGCTCCTTGAACTGGAACGGCCGCGTCCAGAAGACGAACAGGCTGCCAGTGAATGCAGCTAGCGCCAACACGCTCCACAAGACCACGTACAGCACCGGCACTTCCTCCCACTCCACGTTTCCAATCTGGCGTTTAACGAGGTTCCGCCTGCCGCGCCGCTGCCTTGCGGGCGTTTCGCACAGCGACATGGCTGCAGTAACGCGCGAAGTCCTTCTTCGCCAATGCCAGATAGAACCCGGTCAGGACCATCGCAGCGCTGGCGACGTAAGCATGCAACCACAGATGGGCGGAATACTTGAGCATGCCCGTCAGCAGGTAGAGATTCATCGCACCGATGCCGAGCAGCAGGACCATCAAGATCCAGCGCGCCCATTCGCTGCCCCGATACAGCCAATACAGCAGCAGCGCCGGGATCACCAGCCGTTGCGCCGGTCCGAATTGGCCTCGCAATGCATCCAGGATATCTGGGCTGCAGGTCACAATGATGCCCAGCAAGCTGATAAACCAAAAGCGGCGGCCGTCAGGCATGCGACGACGCGCCTTGTTCTTCACGGCATTCTGTTGCGCCATTTCTTTTCCTAGTTGAAGAGCGTCCCAGTGTACCCATTCGGGTTCGTCAATTTGACGCCGCAAAAAGAAATCAAATACGCTGCGAGGATGATTACGATAAGAACCTCCCGCCCCGACGAAGGCGCGCGCGCAGTCGAAATCTGGCGCAGCGCGGTAGACGCCACGCACGACTTTCTTTCACCCGAGGATCGCCAGGCCATCGACGAGATGGTGTGCGGTTTTCTCCCGCAAGTGCCGCTCTGGCTTGCGGTCGACGCCCGCGACTACCCCCAGGCATTCATGCTCATCGACAACGGCCACATGCAAGCGCTGTTCGTCGATCCCGCCTGCCGCGGAACCGGCATAGGCGCCGCGCTGGTGCGGCACGGCCTATCCCTCCATCCCAACATGACGACGGACGTCAATGAACAGAACGGCCAGGCGGTGGGCTTCTATGAAAGGATGGGCTTCAAGCGCACGGGCCGTTCGCCGCTTGATGATCAAGGCAGGGCCTACCCGTTGATCCATCTGGAGTATCGGAGCTGATCGAAAAAAAAGCCACCTGCGGGTGGCTTTTTCCATGGCTGACACTTTGCCAGGGTGCCGTTTTACGCCGGCAGTTTTTTATCAGCCATTGGCATAACGCGCTTGCACCGCGCTCGCTGAAATCAGGCCAACAAAAATGAAAAGGCCGTCAGTGATTTCTCACTGACGGCCTTTGGAACTACTGGTCGGGACGGCGGGATTCGAACTCGCGACCCCTTGCACCCCATGCAAGTGCGCTACCAGGCTGCGCTACGCCCCGAAAGAAAAAGAGTATAGCAGAACAAAAAATTGTTTGCACGCATTCGTGCAAAAAAAGTGCTGAATACTCAAAAAAATTTTCGCGCTGCGTTTATCGATTGCATCAACCGCATGCGCATCGATGATTGCTGCGCGAGGTACTGCTCAATGCAACGCGCGGCTTGCGCCGCGCGTTGCTGGTACTGCGTTCAAACCATATGGGGAAGACGATGCGCCGACGATCAGGCCGCAGGGCTGACGTTGCTGGCGCTTGCGCCTGCTGCGTTTGCCGCCGTGCCCAAGGCTTCGGCCAGCATCGTCGAGACGTTGCCAAGTTCGTTGCGCAAGGCTTGCATCTCGGCGCCCGACAGGCGCACTGCCGCGTCCTGATCATGCGGCACATCGCGCGCATCGCCCAGGCGATTGCGCGCGCCGCTGATCGTGAAGCCTTGCTCATACAGCAGCGAGCGGATGCGGCGGATCAGCAGCACTTCGTGATGCTGGTAGTAGCGGCGGTTGCCGCGCCGCTTCACCGGCTTGAGCTGCGTGAATTCCTGTTCCCAATACCGCAAGACATGGGGCTTGACGCCACACAGGTCGCTGACTTCACCGATGGTGAAGTAACGCTTGGCGGGAATGGGCGGTAAGGTAACGGTGGATTCGGTACGTGTCATAAGGGGATTTTATGCCGCGATGCGTCAGGTGCCGATAACAATTGCCGACAAAGCGTATCACTCCTCGGCGTCGGGTGCTGCGGGCGCGGCCTGTTCCACCACGCTCTTGAGCTTCTGGCTTGCGTGGAAGGTGACCACGCGGCGCGCGGCGATGGGGATGGTCTCGCCGGTCTTGGGATTGCGGCCAGGGCGCGGCGGCTTGTCGCGCACCTGGAAGTTGCCGAAGCCGGAGAGCTTGACGGAATCACCGCGCGCCAAGGCGTCGCGGATTTCCTCGAAGAAGGTATCGACGATGTCCTTGGCTTCGCGCTTGTTCAGGCCGACCCGCTCGAAGAGCAGTTCGGCCAGTTCAGCCTTGGTCAGAGTGCGCGGCTCGGCAGCAAGCATACTGTTCCCCATGGTTCAAGCGCGTTGGCGAGCGCCGTGCGCAGCCACCAAGGCTTCCTTGATGCGTGCCAGGCAATCCGCCACGCGGGCCTCGTCCAGCGTGACCTCAGTGTCCTGTAGCCAGAAACGGAAAGCAAGGCTTTTCTCGGTGACGGGTTCGCTGCCGTGGGCCTTCTCGCGCCACACGTCGAACAGGCGCGCGTCCTGCACCACCGACAGTTGCGGATCCGCCTTCACGACCGCGGCGACGGTGTCGAGCATGGATTGCGCCGACACGTGGGCATCGACCCACAGCGCCAGGTCGCGCACCACGATGGGCTGGCGCGAGAGTTCGCGCACTTGCGGCAGTTCGCCTTCGGACAAGGCTGCGGCGTCCAGTTCGAACACGACGGGCGCATGCGCCAGGTCGGCCTGCTGAGCCCAGCGCGGATGCAGTTCGCCGATCCAGCCGACATGCTTGCCGTCCAGCTCGATGCGGGCGCTGCGGCCCGGATGCAGGGCGGGATGCGAGGCGGCTTCGAAGCGCAGGCGGCTGCCTCGCGCGCCGAACAGCGCCTCGACATCCATCTTCACATCATAGAAATCCACCTGGCGGGTCGCCACGCCCCACTGCTCTTCCACGGCCGGTCCCCAGGCCGCGCCGGCCAGCTTCATGGGCTGGCGCACGCCGGCCACTTCCAGCGGACCGTCCTGAACGGACGCATCGCGCATGAACACGCGGCCCAGTTCGAACAGACGCACGCGCGTCTGCTTGCGGTTGGCGTTATGGCGGATGTTGGCGACCAGGCTGCCGATCAGGCTGGAGCGCATGACCGACAGATGGCTGGCGATCGGATTGACCAGGCGCACCGGCGTTTCGTTGCCGGCATAGTCGCGTTCCCAGTCGGCTTCAACGAAGCTGTAGTTCACGACTTCCTGGTAGTCCTGCGCGGCAGCCAGGCGACGCAGCGCATGGGCGCCACGACGGATTTCCGGCTGCGAGAACATCTTGGCGCGCGCCATCGGCGGCTCCACGGGGATGTTCTCGAAACCGTAGATACGGGCCACTTCCTCGATCAGGTCTTCTTCAAGTTCCAGATCGAAGCGGTAGGAAGGCGGCGTGACGATGAAGTCGTCGCCCTCGATCTTGAAGTCCAGCCCCAGGCTGCCGAAGATCTTGGCGACTTCGGCTTGCGTGACGGGCACGCCCAGCACGCGGTGGCAACGCGCCAGGCGCATGCGCACGGGCTCGCGCTTGGGCAAGTTGACGATCTGGTCATCCAGCGGACCGGCTTCGCCGCCGCAGATGTCAATGATCAGGCGCGTGATGAATTCGATGTGCTCGGGGATGGTGGCGTAGTCCACGCCGCGCTCGCCGCGGTGGCTGGCTTCCGAGCTGAACTTGTAGCGGCGCGCGCGGCCGGCGAGCGACTGCGGCCACCAGAACGCGGCTTCCAGATAGATGTTGCGGGTGTCGAGCGTGACCGAGGTGGCTTCGCCGCCCATGATGCCGGCCAGGCTTTCCACCTGATCGCCAGCGACCACCACGCCCACCGTCGAATCCAGCGTGACGGTCTGGCCGTTCAGCAGTTCAAGCGTTTCGCCTTCGCGGGCCCAGCGCACGCTGAGGTCGCCGCGGATCTTGTCCAGGTCGAACACGTGCGACGGACGACCCAGTTCGAGCATGACGTAGTTGGAGATGTCCACCAGCGCCGATACCGAGCGTTGGCCGGCGCGCTCCAGGCGCGTCTTCATCCATTCGGGAGTCGCTGCGCGGGCGTTGACGCCGCGGATCACGCGGCCGCCAAAACGGCCGCACAGATCAGGCGCCTCGACCTTGACCGGCAGGCGCTCGTCCAGGGTGACGGGCACAGCGACAGCGGTGGGTACCGACAGCGGCGCACCGGTCAGGGCGGCCACTTCGCGCGCCACGCCCAGGATGGACAGGCAGTCGGCGCGGTTGGGCGTCATCTTCAGCGTGAAGAGCGTGTCGTCCAGATTCAGCGCCTCGCGGATCGACTGGCCCGGCGTCATGTCGGCGGGCAGTTCCAAAAGGCCTGCATGGTCTTGCGACAGTCCCAGTTCGCGGGCCGAGCACAACATGCCCGAGGACTGCACGCCGCGCATCTTGGCCACGCCGATCTTCATGCCGCCAGGCAGCTCGGCGCCGACGCGCGCGAGCGGCACCTTCAGGCCGGCAGCGGCGTTGGGCGCGCCGCACACGATCTGCAGCAGTTCGCCGGCGCCGTCGTCCACTTTGCAGACGCGCAGCTTGTCGGCATCGGGATGGGGCGCGATTTCGACGATGTGGCCCACGACCACGCCGCTGAAGGCGGGCGCGGCGGGCACGGTGTCTTCGACTTCCAGGCCGGCCATGGTGAGCCGGTGCGCAAGTTCTTCGGTGGCGATGGCGGGGTTGACCAGCGTACGCAGCCAGGATTCGGGAAATTGCATGATCAGCCGTCTGTTATTCGTTGAACTGGCGCAGGAAGCGCAAATCGCCTTCGTAGAACTGGCGCAGATCGTTGACGCCGTAGCGCAACATGGTCAGGCGCTCAAGTCCGGAACCGAAGGCAAAGCCGATGTAGCGTTCGGGATCGAGGCCGAAGTTGCGCACCACTTGCGGATGCACCTGGCCCGAGCCGGAAATCTCCAGCCAGCGGCCGCGGTTCGGCCCCGAGGTGAACATCATGTCGATTTCGGCGGACGGCTCCGTGAACGGGAAGAACGACGGGCGGAAACGCACGGCCAGGTCGTCGGTTTCAAAGAAGCAGCGCAGGAAATCGGTGTACACGCCCTTCAGGTCGGCGAACGAAATGTCCTCGGCGATCCAGAGCCCTTCCACCTGGTGGAACATGGGCGAGTGCGTAGCGTCGCTATCGACGCGGTAGGTGCGGCCCGGTGCGATGACCTTGATGGGCGGCTTATGCATGCGGGCGTAACGCACCTGCATGGGGCTGGTGTGCGTGCGCAGCAGCAGCGGCTGGCCTTCGGCGTCCTGCATGTCGACGTAGAACGTGTCATGCATGGAGCGCGCAGGATGGTCCAGCGGGCTGTTCAAAGCAGTGAAATTGGTCCAGTCGTTTTCCACTTCGGGGCCGTCGGCCACGTCGAAGCCTATGGAACGGAAGATCTCTTCCACGCGTTCCCAGGTCCGGATCACCGGATGGATGCCGCCCGGCGCGCGGCCGCGGCCCGGGAGGGTGACGTCAATGGTTTCGGATGCCAGGCGGGCGTCCAGTTCAGCCTGTGCCAGCGCGGCGCGCCGCAGGTTCAGCAGCTCTTCGACCCTTTGCTTGGCCTGATTGATCCGGGCGCCCATCTCGCGCTTCTGCTCCGGGTCGAGCTTGCCGAGGGCTTTGAGCAGCACCGTCAGCGCGCCTTCCTTGCCCAGGAACCGAGCCTTTGCATTTTCCAGCGCGGCGGCATCGGAGGCCGCGGCGAAGCGTTCTTGCGCCTGGGAGACCAGGTCGTCAACCGTTTGAGTCATGAAATCCAGCCTTCAAAACGCAAACGGGGCCATTACAGCCCCGTTTGCAGCGATGCGCGATGAGTTAAAGCGCGATCAGGCAGCCAAGGCAGCCTTGGCTTGCTGCACGATGGCGGCAAAGCCGGCCTTGTCGCGCACGGCCAGGTCGGCCAGAACCTTGCGGTCGAGTTCGATCGAAGCCTTCTTCAGGCCGGCGATGAACACGCTGTAGCTGACGCCATGTTCGCGGACGGCGGCGTTGATACGCGTGATCCACAGAGCACGGAACGTGCGCTTCTTGTTACGACGGTCGCGGTAGGCGTATTGGCCAGCGCGCATGACTGCTTGCTTGGCAATACGGAACACATTACCGCGGCGGCCACGGTAACCCTTGGCGGCGGCAATGACTTTTTTGTGACGTGCGCGGGCGGTTACGCCGCGTTTGACGCGAGGCATAGTAGATCTCCCTTAGATCAAGCGAAAGGCATCATGGCCTTGACGGAGGCCACGTTGGAGTCATGGACCGCTGCCGAGCCGCGCAGTTGACGCTTGGCCTTGGTGGTCTTCTTGGTCAGAATGTGGCGCTTGAACGCCTGACCGCGCTTGATGGAGCCGCTGCCGCGAACCTTAAAGCGCTTGGAGGCGCTTTTCTTGGTTTTCATCTTGGGCATGTTGATTCCCTAAACTAAACACTCATTGTTGATATGCATGACGCCAGGTGCTTGACGCATGGACGGCCGATGAAACCTTCCATGGCGGCAAAACTTGGAGACCTGTTGCCACTTCTTGGGGGTACTTCCGGGGTACTTCCGGGAAACTTCTGGATTACATCCAAAGCATTTCCGGGGTACGCTCCGCCAGCATTGCTGCCAGGCGGATTCTCCCCAGAAACAGATCAAATCTGATCCAGATCCGGGAAAGCCTTTGATTATATGGTGATTTCCCGCATTTTGTCGAGCCAGCCAGCCGGCAAAGCGCAACCCCAGGGGCGGCGAACGCCACAGAGGGGTGTCATACGCCCGGCCGCCGGTACTGCACCGCCTGGGCAATGTGGCGCCCCCCCAGGGCGTCCTCCCCTTCCAGATCGGCGATCGTACGCGCCACCCGCAACGCACGGTGCATGGCGCGGGCCGACCCCGACAGGCGGCGCATGGCCTGTAGCAGCAAGGCCTGGCCTTCGTCGTCCAGGCGGCAATGCTCGTCCAGTTCCGCCCCCGCCAGCGCGGCGTTGGGCTTGCCCTGGCGGGCCTGCTGACGCTGGCGGCAACGCGCCACGCGCTCCCGGACCGGGCCGGACGCCTCCCCCGGCGGTTTGCCCATCCATTCGGGGTCGGATGGCGGCAAGGCCACGTGCAGGTCGATGCGGTCCAGCAACGGGCCCGATATCTTGCCTGCATAGCGCGCCACCTGATCCGGCGTGCAGGCGCAGGGCCGCCCGGGATGCCCGCGCCACCCGCAAGGGCACGGGTTCATGGCCGCCAGCAACTGGAAACGGGCGGGAAACTGCGCCGCGCGCAGCGCCCTCGCGATGACCACCCTGCCCGTCTCAAGGGGTTCCCGCAGGGCCTCCAACGTACGGCGGCTGAACTCTGGCAACTCATCCAGAAACAACACCCCATGATGCGCGAGGCTGATCTCGCCCGGACGCGGACGACTCCCCCCGCCTACCAGCGCCGCCGCCGTGGCGGAATGGTGTGGCGCGCGGAACGGGGGCTGCCCCACGGGCGCGTCGGACAAGCCAGCCAGCGCGGCGACGGCGGCCACTTCCAACGCCTCGCCGCGCGCCAGCGGCGGCAGCAGGCCCGGCAGGCGCGCCGCCAGCATGCTCTTGCCCGCTCCCGGCGGCCCTATCATCAACAGGCTATGTCCGCCCGCTGCAGCAACCTCCAAAGCCCGCCGCGCCCCCGGCTGCCCCCGCACATCCGACAGGCAGGGTCCGGGCGCAGCCGCCGGCCAGGGCCGGGGCACGGCGTTGGACAACAGGCAGGCACCGGTGGCGTGCGCTGCCACGTCAGCCAGCGTGCGCGCCGACAGCACGCGCAGCCCGGGAACCCAGGCGGCCTGCTCAGCGCTGCCCGCAGGCAGGATGAGCGTGGCGCCGGGCGCCTCCCGGGCGACGCTCAGCGCGATGACCAGCGGCGCCGCGACCGGCACCAACGCGCCGGTCAGGGACAGCTCCCCGGCCAGCACCAAGTCGGCCAAGGCTGGATCCCGAACGGGCGATTCCGGATCGCGAACGTCCGCCGGCGCGGCCAACTGGCCGGAGGCCAGCAGCAGGCCCAGGGCGATCGGCAGGTCGAAACGCCCCGACTCCTTGGGAATGTCGGCGGGCGAAAGATTGACCGTGATCCTGCCGGGCGGGAACTCGAAGCCGCTGTTCAAGATGGCGGCGCGCACGCGCTCGCGGCTTTCGCGCACTTCGGTATCGGGCAGGCCGACCACATTGAAGCTGGGCAGGCCCGGGCCCAGATGCGTTTCCACGCGCACCGCGTGGGCATCCAGGCCGCACAGGGCGCGGCTGGCAAGTACGGCTAGCGTCAAGGCGGCCTCCGAGCAAGAGTTGGGTCCGCCAGTATCCGCAATCGCGAGGCCCGCGCGGCGGCGGCCGTGACAGAAGCATCACTCCCGTCAACCACAGATGCGCACGCGGAAATGGAAAACGGCCGCTGATCGCGGCCGTTTCCGGAAAGCATTTCCTGCCGGCCGCGAGATGCGGCCTTCAGCGCTTACTTGTCCAGCGCGGACAAGCGTGACTCCAGCTGCTGCACCTGCGCGGCCAATTGGTCCACCCGGGCTCGGGTGCGCGCCAGCAGGTCGGCCTGGACGTCGAATTCCTCGCGCGTGACGAGATCCAGCTTGGAGAATGCCTGCGTCATCATCGCGCGCACATTCCGCTCCACATCCGCGGCCGGACTGCGGGCGATCAGGTCGGAGATGTTCTTCTGGATGTCTTCCATCCATTGGGTGCGATTGTTCATGACGGCCTCACTGTGTTCTTGATGCCTCAAGTGTAGTGCGTCGGAACGCCGTTTCCGGACTGACCGCGCAAAAAAAGGGCCGCCTCGACCCAAAAAAAGAGGGCGGGCCGCATGCGGTGACCGCCCTTCAAAGCACAGGAGAAAACCGGGCTGCCATGGCGGCAACCCCCTACCAACATCGTTACGGGCAACCCATCTGGCTTGCCGACTGCGTGAACGTATCCGACGACTGCTTGCATTGCGCCGCCAACTGCGTCTTGTCGCTGACCGCGCCCCATTGCGCCCTGGCCGCGTCTAGCTGCTCCTTGATCGCGGTGGCAGCCGGGTTGCCGCTGCCGAGCTTGTCCATGCAGGCATTGATCTTGGCGACGTAGGCCTCGCACTCGGCGGGAACGGACGCTGCAGTGCCTGCCGCCGGAGCAGCCGAGGAAGGCGAAGTCGCGGGTGGAGGCGGCGTCGCGGGAGCCGCAGGTGCGGGCGCAGGTGCGGTGGCGGCCGGCGTGGCGGCCTTTTCTTCGCTCTTGTTGCAGCCGGCCAGCGCGGCAAGCGACGCGGCCAGGACCAAAGTGCAGAAAGCCTTGCGGTGGATTTTCATGACTACCCTTTCCCGTTCCTGCTTTCTTTTGGAGATCCGTCGACGCGGAGACTCCGCCTGCGGCCCAGCCTGTTCGGGGACAGGCTTGAACTGTTATCGATTCTTCTGCAGCCGCTCTTCGGCAACAAGCCGACGGGTGTAAACCCTCGTATCACGAGACCGCGCCGGCCGCGCCGATTCCGGCGCTCCTCTGCGTCTCGCCAACGGTCTGCCGATTTAGGCCAAAGGCGCGCCGCATATGGCTCAGCGGGCAGCAGGCGAGTCATCGATGACTCGATAAAAAAGCTGATATGCCAACATAAAACGCAATAAAACGCGCATCAATTTGCTACAAATATCGGACGCCAAACATATTTTGTTGCTTGCCCCAAGGGCTGGCGCTGCGCACCAACTTGAAGCTGACTTGCGGTGCATGAAGCACCAAACCGGTGCAATCGAGCACGCTTTGAGCGCGCCAACCTCCTTCGCTGGGCCATATCCGACATGGCATGGAATTTGCTTGATAGACGAAGCCAACGTGCAACCATGAGAGGAAATGCCATGAAACTCATCATCGCCATCATCAAGCCCTTCAAGCTCGACGAAGTGCGGGTGGCTCTATCCGGGATCGGCGTCCAGGGCCTGACCGTCACTGAAGTAAAGGGATTCGGCCGCCAGAAGGGCCATACCGAGCTGTATCGCGGCGCCGAGTACGCCGTCGATTTCCTGCCCAAGCTGCGTGTCGAGGCCGCCGTGCCCGACCATCTGGTGGATCAGGTCATTGAAGCCATCGAACAGGCTGCCCGCACCGGCAAGATCGGCGACGGCAAGATCTTCGCCGCCCCGCTCGAACAAGTGATCCGCATCAGAACGGGTGAATCCGGCGAAGCTGCGCTGTAAATAAATAAAGACTCAATGGAGCCTGAAAATGGATAAAGCAGATATCTCCTGGTTGCTCGTCTCTACCCTGCTTGTATTGATGATGGCCGTACCCGGTCTGGCGATGTTCTATGGCGGCCTGGTACGCAGCAAGAACGTGCTGTCCGTGTTGCTGCAAGTGCTGTGCACGTTCGTGCTGGGCCTGGTGCTCTGGTTCATCTACGGATATTCCCTTGCCTTCACCGAGGGCAACGCTTTCTTCGGCGGCCTGTCGCGCGCCTTCTTCTCCGGCATGTTCACCCCGTCCGACGGCAAGTACGCCATGTCGAACTCGCTGACCGAACTGCTGTTCGCCTCATTCCAGGCCACGTTCGCCGGCATCACCTGCGCGCTGATCGTGGGCAGCTTCGCCGAACGCGCCCGCTTCTCGGCGGTGCTGGTGTTCACGGTGATCTGGTTCACCTTCGCCTATGTGCCGATCGCACACATGGTCTGGTTCGCGTCCGAAACGGCGCCGGGCCTGCTGAATGCGAAGGGCGCGCTGGACTTTGCCGGCGGCACCGTGGTGCACATCAACGCTGGCGTGGCTGGCCTGGTGGGCGCCTACGTGGTGGGCAAGCGCGTAGGCTACGGCCGCGAAGCCATGCAGCCGCACAACCTGCCGATGACCTTCGTGGGTGCGGCGCTGCTGTGGGTGGGCTGGTTCGGGTTCAATGCAGGCTCCGCCTTGGCCGCCAATGAAAACGCCACGCTGGCCTTCTTCAACACCATGATCGCGACCGCTGGCGCCGTGCTGTCCTGGCTGTTCACCGAATGGGCCGTAAAGGGCAAGCCCTCGATGCTGGGCGCCGCCTCGGGCGCCGTCGCAGGCCTGGTCGGCATCACCCCGGCCGCCGGCCTGGTGGGCCCCGTGGGCGCGCTGGTCATCGGCGTCATCGCCGGCATCGTCTGCGTCTGGGGCGTGAACGGCCTGAAGCGCCTGCTGCGCGCCGACGACGCACTGGACGTGTTCGGCGTACATGGCGTGGGCGGCATCGTTGGCGCCCTGTTGACTGGCGTGTTCAATGCGCAGATCCTCGGCGGCCCCGGCCTGGCCGAGCCCGGCATGATCGGCCATCAACTGTGGGTCCAGCTGGAAGGCGTACTGCTGACCATCGTCTGGTCCGGCGTGGTGGCATGGATCGCCTACAAGATCGCCAACGCCCTGTGCGGCATGCGCGTGCCGGAAGATCAGGAGCGCGAAGGCCTGGACGTCACCAGCCACGGCGAATCGGCGTACCACAGCTAAACCTGGAACCCCTCCCCACCGGATGGCATAGGTGGGCGGGGATAAAAAAGGCGCCGGGGCATTCTGCCCCGGCGCCTTTTTTGATGCAGCGACGAACCGCCTCAGGCCAGGTCCAGCGTGTCCAGATCCACCGGCAAGGCGCGGTTCAGGGCGCTGGCCACCTTCACGCGCAAAGCGTTGGAGTGCGCGCGCCGGACCTCGCGCTTGACGTCCAGCAGTTGCTGAGGGTGCATGGAGAACTCGGTCAGGCCCAGGCCCAGCAGCAGCCGGGTCATGCGCGAATCCCCCGCCATCTCGCCGCACACGGCAACCGGCTTGCCGGCACGCTCGCCCGCATTGATGGTGTGCGCGACCAGGCGCAACACCGCGGGATGCAGCGGATCGTACAGGGACGCGACGTCGTGGTCGCCGCGATCGATCGCCAACGTGTACTGGATCAGGTCGTTGGTGCCGATGGACAGGAAGTCCAGCGCCTGCGCAAAGGGTTCGATGGCGATGGCGATGGCGGGCACCTCGACCATGGCGCCCACTTCCATGTGGGGCGCATAGGCCTGGCCGCGCGCGTCCAGTTCGCGCCGCGCCGATTCGATGGCCGCCTTGGTCGCCACCACCTCGTGCATATGTGCAATCATCGGTATCAGCAGGCGCACGGGCCCGTGGGCCGAGGCCCGCAGGATGGCGCGCAACTGTGTTGCGAACATCTCCGGGCGCGCCAGGCAATAGCGGATGGCGCGCTGGCCGAGCGCGGGATTGGTGGCCACCGTGGCCTCGCCATCCAGCGTCTTGTCCGAGCCGATGTCCAGCGTGCGGATCGTGACGGGCCGGCCGGCCATCACCTTGACCACCGACGAGTAAGCTTCGTACTGTTCTTCTTCGCCCGGCAGGTCCGGACGCCCCATGAAGAGGAATTCGCTGCGGAACAAGCCGATGCCGTGCGCGCCGGAAGCCAATGCCAGCGCCGCTTCGTCCGGCAGTTCGATGTTGGCGTGCAGCACCACATCAATGCCATCCAGCGTGACCGAGGGCTCGTCGCGCAGCAGGCTCAGTTCGGCGCGCTCGTCGGCATAGGCCGCTTGGCGGCGGCGGTATTCCTCGAGAATGCGGCTGGACGGATTGACGATCACCGCGCCGGCTGCGCCGTCGATGATCAGCATGTCGCCGTCGCGGACCAGTTCCCGCACGTTGCCCATGGCGACCACCGCTGGCACGGCCATGCTGCGCGCCACGATGGCGGTATGCGAAGTGGGACCGCCCAGGTCCGTCACGAAGGCGGCAAAGCGGCCGCCCCGCAGGCGCAGCATGTCGGCGGGCGAAATATCGTGGGCCACGACCACCAACGCGTCGTCGCCGCCCATGTGGGACATGTCGGGCAGGATGGCCGAGGTGCCAGCCAGCACATGCAATACCCGTTCGATGACCTGGCGCACGTCGGCCCCGCGCTCGCGCAGGTACTCGTCTTCCATGGCGTCGAACTGCTGGCCCAGGATCTGCCCCTGCGTCGTCAGCGCCCATTCGGCGTTGTAGTGGCGTTCGGCAATCAGCGCCAGGGTCTGCTCGGCCAGCAGCGGGTCGCCCAATAGCAGGCTGTGCACGTTGAGCATGGCGCCGAGCTCGCGCGGCGCGTCGGCCGGCAAGGTATCGGCCAGCTGCAGCAGTTCCTGCTGCGCCGAAGCCAGGGCATCGGTGAGCCGGCTGCTTTCGGCAGGCACGTCCTCGGGCGAGATGCGGTAGTGCGCGACCTCCAGCGCCGCCGCACCCATGACGACCGCGCGGCCGATGGCGTATCCCTTGGCCACGCCTTTGCCGTACAGACACACAACGGGGCTGGCAGAACCAGCCCCGTTGTTGGGTGCGTCATTGAGGGTCGTAGACGAGCCGGCCTGGGCAACGCTCAGGCCGGCCGATTCGGAAGAAATTCTATTCCTGCTCACCGAATTTGCTGTCGAACAATGATTGAATTTCGGAAAGGGCCTGATCGGCGTCATTGCCGGAGGCCTCCAGCTTAACCGTCACGCCCAGCCCGGCCGCCAGCATCATGACGCCCATGATGCTCTTGGCGTTCACGCGCTGCGCGCCGCGCGAGATGAAGATCTCGCTGGAAAACTTGCTGGCCAGCTGCGTCAGCTTGGCAGCCGCCCGGGCATGCAGGCCCAGTTTATTGCTGATGACGATGTCTGTATTAGGCATAGGAAATATTATGGCTGCGGCATGAGGCCGCAGTGTTGATCACAGCAAACCGTCGAACCGTCAATCGGCCTGAATGGATAGCCGACATAATAGGGCAAACTTCCGCCCGTCAGTCTACACGTAAGACGCCCTGAAGCCCGCCGGCCAGCGCCTTCTCGCGGGTTTCGGCCAAGGGCAGATTGCGATAGGTCAGGGCCCGCAGCAGCATCGGGGTATTCAATCCGGCCAGCACGCAGCACTGGATGCCCTGGGCCTGGGCATCGGAGACGGCGCGCTTGGCGATATTGGCGGGCGTGGCGCCGATCAGATCGGTCAGCACCAGCACGCCCGCGCCATGTTCCTGCTCCAGGATGTCCTTTAGGACTTGCGGCGCCAGGTCGTCCGGCCGGTCTTCAGGCTGGATGTCGTGTATGGCCAGCATGCCGTCCAGGTTGCCCATGACGTGGCTGGCGCAATCGCGTATCGCCGCGCCCAGGGGCGCGTGCACGACGATGACTATACCGGTGGTCATGACAGGGATCCTGGCGGGTCAAGCGGCAGCGGCAGGGGTCGCCACGGCCTTTTCCAGCGCCTGGACGAACATGCCGGCAACGTCGAAACCGGTTTGCTCCGCGATTTCCACAAAACAGGTGGGGCTGGTGACGTTGACTTCAGTGACGTAATCGCCAATGACGTCCAGGCCGACCAGCAGCAGACCGCGGGCGGCTAGCTTGGGAGCCACGGCCTCGGCGATCTCGCGGTCGCGCGGGGAAAGTTCCTGGGCCACGCCGCGGCCGCCGGCCGCCAGGTTGCCGCGGGTTTCACCGGCCAGCGGAATACGGGCCAGGGAGTACGGCACCGGCACCCCGCCGATCAGCAGGATGCGCTTGTCGCCCTTGACGATGTCCGGAATGTAGCGCTGCGCCATGATGGTGCGCGCGCCATTGTCCGTCAGCGTTTCCAGGATGGCGTTGAGGTTGGGATCCTTGGGCTGCAGCCGGAACACACCCGTGCCGCCCATGCCGTCCAGCGGTTTGACGATGACATCGTGATGCTCGTCGTGGAACGCCTTCAGACGGGCCATGCTGCGGGTCACCAGCGTGGGCGCGGTGAACTCGCTGATTTCGGTGATGGCCAGCTTTTCGGGATGGTTGCGGATCGCCGCGCCGCTGTTGAACACGCGGGCGCCTTGCGCCTCGGCATATTCGAGCAGGTGCGTGGAATAGACGTATTCCATGTCGAACGGCGGATCCTTGCGCATGACCACCGCGCCGAATTCCGCCAGCGGCAGATCCCGGGCGGCAGACTCGCGCCACCAGTCGTGGCCGTGCAGATCGGCGTCCGCGACCAGTTCGATGGGGGTGGCCGCGGTCTTGACCGTGCCCGCCTCGATATAGAGATCGCCCTGCATGGCCACGCTTAGCGTATGGCCGCGCGCCACCAGGGCGCGCATCATGGCGACAGAGCTGTCCTTGTACGCCTTGAGCAGCGGCAAGGGATCCAAAACGAACAATACATGCATCGCGACACCCTGAACGGACACCGCCTTCCCTCGCGGGAAGGCGGCTTTATGACATCGTAGCGCAGAGCCGCCCAATTAGCGAACCCGCCGGCGCCATGGCAGGCGGCAGATCGCACAGGCGGCGTAGCCTCCCTGGGGAGACTACGGCAGGAGCTCAGGCAGCCGACTCAGGCTTGCCCGCAGGCACGGCCTTTTTCTTCGGCGCCAGCACCATGACCATCTGACGGCCTTCGAGCTTCGGCATGGCTTCGACCTGGGCAAGTTCCAGCAGATCGTCGCGCACACGTTCAAGCACCCGCATACCGAGTTCCTGGTGGGCCATTTCGCGGCCACGGAAACGCAGCGTCACCTTGGCCTTGTCGCCTTCTTCGAGGAAGCGGCGCAGATTGCGCAGCTTGACCTGGTAGTCGCCCTCGTCGGTGGCCGGACGGAATTTGACTTCCTTGACCTGGATGACCTTCTGCTTGGAACGAGCTTCGGCTTGGCGCTTCTGCTCCTGGTACTTGAATTTGCCGTAGTCCATCAAACGGCAGACCGGCGGTTCGGCGTTCGGCGCGATTTCCACCAGATCCACGTCGCTTTGCTCGGAAAGACGGAAGGCGTCGGCAATCTTGACGATGCCGAGCTGTTCTCCGTCCAGACCTATCAGGCGCACCTCGGGGACGCGGATTTCACCGTTGATGCGATTGGCTTTTTCAGTGGCGATGTTGAAAGCTCCTAGAAATGTTAAGCAGCGCTGCTATCAGGATGAACGACGTCGCGACGGGTGGAAACGTCCTCGGACAAGCGCGCGACGAATTCGTCGTATGCGATGGCTCCGAGGTCCAATCCGCCCAGTCCGCGTACGGCTACGGTGCCGTTTTGCTTTTCCTTGTCGCCGACGACGAGGATGTACGGCACCTTTTGCAGGCTGTGCTCCCGAATTTTACGAGTGATTTTTTCACCGCGCAAATCGGACTCTACTCTAAAGCCTTGTTTTTTCAGGCTTTGCGTGATTTCAGCCGCATAATCGGCCGAAGGTTCGGAAATGCAGCATACGACGGCCTGCACCGGGGCCAGCCAGGGAGGCATGGCGCCGGCGTGGTTTTCGATCAGCATGCCGATGAAACGCTCCAGCGAACCGAGGATCGCGCGGTGCAGCATGACCGGCGGGCGGCGCTGGTCGTTCTGGTCCACGTACTCGGCGCCCAGGCGCACGGGCATGGAGAAGTCGACCTGGATCGTGCCGCACTGCCAGTGGCGGCCGATGGCGTCCTTCAGGGTGTATTCCACCTTGGGGCCATAGAACGCGCCCTCTCCCGGCGAGATCTCGAATTCGCAACCCGTGCGGCGCAGGCTCTCCATCAGGGCGGCTTCGGCCGTATCCCAGACTTCGTCCGTGCCGATGCGCTTTTCAGGACGCGTGGCGACCTTGTACAGCACTTCCGTGAAGCCGAAGTCGCGGTAGACCTTCTGCAGCAGCGCGGTGAAGTCGGCGCACTCGTCCTGCAGCTGTTCTTCGGTACAGAAGATGTGGCCGTCGTCCTGCGTGAAGCCGCGCACGCGCATCATGCCGTGCAGCGAGCCCGAGGGCTCGTTGCGGTGGCACTGGCCGAATTCGCCGTAGCGCAGGGGCAATTCGCGATAGGAATGCAGGCCGGCGTTGAAGATCTGCACGTGACCGGGGCAGTTCATCGGCTTCAGGCCGTAAACGCGGTTCTCGGACTCCGTCGTGAACATGTTTTCACGGTAGTTGTCCCAGTGGCCCGTCTTCTTCCAGAGCGAAATATCGAGGATCTGCGGCGCCTTCACTTCCTGGTAGCCGTTGTCGCGGTAGACGGAGCGCATGTATTGCTCCACCTGCTGCCACAGCGCCCAACCCTTGGGGTGCCAGAAAATCAGACCAGGGGCCTCGTCCTGGAAGTGGAACAGGTCCAATTCGCGGCCGATCTTGCGGTGGTCGCGGCGCTCGGCCTCTTCCAGCATGTGCAGGTAGGCTTCCTGTTCTTCCTTGGTTGCCCAGGCCGTGCCGTAGATGCGCTGGAGCATCTCGTTCTTGCTGTCGCCGCGCCAGTAGGCGCCGGCAACCTTCATGAGCTTGAAGACCTTCAGCTTGCCCGTGGACGGCACGTGGGGGCCGCGGCACAGGTCGATGAAGTCGCCTTCGCGGTACAGGCTGAGCGGCTCGTTCGACGGAATCGAGGCGATGATCTCGGCCTTGTACTTTTCGCCGATGCTCTTGAAGAATTCGACGGCGTCGTCGCGCGACCATTCCTCGCGCGTGACGACCTCGTCCTTCTTGGCGAGTTCGGCCATCTTTTTCTCGATGGCGGCCAGGTCTTCGGGCGTGAACGGGCGCTTGTACGAGAAGTCGTAGTAGAAGCCGTTGTCGATCACCGGACCGATGGTGACCTGCGCATCCGGAAACAGCTCCTTGACGGCATAGGCCAGCAAGTGCGCCGTCGAGTGGCGGATCAGATCCAGGCCGTCGGCGTCCTTGGCGGTGACGATGGCCAGGCGCGCGTCGCCCTCGATGCGGAAGCTGGTGTCGACCAGCCTGGAGTCCGAGCCCTCAAACGTCACGCGGCCGCCCAAGGCGGCCTTCGCCAGGCCCGTACCGATCGATTGCGCCACTTCGGCAACCGTTACCGGCCCCGGATATTGGCGCTGCGAACCATCGGGCAATGTGATCTGTACCATCGGGAGTGCTTCCTGGGGGGTTCTGGGAACTAAACAAACAAATTACGGAAACGAAAAACGCGGCCTGAGAGCCGCGTTCCTTGGATTGTCTTGCTGAGTCCTACCGCTGACCTGACACGGTGAAACCCGACGCACGAAAACTTAACGCGACATAGGGCGAAAGTTCCGGGTCGTAGTTCGTGCCAGCGGGAAAAACATGGTGTCTGGACCTAATGATGCTCGCCGCAGCGGCAGGGATCAAAAACAGCAAACAATGCACTGCGCAACAGAAGCTGTGCTTATCGTCGACGATTGTATCACTATTTACGCCTTTTCCGTGGCTAAAGCGCCACAGCGCGCCCTGGAGCGCGTGCGAGGTGCGCCCGGCGGCGCCATAACTCAAAAACTCATCTGCCGTCGCGGCCTAAATCCCGGCTGTTGCACGCGTGCTTCTCGCATATATGACAGGTCGACGGTGCAACAGTCTGATATTGGCGCGATTCATCTCCCGCGGGCCATGCGAAAACGTAATCTGCCTTCGCAAATTCAGGACACCCGCGACCTGCGCAATCGACCGCCGGCGTTCCCCCATCCTGCATGTGGAGCATCGATGAAAACTGTCTCAGCGCTCACCCTCAAAGCGCCCCCGCACATCAACCCCGAGCCCGCCGAAAGCGGCGACCGCCCGGGCACGCGCCGGCACCTGCTCCTGTCCCGGCCGCCGCCTCTCATCAAGGTGGCGATCCTGGACGACCACCCCGTGGTTGCCGTGGGCGTGGGCGCCTACCTGGAGAGCCGACCGGGCTTCCGGGTGGTGCACCGGGAGACCTCGGCACGGTCCCTCCTGGAGAAACTTACCCACTCACCCTGCGAAGTTGCCCTGGTCGATTTCTACCTGCCCCTGGAACCCTGGGACGGCGTGAACTATCTGCGGCGCCTGCGCCGCTACCACCCCGGGATGGCGCTCATCACCTTCTCGGCGGGCAGCCGCCAGGAAACCCAGTACGCGGCGTTCCGCGCAGGCGCGAATGGCTATTTCGCCAAGGAATGCGGCATGGTGCTGCTGCCGGAGATGATCCGCGGCGTATTGGCGGGCAAGGAAGAGTTCCTCACGGTGCAGGACGGCAAGATCCGGCCGCAGCAGCCGACGCATCCTCACGCGGCATTGACGACTTCGGAAGTGGAGATACTGCGCCACATCAGCCTAGGGCTGTCCGTCACGCAGATCTCGGCGCGGCTGATGCGCAGCAAGAAAACGATCAGCACCCACAAGCGCCGCGCCATGCGCAAGCTGCAGTTGTCCGACGATTTGTCGCTGGCGCTTTATCTGCGGGAGAAGTTCGCCGAATGAGCGCCGCCGGGCTCTGCGCGACGCCGCGGCTCAGATGATCCGCGAGTAGCTGGCCGCGGTGCCCGGCGCCCGCAGGTAGCCGTCGAACGCCATGGCGACGGCTCGCACGAAGTACCAGCCCAGGCCGGTCACCTGCAGTTCGCCGGGGTGCAGGTTGACCAAGCCCAGCTCGGCCAGATTCGCCATCTGCAGCAGTTCCGGGCCAAAGCTGTCGGCGAACCGCAATCCGTGGCGCGCCTCTATCCGGCTGTAGTCCACGCGGCCCTGGCACATGATGTCCATGATGATCTCGCGGCGAACCAGATCATCCGTGCTCAGCGCCAACCCTCTTTCGACGGCGAAGCGCCCTGCTTCGATTGCCGCGTAATACTCGTCCAGGACTTTGGCGTTCTGGCTGTAGGTATTGCCGATGCGGCCGATCGCGGACACGCCCAGCGCGACCAGGTCGCGGTCGGGCTGCGTGCTGTAGCCCTGGAAGTTGCGGTGCAGCTCCCCCTTGCGCTTGGCGATCGCCAGCGCATCGGTTTCCAGCGCGAAATGGTCCATGCCGATATAGGCGTAGCCCTGCTTCAGAAAACCATCGATGGCGGCGCTGAGCAGCCCCACCCGCGTCTCCCTGTCGGGTAGGTCGGCCTCGTTGATGCGGCGCTGCGGCTTGAAGCGCGCGGGCAGGTGGGCGTAGGCATACAGCGCGATGCGGTCGGGCCGCAGTGCGATGACCTGAGCGATCGTGCGGGCAAAGGACTCCGTGGTCTGCAGCGGCAGGCCATAGATGAGATCCACGTTGACCGAGGCATAGCCCAACGCCCGGGCGCTCTGCATCAGCGCCCGCACGTCCTCGAACGACTGCATGCGGTGCACAGCGGCCTGCACCCGGGGATCGAAATCCTGCACGCCGAAACTCAGGCGATTAAAGCCCAGTTCGCGCATATGGGCCAGGCGGTCGGGCGTGGCGGTGCGCGGATCTACCTCGATCGAGATTTCCGCGTCGGGTTCGAAGCGGAAGGCGCGTCGCAGGTTCTCCATCAGACGCGACAATTCCTCGTCGGACAAAAAGGTCGGCGTGCCGCCCCCGAAATGCAACTGCGATACGGGTACGCCCTCGCCCAGTTCGCGCACATGCAGCTCGATCTCGGCCGCCAGGGCGTCCAGATAGCGGGCGGCGCGGTCGTGGTGGCGAGTCACCACCTTGTTACAGGCGCAGTAATAACAGACCGATTCACAGAACGGGATGTGCACGTAGAGCGACAAAGGCTCGGCCGGCGCCGTCGCGCGGCGCTGCTGCAGCGCCTGCCGGTACTCCTGCTCGCCGAAGCCGCCGTGATACCGGTCAGCCGTAGGATACGAGGTATAGCGGGGCCCGTTCTTGTCCAGCCGCGCCAGCAATTGCGGCGGGAACAATGGGCTGGCGGCGGAGGGCTCGCGGGATTCTGTCTGTGACGGGCGTAGGGCGGCTTGCATACCTGGAATTATTCGCCTGTGCCGGCCAGTCCGGGTTGATCTTGCGCAAACGCCAGCGTGTTGCCCCCCGCCAGTCCACCTGCCCACCCAGAGAACACCCCGCCGCGCTGGCGGCCTCGCCCCCGTAAAATGCGCCTGTCACAAAGATGCACAACAAGGAAACCATCATGGGCACTGAACTGGACGGCCGCCTGCTCGCCATGCGCCAGGCGCTGGCGATCGCCATCGCCCTCTCGACCCGCAGCAGCCCCCAGGCCACCGACATGGCGCTGGAACTGCTTAATGACCTGAAGGCAAGCATGGACAACGCTCCTTCGGACAGCCCGTTCGAGAAGCCGGAATGGGTAGCGGGCGCGCACGACGAACTGGACGGCATCGCGCGCCTGGTGCGCGCCTTCACGCAGACGCCTGAACCGGACGACGAGGCGCAATAGCCTGCCCCTAGGGGCGAGGCACGCCAGACGCCGTGCCGCAAAGCCGGGAAGACGGCGTCACACGCCAGTGCAGGCCAGGAAAATCCTTTCCAACGGCGACAAACCCCGCTCCGGGCGTTCTCGGTTCCAGCTCCAGCTCCAATGCGCCGCAAGCCTCGGCCACGTCTTTCGGCACCCAGGGACTGAAACGGAGCTGTCCGTCTATCAGCACCAGCGGCTGTTCCGGCAGCCTCAGGGCCAGCGCGCCGGCCTCGGCCGGCGGCCCCGATATCACCCTGACCGGCCCGCCAAGCGCCGCTTTGGCGGGTTCGTGCACAGCCAGGGCCAGCGCCCGGGAATCGAAATAGCGCCAATCCGACGCCTTGCGCGCAAGCCCCGCCCCGCCCGGCGACGTCAGCCCGACCCGGACCATCAACAGCGCCTGGACCAATGCGAATACCGCCACGGCATCGCGCGGCCGCACGCGCTCCCAGACGCCGCCACGCATCAGTTCCATCATCGCCGGCGCCATGAACAGCAGATAAGGCGTGCCCCAGTGCAGTTGCACATGGGAACCGCTGGCAAGCGTCATGATGCTGACGAACACCAAGGGCGTAAAACCGAACGACAGCAGGATGGCGCGGCCCGCATCGCGCGGCGGCGCTTCTGCCGTCACAGCAGCCACCGCGGCGCGGCGGCGCGCCAACCAGCACAAGACGCCCAGGAACACCCACGCAGGCAGCGCGCGGTTCAGCATCTGATCGCCCCACCACCGCGCCACTTCCGCCGCGCGCTGAACCCAAGGCAGGCCGGCGGCCAGCGATGAAGTCATCGCGTAGTTCAGGGGTTCGAAGCCGTTGTACGCCAGCCACCAGAGATGCGGCGCGAAGACCGCCAGCGCGGTCAACCCCGCAACCTGCAGCCCGAACCGGTGCATGGAGTCGCGCCAGCCGCGCTGGCTCAGCCAGAAGACCAGCACGGCGGCGCCCGTCACCGCGCTTTGGTACTTGGACAGAGCCCCCAGGCCCAGGCACGCGCCCAGCACGATCCACCAACCGATCCGGCGCGTGGTCCAGGCTTTCCAGCACGCGACGGCGCAGCCCACCGCCAGGGGAATCAGCACGATCTCGTGGTTGTAGAAATGCAGACGGCCGTTGTAGAAGGTGATGCACAGGCCGGCCAGCAACGCCGCCCGCGCATGGCCGCTGCCGCGCATGCCCCGCAGCCAGCGCCACAACAACGCGAAGGCGCCCAGGGTGCAGAGCGCACCGACGATGTAGCTCGTCCACGCCGACCAGCCCAGCAATTGCACCGCTGGCCACAGCAGCCAGGTCGGCAGAGGCGGATGCTTGTAATAGCCCCATTCCAGGCTGCGCACCCAGGTCAGTTGCTCGATATTGTCAGTCGGCGGCGCGAAGGCCGCCTTGTCCAGCAGCGTCAACCACGCCAGGGCGAAGACCGCCATGCCCAAGCCTATCCACCAGCCCTCGGGCCGGAACGCCCGCTTCATCACTTCCTGCACGTCCTACCCCTTCCTGCCGCCGCAGCGCGCTGCCTTGCCACATGCCCGGTATCGGGCGCAACGGAGTATGGGATGGCGTCCGCCCGCAACAGCGGGGCTTCTGTGCGGGATTTGTCTGGAAACTGTAAAGCGCCCGAGACATTCCTAGCTGGCCTGACCACTTCAAAGAAAGAGGTGGAATCCCTGTGATCGTTTTCCCTTGAAATAGAAAATTTCCCTTCTTATTCAAGGATGAGATGCCTATATTTGGTGGCCTGACCACTTGGCTCTCCGTTCCCGCCCCTATCGTCGATGAACACCTTCCAAGCTGCCGCTGTCACCCGCCTGTACCGAGTCATCGCCGACCAGATCGCCGGCCGGATCCGGGCCGGGGAATTCCCCCGCGGCGGGCGCCTGCCTTCTGAGCGGGAGCTGGCCGAACAGCTGCAGGTCAGCCGCGCGTCTATCCGCGAGGCACTGATCGCGCTGGAAATAGAAGGCTATGTCGAGGTGCGCGTGGGCACCGGGGTGTTCGTCACTGCCATCCGGGAAGCCACCGCTCCCGCGTACGCCGCGCCAGGACAGGACGGCATCGGCCCGTTCGACCTGCTGGAAGCGCGCATGCTGATCGAACCCGAGTGCGCGGGCATGGCCGCGCAGCATGGGTCGCCCGCCCAGATTGCCGCCATCCGCGACGCCCACGAGGGCATGTCGCTGGGCAACTCGCCCGGCCGCCACGACCGCGAATTCCACAACGCCATTGCCGCGGCTTGCGGCAACGCCGCGGTAGCGGCCTCGGTGGCCCATCTGTGGGAATTGACGCAGGCCAGCCCCGTGTACAGCCGCATGGAGGATTACTTCGTCGACACCAAGGTCTGGGCCATCGCCCATGCCGAACACCAGCGCATCCTGACGGCCATACAGGCGCGCGATCCGATCCGCGCGCGCCATGCCATGCATGCGCATCTGCTAGGCATCCTGGCCCGCCTGCGGGAAGACTTTGGCGACGAGAACGGCGCTCCGCAATGGTGCGCGGCACGCTGAAGAGCACCTGTACGAAGCATTGTTGTAGCGGCTCCACCCGTAGTACCCCTGAAAACACAGGTGGCATGAGGTTTGCTTGCCAGTGCACGGCATCCGCGACGCGGACACCTGTCAGACCCTTTCCAGCCCGGAGGCTCGCAGTGAAATCGAAGAAATGGTTCTCCCTAAGCATCGGCGCACTGGTCCTCGCGGCCGCGCTGCCCGCCACGCAAGCCCTGGCGCAGACCAAGGGCGGCACGCTGAACATGATCGTCCAGCCCGAACCGCCGGTGATTGTCACCGCCATCAATCAGCAGGGGCCCACGCAGTTCGTCGCCGGCAAGATCTACGAGAGCCTGCTGACCTACTCCACCGATCTGAAGCCCCAGCCCGGCCTGGCCAAGTCGTGGGACGCCTCGCCCGACGGCCTGTCCTACACCTTCCACCTGCAGGACAACGTCAAGTGGCATGACGGCAAGCCCTTCACGTCCGAGGACGTGGTGTTCTCGCTGGCGGACATGCTGCCCAAGACCCATGCGCGCGCCCGCGTGATCCTGAACAAGTTCGTGGAATCGGTGCAGGCGCCGGACGCGAAGACGGTCGTCGTCAAACTGAAGACGCCCTTCCCGGCCTTCATGCTGATGTTCGAACCGGGCTTTGCGCCCATGATGCCCAAGCACATCTATGCCGGCACCGACTACATGACCAATCCCGCCAACCAGAAGCCGGTCGGCACGGGCCCGTTCATGTTCAAGGAATGGAAACGCGGCGAATACATCAAGCTGACCCGCAACCCCGACTACTGGAAGCCCGGCAAGCCCTATCTGGATGAACTGGTGTTCAACGTCATCCCCGACTCGGCCTCGCGCGCGGTGGCTTTCGAGCGCGGCAGCGTGGACGTGCTGCGCGGCGGCGACGTGGACAACGTCGACATCAAGCGCCTGCGCGCCCTGCCCAAGGTCGAATACACCACGGCCGGCTGGGAGATGTTCTCGCCCCAGGCCTACCTGATCTTCAACATGCGCAAGCCGCCCTTCGACAACCTGAAGGTGCGCCAGGCCGTGATGGCGGCCATCAACCGCAACATGGTGGTCAATAACATCTTCTTCGGCCTGGGCAAGGTGTCCACCAGCCCCTTCGTCACCACCGAGATGTTCTATGACAAGAACATGCCGCCGCTGGCGTTCGACATGAAGAAGGCGCGCGCGCTGATCAAGGAGTCCGGCATCAAGCCCGAGGACTACACGATCCGCCAGCTGAGCTTCCCCTACGGCTCCACCTGGGACCGCCTGGGCGAATACACCAAGCAGGCGCTGGAGCAGCTGGGCTTCAAGGTCAACCTGGAAGCCACCGACGCCGGCGGCTGGGCCAGCCGCACGGGCAACTGGGACTTCGACATGACAACCACCTTCACCTACCAGTACGGCGATCCCGCGCTGGGCGTGCAACGGCTGTATGTCTCGTCGAACATCGTCAAGGGTTCGCCCTTCGCCAACGTGCAGGGCTACAGCAATCCGGAGACCGACAAGCAATGGGAGGCGGCCGCTTCCGAGGTGGATCCCGCCAAGCGCCAGGAGCTCTACACCAAGCTGCAGACCACGCTGGTCAATGAGATCGCCAACGGCTTCCTGGTGGACATGGAGTTTCCCACGCTCTACCGCGGCAACGTCAAGAATCTGGTCAAGACCGCCATCGGCCTGAACGAGAGCTTCGACGACGTGTACATCGAAAAGTAAGCGCCGCAGGACGCCGCCGCGGCAGGCTTGCCGCGGCGGCGGATGCCGGCCGGACAACGGCTGCCCCAGGCAGGCCGCGCCCGACCAGAGAGGACCCCGAGCATGAAATTCCTGTCTTTCCTCGTTTCCCGCATCGGCAAGGCCCTGGTGGTCGTGCTGGGCGTGGTGATCATCAATTTCTTCCTGATCCGCCTGGCCCCCGGCGACCCCGCCGCCGTGCTGGCGGGCCAGGCCGGCGCGGGCGACGCCGCCTACGTCGAACAATTGCGCGTGGCCTTCGGCCTGGACAAGCCCATCCTGACCCAGCTGATGCTGTACCTGAAGGGCGTGGTGCAACTGGACCTGGGTTTCTCGTACCGCAACCATGTGCCGGTGCTGGACCTGATCCTGGAACGCCTGCCCGCCACCTTCCTACTGATGTCCTGCGCCTTCGTGTTCTCCATCGTGCTGGGCGTCTTCCTGGGCGTGGTGGCGGCCAAGGCCCGCTACCGCAACAAGCGCCGCTGGATCGACAGCTCCGTCATGACGGGCGCCCTGGTGCTGTACGCCACGCCGCTGTTCTGGCTGTCGCTGATGGGCATCCTGCTGTTCTCGGTGGTGCTGGGCTGGCTGCCGGCCTTCGGCATGGAGACCGTGGGCGCCAACCTGAAGGGCTGGGCGCGCGCGGGCGACATCGCCCAGCACCTGATCCTGCCCACCGTGACGCTGGGCTGCTTCTTCATGGCGGTCTACGTGCGGCTGACCCGCGCCTCCATGCTGGAAGTGATAGGCATGGATTTCGTCAAGACGGCGCGCGCCAAGGGCGTAAGCCCCGGCCGCGTGATCCGCGCCCACGTGCTGCGCAATGCGCTGCTGCCGGTCATCACCTTCGCCGGCATTCAGCTGGGGCAGATGGCGGGCGGCGCGGTGCTGACCGAAACCGTGTTCGCCTGGCCCGGCATCGGCAGGCTGATGTTCGACGCGCTGCTGCAGCGCGACTACCAGCTGCTGCTGGGCATCTTCCTGGTCACCTCCATCATGGTGGTGGTGTTCAACCTGCTGACCGACGTGCTGTACCGACTCATCGATCCGCGCATCGGCGCGGGCGCGCAGCAAGGAGCCGCCGCATGAAGTCATTTGCCCGGCGCTACATGCGCAATTACGGAGCGGTGGCCGGACTGGCCATCATGCTGGTCGTGATCGTCGTGGCCCTGGCCGCGCCGCTGCTGTATGAAGAATCCCCCTGGATGATGGTGGCGGATCCGCTGATTCCGCCGTTCACCAATGCCGACTACCCCTTCGGCACCGACATGCTGGGCCGCGACATCACGGCCGGGCTGGTCTGGGGAGCCCGGGTCTCGCTGATGGTGGGCCTCTTGTCGACCGCCGTGGCGCTGGTCTTCGGCATCGTGGTCGGCTCGGTGGCGGGTTACTGCGGCGGCCGGGTTGACGACGCGCTGATGCGCTTCACCGAGTTCTTCCAGACCATCCCGCAGCTGGCCATGGCCGTGGTGCTGGTGGCGATCCTGAGTCCATCCGTCTATTCCATCATGGGGGCCATCGCGGTGGTGTCGTGGCCGCCGGCCGCGCGGCTGGTGCGCTCGGAGTTCATGACGCTCAAGCAGCGTGAGTTCGTGCAGGCCGCCATTGTCATCGGGCAGACGCCGGCCCGCATCGTCGGCACGCAGATCCTGCCCAACGCCATGTCGCCCATCATCGTGTCGGCGTCGTTCATGGTCGCCACCGCGATTCTGACGGAATCGTCGCTGTCCTTCCTGGGACTGGGCGACCGCAACCTGATGAGCTGGGGCTTCATGATCGGCGCGGCCCGCACCATGATCCGCGAAGCCTGGTGGATGAGCGTCTGGCCCGGCGTGGCGATCCTGCTGACCGTGCTGGCCATCAACCTGATCGGCGAAGGCCTGAACGATGCCCTCAACCCGCAGCTGCGCAAGCGCGGCGAATAGGAGGACGGCATGAACGCTTCCACTCCTTTGCTATCCATCCAGAACCTGAGCATCGCCCTGCCCAAAGGCGGCGACCGCCCTTATGCCGTGCAGGACGTGTCGTACGACATCCGCGCCGGCGAGATCCTCTGCATCGTCGGCGAATCGGGCTCGGGCAAGTCCATGAGCGCCAACGCCATCATGGGCCTGCTACCCGACTACCTGACGCCGCAGCAGGGCCGCATCCTGTTCCGCGGCCAGGACCTGCTGCGGCAGGACGAAGCCACGCTGCAAGCCATGCGCGGCAAGGACATGGCGATGATCTTCCAGGAGCCCCTGTCGGCGCTCAACCCCCTGATGACGGTAGGCGAGCAGATCAGCGAAGTCATGCGCGTGCATAACGCGTATCCGGGCGCGCAGCGCATGGCCCGCACGCTGGAGCTGCTGGCCTTCGTAGGGCTGCCCGACCCCGCCACGCTTTACCACGTCTACCCATTCCGCCTGTCGGGCGGACAGCGCCAGCGCGTGATGATCGCCATGGCCCTGGCGCTGGAGCCTGCACTCCTGATCGCCGACGAACCGACCACCGCGCTGGACGTCACCACCCAGGCGCAGATCCTGGCGCTGATCGCCCGCATCCAGAAAGAGAAAGGCATGGGCGTGATGTTCGTCACCCATGACTTCGGCGTGGTGGCCGAAATCGCGCACCGGGTCGCCGTGATGGAAAAAGGCGTCCTGGTCGAACAGGGGCCGGCGGACGAAGTGCTGAACCGGCCCCGCCACCCCTACACGCAACGCCTGATCGCGGCCGTGCCGCACCGCCGTGGCGCCGAGCGCGAGTCCGCCCCGCACGACCAGCCCGTGCTGGACGTGCGCGACTTGAAGAAGACCTACGTGGTGGGCCGCGGCTGGCTGGGCGGCAAACGCGAGGTTCACGCGGTCGACGGCGTCAGCTTCAGCGTGCGGCGCGGCGAGACGCTGGGCATCGTGGGCGAATCGGGCTCGGGCAAGTCCACCATCGGCAAATGCCTGCTCAAGCTGGTGGGCATCAACGGCGGGCAGTTGATCTTCAACGGCCAGGACATCGCCGCCATGCCGGAATCGCGCTTCCGGCCGCTGCGCCACGACATCCAGATGATCTTCCAGGATCCGTTCGCCTCGCTCAACCCGCGCCATACCGTAGGCCGCATCATCAGCGACGGCCCCGTCGCCAACGGCGTGCCACGCGCCCAGGCCGAAGCGCGGGTGCGCGAGCTGCTGTCGCTGGTCGGGCTGGACCCGTCGGCCTTCGATCGCTATCCCAACCAGTTTTCGGGCGGACAGCGCCAGCGCATCGGCATCGCGCGCGCGCTGGCGCTGGAGCCCAAGGTGCTGGTGGCCGACGAATCAGTGTCGGCGCTGGACGTCTCGGTTCAGGCGCAAGTACTGCAGCTATTGCACGATTTGCAGCAACGCCTGAAGATCGCACTGGTCTTCATCACCCACGATTTGCGCGTGGCGGCCCAGATCTGCAATTCCGTGCTGGTCATGCATCGCGGCAAGGTGGTCGAGTACGGCTCGCCCGCGCAGATCTTCGACAACCCGCAACACGCCTATACGCGGCAGCTGATCGCCGCGGTCCCCGGCCAGCACTGGGACCCGACCAAGGCGCAAGCGGCCTGAAGCGCACAAGAATATTCATACTTCCAAGGAGAACGCCCCATGCAACGCCCCGCCGCCATACCGACCGTGCAGATCGACAATGACATGGTCACCGTCACCGAATGGCGCTTCCCGCCCGGCGGCGAAACGGGATGGCACCGCCATGGAATGAACTACGTGGTGGTCCCGCAGACCACCGGCCCGCTCTTGCTGGACACGCCCGACGGCGAAATCACCAGCCAGCTCACCACCGGCGTGGCCTACTACCGGCCCGTGGGTGTAGAGCACAACGTGATCAATCCCGGCGACACGGAGTTCGTGTTCGTCGAAATCGAACTCAAGCACGCATAACGCCAGCGAGGGCAGCCATGAAGGCGTTTTTCTCGGAAGAGCAGCTGCTGCATACGCCGCGGCAGTTCATGCGGCTTGGGCGCATCAGCGCGCCCACCGATCTGCCGGCACGGGCGGAAAGCCTGCAAGGCGCGCTGGCCGCGCGCGGCATCCGCGTCCAAGCGCCGGCTGACTACGGCCGCAAGCCGCTGCAGGACATCCACAGCCCGGACTACCTGGACTATCTGGAATCGGCCTATGCGCGCTGGCAGGCCCTGCGCTCGCCTGGCGTGGATCCGGGCCCCGAAGTGCTGCCCAATCTTTCGCCGTACTACAACGGCCGCATCGAGCTGGCTGGCCGCGGCCCCTGCCCGTCGCCCTCCATCGTGGCCCAGACCGGCTACTACCTGAGCGATCTATCGTGTCCCATCGGGCCGCAGACCTGGCGCTCGGCGCTGCGCTCCACGCATAGCGCGGTGGCCGCCGCCGACCACGTCGCCAGCGCCGGGGGCATGGCCTATGCCTTGTGCCGGCCCTCGGGCCACCATGCCCACCGCGACCGCGCGGGCGGCTTCTGTTATCTGAACAGCAGCGCGGCCGCGGCCAACCGGTTGCTTCAGACCTGGTCCAAGGTGGCGGTGCTGGACGTCGACGCCCACCATGGCGATGGCACGCAGAACATTTTTTATCAGCGCGGCGACGTCATGACGGTATCCCTGCACGCCGACCCCGCCGGCTACTACCCCTTCTATACCGGCTATGCGCATGAGCGCGGCTACGGCGCGGGTGAAGGCTGCAACCTGAACCTGCCGCTGCCGCACGGTTCGGGCAACGACTCCTTCCTGCGGGCGCTGGATACGGCGCTCGCCGCCCTGACCGGCTACGCGCCGCAGGCGCTGGTGCTGGCCCTGGGCTTTGACACCTACAAGGACGATCCCATCAGCGTGCTCAAGCTCGACATCGATGCCTACCGCGACATCGGCGCGCGCGTCGCCAGCCTGGGACTGCCCACCGTGATCGTGCAGGAAGGCGGCTACATGGTCGAGGCCATCGGCCCGGCTCTGGACGCATTCCTGCAGGGCGCGGGCCAGGCGGCAGCCTGAGTCCTCCCGCCCACATGAGCTCCGTTCCCATCGCGTTACCCTCGCCCGCCGCCGCGCGCCAGACGGGCATCCTGCTGTTCTTCGCAGCGTTGGTGGCCTTTGCCACCTTCGATGCGGGGTCCAAGCACATGCTGGCGCGCTATCCCGCGCCCTTCCTGAACATCATGCGCTATTCGGCGGTGGCCGTGCTGGCGGTGGCGCTGTTGTGGCGGCACCGCGGCGGACTGCGTCTGCGCGATGCGCCCGAAAAGCCGCTGTTGATCCTGCGTGGCCTGCTGCTGGCCACGGTCGGTACCTGCTTCATGACGGCGCTGATCTGGATGCCGCTGTCGGAAGCCACCGCCATCTACTTCACCTCGCCTCTGATCATGGTGGCGCTGTCGCCCTGGCTGCTGGGCGAGCGGGTGCGACCCGCCCAGTGGACAGCGGTGGCGGCGGGCTTTGGCGGCATGCTGCTGATCGTGCGGCCGGGCTCCAACCTGCCGTGGCTGGGCACGCTGCTGATGGCGGTGTCCGCGGTCAGTTACGCAGTGTTCCAGGTGCTGACGCGCAGGCTCTCGGGCAAGGTGCCCGGGCCCATCCAGTATGCCTACACGGCCTTCATCTGCCTCGTCGTCACCGGGCTGCCCGCGCCCTTCTTCCTGCCGGATCCGTGGCCGGATCTTGCCGACATGCTTTTCATCGTCGGCTTGGGCGCCTGCAGCGGATTGGCGCAGATCTTTCTGATATCCGCCTTCCAGCGCGTGGCGGCGGCGACCCTGGCGCCCCTGAACTACTTCCAGCTGCTGCTGGCGGTGCTGTTCAGCACCTTCTGGTTCCAGCGCCCGCCCGATGGGCTGGCCCTGGCCGGCATGGGGTTGATCATCGCCTCCGGCGTATTCCTGGCGCTGCGCCGGGGCTGAGGCTTGGCGTTCAGCTGGTTTCGCGCTGCACCAGCTTGAAGCCCAGGTCCACATGGCGCTCGGCGACGGGCTCGCCGGCCAGATGGCGCATCAGCAGGCCCGCGGCCGATACGCCGATCTGGTAGCGCGGCGTGGCGATGGTCGACAGCGGCGGCGTGGTCCAGGCCGTGCCCGCCACGTCGTGGAAGCCGACGATGGCCATGCGTTCCGGCACCGGCACGCCCAGCCTTCCGCACTGGAACACCGCCCCCTGGGCCAGGTCATCGTTGCAAAAGAACAGCGCATCGCAGTCGGGATGACGTTCGCGCAGCGCTTCCAGCAGCGAGGCTCCCAGGCCGATGGATGATTTCTCCGGCGTCATGATTTCCAGCGCCGCGTCATACAGGCCCGCATCCCGCAGCGCCTGGCGGCAGCCTTCGCAGCGGCGCAGCGACCTCGGATCCAGTTGCGCGCCGACGATGCCGATACGGCGGTAGCCCCGCTCCACCAGATGGCGGCCCGCGGCATAGCCGGAATCGAATTGCGAAAAACCCACGCTCATGTGCTCGCCGCCGTCCAGCGTCTCGATCGTGTGCACGGTGGGAATGCGCTGCGTGTCCAGCAGGTCCCATACGCCAGGGTTGTGGTCGATGCCGGTCAGGATCAGGCCGTCGGGCGCGTGCTGCAGGTACTTGCGCAGCAGGGCCTCCTCCTCGTCCAGCGAATAGCCGGTCACGCCGATCAGCATGTGGTAGCCGTGCCGGTCCAGCTCTTCCTTGATCCCCGCGATGATGTCGACGAACACCACGTTGCTCAGCGACGGAATCAGCGCCACGATGGTCTGCGAACGCGCCGACGCCAGCGCGCTGGCCGCATGGTTGGGCACGTAGCCCAGTTCCTGGCACACCCGCGCGATGCGCAGCCGCAGTTCTTCCGCCACCTTGTCCGGCGTGCGCAAGGCGCGCGATACCGTGATCGCGCTCACGCCCACGCGGCGCGCGACATCCTGCATGGTGACGCGGCCGGCGCGTGAACTGCGGGGTTTACGGATGGACATCGGTCCTCGGCATGGGTTGGTGAGCGCGTAGTCTGACGCAAAAAACTGGGGCTTGCCAAACGCAAAATGTTAGCGCTAACATTTCGCACAGCATAACCCTAAAAAATTCCGGGAAACGGATAGGAGACAAGCATGCAAGCTTCCCCACCGGGGCGGCCTGGCGGCACGCCGCTGGCCCGCGCCGCCAATTGGTGCTTCGCGCTGCAGACCTGGCTGATGGTGACCTGTCTGGCCGTCATGGTGGTGCTGCTGTTCGGCAACGTCGCGCTGCGCTACCTGTTCAACTCCGGCATCAACGTCTCTGATGAGATCTCGCGGCTGGCCTTCGTCTGGATGATCTTCCTGGGCTCGGTGATAGCGTTGCGCTCGCATCAGCACATCGGCGTCACCATGCTGGTCGAACGCTTCGGCCCCGCCGCCCGTCGCGCCTCGCACGTGTTCTGCCAGTTGCTGACGCTGTGGGTGCTGTGGCTGATGGCCGAGGGCAGCTGGACCCAGACCGTCATCGGCCTGGACACCGTGCTGCCTGTCACCGGCATGTCGCTGGCGGTGTTCAACGCCGCGGCCCTCTATGCGGCCGCCGCCATGGGCATCCTGACCTTGATCGATCTGGTGCGCGTCCTTGCGGGCGGGCCCTTGCCGGCGGAATCCAGCCCCGAAGACCCGCTGGTCTGACGGCTCCGCCTCCAACTCCCCTACCCCGCCCGGACGCCCGCAATGATCCTGACCGTTTTCCTGCTCGTGCTGCTGGGGCTGATCGCCCTGGGCATGCCTATCGCCTTCGCGCTGCTGCTCAGCGCGATCGCCATGATGTTCCAGCTGGACTTTTTCGATACCCAGATCCTGGCGCAGAACATGCTGTCTGGCGCCAACAGCTTCACCCTCATGGCGGTGCCGCTGTTCATGCTGGCCGGCGAACTGATGAACGCCGGCGGCATTTCGCGCCGTATCGTCAATCTGGCCAGCACCTTCGTGGGCCACATCCAGGGCGGCCTGGGCTACGTGGCCATCTTCGCCAGCGTGCTGCTGGCCGCGCTGTCCGGCTCGGCCGTGGCCGACGCCGCTGCGCTGGGCTCGCTGCTCATCCCCATGCTGCGCGAAAGGGGCTACGACGCGGGCCAGGCCTCCGGGTTGATCGCGGCCGGCGGCATCATCGCGCCCATCATTCCGCCCTCGATCTCGTTCATCATCTTTGGCGTCGCCACCAACGTGTCGATCACCAAGCTGTTCTTCGCCGGCATCGCGCCCGGACTGATGATGGGCCTGACCCTGGTCGCCGTATGGACCTGGGTGGCGCGCAAGCATGGCAGCATCAAGCCCTCGCCGCGCGAACCCTGGAGCAAGCGCTGGAAGGCGCTGCGCGAATCGCTATGGGCCCTGATGCTGCCCGTCATCATCATCGGCGGCTTGCGCGGCGGCATCTTCACGCCGACCGAGGCGGCCGTCGTCGCCGCGGTCTACGCGCTGCTGGTCAGCCTGTTCGTCTACCGCGAAATCGGCGTGCGCGACCTGGCGCCGCTCTTCATCAACGCCGCCAGCACCACCGCCATCGTCATGTTCCTGGTGGCCGCCGCCATGGTCTCGTCCTACATGATCACTCTGGCCGACATGCCGCAGGACCTGATCGCGCTGCTGGAACCCGTGCTGGACCAACCCAAGCTGCTGATGTTCGCCCTGCTGGTGCTGCTGACGCTGGTGGGCACGGTGATGGACCTGACGCCCACCATCCTGATCCTGGCGCCGGTGCTGATGCCGGTGGTCACCAAGGCCGGGATCGACCCCGTCTACTTCGGCGTGATGTTCGTCATGGTGGGTTGCGTGGGCCTGCTGACGCCGCCGGTGGGCACCGTGCTCAACGTGGTTTGCGGCGTCGCCCGCATCAATATGGAAACCATCTGCAGGGGCGTGTGGCGCTATGTCGTCGCCTACACGCTGCTGCTGATCCTGCTGGTGATCTTCCCCGAGCTGATCACCGTCCCCGCACGCTGGATGCATTAGAAAAACCCCAAGGAGGAGCACCATGATCACCCGTTTCAAGACCCGCATTCTTGTCCTGGCGACGGCGCTGTCCTGCGCCGTCGCCGGCGTCGCGTCCGCCGCCGACGTCAAACCTCGCCTGATCCGTTTCGGCTATGGCCTGAACGAGGAAAGCGTCCAGGGGCGCGCCGCGCGCCACCTGGCGCAGGAGCTGGAAAAAATCAGCGGCGGCAAGCTCAAGATGAAGACCTTCGGCTCGGCCAACCTGGGCTCGGACGAGCAGATGCAAAGCGCGCTGGTGGGCGGCGTGCAGGAAATGATGGTGGGGTCCACCGCGCCCCTGGCCGGCATGGTCAAGGAGTTCGGCGTGTTCGACCTGCCCTTCCTCTTCAACAGCGAAAAGGAAGCGGACGCCGTGCTGGACGGGCCTCTGGGCCAGGACATGCTGAAAAAGCTGGAAGCCAAGGGCATCATCGGCCTGGTCTATTGGGAAAACGGCTTTCGCAACATGACCAACTCCAAGCGCCCCATCGCGCGCGCGGAAGACCTGCAAGGCATCAAGCTGCGCGTGATGCAGAACCAGATCGCATTGGGCGTCTTCAATACGCTGGGCGCCAACGCCGTGCCCATGCCGTTCTCCGAACTGTTCACCGCGCTGGAAACCCGCACCGTGGACGGCCAGGAAAACCCCATCACCACCATCCAGAGCAGCAAGTTCTACGAGGTTCAGCCCTATCTGACCATCACCCGCCACGTCTACACGCCCTGGGTGGTGCTGGCGTCCAAGAAATGGTGGGACACCCTGTCGCCGGAAGAACAGAAGCTGATCCGCCAGGCGGCCGCATCCTCGCGCGACTTTGAGCGCCAGGACAGCCGTGCGGACTCCCAAAAGGCCATGACCACGCTGGAAAAGGCCGGCATGAAGATCAACACGGTCTCGCCCGAAGAGATCGCGCGCATGCGCCAGAAGGTGCAGCCGGTGGTCGACAAGTACACGCAGGACCTCGGCCCAGAGCTGGTCAAGCAGCTCAACGACGAGATCCAGAAGGCGCGCAACTAAGCCTTTGCGGCCCGCACGCGCGCCGGGCCGCCACGCAACCGCTGTAAACGAGAATCCCATGTCCCAGACTCCCCGCAAGCTGCGCAGCCAGAAGTGGTTCGACGATCCGGCCCACGCCGACATGACGGCCATCTATGTCGAGCGCTACCTCAACTACGGCCTGACGCGCCAGGAACTGCAATCTGGGCGGCCGATCATCGGCATCGCTCAGACCGGCAGCGACCTGGCGCCCTGCAACCGGCATCACCTGGCGCTGGCCGAGCGCATCAAGGCCGGCATCCGGGACGCGGGCGGCATCCCCATGGAGTTTCCCGTGCACCCGCTGGCCGAACAGGGCCGGCGCCCCACCGCCGCGCTGGACCGCAACCTGGCCTATCTGGGCCTGGTAGAGATCCTGCACGGCTATCCGCTGGACGGCGTGGTCCTGACCACCGGCTGCGACAAGACCACGCCCGCCTGCCTCATGGCCGCGGCCACCGTGGATATTCCCGCCATCGTGCTGTCCGGCGGGCCGATGCTGGACGGCTGGCACGACGGCCAGCGCGTCGGCTCCGGCACGGTCATCTGGCATGCGCGCAATCTGATGGCCGCGGGCAAGCTGGACTACGAAGGCTTCATGACGCTGGCCACGGCGTCGTCGCCGTCCGTCGGCCACTGCAACACCATGGGCACGGCGCTGTCGATGAACTCGCTGGCCGAAGCGCTGGGCATGTCGCTGCCCACCTGCGCCAGCATTCCCGCGCCGTACCGCGAGCGCGGCCAGATGGCCTACGCCACCGGGCTGCGTATCTGCGACATGGTGCGCGAGGACTTGCGCCCGTCCCATATCCTGACGCGGCAGGCTTTCGAGAACGCCATCGTCGTGGCCTCGGCGCTGGGCGCCTCCAGCAACTGCCCGCCGCACCTCATCGCCATGGCCCGCCACGCCGGCATCGACCTGAGCCTGGACGACTGGCAGCGCTTGGGCGAAGACGTGCCGCTGCTGGTCAACTGTGTACCTGCGGGTGAGCATCTGGGCGAAGGCTTTCACCGCGCGGGCGGCGTCCCGGCGGTGTTGCACGAACTGGCGGCAGCAGGCCGCCTGCATACCGATTGCGGCACCGTGTCCGGCAAGACCATCGGCGAGATCGCGGCTGCGGCCAAGACCAACAATGCGGACGTCATCCGCAGCTGCGACGCGCCGCTCAGGCATCGCGCGGGATTCATCGTCCTCTCGGGCAACTTCTTCGACAGCGCCATCATCAAGATGTCGGTCGTCGGCGAAGCCTTCCGCCACGCCTATCTGTCGGAGCCCGGTTCAGAGAACGCCTTCGAGGCGCGCGCCATCGTCTTCGAAGGCCCCGAGGACTACCACGCGCGCATCGAAGACCCCGCCCTGAACATCGACGAGCACTGCATCCTGGTGATCCGCGGCGCCGGCACCGTCGGCTACCCCGGCAGCGCGGAAGTGGTCAACATGGCGCCGCCCTCGCATCTGCTCAAGCGCGGCATAGACTCCCTGCCCTGCCTGGGCGACGGCCGCCAGAGCGGCACCTCGGCCAGCCCTTCGATCCTGAACATGTCGCCGGAAGCCGCGGTGGGCGGTGGCCTCGCGCTGTTGCGCACGGGCGACCGCATCCGCGTCGACCTGAACCAGCGCACGGTCACCGCCCTGGTGGATGAAACAGAAATGGAACGCCGCAAGCTGGAGCCGCCCTACCAGGCGCCGGAATCTCAGACGCCGTGGCAAGAGCTATACCGGCAACTGGTCGGCCAGCTTTCAACCGGCGGCTGCCTGGAGCCCGCCACCTTGTATCTGAAGGTCGTGGAAACACGGGGCGATCCCCGGCATTCGCATTGACGCCGGCGGCTACCGCGTTTGTCCGCTGCCGGCCTGCGGCCCCTGCGGCGCCGGCCGCGTGACGACGTAGGCCGCGCTAGCCAGGAAGAACACGGCGACGCCGGCGGCCAGCATCCACGACGGATGCGCGCCCCACCAGAACAGCACATAGCCCAGCGCCATGCCCAGGCAGGCGTAGGTCTTGCCCTTGCGCGATACGGCGCCCTGATCCCGCCAGGCGCGCAGGGCGGGACCGTAGGTCGGGCTATCCAGCAGCCATTTCTCGAGACGCGGCGAAGAGCGCGAAAAGCAGGCCACCGCCAGGATCAGGAAAATGGTCGTAGGCATGACGGGCAGAAACGCGCCGATCACACCCAATGCCAGCATCAGGCAACCCAGGCAGAGCCACAGTACTCTCATCATGATGGGCAGCAGGATATCCCAGGTTTTCCGCTCGCTTCAAACGCGCCGCGCAAAGCGCCGGTTTTCCGGCCGCCGGTATGGGGCGGATCACTTGGCCGCGTCGCGGCAACAGTAGAGAATAATTTGGAATATATATTCACAAATTGGAATTATTGAATAAAAATCGAACGTGCGCGGGTCCCCGCGCTTCCCGTAGCAAGGAACTGCCATGCGCAACGCAAGCGATTTGCTGGAAGACTCTTACCGCCGCACCGACCGGGCGATGCTGCCTCTGCTCTGGCTGCTGTTTGCCGTCGGACTGTGCTTGGCCCCTCAATACGGACGCTGGGGCGCCGCCATCGGCGTCGGCTTGGCCGCCGCAGGCATACCGTCGCTGTTGATACTCTGGCGGCCCGGCCGCTTGAGTACCCGCCTGGTCGTGGCCTGTAGCCTGATGGTGCTGGCCGCGCTCCATATCCATCTGATGTCCGGCATGGCCGAGATCCATTTCGGCATCTTCGTGCTGCTCTCGCTGCTGCTGGCCTATCGCGACTGGCGCACCATCCTGTGCGCGGCCGTCGTCATCGCGCTGCATCACCTGTCCTTCAACTTCCTGCAGCAATGGGGCTACGGAACAATTTGCTTCACCGAGCCGAGCCTGCCCATGGTGCTGTTGCACGCAGCCTATGTGGTGGTGCAGGCTGCCGCGCTAGGCTGGCTGGCCTGGAAAATGGAACGGGCCGCGGTGGCGGCCGAGGAACTGGCCCGACTCAGTGCGCATATCGGCCGTGAGGCTGGCGTGTTCGACCTGCGCTTTGGCGGCATGAGCATGGACAGCAGCCTGGGCCGCAGCTTCAAGGCCACGATGGACGCCGTGCACCGGACCCTGAGCGGCGTAAGGAACACCGCCACCGCTCTTTCCGCCGCCTCGCGCGACATCATGCAGGACAACCAGCAGCTCGAAGAACGCACCCGGACCCAGGCCGACTCCCTGGAGCGGACCGTTGCATCGATGCGCGACCTGGCCGCCAATGTCCATGACAACGCCGGCAACGCCTTGCAGGCCCGGCAGCTGAGCGACGAAGCGCGGCGCATCGCGGACACGGGCAGCGCCGCGGTAGCGGGCGTGGCGACGGTGATGGGAGAAATCCAGCAGGAAGCCAACAAGATCTCCGAAATCACCGGCTTGATCGACAGCATCGCATTCCAGACCAACATCCTCGCCTTGAACGCGGCGGTGGAAGCAGCCCGCGCCGGTGAAAGCGGGCGAGGCTTCGCGGTCGTCGCCACCGAGGTCCGCGCGCTGGCCCAACGCAGCGCCAGCGCCGCGCGCGAGATCCGCACCCTGATCGACGGCTCGCTGGAGAAGACCAGCAGCGGTTTCCGCCAGGCCGACCATGCCGCCGGCGTGATCCGCGAAGTCGTGGCCAGCATCGAGCGCGTGGCCGCCATCGTCGGTCAGATCGGCGACGCGGGCCGGGTCCAGGGTACGGACATCGACGAAGTCAACCAGGCCGTGACCCAGATGGACGAACTGACCCGGCAGAACGCGGCCCGGGTAGCCCAGGCCGCCGACGCCTCGGCGGCCCTCCAATCGCAGGCGACCGAGCTGCTGCAAGCCGTGGGCGTATTCCGCCTGCAGGATGAACGGCAGCCGCAAGCGCAGTCCGCCCCGAGGGCGGCCGCTCCAGGGCGCACCGCGCCGCTGGCGCTGGCGAGCGGCTGAGACCCGGATTTGCGCGAAACGCCTGCCGCCAGCAGGCGCTTCACCGTCCTTTGCAGGGCCGGACTTTCATGGAAGAATCATTGTCTCCCATGGCTCCAGCCCCCAACGACCATGACTCCCTTTGCTTCCATACTCGCTATCCTCGGTGCGCTGTGGCTCGGAGCCATGCTGCCGGGACCAAGCTTCATCATCGTCGCGCGCAAGGCCATCGGCCAGTCCCGCTGGGACGGCCTGGCCTCGGCCTTCGGCATGGGCGCAGGCGGCATGCTGTTTGCCGGCCTGGCGCTGGCGGGGCTGTATTCCCTGTTGCAAAGCGTGGAATGGCTGTACGTCGCGCTGAAAATCGCGGGCGGCGCCTATCTGCTTTACGTGGCTGCCGGCATCTGGCGCAACGCCAGGCAGCCTTTTGCCATGCCCGGCAGCAGCGCGCCAGCATCACGCAATGGACGTCGTTCCTTCTGGATCGGTCTCACGACCCAGTTGAGCAACCCCAAGACGGCCATCTGGTATGGCAGCATCTTCGCCGCGCTGCTGCCTCAGCATCCGCCGGCATGGACCTATTTCGCGCTGCCGCCCCTGGTGTTCCTGGTCGAATTCGGCTGGTATGCGATCGTGGCGCTCTGTTTTTCGACCAAGGGCCCGCGCGAGGTTTATCTACGGGCGAAGCAATGGATAGACCGGGCAGCGGCGGGCGTTATTGCGGCGCTGGGCTTGCGGCTGATTCTTAATGCGCCCAAAAACGGAATCTAGGAAAAGTCGGGTTTCCGATGCGCGACACGAGCAGCCGCAGCAGATAGAAGCCACGCCGCGGGTGGCGCTTCCCTGTAGACAGGCAAGAACTTACCGCAGCTTTTGCTGATAGAGCTCTTGCGCGCCTTCCAATGAGGCGCGCATTCCGTAAATCGTGCCTCCGCCGCCGCGGCTGAACCATAGTTCGTACTGCCACATCCCGTCCACGAAGACCCGGGAGATCGTCCAGCCCGCTGGCCCTTGCCAGTAATAGTCGTCCCGCTGCGTCCATTCCTCATCGATCATGCTTCGTCCCCTCTCGGCCGAAACCGGGCCGAATTGCGCTGCTGCCGACCTCAAATATACTGTATTTTTATACAGTATATTGGGCCGCGGCATGACGGCCTAGGGGGTATCGAGAAGGCTGGCGGATGCAGGTCTTCCCGGGCTCAGCCCGGCAGGCGGTTACGCAATCTGCATCTCACGCCGCGCCTGCTTGTCTGCATACATCAATTGATCTGCTTCCCTGAGGACGGCCTGCAGCGCGCTGGCCGATGGGTCGGCATTCACAATGCCAAAGCTCGCGCCGGCGTAGTGAAAACTGCAGTCGTCCAGGGTGTAGATGCCGCTGAGCAACGGGGCCAGGCGCGTGCGCATTGTTTCAACCACAGCATCAGCCGTCGGCCCTGACCTTGCGCCCAAGCCAACGACGACGAATTCGTCGCCCCCCCATCGACCCAGCACCTCTCCAGAACGCAGGCCTGCCGACAGACGTCGGCCAACCTCGATCAAGAATTTGTCGCCGATGTCGTGGCCGTAGGTATCGTTAATCGTCTTGAACCCATCCAGATCTATAAACGCGACTTGAACAGACCGCTGCGTCCGATTCGCCTCCGAGAAATACCGCTCCAACTCCGCCATGATCGCTCGCCGATTCGGCAAGCCGGTAAGCGCATCATGGTTGGCGGCATGCCGTTCATCCTGGCGGCGTCTCACCATTTGCGCGACCACATGGCTGGAGAGAAGGATCAGGACCAGACCGACCATCGCCACCAATCCCGTCGCCCACATATGCCGCTTGCGCATGGGCGCCAAAGATTCCAGCGAGGCCAGCGTGATCAAGTGGTATTGCCCATTAGCCAGCGCCTGCCGCCTCGCCAGATAGGGCCTGCCATCGATGAGCCAACGGCCGGATTGGATCGAGCCGGGTATGGCGCGAATATCCAGGGGTTCGCCGAGGTCTTCATCGCCATCGGAAGGCAGTACCGAATCGGCAGGCAAAAGCGCTGCGACATTACGCAGCATGAACGGCTCGGAAGAAGCCGTGGTTACCCTTCCCTGGCGATTCACAACCAACGCGATATGTCGCCCGGCCAGGTAAAGCGCCACATCCGGCGCATCGAACTTTACCGTCACTGAGCCCTGCGGCATGTCATTCGAGTCTTCGATGCGGCTGGCGACGAAATACGATGGACTCTTGTTCAACCGGGCAATGCCGAAGTAACTGCCATAGCCATCACGCAATGCGTCTTCGAGATAAGCCCGACCCGAGTAGATCATGCCGACGATGCTGTCGGGTTCCGCCCAGTTACTGGCCGTCACCGTATCGTCCGACATATTGTTCATATAAATGCGGGCGTATCGCAGATCGCTGGCCAGCTCATTCATGAAGTCGCCTACCCTGCGCACCAATGGATCCCGCGTGAACAGGGCCGCTCGCTGCTCTCGAGACAAGTCGGCTGCGCCGGGTGGATCCGTACGGTAACGGACGGCAAGCTGGATCACTTGGCCCTGGCGGGCCACCATGTTCGCTACGCTCACCATCTCGGTGAATAACCGATCCATGACGCGCGCAGTAATTCTTGCCTCGTATTCGGCGCTGGCGGCTAGGCTGTCCAGCCGCGATGCCTCCATTCCCTGCGACATCCAGCGTGCAATAGCTATCACCAACGCAAACCATGCCAGGGCCAGACCGAGCGTCACGCGACGCACGAGGGAATGGCCCTGCCGTTCACGTCTACCTTGTCGCGACAATTCTTCGCTCACAGGGTCCCCTGATTCAAACCAACGGCCTCAGGCAATCATCGGCCAATCCGCCAGTTGTACTGAAAGGAAATGTCTGGCGGCCGGTCAACGGAACGTGGCCAAAATGTTCGGCCACACGCTAATGAATCGCCATATTTCCATTATGCGTGGCTTACTTCAATATGATTCGGCGATTTACCGCGAACTGCGCAGAACGCACAGGCTTGAGTAAATGCAGGGCTAACGGCTGGCGTCGATAGCTGAAGAGTTTTCGCGCCTTTGCCATTGCCCCGCGAAAACCATGCTTGGTGGCATGGCGCGCGGCATGCAACGGACGAAACCCAAACAAAAAAGCCGCCAGATCATTGATCTAGCGGCTTTCTCTTTGCCGTGCTTGACAGCACTTTGCAGGAATTTGGTAGGCGGTATTGGAATCGAACCAACGACCTCCACGATGTCAACGTGGCGCTCTAACCAGCTGAGCTAACCGCCTGCAAAGAAGAAGAATTATATAGTGCTTTTTTAAACTATGCAAATCGTCTGGCAAGATTTTTTGCATTATTTATTGCGCTTCGAAGTTTGCGGCGTTTGCGAGGTTTACTTTCGCATGCCTTCAAGCTTGTCTGCGCAACGCGTTTGAAGTACCAGTTCCTGGGAACCTTGGACGCCGCTTTTCAGCCTTGCCCCACTACTTCAAACCGCCTGCACCGCACTACTAATTTCCCTTCAGCTTCGCGTCTGCCGCTTGCGCCGCAGCAACGAAGAACGAGATTCTATCAGAACTTTTAATTCCTTGCTCAAGCTCCACGCCGCTACTTACATCGACCGCCCAAGGCCTGACCAATTCCACGGCCTGCCCGACGTTTTCCGCGTTCAAGCCGCCCGACAGGATCAGGGGCCGAGACACCGGATCGGCCCTCACTTCGTCGAGCAACGCGTAGTCGAAACCATGACCGCTGCCACCGTAGCCCGCGCTGTAGCTGTCGAACAGCCAGCCTGCGGCTTCGCCATAGGCGCGGCATGTGGAGGCCAGGTTTTCCGCGGTGTCCAGGCCGGGCGCGCCGGCACGGAATGCCCGCAAAAAACGATGACCGTAGTGCGCGCAGTCCTGCGGCGTTTCATCGCCATGGAACTGCAGCAGCTCCGGCTTGACCTGGTCCAGCACGGCCTGCACCTCGGCCTCTTGCGCATTCACGAACAAGGCCACCACGTCGACAAAGGCGGGCACCATGCGCCGCAACTGGGCTGCGCGCGTCGGCGTCAGGCAACGCTTGCTCTTGGGGTAAAACACAAAGCCGATCGCATCGACGCCCGCCGCGACGGCGGCGTCGATATCCTGTTCCCGGGTCAATCCACAGATCTTGATGCGTGTGCGCATGAAACTCTTCGCTGGCTTGGCCGCCCTGCGCGGCCGGTCGAATCAGTATATCCGGCGTGCAGGCAGCGCCTACGCGCCGGGCTGACCCACGGTGGCCACGAGATTGTCGAAGCTGCCCTCGGCCAGACGGAACCAGGGCGTTTCCTTGTCGCGAAACGCCGCCATGCTGTCGTACAGCTTCTTGAACATGGGATCCTTGGCGCTCATTTCCTGGTAGGCGGCCAGCGAGGCTTCGTAGCTCGCCTGCAGGACCGGCTTGGGAAACGCTTTCAACTGCGCGCCGCGCGACACCAGTCGGCGCAGCGCGTCCGGATTGCCCGCATCGTACTTGGCGATCATGTTGGCAGTCGCCATACGGCATGCCAGCGTCAAAGCGGACTGATACGGCTTGG
The DNA here is from genome assembly GCF_902859965.1 of Achromobacter aegrifaciens. Lineage (NCBI taxonomy): Bacteria > Pseudomonadati > Pseudomonadota > Betaproteobacteria > Burkholderiales > Alcaligenaceae > Achromobacter > Achromobacter aegrifaciens. The sequence goes on from NZ_CADIKO010000005.1 coordinate 167,391, forward strand.
GCAGTTCGTCGTAGGCGTCCTGGTTCACATACAAGGATAGCTGCAGCGTGCCCGCCCACCAGCCCGGAAAGTAGTAATTCCTGGCAACTTTATAGAGCGCCAGGTTTTCATCGTCGTAAGGGCCGATCCAAGCCACGGCGTCCACGACGCCCTGCTCCAGCGCGGCATAGGCTTCGGCCACCGGCACGTCCACGGGCGTGGCGCCCATCCGCGCCAGCACATGGCGGGCAAACCCGCCGGCCTTCACCTTGAGCCCGCGCAGGTCGTCCACGGTCTTGATTTCCCCGCGAAACCAGCCGCCCATCTGCGCGCCGGTATAACCGCAGGGAAAGTTCAGGATGTTGTACTTGTCGAATAGCACGCGCGTGAGCGCCAGGCCTTCGCCCTGCGTCATCCAGGCGTTCATCTGCCGCGTGTTCAGGCCGAACGGCACGCCGGCGTCAAAGCACAGCGCGGGGTCGACATCGAAGTAGCGGGTCGACGCCGTATGGCCACAATCGACGACGCGATGCTGCACGGCTTCCAGCACCTGTCCCGGCTGCACCAGGTCGCCGGCGGGAAAGATTTCGATGCTGAAGCGCCCGTCCGTCACCTCGTTCACGTAACGCGCCACGTCTTCGGCGCCGGCGAACAAGGTGGGAGACTCGTTGGGAAAACTGGAGGCCAGCCGCCAAGCGACCTTGGCTGGGGCTGCCACCACCGCCGGCGCTTCGGGCGCGGCGGCCGGAGCGGGCGGCGGGCTGGGCGGAGCCTCTTGCGGTCCCGCTGGCGGCGCCGACGGGGCCGGGCTGGCGTTTTCCTCGGCCAACGGAACTTCCTGCGCGAACGCCGGAGCGACCAGAGCGGCGCCGCCCAGGGCGGTCTGCTTCAAAAACGCGCGGCGTTGCATGGCAAAAGCCTCCATCGGATACGGGCAGGCATCGCCGTTGCCGGCGGCATCCCTAATAGGTTTGAGTAAACGGCGACAGCAACTGCGATCCCCCGTCGAGCTCATCCAGGCCGAACTCTTCCGGATAATCGATGGCGGACAGGTACAGCCCATCGGGCGCGAAGGTCGGCGCGCCCCGCTTGCGGTCGCGCCAGGACAGCAACTGCGCCATCCAGTCCACCGATTCGCGCCCTTGCCCGATCTGCAACAGCGCGCCCATGATGTTGCGCACCATATGATGCAGGAAGGCATTGGCCTTCAGCGTGAACACCAGGAACGGCCCGCGCTCATCGATATCCAGCCGGTAGAGATGGCGCACAGGATGCTTGGCCTGGCACTGCGAGGAACGGAAGCTGGAAAAATCGTGCTCGCCCAGCAAGGCATTCGCCGCGGCCCGCATGGCATCGACGTCCAGCGGTTGAAAGCACCAGCCCGCCCGGCCCGCCCACAATGCCGGCCGCACCCGGCCGCGCCATAACAAATATACGTAGGTACGGGCGCGCGCGGAAAACCGCGCGTGGAATTCGTCCGATACCGGCTGCGCCCACTGGACTGAAATGCTGGGAGGCAGGAAAGCATTCACCCCCCGGACCCAGGACTCCATCCGGCGGTCGAGTTCAGTGTCCAGATGGATCACCTGCATCGCGCCGTGCACCCCGGTATCGGTGCGGCCGGCGCAGATCGTCGCCACCGGCCCTTGCACACCACAAAAACTGCCCAGGGCGGCCTCCAACGTGTCCTGCACCGTTTGCCGATGCGGCTGTGTCTGCCAACCCTGCCAGGCGGAGCCGTCGTACGCCAGCCCCAATGCAACTCTAGACATGTATCAAACCCGTGGCCCGCCGACACGGTGCGGTTCGTCCGTGGGCGGTTCGTCCAGGTCGAGATTGATGCTTCCGAGCTTGCGGTTCAGCGCCGCCGTATCCAGCGCTGGCTCGTTGAATTCGTAGGTTTCCTCGTCATCGTCCCCGCGCCGCGCACCGGCCCGGCGCAAGAGCCAGGCAATCGCGAATGCGATCAGCGCCAGCACTGCAGTGACGATAACGAGCAGATTGTCGGCCAGCCACCCGGGCATGTCCGAAGCGGAATCCTTGCCTGCCGGCGTGCCAGCGGCCTGATCTGGCGTAGATGCCCCAGAAGCGCCTGGGGCGCTCGAGGTGTTCGCAGGTCCTGCCGACCCTGTTGCACCGGGCGTACCCGCTGCGCCCGGTGCGCCCGGCGTACCCGACGCGCCTGTCGCGCCCGAAGCGCCTGTTGCACCAGAAGCGCCTGTTGTACCAGAAGCGCCTGCCGCTCCCGAAGCGCCTGCTGCACCCGAAGCGCCTGCTGCACCCGAAGCGCCTGCTGCACCCGAAGCGCCTGCTGCTCCCGAAGCGCCTGCCGCTCCCGAAGCGCCTGCCGCTCCCGAAGCGCCTGCCGCACCCGAAGGGCCTGCTGCTCCCGAAGCGCCTGCAGCTCCCGAAGCGCCTGTTGCACCGGAAGCGCCTGTTGCACCCGGAGCGCCTGTTGCACCCGAAGCGCCTGTTGCACCCGAAGCGCCTGCCGCTCCCGAAGCGCCTGTTGCACCCGAAGCGCCTGCCGCGCCCGGCGCCGCCGCAGTACCAGGAGCGCCACCAGCGGCGCCTTGCTGTGCCACCGCCTTGTTCAAATCGTCGACGTTGCTTTGCAACTGGCTCACGCGCCCCTGGACATCGGCCATGGCGCGCTCAGTCGACGTCTTGGCATCGGCCTGCGCCTCTGCTTGCGCCGATGCGCTGTCTTGCGCCTGCCCCGAGGACAGCCGCACGCGATCCTGCGGCGGCGATGCGCTGGCCGCCCCGGCATCAGCAGGAGGCGCGACGCTGCCCGAAGCCGCGCCCTGCCCCTGGACCACGGAGGGATTCGCGCCGGCCGCCGCGCCGATGCGGGCGCGGTACTTCGCGAACGCCTCGGCATGTTCATTGAAGATGCGCCGCGCCTCGGCCGGATCCACCGCGCGCACGGTAGCCGCATCGGGAATCGTCAGCCTCTGGCCGGCTTTCACCAGATTCATATTGTTCTGGATGAAGGCCTCGGGATTGGCGCGCCACAGGGCCACCAGCATCTGATAGACCGATGCGTTGGGCACCGCATTGCGCTGAGCGATAGCGAACAGATTGTCGCCGGACTTCACGTTGACCGAACGCGATCCCGCCGCGCGCCCCGGCGTGCCGACCGCAGCCGGCGTCACGTCAGCCGTCGTGCCGCGCAGCGGCACCAGAATGCTGACCTGCACCTGGCGCTGCCCGGAACTGGAGTTGATATTCAGCAGCAGATCAACCGCGCCGCTGGCCGGCGGCTGCGAGGCCCGCACGCGCAGATTCTTGCGCGTGGCGTCCAGGCCGTCCTCGACCCGGACCACCATGCTTGCCAGCGGAACCGGCGGCTTCAGACCTGCGCGTTGCCAGGAGGCCTCGTCAGCCACCGACACCTTGAGCGATGCGATTTCCTCGGGCGTGAGCTCCTGCAATCCCACCACCGCCTGCAGCGGCGCGCCCGGCACGGAAACCACCCGCGAATGCCCCACGCGCATGGCCATGGCGGTACTGCACACGCTTGAGCCAATCGCCAGCGCAATCGCCCACTGCAGGGCTTTTAAACGGCGGGCATGCTTCACTTGGCGCGAACGCTGGGTCATAAGCTGGAATTCCGTCTTGTAGTCGACTTGCGGGCTGGAGCCGGCTCACGCCATCTCGGTGAGAACAGGCATCAATTCACGGGAAAAGTGTAATGGATCATGCGCATTTCACAAACCTGAAAGGCCCGGCCGCGTTTGCTGGCGGGCCTGTCCGCCGATACAGCACAGACTCTGCGCAAACGGCAAGGGCACCCTGAGGTGCCCTTGCTTGCCTTGCGCGCCTGGTCAGGCGGCGCCGAACGCCGCCTGCGACGGCATCAGGCTTCGGCCAGCGCAATGCGCAGCATGCGGCGCAGCGGCTCGGCGGCGCCCCACAGCAACTGGTCGCCCACGGTGAAAGCGCCCAGGTATTGCGAGCCCATCGACAGCTTGCGCAGGCGGCCCACCGGAATGTCCAGCGTGCCGGTAACGGCGACCGGAGTCAGCGCGGAAACCGTGGCTTCCTTGGTGTTGGGCACGACCTTCGCCCACTGCGTGCCTTCGGCGATCAGCGCTTCGATCTCGTCCAGCGGCACATCGCGCTTGAGCTTGATGGTCAGCGCCTGGCTGTGGCAGCGCATCGCGCCGATGCGCACGCACAGGCCGTCGATCGGCGTAGCGGGCGTGCCGAAGGCTGCGCCGCGGCCCAGGATCTTGTTGGTCTCGACCTCGCCCTTCCACTCTTCCTTGGACATGCCGTTGCCCAGATCCTTGTCGATCCAGGGAATCAGGTTGCCGCCCAGCGGCACGCCGAAGTGCTCGTGGGGCAGCGCCGGGTCCTTTTGCTTGGCCAGCACGCCGCGGTCGATTTCCAGGATGGCCGACGCGGGATCGTCCAGCAGCGACTTGACCGATTGATTGATCTCGCCGAACTGGGTCAGCAGTTCGCGCATGTGTTGCGCGCCGCCGCCGGAAGCCGCCTGGTAGGTCATGGAAGTCATCCATTCGACCAGGTCGTTGTTGAACAGGCCGGCCAAGCCCATCAGCATGCAGCTGACCGTGCAGTTGCCGCCGATGAAGTTGCGCACGCCGCGCTTGAGCGCCGCGTCGATGACCGGACGGTTGACCGGATCCAGCACGATGATGGCGTCATCGGCCATGCGCAGGGTGCTGGCGGCATCGATCCAGATGCCGTTCCAGCCTGCGCCGCGCAGCTTGGGATAGACCTCGGAGGTGTAGTCGCCGCCTTGCGCCGTCACGATGATCGGCAGTTTTTTCAGAGCGTCAATGTTGTAGGCGTCTTGCAGCGGGCCTGCGCCAGTGGCCCAAGTGGGCGCGGCGCCGCCAGCGTTGCTGGTGGAGAAAAACACCGGTTCGATCAGTGCGAAGTCGTTCTCGTCGCGCATGCGTTGCATGAGCACCGAGCCGACCATACCGCGCCAGCCGACAAGGCCTACTGCTTGATTCATTTCAATCGCTCTTTAAAGGTGTGGAGACTAGGGTCCAGGGGAAAAAGCCGTGCAATTCAACAATTTATCAGAATGCACGGCCGGATGTTGCGGCGCAGCTAGAAATAATAGGGGCCGCAATGGATACAGGGCGCTTTCGAGGCGACGCCACAACAGCAAAACAAGGGGCGGCCCAGCCGGGCCACCCCTTGTTTTACGGTGCTTCAACCGCCACGCGCGCTAGCGCCCGGCGGCTCGATCCCGAGAAGATCAGGCCAGCGCCTTCAGCACCGCGTCGCCCATCTGCGCCGTGCCGACCTTGGTCGTGCCCGGTTCGAAGATGTCGGCGGTGCGCAGGCCGTCGGCCAGCACGCGGCGCACGGCGGCCTCGATGCGGTCGGCCTGCGGCGCCAGATTCAGCGAATAGCGCAGCAGCATGGCCGCGGACAGGATGGTCGCCAGCGGATTGGCGATGCCTTGGCCGGCGATATCGGGCGCGGAGCCATGGCTGGGTTCATACAAGCCTTGGCCGCCTGCGTTCAGCGAAGCCGAAGGCAGCATGCCGATCGAACCGGTCAGCATGGCGGCTTCGTCGGACAGGATGTCGCCGAACAGGTTGCCGGTCACGATTACGTCGAACTGGCGCGGGTTGCGCACCAGCTGCATCGCGGCGTTGTCGACATACATGTGCGACAGCTCCACGTCGGGATACTCGCGCGCGACTTCGATGACGATGTCGCGCCAGAACTGCGAGGTCTCCAGCACGTTGGCCTTGTCCACGCTGCACAGCTTCTTGTTGCGCTTGCGGGCCGATTCGAAACCGATGCGCGCAATGCGGCGCACTTCGGATTCCGCATAGCGCATGGTGTCGTAGCCTTCGCGTTCGCCGGCGAAGGCGCCGTCGGGTGAAGAACGTACGCCGCGCGGCGTGCCGAAATAAATGTCGCCAGTCAGCTCGCGGATGATCAGGATGTCCAGGCCGGACACGATCTCGGGCTTCAGCGACGAGGCGCTGGCCAGTTCCGGATACAGGATGGCAGGACGCAGGTTGGCAAACAGGCCGAGCGCCTTGCGCAGGCCCAGAATGGCCTGCTCGGGGCGGAACTCGCGCGGCAGGCTGTCGTACTTCCAGTCGCCCACGGCGCCGAACAGCACGGCGTCCGATTCCTTGGCCAGGTTCAACGTGGCCGGCGGCAGCGGATGTTCGAACGCATCGAAGGCGGCGCCGCCCACGGGCGCTTGCTTGATATCGAAGGACACGTCCAGCGCCTTCAGGACGCGCACGGCCTGTTCGACGATTTCCGGGCCGATGCCGTCACCCGGCAGGACTGCGATGTTGTGAGTCATACGAAAACGATCCTGTAATCAGAAGAATGGTGGCGTCAGGCGATGGGACGGCTTTCCAGCCACGGATGGCGGGCCAGGCGCTCGGCCTCGAAGGCCCGAATCTTGTCCGACTGGCGCAGGGTCAGCCCGATATCGTCAAAGCCGTTGAGCAGGCAGTATTTGCGGAACGGTTCGATGTCGAAACCCATCTCGCGCCCATCCGCCGCCACCACGACCTGGCGGTCGAGGTCGACGCGCAGCTTGTAGCCGGGGAAAGCCTTCACTTCGTCGAACAGGCGCGCGACTTCCAGTTCCGACAGAACGATGGGCAAGAGGCCGTTCTTGAAGCTGTTGTTGAAGAAAATGTCGGCATAGGACGGCGCGATGATGGCGCGGAAACCGAACTGCGTCAGCGCCCAGGGCGCATGCTCGCGGCTGGAGCCGCAGCCGAAGTTCTTGCGCGCCAGCAGCACCGAAGCGCCCTGGTAACGCGGCTGGTTCAGCACGAAATCCGGATTCAGCGGACGCTTGCTGTTGTCCATGCCGGGTTCGCCATGGTCCAGGTAGCGCAGTTCATCGAACAGGTTCGGACCGAAGCCGGTGCGCTGGATGGATTTGAGGAACTGCTTGGGAATGATGAGGTCCGTATCGACGTTTTCGCGGTCGAGCGGAGCCACCAGGCCTTCGTGAGTGGTAAATGCTTGCATGATGTCGGTACTCGGTGCGTGACGCTTAACGGAAAGTGCGGACGTCGACAAAATGGCCGGCGACGGCGGCGGCGGCGGCCATGGCCGGGCTGACCAGATGGGTGCGCCCGCCCTGTCCTTGCCGGCCCTCGAAGTTGCGGTTCGAGGTGGAGGCGCAGCGTTCGCCCGGTTCCAGGCGGTCGGCGTTCATGGCCAGGCACATGGAGCAGCCCGGCTCGCGCCACTCAAAGCCCGCCTCGATGAAGATCTTGTCCAGGCCTTCGCGCTCGGCCTGCTGCTTGACCAGGCCCGAGCCCGGCACCACCATGGCCTGGCGCACATTGGAGGCCACATGCTTGCCGCGCGCGACCGCCGCAGCCGCGCGCAGGTCTTCGATGCGCGAATTCGTGCAAGAACCGATGAACACGCGATCCACACGGATATCGGTAAGCGGCGTGTTGGGCTTCAGGCCCATGTACTGCAAGGCGCGTTCCATGCCGCTGCGGCGCACGTCGTCTTTTTCGCGATCGGGGTCCGGCACGCGGGAATCCACCGGCAGCACCATTTCCGGGGACGTGCCCCAGGTGACCTGCGGCTTGATGTCGCGGGCGTTGACTTCCACCACGGCGTCGAACTTGGCGCCCTCATCGGTATGCAGGGTACGCCAGTAGCCCACCGCCTGATCCCAAAGCACGCCCGTGGGCGCGAAGGGACGGCCGCGGAAGTACTCGACGGTCTTGTCGTCCACCGCCACCATGCCCGAACGGGCGCCGGCTTCGATGGCCATGTTGCAGACGGTCATGCGGCCTTCCACGGACAGGGCGCGGATCGTGCTGCCGGCGAACTCGATGGCGTAGCCCGTGCCGCCGGCCGTGCCAATGATGCCGATGATGTGCAGGACCACATCCTTGGCCGTACAGCCGAAGGGCAATTCGCCGTCGACCTTGATCAGCATGCTCTTGGCTTTCTTCATGAGCAGCGTCTGGGTCGCCAGCACGTGCTCCACTTCGGAGGTGCCGATGCCGAAGGCCAGCGCGCCCAGCGCGCCGTGCGTGCTGGTGTGCGAGTCGCCGCAGACCACGGTCATGCCGGGCAGGGTCGCGCCCTGCTCCGGGCCGATCACGTGCACGATGCCCTGGCGCAGGTCATTCATGCGGAATTCGGTAATGCCGTACTTTTCGCAGTTGGCGTCCAGCGTGTCCACCTGCAGGCGCGAAATCGGATCGTCGATGCCCTGGGCGCGGTTCAGCGTCGGCACGTTGTGGTCCGCCACCGCCAGGTTGGCGCCCGTGCGCCACGGCTTGCGGCCGGCCATCGCCAGGCCTTCGAACGCCTGGGGGCTGGTGACTTCGTGCACCAGGTGGCGGTCGATATAGAGCAGACAGGTGCCGTCTGATTCCTGGTGGACGACGTGGGCGTCCCAGAGTTTGTCGTAAAGAGTTTGGGCCATGGATGCGCTCTGCAAATAGACAATCCGGCTCGTGCCGCGCGCGGTTCAAACAGTGATCCCCGGGCGCCAGCCACTGCGGCATGAGCGAATTATGCACAGGGTCTCAACCTAGTACAACTACACCTTATATACCAGTACTAACACTACCATGCTAGGACATGGCGAGGGTCACTTCGTCCTATTTCCATACTTCAATCGAACTGCAATCAAACAGTTACAGATACAAATTCGGGTATTTAAAACAGATACAAAATTATCAAACCGATATAATCGTTGTGCGCTGGATTCACCCAAACGACGAAATAAAGCGCAATAAACCGCATTTATCCTGCATTAAACCGGATCAAAAATCCGGGATATGGCGAAATTAGTGCAAATTCAAGCTAATTAAGAGATGATGCGCGAAGAAACTCAAACTGCCGACCGGAAAACTTCGTCAAGAATTAACAAATATTGACTCGTCAAATCTGACATTTCCACACAATATGGCGGCCATTAATTCCTAACTCGACTCGCGAATAATCACTATGGCTTCGTTTTTGCTCAAAAGCACGACTTCGGTCCTTGCCCTGGCATTCGTTCCTGCGGCATTTGCACAGTCAGCAGCTCCCGCCTCCGGGGCAGCTGGGGTCACACTGAACCAGGTCGTTGAGCAGACCCTGCTCAGCAACCCGGAAATCCAGGCCAAGTACCATGATTTCCAGGCTTCGCTGGAAGGCCAGGCCGTTGCCCGCGGCGCGTTCTTCCCGCAGATCAATGCGCAAGGCTATGTGGGTCGCGAGTACCGCAACAACGTGCCCGGAGTCGGGTCGCAAAGCTGGAGCCGTCCCGGCTACAGCGTGGAATTGCGTCAGCTGATTTTCGACGGCTTCCGTACGAGCAACGACGTCAAGCAAGCCGGCTTCGACAAGCTGGCGCGCTTCTATGACCTGTTGGCCACCAGCGACAACACCGCGTTCAGCGCAGTGCAGGCCTATATCGACCTGCAGCGCTACCGCGACATGGAACTGCTGGCCCGCCAGAACTACACCCTGCACGAAGAAACGCTCAAGCAGATCAACGAGCGCGCCGAATCGGGCGTGGGCCGCCGCGTCGACCTGGAACAGGCCGGCGGGCGCCTGGCGCTGGCCCAGACCAATCTGATGACCGAGACCGCCAACCTGCTGGACGTGCAGCAGCGTTTCCAGCGCGTCACTGGCGCCCTGCCCCCTGAAGCGATGCAGCCTACGCCCGATATCAGCGGCAAGCTGCCGGTCAAGCCCGCCGACTTCAACGAGTCGCTGCGCCGCAACCCCAGCTTCCTGTCCAAGCAGGCCGGGCTGCAGGCCGCGCAAGCGGGCGTCGCCTCGTCCAAGGGCGCCTTCTCGCCGAAGTTCGAATTCGTGGCCGCCACCGGCCGCGACCAGAACGATCCCACGCCGCAAAACCGCGACATCCAGAACTCCAGCGTCCAGGTTGTCATGAGCTACAACCTGTATCGCGGTGGATCCGACTCCGCCCGCGTGCGCCAGACCTCCGCGCAGTCCTATGCTGCGCGCGACATCCGCGACTACACCTGCCGCAATGTGCAACAGGACCTGGCCGTGGCTTGGAACAACGTCGCCAGCCTGAACCAGAAGCTGCCCTTCCTGCGCGACCACGAAGTGGCCACCACCAAGGTGCGCGAAGCCTACCGCCAACAATTCCAGATCGGCCAGCGTTCGCTGCTGGACTTGCTGGACACCGAAAACGAATTGTTCGAATCGCGCCGCGCCCTGACCAACGCGCTGTATGACCTGCAGATCGCGCAATACCGCTGGCTGGCGCTGTCGCACGCACTGCTGCCGGCGCTGTCGCTGCAGCCCGCGCGCAACGAAATGCCCGAGGAAAACGGCAAGCTGGAAGTCTCCGACGAAGTCATCAAGCTCTGCAATTCGACGATCCCCGACTCGGCCCGCCTGGCGCCCGTGCGCGTGCAATACAACGAGGGCAATCTGCCGCCCACGTTCATCCCGGTAAACTCGCCCAAGGCCAAACCCTAGGTGACGCAAGCGCAAGGAGACCATATGCAGAAACAGGGCAACGACTTCTCACAACTGGATGCGGACTTCGTCCGCGTCCTGGAAGACCTGATCGACGCGCTGATAGCCAATGGCACCTTGCGTATGACCGACCTGCCTATCCAGGCTCAACAAAAGCTGACCCAGCGCAAGCAACAGCGCGCGCGCCTCTCCGAACACCTCGACCTGCTGGATGACGAAGATGGACAAGTTATCTGAAATGGCGGCCCGGGAGTGGCGCGCGGACGCGCGCGCGGCGCATGACGACCCGCTGCTCGATTGCCTGGTTGAAATCACCCGGCTCCATGGCGTGACGGCGACGGCCCAGGCGCTGTCGGCCGGCCTGCCGCTGGAAGAACACAAACTGACGCCGGCATTGCTGCCGCGCGCCGCCGCGCGCGCGCAGCTCTCCGCCCGCGTGGTCAAGCGCACGCTGGACAGCATTTCGCAGGACCTGCTGCCCGCGATCCTGCTGCTCAACGGCGAACGCGCCTGCCTGCTGCTGAAGAAAGACGGCGAAAACTACGTCGTCAGCCACCCCGAATTGGGCGGCAGCTCGATGGAAATGAGCGCCGCGGAACTGTCGGCGCAATACACCGGGCTGGTGTGCTTCGTGCGCCCGCAGTTCCGCTTCGACGCGCGCGCGCCCGAAGTCGCCAAGGTGCGCGAGCGCCATTGGTTCTGGGCCGCCATCATGGAAAACCGGCGCCTGTACCGCGACGCGCTGATCGCCGCCCTGCTGATCAACGTCTTCGCAATGGCGATGCCGCTGTTCACCATGAACGTGTATGACCGCGTCGTGCCGAACAACGCCGTCGAAACGCTCTGGGTGCTGGCCATCGGCATCACGTTGGTCGTGATCTTCAACATGATCCTGAGCACCGCCCGCTCCCACGTCGTGGACAGCGCCAGCAAACGGGTCGACGTGCGCCTGTCCGCGCAGATCATGGAACGCGTGCTGGACCTGCGCATGGAGGGCCGGCCGGTGTCGGTGGGATCCTTCGCCGCCAACCTGCGTTCGTTCGAATCCATTCGCGATTTCATCGCGTCAGCCACCATCACCACCCTGGTGGACCTGCCCTTCATTCTGCTGTTCCTGCTGGCGCTGGCCTGGATTTCGCCCTGGATGGTGCTGCCGCCGCTGGTCGCGATCGTGTTGATCCTGCTGGTGTCGCTGGCCGCGCAAGCCCGCATGGAATCCCTCACCATGGCCTCCTACCAAGCGTCGTCGCAGCGCAACGCGACCCTGGTCGAGGCCCTGACCGGCCTGGAGTCCGTCAAGACGCTCAACGCGCAGGGATCCATCCAGCGCAACTGGGAACGCGCCACCGAGTACATCGCCCTGACCGGCGGCAAACTGAAGCTGATTTCGTCCTCGACGGTCGGCTTCGTGCAGGCCGTCCAGCAACTGGTGTCGATCTCCGTCGTCATCATCGGCGTCTACCAGGCCCAGGAATCCGCCATTTCCATGGGCGGCATCATCGCCGCCTCCATGATCGCCGGGCGCTGCCTGGCCCCGCTCGGCCAGGTCGCCGGGTTGCTCATGCAGTACCAGAACGCTCGCACCTCGCTGGGCTCGATCGACAACTATATGAAGCTGCCGATCGAACGTCCGGCAGAAGCCGAATTCCTGCATCGTCCCGTCTTCCATGGCGGCATTGAATTCCGCGACGTAACCTTCAGCTATCCCGGCAGTAAGCAGCCGGTGCTGAAGAAAGTGTCCTTCAAGCTGAAGCCGGGCGAAAAGGTCGGCATCATTGGCCGCATCGGCTCCGGCAAGACCACGCTGGAGAAGCTGGCCCTGGCGCTGTACCAGCCCACCGAGGGCGCAGTCCTGCTGGACGGCGTGGACGTGCGGCAGATCGATCCGGCCGACGTGCGCCGCGCCATCGGCCACGTGCCGCAGGACCCGCTGCTGTTCTATGGCAGCCTGAAGCACAACCTGGCGATGGGCGCGCCCTACGCTGACGACGCCAGCATCCTGGCAGCCGCCAACATGGCGGGCGTCACCGATTTCGCCAACCTGCACCCCGACGGCTTCGACATGGTCATCGGCGAACGCGGCGAGTCCCTCTCCGGCGGCCAGCGCCAGTCGGTGGCAGTGGCCCGCGCCCTGATCAACGATCCGCCCATCCTGCTGCTGGACGAACCCAGCAGCAACATGGATCACCAGAGTGAAGCGCAGCTGCGCAAGCGGCTGGGTGAAGCCAGCGCCACGAAGACGATCCTGCTGGTCACGCACCGCACCGCCCTGCTGGACCTGGTCGACCGCCTGATCGTGATCGACAACGGCCATATCGTGGCTGACGGTCCCAAGGAGCAAGTGGTCGAGGCACTGCGTCAAGGACGCGTCGGACGCGGAAGCTGAGGAAACCATGCTGAACAATCCTGGCGAAACCCGGCACGGCCTGTTTGGAAGCCTGTGGCGCATGCTGCGCGGCGTCTTCGTGTTCTTCTTCGACCGCTTGCTGGACGGCGCCGAAAAAGGCAAGCCCCAGCAACGCTCCGACTACGTCGGCAACGCCGAATGGGTCATCCATGAATCGCAGGCGCGCGGTTCGCGCATCCTGTTGTGGGTCAGCCTGCTGGCCACCGGCGGCCTGCTGCTGTGGGCCGGCACCGGCAGCATTGACGAAGTCGTCCGCGGCGAAGGCAAGGTCGTGCCCTCGCGCCAGGTCCAGATCATCCAGAGTCTGGACGGCGGCATCGTCGAAGAAATCCTGGTGCGCCCGGGCCAGGAAGTCGAGGCGGGCGAGATCCTGCTGAAGATCGACTCCACCCGGTTCGCCTCGTCGCTGGGCGAGAACAACGCCGAATACCTTTCCCTGCTCGCCAAGGCCGCCCGCCTGCAGGCCCTGGCCACGGGCGAACCCTTCGTGGCTCCCGAGGAAGTGCTGACGCAGGCGCCCGGGCTGGTGGAAATGGAGCGCAATGCCTGGCAAGCGCGCACCACTGAATTGAACGCCACGGTCAACGTCGCGCGCGAACAACTCAAGCAACGCCAGGAAGATCTGCGCGAAACGATCGCCAAGCGCGACCAGGCCGCGGCCAGCTGCGGCCTGACCTCGCGCGAGCTGCAAGTGACCCGTCCCCTGCTCAAGAGCGGCGCCGTGTCCGAAGTCGACCTGTTGCGCCTGCAACGCGACGTGGCCCGCTACTGCGGCGAACAAAAAGGCGCCGAAGCCCAGATCGACCGCTTCCAGGCCTCCATCAAGGAAGCCGAAAGCAAGCTTCAGGAAGCTGAGCTGAACATCCGCAACCAGGCCCGCAACGAGCTGTCGGAAACCAACACCAAGCTGGCGACCCTGCGTCAAGGCAAGCTGGCGCTGGCCGACCGAGTAAAGCTGGCCGAGGTCCGCGCCCCGGTGCGCGGCACGGTCAAGACGCTGTTCAACAACACCGTCGGTGGCGTGGTCCAGCCCGGCAAGGACATCATCGAGATCGTGCCCAAGGACGACACGCTGCTGCTCGAGGTCCGCATCCAGCCGCGCGACATCGGCTTCCTGCATGCCGACCAGAAGGCAGAAGTGAAATTCACAGCCTACGACTTCGCCATTTACGGCGGCCTCGAAGGCAAGGTGGAACAGATCGGCGCGGACACCGTGACCGACGAGAAAGGCAATTCCTACTATGTGGTGCGGGTCCGCACGGATCGCAGCACGGTAGGCGACAAACTGTTGCCCATCATCCCCGGGATGGTGGCGGAGGTTCATATCCTGACTGGCAAGCGCACGGTGCTGCAGTACCTGCTCAAGCCCATACTGCGCGCCAAGGCGAATGCCTTTACCGAACGTTAAAGGAGGGCTGCAAGGCCTTATGAAACCCGTTCCTGTCCTGTTGATTACGCACGACGACCTGTTGTGGCAGCATTGGCGCGGCCTGAATCCGGCCCGCTGGCTGGCGGCCCGCGGGCGCGGCCTGGCCGACCTGCAACGCTGGCGCGAACAGGGCCGCACTCTGGCGGTATTGGATGCGGACCTGCCCCGGCTGCCGTCCTGGCAGGATCCCATCTGGGCCGCGACCCTGGCGGACCTGCACGTGGTGGTCGCCAGCCCCAGTCCTAACGACGAGCAAGGCACCCGGGTGCTGGGCGCCGGCGCACATGGCTATTGCCACGGCTATGCCTCGGCCGCCTCGCTGTCGCAGGCGCTGGAAGTCGTCGCCTCCGGCGGCATCTGGATGGGCCGTTCGCTGGTGTCGCGGCTGCTCAAGCTGGTCGCCGAGCGCGCCCAGGACGAGCACGCCTGGGATGGCGGCGTGCTGACCGAGCGTGAAATCACCGTGGCCCGCTATGCCTCCAGCGGCCAGGCCAATGCGCAGATCGCCGAAGCCCTGGGCATCACCGAACGCACGGTCAAGGCCCACCTGTCAGCCGTTTTCGAAAAGCTGGGCGTAACCGACCGCCTGCAGCTCGCCCTGCTCGTCCACGGCATATCTGCCCCCGCCGACGCCAAAATCAAAATTACTTCCTGATACTGTCCTTGAGGACAATATCCCGCGCCGGCGGCGCAATCTAGTATCTGGCCATCTTGGATAACTCCCTGAAACGGAACCAACATGGCCAACACCTCTCCCGCAGTCGTCAACGAAATCTCCGGTCGCGCGTGGATACGCAATAGCGACGGTTCCCTGACTGAACTGCATCAAGGCAGCAAGGTCCCCGCAGGCAGCGACGTGGTCACTGCCTCGGGCGCCACGGTTTCGCTTCAGGTCGAGAACGGCATGCCGATCGTCATCGGCGAAGGCCGCGAGGTTGCCGTGACCGGCGACATGACCGGCCCCTTGGCCGACCCGTCCGAAGCGGCTGTGGCTCCGCCCTCCGGCACCGACTCCGACCGCTTGCTGGCCGCCCTGCGCGACGGCCGCGACCCGTTCGATGAACTGGATCCCACCGCTGCCGTCGTGGCCGGCGGCGGCGATGCCGGCGGCAGCAGCTTCGTGCGCCTGGCCCGCATCCTGGAAACCACCACCCCGCTCGACCTGGCCTACCCGAACCCCAGCCGTGGCCAGGAGATCCTGCCCCGCCTGTCCGGCACCGGCGCCGGCAGCGACGATGAAGCCACTCCGGCCACCGTCAACACCCCGCCCAACGCGCTGAACGATACCGGCAGCGGCGAACAGAACAGCCTGGTGCGCGGCAACCTGCTGCTGAACGACTCGGATCCCGATGGCGACCCGCTGGCGATCGTCTCGGTCAGCGGCCGCCCCATGACCCCGGCCGGCATCACGGTCAACGGCAGCAACGGCGGCACCTTCACGGTCCTGCCCGACGGCAGCTACGTCTTCAACCCGGGTAACGAATACGGCCACCTGGCCGTGGGCGAAACGGCCACCAGTACCGTTTCGTACACCATCACGGATCCCAGCGGCGCCACCTCCACGGCGAACGTCGTCGTGACGATCACCGGCACCAACGACGGCCCGGTGTCCACCTCCATCGCCGACACCTCGGGCATCGACGCCCAGACCGGCGTGAGCTACAACGTCTCCAGCCATTTCTCGGACCCGGACACCAGCGACAAGCTCACCTTTACCGCCACCGGCCTGCCGCCAGGCCTGACCATCGACCCGAACACCGGCATCATCACCGGCACCATCGACCATTCCGCCTCGCAAGGCGGCAACAATGGCGTCTACACGGTGACGGTGACCGCCACCGACCCGTCCGGCGCCACGACTTCCCAGGACTTCAACTGGGACGTCACCAACCCTGCGCCGACGGCGGCCGATGATAACGGCACCACCGACGAAGACACCACGCTCAACGTCAGCGCCCAGAACGGCGTCCTGTCCAACGACGTGGACCCGGACGGCGACACCCTGACCGTGTCGCAAGTCAACGGCGCCACTGGCAACGTGGGCACGCCGACGGCCGGCTCCAACGGCGGCACGTTCACCCTGAATCCCGACGGCTCGTACTCGTTCAATCCCGGCAATGCCTTCCAGCACCTGGCCGCGGGCCAGACGGCGACCAGCTCGATCACCTATACCGTCACGGACGGCCAAGGCGGCACCAGCTCCGCCACGCTGACGGTCGAAATCACCGGCACCAACGACGCGCCGACCGCAGTTGCCCTGCAGAACCAGGACAACATGGACGGCGATGTCGTCAACTACAACCTGTCCGGCTTCTTCAGCGACCTCGACGACGGCGACTCCCTGGTCTACTCGGTCGACCACATCCCCGGCGGCCTGAAGTTCGACCCCACCACCGGCACCTTCACCGGCCAGTTCGCCAACTGGGCGTCCGATCACACCAACACGGGCGTCAAGGGCGAGTACCTCATCACCGTCACCGCCACCGACAAGTCGGGCGCAACCGTCTCCCAGACCTTCGTCTGGACCGTGGGCAACCCCGTCCCGGTCGCCACCAATGACGAAGGCACCACCGGTGAAGACAAGCCCCTGGTCGTTGACCACGTTACCGAAGGCGTGCTGGGCAACGATCGCGATCCGGACGGCGACACCATCCGCGTTTCGCAAGTCAATGGCGCCGACGCCGACGTCGGCAAGCCTGTCGTCGGTTCGAATGGCGGCACGTTCACGCTCAACGCCGACGGCACGTACACGTTCAACCCCGGCACGGCATTCCAGTATTTGAATGACGGCCAGACCGCAACGACGTCGATCACGTACACCGTGTCCGACGCGCAAGGCGCGACCAGCACTGCCACCCTGACCATTACGGTCACCGGCCAGACCGACGCTCCTCCGGTGATCACGCCTGAAGACAGCGACGGCGATGTGACGGCGGGTCATAACAATGTGGCCGAAGCGTCTGGCGCCACGGTCACCGGTTCCGTGACCGTCTCCGCCGAGGCCGGCGTCGACAAGGTCACGGTGGGCGGCAAGGACGTCAGCAACGCCAGCGCCGCCAACCCGGTAGTCATCGCCACCGACAAGGGGGTGCTGACCGTCACCAATTACGACGCCGCCACTGGCAAGATCACCTACTCCTACCAGGAAACTGGCGGAGCCGCCGATCACTCCAATGGCGACGATTCGGTCCGCGACCTCTTCCAGGTTTCCGTTACGGACTTTGCCGGCGAGACCCGCAGCAATGACCTGGTCATCCAGATCACCGACACGGCGCCCGAAGCCAAGCCCGACACCGCTTCCGTCACGGAAGACACCGCACTGACCGCCTCCGGCAACGTCATCAGCGGCACCGGTGCCGACACCCTCGGCGCGGACGTCACCAACGTCGTGGGCGTGGCCAAGGGCACGGTCCCCGCCGGCCAGAACGTCACCGGCAACGTCAATACCGCCGTCAACGGCGAGTACGGCAAGATCGTTCTCAAGGCCGACGGCACCTACACCTACGAGCTGAACAACAACGACCCGCGCGTGAACGCGCTGCTCGATGGACAGCAGCTCAAGGACACCTTCACCTACACGATCCGTGATGCCGACGGCGACGTCAGCACCACCACCATCACCGTCACCATCAACGGCCACACCGATGGCGTGCCCGGCGTAACCGTCCCCGATGCCAATGGCGCCGATGCCGGCAACGTCAGCATCGCCGAGAACGCCACGCAGCCGGTCACCGGCGAACTGACCGTCTCCGCACCGGAAGGCCTGGCTACCGTCAAGATCGGCGGTACC
>NZ_CADIKO010000006.1:0-184840 GCF_902859965.1 Achromobacter aegrifaciens
CTGACTGCTTTGCGGCAGACCTGGCTCGAATCCTCTTGCCCGACCTGTTGTGCTTGCTTGGCTTCGCGGTTCAAAACTGTCCGAACTGCGAAGGAGCGAGACTATAGCACAAGTTTTCTGCGCGTCATGCCGTGCAGCCAAATATTTGTTCCAGATGTCTCCGCGATCTGCAGCGCCCCACTAGCGGCGCCGCTCTTGCACCACCCGCTAGGCTATATATAGCTGGAAGACAGGTCATCTCCCTGGCAAGCGCGCGGCCCCGCCTTCTATATATAGAAGGCGGGGCCGCGGGGGGAGTAGACAATAACGCCGGGTGGGGCGCCCATCAGGGGCAAAAGGCCCCGGCTACCAGCGCAGGTAGTCCGCGTCGCGCAAGCGCGCCAGGTCGCGCTTGACTGCGGCTTCGTTCATCAGCCATCTGGGTGCGCCCAGATCCTGCAGCATGTGCTCATCCAGATCGGCAGCCAGATGACGCAGGCGCGCTTCATTGCGGCGCTTGCGATAGGCGGCCGCAAGCATCGCGATGAATCCCACGCGGGGCGCTGCCAATTCGGCGGACGGCGCCGTGACGGGCTGGGCGGCGGACTGCTGACGATCCCTGGAAATGGCGGCCAGGGCGGAAGAAGACGGGGTGCAAAGCTGTGCGGACATGATGGGCTCCAGGTGTTTATGCACTTTGGTAAGCGTAGTCGCCCAATACTCGGCTGAAAATCGAATTGTTTTGGGGGTATCGGTAAGCTATGATGACCAATCTCTTACTGGGTCCTCTCCATGCGCCTGCCGCTCAGCACCCTCCCCGCCTTCCGCGCCGTGGCCGAATTGCAGAACCTGCGCGCGGCCGCCGAAAGGCTGCATCTGACCCACAGCGCCGTCAGCCAGCAGATCAAGGTGCTCGAAACCCAACTGGGCTTTCCCCTGTTCGAGCGCAGCGGGCGGGGCATCGTCCTGAATTCCGCTGGCGCCGCGCTCTTGTGCAGTGTGCAGGGCGCCATGGCACTGCTGGATGAAGGGACGATGGCAGCGTCGGCCGCGGCCTCGGGCAGTGAACAACGCTTGCGTGTGTCGGTTCTGCCTTCTTTCGCGCAACGCTGGCTGTTGCCGCGCATGGCGCGGTGGCGCGAGCGCAACCCGGGCCTGACGCTGGAAATCGAGACCTCGCAGCAAGTGGTGGATCTGTTGCGCGACGGTTTTCATGCCGCGCTGCGTTTTGGGCGCGGCCCCTGGCCGGGTGTGGAATCGGAGACCTTGTTCGACACGCCCCTGCCCCTGATCGTCCTGGCATCGCCGGAAACCGCGGCGGCGCTCCCCGATCATTCGCCGCAGACGCTCGCGCGCCAACCGTTGCTGGGCGAGCGCGAGCTCTGGCAAACCTGGTTCAGCGCCGCAGGGCTGGACACGCCCATCACGCCGGTGGCCTCCTTCAACGATGCCGGCATGATGATGCAGGCCGCCGAGCAGGGCCTGGGCATCACGCTGGGACGCCAACTGCTGGCCGCGGACGCGCTGTGCTCGGGCCGGCTGGTGCAGATTTCCCCGATCAGCATCGAGTACGAACAGGCGCAGACCTATCACCTGGTCTACCGGCCCAGCCTGCGCGACTGGGCGCCGCTGGTGGAACTGAAGCAGTGGCTGCGCGACGAGCTGGAGATGTCGCGCGAAAACCTGAGCGCCCCCAAGTCCGGCCCCGGCAAGAAAGGCCAGGCAAAAAAAAGGTAAAGCAGCCTCCGCTGCTTTACCTCTACCAAATCGCGGCGCCAGCGGAAACCACGGCCCGCAAGCCGGGATGCGCTACGCACGCAAACACCGGCAGGCGCCGCGGCGGCGGCAGTCACACTTTGCGGCGGGCCTCAGGCCACCTTGCGCGCAGCCGGGCTGGCTGGCCGCATCGTATCGGTTTCATTGAAACGCTGGTGCCAGGAAAACGCTTCTTCGAGCAGATGCGGCGTCTGGCCGCCACGCTCGCAGGCTCGGTCGAAATAGTCCTGCAGGGCGTCGCGGTAGGACGGATGCACGCAGTTCTGGATGACCGCGCGCGCGCGTTCACGCGGCGCCAGGCCGCGCAGATCCGCCAGGCCGCATTCCGTGACCAGGACGTCCACGTCATGCTCGGTGTGGTCGACGTGAGACACCATGGGCACCACGCTGGAGATGTCGCCGTTCTTGGCCATGGACTTGGACACGAAGATCGCGAGGTGCGCGTTGCGCGCGAAGTCGCCCGAACCGCCAATACCATTCATCATGTGGGTGCCGCCCACGTGCGTGGAATTGACGTTGCCGTAGATGTCGAACTCCAGCGCCGTGTTGATGGCGATGATGCCCAGACGGCGCACGATCTCGGGCGCGTTGCTGATCTCTTGCGGGCGCAGCACGATGCGCTCGCGGTAGTGCTCCATGTTGGCCAGGATCTTTTCGTACACGGGCTTGGACACCGTGATCGAAGAGGCCGACGCGAATGCAAGCTTGCCCTGGTCCAGCAGTTCGATAGCGCTGTCCTGCAACACTTCCGAGTACATCGTCAGGTTCTCGAAGCTGGACGACTCGAAGCCGTGCAGCACCGCGTTGGCGATGGTGCCGATGCCCGCCTGCAAGGGCAGCAGCTCGTTAGTCAGGCGACCGGCGTCGACCTCGCGGCGCAGGAGATCATTGATGTGGCCGGCGATGGCATTGGTTTCCTCGTCGGGCGGCAAGGCATTGGACGGGCTGTCCGGCTCTTGCGTGATGACGATGGCGGCGATCTTGGCCGGGTCCACTTCAATGCAGGACTGGCCGATGCGCTGGTCGGGAGAAACCAGGCCGATGGGCTGACGCGCCGGGCGGGCTTCGGGCACGTAGATGTCGTGCAGACCCTCGATGGCGGCGGGCACGCCCATGTTCAGCTCGATGATGATGACGTCCGCCTGCTGCGCAAAGGAGGCGGAGTTGCCCACCGACATGGTCGGCACGATGGCGCCGGTCTCGGTGATGGCGGCGGCCTCGATGATGGCCACGTTGATGGGGCCGATATGGCCCGCGCGCAACTGCTCGACGGTTTCGGACAGGTGCTGGTCGATGAAGGCGATTTCACCCTGGTTGATCTTGCGGCGCAGGGTGGTGTCGACCTGGAACGGCATGCGGCGCGCCAGCGCATTGGCCTGCGCCAGCATCTTGTCCGTGTCATGGCCCAGCGACGCGCCGGTGATCAGGGTGATGGAGAACGGTTCGCGCTCGGCGCGGGCCGCCAGCGCCGCCGGCACCGATTTACAGTCGCCCGCGCGGGTGAAGCCGCTCATTCCGACGGTCATGCCGTCCTGTACCAGCGAAGCCGCCTGATCGGCGGAAGTGATCTTGGCGCGCAGCCCAGGGTGGCGGATACGGTCGAGATGCATGGTGTCTCCAGATTCAAGGGCCTACGTGCGGCGGGGCGCGGCATTGCCGCCATGCGCCCAGGCGCCGTCTGACGCGGCGTTTCCCAAGGCTCCCGGGCCGACTCGAGGCGGCCCGGGAACGAATTTTCCGCAGTATAGGAAGGCCGGCTCAAATCTCGTAATGACTTAAAATCATCCAAATAAGTCGCTTTTTTCATCGTTTGAATGTTTTGCGCGCAACGCGCGAGGGAATTCCGGTCCATGGACGTGCGCGCATTGCGGTACTTCGTCGAAACCGTCAGGCACGCCAGCTTCACGCAGGCGGCCAAGACGCTGTTCGTGACGCAGTCGACGGTGAGCAAGATGATCCGCCAGCTGGAAGAAGAGGCCGGCACGCCGCTCTTGATCCGCGACGGCCACACAGCCCGTCCCACCGATACCGGCCGGGTCATGTACCAGCGCGGCCTGCAGGTGCTGGAAACGATGCGCCAACTATCGGAAGAACTGCGCCAGACCGCGGACCTGCGCCGGGGCGCGCTGGAAGTCGGCATCCCGCCCATGATCAACCTGCTGTTCACGCCGGTGGTCAAGCGCTTCCGTGAACTGCATCCGGGCATACACCTGACCCTGCGCGAAGGCACCGGCCAGGCCGTGGAAGGACTGGTGGCGAGCGGGGAACTGGAAGTGGGCGCGACCATACTGCCGATCGCGCCGGACGGCGGCCTGGCCGCCCAGCCCTTCGGCAGCTACCCGATCTGGGTGATCGGCCCGCCCGACGCGCCCTGGGCCGGCAAGACCTCGCTGCCGCTCTCCGCCCTGCGCGACGCGCGCCTCTTGATACCCACGGACGACTTCGCCATGACCCGGCGCTTGCGGCAGGCGTTTGCCGATGCCGGTTTCCAGCCCGGCATCGCGGCCCAGAGCGCGCACTGGGACTTCCTGGTGGCAATGGCTTCGGCGGGCCTGGGCGTGGCGCTACTGCCCGAGCCCCTGATGCAGCGCATGAAAACGCGCGGCTTGAGCACCGCCAAGCTGGCCAAGTCCGGCATGCAATGGGAAGTCGGCCATATCTGGCAGCAGTCCGGCTATCTGTCCTATGCCGCCCGCGCCTGGCTGGAGGTATGCGACGCGGTACTGGGCAAGCCCAAAAAGCGGGCCGCGCCGAGCGTCCGTGCTGTTTGAGTTGAATCCAAACGTTGACCTCGTAAATATGGTTTGCGGACGCCGTGCCCGGCACGCCCTGCCAGCGGCCTTCCGTCACCTATCCGGCCCTATTTCTATCCCTGGTCCGCGCCCGCGCGATAGCCGCCGAGCACGCCAAAACAAATAGGGCCGTAGCGCTCGTTTTTGTTGCAACGAATGAGGCGGCGGCTTGCTATGCTCCCGCCTCGAATGCGAGCGACTCGCCCCAGAACATGACACAGACTTCCATTCCCCTGCGCGCGCGGCCTCACCGCGCCCGCGCGTCGATTTTCACGACGCTGATTGCGGCGCTGCTGCTAGTCCTTTTCCTGCTGCCGGCCCATGCCGCGGCGCCGCCCACGCCCGCCGACACGGAAGCGGCGCTGGCAACCGCGCGCAAACAGATCGACGACATCCGCAAGCGCGTTGCCGACGAGACCGATGACGCCACCCTGGTGAAGCAGCGCGGCGACGCGCTGGACATCCAGTCCAAGGCCGACGCCGCCGCCGAGGGCCTGACGCCCCAGCTGGCCAGCGTGACGGCCCGCTTGAGCGAACTGGGCACGCCGCCCGAAGGCGTCAAGGAAGCGTCCGACGTTGCGGCCCAGCGCATGCAACTGGACAAGACCAGCCGGGCGCTGGATGCGCAGATCAAGCTGGCCAGGCTGCTGTCCGTGGATGCCGGGCAAACGGCCGAACAGATATCGGCGCAGCGGCGCAAGCAGTTCCAGGCGCGCCTGGGCGAGCGACGCGACTCGTTCCTGTCCGACCAATTCTGGACCGAGTTCCGCGAGGAGTTCCCGCGCGACCTCGAACGGCTGGAAGCGCTGCGCGACGACCTCGCTACCGCGGTCGGCCAGACGCCGAAATGGGGCTGGCTGCTATTGGGCGCGGCGATCGCGCTGACGATCGCCCTGCGTATCGCCATCGGCCGGGTCCTGTTGCGGATAACCGCCACGCGCGTGCCGCCGGGGCGCCTGCGCCGCTCCTTTCTTGCGGTCACGCATGTGGTCCTGGCCGTCGCCACGCCGGGCGTCGTCGCGCTGTTGATTCATATGGGGCTGGACTGGAATTCGCAGCTGAGCGACAACACCTCGTCGTTGCTCGCGAACCTGGTGGGAACGGTCTGCTTCGGCGGCTACGTGTCCGGCCTGGGCTATGCGCTCCTGTCCGCGAACCGGCCGTCGTGGCGCCTGCCGCCCGTCAGCGACATCGTGGCGGCGCGCCTGCGCTGGCTGCCCGCCGTGCTGGGCGTGCTGGTGGTGATGATCTGGCTGGCCGAGCGACTGCCGGTGCTCTTGAACGCGAGCCTGACCACCACCATCACACTGACCGGCATCGTCGCCGTCCTGACCATGGCGATGCTGGGCGCGGTGCTGGCCATCAGCCGCCGGCTGCGGCGCCAGGCCATGCAAGAAAGCGAGACGCCGATCCCGTTCTGGGTCTCGTTGCTGCTGGGAGCGGTGTGGACCGTGCTGATCCTGAGCCTGGCCAGCCTGCTGGCGGGCTATGTGGCGTTCGGCAGTTTCATGGTCAAGCAGGTGCTGTGGGTGCTGATCGTGCTGGCCTCCGCCTATCTGCTGTCGACGCTGATCGAGGACGGCTTCAGCACGCTGCTCGGCACCTCGCACCGCGACGGCGGCGAGCACGAAGCGCCCAGTATGCGCGACCAGGCCGCCGTGCTGCTGTCGGGCGTGGGCCGCGTGGCGGTCGGCCTGCTGGCCGTGATTCTCCTGGCCGCGCCCTTCGGCGAAGCGCCGATGGACCTGCTGCAGCGCTTCGACCAGCTGCGCAAGGGACTCGCCATCGGCGAAGCCCAGATCCGCCCCGGCGCCGTGCTGCAGGCGCTGCTGGTGCTGGCGCTGTCGCTGCTGGCCGTGAAGATGCTCAAGCGCTGGCTGTCCAACCGCTACCTGCCGACGACCGAGCTGGACCCGGGCATGCAGCTGTCGGCAGCCACGCTGTTCGGCTATGCAGGTTTCGTGATCGCCGTGGCGCTGTCGCTTTCGGCCGCGGGCATCGGCCTGGAACGCGTGGCGTGGATCGCGAGCGCGCTGTCGGTGGGTATCGGTTTTGGCTTGCAGGCGGTCGTGCAGAATTTCGTGTCCGGCCTGATCCTGCTGGCCGAGCGCCCCGTCAAGGTGGGCGACTGGGTGTCGCTAGGCGGCGTCGAGGGCGACATCCTGCGCATCAACGTGCGCGCCACGGAAATCCAGATGGGGGACCGCTCCACGGTGATCGTGCCGAATTCGGAGTTCGTCACCAAAACCGTACGCAATGTGACCCGCTCGAACCCGCTGGGGCTGGTGCAGATCAAGCTGCCTTTGCCGCTCTCCACCGATGCCGAACAGGTGCGCGAATTGATCCTGCAGGCCTTCTCCGACCACGAAGACGTGCTGGACACGCCCGCGCCCAACGTCTTCCTGGATGGCATCGAAGGCGGCAATCTGGTCTTCAACGCCAAGGGCTACGTGTCCTCCCCCCGGGCGGCCTACGGCGTGCGCAGCGCCCTGCTGTTCACCCTGCTCAAGCGCCTGCATGACGCGGGCCTGGAAGTATCTTCGCCGCCCACCATGCTGCTGGCGTCGGCCCCCCAGCCGGCGGCGGCTCCCCTCGCCGTACCGCCGCCCGCCCAATCCTGAATCATCCCTCCCTTGTCCCGCCCCGCCGGGACGAGCGGGCCCCAGCATCAGCCCGGTGTGTACAGATCGGTATAGGTTCGGTTGCGCAGCGGCGGCGACGCCAGCGCGGCGCTCTGCACGCTGCGCACCGGATAGGCTTGCGCCTCGGGCGCAGGAGGCGCGGGCGGCACAGGCCGGTCAGCCAGGACCGGGCCGCCGGCAGGCGGCGCCGCCTGCGCGACCGCATTGCTGTCGAAGCGGTGATCCGCTGTCGTCAACGCGGGATTGGTGCACAGCCCCTGCGCCACCAGCGCCGCCTTGGTGCGATCGTCGGTCTGGCACAGGATGTCGATGGCCGCGGTCTCCAGACGGCGCGAACGGTCCGCATCCCTGGTCGAGGCGGCCGCCTGCATGGTTCGCTCGAAGTTGCGCCGCAGGCTGCACTTCTGGTCCTCGATCGGGATCGCTATGTTCATGCCGAAGCCGACAACGGCGCCGCCTCCGCCCGCCGAAACCATGCAGCTGTCGGACGAGAAAGAACCGTAGAAACTTTGTCCGCCCAGCGGCGGCACGCTGCGCAGCGTGCTGGACCCGCTGTTGCTGGAGTTGAGCGTGATGCCCTGATTGTTGCCGGCGTTGGTCGATCCCGAGGATGCCGATGTCGTCGCGCTGGAACTGCTGGTCTGGGCGCTGGCGGACACCGCCGCCAGCGACAGGGAAATGGCAAGCACTATGGTCTTCATGATGTCCCCTCGCCCGGACGGCCGAAGCCGTCCGGATAACTGGGTCAGTGATTGAAACCGCCGACATGGCCCACCGGGCCGATGCCGTGTATCGACCCGAACGCACCCACATTCACCGCATGGAACGAACCCGTCGCCGAAGCGCTGGTGTCAGTCTGGGCAAACGTGGCGCTGCCGTTAGCGATGCTGTCGCCCACCATGATGGGCGCGTTGCCCGAGACATGGCCGTACGAATCGCTATTGGCGTACTGGCGCGTGCTGGTGACCACTTGCGTGCCATCGCGGCTGAAGCTGCCGCCCACTTCCGCAACGCCGCCTGTCATGCCGAACGACACCTGGGTGGATGAACCGTAGCCATTGATCTGGGTGGCGGCCACGGAGCTGCCCGTGGAGATGGATGACGCGGTGCCATTGATTGCGCCCGCGTGACCCGTGATTGAGCCACCAGGGTCCGCATAGGCCGAGACAGCGAACAAGGACAACGCGGCGACTGCCATGAGCTTTTTCATTTCAGCTCCTCCTGCTCCGTGCATGCACGGATTCACGATTACCGGCGACCGACCGGCGCGGACCGTTACCGCTCAGCGCCACGCCTGGACAATGACGAAAGGCGTGGGACTTTCGTATTGGTACGGAATGATTGCTCCGTCCTAGGCAAGTCGATATCGCCTAAACGGGCGACCGAGTCCCGATGGACGACACCAAGCTGTAAAACAATCGGCCAGATTTGCGGCGATCTTGCGCGGCGGCCGTGCGTATGGACGAGGGAATCGGCGCAAGCCACGCGGCGCGCGCGCCCGGGTTCAACTTTATGGATGGGAATGAGGGTGGCCGCCTCGGGCAATTTCCCTAACGCGCACAACGGAAGCGGCAGGGTCCGAAACACGCCCGGCGCGGAAATTTCAGCGATACTACGGCGGCCGGCCGGGCGCTACCCGGCCTCATCTGTTTGGAGACCAGACCATGATCCAGGAGATTGCCAGCATCCATGTCCGCGAAGGACAGGAAGCGCTGTTCGAGGCGGGCGTCGCGCAGGCGAAACCGTTGTTCTTGCGGGCCCGCGGCTGCCACGGCATGGAGCTGTACCGCAGCATCGAACAGCCGCAGCGCTACACGCTGGTCGTGGCTTGGGAAACCGTAGAGAACCACATGGTGGATTTCCGCGAATCCAGCGATTTCCAGGAATGGCGCAAGCTGGTGGCGGGCTTTTTCGTCGAACCGCCCCAGGTGCATCACGAGCAAAAAGTGCTCTGAGCGGCCAGCCTGGCCGCGCCGCGCGCGAGTCAGGACTGTTCAGGCGGATCGTCGTACTTGCGCGCGCTGCCGCGAAACCGATCCGCCGGATATTTCCGCGCATTCTTGACCATCTTGGCCGCCACCGCGTCGGCGATATCGATGCCGAGCTGGTCCGCCAGGGCCACCAGGTACATCTGCACATCCGCGATTTCGTCCGCGGCGTCCGCCAGCTTCTCGGGCGGCATCTTGCGCGACTCGGCCTCGCTCAGCCACTGGAACAGGGATACGAGTTCGCCCGCCTCTCCGGCCAGCGCCATCGCCAGGTTCTTGGGCGTATGAAAGGGCTGCCACTCCCGCTCTTCGGTAAACCGGCGCACGGCCAGCCGGATATGTTCCAGGTCGGACATCGAAACTCCTAGCCCGCGGCCAGGCGGGAGCTTGCCGCCAGCGCCACGGCCACGGTGGTGCGCACGTCTGCCAGCGCGCGGTGGGTGGGATCCGAGGCGCCGACATGGCGCGCCAGGATTTCCAGCTTGTGCGAGGGCAGCTCCGGCCATGCGCGCCGCGCCAGCGCCAGCGTGCAATGGGTCGAGTTGGCGAACGGCAGGCCGGTCTGGTCCGCCGCCGCGCCCAGGAAGCGCCGGTCAAACGAAGCATTATGGAAAAACACCGGCAGGTCTTCCACGAAATCCAGGAAGGAGGAAAACGCCTGCGCCACCGGCACGCCGTCTCGGTCGACTTCCGCCTGCGTGATGCCGGTCAGGCGGCTGATGAAGGACGGCACTGGTCCGCGCGTGCGCACGACCTGCGTGTACTCCCGCTCAAGCGCGCCTGCCGCGCCCACGCGCACCGCCGCGAACTCCAGGATCTCGCAGGTGGCGGTGGACAGGCCGGTGGTTTCCAAGTCGGCGACGATGAACGGGCCGCGCAATGCCTGCAACGCGGCCGCCAGCGCCTCGCTGCCGGCCTTTGCGCCCGTTGCGCGGGCAGGCGCAGCGCCGCTTGCGCGCGGCCGCCGGTAATAGAACGCCACGGCCTTACTCCACCGGCCGCAAGGGCGCGAAGCGGGGCGTGCCGTCGGGCAGCTGACCGAAGAACATATCGGCCGGACGCACCCACAAGCCGCGCTCGTGAGGCCACAAGTGTTCATAGACCACCAGGGACTCCTCGGTTTCGGAGTGGCGGGCGGTGCCCACATAAAGGTAGAGGCCGCCCTTGTAATGGCGGTGCGAGGCGAGAGCCAGTGCTTCGGATTCGGTCATGGTTGGTGGCCGCAAATGGCGCGGCCCGGGCGGAGGGTTCCTGCCCGGGCCTGCGGGTTCAGATCAATACCGTCTTTATAGCGCATCGGCCCGGCGGCGCCGGCTCAGTAGCGCACGTATTGCCGCTCGGCCTGCGGCTGCAGCGGTCCATTGGCGGCCGGCCTGCCCCGCAGAGCGGGGGCCATGGGCCTGACCGCGGCGGTGGGCGGCGCGGCGCGCGCGGGCTCTCCTGCCCGCTGCGTGATGTCCTCGGTGACCTCGCCGAGCCTGGCGGACTGGGCCAGCGACACCTCCACCACCTCCGCCATGATTTCAGTCACGCGGCGCGACGATGCGACGATATCGTCCATGGTCGAGCCTGCCGACTGGACCTGGCGCGCGCCGCTCTCGACCTGCTGCACCGACGAAGTGATCAGGTCCTTGATCTCCTTGGCCGCCGCCGCGCTGTTCTGCGCCAGGCTGCGGACCTCGGCCGCGACCACGGCGAAGCCCTTGCCGTGCGAGCCGGCGCGCGCGGCCTCGACGGCGGCGTTCAGCGCCAGGATGTTGGTCTGGAAGGCGATGCCGTCCATGACCCCGATGATTTCCGAAATGCGGCGTGAACTCTGGGTGATGCCGCCCATGGTCTGCACCACTTCCTGCACCGTATGGCCGCCCTGCTCGGCCACGCGACAGGCGTCCAACGCCAGCGTATTGGCCTGGCCCGCGCGTTCGGCGTTTTCGGTCAGTCCCTGGACCGCGACACGCAAGGTCTGGGCGGCGGTAAAGCGCCGCGTGATGTCGGTGGCGTACTTGACGACCTTGACCGGCCGGCCCTCGGCATCGAAGATCGGGTTGTAGCTGGCTTCGATCCAGACCTGGCGGCCGCCCTTGCCGATGCGCAGGTACTGCCCGGTGTCATGCTCGCCGTTGCGCAGCCTGCGCCAGAACTCCTTGTATGCCTCGCCGCGCGCCTCCTCGGGCGGGACGAACATGCTGTGATGACGTCCCTGGATTTCGTCCGCGCGATAGCCCACCGCACCCAGGAACAAATCGTTGGCGCGGATGATGGTGCCGTCGAGTTCGAACTCGATGATGGCCTGGACCTTGGAGATCGCCGCCAACTGGCCTTCCACGTCCGCCTGCCGCTGCTGCTGCGCGGTGATGTCGACGGCGTACTTGACCACTTTGACCAGCCGATCATGGCGGTCGTAGATCGGGTTGTACGAGGCTTGCAGCCAGACGTCGCTGCCATCCTTGCGGATGCGGCGGTAGCGCCCCGCATCGCGGCCCCCCTGCCGCAACCGGTTCCAGAATTCCGCGTAGGCGGCCGATGCGCGCTCCGCCGGGTCGACGAACATGCGGTGGTGCTGCCCCGCGATCTCGTCCAGCGCGTAGCCCATGGTGTCCAGGAAGTTCGAATTCGCCGCCAGCACGTGGCCGTCCAGGTCGAACTCGATGACGGCCTGGGCGTTGTGGATCGCAGCGATCTGCCCGAGCATGTCTGCCTTCTGCATGCCACGGTCCAGGCGTAGCAGTTGGCTGAGAGTGATCCATTTCATCTTGACGTCTCCTGCCCGGCGTCCGGGTGGTTTGATGCCGTTCGACCTATCTGCCGCGAGACAAATGGAAATATTTATCTAACAATTTGCAAATATTTAATCTTAAAAATGAGCGGGTCTCAAGATTTTCAAGACACCCATCAAAAAAATAGGGATTCAGCAACACCAGGGTTTATCCGGACTCAAGCCGCGTCCAATTCGCGATATTGGCGGAAAATCCCCTCCCCGAAAGGCAGGCGCCTGCCGCTGTCGAAGTAGGACTGCAATTCCGCCAGCGCCGCCACGCGCGCATGCAACGCCATGACGTTCGGATAACGCACGGCCAGGGTCGCCATGCGTTTCGGAAAGGCGTAGAGCAGGCCGTCCACGAGATGGAACAACGACAGGTCCACATAGGTCCAGCGCTTGCCGCCCGCCAGCCAGGCCTGCGGCCCGCCCAACACCAGTTCGAAGTAGCCCAGGAATTTGGGCATGCGCTCTTCGCGGAAGCAGCGCGCCCGGCGCGCGGCCTCGGTCTTCTGGTCTTCGTAGTACTCGCTGGCGGATATCGGATGATGCGTGTCGTGCGCTTCGGCCACCATGTCGGCGATGGTGAGCTGAAGCTGGTTCACCCACAGCCGCCCTTCCTGCGAGTCCGGCGCCAGGCCGTGCTTTTCGCCCAGGAACAGCAGGATGTTGGCGGTCTGCCCCAGCGTCATCTTGCCCGCGACCAGATATGGCGGCGCGAACGGCGGATGCTTGCGCGCCGAACTCAGGTCCGCCACCAGCGTGCCTTCGTCCGCGCCGGGCTGGCGTGCGCATTCGCGATACGGAATGCCGCCGGCCTCCAGGGCCAGGCGCACGAACTCGCCGCGTCCGGGGATGCCGTCCCAGTACCAAAGGTCATAGGTCATGTCGTCTCCTTCCGTTGATAAGCCCAAGGGCCTGCCGGCGCCGGAACGAGCCGTGCAGACGCCTCAGGCGGGAAACACGCTGACTCCGCCGTCGCGGCCGGCGGCCTGCTGATACTGGCGCGGCGACTGGCCGAAATGCGCGCGGAAATCGCGCGAGAAATGCGCGCCATCCGCAAACCCGCAGTCCAGCGCGATCTGCGTGATGCTGCTGGGATTGTTCAAGAGCAGCCAGCTGCCGTATTCCAGCCGCAATTGCCGCTGGAACGCCATCGGCGACATGCCAGTGGCCAGGCGGAAGGCGCGCTCCAGCTGCCTGCGCCCGACGCCGACGTAGCGCGCAATCGCATCCAGCGGCGGCGGGTTGTCGATACGCTGCTCGATGAAGTGCGCGGCCTGGCGCACGCGCAGATCCTGGATGCCCGACAGGTCCGTGTGGAAATGCGCCTGCGGCACCCGCCCCGGGCGCACGCCTTGCAGCATCATGTGCCGCATCGCCTGCTGGGCCTTGTCGCGCCCGCAATGCCGGGCCACCAGGTACAGCCCCAGGTCGATCGCGGCCGTGGAGCCTGCGCACGAAATCAGGTCGCCTTCATCCACGAACAGCCGGTCCACCACCGCCCGCGTCTGCGGAAAACGTTCGCGAAAGGTGTCCAGCACATTCCAGTGTACGCAGACCGTGCGCGGCCCGATGACGTCAGCCTGCGCCAGCGCGAAGGTCCCGGTGCAGATGCCCAAGAGCCGCACGCGCTGCGCCGCCGCCAGTTGCAGCCAGTCGCGCAGGGGGTCGGGCAGGCGGCCGTTGAAGTAGTCGTTGCCGCCGCAGACCGCTATGTAGTCGAACTGGGCCGGGTCTTCGGGCAGGCCATCGGCCACGTCTATGGTCAGGCCCGCGCTGGAGCAGCGCGGCTTGCCGTCCCAGCTCATGACGCGCCATGCAGTATGGATCTGGCGGCTGCGTCCACCGTGGTCGCCCGCCAGCCGCAACACGTCCACCAATCCGGCAAAGGCGGCCAGCGTGAACTGGTCCAGCAGCACGATACCCACGGTCAGTGCGGGTTTCCCCTGAGGCAGGGCGCTGCACTCACCGTCATAGGAGAAAGACGACGTCGAGGCGGGCATAGCGGTTTCCATGTCGCAATTATTCAAGTTTTTGTCCCAGGCCTTCAAGCTGGTTTTCCCGGGGATCGCCCAAGATGCACCTATGGCTCCGTCCCGCAGCGCCCGCCGGCGCAGGCAGACCGGACCCGATAAATCGACAAGGGGAATCCGACATGGCAACACCTACCCGCCGCGCGCTGCGCGCCGCATTGCTGGGAGCCGGACTGCTGGCCGCCGGCCAGGCGCTGGCCCAGCAGCAGAAGATCACCGTCGCCTGGTACGGCGGCAACTGGGGCGACGCGTTCCGCGCCTGCGTGGCCGAGCCCTACACCAAGGCCACCGGCGTGACTGTGGTGCCGGAAGTGGGCACGTCCACCACCACGCTGGCCAAGCTGCAGCAGCAGAAGGGCGCGCCCACCATAGACGTGGCGTGGATGGACGGCGGCATCAGCGAACTGGCCGCGGAAGCCGGCGTGCTGGACGCATTGGATCCCGCCGGCATTCCCAATCTGAAGAACGTCATCGACCAGGGCGTGTACCGCAATGGCGACAGCGCCTACGCGGTCAGCACCGGCTACTACTCGCTGGGCATCGCCTACAACACCAAGGAAGTGCCTCAGGCGCCCGCCAGCTGGAAGGACTTGTGGAAGCCCGAGTATGCCGGCGCGGTCGCCATTCCTTCGCCGGCGAACTCGTCGGGCGTGCCGTTCATCTTCTTCCTGGCGCGGGTGTTCTCTGTCGATCCTTCCAACCTGGCGCCGCTGTACGCCAAGCTTGCGTCGCTGGACACGGCCTTGTTCTTCGACAGCTCGGGCGCAGCCACCAACGCCTACCAGAGCGGCGAGGCCATCATCGGCGCGCACTTCAACGTGGGCGCCTGGGATCTGATCGACAAGGGACTGCCCATCGGCTTCGCCGTGCCCAAGGAAGGCGCCTGGGCCACGGATGCGCGCCTGCATCTGGTGAAGAACGCGCCGAACAAGGCGGCCGCGCAGAAGTTCATCGACACCGCGCTCACGCCGGATGCCGCCGCCTGCCTGGCCACGCGCCTGTACCTGGGCCCCGCCGTCAAGGATGTGCAGGTGCCGAAGGACGTGGCGCGCAAGCTGCCCTGGGGCGCGGACGGCTCGGTCAAGAACCTGAGCCTGTTCGACTGGAACCTCATCAACAGCCGCCGCGCCGAGGTCACGGACGCCTGGAACCGCCAGGTTGCCCGCAAGCGCTAGACCGGGATAGAACATGTCCGCTTTGCTTACCATTGAAGGCGTGTCGATGCGCTTTGGCGCCTATCAGGCGCTGGACCGCATCGATCTGGAGATCCAACAGGGAGAGTTCGTGGCCCTGCTTGGTCCCAGCGGCTGCGGCAAGACCACCCTGCTGCGTTCGATCGCCGGATTTCTCAGGCCCGAATCGGGCCGCATCCTGATTGAAGGCCAGGACATCAGCCGCCTGGCCGCGCACCACCGGCCGCTGAACACGGTGTTCCAGAACTATGCGCTGTTTCCGCACATGAACGTGCTGGAAAACGTGGCCTATGGCCCGAGGCGCCAGGGCGCGTCGAAGCAGGAAGCGGCCGGGCGCGCCCGGTCGGCGCTGGACATGGTGGGCCTGGCGGACTTCGGTCCGCGCTATCCCCGCGAAATGTCCGGCGGCCAGCAGCAGCGCGTGGCGCTGGCGCGCGCCATCGTGAACCAGCCCAAGCTGCTGTTGCTGGACGAACCGCTGTCAGCGCTGGACCTGAAGCTGCGCAAGCGCATGCAGCTGGAACTCAAGCACCTGCAGGCCAAGCTGGGCATCGCCTTCATCTTCGTCACGCACGACCAGGAAGAAGCCATGACCATGGCCGACCGGGTGGTGGTCATGCATGCGGGCAAGATAGAACAGGTGGGCGGCGGGACCGAGATCTACCGGCATCCCGCCACCCGCTTCGTGGCCGAGTTCATCGGCGACGCCAACTTCATGCCGTACACCGCCAACGGCGATGTGCTGCTGCTGGATGCCCAAGGACTGCGCGTGCCGTTCCCGGGCAAGGCCGCGCCCGCGCGCGGCGTGGCGGTGCTGCGGCCCGAGGATCTGCGCCTGGCCGATGAATCGGCGGCGCTTGCGCTGAACGGCACGGTCACCGACGTCATCAACGTGGGCAGCCACTGCATGATCCACGTGGACATCGGCGGACAGGTCCTGGTGGCGCGCCACGGCGGCATTGCGCCGTCGGGGCTGGGCCCGGGCGCCGCGGCGCGCCTGGCTTTCGCGCCGGAACACCTGCACCTGATCGGTGAACGGCCATGAACGCGCGCGCCTGGCGTTCGCCTGGCCTGCTGCTGGCGGCTCCCGTGCTGTTCTTCGCGGCCTTCTTCCTGGCGCCGCTGGCGGTGGTGGCGCTGGCCAGCATCACCGGCGGCGCCGATGGTTTGACCCTGACTCCGCAGCAATACCTGCGCGTGCTGGGCGACCAGTACCACTGGGACGTGATCCTGGTGACCTTCCGGCTGGCGTTCTTCACCACGGTCGCCTGCGTGATCCTGGGCTATCCGCTGGCCTGGTATCTGGTACGCGTGGTGCGCTGGCAGGCCTGGCGGCGCTTCTGCGTGATCCTGCTGGTGGTGCCGCTGTTCACCAGCAATATCGTGCGCGCCTTCGGCTGGATGGTGCTGCTGGGCCGCAACGGGCTGGTCAACCAGGCCCTGGTGGGCGCGGGCATCGCCGACCGTCCGATGCGTTTCATCGGCACCGAGCTGGGCATCCTGATCGGCATGGTCTACGTGCTGCTGCCCTTCGTGGTGCTGGCGGTGGGCAATGCGCTGGCGCGGGTCGATCCCGCCTGCGAGCAGGCTTCGGCCGACCTGGGCGCAAGTCCCACGGCGACCTTCTTCCACATCACCTGGCCGCTGACCCTGCCCGGCGTGGTGTCCGGCGCCATCATGGTCTTCACCCTGGCCGTCAGCGCCTACGTGACGCCTGCGCTGCTGTCGGGGGGACGTGTGTCGGTGCTGTCGATGCTGATCTTCCAGCAGTACAGCACGGTGTTCGACTTCCATTACGGCGGCGCGCTGAGCATGGTGCTGCTGGTGTTCACCCTGATCCTGGTGGCGCTTGCCAACCGCGCCGCCGTCCTGCCGGGAGCCGCGCGATGATCGCCCGCAACCTGATCCGCCTGGTCGCCCTGGGGGTACTGGCCTACCTGGCCCTGCCGCTGGTGGTGATCCTGGGTTCCTCGTTCACGTCCACGCCCTACCTGGCGTTTCCGCCCAAGGGCTTCACGCTGGAGTGGTACCGCACGCTGCTGATCGAGGCCGGCTACGTCGCCGCGTTCACGACCAGCACGGTGCTGGCGCTGGCGGCCACGGCCGCGGCCGTGCTGCTGACGGTGCCGGCCGCGCTGGCGGTGGCGCGCTACGAGTTCCCGGGCAAGGCCGCGCTGACCTCGGTGCTGATGTCGCCGCTGGTGCTGCCGCACATCGTGCTGGGCGCGGCGCTGCTGCAATACGGCGCGTACTTCGGCCTGACGCGCAGCTTCCTGTCCCTGCTGATCGGGCACATCGTCATCATCGCACCCTTCGTGCTGCGGTCCACGCTGACCCTGCTGACGCCGGAGCAGCGCGCGCTGGAAGAAGCCTCGGCCGACCTGGGCGCGAACCCGTGGACGACCTTCTTCCTGGTGGTGCTGCCGCAGATCCGTCCAGGCATCGTCACCGGTTCGATCTTCGCGTTCATCTCTTCCTGGATCAACGTGGAGCTGTCGATTTTCAACACCACGGCGGACTTGAACACCATCCCCGTGAAGCTCTTCAACTACGTGCAATACACGATAGATCCGACCATCGCAGCCGTATCGGGCGCCACGATCGTGGTTGCGGTGATCGCCATCGTCATCCTGGATTTGACCGTCGGGCTGGACATGCTGTCCGAACGCGGCAAATAACCTTTCTTCCCTACCTTACCTGTCTGGAGTCACAGTCATGCGCAAGCAAGACGCGTTCGATGTCATCTATACCCATACCGAAGGCGAGCCCCTGTGCATCGTGCATAGCGGCATCCCCTACCCCGCCGGCTCCACCATCCTGGAGAAGCGCGCCTTCCTGGAGCAGAACTACGACTGGCTGCGCAAGGCGCTGATGCGCGAGCCGCGCGGCCACAAGGACATGTTCGGCGTGTTCCTCACGCCGCCGTCCAGCCCCGAATACGACGCGGGCCTGATCTACATCGACGGCACCGAGTATTCGCACATGTGCGGCCACGGCACCATCGCGGTCAGCATGGCCATGGTGGCCAACGGCCTGGTGCCCCGCGGCAAGGACGGCATCACCAAGATCCGCTTTGAAACCACCGCCGGCCTGGTCGTGTCGGAAGTGGCTTCCGAGGGCGACAACGTGCTGTGGACGCGCTTCGAGAACGTGCCTGCCTACGTGGCCGCGCAGGACATTCCAGTGGAATTGCCCGGCTACGGCAAGCTGTCGGCCGACATCGTCTGGGGCGGCAATTACTTCGGCATCGTCGACCTGTCGGGCTGCGACCTGCGCATCTCGCCGGACAACGGCACGGAGCTGTCGCGCATGGGCCTGATCGTGCGCGACCAGCTCAATGCCCGCCACCGCATCCAGCACCCGACCGAGGCCCACATCAACAACCTGAACTTCATCACCTTCTGGCACCAGCCGACCATCGAAGGCGCGTTCTACAAGAACGTGCACGTTTTCAGCGCCGGCCAGCTGGACCGTTCGCCCGGCGGCACCGGCACCAGCGCGATGATGGCCATGTTCGAAGCGCGCGGCAAGATGGGCTTGAACCAGCCGATCAAGTCGGAAGGCCTGCTGGGCAGCGGCGTGTTCGAAGGCTGCCTGCTGGGCGAGGTGGACCTGAACGGCACCCGCGCCGTGCGTCCCACGGTCAAGGGCACGGCCAGCATCCTGGGCACGGCGCGCTGGGTGATCGACAAGAACGACCCCGTCGGCGCCGGCTTCCTCATCCGCTGAAGGGTGTTGCCCCCACGCCGCGCGCACCAGGTGCGCTAGCTGCCCCCAGGGGGGCCCTTTCGCCTTGGGGCGGCCCGGCGGCGAAAGGCCCATCGCGCGGCGGGCTTACCTATTCCCGAGCCGCATCCTCGAGGATCATCTCCGCCCCCCGCTCGGCCACCATCATGACGGCGCCCTGCGTGTTGCCAGACACCATCTTCGGCATCACGGAGGCATCCACCACGCGCAGGCCGGACAGGCCGTTCACCCGCAGGCGCACGTCGGTGACTGCAGCGGCGTCAGAACCCATGCGACAGGTGCCTATCGGGTGGTAGATGGTCTGGCCATTGCGCCGCGCGAAGTCCAGCCATTCGTCGTAGCTGTCCACCGCCGCGCCGGGGCTGATCTCCGATTCGACATAGCGCCGCATGGCCGGCTGGCCGACGATGCGCCGGGCCGCCTGCATGCCGCCCACCAGGCTGTCGCGGTCCACCTGGGCGGACAGGAAGTTGGGGCGGATCGCCGGTCCCGCCTGCGGATCCGCCGACTTGATGTGGATGGATCCGACCGACTCGGGCCGCAGCTGCGCCACGCCTATCGTCATGCCGGGATGCCGGTCGAGGATGCGTTCGGCCGCATTGGCGTAGCTGGCGTGCACGAAGAAGTACTGCACATCGGGCGCGGGCAGGTCCGGCGCGCTTTTCACGAAGCCGTGCACCAGCCCCGTGCCCAGGGTCAGGATGCCCTTGTGGCTGGCGTAATAGCGCGCCACCTGCTGCGCCAGGCGCCAGCCGCGCGACATCTCGTTAAGCGTCACCGTGCCCTTCACCCGCCAGTTCATGCGGGTGGCGAAGTGGTCGATATAGTTCTCGCCCACCTGCGGCTGCGCCAGCACCGGCGCGATGCCGAATGACTGCAGCAAAGCGGGATTGCCAACGCCGGACAGCTCCAGCAGTTGCGGCGACTGCACCGCGCCCATGCACAGCAGCGTCTCGCGCCGCGCGCGCACGATGTGCTCCCGTCCGTTCTTGCGATAGGCCACGCCCACGCAGCGCTTGCCCTCGAACACCAGCCGCGTCACGTGCGCGCCGCATTCCACGCTGAGATTCTTGCGGCCCGAGGCGGGCTTCAAGTACCCGTCCACCACGCTCCAGCGCCTGCCCCGATGCTGCAGCACCTGGTAGTAGCCCACGCCCTCCTGGCTGCCGCCGTTGTAGTCGGGATTCAAGGGCTGGCCGTCTTCTTGCGCTGCCTGCAGAAAGGCATCCGATATGGGAAAGCGTTCGGCGACTTCTTCCAGATGCATGGGACCGTTCTTGCCGCGGCTGGCGTCGCCGGGTTCGTAGCATTCGATCTTGCGGAAGATGCGCTCGGCCTGGTTATACCCCCAGCCGGTCGCGCCCGCCGCCTCCCAGCCGTCGTAATCCTGCGGCTGGCCCCGGACGTAGATCATGCCGTTGATCAGCGTCGAACCGCCCACGCCCTTGCCGCGCGGCACGGCGATGCTGCGGCCATGGACGTTGTCTTCAGGCTCGGTGGCGAAGCGCCAGTTGTATTCCGGGTTCACCAGCAGCTTGGAAAAGCCCGCCGGGATCGAGATCCACATGCTGCGGGCTTCATGCCCGGCCTCCAGCATCAGCACGCGGTACTTGCCGTCGGCGCTCAGGCGGTTGGCCAGGATGCAGCCCGCCGTGCCGCCCCCGGCAATGATGAAGTCGTAGTCGCTCATACCCGTCAGCGTCCTGCGTCGGCCGGCTGGTCCGCCGCCACGCCCAGCATCTGCGCCATCAGCTCGATCTGGCAGGCCAGCATCGGCGCGCCGTAGTGCACCTTGCAGCCGCGGGCCTGCGCCGCCAGCAGCAAGGCCGTGTCCTTGGGTTGCATGATGACTTCGCAGACCAGTTGGTCCGGCGTCAGGCGGCTGGCGTCCAGCGGCAAGGCATCGTCCGGCTTCATGCCCAGCGAAGTGCCGTTGACCACCAGGTCATGCCCCGAGGGGTCGGCCGTACCCACATCGATCCGGGCGC
The DNA here is from genome assembly GCF_902859965.1 of Achromobacter aegrifaciens. Taxonomy (NCBI): domain Bacteria; kingdom Pseudomonadati; phylum Pseudomonadota; class Betaproteobacteria; order Burkholderiales; family Alcaligenaceae; genus Achromobacter; species Achromobacter aegrifaciens. The sequence goes on from NZ_CADIKO010000006.1 coordinate 20,900, forward strand.
CGGGATGCAGCGACAGGATGCGCGCCTTCAGATCCTCGGCCTTGGCCGTGGTGCGGTTGGCGATGGTCAGCCGCGACACGCCGGCCTGGACCAGCGCGAAACCGATAGCGTTGGCCGCGCCGCCCGCCCCCGCCAGATAGGCGCTCTTGCCCTGCGGCGACACGCCCGCGCTTTGCAGGCCGCGCACGAATCCCTCGCCGTCCAGCATGTGCGCCACCAGCTTGCCGTCGGCCTCGCGGCGCACCACGTTGGCCGCGCCGATCTTGCGCGCCACGGGGGTGGCGTCGTCCACCAGGTCCAGTATCGCGGTCTTGTGCGGCACCGTGACGATGACGCCGCCCAGGTTCTCCAGCCGCCGCAGCCCGGCGACCACCTCCGCCAGGTTGTCCGGCCGGGCGTGGAACGGCACGCACACGCCGTCGAAGCCGATGGCGGCGAAATGCTCGTTCATGCGCTGCGGCGTCTTCACGTGGTGGATGGGATCGGCCAGGATGCCGAACAGGCGCGTGGTGCCGGTGATTTCCTTCATGTCTGTCTCCATGTCTCAGGGCCGGAGCGTGGCGCGCGCGACGTCGGCGATGCCGTCCGCGTCCAGCTTGTAGTGCGCATACAGGGTGGTGGGCGGCGCAATCAGGCTGTATTCATCGTAGATGCCATGGCGGCGCAGGCGCGTGCCTGTGCCCGCGTCGGCCAGCACCTCGGCCACGGCCGAGCCCAGCCCGCCCAGCACGTTGTGCTCTTCCACCGTCATCAGCACGCGGGACTTGCCCGCCGCGGCCAGCACGGCGTCGCGGTCCAGGGGCTTGATAGTGGGCATGTCTATCACGCCCACCGACAATCCTTCACGGCGCAGCTGCTCGGCGGCGGCCAGGGCCGCGTGCATGGTGATGCCGCAGGCGATGATGTTCAGGTCCGAGCCGCTGGAATGGACGATGGCGCGGCCGAACTCGAACGGCACGCCATCTTCGTAAACCTGCGGGTCGCGGCCGCGGCCGATGCGGAAGTAGATCGGCTCGGGCCAGTCCACCGATGCCTTGATGGCGGATGCCAGCTGCGGACCGTCGGCAGGCGAAACCACCGTCAGGCCCGCCAGCGCCCGCATCGTCGAGATATCTTCGGTGGCGTGGTGCGAGGTGCCGTAAAAGCCCAGGCTGATGCCGGTGTGGTGGCCGATCAGGCGCACGGGCAGCTTGGTATACGCCACGTCCATGCGGATCTGTTCGCAGCACAGAAGACCCAGGAAGGACGCGAAGGTCGCGACGAAGGGCATCATGCCCGTGGTCGCCAGGCCTGCCGCGGCCGACACCATGTTCTGCTCGGAAATGCCGAACTGCACATAGCGGTCGGGATAGGCCTGGGCAAAGCGGTTCAGGCCGTTGGAGTACTGCAGGTCGGCCGAACCCGCGACCACCGGATGGCCGGCCGCAGCCAATTCGATCAGCGCGTCGGAAAGATAGGACAGCCCGGGGTTCACCGCGTTCAGTGCGCGGTACTGCCAGGAATCGGGAGAGAGAACTTGTGCCTGTGCCATTCAGATCTCGCGGGAAAGGATTTCTTCGACGGCGCTTTGCGCATCTTGCGGCGCCAGGTAGCCCAGGTGCCAGCCTGGCTCGGTTTCCATGTAGGAGACGCCCTTGCCCTTGATGGTCTTTGCGATCACGCAGGCCGGCCTGGCGCGCGATTCGTCCGCGCGCAGGCGGCGCAGCAAGGCGGTCAGTTCCGCCAGGTCATGGCCGTCCACTTCGTGCACCTCCCAACCGAAGGCCTGCCATTTTTCCTTCAGCGATTCCACGCCCATGACGTCGTCGACCTTGCCGTCCAGCTGGTAGCCGTTGCGGTCGACGATGGCGACCAGGCGCGACAGGCGGTTGTGGGCGGCAAAGAGCGCCGCCTCCCAGACCTGGCCTTCCTGCATCTCGCCATCGCCCAGCAGCACGAAGACGTTGAAGTCGCGCCCGCTCATGCGCCCGCCCACCGCCATGCCCACGCCATTGGACAAGGCATGGCCGATGGAACCCGAGCTGAAATCCACGCCCGGCACCTTGCTCATGTCGGGATGGTCCCCCAGCGGGCTGCCCAGGCGGGTGTAGCCGTCCAGCAGTTCGCGGGCAATGAAGCCATGGTCGGCCAACACCGGGAACAGGCCCACCGCCGCATGGCCCTTGCCCATCAGGAAGCGGTCGCGGTCGGGCCACTGAGGCTCGCCCGGACGCAGCCGCATCACGTCGTAGTACAGCGCGGCGAAGATTTCCGCGCACGAGAACACCGAGCTGTAATGCCCGACCTTGGCGATCTCGATCAACCTGATGGTCTCCAGCCGGATGTGGCGGGCCTTTTCCCGCAGCAGCCCGACCTCCCCTTCGGTGGGGACCTCCCTGTCACTCCTCATGGCGCTTCCTTTTCGCTGTTAGGATATATGATATATAATATACCCATCGCGCTCGAATTTGCCATGGCGGGATAGAATTCATCCCGAATCCACCCGCCCCCATCAATACAGCAAGCCTGAGCCTGTCATGTCCAGCCTTAAACCGGTCAAGAAAGAGAACCTCTCCGTCAGGGTCTACAACGAAATCCGCAATGCCCTGATCAACGGGCAGTACGAACCCGGCGAACGCCTGATCATTGGCGAACTGGCCCAGGAAATGGGCGTCTCCATCACGCCTGTACGCGAGGCCATCTTCCGGCTGATCAGCGAGCAAGGCCTGGAAATGCAGGCGGCCACCGCGGTCTACGTGCCTTACGTCAATTCGGAAAAGCTGCGTGAAATCCAGCAGATCCGCTTCCACCTGGAAGGCATGGGCGCGGCCGAGGCCGCCCAGCACATCACGCGCAAGCAACTGGACAACCTGATCGCGCTGCAGCGGGACTTCATTTCCTGCACCGCCAGCGATCCCAAGCGCGCCAGCTACCTGAACCGCAAATTCCACTTCGCCATCCTGGAAGCCAGCAACAAGCCCATCCTGCGCGCCACGGTGGAATCGTTCTGGGTGATCACCGGCCCCATCCTCAAGGTGTTCCACGTCAAGACCTCGGGCCTGGACTATTCGCAGAACGAGCACCGCCACGAAGCGGTGCTGGAAGCCCTGGAAGCGCGCGACTCCGAAGCCGCCAGGCAAGCCATCCAGGCCGATCTGGTCTGGGGCGGCAAGATCATGATCGACTGGCTGGTCGAGCGCGAAAAGGAACTCGACTACCGCCCCCCCGCTGCCCGCAAATAGGCAAACCCGAAGGAAAATCCGATGCTGAAGATTTTTGGCGCGCCCAGCCGCTACATCCAGGGCGCCGGCGCCCTGGACACCCTGGGACAGTACGCAGCCCTGTTCGGCCGCCGCGCGGCCCTGGTCATCGACAGCTACGTGCATGGCGTGCTGGGGCCAAGAATCGAAGCCTTGTGCGCGGCGCAAAACGTGTCGCTGATACCGCTGATGGTCGAAGGCGACCTGACGCCGGCCGCGATCACGCAATTGCGCGCGCAGGCCACGCCGGCCGGCATCGACATGGTCATCGCGGTGGGCGGCGGCAAGGCGCTGGACGCGGGCAAGGCGGTGGCCAAGTCCTCGCACTGCCATCTCATCACCGTGCCGACCGTCGCGTCCAACGACGCGCCGACCAGCAAGAACTACGTCCTGTACGACGCCCATCACAATCTCCTGGCGGTGGAGCACATGTTGTTCAACCCCACCATCGTGCTGGTCGATACCGCCGTCATCGCCACCGCGCCGGCGAATTTCTTTCTCGCCGGGCTGGGCGACGCGGTCTCGAAGAAATTCGAGGCAGAGCAATGCGGCCGCAACGGCGGCCGCAACATGTATGACGGCGCGCCGCCTCTCACCGCCCAGTTCATCGCCGACGGCTGCCTGCGCACCCTGCTGGCCGACGGCGCGGATGCCGTGGCGGTTGCCGGCAGCGGCCAGCCCACGCCGGCCTTTGAACGCGTGGTGGAAGCGATGATCCTCATGAGCGGCCTCGGTTTCGAAAGCGGCGGCCTGTCCATCGCCCACGCGCTGACGCGCGGACTGCCCAAGATCAGCGGCGTGGCGAGCGCCCCGCATGGCCTGCAGGTGGCGGTCGGCCTGCTGGTGCAGTTGGACCTGGAAAGCCGGACGGACGGCATGCTGGACGAGCTGACCCGCTGGTATGCCCTGGTGGGCCTGCCCACCACCTTGCGCGAACTGGGCGCGGCCGACATGCCGGACGACGCGGAACTGCGGCTGGCTGCGGAGCTGAGCCTGAAGGCCCGCCACGCCGCCAACTTCGACCGCGCGCTCGACACCGACACGCTGGCTGCCGCGCTGCGCCGCCGCGCCTGACGCGACAAGGGGCCGGATAGCGGCCGGCCCCTGGCCGCATCAGAACGCCACGTTGTCCTTGCCCTTCAAGTCCAGCTTGGCGCGCGCTTCTGCGGGCGTGGCGATTTCCAGGTTCAACGCCTCCAGGATGGTGCGGATGCGCTCCACCTGCACCTGATTGGATTGCGCCATTTCGCCCGGGCCGATCCACAGCGAATCCTCCAGCCCCACCCGCACGTTCGAGCCCATGGCCGCGCCTATGGTGGCCAGCGGGATCTGGCCGCGGCCGGCGCCCAGTATCGACCACTCATAGTCGTTGCCGAACAAGCGGTCGGCCGTGCGCTTCATGTGCATCAGGTCTTCGGGGTGCGGGCCGATGCCGCCGAGGATGCCGAATACCGACTGGATGAAGGGCGGCGACTTGACCAGGCCGCGCTCCACGAAATGGGCCAGGTTGTACAGGTGGCTGATGTCGTAGCACTCGAACTCGAAGCGGGTGCCGTTGGCGTTGCCCAGCGCGAGGATCGATTCGATGTCCTGGTAGGTATTGCGAAACACCAGCGAGCGGCTGTTCTCCAGATGCTCGCGCTCCCAGTCGTGCTTGAACTCCTTGAAGCGGCCCAGCATGGGGTACAGGCCGAAGTTCATGGACCCCATGTTCAGGGACGCCAGTTCCGGCTTGAAGGTGGTGGCCGGGCGCATGCGCTCTTCCACCGTCATATGCGGGCTGCCGCCGGTGGTGATGTTGATGATGGCGTCCGTTTCCCGCTTGATCCGCTCCAGGAAGGGCTTGAACAGCGCCGGATCCTGCGACGGCTTGCCGGTCTGCGGATCGCGCGCATGCAGGTGCAGCACCGCCGCGCCCGCCTTGGCCGCGCCGATGGCAGCCTCCGCGATCTCGTCGGCGGTTACCGGCAGGTGCGGCGACATGCTGGGCGTGTGGATGGCGCCCGTCACGGCGCAAGTGATGATGACTTTCTGCTTGGGCTTAGCCATTGTTGTCTCCGTTGTCCTGTTTATGGCGCATGAGGCGCATCAGTTTTTCATCGCGCCAGAAGCGGCGCTTGGCAAGATCTTCCTGCGGCAGCAAGCCGCGGCGTTCCTCCGACAGCGCTTCGACCAGCGCGCCGTCCCAGGCGACGGGTTCGCCCTGGGTCGCGCCGATGGACTGGTACAGCCCGCCGTAGCGCGCGCAATAGTCGGCGATGCCGCCCGGCGCGTTGAGGTCTATGGTTTCGAACGGCCCCATGAACGACCAGCGCAGGCCCAGGCCGTCCTTCACCGTGGCGTCGATGTCCTCGGCGCTGGCGATGCCCGCGCTGGCCAGGCGGAACGCCTCGTGCAGCAGCGCGCCCTGCAGGCGGTTGAGGATGAAGCCTTCGATTTCGCGCCGCACCAGCACCGGCTTCTGGCCGATGCCGGCCATGACGGCGCGGGCGGAATCGACGGCCTGCGGGCTGGTCCAGGGCGCGGGGCACAGTTCCACCACCGGGATCAGGTATGGCGGATTCACCGGGTGCGCCACCAGGCAGCGGTGGCGCCCGGCCAGATGCCCGGTGAATTCGCTGGCGGGGATGCTGGACGTGGAACTGCCGATGATCGCGTCGGGTTCGGCCGCCGCGTCCAGTTCGGCAAACAGCGCCCGCTTGATCTCGACGTTTTCGGGCGAGTTCTCCTGGATGTAGCTGGCGCCCTTCAAGGTATCGGCCAGGTTGCTTGCCACATGGACGCGCCCGCCTATGGCCTCGGCGTCCTGCAGCAAGCCCTGGGCTTCAAGTTCGCGCAGCTGCTGCAGGATCAGGCCGCGGGCTTCGGCCAGCATTGCGGCGTTGACGTCATACAGGCGCACTTCCCAGCCCATGCGGGCGAACACGATGGCCCAGCCCTGGCCGATCAGGCCGGTTCCGATGATGGCGGCGCGCTGCGCCTTGGACCCGGCGTCCATCAGTAAAGCTTCTGTGTGAAGCCGTCCACCACGATGGCCTGCCCCGAGACGCTGCGGGCGGCCTCGCTGGCGTTGAACAGCACCATGTTGGCGATATCGCGCGCCGTGACCATGCGGCCCAGCGCGGCCTGGTTCTCGTACTGCGCGGCGATCTCCTCCACCGGACGGCCCAGCGTATCCGCCTTCGCCGCGATCACGGCGCGGATGCGCGGCCCTTCCACCGCGCCCGGCAGGATGGCGTTGACGCGGATGCCATAGGGACCCAGTTCGATGGCCAGGGATTTGGTGAAGCCAATCACTGCCCACTTCGAGGCGGAATAGACCGAGCGCCCGGCAAAGCCCAGATGGCCGGCCGCGGACGACAGGTTGATCATCACGCCGGCCTTGGACTCCTTGAGCAGGCCGATGGCCTGGCGCGCGCACAGGAACTGTCCGGTGATGTTCACGGCCAGCGTGCGGTCCCAGTCCGCCTTGGACAGGGTTTCGACGTAGCCAGTGGGACCGGCCACGCCGGCGTTGTTGACCAGGATGTCCAGGCCGCCCAGCTTGGCGCGGACCTGATCGAACAGCGCGGCGACGCTGTCTTCGTCCGAGACGTCGGCCAGGGCCGCATGCACGCCAGGCAATTCGGCCGGCAGCGCGGCCAGGCGCTCCTGGTTCACATCGCATACGAACACGGAGGCGCCGGCATGGCGGAACACCTTCGCCATCTCCAGGCCCAGCCCGTCCGCGCCGGCGGTGATGAGCACCTTTTTCCCGGCGAAATCCACTTCCTCGAACATGCCTCTGTCTCCTGATTCTTATGAAAAACAGCCGATTGATGATATACGATATATGAAAAAAACCGCCGGCTTATGACGTTTATTGCAACCGGGCCGTACATCGAAAAGTGTCATCCCGAAGTAGCAAAAGCACCTGGATTTGCTCGACGTCAGCCCGCTAAGTCTTTATTCATGCGGCTTTAGGGAATTCCCCGATTCGGCGGGTTACGGCCCCCACTAGAATCCAAGGCGGGGTTTGCTACCCGCCCGGCCGATATATCATATATTCAAAAAAACGGACCAAACAAGAAAGTCCGCATCCCATACCGACAAAGGAGCGTAGACAGTGTTCAAGTTCAACAAAATTGCTTTGGCGCTGGGCGTATGCGGCGCGCTGGCAAGCGGCACCGCAGCGGCCGACATGAAGGTAGGCGCCCTCTTCCCGTTCAGCGGCGCGCTCGCGCTCCTGGGACAAGAGAGCTATCGCGGCCTGGAGCTGGCCGTCAATGAAATCAACGCCGCGGGCGGGGTCAACGGCGAGAAGATCGAAATCATCAAGGCCGACGCCGTCGATCCGACGCAAGCCGTGTCGGAAACCAAGCGCCTGATTTCCTCCAACGTGGTCGGCGTGTTCGGCAGCTACGCTTCCGGCATTTCCTACGCGGCCTCGCCCGTGACCGAGCTGGCCGGCGTGCCCTATTTCGAACTGGGCGCCACCGCGCACAAGATCACCACCCGCGGCTACAAGTACCTGTTCCGCAGCAACCCCAACACCGCGCTGTACGGCGTGTCGGTGGTCAACGCGCTGCACGACACCATCGCGCCGGGCATGGGGCTGAACCCCAAGGACATCAAGATCGGCATCATCCACGAGGACGGCCCCTACGGCACCGACGTGGCCGCCACCGAGAAAAAACGCGCGCAGGAACTGGGCTATACGGTCGCGGAAGTGTTGCCGTACTCGGCCAAGACCGTCGACCTGTCCTCGCTGATCCTGCGCCTGAAGGGCGCCAAGGTCGACGTGGTGCTGCAGACGGCCTACCAGAACGACGCCATTCTGTTCTTCAGCCAGGCGCGCGCCGCGGGCTTCAAGCCCAAGGTCGTGATCGGCGCGGGCGGCGGCTATTCGCTGGCGGACACGGCCAAGGCCGTGGGCGCCGACATGAACGGCGTGTTCGACCTGGACTTCCCGCAATCCTCCATCAATCCCGCAGGCGCGCCCGGCCTGGACAAGTTCCTCGAAGCCTACAAGGCCACCTACAAGAGCGATCCCCAATCCGGCCACAGCCTGACCAACTACGTCGGCGCCAAGGCCTTCTTCGAAGCCATCGGCAACGCCAAGTCCACGGATAAGGACAAGATCCGCGCCGCCGTCCTGGCCTACAAGAAGCCGGCCGGCCAGAGCGCCAACGGCTGGGCCTTCGACTTCGGCGAAGACGGCCAGAACAATGCATCCACGTTCTACGTGATGCAGTGGCAGGACGGCAAGCTGGTCACCATCGCGCCCAGCAACCTCGCACTCGGCAAGCCGGTCTTCAAGAAATAAGCGCCACGCCAGTGCTCAGGCGCTCGGGGGCGCCTGACGTATCCCGGGGTCCGCGCGCCCCGGTCCGGCCGACAACACGGCCGGGCCGGGGCCGCTACCCGCTCTAAGAGGTTGCAACATGGAACTATTCATTCAACTGGTCATCAACGGCCTGTTGCTGGGCGGCGCGTACACCATCATCAGCCTGGGGCTGACGCTGATCTTCGGCGTGGTGCGCGTCGTGAACTTCGCGCACGGCGAGTTCCTGATGATAGGCATGTACATGGTCTATCTGATCGCGGCGCAATTCGGCGTGCATCCCTATGCCGGCCTGGTGCCCGTCGCCGTCATCCTGTTCGCGCTGGGCGCGCTGACGCAGAAAGGCATCATCCAGCCGCTGCTCAACGCCGACCAGCATATCCAGATCTTCGCCACGGTGGGCGTGTCCACCATCCTGCTGAATCTCGCCCTGGTCATATTCGGCGCCAACGTCTATCGCGCGCCGGTGGAACTGGGCACGAACGCCATCGACATCGGCCCCTATTCGATGGTGACCGGGCAGCTCGTCACCTTCGTGATCGGCCTGACCCTGGCGGTGCTGCTGCACCTGTTCATGCACCGCACCTACCTGGGCCGCGCGCTGCGGGCCGTGGCGCAGCACCGCTACGCCGCCACCCTGATGGGCGTGAACGTCAACAACGTCTACGCCATCGCCTTCGGCCTGGGCACGGCCTTTGTCGGCATCGCCGCCGGCCTGCTGGCGCCGCAGTATCCGGTGTTTCCCACCGTGGGCACGTACTTCGTGCTGACGGCCTTCGTCATCGTGGTGCTGGGCGGCCTGGGCAGCCTGTACGGCGCGGTGGCCGGCTCCATGATCATCGGCATCGTGGACACGCTGGCTGGCTTCTACATCGCCCCCGACCTGAAAGAGGTCGTCTATTTCGGGATCTTCCTCTTGATCCTGGTGCTGCGTCCGAACGGCCTGTTCGGCGTCGGCACAGAGTGATCAGAGCAACAAGGAGCGAGATGTGTTTCCCGATATCCGACACCCCAAGACCTACGTCAGCCTCATCCTGCTGATTGCGATGTTCCTTGTGCCTGTGATCATGGGCACGCCCTTCTGGACCAACCTGTTCGTCCTGCTGTTCGTGTTCTCGGCCCTGTCCGTGGCCTGGAACATCGTCGGCGGCTACGCCGGCCAGCTATCGCTGGGCCACGCCGTGTTCTACGGCATCGGCGGCTATACCGCCACGCTGCTGACGCAGAACTTCGGCATTTCGCCGTGGTTCGGCATGCTGGCGGGCGCGGCGATCTCGGGCGCGGTCGCCATCCTCATCAGCTACCCCACGCTGCGGCTGCGCGGCCCGTTCTTCGCGCTGGCCACCATCGCGATCCTGGAGGTGGTGCGCCTCCTGGTGATCCACGAAGAAAGCTGGACGGGCGGCTCCAGCGGCATCAGCCTGCCGCTGAACATAGGCTGGACCTGGATCGTGTTCCGCGAGAAGGTCAATTACGTGATCATCGCCTTCGGCCTGTTTCTGCTGGTGACCTGGGCCTCCTGGTACATCCGCAAGTCGCGCATCGGCCATTACCTGATCGCGATCCGCGAACGCGAGGACGCGGCGCTGGCGGTCGGCATCCATACCGTGCGCATGAAGATCATCGCCGCGGTCGTGTCCGCCATGCTGACCAGCATCATCGGCACCTTCCACATCACCTACCTGACCTTCGTGGACCCGAGTTCGGCGTTTTCGCTGGAGCTGTCGATCCAGGTGGCCATGTTCGCGCTGATTGGCGGGCTGGGTACGGTGGCCGGGCCCATCGCCGGCACCTTCCTGGTGCTGCCCATCGCCGAACTGGCGCGCGGCTGGCTCAGCAGCGTGGGCAACGGCATGCACGGGCTGATCTACGGCCTGATCCTGGTAGCGGTGGTGCTGACCATTCCGCGCGGCCTGGCCGGCGCCTTCGGCCCGGCCATCGAACGCTGGCTGTCGCGTCTGCCCTATCTGGGCACGCCCCGCGCCAAGCTCAAGCTGGCCGATGAACTGCGCCTGCACAGCGCCGAACGCACGGATCAGCCGGTGCTCAAGGCCGACAAGCTGTTCAAAAGCTTCGGCGGCCTGCGCGCCACCAACGACGTGTCGCTGACGCTGAACCAGAACGAGATCCTGGGCATGATCGGCCCCAACGGCGCGGGCAAGACCACGGTCTTCAACCTGCTGTCGGGCTTCCTGTCGCCGGACAAGGGCGGCATCACCATGCTGGACGCGCAAGGCAACTGGGTCACCTGCAAGACGCCCGACGAATTCGCGCACCAGGGCCTGGGCCGCACCTTCCAGATCGCCAAGCCGTTCACCGGCCTGACCGTGCTGGAGAACATCATGCTGGGCGCCTTCATCCGCACGTCGAACCGTGACGAAGCCGAGCAGATCGCACTGAAAGTCGCCGAGCAGACCGACCTGGTGAAGTACCTGGACATCGAGGCGCGCAACCTGACCGTGGGCGGCATGAAGCGCCTGGAGGTCGCCCGCGCGCTGGCGATCAAGCCGCGCATCCTGCTGCTGGACGAGGTGATGGCGGGACTGAACCCGACCGACATCGAGAAGTCGATCCAGATGATCCGCCGCATCCGAGATTCCGGCGTATCGGTGCTGCTGATCGAGCACATGATGCAGGCCACCATGGCGCTGTCCGACCGCATCATCGTGCTGAACGAAGGCGCGGTGCTGGTCAGCGGCGCGCCCAAGGACGTGGTGGAGAACCCCGCCGTCATCGAGGCCTATTTGGGCAAGGAGTACCAGGATGCTTAAGGTTTCGAATCTGTCCTCGGGCTACGGCAAGAGCCAGGTCCTGAACGGCCTGAACTTCGAGGTCCATGCGGGCGAGATCGTCACGCTGATCGGCGCCAATGGCGCCGGCAAGACCACCACCTTGAAGACGCTGTGCGGCGTCATCGCCGCCATGGAAGGCAAAGTCGAGTTCGAAGGCCAGGACTTGACCAACCGCAAGCCCTACGACATCGTCGACGCGGGCATCACCATGATTCCCGAAGGCCGCCAGCTGTTCCCGCATTTCACGGTGCGCGACAATCTGCTGATGGGTTCTTACAAGCGCGCCGCCCGCCCCATCGTGCAACGCAAGCTGGACGAGGTGCTGGGTATCTTCCCGCGGGTGCAGGAACGCCTGAACCAGTACGCCGGCTCGCTTTCCGGCGGCGAACAGCAGATGGTGGCGATCGCGCGCGGCATGATGGCCGATCCCAAGCTGCTGGTGTTCGACGAGCCCTCGCTGGGCCTGTCGCCGCTGCTGGTGCAGCAGATGTTCGACATCATCCGCGGCGTCACCGCGCACGGCGTGACCGTGCTGCTGGTGGAGCAGAACGTGTTCCGCACGCTGCGGCTGGCGGACCGCGGCTACGTGCTGGAGAACGGCGCCATCGTACGCACCGGCACTGGCGCGGAGCTGCTGAGCGACCCGCATGTGAAGAAGGCCTACCTGGGCCATTGATACCAAGGATTCCTTATGTCTTTACGCTGCACATACATCGACCACGGCCAGGGCGGCGCGCCCGACTGCATGCGCCTGGCCGAACGCGACATGGAGGCCCCCGCCGGCCGCCAGGTGCTGATCGAGGTCGCCTACGCCGGGGTCAACCGCCCCGACGTGCTGCAACGCTCCGGCTCCTATCCACCGCCTCCGGGCGCGTCGCCCCACCTGGGGCTGGAGGTTTCCGGCACCGTCGTCGCCACCGGGCCCGACGCCAGCCTCTGGAAAGTCGGCGACCAGGTCTGCGCGCTGACGCCGGGCGGCGGCTACGCCCAATACTGCCTGGCGGACGAACGCCATTGCCTGCCCGTGCCGCGCGGCCTGGACCTGTTGACGGCCGCCGCCATCCCCGAGAACTACTACACCGTCTGGACCAACGTGTTCGACCGCGCCCGTCTGGCCGCCGGCGAACGCTTCCTGGTGCACGGCGGTTCCAGCGGCATCGGCCTGACCGCGATCCAGCTGGCGCGCGCCTTCGGCGCCGAAGTCTGGACCACGGTAGGCAACCAGGAGAAGGCCGACGCCTGCCTGGCCGCCGGCGCGCACCATGCCGTGCTGTACCGCGAGGCCGACTTCGAGGCGGCGGTGCGCCAGGGCAGCGGCGGCGCGGGCGTGGACGTGATACTGGACATGGTGGGCGGCGCCTACATCAACAAGAACCTGCGGCTGCTGGCGCTCAATGGCCGGCTGGTGCAGATCGCTTTCCTGGAGGGCAGCAAGGCCGAGATCGACGCCATGCCCATCATGCTCAAGCGCCTGCAATTCACCGGCTCCACCCTGCGCCCCCGCTCCGACGAGGACAAGGGCGCGATCACCCGCGCGCTGGCGGAAAAAGTGTTGCCGCTGATGGAACAGGGGCAATGCCTGCCGCGCATCCACAAGGTGTTTCCGCTGGCGGAAGCGGCCCAGGCGCATGCGCTGATGGAAAGCAGCAAGCACATCGGCAAGATCATGCTGAAGGTGGCCGCATGAGCGGGCGCTTCAAGGACCAGGTGGCCATCGTGACGGGCGCGGTCGGCGGCATAGGCTCGGCCATCGTCGAAGGCTTCCTGGCGGAAGGCGGCCGCGTGGGTCTCATCGATTTCAATGCGCAGGGCGGGCAGGCTTACGAAAAGGAACTGCGCAAGCGCGGCCATGAAGCCTGCTTCGTGCACGCGGACGTCGCGCGCTTCGAGGAGTGCCAGGCAGCCTACGAACGCATCAGCGCAGAGCTGGGTCCGGCCACCATCCTGGTCAACAACGTCGGCATTTCACCGAAGACCGATGGACGCGCGCTGAAGGTCTGGGAGATGCCGCCCAGGGAATGGGAGAACGTGGTCGCCGTCAACCTGAACAGCGTGTTCTACATGACGCACCTGGCCACGCCGCACATGGTGCGCGAGCGCCAGGGCCGCGTGATCAACATGTCTTCCGTGGCCGGCCGCGCCTATTGCGACATCGTGGCGGCGCATTACGCGGCCACCAAGGCCGGACTGATCGGTCTGACGCGCCATTGGGCCGCCGAACTGGGCGAGCACCAGGTCACCGTCAACGCCCTGGCGCCTGGACGCATCAGCACGCCCTTGCTGAAAACCGTGCCCAAGGAAATCAATGACGCGGTTGCGCAGGTAACCGCGCTGCGCCGCCTGGGTACACCGGAAGAAGTAGCGGATGCCTGCCTGTTCTTCGCGTCGGATCAAGCCCGCTTCGTCACCGGCCAGGTGCTGGACGTGGCCGGCGGCTGGCTGATGACCTGAGAGCATGGCGCCCGCCTGTGCTCAGGCGGGCGCCGTCTTCATTCCTACGCGCCCAGGTGATAGACCACGGTGTCCAGCCGGCTGACGCCGGCCGCCAGGAACTTCGGTTCCTTTTCCAGGATGTCGCGGCGGTCGATGATCCTGGCGGGCGACACGCCCGCAAAGATGTTCTGCACTTCGCTGTCCACGACAGAGAACGGCGGCCCCGCCATTTCTTCCTGCGGGTAGTCCAGCGTGATCAGCAGTCCCTGATAGGCGGGCGACAGATTGCCGTAGACGTGGCGCACGTAGTCTGCGCGCATGGTGTCCGGCAACGCCACCAGCGCGGCGCGGTCATAGGCGCCCACGCAATGCGACAGCAGTTGCGCATCCAGTTTGAAGATGTCGCCGCAGATGATTTCGATGCTGCCCGCCACGTAGTGCTTGCCATAGACGGACACGTGCGTGAGCGGCTTGAGTTCGTTTTCTTCGAAGAACTGCTCGACCGCGAGCTCGGACAGCTCGACGCCCAGCACGGAATGCCCCTGCGCCGCGATCCACACCATGTCCAGCGACTTGCCGCAAAGCGGCACCAGCACCCGGCCGTCCTTGGGCACGCCCAGCGTCGGCCAATACTTCTGCAATAGCGGCGTGACCCGCGATTGATGAAAATGCGTGCGCCCTTCGCGCCAACGCTCCAGCCAGAATTCCGCGTCCATGCCCGGTCTGCCTCCTGTGTATCGGTGCAGGGCATTGTAGTTCGGCGGCGGGCGCACAGACCCTACATGCGCGGCAGCAGACTGCGGATGTCGTCCACAATGGGTACGGCGGCCAGCACCATGAGCACCAGCGCCAGCGGCACCGTCGAGCCGAACCCGAAGTTGAAGAAGGAATATGCCCCCGTCACGCCGCCGACGAAGAACAGCGACACCAGCACGGTGAGCACGACAAGCTTGCTGCGGTCCGCGCGCACCGGCTGCATCGAGGCCGGATCGCCCTGGGCCACGTTCCAGTAAAACAGCTTGCCCAGTTCTATGCCGATATCGGTCACCATGCCCGTCACATGCGTGGTGCGGATCTCGGAGCGCGACAGCTTGGTGATCATGGCGTTCTGCAGACCCATGATGTAGCAAAGCAGCATGACCGTGCCCGGCACGTAGAACCAGCGCAGCGTTTCCAGGTTGGCGCCCAGCAAGCCGAAGCCCAGCAACAGCACGGCTTCGTACAGCAGCGGCATCGCGTATTCGCTGGTCAGGTGCGAGCGGCGCCCAAAGTTGATCAGGAAGGCCGAGCTGGCGGCGCCGGCCAGAAAGGACAGCAGCGCCGCCAGCCCCTGCAGCACCACGATCACCCCGCCCAGCGCCAGGTGATCGGCCATCATGGAGACGATGCCGGACATGTGCGAGGTGTATTGCTGCACGGCCAGGAAGCCGCCGGCGTTGACCGCGCCGGCGGTGAAGGTCAGGATGTAAGCCAGGTGCCTGTTGGCCTGGGGGCTGCGGCTGACGGCCGTCAGGCGGCGTAGATACGGAATGGCCACGCGTGTCCCTTGAAGACAAGAATCCATACACAGCAATGTGCATGACATTCTAGTCGCCGCGGCACGGCGCGAGGCCTGGCACGCCCGCCGGCAGCCACGCCGGCGGCGGCCTCGCCGGAGGCGGTCCCACCGCTGGCGGCCCCGCCTGTCCCCGGCGTTTTACGCCCCGCCGGATTCGCTCAGCTGCTTGCGCCGGTATTCGCCCTGGCGCACATGCATCCAGCCCGGATACTCCGGCGGCAAGGCGCTGACCTGGTCCAGCTCGGCCAGTTCGTCCGCCGTCAGGCGTATCGCCGTGGCCGCCAGGTTGTCGTCCAGCTGGTCGACGCGCTTGGCGCCGATGATGACGCTGGTCACGGCCTGCTGGTGCAGCAGCCAGGCCAGGGCCACCTGCGCCACCGATACGCCGCGCGCGCCGGCGACGCGCCGCAGAACGTCGATGCTGTCGTAGGCGCGTTCCTGGTCCACCGGCGGGAAGTCGAAGGCGGCGCGGCGGCTGCCGGCTTCGGCCTGCCCGTCGCGGCTGTACTTGCCGCTCAGCAGGCCGCCAGCCAGCGGGCTCCACACCATCAGCCCCACGCCTTCGCTTTGCAGCATGGGCAGGATCTCGCGCTCCAGGTCGCGGCCGGCGATCGTGTAATAGGCCTGCAGCGACTCGAAGCGCGCCAGCCCCAGGCGTTCGGCAATGCCCAGCGCCTTCATGATCTGCCAGGCGGCCCAGTTGGACACGCCAACGTAGCGCACGTGGCCATGCTGCACCAGATTGTCCAGCGCCCTGACCGTTTCTTCCACCGGCGTGGCGGGATCGAAGCCGTGGATCTGGTAGAGGTCGATATGATCCAGCTGCAGGCGCGACAGGCTTTTCTTGACGCCGTCGATGATGTGCGAACGCGAGTTGCCGCGCGCATTGACGCCGGCGCCCGTCGGTCCGAACACCTTGGTCGCGATCACGACGTCCTCGCGGGCCACCTTCAGGTCGCGCAGCGCCTGCCCGGTGATGACCTCCGAGCGGCCCTCGGAATACACGTCGGCCGTGTCGATGAAATTGACGCCGGCATCCAAGGCACGGCCCACCAGCCGATTGGCCTCTTCCTGCTGCAGGCTGCCGATGTTGCTCCAAAACTCGCCGCCGCCGCCGAAGGTCATGGTGCCCAGGCAGAGTTCCGACACGAACAGGCCGGTGCTTCCGAATTTCTTGTACCGCATGGTTGCGCTCCTTCAAGGGCTGGGCGGGAGCCGGCGCTCCGGGATGGAATGGCCGCGGCCCGCCTGCCGGGATGAAGGAAAGTATGCGTCCAGGGGCCGGCGCGGACGCTGCTTGATCCTGCCCTTTTTTTGCCCAATCCTGCAGCGCTGGCCAGTCTGCGGCGCCTGGCCGCTCATTCCTCCGAATTTTCTGCCCATTTCTCCATGAAAAGCGCCGCAGCCTGGATGCAGGCAAGCTTAGGCATAAACTGAAAGCCACCCAATCCTCCGACTTTCTGCCGCCAACGCCCATCCGGCACGGCGCGCCACGGGAGCCCCCATGACCATCACATCCGCACTTGCCGCCAGAGTCGCCGTCCCGCCCCTGGACGTCGCCTATGAGCCGGCGCGGCGCGAACTGCTCTGCACGCTGGAACGCATGACCGGCGACCTGGAGGGTTCGCTGGACACGCCCATCGAGGGCCTGTTCCTGCACCGCATTTCGCAGCCCACCGGCGCCAAGCCCGGACTGCAGAAGGCCGCGCTGGGCGTCATCGCCCAGGGTTCCAAGCGCTTGCTCATCGGCGACGATGCCTACGAGTACGACCCCTTCCATTACCTGATTTCCTCGGTGGATCTGCCGGTCGTGGCCAAGGTGTCCGTCGCCAGCCCGACGCTGCCCTATCTGGGCTTGCGGCTGGAGCTGAACGTGGAGGAGATCACCTCGCTGATCAGCGACGAAAGCCTGCCGCCGCAGCCGCCAGCCGAGGCCGCGCGCGCGCTTTGCGTCAATCCGCTGGGCGGCGCGCTGCTGGACGCGGTGCTGCGCCTGTTGCGCCTGCTGGACACGCCGCGCGACATTCCCATCCTGGCGCCCCTGGTCAAGCGCGAGCTGCTGTACCGCCTGCTGATGAACGGCCAGGGCGCGGTGCTGCGCCAATCGGTGCTGCAGGACAGCCAGCTCAACCGCGTGGCCAAGGCCATCCGCATCCTGCGCGACAACTATGCCCAGCCCCTGCGCGTGGAAGAAATCGCGCGCGACGTGCACATGAGCGTGTCTTCGCTGCACCATCATTTCAAGCAAGCCACCGCCATGAGCCCGCTGCAATACCAGAAGCACCTGCGCCTGCAGGAAGCGCGGCGCCTGATGCTGACCGATGACGCGGGCGTAGCGCTGGCGGCCCATTCCGTGGGCTACGAAAGCTCGTCGCAGTTCAGCCGCGAATACAGCCGCCTGTTCGGTTCGCCGCCCTTGCGCGACAAGCAGCGCTGGAAGGACGAAACCGCGTCGGCGCCGGCCTGAGCCGCCGGTCGGGCATCCCTAGGGGATTGCCCTAATCCTAATTTGACAACGTTACCATTAGACTGCCGCCATCAAATGACAACGTTGTCATAACCCTGATCTTTCTTCGGCGGCCACATGAATCCCTTCCTGGAAACCCTGCTCGATACTCCACTGGACGATACCTACCGGGGCATTCCTCCGGGCGAGCCCGCCGTCCCGCTGCGCGGCGTGGCGGCCCGGGGCTGGCAGCCCAGGAGCGGCAACATGGCCCTGCCCGTCCTGACGCTGGATGAGGCCGCCTTCGCCCATAACGTCGAGCAGATCTTCCAGTACGCCCGCAGCCACGGCGCGGCGCTGGCGCCGCATGCCAAGACGCCGATGTCGCCGCAGATCGTGCAGCGCCTGCTCGATGCCGGCGCCTGGGGCGCCACCGTCGCCAACCTGCAGCAGGCCGCCGTGCTGCTGCGCGCAGGCGTAACCCGCCTGATGCTGGGCAATGAGATCGGCGGCGCGGCCAGCGGCGCCCGCCTGGGCAAGCTGCTTGCCGGCTACCCCCATGCGCGCCTGCTGGCATTCGCGGACTCCGCCGACACCGTGCGTTCGCTGGCCGCCGCGGCCGCTGAAGCCGGCCGGCCCGTGGAGGTGCTGGTGGAAGTCGGCGGCGGCCGCGCGGGCGCGCGCGACGATGCCGCGGTCGCAGCCATCCTGGCCGCGATCCGTGAGCAGGGCGACAAGCTCGCGCTGGCGGGCGTGGCCACCTACGAAGGCGCCGTCGCCAGCTCGGACGCGGCGCTCACCGCCAGCAATATCGCCGCGCTGATGGAGCGCGCCGCCCGCGCGTTCAAGCAAGTGCGCGCGCTGGCGCCGCACGCGCCTCTGGTGTTCACCGCGGGCGGCTCGGCCTTCTTCGACCATGTCACTCAGGCGGCCAAGGGCTGGCTGTCCGAGGACGGCAATGCCCAGCTGGTGCTGCGCAGCGGCGCCATCTTCTTCCATGACCATGGCACCTATCAGCGCGCGCTGCAGGCCATGGACGCCCGCGCGGGCTTCCTGGTCGACGGCCAGGCGCGCAACGCCGCCACCGACTTCCGGCCGGCCCTGCGCCTGTGGGGCGAAGTCCTGTCGCGACCGGAACCGGGCCTGGCGATCTGCGGTTTCGGCATGCGCGACGTGTCCTACGACCAGGACCTGCCCGCGCCGCTGGCCGCCTTCCGCGGCGGCGCGGCCCTGCCCGGCTGGGACACGCAAACCCGCGTCACGCGGCTCAACGACCAGCACGCCTTCCTGGCCATCGCGCCGGACAGCGAACTGGCGCCGGGCGACGTGATCGAGTTCGGCATTTCGCATCCCTGCACCTGTCTGGACCGCTGGCGCGTTTTCTTCGGCCTGGACGCCGATGGCCGCGTGCAGTCGGCCTACCGCACGTTCTTCGGATAAGCCATGCAACAGCTGAACTTCCAACAGATCTGGCGCTACCGCGAACAGCTCTGGGACGGCATCCAGGTCACGCTGGAGCTGACCGTCATCGCCGTGATCGCCGGGCTGGCCATCGGCCTGGCCGGCGCCCTGCTGACGCGCCATGGCCCCAAGCCGGTCAAGCTGGCGTTGCGCGCCTATGTCGAGGTGTTCCGCAACACGCCGTCGCTGATCCAGCTGTTCGTCGTGTTCTTCATCCTGCCGGGTCTGGGCCTGCGCATGCCCCCCTTCGTGGCCGCGGCGCTGGCGCTCAGCCTGTATTTCGGGGCCTACGCCATCGAGATCCTGCGCGCCGGCCTGGATTCCATTCCGCGCAGCCAGATCGAGGCCGGCCATTGCCTGGGCCTGAGCACCTGGCAGGTGTACCGCCACATCGTGCTGGCGCCCGCCCTGCGCAACGTCTACCCCGCGCTGGGCACGCAGTTGGTCATCCTGCTGCTGGGCACCTCGCTGGCCTCGCAGGTATCGGCCGAGGATCTGTTCCATGCCGGCAGCTTCATCGAAAGCCGCACCTACCGCAGCTTTGAAGTCTATGCGGTGATCTGCGGCATCTATTTCACGCTGGTGCTGATCACCAAGGCGCTGCTGGCCCTGGCCGGCAGCCTGGCCTTCACCTGGCCCGTGCGCCGCTAGGAGTCGCGAGCATGCGTACATTTACCCTGAGTGATTTCGCCTCCCTGCTCAGCGCGCTGCAATGGACCGTGGCCCTGGTGCTGATTGCGCTGGCCATCGGCGCGCCGCTGGGCCTGGGGCTGGCGCTGCTGCGCGGCCACCGTTCGGCGCCGCTGCGCTGGCTGGCCGCGGCCATGCAGCAACTGGTCCAGGGCGTGCCGCTCCTGGGCCTGCTGATGTTCTTCTACTTCGGCATGCCGGTGTTCCTGGGCATCGAAGTGCCCGCGCTGACCGCCGTCAGCGTCGCCTTCATCATCTACACGGCGGCCTTCCTGGGCCAGATCTGGTACGGCGGCATCCAGGCCGTGAAGCACGAGCAATGGGAAGCGGCCGCCTGCCTGGGTCTGTCCAAGTGGCACCAGTTCCGCCATGTGATCGCGCCGCAGGCGTTCCGCCTGTCGCTGCCGCCCACCGTGGGCTTCCTGGTGCAGCTCGTCAAGGGCACCTCGCTGGCTTCGGTGGTGGGCTTTGTCGAACTGGCGCGCGCCGGACAGATCGCCAGCGCCGCCACCTTCCAGCCCCTGCTGGTCTATTCCTGCGTCGCGTTGCTGTACTTCGCGGCGTGCCTGCCCCTGACGATGTGGGCCCGTAACCTGGAGGGCCGCTTCCATGGCGCTCGTTGAAGTCTCCAACATCCACAAGCGTTTCGGCGCCAACGCGGTGCTCAACGGCGTCTCCCTTGAAGTCAATGAAGGCGAGATCGTCACCATCATCGGCCGCTCCGGCTCGGGCAAGTCCACCCTGCTACGCTGCCTGAACGCGCTGGAGACGGTGGACGACGGCGACATCCGCATCGGCGGCGAACGTATCCACGCCAGCATGCCCGGCCTGCGCCAGTTCCGCCAGCGCGTGGGCATCGTGTTCCAGCAGTTCAACCTGTTTCCGCACCTGAACGTGGAGCGCAACATCACGCTGGCGCCCACGCTCAACGGCAAGATCGCCAAGTCGCAGGGCCGCGCGCTGGCGCTGGACGTGCTGCGCCGCGTCGGCCTGGCTGAAAAGATCGACGCCTATCCGGCCCTGCTGTCGGGCGGCCAGCAGCAGCGCGTGGCGATCGCGCGCTGCCTGGCCATGGCGCCGCAACTGATGCTGTTCGACGAGGTCACCTCGGCGCTGGACCCGGAACTGGTGGGCGAAGTGCTGAAGGTCATGGAAGACATGGCGCGCCAGGGCATGACCATGGTGCTGGTGACGCATGAAATGGCCTTCGCCCGCAACGTTGCGTCCAAGGTCGTGTTCATGCACCAGGGCCGCGTCTGGGAACAAGGCCCGCCCGCCGAACTCTTCGCCAATCCCCAAACCCCCGAGCTGCGCCAATTCATCGGCACGGCCGCGCCGTCCACCCACTGAACCATCCGCTCCTGGAGTCATTGCATGAAACTGTTCGCCAAGCTGGCCGCCGCCGCGGCCGTCTGTCTCTCCCTGGCCGCGCCCGCCTCGGCCGCCGACAAACTGCAGGACGTGCTGGGCGCGGGCAAGCTGCGCGTGGGCGTGCTGATGGACGCCGCGCCCTGGGGCTTCAAGGACGCCAAGGGCGAGGCCGCGGGCCTGGACATCGACCTGGCCAAACTCATGGCCGCCGACATGGGCGTGAAGCTGGAGCTGGTGCAGGTCACCGGCGCCAGCCGCATTCCCAGCCTGCTGGCCGGCAAGGTCGACGTGCTGATCGCGGCCGCCGGCGCCACGCCGGAACGCGCCCAGCAGGTCATGTTCTCGCAGCCCTATGCCGCGGTGAACCTGGGCATCTACGGCGGCGCCAGCATGCCGCAAGCCAAAACGGTGGACGAATTGAAGGGCCACAGCATCGCGGTCGCCAAGGGCTCCACGCTGGACATCTGGCTCACCGACAACGCGCCGGGCGCCAAGCTGGTGCGCTTCGAGGACACGCCTTCGGCCGTGGCCGCCTACCTGGCCGGGCAGTCGGAATCGTTCGCCGAGAACAGCGCCATCGCGCTCAAGGTGGCCGAGGACAACGCCGCGAAGGCGCCCGAACTCAAGTTCCTGATCCGCCAATCGCCCGCGCATGCCGCCGTGCAGCAGGGCCAGCAGAACCTGCTGAACTGGATCAATACCTTCCTCTTCACCAACCGCCTGAACGGCAAGCTGCCGGCTCTGCAGCAAAAATGGTTCAAGGAAGCCCAGACCCTGCCGCAGATGTAATCGGCCCCAACAAAGGACTCGCATGATCAAACGCTACAAATCCGGCTCGCGCATGAGCCAGGCCGTCTCGTACAACGGCTTCGTGTTCATCGCCGGCCAGGTGGCCGACAACCGCCAGGGCTCGCTCGAATCGCAGACCCGCGAAGTGCTGGCCAAGATCGAAGCGCTGCTGGCCGAAGCCGGCAGCGACAAATCGCGCCTGCTGGCCGTGGACGTGTTCCTGCCCGCCATCGGCGACTTCGACGCCATGAACCGCGTCTACGACGCCTGGGTCGACCCCGCCAATCCGCCGGCCCGCGCCTGCGTCGAAGCCCGCCTGGCCGACCCCGACCTGCGGGTCGAAATGACCGCGGTCGCCGCGCTGCGCTAAGCGCGCTTTGCTGCAGCCTTCCGATCCCTCTTCGCGCCGCCTCGCGCGGCGCTGTTGTATCTCCCCATGCATACCGGCCTGTTTCACGACATAGATTTCGATGCCGACGGCAAGGCGCTCAGTTTCCTGGGCACCCCCTACTCGGTAGACCGTTCGCCCTACTACCAGATCAAGACGCCCATCTGCCGCATCCGCAACGGCAGCGGCCCGCGCGTGCTGCTCATGGCAGGCAACCATGGCGACGAGTACGAAGGCGAAGTCGCCCTGGGCCGGCTGATCCGCCGCCTGGATCCCTCCCGCATGCGCGGCGAAGTCACCATCCTGCCGCTGGCCAACCTGCCAGCCGTGATGGCGGCGCGGCGGCGCTCTCCGCTGGACAATGGCAACCTCAATCGCGCCTTTCCCGGCGAACCCGGCGGCACCCCGACCGAACGCCTGGCGCACTTTCTCGAACACGAACTGTTCCCGCGCCACGACGTGGTGTTCGACATCCATTCCGGCGGCACCTCGATGGCGCACCTGCCCACCGCCCTGATCGAGCGCCAGGACTCGCCCGAGCGCATGGCGCGCGCGCTGGACCTGATGGGTTCGCTGGGCATGGGCCACGCCTTCGTCGCCGCCAATGGCCGCGATGCGCCCACCTCCATGGCGGCGGCCGCGCGCGCTGGCGCGATCGGCATCAGCGGCGAGTTCGGCGGCGGCGGCACGCTGACGCCGGCCACGCTGGCCGCGACCCAGCGCGCCATCGACAACCTGCTGCAAAAGCTGGGCGTGACCGATGCGCCCGTGCTCGGCCCGCACCAGCCCGGCGCGCCCGCCATGCAGTTGCTGGAGCTGGACAGCCACGAACAGAACATCTTCGCCACCCGGCGCGGCTGGTTCGAGCCGGCGGTGGACATCGGCGCCAGCGTGCGCGCGGGCGACGTCGCGGGCTACTACCATGACCTCAACCAGCTGGACGCGGAAGAGGAAGTCCTGCGTTTCCGGGTATCGGGTATCGTCATTTCGCGGCGGCTGCATACCGACTGCGAATCCGGCGACAGCCTGATCCAGGTTGCGCGTCCCGTCGGTCAGGCTGATATCCTGACGCCTGCCGCCTGATCCCGGAACAATCAAAAGAAATCGCATGACCCACCGGCCCGCGCCTCCTTCCGCCCCCACCTACGACGACGTGCTGCGCGTGCGTCCCGAGGGCGCCGCCGCGCCCGCCCGCGCGGCCGCCCCCGCCAAGCCGCCGCGCATCGAGGAAGTGGCCAGGCTGGCGGGCGTATCGCCCATCACGGTGTCGCGGGCCTTGCGCCAGCCCGAGAAAGTGGCCCAGGAAAAGCGCGACCGTATCCTGCAGGTAGTGGCGCAGACCGGCTATGCCTCGAATCCGCACGCGCGCGCCCTGCGTTCCGGGCAGTCCAGCGTGGTGGCGGCGTTCGTCTCCAACATCCTCAGCCAGCAGTTCGCGCTGGCCGTGCAGGGCTGCGCCGAAGTGCTGGAGCCGCAGGGCTACCAGTTGATGGTCGGACAGACCTCGTATTCCTACGCCAAGGAAACCAGCATGATCGCGTCGCTGCGCGCCTTGCGGCCCGCGGCGGTGCTGTTCACCGGCGTCATCGAGCTCGAGGAAAACCGCCAGTCGCTGCGCGAACTGGGCATCCCCATCATGGAGACCTGGGCCTATCCGCGCGACCCGATCGACATGCTGGTGGGCTTTTCCAACTATGACGGCGGCGTCATGGCAGCGCGCCATCTGGCCGAACGCGGCTACCGCCGCGTCGCCTTCGTGGCGCGCCAGGGCGGCCGCGGCGAACTGCGGCGCCAGGGCTTCAATGCCGCCGCTGCCGGACTTGGCCTGCAGGTGGTGGCCGAACTGGCCGTGGACAATGCGCAAACCATCGCCGATGGCCGCGCCGCCCTGGGCCGCCTGCTCGCCATGGGCCAGGCCTTTGACGCCGTGTTCTGCGCCAACGACCTGCTGGCGGTGGGCGCGCTGTTCGAGGCGCGCGACCGCAAACTCGCAATTCCCCGCGACATCGCCATCCTGGGTTTCGGCGATACCGACATCGCCCGCGAAATCGAGCCCGGCCTGAGCACCATCGGCGTGGACAGCCGCAAGCTGGGCGCCCGCGCCGGGGAACTGCTGCTGCAGCGCCTGAATGGCGGCGCGCCCGCCGCGCGCCAGGAAGTGTTTCCGCTGACCTTGAACCAGCGCGCCAGCGCCTAGCGTCCCTGCGCGCCGGCAACCGGCGCGGGCTCACTCGTCGAACACGATGCGCAGGCCCGGCAAGCCGATGCCGTCCAGCGTGGTGCTCCATGTTTCGCCCGCGTGCACCGGATATGCCTTGGTCAGCGTTCCGGTCGTGACCAGTTCGCCCGCCTGGATCGCCTCGTCGGCCGGACGCTCCCCGAGCACCTCCAGCAGATGGGCCAGCGCCGCCAGCGGACTGCCCAGCACGTTGGCGCCCGCACCGGTTTCACGGCGGATGCCGTTGCAGGACAGCTCCACCCGGAAGTCCGCCAGCCGTTCGATCAAGCCCGGGCCGAGCTCGGCCGGCTCCATCAGCGGCCCGATGTAAAGCGCGCCGTGCAAGGCGTTGTCGGCCACGGTATCGGCGGCCTGGAACTGCCAGGCGGGATAGTGCGACTGCACCAATTCGAACCCATGGGCGATCCAATCCACGCATTCCAATATGGCGGCCAGCTCCCGCGTGCGCGGCGGCGCGCAATGGAAATGCAGCACGATCTCGGGTTCGATGCGCGGCTCGACATAGCGGCCCAGGCGGCAATGGACTTCGCCGGTGTCGTCATAAACCGCGCTGTGTTCATAAACGCGTCCCCACACGGGAAAATCCACGCCCAGCGCCGCCCACATCGCGGCATTGGTGAAGCCTATCTTGCGGCCGACCAGCAGCGCGCCTTCCCCCAGCCGCGCCTGATGGATGCGCGCAGCCACGTCATAGGCGGCATCCAGGTCGAAGCGCGGACGCCGCGCCGTGACCGGCACGATGTAAGAGGCATGGTCCTGCGCCGCCTTGATTTCACGGGCGAGCGCCGCCGGGTCGGAAGCTGGCATGGTGGCTCCTGAAGGTACGCTCAAATGTAAAAGAAAACCTGCCCGCACAGTGCCGCAGCCGTTATATGCTCCCCTAGACGTCCTATTTTCAGAACAGCGGGGAAGCAATGCATGACTTGAATGACCTCTATTACTTCGTCCAGGTCGTCAAGAACGGCGGATTCGCACCCGCGGGACGGGCGCTGGGCATACCAAAATCCCGCCTGAGCCGGCGCATTGCGCTGCTGGAAGACCGGCTCGGCGTGCGGCTCATCCAGCGTTCCACGCGCAGCTTCGCCGTGACCGAATTGGGTCAGGAATATTACGAGCAATGCCTGTCGATGCTGGCGGGCGCGGAAGCCGCCCAGGAAGTCATCGACCGCACCCGCGCCGAACCGCAAGGCACCATACGCATGAGCGCGCCGCCCGCGCTGATCTACTACTTCCTGGGCGACCTGGTGGCCCGCTTCATGGTCCGCTGCCCCAAGGTCCACGTCTACCTGAAGAGCTTCAGCCGCCCCGTGGACGTGCTGCGCGAGGGCTTCGACATCGCGGTGCGCGTGCGCTTCGGTCCCATCGAGAGCAGCGACCTCATCATGAAACCGCTGGGCATGAGCTGCCAGTGCCTGGTGGCCAGCCCGGCGCTGGCGCTCAGCATCAAGCTGCCTGCGGATCCGCACGCCCTGAGCGAACTGCCCACGCTGGCCCTGGGTACGGAACAGCGCGAATCCCATTGGCGGCTGGACGGGCCGGACGGCGCGCGCATCGTCGTGCCGTTCACGCCTCGCCTGGTGACGGACGACATGCTGGCGCTGAAGCAGGCCGCCTTGCGCGGCGTGGGCGTGGTCTCCCTGCCCCTGCTGATGATCCGCGAGGAACTGGACGCGGGCACCCTGGTGGACGTAGGCGCCCCCTGGCAGCCGGAAGCCGGCAGCGTGCACGCCATCTTTCCGTCGCGCCGCGGCCTGCTGCCCGGCGTGCGCGAGCTGCTGGACTTCCTCAGTTCGGAGTACCAGGAAGTGGCCAAGCGCGAACACGACACGCAGGTGCGCCACAAGGTGCCCACCCTGAAGTAGCTTCGGGGCCGCCCGCAGCGTCCGACGAATGGGACGCAGAAACCCATTTCTCCCGCCTACCCAGCGGCCAGCGTTGCTCCTAGCATGGTTAGCCCCACGTCAACAGGAGCACACCATGAGCGTCCCCGCCAACTTCAATGGCCAGCGCCCCGTCATCGATCCCAACGATGCCGTCATGCTGCTGATCGATCACCAGAGCGGCCTGTTCCAGACGGTTGCCGACATGCCGATGACCGAGCTGCGCTCGCTGGCCGGCGCGCTGGCCTCGATGGCCACCCTGGCGAAGCTGCCCGTCATCACCACCGCTTCCGTGCCGCAGGGCCCCAATGGCCCGCTGATTCCTGAAATCCATGAAAACGCCCCGCACGCGAAATATGTCGCGCGCAAAGGCGAAATCAATGCCTGGGACAACCCTGAATTCGTTGCCGCGGTCAAGGCAACCGGCCGCAAGACCCTGATCATTGCCGGCACCATCACCAGCGTCTGCATGGCGTTCCCCGCCATCAGCGCGGTGGCCGAGGGCTACAAGGTCTTCGTGGTGGTCGACGCCTCGGGCACCTACAGCAAGATGGCCCAGGAAATCACGCTGGCGCGCGTGGTGCAGGCCGGCGTCGTGCCCATGGACACGGGCGCCGTCGCGGCGGAACTGCAAAAGACCTGGCACCGCGAAGACGCGGCCAAGTGGGCCGAGGTCTATACCAAGATCTTCCCGCCCTATCAGTTGCTGATCGAAAGCTACAACCGGGCCCAGGAAGTCATCAAGAAGGGCGAACAGCTCGACTCGCAGCGTTGAGTCCGCCCGGTTTCCCGCGCGCCGCAGGGCGCGCAATTCCCTCATGGAGTACGCAATGACCAAGCCCTATGTGAAACTCGATAAGACCCAGGCCGCGGTGCTGCTGGTCGACCACCAGGTGGGCCTGCTGTCCCTGGTCCGGGACTTCCAGCCCGACCAGTTCAAGAACAACGTCCTGGCGCTGGCCGACCTGGCCGAATACTTCAAGCTGCCCACCATCCTGACCACCAGCTTCGAAGACGGCCCCAACGGCCCGCTGGTCCAGGAGCTGAAAGACAAATTCCCCAAGGCGCCCTACATCGCCCGCCCGGGCAACATCAACGCCTGGGACAACGAAGACTTCGTCAAGGCCGTCAAGGCCACCGGCAAGAAGCAGTTGATCATCGCCGGCGTCGTCACCGAGGTCTGCGTGGCCTTCCCGGCGCTGTCGGCCCTGGAGGAAGGCTTTGACGTGTTCGTCGTGACCGACGCGTCCGGCACCTTCAACGAAGTGACCCGCAATGCCGCCTGGAGCCGCATGGAACAGGCCGGCGCACAGCTGATGAGCTGGTTCGGCGTGGCCTGCGAACTGCACCGCGACTGGCGCAACGACATCGAAGGCCTGGGGACGCTGTTCTCCAACCACATCCCCGACTACCGCAACCTGATGGCGGCCTACTCCACCGTCAAGGGCAGCAGGTAAGGTCCCCGCCGGCCGCGCCCGGGCGCATGGCCGGCTGGCTCTGACTTCCACTGCGGCGCGCATCGGGCGCGCCGCAGCTTCATTTCTTGCGGGCGAAAGGGTAGGCCTGCTGCGCCAGGAACGTGCCTGGCATGTCGTTATCCAGGATCCCGTAGTTCTCGGGCAGGCGCTTGCTCACGCCGCGCACCGCCGTGCCGAACGCGTAATCGATGAACGAGAAGTGGGCGGCGTAGTTGCGGTCGATGGCCTCGGTATCCGAGGAATGGTGCCAATGGTGGAAGTCCGGCGTCACAATGATGTAGCGCAGCCAGCCCCAGGGCAGCCTCACGTTGGAATGGATCAGCACCGCCTGGAAGCCGACGATGATGATGTAGGCGTCCAGCACCGGCTTGGAAAAGCCCAGCGCGAACAGCACGCCCAGCACCGCGACCCGCGTGATCAGCAATTCGACGATGTGCAGGCGCGAACCGGCCAGCCAGTCCAGGGTACGGGTACTGTGGTGCACCGCGTGGATGCGCCACAGGAACGGCACCTCGTGATAGGCGCGGTGCGCCGCGTACTGCACCAGATCCGCCACCAGCACGGCCAGGAACAGCTCTGCCAGGTAAGGCAGCGACACGATGGCCTGCTGCAGCGGTTCGTAGGCCGCCCAGGAAAACAGCCGGTGCACGAAGAAGTTGATGCACAGCAGCACCGCCCCCACCGACAGGTGGTTGAACAGGAAGTGCTTCATGTCCACCTGCCATTCGCCGCGGAACACCGGCTGGCCCGGGTACAGCGGGAACAGCTTCTCGAAAATGATGAAAACCGTGCTGGACGCCAGCAGGTCCAGGATGAACCAATCCAGCCCCAGATAGGGATGATTGCCCGTATTGGACATGGTCACCACCACGTTGCTGCCCCCCGCCGCCACTGCGCCGCAGACCAGCACGAAGGCCGCGATGTTCAGCCAGCGCTGGCGGCCCAGCACGGTATTGGCCAGCGCGATGCTGCCCGAAATCAGCAGCGCGGTGAACAGCAGGGCCCGCATCGCGTCCACGTTGTAGAAGCTGCGCAGCTCCGGGGTGGTGAGGTAGGCGGGGAAGTGGAACGCCAGGACGCCCAGGACCGCCAGGATCGCCAGGAACAGCGCGATCACGCCGCTCATCATGCCCGTACCCGGATGGATCCTCCCGTCCTGCTTGAAAAGCTGTAAGACTTGGCGAAGGATGGACGCGCGCTGATTCATTTCAAATTTATGGCAGACCACGGGGAAGCGAGTTTATCGCCGGGGACGGATCTTCATGTAATAAAACGTGATCAGGCACGACAGAATGACGCCCCTGCCAGCGCCTTGCGCGACATCAATTCTCGGACGGACTGCAAGCACCCGGATGGTTGACAACGGCGCGGGGTTGGCGTGTCATGGAATCGAAAGCTTTATGGATCATCAGGTTCCCCGGTTTCCCGCAGTGCCCATCAACCGGTTCTTTAAAGAGGCCCCTATGTTCCCTGAATACCGCCACCTCATTACCCAACTGAAATCCGAAAACGCGCATTTCTCCGCGCTGTTCCAGCGTCACAATGACCTGGACCAGGAAATCAAGAACATGGAGGCCGGCATCCAGCCGGCGTCGGGCAACGAGGTTGAAGTGCTCAAAAAAGAAAAACTGCACCTGAAGGACAAGCTGTACGGCATCCTGCGCGCTGCCGACCAGGGCGGCAGCTGAAAGCATCGCTTCGCTTCGGGCGGCATCGGGCCAAGCCGGCTCCGTGCCGCCATTGCCGGCCCTCCCTGGCCACCGAGACGTGTACGGCTGAGTTAGGATTACTAAATAAGGATTAGGATAATTAGTTTTCCTAATCCGACCTCAAAGGCTAGTCTGTCGCCCTTCGCTGAAGGGTATCGATGACCACCGCCTACATTCCCGGATTCCTGCTCGGCCTGAGCCTCATCATGGCGATCGGCGCGCAAAACGCTTTCGTCCTGCGCCAAGGCCTGCGCCAGGAACATGTCTTTGCCGTCTGCCTGACCTGCGCCCTGTCCGACGCCATCCTGATCAGCGCCGGCGTGGCCGGCTTCGGGTTGGCCGTGGGCGCACTGCCCTGGCTGGAACCCGCCCTGCGCTACGGCGGCGCGCTATTCCTGTTCGTCTACGCCGCGCGCAGCCTCATATCGGCGCTGCGCGCCCGCCACGACAGCCTCAAGCCCTCATCCACCCAGACCGCCGGACGCGCCGCCGCGCTGGCGACCTGCCTGGCCCTGACCTGGCTCAATCCGCACGTGTACCTGGACACCGTGGTGCTGCTGGGTTCGGTCTCCAGCCAGTACGACGGCCACAAGACCGCCTTCGCGCTGGGCGCGATCACGGCGTCCTTCGCCTTCTTCTTTGCGCTGGGCTATGGCGCGCGCCTGCTGCGGCCCATCTTCGCCAATCCCGATGCGTGGCGGGTGCTGGACGGCTGCGTCGCCGCGGCCATGTTCGCCATCGGACTGAAGCTGGTGCTCTGAACACCTGGGCCGAAGCCCCTGCGCGGCCTAGCGGCTCTTGCCGGACCCGGCGGATGCGTTCACGTAGTCCTTCACCGTGCGGTCCTTGTTGAAGATCACGGTCAGCGTCTGCTGGTTGTCCATCGCGCCGTAGGCGCTATTGTCGAAATAGAACCAGGTGGCCGTCGTCAGCCCATCGCGACCGACGCCCTGCGACCGGGGCGGGCCGTAGTCCCGGACCATCTCTTCGTAGGTGGTGACGTTGAGCTTGATGGCGGCCACCTTCGATTCGGTCAGCAGGTCGCTGGAACCGCTGGCGCAGCCCGTCACAAGGGCGGCCACGAAAAGCAAGGATGTTCTCATTCTATTTTCCCCGGTCTGGCGGGCCGCGCAGGGGCGGCCGGCGTATTTGCGCTTGCTGGATAGACCGAGATTAGAACGTAAATTTTCGCCCTGCGGTGCGCCTATTCCACCTGCATCTTGCCGATGTCGGGTGCGAACGCCTCGGGCGGCTTGCTGGCGATGGAGCGGCACAGCAGTTCGGACATGCCCTTGGCCAACTGCTTGTTGTTCCATTCACCCGCGTCCGAATACCACTTCGGCACCCAGTTCACCGCGCCAAAAATGGAAAAGATAGCCAGCTTGGGATCGCACTGGATGATGCTGCCGTCCTCCATCCCTTCGCGCACGAAGGCGCGCAGCTTGGCCTCAAAGCGGTCGCGCTGCTTGACGATCTCGGCGCGGTCATCGGGCTCTAGCGCGTGTTCCTCGGTGATGATGACGCAGCGGCTCATTTCGCTGAGCGTCACCTCCAGGTACTCGCGCAACGCCAGCTGCAGCTTTTCCAGGCCGGTGCCGCCATGGCGTTCCGCCGCTTCGATGGCCTCGAAGCCTACTCTCAAAGCCTCGGCGAACGCCTCGTACAGCAGGGCGTGCTTGTTCGGAAAATAGTGGTAGAGCGCCGCCTTGGTAACGCCCAGGCTGGTCGCGATGTCTCCCAGCGAAGTGGCGTGGAACCCTTTCTGGTTGAATGCGGCAATCGCCTGGCGCAACAGCGCTTCGCGCTTCAATTGGTGCATCGCCTTGTGCGTGGGCACCGAATTATTCCATGTTGCCACTGATCAAACCCTCCCGGTGAATTGCGTGGACCGGCCGCATATTTAACTTTTTTTCCCGGAGAGGAACAACTCGGTGAGCGTCCCCTCGTATGCCTCGGCCGCGAATGCCAGCGTCTCCGACAAGGTCGGGTGCGGGTGTATGGTGAGCGCAATGTCGCCGGGCTCCGCCCCCATCTCGATGGCCAGCGCCGCCTCGGCGATCAGGTCGCCCGCCTGCGGCCCCACCATGCCTACCCCCAGCAAGGCGCGGGTCTGCGGATCGACCAGGATCTTGGTGAGTCCTTCGCCGCGCCCCAGGCTCAGCGCTCGGCCGCTGGCGGCCCACGGAAAGCTGGCCGACTCGAACGCCACGCCATTGAGGCGCGCGGCTGTCTCGGTCAAACCTACCCAAGCCACTTCCGGATCCGTGTAAGCGACCGCGGGAATGACCTTGGCATCGTTGGCAGCTTTCTTGCCCGCCGCGATCTCGGCCGCCACCTTGCCCTCGTAGGCCGCCTTGTGCGCCAGCATCGGTTCGCCGACGACGTCGCCTATGGCAAGAATATGGGAGACATTGGTACGCTGGCGCTCATCGACGGGTATGAAGCCGCGTTCATCCACATGGACTCCCGCCCGATCCGCGCCGATCCTGGCCCCGTTGGGCCGGCGGCCGGCCGCAACCAAGACGGCATCATACACCTGGGGTCCGGCGTCTTGCGGCCCGCTGAACACGACGTGCACCCCATCCTCCCGGGCGCTGGCCGACACCACCCGCGTCCCCGTCAGGATGGCCTCATAGCGGCCCGCCACCCGCTGCGCCAGGGGCTGCACCAGGTCGCGGTCGCATCCCGGCAAAAGACCGTCGGTCAGCTCCACCACTGTGACGCGGACGCCCAGCGCCGCGTACACCGTCGCCAGTTCCATGCCAATGATGCCCCCGCCCACCACCAGCAGGCGCCTGGGCACATCCGCCAGCGCCAGGGCGCCGCTCGAATCCATGATGCGCGGATCTTCCGGCCAGTCCGGCAGGCGCACGGGGTGCGAACCCACTGCAATGATGGCCTGGCGAAAGTGCACAGAGGGGCCGCCGGCGACCTCCAGGGTGTTGGGTCCTGCAAATTGCCCCCTTCCGTGCACGACACGGACCTTGCGCCGTCGGGCCAGGCCCGCCAGTCCGCCGTTCAGCTTGGCGACCAGCGCTTCTTTCCACTGTCGC
The DNA here is from genome assembly GCF_902859965.1 of Achromobacter aegrifaciens. Taxonomy (NCBI): domain Bacteria; kingdom Pseudomonadati; phylum Pseudomonadota; class Betaproteobacteria; order Burkholderiales; family Alcaligenaceae; genus Achromobacter; species Achromobacter aegrifaciens. The sequence continues at coordinate 53,749 of NZ_CADIKO010000006.1, forward strand.
AGCTTGTCCAGACGGATGCGGGGCTCGCCGAATTCGATGCCCAGCTCGTGCAGGCCGCGCGTCTCTTCCAGGGCGCGGGCTGCGTGCAACAGCGCCTTGGAGGGAATGCAGCCCACATTCAGGCATACGCCTCCGAGGCCGGGCCGATCTTCGACCAACGTCACCGACAGCCCCAGGTCAGCGGCGCGGAAGGCTGCTGTATAGCCGCCCGGCCCACCGCCCAACACCAGCAGCTCGGTATCGATACTCCCGCCCGTGGGCGGCCTGTCCTTCTTTTCCGTCTGCATGTCTGCCTATTCCGTTCTGCCCGCGCCCAGATAGGCGCTGGAAAGCTCAGCGCCGGCGCTGCCCGTCAGCACGTCGCGCGTGCCCTCGAAGACTGTCTTGCCGTGTTTGAGCACATAGCCGAAATCCGCCACCCTGAGCGCCAGGCTGGCCATCTGCTCGCTGAGCAGCACCACGCGGCCGCCCTGCGCGCAGTACTGCTTGATGAAATCGAAGATCTGCGCCACAACAATGGGCGCCAGTCCCAGGGAGGGCTCGTCCAGCAACACGCAACGTGGTTCGTGCAAAGTGGCCATGGACAGGATCAGCATCTGCTGCTGGCCCCCGCTAAGGGTCCCAGCCTTCGCCGTTCGGCGTTGCGCCAGGACCGGGAAATTGCCGTACACCTGTTCCACGGCGACCTTGAAGTTTCCCTTTGGTTTGCGGAAATGCCAGGCTGTGATCAGATTTTCCTCGACGGTGTGCTGGTGGAAGATGCGCCGACCCTCCATGGCATGAGCCAGCCCTCGCCGCGCGCGTTCATGCGGCGGCAAGCGGGATATGTCTTCTCCATCCAGCAGGATCTGCCCGCCTTTGATCGGCGTGACTCCGGATATCGCCCGCATCAGCGACGATTTGCCGGCGCCGTTGGCACCGATCAAGGCGGTGATGCCATCGGGGCGCGCGGTCAGGCTGACACCGCGCACGGCGTCGATTGCACCGTAACTTACCTGCAGATTGCGGACTTCAAGCATGGACGGGCTCCTCAACGCCAAGATAGGCCTGGATCACGGCCTGGTCGGCGCGCATGCCGTCCATGTCGCCCCGATAGATTTCCTCGCCGGCTTCGAACACCACCACCTCCTCAACCAGTTCGGCCAGGAAATCCATGTGGTGATCAATGATCATGATGGCCACGCCATGGTCACGCGCCAGGCGGACCAGCCTGATAAGGTGTTCCGACTCCACCTCCGACAGGCCGGCGGCAGGCTCATCCAGCAGCAGCAGCTCCGGATCGCTGGCCAGGGCGCGGGCGACCTCGGCCAGGCGCTGGATGCCATAGGGCAGTTCGCTCATGATGGCGTCCGCATGGCCGGCCAGCCCGGCCGCCTGCATCAAGGCTTCGACCTGGCGCAGCAATGCGCCCTCTTCGCGCCTCGCGCCTGGGGTGTTGAACGCCGCGGCCAGCGCGCCATGCCGATAGCGCCGATGGGCTCCCATCAGGATGTTCTCGCGCACGGTAAAGCTGGGCACGTTGCGCGGATCCTGGAAGGTACGGGTAATGCCCGCCTGCGCAACCTTGTACGAGGGCCAGCCCGCGATGTCCCGGCCCTTGTACAAAATGCGCCCCGAGGTCGGCGCATAGATGCCGCTGATGACATTGACCAGGGTGCTCTTGCCGGAACCATTGGGCCCGACCAGCGCGGTGATGCTGCCGGCGCGCAGCTCGAGCGACACGCCCGCCAGCGCGCGCAGGCCCGAGAATTCCATGACCACGTCTTCAACCCGCACCAGCGCTTGCTGCCTTTCGGCGCCCGCGGCGGCCTGCCGCTGCGACAAAGGCGGCTCAGCCTCGACCGGCGCCGCGAGGCGCAACTGGTCGAACTTGCTGTAGCGCGTCTGCGTGCGCAGCAGGCCCGCAAGCCCTTTGGGCAGCAAAGTGAAGATGAACACCAGGATCAGGCCGTAGACGATGTACTGATAGTCATTGAAGGCCTGGAGCTTCTGCGGCAAGTAGGTGAACAGCACCGCCCCATACACCTGGCCTGCCAGCGAACCCAGCCCGCCCACGATCGACATCACCAGGATCTCGATGGACCGCATCAGGCCAAAGCTTTCCGGCGTCAGGTAGCCGATCATGTGCGCATAGAAACCGCCAGCCAGGCCGGCCAGGCCGCCGCTGATCGCATAGGCCGCGCGCTTGACGGCAGCCTGGGAGATGCCCAGCGATCCCGCCGCGATTTCGCTGACGTGCACGGCATAGAATGCCCTGCCGAAATGGCTTTTGACGAAGTTGCGCAGCATCAGCATGACCACCAGCAACACTGCCAACAGGATGCGGAAATAGGCCACGGTATCGATGGTCCAACCGAAGATCTGCAAGGTGCCGATCTGCGACGAAGGTATGCCCCGCATGCCCATCACTCCTCCCGTCACGCCGCGCAGTTCGCGCGCCAGCTCGTAGACGATCAAGCCGAAACCCAGCGACATCATCGCCAGGTAGAACTCGCGCACGCGGCCCGCCGGGCCCGCCAGCAGCAGGCCGACTGCGGCCGCCCCGAAGGTTGCCAGGAACAGCGCCACCGGAAACGGCACTCCCCAGGACTTCATCGCGATCGCGCTGGCATATGCGCCGATGGCGAAGAATCCGGCATGGCCCAGCGAGATCTGCCCGCTGATGCCGGTCAGCAGATTGATGCCCTGGGCGAGCAGGATGTTGATGATGACGAAACTCCACATCTGCACCGTGCCAGTGGCGACATGGCCGGCGCCTATCGCCAGCGCCACGGCCAGCACGCCCAGCGTCCAGGAGTTCGACAGGATTTTCCCCAGCTGTTTCATCGTCCTCACACCTTCACGGTTTCACGCTTGCCGAACAGGCCCTGCGGCCGGATCGTCAACACGCCTATCAAAAGCACGAAAGCCACGACCTCGGCCGCGGCGGGCGAGACGTAGCCCCCCACCAGCTTCTCCAGGATGCCGAGGATCAGCCCGCCCACCAGGGAGCCGAACGCGCTGCCCATGCCGCCCATGACCGCGGCGACAAATGCCAGGATCAGCAGATGCAGGCCAAAATTCGGATCCACCGTTCCCGACACCTGCGACACCAGGATGCCGGCGATGCCAGCCAGCACGCCGCTCACCAGAAACGAGAAGACCACCACGCGGTAGACCGGTATGCCCATGAGCGACGCCAGGTCGCGATCGTGCGCGACCGCGCGCACGCCGTAACCCCAGATGGAATGGCGCAGGAACAGCTCCATCAGGCCGACGATCATCACACTGATGACGAACACGGCGATGTACTGCAGCGAAATGTAGGCACCCATGAACTCCACCGTGTCGGTGCTGCTGAAGAGCACGTCCGGAAACGCCACAGCCTGTGTCCCGAACAGCCAGCTCGCCACACCCTGCAGGAAGATGCCTATGCCGAGGGTGGAGACCACCCACCCCATGCTGCCGGCAATGCGCCGCGTGGGCCGCACGCCGACCACCTCGACCACCCACAGGATGAAGGCCGTGGCCAGCAGCGACACGCCCACCGCCAGGAACACGTTGACCCCGGCGCCGACCATGACGGCCGTCAGCATCGCCCCCGCCATCAACACCGAACCCTGTCCGAAATTGAGCACGCGCGTGGTCCAGAACGTCAGGTTCAGGCCCAGGCCGATCAACGCATAGGCGGCGCCGACGCTCAGGCCTGACACGATCATTTGGATAAAGAAATCCATATCACCATCATCCATACAGACGGGCGCGGCCCAGCGCCTCATGGCGCCGGACGCGCGACGTGCCAGTTACTGGGCGACCGGCTGCAGCCGGACCTTGTCGTCCTTCTTCACGTACTCGAACACCTTGACGCCATCCGTCTCGATGCCGTGATGACGGCTCTTCGAGAAGTTGTAGGTGGTGTTGACGCCCTGGAAGTCCTTGATCGATTCGATCGCCGCGATAATGGCCTTGGGATCGGTGGAGTTGGCCTGGCGTATGCCTTCGAACAGCACATTGGCCGCGTCGTAGCCGTTGGACACCGAGATCGCCATGAACAGCTGCGGATTCTCCGGGTCGTTGCCCCACCAGCGGTCGGCGCCGTACTTCGCCTTGTAGGCCTTGGCGAAGTCCGCCGCCGCCGGACGCATGGGATTGCCGAACGCGCCGATCATCGTGCCCAGGGTGCCCAGGGTCAGATCGCCCGCGCCCTCCTGGTAGGGTTGCCCCAAGGCGCCATTGGAGGCGACCAGCGGCACGTTCACGTTCAGCCGCGCCATGGTCCTGCGCAGCACGGCCAGGTCCTTGCCCAGGCCGATGGCGGCGATCGCATCGACGTTGGCGCGCTTCATGCGCGCCACCTGCGCGGTCATGTCCTGCGCACCCTGGTTATAGGAGTCCGTCGCGACAGGCTTGGCGCCGCCGTTCTTGCCTATGGAGGCAGACAGGTAATCGACTCCGGTCACGCCGTAGGCCGTGCTTTCGTGCACGATGCCGATGCGCTTGAAGCGCTTGGCCAGGTATTCGCCCATGGCCACGGCCTCGATGTCGTTCTGCAGCGCGAACGAAAACACATTGGGCCGCGGCTTTTCTCCGGTCTTCTCGCCCGCATAGGTCACGACCGGCGTCTGCGCGATGGGGTTCATGTAGGGGCGGCCGTCGGCCTGGGCCATGTCGATCACAGCCAGGGTCGGTCCGCTGCCCGCCGGACCGATGATGCCGACAATATCCTTGTTGTCCAGAATGGCGCGCATGTTCTGCACCGCGCGGTCCGGATTCAGCTGGTCATCCAGCAGCATCGCAATCTCGATCTTCTTGCCGTTGATGCCGCCTTTGGCGTTCCATTGTTCGACGGCGAGCTCGACGGCGCGCCGGTTGCCTTCGCCAAACTCGCTATAGGGGCCGGTCAAGGCCGAGGTCATGCCGATCTTGACCGTATCCGCCGCCAACGCGGCCCCCGAAACCAAGGCCGCCACGGCGGCCGCCAACCACGCAGGCGTGGATTTCCTGTACCAGGACATGTCGTCTCCTCCTAGGTTCTTGCACGTTGTAGTGACGCGCCCCGAATTCTCGAAGCGCCATCCACTGGCCTCTCAGCGGGCCGTCTGGATCTCTTTGAAGGCGGCAAGGACGTCTGCCATTTCCGCCTGTGGCAGTTCGGCCGCGAAACGTTCGATATGGTCATAGGCGCGCTGCGCCACACCGGTCTCTTCGCCGATGCCGCGTATCAGCGCGGACACCCGGGTCCGGTCGTAGCTGTATTCCGTGTGGTCGGTGTCCAGCCGCACTATCAGAGGTTCGCTCTCACCCTCCAGTTCCGCTTCGAGGCGGCAGGCCAGCAAGCCGAGAGCATCGTCGGCATGCAGCCGGATCCGCGGGATCAGGCTTGCCACGGCCGTGTCGCCAAATTGCGCCATATGCGCGATGGTTGGCGTTCCATGCAGCAAGGTCGTGGCAACGCAGAACTGCGTGCTCATGAGCGTTCCGGAAATGCTCTGGAACGGTCCCTCCTTGTCCATGCCCGCATAGCCCACGACCGTAGGGTTCAGGTATACGCGCAGGGTCCTCAGGGCGCTGCCGCGCGTGCCCAGCAGGTCCCGCAGCCGCAGGCAGGCGCGGACCGGCGTCTGGTTGAGTGCGCAGACGGGGTATGGCTTGAAAGTCACCTTGAGCAGCGACCAGTCCTTGCCCAAGCCGCCGGCTATGGCAGCGACATCGCATTCGGCCCTGACGAAGGCACGTGCGAAGCCGGACTTGCCCTCGAAGGCGCCGTCCGCGGATACGGAACCATGGGCCGCCAGCGTCGCCGCCGCCAGCCCGTTGCGCCCGGCCATTCCAACCTGGTAGCGCCATTCGTCGGTGCCATCGCCGAAAGACTGCAGGATGCCGCCTGTGAACGAGGCGGCGTTGGACAACGCCGCCGCAGTGCGCTCCTCGGACAAGCGCCATAACCGGGCAACGGCAGCCGCGGCGGCGACCGTGCCGTACAGCGGCGAAGCGCGCAAGCCTGCGGCGGTCGTCCGGGCCGAATAGGCAGATTCCAATGCGCCGCCGATCTCATAGCCTGCCACCAATGCGGGCAGGAAATCCTCCATGGCCCCTTCGCCGTGCTCCACCAGCGCTGTCAGGAGCGGCAGCAGGATGGCGCCGAAATGTGCCACGCCGCAGGTATCTTCCTGCGCCCTGCCATGGAACAGCGCGGCATTGGCAAGCGCCGCACCCGCCACCGTGCTGCGGCGGCCGCTGCCAAGCAGCGTGGCGCCGCCGGGACGTTCACCGTCCATCGCCAGGACGGCCCGCTCGGCCACGCGGAAGAACGGCGTGGGATGCGAGCCCAATGCAATGCCGTAACCATTGAGCACGCAGGCGCGGACCTTTTCCACCACGGGTTCAGGAAGGCTGTCGACGGTCAGACCCGTCGAAAACGCCGCGAATTTTCTGGCCAAACTCATGTCTTCTCCCCTGCTTTCTTATGTGTTTGCCGCGTGTCAGCCGTTGTAGCGATCGCGTAGCACGCGCTTGAGGACCTTGCCGGAAGGATTGCGCGGCAGTTCCTCCACCACCTTCAATTCCCGGGGCACCTTGAAGTTGGCCACGCGCTTGCGGCAATGCCGGTCCAGCTCTTCCAGCGTCAGCGTGTGCCCGGGGTTGAGCACCACCACCGCAGTGATCCGCTCGCCCCACTGCTCGTCGTGCACGCCGATGACCGCGGCTTCGGCGATCTGCGGCATTTCGTAGAGCACGGCCTCGACTTCGCTGGAGGCCACGTTCTCCGCGCCAGTCAGGATCATGTCCTTGGTCCTGTCGGTGACGAACAGGAATCCCTCATCGTCCAGGTAGCCCACGTCCCCGCTGCGCAGCCAATCTCCGAAGAAAGCTTCAGCGGTTTTCTCGGGTGCGTTCCAGTAGCCCTTGGTCACCTTGGGCCCGCGCACGCAGATCTCGCCTTTCTCTCCGGCGGACAACCAGCGGCCCTCATTGTCCGCAATGCGGATCTCCACATGCGGCAATGCACGCCCGGTTGAACCTATCTTCTCGAGCTCACGGCCGGGTTCCATGAGCGTGTCGCCGCTGCAGGTTTCCGTCATGCCGAAGCCATCAATAAAGCGTCCCCGGGTAAACACGCGGGTGAAGTCTCGGATGCGGGATTCCGGCGTCTTTTCGCCTCCGGCAATGCACCAGCCGAAGGTATCGAGGGAGTACCGTTCGGGGTGCTGCACGGCCAGCACGCGGCTCAACATGACAGGGGCCATCCAGCCGCAGGTGAGGCCATGGCGCTCGATGGAAGCAAGCACCGCTTCCGGGTCGAACTCTCGGTGCACGCACAGCGTGCCGCCCACCCACAGCACCGCGATACCTGGCAGGTCGAAGGCGCCGACGTGATAAAGCGGGCCCACCACCAGCAGGCGCTCCTGGTGCGTCAGGCCCAGCGCGATCACATGGTCGATCGATTTCCAGTGGAGGTTGCCGTAGGTATGCATCACGCCCTTCGGGCGCGAGGTGGTGCCGGACGTGTACATCAGCCGGACCAGGTCGTCCTGTGCCATGGCGGCCGGTTCTGGCACTTCCCGCCCTGGCTTGCCAAGACTGCGCGAATCGGCCTGGCCCTCCGCGTTCAGCACTACCTTCGGCACTTCCAGGGCCGCCACCTCCGCGAACTCCTCGTCCACGAAAAGCAGCCTGGCTCGGGCGTCGGCAAGAATGTAGGCGGCCTCGGGCGCCGCCAGCCGGTAGTTGATGGGAAGGAACACCGCGCCCAGGTAGCTGGCCGCAAACGCCAGTTCCAGGAAGGCGGCGCTGTTCTTCATGAAGAGCGCCACCACGTCGTTGCGGCCTATGCCATGCGACTGAAGCAACGCCGCCGCCTGGCGGATGCGTTCATGGAAGTCGGCATAGCTGATGGCTTCATCGCGATAGATGATGGCGGCGCGATCGGGGGTGCGCCGGGCGTGATAGGCGATGGCTGCGCTCAGATTGAGCATGGTGGGTCTCCCTTGGATGGCGGCTCGGCGCGGGTGGCGGCCTGGGCCGGTCCCGCATCTCGATTCTGGCGCTTCAGTATGACTTCGGCATGCCGAGATCGTGTATGGCGATGTAGTTCAGGATCATTTCTTCCGACACTGGCGCGAACTTGAACAGCCTGGCGTCGCGCCACAAGCGCTCCACATGGAATTCACGCGCATAGCCCATGCCGCCCATCGTCTGCATGCTGCGTTCGATGGCATGGCTGGCAGCCTGGGAGCCTATCAGCTTGGCAATGTTGGCCTCGGTGCCATAGGGCAAGCCCTGGTCGCACAGCGAGGCCGCGTTCAGGTTCATGAGCCGCGCGCACTGCAGTTCCGCATGCGATTGCGCCAGGGGGAATTGCAGACCCTGGTAGGCACTGATGGGCTTGCCGCCAAACACCTTGCGGTCGTTCGCGTACTGCACCGCCAGGCGCTCCGCCAACCTGCCCGCGCCGACCAGGCTGGCAGTCGTCACGATGCGCTCGGTATTGAGCACGTCCAGCAATTCGCGAAAGCCCTTGTCCAGCGTGCCCACCAGTTCATGTGCTTCGATGCGGACATTGTCGAAGAACACCGAACATGCGCTGAGCGTCTGGGTGCCCACCTTCTCGATGGCCGAGTAACTCAGGCCCTCGCGTTCAACGTCGATCATGAACATGGAGATACCGTCCGTTGGCCGCGCCCCTTCGACGGGTTTGGCAGTGCGCGCCACGACCAGCATCTTCTGCGCGGCATCCACGGCGGTGATCCAGATCTTCCGTCCATCCAGGCGCCAGCTGCCATCGGGCTGGGCAGCGGCGAAGCTCTTCATGGCCAGCGTGTTGGTGCCGGCATCGGGTTCGGTAAGCGCCATGCAGAAGTTGATCTTGCCGCTGGTCAGGCCGGGCAGCAGTTCGCGCTTCATCTGCTCGCTGCCGAACCTGGAAATCGGCACGCCGCCGAAGATGGGATTGATCATGAATAGCTGGCCCAGCGTCGAACCGCCGCCGCCTGCGGAAAGTTCCTCGACGATGAGCGCCAACTCCACCATGCCCAGGCCGGATCCGCCATGCTCCTCGGGCAGCGCCGCGCCTGCCAGGCCGGCCTCGCAAATGGCTTGCCAGCACGCCTGGGGGAACGCGTTCTTGCGGTCCTGTTCGTACCAGTATTCCACGCCATACGTTTCACCAATGCGGCGCGCGGTCTCGACTATCAGCTTCTGCTCGTCCGAAAGCGAAAAGTCCATGTGATCTATCCTTGAGTATGGGTACGCAGCAGCCGGTAGGGGTCCTGCAGCAATTCGATGACGTGATTGAGGAATTTCAGTGCGCCCGCACCGTCGTGCAGCCTATGGTCCGCTGCCAGCACCAAGCCCATTTCGCGCCGCAGCGCGGGCGCGCCTTGCGAGTCGGGCCGGAATATCTCGCGAATGCTGCCCACGCCCAGGATGGCCGACTGGGGCGGGTTGATGATGGGCGTCATGTATGTGACGTTGAACATGCCCGCGTTGGAAATCGAGATGGCGCCGCCAATCATGTCCTCACGGGTGGCATTGCCCGAGCGCACGCGTTCGAGCAATGCATCCGACTGCCGTGCGATGCCGTCCAGCGTGGCGCCTGCCAGCCCGTGCAGGACGGGCGCCATCAGCCCGCGCTCGGTCGTGACCGCCACACCGACGTCAATGGCCTGGAACTGCACGATATGGTCGTCGTTCCAGATGCGGTTCTGTTGCGGCAAGGCCTCGAGCGCCCGCGCCACCGCGGCGATGACGAAGTGGTTCAAGGTCAACCGGGGTGCGTCAGCTTGGCCATTCAACCGGCCGCGCAAGGCGAGCAGCTCGCTGACTTCCGCTTCGGCCGAGAGATAGAAATGAGGTACCTGCTTGGCTTGCGTCATGCGGCGGGCCATGGACTGCACCAGCCCGCTGGCGGTGACTCGCTGGCCGACGTCCTTTGCCGCAACCGTCAGTTCGTCGGCGCTCTTCGCCAGCGCCGCCGGCGCTCCCGCCTGGCGCACATCGGCCGCCTTGATGCGTCCGCCAGGCCCCGTGCCGCCGACCTTCGCCAGATCCACGTCCAGTTCACGGGCCAGGCGCCGCGCCAGCGGCGTGGCCACGATGCGGCCGCCCACGACTGGCGCCGGCTCGACGCACGCCGGCACGGCCGGCTTGGTCATGACGGTTGCCTCCTCCCCGGCAGCAAGGCCGGGTTCCTGCTCCGCCCGCTGGCCCGGGCCCGTCCAACGCGCGACCACAGCGCCGACGGGAACGGTTTCGCCCGCCTGCACCAGGATCTCGCCAATCTGCCCGTCTGCCTCCGCCGCGATTTCGTTGGCGACCTTGTCGGTCTCCACCACGAACAAGGGATCGCCAGCCTTGACCTGGTCGCCAGCGGCCACGCTCCATTCGATCAACATGCCCTCGGTCATGGTCAGGCCGAGCTTGGGCATCAGCAGGTCATTCAGCGCGCCCATGGGCTATTGCCCCGCGAAGCGCGCTTCGCGCTTTTCAAGGAATGCACCGATGCCCTCATGCGCGTCGCGCGTGTCCAGCACCAGGCCTATCATGGCTTGCTCGTGCGCCAGCGCATTGGCCAGGGGCATGTCGGCGCCGTCGCGCAGCGTGCGCTTGAGCAGCTTCAACACCAGCGGCGACTTGCCTGCTATCTGCTCCGCCAGCGCCAGAGTCTGCGCCATGAGTTCGTCTTTCGGAACTGCGCGGTTGGCCAGGCCCATGCGCACCGCATCGGCGGCGCTGATGCGCCCGCCCGTGAACATCAGCTCCTTGGCCAGGCAAGGCGCGACCTGCCGGATGATGCGCTGCGTACCGCCCGCCCCCGGGAACAGGCCCAGGTTTATCTCGGTCAGCGCAATCATGGCGCTATCGGCCAGGATGCGCAGGTCCATGGCCAGGAGCAGCTCGGTGCCGCCGCCCAACGCCCAGCCGTTGACCGCAGCGATCGTCGGCTTGTCGCTGACTTCGATGCGCCGGAACACGCGATGGATATCCTCGGCGAACTCCTGGTAGTGCGCCAGCCCCTGGCGTGAATTCAGGTCGGCCAGGTCGCCTCCCGCCACAAAGGACTTATCGCCGGCGCCCGTGATGACGATGACGCGGCAGTCGTCGCTGGCTTCCAATGCGGCGAAAGCCCGCTCCAGTTCGATCAAGGTTGGAATGTCCAGCGCGTTGTGCACCTTCGGCCGATTGATGGTGATGATGCCGACGCGATTGCGGACTTCGGCAAGAATGCTGGGTTCGTTCATGCTGTCTCCTGGGTTCACGCGCAGAGCTTGCGCGCGGCGGCTATGACATCGGCCTCTTGGGGCTGGTACTGTTCTTCGAGCGATGGAGCGAATGGCACCGGAACGAAGGGCGCCGCGACACGAGCGATGGGCGCGTCGAGTTCGTCAAAACCTATGTCCGCCATTCGTGCAGCGATCTCGGCGCCGACCCCGAATGCCTCCACGGCTTCGTGCACGATGAGCAGCCGGTGGGTGCGTTCGAGCGATGCCAGCACCGCCTGTTCGTCCCAGGGCTGGATGCTGCGCAGATCCAGCACCTCGGCCTCGATGCCATCGGCAACCAGGGCCTCGGCGGCCCGCAAGGCCTTGTGCACGGTCGCGCCGTAGCTCACCACGGTCAGGTCTCGGCCCGGGCGTGCAACCCGGGCCCGGCCCAGCGGTATCGGTCCGGCATCATCGGCCACCTCGCCCTTGAGGGCATACAAGGCCTTGTTCTCCACGAACACCACCGGGTCCGGATCGCGAATGGCTGACTTCAGCAGGCCATAAGCATCGGCGGGGTTGCTGGGGCACACCACTCTCAGGCCCGGAATGTGGGCAAACCATGCTTCCAGGCATTGGGAATGCTGCGGCCCCGCGCTGATGCCGCCGCCATGCGGGGTCCGCACCACCATGGGCACACTGGCCTGCCCGCCAAACATGTAGCGAGCCTTGGCCGCCTGGTTGACCAGCGCGTCCATGGTCAGCGTCATGAAGTCCATGAACATGATTTCAAGCACGGGACGCAGACCGGACAGAGCCGCTCCCACTGCCGCGTTGGCCATGGCGGCTTCGGAAATCGGCGTATCGCGGATGCGGTCCGGGCCAAAACGGGCATGCAGCCCGCGCGTGACGCCGAACGGCCCTCCGGCTTCGGCGATGTCTTCGCCGAACAGGAACACCGTGGGATCCTCCTCCATGCACTCGGCCAACGCGCGGTTGATGGCATGGGCAAAACGTAGTTCAGCCATCTCAGTTCGCCTCGTTCATGGTGTAGACATCATTGCGCGCGTCCTCCCACACGGGCTGGCGCCCCATGCGCGCGCGTTCGACCGCGCGTTCGACCTGGGCCTGGACCTCCTCGAACGCCTGTTCGCGCTGCGCCTTGGCGACCCCGTTCTGATCCAGCACCGCTTCGAAGCGCGCTACCGGATCATGCTCGCCCAGGCCCTCGATCTCTTCGGAAGGGCGGTACTTCTGGGGATCCCCTTCATAGTGGCCGCGCCAACGGTGAGTGATGCACTCCAGCACCCGCGGACCTTCACCGGCGCGTATGCGCGCCACGGCCGCGCTGGCGGCGTCGGCCACCCCCAACACGTCGTTGCCGTCGATTTTTTCGTGGGGTATGGAAAAGGCGGCCGATAGCTTGTCCAGCGGCGCCACGAACTGTTTGTGGGTGGGAGAAAACTCGGCCCAACCATTGTTCTCGCACAGGAACAGCAACGGCAGGCGCCACAGCGCAGCCAGGTTGAGGCTTTCATGCAGCACGCCTTCGGCCATGGCGCCGTCGCCAAAGAAGGCCACCGCCACGCAGTCCTTTTTCTGCACCTGATGGGCCAGTGCGCTGCCCAGGGCTATCGGTATGCTGGCGCCGACGATGGCGTTGGCGCCCAGCATGCCGATGGACAGGTTGGCGACATGCATCGAACCGCCACGGCCCTTGCAGATACCCTCTTCGCGCGCCATCAGCTCCAGGAAGAAATCTTCGATGTCGATGCCCTTGGCCAGGGCATGACCATGGCCACGGTGGGTCGAGGCGACGGTATCGTCCGCCCGCAGCACCATACCCATCGCAGCGGCGACGGCCTCCTGGCCGATGCTCAGATGGATGAAGCCGGGCACCTCCCCGTCCGCGAACAAGCGTCCGAGCCTGAGCTCGGCCAGCCGGATGCGCAACATGCGCCGGTATGCGTCCAGCAACTGCTCTTTGTTGGCGCTAGCCACCATTGCCTCCTCGTAACAACCGCTATTTTTGATTCCACGCCGCCTGCCTTGGCGCCATGCTGTTACATATAAGTTATCGGTCAGTTAATTTACTAACCGTACGGTTAGATGAATCATAAGCAAAGGTTCTCGAGAACGTCAATCGGGTTTTTCAGGGAGTTTTCCCGCGCTGGAAGGGGCAGCGGCCGCGCTGCCCGCACGGCGACACGGGCAGCGTGGCGTCAGCGGTGGGGAATCAGGCGCGGCCGCCCGAGAGTGCGCGGGAGATCAGCGCGGCGCGGTCGCGCAGGTCAACGCCCAGGCGCTCGAGCGCCTCGCCCGAAACCTGGGCGCTGAAGCCAACGGCGCTGATGGCCATGGCGGCTTTGCCGAATTCGTCGAGCACCGCGGCGGAAACCGTGCTGACGCCTTTGACGTAGTTGCCGGCGTCCACCGCGTAACCCTTTTCACGGGCCTCGCGCACGCCTTCCATATAGTCCTTGAAAGGCGGCTTGTCGTCCCACCTCAGGTTGTCGAAACGTTGCCGCAATTCCTTGTCATCCAGCCCGGAATGGGCCGCCATGCAGCGGCCCAGCGCCGCGATGTACATGGGCAGTCGCTGGCCCACGCTCATGTGCACGCGCACCGAACTGTCGGTGTCGGCACGGTCCACCAGCACTACGCGCTCATTGGACGTGCGCTGCCAGAGCGTCGCAGTCACGCCGTGGCTGCGCGCGATATCGCGCAAATGCGGATGCACCAGCCGCACGTAGGATCCCTGCTCCAGCGCGCCCTTGGCGAGCTCGACCAGCCCCAACGCGATGGAATAGGTTTTCGTGGCTTCATCGAACGACACCAAGCCTTCATATACCAGCGTCTTGAGGAAGTTGTAGCAAGTGCTGGAATTGAGTTGCAGGTCGCGCGCCACGCGGGTGACCCCCACGCCCGAGGGCGCGGCGCTCAGGTAGCGCAGGACGCGTAATCCGCCCACGAGAGCACCTACGAGTTTTTCCGGTTGTTCGGTCGTCATTCTGAAGACAGAGAATTTCTCTGGATAGAAAAGAGCAAAAATTGTGGCATAGAGCGCCTGCCCGCACAAACCCGGCGGGCATATCAACCGGAGCGCCTGGCGCGCATGCTGGAAAGATAGCCGCGTATGGTTTCCTGCACGCCGGGCCTGGCGAAGTTTTCGTGCATCAGGGGCTCTAGCGCTTCGATGCGTCCGACGGCGCAATCGGGCGGCTCCCGCAACAAACGCGCCTTGCGGGCAATGACCAGCGCCTCGCGGCGCGCGATGTAGAACGCCAGGCGCTCGGCGGAAAGCCGCTCGAAGTCCTCGGTCGGCAACACATCGGTCACCAGTCCCAGGTCGCGGGCGGGCTCGGCCTTCAGCAGTTGGCCGCTGAGGCACAACTGGCGGGCCCGCGCGCCGCTGATCTTGGTTTCCAGCGCGGTCTGGACCATGACGGGGTACATGTTGAAAGCGATTTCCGGGCACGCGAGCGTGAGGTCCGCCGAGGCAATGACGATGTCCGTCAGCGCCAGCAGGATGACGCCGGCCCCCGCCGCCTTGCCTCGGGCGACAGCCAGGACGGGAGCCGGAGAGCGCGCCATGGCGGCCATCAGTTCACGCAGGCCCTGCCCCTGCGCTTGCAACAACGCCGCACTGCGGACGAACTCCTCGATATCGCCGCCGGCACAGAACAGGGAGGGCGAAGCGCTGCGGAGAACGATCAGCCCAATCCCTGCGGCCGGGGCGCTTTCAATCGCGCGCCGCAACACGTCGAGCATTTCCACGTTCAGGGCGTTGGCCTTGGCCGCACGGTCCAGGATCAGCGTACGGACGCCAGCGGCGTCGTGAACCAGCACATGGTGCGAGGATGCCGTCATTCGAACCTGCTCACGACCGCATCGAGCACCCAGGCCTGCCCCTCGCCCACTGCCAGCGGATTGATCTCGATTTCCGCCAGGTCCGGCCGCGCCAGGAATGCTTCGCACAACCCCGCAATCTGCCGAGCCAGAGCTGGCAGGTCAACGGCGCCGCGCCCCCGAAACCCCTGCAGCAGCTTGGCCGAGCGCAGGCCCTCGATCATTTCCCGGATGCCTTGAGCGTCCAGCGGCAGCAAACGGCAGACCACGTCGGGATCCAGCTCCACTTCCACCCCGCCGCGGCCCAGCGTCAAGGTGGGGCCGAATCGGACGTCGCGGCGTAGGCCCAGCAGCAATTCGTGGTCGAAGCGCTGCATGGATTCGAGCAGGATGCCCCTCGCGTCGATGCCCCTGTCGCTGGCGATTGCGCGCAGGCGCAGCAGGGCTGCTCGCAATTGCTCGTCGTCCATGATGCCGAGCACCACGCCGCCTATGTCGCTCTTGTGCAGGACAGTACTGGCCTGCAGCTTGGCGACGACGGGGTAAGCCAAGGGCGCGGGCAAGCGGTCGGGCATATCGCCGTCCACCAGCACGCCGTCGGGGATGCCGGCGGTTCCGAGTTCGCGCAATAGCGCCTTGCTGTCCCACTCAAGCAGAAACGCGATACTAGCGGCCGGCATCGCATCGCACCGGGGTGCCGGCAACGCCGGCGCCGTCAGCGCCGCATGGCGCAAGCCATTCAGACGCACAGCAGCGCCCAGGGCTGCAACCGCGGGCGGGATATCGCGGAACACGGGTATGCGCGCCTGCTCCAGCACACTCACCGACTCTTCCTTGGCGCCGATCCAGATCACCACGATGGGACGATGGGTACGCTGGCGCGCCTGGGCGATGGCGTCGGTGAACGCCGTGGCGATGCTGTGCATCAGGCCAACGAACAGCACGATGGCGTCGTTGCCCGGGTCTCGCGCCACGGCCTCCAGCGCCCTTGAAATGCTGGCGGTGTCCTGCACCACATTGCCGGTCAGGTCCAGCGGATTGGCCGCCTTGACGAAGGAAGGCAACACCGGCGCCAGCGCCTGGGCCGTCTGCGGCGCAAGCGCGGGCAGCTCCAGCGCCCAGCGTTCGGCTTCGTCCGCGATGAGCACGCCCGCGCCTCCCGACACGGACATGACGGCCAAGCGCTTGCCCTGCGGCACGCTGTCGAACAGGAACAGCCGGGCCACATCCATCATCTGGCCCAGCGAATCCACCCGCAGCGCGCCATGCTGACGCAGGCAGGCGTCATACAGGGCATCGTCGCCGGCCAGCGCTCCCGTATGCGAAGCAGCCGCCGCCGCGCCCGCCTGCGAGCGGCCCGCCTTGATCGCGATGACCGGCTTCCCGGCTGCCGCCGCGCGCAGCAGCGCCCGTCGGAACGCCAGGGAATCGCGGATATCCTCGACGTAAAGTCCGATGACGCGCGTCTGCGGATCGTCGGCAAGATAGGCAATGGCCGACGCCGCATCCATGTCGCACTCATTGCCGGTGGTGATCCATTTGCTGAATCCCAGGCCAGAACGCAGGCAGATGTCCATCCAGTACGCGCCCAACGCGCCACTCTGGCTGACGAAGGCGAAGCCGCCCTGCTTGATTGGCGTTTCCTCCAGTGCGGTGGTGAACGAGGCAATGAGTCCGGTGGCGCTATTGGCCACGCCCAGGCAGTTGGGGCCGAGTATCGTGACGCCTTGGGCCCGCGCTAGTTCGCCCAGCCTGCGTTGCAGCGCCGCGCCTTCTTCGCCCGTTTCGGAAAAGCCCGAAGAAAACACGACGAACGCCTTGACGCCGGCGGCCGCGCCCTCGCGGATCACATCCTCGACCAGCCCCGCCGGCGTACCGACTATGGCCAGATCCACCGGCTCACCTATCGCGGCCAACGAGGGATAGCTCTTGAGACCCTGCACCTGATCGCGCGTCGGATTGACCGGAAACAGTTTGCCGACAAAGCCGCGCGACAGCATGTAGGCCAAAGGTCGGCCGGCGATCTTCCCCGGATCGGCTGAAGCGCCCACGATGGCCACGCTGCGCGCCTCCAGCACGGCGGCCGCGCGCGCCGCCCCTGCCAGCGCCTGCGGTGACGCGCCGCCCACGATGTTCATGTCTTCCATCATTTCAGTTCGCATCGATGCCCGCCGTCTTGATGACCTGGTCCCAGCGCTTCATCTCGCCGTCCAGGAACTCGCTGAAAGCCTTCGGCGCGGAAGCTACCGGAATGACGCCCTGCCCCAGCAGACGCTTGCGCACGACGGGATCCTCGAACTCCGCGCGCACCGCTCCCTGCAATTTGTCGACGATGTTCTTGGGCACGCCGGCAGGCGCAACCAGGCCGAGCCAGGTATTGCCGTTGAACCCCGGCAAGCCGGATTCATTCAGCGTGGGATAGTCGGGATAGGCCGGCGACCGCTCCAATCCGGTAATCGCGATCAGCTTCAGCTTTCCTGACTTTACATAGGGTTCGGCCGAAAGCGCGTCGACGAACATCACCGAAAGCGACCCGCCGAGCAGATCCGTCAACGCCTGTGCGCTGCCCCGGTAAGGCACGTGCACCAGCTTGATGCCGGCGGCCTGCTGCAGCAACTCGCCTGAAAGATGATTGGATTGTCCGACGCCCGCAGAGCCGTATGTCAGGGTGCCTGGCTTGGACTTTGCCAGCGCGATGAACTCCTTGAGGTTGGACGCGGGGACCGCAGGATTGGCGACCAGGAAGTTGGTCAGCTCCACCATTTGCGTAATGTTGCTGAATCCGCGCGCGGTGTCGTACTGCAGCTTGGAATACATGCTGGGATTGATGGCGTGGCTGGTCGCTACCGCCCCCAAGGTGTAGCCGTCTCCCGGCGCGCGCGCCACTGCCTGCGTGCCGATGGTGCCACCGCCTCCCGGCAGGTTCTTGACCACGGCAGGCTGGCCCAGGCGTTCGATGCCGTGCGCGGCCGTGCGCGCGATAGTGTCCAGGATGCCGCCCGCCGAGGACGCCACGATCACCTCTATCGGTTTGGACGGGTAGACAGGCTCGGCACGGGCCGACCCTGAGCCCAAAGCCATAAAGGCAGCCGCAGCCAGGCTGGCCGCCCGCGACGAGAATGAGGATTGAAGCAGGGGTAATCCGGTCTTCATGTTGTCTCCTTTATTCTGTATAGCGAATATTTATCTTTATAGCGAATAAAGTCTAGGATTGACCCTCCGGCTTGTCAAGGACAAAACCGCCTGATCCGATGATTGACGCATCAATGAACGCTGGCTATTATATTTTTTAACGAGAATATTATTCTCTATAAAGAATTTAAAGATGCCCGACACGCCAAGGGTGACGGGCATCGCCAGCGGAGACAAAGGAGCATATCCGTGAGCTTGAGCTTTGCGTTTTCCAGTGAACACGAAGCCGTCCGCGATACCGTGCGGCGGCTTTGCCAGGATGAACTCGCCCCCCTGGTCTTCGATGCTGAAGAACAGGAAACCTTTCCGAAGCACGTCTTTGAACGCTGGGGCGATCTGGGCCTGCTGGGCGTGCGTTATCCGGAAGCCGATGGCGGCAGCGGCCTGGACAAAATCAGCGACTGCATCGTGCGCGAAGAGCTGAGTTACCTGTCCCAGGCGTTCGCCTCCACCTGGTCGGCCCATACGCATCTGGGCATCTGGCCCATATGGAAAGCGGGCACGCCGGCGCAGAAGGCGCGTTTCCTGGCGCCCGCGCTGGCCGGCCGGAAAGTGGCCGGCTTCGGCCTGAGCGAACCGGACGGCGGCTCCAACGTGCGCGCCATGAAGACCCGGGCCGAACGCGTTGAAGGCGGTTGGCGCCTGCATGGCAGCAAGCTTTACATCACGAATGCGCCCTTTGCCGACTTCCTGCTGGTAGCCGCGCGCACCAGTCCCGACCTCCGTCCTGACTCGATCAGCCTGTTCATCGTCGAACTGCCCAATCCTGGCTTCGAAATTTCCAAGCTCAAGAAGGAAGGGATACGCGCGTCGGAAACGGCGCTTATCCACATCGACAAGGCCTTCGTGCCCGACGATTGCCTGCTCGGCGAAACCGAAGGCACGTATCCGCTGATCCTGGAATCGCTCAGCGAAAACCGGGTCGGCGTGGCGGCCAATGCCCTGGGCATGGCGCGCGCGGCCTTCGATGCCGCCACCGCCTACGCCAACGACCGTCTGGTGGCCGGCAAGCGCATCGGCCAGTATCAGGCCATCGGCCACAAGCTTGCCGAGATGTCGGCGCAGATCGAAGCGGCCCGCTGGCTGGTCTATTACGGCGCCTGGCGCGTGGATCAGGGAACCCTGGACGCGGCCACGGCCGCGCGCGTCAAGCTGGTCGCCAGCGAAACCGCCGTTTCGGTCAGCGAGCAAGCCATCCGTATCTTCGGCGGCGCCGGCATCATGCGCGAGTATCCGGTCGGCCGCATCCACCGCGACGCGCTGGTCTACATCATCGGCGAAGGCACCAGCGAGATCCAGAAGAACATCATCGCCAACAGCCTGGGATTCAAGCCATGAACGACTATGTCCTGCGCGAGCGCCGCGGCGCGACACTCCTCATCACCCTGAACCGTCCCGAACGACGCAACGCCTTCGATCTCGAGGTGCGCCAAAGCCTGGCCGAAGCCGTGCTTCAAGCGCGCGACGACGACACGGTCAAAGCCGTGGTCATCACGGGCGCCCAGGGCGTGTTCTGTGCGGGCGGCGATCTGAAATCGCTGTCCGAGGCCAAACGGCCTGTGTACAAGGACCGGGATCGCATACGCCGTCTGCACACCTGGTTCCATGAGCTGGTCAATCTGGAAAAGCCCGTCATTGCCGCGGTGGACGGCCCCGCCTTTGGCGCGGGCTTCAATCTGGCATTGGCCTGCGATTTCATCCTGGGCACGCCGGGCGCGCGGTTCTGTGCCGTTTTCGGACGCATCGGCCTAGTGCCGGACCTGGGCGGCTTTTTCCTGTTGCCGCGCATCGTCGGTCTTCAGCGCGCCAAGGAACTCGTGTTCTCGGCACGCGAAGTGGACGCCGAAGAAGCGCGCGCCCTCGGCATCCTGTACCGCATCGTCCCGCCGCAATCCCTGCTGGACGAGGCATTGGCGCTTGCCGCCCGATTCCATGCCGCATCGACCGAAGCGCTGGGCATGTCGAAGAACATACTCAACCGCTCCTTCAACCTGGACCAGAACACGCTGGCCGAACTGGAGGCCCATGCCCAGGCGCTGGCTCTGCACACGGTCTACCACGACGACGCCGTGGCGCGCTTCCTGGACAAGCAGCCCCTCGCATTCAACTGGTCCGCCAAGCCCGGCAAGGACGGCGCCGCATGAGCATGAACGCCTACATCACTGGCGCCTGCGACACGCGCGTCGGCGAACTGCCAGGTTCCAGTTGCATGGGCCTGCACGCGGAAGCGGCATTCGGCGCGATACGCGACGCGGGCCTGGACCCCGGCGACATCGACGGCGTGTTGTGCGCCTATTCCTTTACCGAGCCGCACCTGATGCTCGGTTCCGTGTTCTGCGAATACGCGGGCCTGAATCCGAACTTCTGCACCGCGATACAGGCCGGCGGCGCCAGCGCCTGCATCATGGTCATGCAGGCGGCCGCCCTGGTGGCCAGCGGCCAGTGCAACCACGTCCTGGTCGTCGCGGGCGACAACCGTCTGACGGGGCTGTCCCGCGACGGCGCGGTGGCGGCGCTGGCCGAGGTCGGCCACCCGCAGTTCGAGCGCCCCTTCGGCATCAGCGTGCCCGCTTCCTATGCGCTGGTTGCGCAACGCTACATGCACGATTACGGTGTGACATCCGAGCACCTGGCAGCAATCGCCGTGGAGCACCGCCGCCATGCCGGCCGGCATCCCAAGGCCCACAAGCGCGAGCCGATCTCCATTGAGGACGTGTTGAACTCGCGCGAGATCAGCACGCCACTGCGCATGCTGGACTGCTGCCTGGTTTCCGACGGCGGCGCGGCGCTGGTGGTCAGCCGCCGCCCTGCCACCAACACCAGCCACCGTGCCGTGGAGATCCTGGGTGCGGGCCAGGGCCATACGCACGAACATATCGTGTCCGCACCCAGCCTGGTCGATTTCGGCTGCAAGGCCTCGTCGGCACGCGCGTTCGCGGCGGCCGGCCTGAAGCCCGCCGACATCGACGTCGCTCTCATCTACGACTCGTTCACCATCACCTTGCTGGTCGAACTTGAATCCATTGGATTCTTTGCGCGCGGCGAAGCCGGGCCCGCCGCCCTGCAAGGCCAGTTGGGCCTGGGCGGCGCCCTGCCCTGCAATACCCATGGCGGCCTGCTGTCCTATGGCCACTCCGGCGCGGCCGGCGGCATGTTCCATGCGGTCGAGGCCGTCCATCAATTGCGCGGCCAGGCGGATGCCCGCCAGGTGGATGGCGCCAACCTGGCCTTCGTGCACGGAGACGGCGGCATCCTTTCCGCCCACTGCTCACTCATCCTGGGAGCCGCCTGAAATGGAAAAGCCCTCCATACGCCCCACCGCGGAAACGCAGCCTTTCTGGCAAGGTTGCCGCGACCGCAAGCTGCGCTACCAGACCTGCGGCGAATGCGGCGCGGTGCAGCGCATTCCGCGCAGTGTCTGCACTCATTGCCACGGACAGCAGCTGAAGTGGAACGAATCCGCCGGACTGGGCACCGTGCTCAGCCATACCACGGTGCATCGTGCACCGAACGCGGCCTTCAAGGCCGAAGCGCCCTATGTAATCGCCCTGGTCGACCTGGACGAGGGATTCCGCTTGATGGTCAACACCCGCAATGACGCCAACTCGCCGCTCGCCATCGGCCAGCGGGTGCGGATCGGATTCGAGCCCCGCGGCGACCACCTGCTCCCGATTGCCGAACCGGAGACGCCATGAGCGCGCTGTATACCTATGACAGCTTTACCCCTGGTTCCGTGCTGGGCGAATGGGAAGAGCCGCTCGACGCGAGGCTGCTGGCGCTCTGGGAACGCCTGTTCGGCCAGCACGCGCAGGACGCACCGGCCAGGCAGGCCGGCCTGGCCGTCGCGCTGATGATGCGCGCCTACCTGAACGTGGTGACGCCGCGCCCGCCCGGCAACATCCATGCGCGGCAAGCGCTTTGCGTCCAAGGGTTGCCGCGCTCTGGCGAACGCGTACGTTCCACGGTGCGCTGCCTGGACAAGGAAATGCGGGGCGAACGTCGCTATCTACGACTTGAAGTCGCTGGCGAGGGCGCAACTGGACGCCCCCTCTATACCGGCCGAATGAATCTGATCTGGGCCGCCTAGGACACACCATGACGCCTACACTGGAAGAAGTATCCATGAAGGTCACTCAGGCGGACATCGATCTTTATGCCGAACTGACCAACGACTTCAATCCCCTGCACGTAGATCCGGCATTCGCCTCGGCCACGCCCATGGGCGGCACCATCGCCCACGGCACGCTGTCGGTCAACCTGATCTGGCAATCGCTGGCGCGCAGCTTCGGTGCCGCGGCGCTGGAACGATTCGACCTGGACATCCGCTTTCTCAAGCCGCTGCATGCCGGCGGCCTCATCACCGCAGGCGGCCAATGCGTGGCCGATGCGCCAGGGAGATATGACGTCTGGGTAAGAGATGCCGGCGGCGTCGCGCTGATCGCCGGCCACGTCACGCTAGCCGACGCCGGCGCACCGGCAGCCAACTGAACCAACCGGAAACAGCCATGCACCTGACCCACGAGCATCGCGAACTCGAACGGACCACCCGCCGCATCATCGCCGAACACCTGGACCCCTATCTGGACGAGTGGGAGGCCGAGCAGATTTTCCCTGCGCACCGCGTGATGAAGGCCTTCGGATCCGCCGGGCTGCTGGGCATAGGAAAGGCTGCCGAGTATGGTGGCATGGAGCTGGATTTCAGCTACGAAATGGTCTTCGCCGAGACCCTGGGCGAAGTCCGGTCCAGCGGGCTGACCTCGGCCATCGGCGTGCAAAGCACGATGTGCACTCCGGCCTTGGCGCATCACGGCAGCGATGCGCTCAAGCGCGCCTACCTGGCGCCCACCATCGCGGGAGATCTGGTCGGCTGCATCGGCGTAAGCGAAGCCTCGGCAGGCTCGGACGTGTCGCAGATAAAGACCTGGGCGCGGCGCGACGGCGACGACTACGTCATCAACGGATCGAAGATGTGGATCACCAATGGCGTGCAGGGCGACTGGATCTGCCTGCTGTGCAATACCTCGCAGGACGGCGGACCGCACAAGAACAAATCGCTCATCATCGTGCCATTGAACACTCCCGGCGTCAGCGTGTCGCGCAAGCTGGACAAGCTGGTGCTGCGCGCCTCCGATACGGCCGAACTGTTCTTCGACGACGTGCGGGTACCAGTCAGCAACCGCATCGGCGAAGAGAACATGGGCTTCATCTACCAGATGGAGCAGTTCCAGGAAGAACGCATGTTCGTCGCGGCGCGCAGCATGCGGTCGATGGAGCGGGCCATCGAAGAGACCATCGAATACGCCGGCCAGAGGCAAGTGTTCGGCGGCACAATCCTGTCCAATCAGGTGGTCTACCACAAGCTCGCCGAAATGCAGACCGAGATCCAGGCACTGCGCTCTCTGCTGTACCGTGCCATCGAGCAATACCTGGACGGCCAGGACATCGCCCAGTTCGCCTCCATGGCGAAGTACTACGCTGGCAAGCTGTCCATGAAGATTCCCAACGAATGCCTGCAGTTCTGGGGCGGCCAGGGCGTCATGAACGAGAACTGGATCTCTCGCGCCTATCGCGACCTGAGGCAGACGGCCATCGGCGGCGGCGCCAACGAGATCATGCTGGAAGTCATCGCGAAGACCATGGGCATACATCCCGGCAAGCGGGCGTAGCGCCGGTCCGCGTTCAGCCCGCCCCGCCCCGCTGCGCCATGTACGCATGCCGGAAATAGTCCCGCACCGCCTGCATGGCGGGCGACACTTCCGCGCCCCGGCGCCAGGCCAACCCGACGTTCATGGGCGGAATCGGGTCCTTGAGCTGTACCGTTTCAATCCGCCGCCCCTCCAGCGACCAGGGCCGGTAGACCATGTCCGACAGCAGGGCCACGCCGCTGCCGTTGGCCACCATGCTGCGCACCGCCTCGACGGATGAGGTGCGCAGCCGCACGTCGGGCTTGAAGGCGGTTTCGTTCCAGTAACGCAAGGCGGTGTAGGCCGCCTCGTCCACGGTCAGCATGATGAAGGGTTCGCGCGAGACGTCCTCCAGGGTAACGGCGTCCGCCGCAAGCAAGGGATGCCTGGCCGGCAGCCACAGGCGTCGCGGCGAGCCGAAGAAATGCTCCACCGCCAGATCCGGATTGGCGACGTTCGAGGTCAGCAGCACCGCCATGTCATAGCGGTTTGCGATCAGGCCTTCCTCGATTGCGCTGCGGTTCAGTTCGTGCAGCTGGATGTCCAGGCGCGGATACAGCTGAGACAGCCGCTGCAGGTGATACGGCAGGAAGTAGCCGATCACCGTATAGGACGCCGCCAGCAACAGGCGGCCCGAGACCTCTTCCGCCGTCGCCGGCATGCGCAGGGCCTCGTCGACCGACGACAGGATGTTGTAGGCGTGGTTCAAGAAGGTGCGGCCGCTGTGAGTCAGCGTCACGCCGTGGGCGCCCCGCAGGAACAACGCCGTGCCCACTGTCTCCTCCAGTTCGCGGATGGCGCTGGTGATGGCCGACTGGGATATCGCCAGCTGGATTGCCGCCTGCGAAATCTGGCCCAGTTCGGCTGCGGCGATGAAGTATTTGAGCTGACGTAGGGTAATCGACATGTCCGGTTTTATCTTTTTAATCGATATCTTTACCCCAGAATATCTGAATATTCTCTCTGCGATCCGATGCGTCTTATCAGGGGTATCCCTTATTTTTCATAGGAAAACCGTCGGAACGATGCTGCCAATTCGACGGATAGTTATCTAAAAAACAAATATTGATCGATCAATAAAAAGATCTTTTTGTCCCCCTCGGCCTTGGCTAATGTTCACGTCACACGCCGCGTCGAATGCGGCGAGCAACGCCAAGGAGCCTCCGGCAATGAGCAAACGCAGCATCGACCTCAACTCGGACATGGGGGAAGGATTCGGCCCGTGGACCATCGGGGACGGCGTGGACGAAGCGATCATGCCCTTGATCAGTTCGGCCAACATCGCCACGGGATTCCATGCAGGCGACCCTCGGATCATGAACCGCACGGTGTTGCAGGCCCGCGAACACGGCGTCTGCATCGGCGCCCATCCCGGCTTTCGCGACCTGGTCGGCTTCGGCCGGCGGGACATGCGCGAAAGCGCCGAAGCGCTGGTGCACGACATCGTCTATCAACTGGGCGCGCTGCGCGAATTCGCCCGACTGCACGGACTGCGCCTGCAGCACGTGAAGCCGCATGGCGCGCTGTACATGCAGGCCGCCCGCGACGAAGCCTTGTCGCGCCGTTTGATCGAAACGCTGCAGGAGCTGGAGCCCACGCTGGCGCTGTACTGCATGGAAAGCTCGGTCACCTACCGTCTGGCGCGCGAACTGAACCAGCCCGTGGTGCGCGAGTTCTACGCCGACCGCGACTACGACGCCAGCGGCTCCATCGTCTTCACCCGCTACACCCAGCCGCTGGACCCCGCCCAGGTCGCCGAAAAAGTGCTGCGCGCCTGCACCGAGGGCCGCGTGCGCACGGTCGAAGGCAAGGACATCCCCATCGACTTCGATTCCGTCTGCATACACAGCGACACGCCCGGCGCCCTGTCCCTGGTGCGCGCCACCCGCGAGAAGCTGGAAGCCCACGGTATCCGGATCGCGCCGCCCAGCGTGACCGGCCCCTGACCCCCTGCCGCCCGAACGACATTCCAAGGAGAAAACCATGCCGTTGCACGATATTCCCAGCCCCCTGCCCGGAACCTTCTACCGCCGCCCCAGCCCCGACGCTGCCCCCTTCGTGGAGCGGGGCGCCACGGTCGCCGCCGGCGCCGTGATCGGCATCGTCGAGGTCATGAAGCAGTTCAACCAGATCGAAACGCCCACCGGCGGCGTGGTGGCCGAGATCCTGGTGGAAGACGGCGAACCGGTGGAAGCCGGACAGCCCCTGCTGCGCATCGAGGGATAGGCCGCGCCATGTCCGATACCCATCTTCCCTACCGGCCGCGCAACATCCACAAGGTGCTGGTGGCCAACCGCGGCGAAATCGCCTTGCGCATCATCCGCGCCGCCCGCGAACTGGGCATGCGCACCGTGGCCGTATACAGCGAAGCGGACCGAGACGCGCTGGCCACGCGCATGGCCGACGAAGCGGTGCTCATCGGCCCCTCGCACGCGACGCGCAGCTATCTGAACACCGAAGCGCTGCTGGAGGCCGCCCGCAGCACCGGCGCCCAGGCAGTACATCCCGGCTACGGCTTCCTGTCGGAAAACGCGGCATTCGCGCAGGCCGTGAGCGACGCCGGCCTGATCTTCGTCGGGCCCGATGCCGCCACCATCCGCACGATGGGCGACAAGGCGGCGGCGCGCGCCTGCGCCCAGGCGGCCGGCGTGCCGACGGTGCCTGGCAGCGAAGGCGTGCTGTCATCGCTGGACGAAGCCCTGACCCATGCCGCCATCATTGGCTACCCGCTCATGATCAAGGCAGCCGCGGGCGGCGGCGGGCGCGGCATACGCGTGGTGCGCGACGAAGCCGAACTGCGCGCGCAGATGCCGCAGGCCCAGGCCGAGGCGCAGGCGGCCTTCGGCGAAGCCGGTGTATACCTGGAGCGCTATCTGCCGCGCGCGCGGCACATCGAAGTGCAGGTTCTGGGCGACGGCAGCAACGCCGTCCACCTGTATGAACGCGAATGCTCCCTGCAACGGCGCCGGCAGAAGGTATTGGAAGAAGCGCCCTCACCCGCCCTGAACCCCGCCACCCGGCAGAAACTATGCGAATCGGCGGCGCAACTGGCGCGCTCGGTCGGGTACCGGGGAGCGGGCACGCTGGAGTATCTGTATGACGACAGCCGCGGCGCCGGCGAGTTCTACTTCATCGAGATGAACACCCGCATCCAGGTCGAACACCCCATCACCGAAGCCATCACGGGCGTGGACCTGGTGCGCGAAATGCTGCGCATCGCCGACGGCGAACCCCTGCGCTTACGCCAGCAGGACATCGCCATCCGCGGCGCAGCGATCGAATGCCGCATCAACGCCGAAGACCCCAAGCGCAACTTCGCGCCCAGCCCTGGCAGGGTGGAACACGTGCGCTGGCCCGGCGGGCCCGGCGTGCGCGTGGACTCGATGCTGTATCCGGGCTGCGCCGTGCCGCCCTACTATGACTCGCTGCTGGCCAAGCTGATCGTCTGGGACGAGAGCCGCGCGGCGGCGCTGGCGCGCATGGCGCGCGCGCTCGACGAAGTGGAACTGACGGGCGTGCATTCAACGCTGGCCCTGCACCGCGAACTGCTGGAGGATGCGGACGTGCTGGCGGGCCGCTACCACACCAATTATCTTGAAGCCTGGATGCAAAGGGACCGGGAGGAAAACCAATGAGCTTGCGCTACACCCATGGCGGCGACGAGTTCATCTTCGTCGAGATCAGCGAGGACATGTCGCTGGAATCCTTCTTCAAGGGCATGGCGATCACGCGGGCGCTGCGCGAACGCGCGGTCGACGGCGTGACCGAGATCTGCCCGGCCAACGCGTCCTATCAAGTACGGTACGACCCCGACCGCATCGCGCCGGACGCCCTGCTGGCCCTGCTGCGCGAACTGGAGGCGGGCATAGACCTGGCCAACCTGACGCTGGCCACCCGCATCATCGAAGTGCCGGTGTACTACAACGACCCCTGGACCCACGAGACCCTGATGCGGTTTCGCGAAAGGCACCAGGATCCGGAATCCACCGACCTGGAGTACGCGGCCCGCATCAACGGCCACGACTCGGTGCAAGGCTTCATCGACGCCCACTCCGGTTCGCCCTGGTTCGTGTCCATGGTGGGCTTCGTGGCCGGGTTGCCCTTCATGTACCAGATGGTGGAACGCGAGCGCCAGTTGCAGGTTCCCAAATACCTGCGCCCCCGCACCGATACTCCCAAACACACGGTGGGACACGGCGGCTGCTTCGGCTGCATCTATTCGGTACGCGGCGCGGGCGGCTACCAGATGTTCGGCGTCACGCCAGCACCCATCTTCGAACCTGCCCAGCGCCAGGCGCATCTGCGCGATTCGATGGTGTTCTTCCGCCCGGGCGACATCGTGAAGTTCAAGCCCATCACCCGCGACGAGTACGACCAGGCCACGGCGCAGGTCGAGGCCGGCAGCTTCGACCTGCGCATCCGGCCCGTGTCGTTCTCGCTGGCCGAGTTCCAGCGCGCGCCCGATGCCTGCAACGCCCAACTGCTGGAGACGCTCCATGCCTAACGATCCCATCATCGAAGTCATCAAGCCCGGCCTGGCCACTTCGGTGCAGGACACGGGCCGCCTAGGCCACTACCACCTGGGCATACCGCCGTCCGGCGCGCTCGATCAGTACGCGCTGGCCGCCGCCAACCTGCTGGTGGGCAATGCCGCCGGCGACGCGGTACTGGAATGCACGCTGCTCGGCCCGGAGCTGTTGTTCCACCGCACCGCCGTGATTGCCGTGACGGGCGCCAGCATGATCCCCAAGATCGACGGCGTGGCGCAGGCCTGCAATGTGGCGCTGGCGGTGCAGGCCGGCAGCCGGCTGTCGTTCGACTTCGTGCAGGCCGGCGCCCGCGCCTGCCTGGCGGTCGCGGGCGGCATCGACGTCCCTGTGGTCCTGGGCAGCCGCTCGACCTACGCGCTGGGCGCTATCGGCGGGCACGAAGGCCGCAAGCTGCAGGCCGGCGACCGGCTGGCGGTGGGCCGGGCGTCCATCCGCACGCGCGTGGGCCGCGAACTGCCGGCCGCGTTGGCCGAGGCCCCGCCCAAGACGCAGACGCTGCGCGTGCTTCCGGGTCTATACGATCACCGCCTGGAGCCAGAATCCGCCGCCACTTTCTATGAAGACGCCTGGACCGTGACCTCCGAGGCCGATCGCATCGGCTACCGCTACAAGCAGGGCCGCCCGCTACGCTTTCGCGCCCGCGAGCAACCTTTCGGCGCGGGCGCCGATCCGTCGAACATCGTCGACGCCTGCTATCCCATCGGCTCCATCCAGGTGCCTGCGGGCGTGGAACCCATCATCCTGCATCGCGATGCGGTGTCCGGCGGCGGCTACGCCATGATAGGCACGGTCATCAGCGCCGACCTGGACAAGGTCGGTCAGATGCAGCCCAACCAGAGCGCCCATTTCGAGCGGGTGACGCTGGAGCAGGCGGTGGCCGCAAGGCGCGACTACCGCGCCCGCTTCGAGCGGCTGCATCAGGCGCTCAGCGGCTAATCCCCGGGGCGCGGCCGGTCCGCGCTCTTCTCCCGGTTTTTCTTATATCCCGGCCTTGCCCCCTGGCAAGGCC
Organism: Achromobacter aegrifaciens; assembly: GCF_902859965.1. Taxonomy (NCBI): domain Bacteria; kingdom Pseudomonadati; phylum Pseudomonadota; class Betaproteobacteria; order Burkholderiales; family Alcaligenaceae; genus Achromobacter; species Achromobacter aegrifaciens. The sequence continues at coordinate 83,213 of NZ_CADIKO010000006.1, forward strand.
GGTGGGCGACCCGCGCCCGTTCCGCAGTCGAACCGCAGCATCCGATCCCGCCAGGAGATCCGACATGGCCAACATGACCCCACGCAAACCGTCCGATGAGACGGACAACTCGCTGCATGCCGTCGCCGACAGCGACCGCATGCCCCGCTACGCCCTCACCATGGCCTGGTGGGCCGTGTGCAGCGCCGTGTTCTACATCGTCGTCGGCGCCACGCTCGCGCTGAAATACGGCGCCCGCAACGCCATCATCGGCATGGTGCTGTCGGTGATCAGCTACGGGCTGATCAACGGCGTCATCAGCCGCTACGCCATCCGCAGCGGCCTGTCGGTGGCGCTGTTCTCGCGCCGGCTCTTCGGCACCTCGGGCGCGGCGCTGGCCACCCTGATCTTCTTCGCCACCGCCATCTACTACGCGGTGTTCGAAGGCGCGGTGATGTCGGTCGCCGCGCATCATCTTTATCCTGCCGTGCCGTACTGGCTGGTGGCGCTGGTGGTGGTCATCTACAGCGTGCTGTTGATCTTCGGCAGCGTGCAAACATGGCTCGACAAGTTCAACGGCGTGCTGCTGCCCTTCTATTTGCTGGGGTTGTTGCTGGCCGTGGTGATGGCGACGCAGGAATACGGCTACAGCGATGCCTGGCTGTCATTCGGTCCGCCCGAAGGCCCGGTCCCCGGCGGTTGGTGGGACGCCTTCGTGTACTACATGGGCGTATGGGTCCTGATGATGTTCACCTTCGACTATGCCCGCTTCGGCAAGCGCGAAGACCAGACCTACCATAGCCGCTACAACTTCGGCATGCCCTTTTATCTGGTGACCTTCCTGCTCAACGGCGTGGCCGGCATCTATCTGGTCAGCACCATCCCCAGCGACGCCGCGCTGTCGGAGGTGTCGGTGGTGCTGGCGCTGCTCAAGCTGATGGGCCTGGGCGGATTGCTGTTCGTGTGGATCACGCAGACCCGCATCAACACCGCCAACTACTACCTGGCCACCATCAACATGCAGGCATTCTTCGCGCGCTGGCCGGGCATGCGCTGGCCCAAGGCGATGTGGGCGGTCATCGTGGGCGCGGTGACGTATGCGCTGATGCTGCTGGACGTGTTCTCGTATCTGCTGCAGGCGCTCGCCTACCAGGGCATCTTCGTGGTGTCGTGGGTGGCGGTGGCCCTGGTGCACATTCTGGGCGACCAGGAGTCCGCGCCGCAACATGGCGGGGCCGCATTCAACCGCGCAGGCCTGGCCGGCTGGTTCGCAGGCGCGATTTGCGGCCTGGCGCTGATGCACACGGAGGGTTTCGCGGCGACGCTGGCCGCGCCGGCCAGCTTCGTGGTGTCGGCGCTGGTGTACCGGATCTGCTCCACGGCGGCGGCACGGATGCAGGCGCAGGGCGGCTAAGGCCGCGCTGCGGGCCGCGCGGCAAAACGCCCGGCCCGAAAACGTCCTGTGTACACTTTCCGCTGGTCCCGAAGCTGGCGGAAGAAAATGAAGATGCGCGAAGATTTGGCGGCATTGCGGCCGCAGCTCATACTGATCGCCCAGAGCGCGGATACCGGTGACGGCGCCCATGACCTGAGCCATCTGGAACGCGTATGGAAGGCCGCCAACAGCATGCTGGCCCACCACCCCGAAGCCGACGCCATGGTGGTCATGGCCGCCAGTTACCTGCATGACCTTGTCAACCTGCCCAAGAACCATCCCGACCGGGCGCGCGCATCGACCATGGCGGCTGACGAGGCCGTGCGTGAGCTGCAGGCCGCCGGCTATCCCTCAACCAAGCTCGCAGCCGTCCATCACGCCATCGAGGCCCACAGCTACTCCGCCAACATCCCGCCCCGGACCATCGAGGCCCGCATCGTGCAGGATGCCGACCGCCTGGATGCGCTTGGACCGGTGGGACTGGCCCGCATGTTCCATGTCGGCGGGCAACTGGGGCGGGCGCTTGCGCACCCCACCGACCCTATGGGCATGCATCGGCAACTGGACGACGGCGCCTACGCGCTGGATCACATCGAATTGAAGCTCGCACGCATCGCGGGAACCATGCAGACGGATGGCGGCCGCGCGCTTGCTGCCACGCGGCTGGACTGGATACGGCGGTTTCGTGATGAGTTCGTGGCAGATTGGTCGGCCTGATTCAGGTTCCCGCCCACGCCATCAATTGGCAGGCTGGCGGCGCCTGGCCGACAAACCCCGGATCCATCACAGCACGAAGCAATCCGCCGAAGCGCGCACCGTCATGTCGCTGACCGAAACGCCCCATGGTTGATCGATGGCCAGCAGGATCGCGTCGGCGATCGAGTCAGGCTCCACCGGCATATGCGACAGGCTCTCCGGATCGCGGAGATCAGGCGGCAGGGCCCCTTCCTGCAGGCCCTTTACCATTGCCATGAATTGCTCCATGTTGTTCCCGACTCTCCCGACGGCGGCAGCGTGGTTGGCTACGGACCCGCCAAGTCCGGTGTTGGGCACTCCGGTGGGGCTGATGGTCGTAACCTTGATCTTCCCGCGCGCCTCCGTCCTCACGGCTTCCGACATGAAATTGACTGCGGCTTTGGTGGCGCCGTAGATTGCCGCGCCCACTGCGGGGAAGTCCCCATAGATGGACGAGATGTTGATGAAGTGGCCCCGCCCCTGAAAGATCATCGCATCGTGGGCGGCAATCATGCCATTGAACACGCCCCTCATATTGATGTCGATACAACGCATCCAGGCATCGTAGGCACGCGAGTGATCCGCGACAAAAGCCAGCGGCATGATGCCTGCATTGTTGAGCATTACGTCGATCGAACCATAGCGCTGCACGCTGGCGCCGACGAGGCCTCTCAGGTCATCCAGAATGCGGACATCCGCGGCTAGGGCCTGCGCCCGGCCGCCCGCCGCGGTAATGCGCGCGACGGTTTCCGCCGCAGCGTCCGCGTCGATATCGCCGCACGTCACCAGCGCGCCACGGGCGGCGGCCTGCTGCGCGACCTGGCGTCCAAAGCCGCCGCCTGCCCCGGTAATGACGATGGTCTTGCCTGAGATGTAATCGCTCATGATTCTCTTCTCCAATGCCGCTATGCGAGGAGCCGCGCCATGCCGCATCGCCGCCGTGCGCATGACCTGCCGTTGCATCCACGCAAGTCGCGGACTGATCCGTGGGATACGGCAGAGCTGGCAGGAGGACCAACCCACGGCCATATTTCGTTGTCACACAATAATTAGAATTCTAATTCTATTATTGGAAGGTACTTGAGGCCGTTCAACGCGAGGTTTCCCTAGGCCGAGATCAGTGCTGGGCCAAGCACCTGTGACCGCCGTTCGTCCTGCAAACAACCTCCCCGTTATGACGTGGCAGCAACAGGCGCTTGATCGATAAGAGAGCGCATCTGCTACGGCATAATGTGGCACTTCAGGTTTGGATAGATGTTGTCATGGCAGCCCCTCCATCGCAGAAAACAACTACCAAGACAACGCGCGCTTCCAGGGAGCGGAAAGCCGCTCGCCCGGTCGCCCAATCACCGGGCGTTCCGCGCCCTCCCCGTCAGTTACGCAGCGAGGAGTCCCTGGCCAGGATGATCCGCGCCGGCCGCGAATTGATAGAACGGCACGCCAACCTGGACCTGGTACTGATTGGTGACGTGATACGTCTCGCGGACACATCCATCGGCGCGTTCTATGGCCGTTTCCAGGACAAAGAGACCTTTCTTGCGGCAGTCCTGGACGCTGCCGTCACGGAAAGCAAAGCGCAAGCCGATAATCTTGTCCGCCAAGACGCCGTCTGGACCGAAGGCACCGCCTCGGATATCGTCGCAGCCATGGTGGATTTTTACGTCGATGGCTGCCGCGAAAGCCAGGGGACTTTCAAGGCCGTGCTACAGGATTTCTCGATGGCCGAACGAGAATCGAGTCCGTTGGTCATCTTGAATCGCCATATGCATGCCCTGTTCGTGCCGGCCTTGGCTCGAAAAATGCCGGTCCAGGCGGGCGTGGACACAGAATTGGAAATCCAGATCGCCATGCAGATGCTGCTGGGAACGCTCAGTGCCATGATGCTGACGGACCCGGGTCCAATGCGCCTCCCGGATGATGCAATCAAGCAGCTGCTGACGGACAGGATGCGGCGGATGCTGCGCTTGACCTGAGGGTCAGCCCGGAAATGGCAAAAGGCCGTCAGCGACATGTCGCTGACGGCCTTTTTTCATTGGTCGGGGCGGTGGGATTCGAACTCACGACCCTCTGCTCCCAAAGCAGATGCGCTACCAGGCTGCGCTACGCCCCGAAGGGTGGCAACTATACCAGATCCCGGCCCGGTTGGCCTATGCGGCTGGGCCTGCGGGGCTGTTACGCGCTGGCGAGGATGTTCATGGTGCTGATTCCCGGCCGCCATGCGGGCAACGTCCAGGAGCAGCCCCGGCGGGCTCCGAGCAGGTGCTGCTGTAACAGCAAATGAAAAACGGCGCGCTGTCCGAACAGCGCGCCGCCATTTGCAGAGCCGAAACGCAACGGTCAGCCGAAGCGGCCCGTGATGTAGTCTTCCGTTTCCTTGCGCGAAGGCTTCACGAAGATCTGGTCGGTCTGGCCGAATTCCATCAGCTCGCCCAGGTACATGTAGGCGGTGTAGTCCGAGCAGCGCGCGGCCTGCTGCATGTTGTGCGTCACGATGACGACGGTGTAGTCGTTCTTCAGTTCGGCGATCAGCTCTTCGATCTTGGCGGTCGAAATCGGGTCCAGCGCCGAGCACGGCTCGTCCAGCAACAGCACTTCCGGCTTGATGGCCACGCCGCGCGCGATGCACAGGCGCTGTTGCTGGCCGCCCGACAGGCTGTTGCCGCTCTGGTGCAGCTTGTCCTTCACTTCGTTCCACAGCGCGGCCTTGCTCAGGGCCCATTCCACGCGCTCGTCCATTTCACCCTTGGACAGGCGCTCGAACAAGCGCACGCCGAAGGCGATGTTGTCGTAGATGCTCATGGGGAACGGCGTGGGCTTCTGGAACACCATGCCGACCTTGGCGCGGATCAGCGAGATGTCGGTCTTGGCCGTCAGCAGGTTTTCGCCGTCCAGGATGATTTCGCCCTCGGCGCGCTGGCCGGGGTAGAGCTCGAACATGCGGTTGAAGGTGCGCAGCAGCGTGGACTTGCCGCAGCCCGACGGGCCGATGAAGGCCGTGACCTTCTTCTCCTGGATCGACATGTTCACATTGCGGATCGCATGGAACTTGCCGTAGTAGAAGTTCAGGTTCTTGACCTCGATCTTGTTCTTGACGGCGGTAGCGGTGTTTTCCATTTGGTTTCCCTTGGCTCCGGCGCGCCCGGCGCGCCGGCATAGCGATCTTTACTTGCGGAACATGTTGCGGGCGATGATGTTGATGCCCAGCACCAGCAGCGTAATCAGGGTGGCGCCGGCCCAGGCCAGGTTGTTCCAGTCCTTGAAGGGGCTGGCGGCGTACTGGTAGATCACGACCGGCAGGTTGGCCATCGGGCCGTTCATGTTCAAGGACATGAACTGGTTCGACAGCGCGGTGAACAGCAGCGGCGCGGTTTCACCCGAGATGCGGGCGATGGCCAGCAGCACGCCGGTGATGATGCCGGTCTTGGCGGCGCGATAGCACACCATGGTGATCATGCGCCACTTGGGGCAGCCCAGCGCGGCAGCGGCTTCGCGCAGGCTGTTGGGCACCAGCAGCAGCATGTTGTCGGTGGTGCGCACCACCACCGGAATCACCAGGATGGACAGCGCGATGGCGCCGGCCCAGCCCGAGTAGTGCCCCACCTGGGCCACGTACACGGCGTAGATGAACAGGCCGATGATGATGGACGGGGCCGACAGCAGCACGTCGTTCAGGAAGCGCGTGGCCGGCGCCAGCCAGCCGCGCTGGCCGTATTCGGCCAGGTAGGTGCCGGCCAGGATGCCGACGGGCGTGCCGATGAGCGTGCCCACGCCAGCCATCATCACGCTGCCGAAGATGGCGTTGATGAGACCGCCGGTCTGCCCGGGCGGCGGCGTGATCTCGGTGAAGAGCGTGTACGACAGCGCGGGCGCGCCCTTCATCAACAGCGTCAGAATGATCCAGAACAGCCAGAACAGCCCGAACACCAGGGTGCCCAGCGACACGGTCAGCATGATGCGGTTGACTACGCGGCGCCGGCGATAGGTGCCGTTCTGCATATTGAGTACGGATACAGCCATGATCTTTTCCTTGTGCTCGCGGCGCGTCAGGTTTTCTTGCCTTCACTGGCGGACAAGCGAACCAGCAGCATCTTGGCCAGCGCGAGCACGATGGTCGTGATCAGGAACAGGATCAGGCCCAGTTCCAGCAGCGCCGACTTCTGTATGCCGCCCGCTTCATTGAATTCGTTGGCCAGCGCCGAAGCGATCGAGTTGCCCGGCGAGAACAGCGAACCGGACCACTTGAAGGCGTTGCCGATGACGAAGGTCACCGCCATGGTTTCGCCAAGCGCGCGGCCCAGGCCCAGCATGATGCCGCCGATGACGCCCGACTTGGTGTAGGGCAGCACCACGCGCCACATCACTTCCCAGGTCGTGCTGCCCAGGCCGTAGGCGGATTCCTTGAGCATCGCCGGCACCAGTTCGAACACGTCGCGCATCACCGCGGCGATGAACGGGATGATCATGATCGAGAGGATCAGGCCGGCCGTGAAGATGCCGATGCCGAAGGGCGGCCCCGCGAAGATGCCGCCGATCACGGGCAGGCTGCCCAATGTGGCGATCATGAAGGGCTGCACATACTGCTGGAACACGGGGACGAAGACGAACAGGCCCCACATGCCGTAGATGATGGACGGAATCGCCGCCAGCATTTCGACCGCTGTGCCCAGGGGGCGGCGCAGCCAGGTGGGCGACAGTTCGGTCAGGAAGATGGCGATGCCGAAGGACACGGGCACGGCGATGATCAGGGCGATGGCCGAGGTCAGCAGCGTACCGATGATGGGCACCACGGCGCCGTAGTTCGAATTGACCGGATCCCAGTCGTTGAGCCAGAGGAACGACAGGCCATACTTGGCCAGCGATTCGCGGCTGCCGTAGATCAGGGAAACAAGAATCGCCGCCAGCAGGATGAACACCAGGAAGGCGAACAGGCGGGTCAGGTTCTTGAATAGCGCATCCATCAGCGCGTTTTTGTTTTGCTTCATAGGCGAAGGCGTGCCGGTAGTCACGGAGTCCGCCACGCTGGGCGAAAGCGGCACACTATTATCCATTACCGCGCTCATGGATGGACTTTCCTTAGGAAACCAGGGGAGAAACTTCGAAGGTCTTGCGGCGGACCGCCGCCAGCATCCCGTATCCGGAACGCCAGCGGCGGCCGCTGTGGATTGCGCGCGATGGAGATTGGCATTGTCAGCCGGCCTCCCTCGCGCTCAAGCCTTTATTGCCAGACGGCCTTGCCGTCGGCGGCCTTGACTTCGCCCCAGGCGGCGCGGATTTCCTTGGTCACGGCTTCCGGCAGCGGCACGTAGTCCATGGCTTCAGCCGACTTGGCGCCGTTCTTGAAGGCCCAGTCGAAGAATTCCAGCACGGCCTTGCCCTGCGCCGGCTTGTCTTGCGACTTGTGGACCAGGATGAAGGTGGCGGCGGTGACGGGCCAGGAATCGGCGCCCGGCTCGTCGGTCAGGACCACGCCCATGCCCGGCGCGCTCTTCCAGTCGGCGTTGGCGGCCGCGGCTGCGAACGCCTTCTGTTCCGGCTGGACGAACTTGCCGTCCTTGTTCTGCAGTTGCGTCCAGGCCAGCTTGTTCTGCTTGGCGTAGGCGTATTCCACGTAGCCGATCGAGTTCTTCAGCTGGCCGACGTAGGCGGCGACGCCTTCGTTGCCCTTGCCGCCCTGACCCACGGGCCACTTGACGGCCTTGCCTTCGCCCACGGTCGACTTCCAGTCCGGCGACACCTTGGACAGGTAGTTGGTCCAGCCGAAGGTGGTGCCCGAGCCGTCCGAGCGGTGCACGACGATGATGTCGGCGGCCGGCAGCTTCAGGTCGGGGTTCAGCGCCTTGATGGCAGCGTCGTCCCACTTCTTGATCTTGCCCAGGAAGATATCGGCCAGGACCTTGCCCGACAGCTTCAGCTTGCCGGGTTCGACGCCGTCGATGTTCACCACGGCAACCGTGCCGCCGATGACGGCCGGGAATTGCAGCAGGCCGTTCTTTTCCAGATCGGCAGCCTTCATGGGATCGTCCGAAGCGCCGAAATCGACGGTCTTGGCGATGATTTGTTGCTGACCGCCGCCCGAACCGATGGACTGGTAGTTGACGGCGCTATTGGTGGCGGCCTTGTAGTCGGAGGCCCACTTGGCGTAGATCGGGTACGGGAACGAAGCGCCGGCGCCGGTCACGTCGGCGGCCTGGACGGCAAATACGGCGGCGCTCAGCGCGACGCCCAGGGAAACTTGTTTGAAGACACGTTTGAACATCAGGGTTCCTTCTGTGCTCGTTGGAGGAGTCTGGCAGGCTTGGAAAACTGCCTGTCTTTCAGCGACCCTCGAATAATAGAAGTCCCACATGACAGGATAGTGACAGTCATGATCCCCCCGAGGCGCTGCGCGCCTCCCTCCCAGGGGGCGCCGGTGGCGGACCGGCGCGGAGCCGGATCCGCGCGGCCTGGATCTGGGGAGGATTTGCCTCGAACACCGCCATCCCAAAAAGGGGACGTAACATATGGGAGGCCTTGCTTCGAAAACCGCCCCGGTCGGGGCGGCTGGCGTTACACGCCCAGCTTCTGCATCAGGTACTGGTGCACGTTGAAGGGCTCGCGACGGCTCTTGACGCGGGTGTAGTCGCCGTCGGGCAGTTGCTGCCAGGCCAGCTGGTTGTCGCGCAGGGCGTAGGTGAAGGCTTCGTCGATGACGCGCTTCTTCAGGGTCTTGTCGTAGATCGGGAAAGCGATCTCTACCCGGCGGAAGAAGTTGCGGTCCATCCAGTCGGCCGACGACAGGTACACGGTTTCTTCGCCCTCGGCGTAGAAGTAGAAGACCCGCGAATGCTCCAGGAAGCGGCCGACGATGGAACGCACCCGGATGTTCTCCGACAGCCCCGGCACGCCGGCGCGCAATGCGCATACGCCGCGCACGATCAGGTCGATCTTCACGCCGGCCTGACCGGCCTTGTAAAGCTCTTCGATGATCTGTTCTTCCAAGAGCGAGTTCATCTTGGCCATGATGCGCGAACGCTTGCCGGCCTTGGCCGCGCGGGCCTCGGCGCGGATCAGCGCCACCATGCCGTCGTGCATGGTGAAGGGTGACTGCATCAGCGCCTTGAGCGAACGGCGCGCGCCCAGCCCGGTCAGCTGCGCGAACACCTTGTCCATGTCCTCGCACAGCTTCGGATCCGCGGTCAGCAGGCCGAAGTCGGTGTACAGGCGCGCCGTGCGCGGATGATAGTTGCCGGTGCCCAGGTGAGCATAGCGGCGCAGCCGCCCTTTTTCGCGGCGCAACACCACGGCCATCTTGGCGTGCGTCTTGTGCGCCACCACGCCGTACACGACGTGCGCCCCCACCTCTTCCAGCTTGGAAGCCCAGTTGATGTTGGTCTGCTCGTCGAAGCGGGCCATCAGCTCCACCACCACCGTCACTTCCTTGCCGGCGCGCGCGGCGGCCAGCAGGATCTTCATCAGCTCGGAGTCCTCGCCGGTGCGGTAGATGGTCTGCTTGATCGCCATGACGTCCGGATCCAGCGCGGCGGCGGTCAGGAAGTCGATGACGGGTTGGAACGACTGGTAGGGATGGTGCAGCAGGCGGTCCTGCTCGGCCACGGCCTCGAACAGTTCGGCCGGCTTGTCGCCCACGCGGTCGAACGGCGCCGGCACGGGCGCGCGGTAATCCGGGAACAACAGATCCGGGCGCGAATCCGAGTTGCACAGCTGCATCAGGCGCGACAGGTTCACCGGCCCCGGCACGCGGTACGTGTCCTCGGCCTTGAGCGAGAACTCGCGCTGCAGGAAGTGTTCCAGTTCGACCGGCGTCAGCTTGTCGATCTCCAGGCGCACGGCGGCGCCGAAGTTGCGCTGCGACAATTCACCCTGCAAGGCGTGGCGCAGGTTGGTGACTTCTTCCTCGTCCACGAACAGGTCGCTGTTGCGCGTGACCCGCCACTGATAGCAGCCCAGCATTTCCAGGCCCGGGAAGAGCTCGCCGACAAAGGCGCGCAGCAGCGAGGTCAGCAGGATGTAGCCCTCGGGCTGGCCCGACAGCTCCTGCGGCATCTTGATCAGCCGCGGCAAGGCGCGCGGCGCCTGCACCACGGCGATCGAGGCCTGCCGGCCAAAGGCGTCGGCGCCCGACAGCGACACGATGAAATTCAGGCTCTTATTGTAGACCCGCGGAAACGGATGCGCCGGATCCAGTCCGATCGGGGTCAGCAGCGGCATCACGTCGCGATTGAAGACATCGCGCGCCCATTCCTGCTGTTGCGGATTCCATTCGGACGCGTGGTGCAACGAAATGCCCTCGGCGTGCATGGCCGGCAGGATCTCGTCGTTGAGCAGGTTGTACTGGCGGTTGACCAGTTCGTGCACCGCCTGCTGCACATTGTCGAACGCCTGGTCGGGCGTCATGCCGTCGGGCCCCACCAGATTCGGCGACTGGCGCTGCTGCTCCTTCAGGCTGGAAATCCGGATCTCGAAGAACTCATCCAGGTTGGAACTGACGATGCAGACGTAGCGCAGGCGTTCCAGCAAGGGAGTCTTGGGATTCTCCGCCATCGCCAGCACGCGTTCGTTGAATTTCAGCAGCGACAACTCGCGGTTCAGAAGCAAAGGCTCGGCAGGAGGGCGTGAGGGCATACCGGATTCCATACGTAGGGAGAGCGTGGAGTTTTACTGCAAAAAAGTGACGGTTCCATGACACAGCAGCAAATACGTAGCGTACGCCAAAACCGGGACGCATAGCAGGCGGATCAGATGCCGCAAACCCCTGTTCCATAAGAAAAAAAACGTGGGCGGGGGCGCTGTCACATGGGATCTCTATAATCGGGCCACCTCTCAGACAATATTTACGAGCCGCATGGATCAACTTCTGGCCGCGGTGGACCTCGGGTCCAACAGCTTCCGCCTCTCCATCGGACGCATCGTTCAACAGGACGGTACGCCCCAGATCTATCAGATCGACCGCCTCAAGGAAACCGTCCGGCTTGCGGCCGGCCTGGACTCCGAAAAGAGGCTGGGCGACGAGGCCATCGACAGAGCCATCGCCGTGCTGGAGCGCTTCGGCGACCGCCTGCGCAGCTTCCATCCCAACCGGGTCCGCGCCGTCGCCACCAATACGTTCCGCGTCGCCCGAAACACCCGGGATTTCCTGCCGCGCGCCGAAGCCGCGCTGGGCTTTCCCATCGAAGTCATCGCCGGCCGCGAAGAGGCCCGCCTGATCTTCTCCGGCGTGGTTCACACCCTGCCCCCCTCGCCCAACAAGCGCCTGGTCATCGACATCGGCGGCGGCTCGACCGAAGTCATCATCGGCAAAGGGCACGAGCCCGGCCTGATGTCCTCGCTCTACATGGGCTGCGTCAGCTACAGCCGCCAGTTCTTCTCGGACGGCGTGGTGGACGCGCATCAGATGAAGCAGGCCGAACTGGCCGCGCGCCGCGAGATCGAAGTCATCGCCAAGCAGTACCGCAAGATGGGCTGGAAGGAAGCCTACGGCTCCTCCGGCACGGCCAAGGCGCTGTTCGCCATCCTGACCGAATGCCGCTTCTCGGACCGAGGCATCACGCGCGCCGGCCTGAACAAGCTGAAGGACCGCATCATCCGCTCGGGCCGCGTCATCCCATCCGAACTGCCCGGCATCAAGATCGAACGCTCGGACGTGCTGCCCGGCGGCCTGGCCATCATGAGCGCCCTGTTCGACGAGCTGGGCATCGACGTCATGCACACCGGCGATGGCGCCTTGCGCCTGGGCGTGCTGTACGACCTGCTGGGCCGCGATGACGAGCATGACAAGCGCGATGAATCGGTGCGCCAGTTCATGAAGCGCTACCACGTCGACGTCAACCAGGCGCGTCGCGTGCACCACGCTGCGCTGACGCTGTTCGACGCCATGTTCCCGGACGGTCCGGAACGCGCGGAGCTGCGCCCCGCGCTGGGCTGGGCGGCCGATCTGCACGAAGTGGGTCTGTCCATCGCCCACAACGCGTATCACAAGCACACCGCCTACGTGCTGGAAAACGCCGACATGCCCGGGTTCTCGCGCGCCGACCAGCAGTTGCTGGCGCTGCTTGCGCTCGGCCATCAGGGCAAGCTGACCAAGCTGGAACCGCTGGTGCGCTCGCGCCCGCAATGGAAGGCCATCCTCAGCCTGCGCCTGGCGGTGCTGCTGTTCCGCCGCCGCAATGAAATCGAACCGCTGCCGCTGACCGCGTCGGTGCGCGACAACTCGATCGTGGTGCGGGTCAACCGCGAATGGCTGGCGCAGCACCCACTGAGCGACTTCACGCTGCGCGCGGAAGAAGCCGAGTGGAACAAGGTGGGCTTTTCGTTCGAACTGCTGGAGTTCTGAGGAACCAGCCGGGCGGCGCGCTCGCGCCGCCCTGTTCCGGCCCCGCGCTGCGGGGCCGGTGCGCTAGAACGGCGACAGATCGGTTTCGCGATCCAGCCGTTTGAGCTCCATGCGCAAGGGCCTGGTGGCCCGCCGTATCAACCTGATCTTCATGCGGCGGAACAGGCGGCGCATGGGGGTCTCAGCGCTGGACAGCGGCGGTTGCGGGCTGATCCAGCCCGAAATGGCGGCGGTAGCGCTCGTCCATGCGGTCCATCTTCAGCAGGACCGGGAAATCCGCGGCGTTGAAATCGGGGTCCCAGGCGGGCTCGCCACAGACCTTGGCACCCAGCTTCAGGTAACCCTTGATCAGCGGCGGCACGCGCGCCGGCAAGGTGCTGTTGAGCTTTTCCACCGGATAGCGGTGCAGCGGCGTCACGCGCGGCTCATCGCCCTGCGGCAGCTGCTTGGAAATGGTGCGCCACACTTCAGCGGCGGTGACGCCGTCGTCGCGCAGGCTGACGCTGGCGCAGCCCAGTACGTACTGGTAGCCGCCCCGGCGCAGGTATTCGGCCAGGCCAGACCACAACAGCATGATCACGCCGCCGCTGCGGTAGTCGGGGTGGGTGCAAGAGCGGCCGACTTCGACCAGCTCGTCCTGGATGGAGCCCAGCCCGGACAGGTCGAACTCGGACTGCGAGTAATACCCGCCAGCCTCTCGCGCCTTTTCCGGCGTCAGGATCCGGTAGGTGCCGACTACGCGGCCCGTATCCAGCTCGCGGACCATCAGATGTTCGCAGAACGGATCGAAGCGATCATGCTCGATGCCGTCCTGGGCGTCGGGGAACACCGCGCCCATGTCCTCGGTGAAGACGTCGTAGCGCAGGCGTTGAATCTGCTCGATTTCTTCAGCGGTGCGCGCCAAGCCCACCACCAGCACCTTGGCGGCGGCGCCGGTCCAAGGTTCCGCGGCATTACGGCTCGGATTGATGCGTGCTAATTCCAGCATTGCGCGAAGCTCCTAGAGAGTCCAGCCAGTGTGGACGCCCTGTATGTCAAAGACTTGACCAATATGTTACGTGACTATGAAGTTTAGTCTGGAGCGAATAAATCAATCCTCCGCCCAAATCGACAAAACTTTACAAATCTATACAACCCTTGAACAAACAAAGGCCACCCGTCACGCGCCGGGTGGCCTTGCTCGAAATCGTAAGGCAGCGTTTATCCCAGGCTGGCCGCAAGCTTCTCGGCGCAGGAGACGGCCAGGGCTTCATCCTCGGCCTCGACCATGAGGCGCAGCTTCGGCTCGGTGCCCGAAGCGCGGATCAGGATGCGGCCGCGACCGTCCAGCTCGGCTTCGACGGCCTTGCGCGCCGCGCTCAAGCCGGCATGCGTCTTCCAGTCCTGGCCCGGGGTCAGCGGCACATTGATCATCTTCTGCGGATACATGCGCAGATCGCTCACCCACTCCGCCAGCCCGACCGAGTTGCGGCGCAGCGCAGTCAGGACCTGCAGCGCGGCGACGATGCCGTCGCCCGTCGAATGGCAGTCCAGGCACAGCAGATGGCCGGAGCTTTCGCCGCCATACAGCCAGCCGCGCGCCTGCATCTGCTCCAGCACGTAGCGGTCGCCGACATTGGCGCGCTCGAAGCCCACGCCCAGCCGCTGCATTTCGCGTTCGAAGCCGAAGTTGGTCATCAGCGTGCCGACCACGCCGTCCACCTTGCCGCGCTGCATGCGTTCGCGGACGATGGCGTACATGAGTTCGTCGCCGTTGTAGATGCGGCCTTCGCCATCGACCATCTGCAGGCGGTCGGCGTCGCCGTCCAGCGCGATGCCCAACTGGGCGCCGCGAGCGTGCACTTCCTTGGCCAGCAGCTCGGGATGCAGCGCGCCCACGCCCTTATTGATGTTGAAGCCATCCGGATTGACGCCGATGGCGTGCACTTCGGCGCCCAGTTCGCGGAACACGTGCGGCGCGATGTTGTAGGCGGCGCCATGGGCGGCGTCCACCACGATCGTCATGCCGTTCAGGTCCAGATCGTTGGGGAAGGTGCTCTTGCAGAACTCGATGTAGCGACCCTGCGCGTCGCCCATGCGGCGCGCGCGACCCAGCGCTTCCGAGGCGACGCAGCCCAGCGGCTCGTCCAGGGCGGTTTCGATGTCGGCCTCGATCTCGTCGGGCAGCTTCATGCCCTGCGCCGAGAAGAACTTGATGCCGTTGTCCTGGTACGGATTGTGCGAAGCGCTGATGACAATCCCCGCCACCAGTCGCAGCGCCCGGGTCAGGTAGGCCACCGCGGGGGTCGGAATCGGACCGGCCAGCAGCACGTCGATGCCTGCCGCCGACAGGCCGGCTTCCAACGCGGATTCCAGCATGTAGCCGGAGATCCGCGTGTCCTTGCCGATCACGACCTGCGGACGGCTGCCGCCGCGCACGGCGTGCTCACGCGCCAGGACGCGGCCGGCCGCGTAACCCAGACGCAGCGCGAATTCGGCGTTGATCACCGGACCGCCGACTTCGCCGCGGACACCGTCGGTACCGAAATATTTGCGTCGAATCATGAACTGAGTGCTCCTTGTTCTGCCGCGTGCCATACCTTGAGCGCGTCGACCGTGGCCGCCACATCGTGCACCCGCACGATGGAAGCGCCACGCGCCACGCAGGCAAGCGCTGCGGCGATGCTGCCGGGCAACCTGTCGCCCACGGGCCGGCCGGTAGCCTGGCCGATCATGGTTTTGCGCGAGAGGCCGATCAGCAATGGATAACCGGCGCTGCGCAGGCTGGACAGCCGGCGCAACAGTTGGAAATTCTGGTCGCCCGTCTTGCCGAAGCCGAAGCCCGGGTCCAGCACGATGCGGCGAGGATCGATCCAGGCCGCGCGCAGCTTGTGCGCGCGAGCCCCCAGGAAGAGTCCGATTTCACCGATCAAGTCGGTGTACTCGGGCGGGGCGGCCTGCATGGTGCGAGGTTCGCCCTTCATGTGCATCACGCAAAGCCCGCAGCGCGAATGCGCCACCGCCTCGACGGCGCCGGGCTGCCTGAAGCCGTAGATGTCGTTGATCATGTCCGCGCCGGCATCCAGCACGGCGCGCATGACTTCCGGCTTGAAGGTGTCGATGGACAGGGGCACGCCGCAATCGCGCAGCGCCTCCACCACCGGCAGCAGCCGAGCCAGTTCGTCGGCCACGGACACCGGATCGGCCCCGGGGCGCGTGGATTCGCCGCCCAGGTCCAGGATCTGGGCGCCTTCGGCGATCAATTGGCGCGCATGCGCCACTGCGGAATCCGTATCGTCATGCTGGCCGCCGTCGGAAAAGGAGTCCGGCGTGACGTTGACGATACCCATGACAAGCGGGCGCTCGAGATCAAACTCGAAGCGCCCGCAAAGGAAGTTATTTGCCATAACTCAGGATGAGCAGCCTCAGACAGCGGCAGCCGTATTGCCACCTGCCGCCAGGCCCGTGGGCGGCGTATCGGACGTATCCGACGGGCCCTGAGGCGTCTTCGGGGGACGCGGAGGACGGCCCTCGATGATGTCGTTGATCTGGTCGGCGTCGATGGTTTCCCATTCGAGCAGCGCGGAGGTCATGACTTCGACCTTGTCGCGGTTGTCTTCCAGGATCTTGCGCGCAACGCTGTACTGCTCGTCGATGATGCGGCGGATCTCGGTGTCCACCTTCTGCATGGTGGCTTCCGACATGTGCGTGGTCTTGGTGACGCTGCGGCCCAGGAACACTTCGCCTTCGTTCTCGGCATAGACCATCGGGCCCAGCTCGTCGGTCATGCCGTAGCGCGTGACGATGTCGCGGGCGATGGCGGTGGCGCGTTCGAAGTCGTTCGAGGCGCCCGTCGTCATCTGGTCCATGAAGATTTCTTCGGCGATGCGGCCGCCGAACAGCACGGCAATGGTGGACAGCAGACGACCCTTGTCCATGCTGTAGCGGTCGGTCTCAGGCAGCTGCATGGTCACGCCCAGCGCACGGCCGCGCGGGATGATGGTGACCTTGTGGACCGGATCGGTCTTGGGCAGCAGGCGGGCGACGATCGCGTGGCCGGACTCGTGGTACGCGGTGTTCTTGCGTTCCTCTTCGGGCATCACGATGGAGCGGCGTTCCGCTCCCATGATGATCTTGTCCTTGGCCTTTTCGAAGTCGGACATGTCGACCGTGCGGCCATTGCGGCGGGCGGCGAACAGCGCGGCTTCGTTGACCAGGTTGGCCAGATCGGCGCCCGAGAAGCCCGGGGTGCCGCGCGCCAGCACGGTCGCATCGACGTTGGGCGACAGCGGAACCTTGCGCATATGGACCTTCAGGATCTGCTCGCGGCCGCGGATATCGGGCAGCGGCACCACGACCTGGCGGTCGAAGCGGCCCGGGCGCAGCAGCGCGGGATCCAGCACGTCGGGACGGTTGGTCGCGGCGATGACGATGACGCCCTGGCCGGACTCGAAGCCGTCCATTTCCACCAGCATCTGGTTCAGCGTCTGTTCGCGTTCGTCGTTGCCGCCGCCCAGGCCGGCGCCACGCTGGCGGCCGACCGCATCGATTTCGTCGATGAAGATGATGCAGGGAGCGTGCTTCTTGGCGTTTTCGAACATGTCGCGCACGCGGGCCGCGCCCACGCCGACGAACATTTCAACGAAGTCGGAACCCGAGATGCTGAAGAACGGCACTTTGGCTTCGCCCGCGATGGCCTTGGCCAGCAGCGTCTTGCCGGTACCCGGCGAGCCGACCATCAGCACGCCGCGCGGAATGCGGCCGCCCAGCTTCTGGAACTTGCTGGGGTCGCGCAGGAAATCGACCAGTTCCTGGACGTCTTCCTTGGCTTCGTCGCAGCCGGCAACGTCGGCGAAGGTGATCTGGTTGGTGTTCTCGTCGAGCATGCGGGCGCGCGATTTGCCGAAGCTGAACGCTCCGCCCCTGCCGCCGCCCTGCATCTGGCGCATGAAGAACACCCAGACGCCGATCAGCAACAGCATGGGGAACCACGACACGAAGATGCTCATCAGCAACGACTGCTCTTCGCGCGGCTTGCCCGACACCTGGACGCCATACTTCAGCAGATCGGAGACCATCCAGAGGTCGCCCGGCGAAGTCAGCGTGTAGGCGCGGCCCGCGTCAGGGGTGACGTACAGCACGTCGCCCTGGACGTCGACCTTGCGGATACGTCCCGCCTTGGCGTCGTCCATGAACTGCGTGTAGGTCACGCCGTCCTGGGTCTGAGCGCGTCCGTCGAACTGTTTGAAGACGGTGAACAGCACGAGGGCTATCACCATCCAGACAGCGACTTTCGAAAATGAATTATTCAAGGTCGATCTCCTGCTTTCGATTCCGACCGGCGACCGCGCACCCGCATATGGCACAGTCACAAGTATGTCAATAGCTCATTCTACCCTGTCAGACCAGATTGCGTCCCGGGATGCCTGAGCCCCTCTGAGTTTTGTCTTATTCGCGAATTTTCTGGTCGTTGTCCCGGCAGGCTGTAGGTTTTTCGAATCCGAGGCGGCGCGCCCCGGACCCGGGCTACTTCAGATCGCGCGCAACCAGAAAGGTTTCGGAGGATTTGTCCCGCGATGCCTTCGGCTTGCGTTCGACCACCCGCTTGAAGCGCTGCTTGAAGGATTCCACGATCTGCGAAAAGCCGCTGCCGTGGAAAGCCTTGACGATCAGCGCCCCGTTGGGCTTGAGGTGGGCGCAGGAGAATTCCATCGCCAACTCGCACACATGCTGGATGCGCGCGGAGTCGGCAATACCCACCCCTGACAAGTTGGGGGCCATGTCGGAAATAACAAGGTCCACCGCGCGCGATCCGACCATGTCTTCCAATTGTTTCAAAACTTCATCTTCGCGGAAGTCGCCCTGGATGAATTCAACGCCCGCCACGGGTTCCATGGGCAGGATATCGAGCGCGATGATGCGTCCGTCCACGACCCCGCCCGGCCCCGCCAGGCGCTCGCGCGCCACTTGGGACCAGCTGCCGGGCGCCGAACCCAGGTCGACCACGAGGTCGCCCCGGCGCATCAGCTTCTCGGTATCCAGGATCTCGATCAGCTTGAAGGCGGCGCGGGCCCTGTAGCCCTTCTGTTGCGCCAGCTTCACATAGGGATCGTTGATGTGCTGGTGAATCCAGTCTTTAGAGAATTTATTCTTGGCCATTACCGTACAATTCCACGCATGCCTATATTAGAACTTACCTCTCGTGAGCGCAGCGACCTTCGGTCCGCCGCTCACCCTTTGCGCCCCGTCGTCCTGATTGGCGACAATGGCCTGACCGAAGCCGTGCTCAAGGAAATCGACCTGGCGCTGACTTCGCATGGCCTCATCAAGGTGCGCGCCGGCGGCGACGACCGCGAGGCCCGCGACGCAATGCTGTCGACCATCTGCGACACGCTTTCCTGCGCCCCGGTGCACCACCTGGGCAAGACGCTGATCCTGTTCCGCCCGCTGGCCGGCAACATCAAGCCCGCCGCGCTGGCCGCCATGGAACCCGAACGCCCTGCCAAGCGCCGCGCCTCTGAGCCGCACACGCCCAAGAAGCTGGCCGCCGAAGGCAAGACCCTGGCCAAGCGTCCGCGCCGCAGCGAATCCGAAGAGCCCAAGCCGAAGACGCGCTTCGTGCCCCAGGACCAGCTCAACAAGAACGGCAAGCCCATGCGCCCTGGCACCAGGAAGACCACCGCCAGCGGTCACGGCATTCCCCGCCGCGCCGGCAGCGCGCTCAGCCTGCGGGCCGGAGCACGCAGCGGCACCAGCCGCAAGTCGACGAAAAGGTAAGTGCAGGCACAAAAACGGGCGCTTTACGCGCCCGGTCCACCATAGCGATCCGCATTAAACCGCGGAATTCAGTCGAACGCACGGTTCGGACTATGGTGTTTTGACAACTTCCAGCTTACTACGTTGGCGTCAGATGTAGCGCACGCCCAGGACTTCATACTCGCGAACGCCAGCCGGGGCCTTGACCTCGACCACATCGCCTTCGCTTTTGCCGATCAACGCGCGCGCCACCGGGCTGGACACGGAAATCAGGTTCGACTTGATGTCGGCTTCAACGTCGCCGACGATTTGGTACGTCACACGATCGCCCGAGTCCAGGTCCTCGATGTCGACGGTGGCGCCAAACACGGCGCGGCCTTCGGCATCCAGGGCGGTAGGATCGATCAGGTGGGCGTTGGAAAGCGTGCCTTCAAGCTCGGCAATCCGGCCCTCGATAAAGCCTTGGCGCTCGCGAGCAGCGTCGTACTCGGCATTTTCCGACAGATCACCCTGCGCACGCGCTTCAGCGATCGCGTTGATAACGGCAGGACGTTCCACGGTTTTCAGCCGCTGGAGCTCTTCTTGCAAGCGCTCGGCCCCGCGCACGGTCAAAGGAATGGCAGACATGTCGTTTCCCAAACAAAAGTAGAAAACGCCCCGGACGGAGCGTTCTCGGTGAAGGTCGGAATCCTGGCGCGCGCAGGCAGCCGGGTAAAAGCAAAAACTGGCGAGCGGCGCGGACGACCAAAACAAAACCCCGGCTCGGGTCGGAACCGGGGCAATCAAGGTCATATTGTGGTCAAAGTCCACGGGAATTGCAAGCCGCCGGAGAAACCGCTGTTTTCGCCGCATTTCGCCGCTGTAACCCGCTAAAACCCGTCATTTTTTTCAGTTTTTCCTGATCCACCCGAAAGCCGGATGGGGCAGGCCGCAATCGCGCGCCATGGCGCAGGTGTGGCGTAAAAACTACTCTTCGATAGTTTTTTGCAACAGCCGATGCTTACCTCTCAAAAACGCCAGCAAAAACGGACTGAATCAGTATAAAACAACAAATTGTGTCATTCATGACAATTTAATACATTGAAATCACTGCCGATTGGCCGGGGCTGCTGATCGCAAGCACGTGCCAGGGGCAGGAGTCTTGTTTTTGCGGGTAGTTGCAGTGGAGGCGGACGCATCGCAGCCACCCGGCGCGACGTTCGCCATTCCGCCGCTCGGCGGGCGGCCTGGGCCGTTCCTTCGCGCGGCGGATCGCGTTCAAGAACGAGGAGCTCTCATGCTGGAAAAATTGAAAGTCCGTACTGGAATGCTGTTGGTGCTGGGCTGCTTCGTCGTCGCCCTGGCGCTGGCTTGCGGCTTGAGCTGGATGAACGCCGAAAAAAGCGTGACCGAGATCAAGGACCTGAACAATGTCGCGGTCCATCAGGTCGACCCGCTCTACGAAGCCAACGCCGCCCTGCTGCGCGCGCGACTGGCGCTCGGCGCGGGCATGGCTGCCATGCAGGCCGGCGGCATGGACCAGGCCGGGCTGGCCGGGGACGAAGCCGCCAGCCATCTGAAGCAGGCGCGCGAGCGCTTCGCCCGCTACATGGCCGTCCCCAAGAGTCCTCGCGGTCAGGAGCTGGCCCAGACGCTGCAGGGACGCTTCACCGAGTACGCCGCCATCCTGGACACACTGGAATCCGACCTCAAGGCACGCTCGCCTGCCAAGTACCGCCAGGACGAGGGACGGCTGCCCCAGGCAGACGCCTACTTCATGAAAGACATGCAAGCCTTCCTGGCCCGGGTCCAGGAGCGCAGCGACGGCGTGCTGGCAAGCTCGGAGCAAACCTACTCCACCGCCCGGATCTCGGCGGTCGCGCTGATATCCGCCGCCCTGCTGCTGACGGCATTGTGCTGGACCTTCATCCGGCGCGCCGTGCTGCGTCCGCTGCAGGAGGCTGGCAGGCATTTTGACCGCATCGCGGCCGGCGACCTGACGAACCGCGTGGAAACCCGCTCCAACAATGAGATCGGCGTCCTGTTCGCTTCGCTCAAACGCATGCAGGAGGGCCTCACCCGCACGGTGACGTCCGTGCGCCAGGGCGTGGATGAGATCAATGTGGGCGCGGCGGAAATCGCTGCCGGCAACTCCAACCTGTCAGTGCGTACCGAAGAACAGGCCGCGGCGCTCGAAGAAACCGCATCCACCATGGAAGAGCTGGCGGTGACCGTCAAGCAGAATGCGGAAAACGCCGCCCAGGCCAATCAGTTGGCCGCGGTCAGCATGGACGTGGCGCAGCGCGGCGGCCAGAACGTGGAGCAGGTGGTGGCCACGATGCACGGCATCTCGGACAGTTCGCGGCGGATCGCGGACATCGTGTCCGTGATCGATGGCATCGCCTTCCAGACCAACATCCTGGCGCTGAATGCCGCGGTGGAAGCCGCGCGCGCCGGCGAACAGGGCAAGGGCTTTGCCGTGGTCGCGGGCGAAGTCCGCACCCTGGCCCAGCGCGCGGCGCAGGCCGCCAAGGAGATCAAGACGCTGATTGAAGCTTCGGTGGACACGGTCGCCGCCGGTTCGGCCCAGGTCGCCGCAGCCGGGCAGACCATGCAGGAAATTGTGGATTCCGTGCAGCGGGTGGCGGCGATCATGGCCGAGATCTCGGCCGCTTCGACGCAGCAAGCCGGCGGCATAGACCAGGTCAGCCTGGCAATTTCGCAAATGGACGAGGTGACCCAGCAGAACGCCGCGCTGGTCGAGGAAGCGTCAGCGGCGGCAGCCGCGATGGAGGAACAGGCGCGGCGCCTGGCGGAAGCCACCGCGGTATTCAAGACGCAATCCGGACAGGTGATCGAGGCGGTGCCGGTGGCCGTGACCGCCACGGCCTCTGCCACGAGGCTGTCGGGCACGTAGGCGCGCTGGCCGGCCACGCGCGCGACGCCGGGTCCGCGCGTGGTCGCGCCGCTTACTTCCTGCGGCGCAGCAAGGCGTACAGGATGATGGCGCCGAAGGTGGCGGTGCCGATGCCACCCAGCGTGAAGTTACCCAACTTGACCGTGAAGTCGCCCGCGCCCAGCACCAGCGTGACCGCAGCCACGATGAGGTTGCGGTTGTCGCTGAAGTCCACTTGGTTGACCACCCAGATACGGGCGCCGGCAATGGCGATCAGGCCGAACACCACCACCGACATGCCGCCCAGCACGGGCCCCGGGATCATCTGGATCAGCGCGCCGAACTTGGGCGAGAAGCCCAGCACGATGGCGATCAGGGCGGCGACCACGAACACCAGGGTGGAATAGATGCGCGTGACCGCCATCACCCCGATGTTCTCGGCGTAGGTGGTGACGCCCGTGCCGCCCACGGCGCCGGACACCATGGTGGCGACCCCGTCGCCGACGAAGGCGCGGCCCAGATAGCGGTCCAGGTCCTGTCCGGTCATGGCGCTGACGGCCTTCACGTGGCCCAGGTTCTCGGCCACCAGGATGATGGCGACAGGCACGATCAGGCCCATGGCCTCGGCCTTGAACACCGGCGCGGCGAAATGCGGCAAGCCGAACCAGGCCGCACCGGCCACGCCCGAAAAGTCGATGGGCTTGCCCAGCCCCATGCCGTTGGCCAGGATGCCGTACACCACGCAGGCCAGGATCATGCCGACCAGGATCAGCAGGCGCTGCACCATGCCCCTGGTGAACACGGCGATGCCGCCCACGCAGAGGATGGTGACCATGGACATCACGCTGTCGAAACCGGATGCGCCCATCGCGCCCTTGGCGGCGATCGGGGCCAGGTTCAGGCCAATGACCGCAACCACCGCGCCCGTGACGACGGGCGGCATCAGGGTGTCGATCCAGTTCGCGCCGCCGCCGGCGCGCGCGTTGACGAACCAGACGATCAGGCCGATCAGCGTGTAGGCCAGGCCGCAGGCGATGATGGCGCCCAGCGCGACGCCGATATTGGCGTTCGCCCCGCCGCCGGCATAGCCGGTCACCGCGATCACGCCGCCGATGAAGGCGAAGCTGGAACCCAGGTAGCTGGGAACGCGTCCGCCCACGAACAGGAAGAAGATCAGCGTGCCGATGCCTGACATCAGGATGGCAACGTTCGGGTCAAAGCCCATGAGCAGCGGCGCCAGCACGGTGGAGCCGAACATGGCAACCACGTGCTGGGCGCCCATGGCCACGTTCTTGGGCCAGGACAGCCTTTCGTCGGGCGCGATGATGACGCCGGGCTCGGCGTCGTCCGCCAGGCGCCAGCGCGGAAAGTAGGAATTGGACATGGATATCCCAAAGTAGGTGTTGGGTGTGAGCGGGCGCCAGTGTAAAGGGGGCCGCAAACAGGGGGCAATGCTTAAGTTCACCGTCAGAATGCCGTACTAGTGAAAACCCCGAAATCCTCATAGGCGGCAGGAGCAATCATGGCGATCGATCCCATCAGCGGCAGTTCCCGAATCAACAGCCTGGCCGACCTCTGGGCCCAGAAGATCCAGGCCAACAAGGAAGCCAAGAGCGCCTCGGACGCGGAAGCGAGCACGGTGTCCGCGGACGGCAAGATCCGCGTCAACAACCCAGGCGGCCTGAAAATGGGCAACGTGCAGGAAGCCAAGGAAACCGAAGACTCCAGCAACGACGACGCCTACACACGCCAGATCAAGGAATTGCAGAAGCAGCTCAAGCGCGTGATGGACCAGATCGCCAAGGTCAAGGCCAGCAGCATGCCGGCCGAAATGAAGGCCCAGCAACTGATGGCGCTCAACGCCCAGGCGATGCAGATCCAGCAGCAGATCACCGCAGTGATGGACAAGCAGGCCCGGGCCATGCAAGGCGGCATATCCGCCACGGCCTAGCGGGCAAGGCTCGGCGCCCCGCCCAGCCGGGGCGCCCGCATTGATGGCGCGCATCAAAATTTGTGATTGGACGCTGCCCAGGCCGGCCAGTACTGTCTCCGGACAAATCTAAAACTACGGAGACAAACCATGCATGCAATGCGCACAGCCCTTGCAGGTGCGGTGCTGGCCGTTTGCGCGGCCCCTGCCCTGGCAGGCACCGTCACGGTGATCACGTCGTTCCCCAAAGACCTCACCCAGGCCTACAAGACGGCCTTCGAAAAGGCCAATCCCGGCATCACGCTGGAAGTCCTGAACAAGAACACGGTATCGGGCATCGCCTATGTGCGCGAAACGCCCGCCGGCCAGCGCCCCGAGGTGTTCTGGGCCAGCGCGCCCGACGCCTTCGAAGTGCTGGGCCGCGACAAACTGCTGGCAAGTTCCACCGACGTCGCCAACAAGCAGGTGCCTGACAAGATCGGCAACTATCCCATCAACGATCCGGGCGGCATGTATTTGGGCCAGGCCCTGGCCGGCTACGGCATCATCTACAACACCCGCTACATCGCGGCGCACAAGATCCCTGCGCCGGTGGAATGGAAGGACCTGCTGTCGCCGCAGTGGTTCGGCCATGTCGGGATCACCTCGCCGTCGCGCTCGGGCACCATGCACCTGACGGTGGAAACCATCCTCCAGGGCGAAGGCTGGGACGAAGGTTGGAGCACCTTGCTGCGCATGTCGGGCAACAGCAGCGCCGTGACCGAGCGTTCGTTCGGCGTACCCGACGGCGTGAACAACGGCCAGTTCGGCGCCGGCCCGGTGATCGACTTCTTCGGCCTGTCCAGCAAGTATTCCAAGTTCCCGGTCGAATTCGTCTACCCCTCCGAAACCGCCATCGTGCCGGCCAACATCGCGCTGATCGCCGGCGCGAAGAACTCTGAGGAAGGCAAGAAGTTCATCGCCTTCACCCTCAGCCAGGCCGGGCAAGAACTGCTGCTGGAGCCCAAGATCTCGCGCCTGCCAGTGCTGCCCTACACGGCGCTGGCCGGCAAGATTCCCCAGGGCTACCCCGACCCCGCTGAAATCGCCAAGCGCAGCAAGGTGCAATTCAACGCCGACCTGTCGCAGTCGCGCTATTACGTGGTGCAGTCACTGTATGACCAGACGGTCACGTTCCGCCTGAAGGAACTGCAGGCCGCCACCAAGGCCATCTACGACGCCGAAGCCAAGCTGGGCGACAAGGCCAAGAGCGGCAAGGCTGCCGAACTGCTGGCGCAGGCCCGCAAGCTGACCTGGGCGCCGCTGATCGACGGAAAGAAGGCCGCCGACCCGGCCTTCCTGGCGATCTTCGCCGGCAACAAGAAGGACGCCGCCGTGAACCAGCAGATCACTCAGCTGGAAGGCGAATGGAACGGCCGTTCCAAGGCGAACTACGAAGAAGCCGTGAAGCTCGCCAAGCAGGCCGCCGCGCTCTAGGCCGCCACACCCGCAGGACGCGCAGTGGACGGGCCGGTCCCGTCCGCTGCCGCGGTTTTCCCCTGGCAACGATTTCGGGAATCTCGATGAATTCTTCGGGCCACTCGCGCCTGCCCGTCGGCCCCCTGCTGACGGCGCTACTGGTGTTCGGTTTTCTGCTGCTGTTCCTGGCCGTGCCGGTGGGCACGGTGTTCTACAGCGCATTCGTGAACGCCGACGGCAGCTTCACCATGGGCCACTTCGGCGCCTTCTTCAACCAGCCGCTGATGAAGGAAGCCTTCTTCAACAGCCTGTACGTGGCGGGCTGGTCGGCGCTGCTGGCGTCCCTGATCGCCGTGCCGCTGGCGTACTTCACGGTGCGCTTCGATTTCCGCGGCGCGCTGCTGATCCAGACGCTGGGCGTGCTGCCGCTGATCATGCCGCCCTTCGTGGGCGCGGTCGCGATGCAGCTGATCTTCGGCCGCTCGGGCAGCGTGAACCTGCTGCTCAATGACTGGTTCGGCTTCACCATTCCGTTCATGGAAGGCCTGAACGGCGTCATCTTCGTGGAAGCGCTGCACTACTTCCCCTTCATCCTGATGAACCTGGTGGTGGCGCTGCGCAACATCGACGGCGCCATGGAAGAAGCGGCCTTCAACCTGGGTTCGCGGGGCTTTCGCCTGTTCCGCCGCGTGATCTTCCCGCTGGCCCTGCCCGGCTACGTGGCTGGCGCCTCGCTGGTGTTCGTCAAGGTGTTCGACGACCTGGGCACGCCGCTGGTGCTGGGCACCACCAACATGCTGGCGCCGCAAGCCTATCTGCGCATCACGCAGGTGGGCCTGGAGGACCCGTTGGGCTATGTGATCAGCGTGATCATGGTGGGCTTCTCGATCCTGGCGTTGTGGCTGTCGGCACGGGTCCTCAAGGGCCGCGATTACTCCACCCTGCAGAAGGGCGGCGGCTCCATCCAGAAGCGCAAACTGCGCCCGATGGAGAGCGTGCTGGCCTATGGCTGGATCATCCTGGTGCTGCTGCTGGTACTGTCGCCGCACATGGGCGTATTGCTGCTGTCACTGGCCAGCGTCTGGAGCTTTGCGCCGCTACCTGACGGCTACACGCTGGCGCATTACGCCGCG
This sequence comes from Achromobacter aegrifaciens, assembly GCF_902859965.1. Classification (NCBI taxonomy): domain Bacteria; kingdom Pseudomonadati; phylum Pseudomonadota; class Betaproteobacteria; order Burkholderiales; family Alcaligenaceae; genus Achromobacter; species Achromobacter aegrifaciens. The sequence continues at coordinate 109,823 of NZ_CADIKO010000006.1, forward strand.
GTGTTCTCCGAATCGCAAGGCATGATCGCCAACACCCTGCTCTATTGCGGCCTGGCCGCGGGCGTGGACGTGATCCTGGGGACTGCCATTGCCTACCTGATGCTCCGCACCCGCTTGCCGGCGCGCCAGTGGCTGGACTTCCTGGCTTCCGCGGCGCTGGCGATTCCAGGCATCGTGCTGGCCATCGGCTTTCTACGCACCTTCCGCGGCATCGAGCTGCCCGGCACGGGCACGCTGCTGACCTCGTCGTGGATCATCATCATGATCGCGTACTCGGTGCGCCGGCTGCCCTACGCCCTGCGTTCCTGCGTGGCCTCGCTGCAGCAGATCAACATCTCGCTGGAAGAGGCGGCGCAATCGCTGGGCGCGACGCGCATGAGCACCATACGGCGCGTGGTGGTGCCGCTCATGGCGGGCGGCATGCTGGCGGGCTTCGTGACCAGCTTCGTGACGGCGGCCGTGGAACTGTCGGCCACCATCATGCTGGTGACCAAGGATAGCCAGGCGCCCATGAGCTACGGCATCTATCTGTACATGCAGAGCGCAGCGGGGCGGGGTCCCGGCGCCGCGCTCGGCGTCCTGGCGGTGGCCGCGGTGGCCATCGGCACGTATGTCTCGCACCTGCTGGTGGAGCGCGCCCAGTCGCGCCAGCGGCCGGCTCGCAATGAAGGGGAATCCGCATGAAGAAAGTCAGCGTCGAATGCCGCAACATCCGGCTGTCCTATGGCAAGACGGAAGTGCTCAAGGACGTCAACATCAGCATCGAACCCGGCGAGTTCTTCGCGCTGCTGGGCCCCTCGGGGTCGGGCAAGTCCACGCTGCTGCGGCTGATCGCCGGCTTCAACCGGCACAGCGCCGGGCAGTTGCTGGTGGACGGCAAGGACATCAGCGGCACGCCGCCCTGGAACCGCAACATCGGCATGGTGTTCCAGAACTATGCGCTGTGGCCGCACATGACGGTCTGGGACAACGTGGCCTTCGGCCTGGTCGAACGCAAGCTGCCGCGCGCCGAGATCCATGCCAAGGTGGAGGCCGCGCTGGACCTCGTCGGCCTGTCCCAGTATGGCAAGCGCCGCCCCAACCAGCTTTCCGGCGGGCAGCAGCAGCGCGTGGCCCTGGCGCGCACCATCGTGATCGAGCCGCAGGTGCTGCTGCTGGACGAGCCTCTGTCCAACCTGGACAAGAAGCTGCGTGTGCAGATGCGCCAGGACCTGCTCAGCCTGCAGCGCCGGCTTGGCATCACCACCATCTTCGTCACCCACGACCAGGAAGAGGCCATGACCACCGCCGACCGCATGGCGGTGCTGGACCATGGCGTGGTCCAGCAGATCGGCGCGCCCAGCACCTTGTTCGACTATCCGGTGAACCGTTTCGTCGCCAACTTCGTGGGCACGATGAACGTGCTGGAAGGCGACGTGCGCGAACGCACCAGCGGCAGCGTGGTGCTGGCGGTGGAAGGCGTGGGCGACCTGCACCTGCCGCTCACGGGCGAAGCGCCCGCCGCTACCCGGCTGGCGGCCAGCTTCCGCCCGCACACGGTACAGATCGAAATGGCGGACGGGCTGGGCGACGCGCGCTATGTGTGGCTGCCGGGCATCGTGGAAAGCAGCGAGTTCCTGGGCGAGTTCACCCGCTATCAGGTGCAGATCGGCGAGCGGCGGCTGACGGCGGACCAATCGCATCTGGCCGGGCTGTCGCCCTTCCCCATCGGCGCTCCGGTTTCCATCGGTCTCGAACCTACCCAAGTGCGGCTCCTGGCGGCCTAAACTCGGGGCCATGGAAATCTATCAGATCCGCGCCTTCGTCACCGTCGCCCGGCTGGGCAACCTGACGAAGGCGGCCGAGGCGCTGTCGCTGACCCAACCCGCCGTGACCGCGCAGATCAAGGCGCTGGAACAAAGCCTGGGCGTGGCCTTGTTCGACCGCAGCGGCGGCAGGCTGGCCTTGGCCAAGGCCGGCGAGGTGCTGCTGCCCACCGCCGAATCGCTGCTGGTGCTGGGCGCGCAGTTCAAATCCGAAGCCCAGCAGCTGCAAGGCAGCCTGCATGGCGCGGTCGAGCTGGGCGTGCCCAGCGAAAAGCCGGATTTCCTGCGCCTGGGCGAACTGGCCTCGGCCGTCACCCAGCGCCTGCCGCTGGTCGAGCTGAAGACCCAGACCCTGCCTGCCGCCGCGTTGGCGGAACAGGTCAGCACCGGCCGCCTGCCGGCGGCGCTGATCATCGCCGCGAATCCGCCGCGCGGCGTGCTTTGGCAGCCCCTGCGCAGCGTGCGCTACCGCATCGCCATGCCCAAGGAGCACGCCGCCGTGCTCAAGCGCGGCGGCTGGCGCGAGGTGGCGCAATTGCCCTGGCTGGACGGCCCCGCCGGCAGCCATACGCACCTGCTTTTGCGCGACATGTTCGAACGCCATGGCCTGTCGCCGCGCATCGTGATGCAGAATGACGACCAGGCCAACCTGGACGCGCTGGTGCGCGCGGGCGCCGGCTGCGCCCTGCTGCGCGAGGAAGCCGCGCTGGCCGGCGCGGCCTCGAACGACTTCATCGTCTGGGGCCAGGCGCGCGTGGACGCCATGCTGGGATTCATCCTGCCCTATGAGCGCGCTAGCGAGCCCGCGCTGGTCGCGTTAAGCTCGATCATTCAAACCATCTGGAAACCGCGCGCGCCCCTCGCGTCCGGCCAGCTCTAAATCCGCATCAAGACCGTAATGACTGAAATCTGGTTCATCCGCCACGGCGAAACCGACTGGAACCGCCAGCGCCGCCTGCAAGGCTGGCAAGACATCCCCCTGAACGAATTCGGCGTCAACCAGGCCAGCCTGCTGGCCGCGCGCATGCGCGAAGAGGCTCGCCACACGCCCATCCACGCCATTTACAGCAGCGACCTGCAGCGCGCCCACGCCACCGCCGTGCCCGTGTCCGAACAGCTGGGCCTGCGCGTGCGCGTGGAGCCGGGCATCCGCGAGCGCGGCTTCGGCGTGCTGGAAGGCCTGGACCATGAACGCATCGATGTGCTGGCCCCCGAAGCCGCTGCCGCCTGGAAGAGCCGCGACCCGCTGCGCCCGCTGGACGGCGGCGAAACGCTGGGCCAATTCCAGTCCCGCGTCATTTCCACCGTGGACGACATCGCCAGCCGCCACGACGACGAACGCATCCTGATGTTCACGCACGGCGGCGTGCTGGACATCATCTGGCGCCATGCCTCGGGCGTGCCGTTGAACGGGCCGCGCGACGCCTCGCTGCTGAACGTCAGCATCAACCGCGTCGGCGTGCAGGGCCGTAAATGGCAGGTGCTGGACTGGGGCGACGTGGGCCACGTGACCGACGAAGTCGGCAACGACGTGGTGCCGTGAACGCTTAGCGCGCGCGGCGCGGCTTGCGCGGCGCGTTGCGCGCCAGCCTGTCGTAGACGGCATTGGGCAACAAGCGCATCAGCTTGGCCACGATGCCCATCTGCCACGGAATCACCACATAGGACGCGCCCCGCCCGATCGCGCTGCGCGCGCGGCGGGCGAAGGCGTCTGCTTCCATCAGGAAAGGCATGGAATACGGGTTGTGGGCCGTCATCGCCGTCTTGATGTAGCCGGGCGCGATCGTCACCACGTCTATGCCTTCGGCGGCCAGCTCCAGCCGCAGGCTTTCGCAATAGGTCACCACCGCCGACTTGGACGCGCTGTAGGCGCCCGCGCCCGGCAGCCCCCGCACCCCTGCCACGCTGGCGATGCCCACCAGCCTGCCCGACCCGGCCTGGCGCATGGACGCGATGAAGGGTTCGAAGGTTGCCACGGTGGCCAGCAGATTGGTGTCGACGATGGCCTTGAAGACGTCGTAGTCCTCGCCATGCTCGGTCAGGGTGCCGGCGCTGATGCCGGCGCTGGCGATGACCACGTCCACCCGGCCCTGGCAAAAGGCAATGAAATCCTGTGCCGCGGCATGCAGCGCCTGGCGGTCGCGCACGTCCACTGCATAGCAGCGGTGCTCGCCGGGCAGGCTGTCGGCCAGTTCGCGCAGCGCGTCCTCGCGCCGGCCCAGCAGGCCCAGCGTGGCGCCCGTAGACGCGTATTGCTGCGCCAAGGCGCGTCCCAGGCCGCTGCTGGCGCCGGTGATGAAGACTCTTTCCATGTGTGCCTGATGCCTGTCGTAGCGTTGCGGAATCGCGTTGCAAAAAAATAGGGCACGCTTTCGCGTGCCCTATTGTGTCGCTTGCCGGCTTAGCCTTGCAAGGAAGCGTGCAGCTCCTGCAGCGGATACACCTGCAGGCCCAGGCCTTGGCGCAGGTATTGCATGCCTTCGACCGCGGCGCGGGCGCCGGCGATGGTCGTGAAGAAGGTCACGCGGGCGGCCAGCGCCTGGGTGCGGATGGTGCGCGAATCAGCGATGGCGTTACGGCGCTCTTCGACGGTGTTGATGACCAGCGAGATCTCGCCGTTCTTCACCATGTCGACGATGTGCGGACGGCCTTCGGTGACCTTGTTCACCAGTTGAACCGGAATGCCGGCGGCTTCGATCTCGGCAGCCGTGCCACGCGTGGCGACCAGCTTGAAGCCGAGCGCGTGCAGGCCGCGCGCCACTTCCACCGCCAGGGGCTTGTCCTGGTTCTTGACGCTGATGAACACCGTGCCGGATTCCGGCAGGCGCACACCCGCGGCCAGCTGCGACTTGACGAAGGCTTCGCCGAAGCTCGTGCCCACGCCCATCACTTCGCCGGTCGACTTCATTTCCGGACCCAGGATGGTGTCCACGCCCGGGAACTTCACGAACGGGAACACGGCTTCCTTGACCGAGAAGTAAGGCGGCACGACTTCCTTGGTGATGCCTTGCGCAGCCAGGGTCTGGCCGGCCATGGCGCGCGCGGCGATCTTGGCCAGTTGCAGGCCGGTGGCCTTGGAAACGTAGGGCACCGTGCGCGAAGCGCGCGGGTTCACTTCCAGCACGTAGACGTCGCCGCCCTGGATCGCGAACTGCACGTTCATCAGGCCGCTGACGTTCAATGCCTTGGCCATCATCGTGGTCTGGCGCTTGATCTCGGCGATGACTTCCGCCGACAGCGAGTACGGGGGCAGGCTGCAAGCCGAGTCGCCCGAGTGCACGCCGGCCTGCTCGATGTGTTCCATGACGCCGCCGATGAAGACGGTTTCGCCGTCGGCCAGGCAGTCCACGTCCACTTCGGTGGCGTTGTTCAGGAAGCGGTCCAGCAGCACCGGCGAGTCATTGCTGACCTTCACGGCCTCGCGCATGTAGCGCTCGAGGTCCTGCTGCTCGTGCACGATTTCCATGGCGCGGCCGCCCAGCACATAGCTGGGACGCACGACCAGGGGATAGCCGATTTCGGCGGCGTGGGCCAGGGCCTCGCCTTCGGTGCGCGCAGTGCGGTTGGGCGGCTGGCGCAGGCCGAGCTTGTTGAGCAGCTTCTGGAAGCGCTCGCGGTCTTCGGCCACGTCGATGGATTCAGGGCTGGTGCCGATGATGGGCACGCCGTTGGCTTCCAGGGCGCGCGCCAGCTTCAGCGGGGTCTGGCCGCCGTACTGGACGATCATGCCGACCGGGTTTTCCTTGTGGACGATCTCGAGCACGTCTTCGAGCGTCAGCGGCTCGAAGTACAGGCGATCCGAGGTGTCGTAGTCGGTGGACACGGTTTCCGGGTTGCAGTTGACCATGATGGTCTCGTACCCGTCATCGCGCAGCGCCAGCGCGGCGTGCACGCAGCAATAATCGAATTCAATGCCCTGGCCGATGCGGTTCGGACCGCCGCCCAGCACCACGATCTTCTTGCGGTCGGTGGGCGCGGCTTCGCACTCTTCCTCGTAGGTCGAGTACATGTAGGCCGTGCGGGTGGCGAATTCGGCGGCGCAGGTGTCGACGCGCTTGTAGACCGGACGCACGTTCAGCTGGTGGCGCAGCTTGCGCACTTCGGATTCCGAGGAATCCAGCAGGAAGGCCAGGCGGCGGTCGGAGAAACCGCGGCGCTTGAGTTCCCACAGCGTGGCGTAGTCCAGGTCAGCCAGCGTCTTCTGTTCCAGCGCCAGCTCGATGTCGACGATTTCCTTGATCTGCGACAGGAACCACGGATCGATGTGCGTGATGTTGTGCACTTCGTCCAGCGTGAAACCCTGCGCGAAGGCATCGCCCACGTACCAGATGCGTTCCGGACCAGGTTCGCCCAGTTCGACCTGCAGCTTTTCGCGGTCGGTGGTCTTCTGGTTCAGGCCGTCCACGCCCACTTCCAGGCCGCGCAGCGCCTTCTGGAAGGATTCCTGGAAGGTGCGGCCAATGGCCATGACTTCACCCACGGACTTCATCTGGGTGGTCAGGCGCGCGTCGGCGGTGGGGAATTTTTCGAAGGCGAAACGCGGCACCTTGGTGACCACGTAGTCGATCGAGGGCTCGAACGAGGCGGGCGTGGCGCCGCCGGTGATTTCGTTCTTGAGCTCGTCCAGCGTGTAGCCCACGGCCAGGCGCGCGGCGACCTTGGCGATGGGGAAGCCGGTAGCCTTGGACGCCAGCGCCGACGAACGCGACACGCGCGGGTTCATCTCGATGACGATCATGCGGCCGTTCTTGGGATTGACGGCGAACTGCACGTTCGAGCCGCCCGTATCCACGCCGATCTCGCGCAACACCGCGATCGATGCGTTACGCATGATCTGGTATTCCTTGTCGGTCAGCGTCTGAGCCGGCGCCACGGTGATGGAGTCGCCCGTGTGCACGCCCATCGGGTCCAGGTTTTCGATGGAGCAGACGATGATGCAGTTGTCCGCCTTGTCGCGGACCACTTCCATCTCGAATTCCTTCCAGCCCAGCAGCGACTCTTCGATCAGCAGTTCGCTGGTGGGCGAAGCTTCCAGGCCGCGGCGGCAGATGGTTTCGAATTCTTCGGCGTTGTAGGCGATGCCGCCGCCCGAACCGCCCATGGTGAAGCTGGGGCGGATCACGGCGGGGAAACCGGAGGTGCCGACTTCGGCCGCGATGCGGCGCTGCACTTCCCAGGCTTCGTCCATGCTGTGGGCGACGCCCGACTTGGCCGATTCCAGGCCGATGTCGGTCATGGCCTGCTTGAACTTCTGGCGGTCTTCGGCCTTTTCGATGGCGTGCTCGTTGGCGCCGATCAGTTCGACGTTGTGCTTCTTCAGCACGCCGTGGTGGGCCAGGTCCAGGGCGCAGTTCAGCGCGGTCTGGCCGCCCATGGTGGGCAGCAACGCATCGGGCTTTTCACGCTCGATGATCTTTTCGACGGCTTGCCAGGTGATGGGCTCGATGTAGGTGACGTCGGCCGTTTCCGGGTCCGTCATGATCGTGGCCGGGTTGCTGTTCACCAGGATGGTGCGGTAGCCCTCTGCCTTGAGCGCCTTGCACGCCTGTGCGCCGGAATAGTCGAATTCGCAGGCCTGCCCGATGATGATGGGGCCGGCGCCGATGATGAGTATGCTTTTTAGGTCTGTACGCTTGGGCATGATGCAATCTTTACTTTTGGCCGGACATCAGGGCGATGAACTTGTCGAACAGTTCAAGGATGTCGTGCGGACCCGGGCTGGCTTCGGGGTGACCCTGGAAGCAGAAGGCCGGGCGGTCGGTGAGCTCGAATCCCTGCAGCGTGCCGTCGAACAGCGAGACGTGCGTCACGCGCGCGTTGGCCGGCAGGCTTGCCGCGTCGACAGCGAAACCGTGGTTCTGGCTGGTGATGAACACGCGCTTGGACTGGAGGTCCTGCACGGGGTGGTTGGCGCCGTGGTGGCCGGTCTTCATCTTGAGCGTCTTGCCGCCCAGCGCCAGGCCCATGATCTGGTGGCCCAGGCAGATGCCGAACACCGGCAGCTTCTTGTCCAGGAAGGCGCGCGTGGCTTCGATCGCGTAGTCGCAGGGCTCGGGGTCGCCAGGGCCGTTGGACAGGAACACGCCGTCGGGATTGAGCTTCAAGACTTCCTCGGCGCTGGTCTGGGCCGGCACCACCGTCAGGCGGCAGCCGCGGTCGGCCAGCAGGCGCAGGATGTTGGTCTTGATGCCGAAGTCGTAGGCCACGACGTGGAACTTGGACTGGTCGGGCTTGGAGAAGCCCTCGCCCAGTTGCCAGGTGCCTTCGGTCCATTCGGCGCGATCCTTGAGCGACACCACCTTGGCCAGGTCCTGGCCGGCCATGCCGGCAAAACCGCGGGCCAGCTCGACGGCGCGCTCGGCGTCGGTGCCGACGAAGATGCAGGCGCCCTGGGCGCCCTTTTCACGCAGGATGCGGGTGAGCTTGCGGGTGTCGATGCCGGAAATGGCGACGACGCCTTGCTCGGAGAGGTACTCAGGCAACGATTGCGTGGAACGGAAGTTCGACACGCGGGCGGGACAGTCGCGGACCACCAGGCCGGCGGCAAAGACGCGCTTGGCTTCCACGTCTTCGGCGTTGACGCCGGTATTGCCGATGTGCGGATAGGTCAGCGTGACGATCTGGCCGCTATAGCTGGGATCGGTGAGAATTTCCTGGTACCCGGTCATCGCGGTGTTGAACACCACTTCGGCAACGGTATGCCCAGGCGCACCGATCGACACGCCTCGAAAAATGGTACCGTCCGCCAGAGCCAGAATTGCAGGAGGGAAGCGGTTGATCCCCTCGGGAAAGAGTTGCGGCAGCACAGTAAACCCCGGTTTTAGAATCGATAATCAAACCTTCGGATTATACCTTGAGCGGCCGTTTTTCTCGGGGAACCGCGCCAAATAAGGCCGGAAACGGGGTTTTGGCCTGTTTTTCCGCGTCCCGCCGTCCCCCTCCGCCGTCCGGCCGGCAGCGCGCCTGCGGCCTCGGTGATACGCTAGGACACCTTCAACCCTAGCCTGCAGCGAGCCGTACCGTCCATGCCCAGCCAACTTGACGCCCTGCGCAACCACACCACCGTCGTCGCCGACACGGGGGATTTCGAAGCGATGAAGGCGTTGCGTCCCACCGACGCCACCACAAACCCGTCCCTAATTCTTAAGGCCGTCCAGCAGGACGCCTACCGTCCCCTGCTGGAAAAGACCGCGCGCGAACACCGCGGCGCGCCCACTGCCGAACTCACGGATCGCCTGCTGGTGGCCTTTGGCCGCGCCATCCTGGACATCGTGCCCGGCCGCGTGTCGACTGAAGTCGACGCCCGCCTGTCCTTCGACACCCGCGCCACCATCGAACGCGCCCGCAGCCTGATCGCCCTGTACGAAGCCGCTGGCGTGCCGCGCGAGCGCGTGCTGATCAAGATCGCCTCGACCTGGGAAGGCATCCAGGCGGCCCGCGCCCTGCAATCGGAAGGCGTGCGCTGCAACCTGACCCTGCTGTTCTCGCTGCCGCAGGCCGTGGCCTGCGCCGATGCCCGCGTGCAGCTGATCTCGCCCTTCGTCGGCCGCATCTACGACTGGCACAAGAAGTCCGCCGGCGCCAACTGGGTCGAGGCCGACAATGCCGGGGCGCGCGATCCCGGCGTGCTGTCCGTCACGCGGATCTACCAGTACTACAAGCACTTCGACATCCCCACGGAAATCATGGGTGCGAGCTTCCGCAACGTGGGCCAGATCCTGGCGCTGTCGGGCTGCGACCTGCTGACCATCAGTCCCGAGCTGCTGACCAAGCTGGCCGGCACCGAGGGCGACGCGCCCGCGCAATTGCGCGCCGACGACGTGCCCGCCAACATCGCCCGCATCGGCGCGGACGAGGTCACCTTCCGCACCCTGCTCAACGATGATGCGATGGCCAGCGAAAAGCTGTCGGAAGGCATCCGCCTGTTCGTGGCGGACGCGGTCAAGCTGGATGCGTTGATCGAGGCGCAGCGCGCCTGAGCGCGACTTTCCTCTGCCACATCCGCAAGCATGCGCGCGGCCCTCGCGGCCGCGCGCATGCGTCAGCGGTGATCGTGTGAATGCACCTGCAGCGCTTCCAGGAAGCGCGACACCATGTTGTAGGCCGCCACCGTCGCGGTCAGCTCCACGATGAGCTTTTCGGAGCCCATCGCCGCCTTCGCCGCCTGGAACACCGGTTCCGGCACCTGCACCTGTCGCGTCATGGCGTCGGTGTAGGCCAGCACCGCCCTTTCGCGTTCATCGAACAGATCTGACGCTTCCCAATCATTGAGCGCGTCCAGCTGCACTTGCGAAACGCCTTCCTTCAGCGCGATCGGCGCATGCTGGTCGGCCTCGTAGGGCGCGCCGTTGATGGCCGCCACGCGCATGATGACCAGCTCGCGCAGATCGCCAGGCAAGGTGCTGAGCTGGCGGATCGAGGTCAGGTAATTGAGCCAGCCGCCGGCCACCGCGGGGCTGTGCAGCAGCATCTGGTACAGGTGCAGGACGCTGCCGCGTTCGGCGACGATGCGGTCGACCAGAGGCTTGGCTTCGGGATGGGTCAGGTCGGCGTAGGGTAGACGGGCCATGGGAAACTCCGGTCAGATCTTTTCGGTTTCGCCGGACCTGGGCTGCCATTTCATCAGCCGCTTTTCGCCCATGCCGACGATGGCGTCCAGCACCAGCGCAAAAGCCGTGAGCACGATGATGCCCGCGAACACGGTGTTGACGTCGAAGGTGCCTTCGGCCTGCAGGATCAGATAGCCCACGCCGCTGGCCGAGCCCAGATACTCGCCCACCACCGCGCCCACGAAGGCCAGGCCCACTGAGGTATGCAGGCTGGAAAACACCCAGCTGGTGGCAGACGGCAGGTACACGTGCCGCAACAGCTGGCGGCGGCGCGCGCCCAGCATCCTGGCGTTGTCCAGCAAGGTGGGGCTGACTTCGCGCACGCCCTGGTAGACATTGAAGAACACGATGAAGAACACCAGCGTCACGGCCAGCGCCACCTTGGACCAGATGCCCAGGCCGAACCACATGCCGAAGATGGGCGCCAGGATGACGCGCGGCATCGAGTTGGCGGCCTTGATGTAGGGATCGAGGATCGCGCTTGCGCCGGGCGACAGACCCAGCCACAGGCCAAAGGCCAGGCCGGCGATGGTGCCGATGAAAAACGCCAGCACGGTTTCGGTCAGCGTCACGCCCAGGTGGGTATAGATGTCCGCGTTGGTCACGAACCAGGCCCAGATGCGGCCCCACACTTTCAGCGGTTCGCCGAAAAAGAAGGCCACCTTGGGATCGCGCGACGCGAAATGCCAAACGAGAAGAATGATGACGAGCAGCAGCAACTGCCAGAAGCGCAGGCTGGCCGAACCGGGTTTGATCAGCTTGGACATGGCCTAGGCTCGCTTCTGTTGGGCGTAGCCCTTAAGAACTTCTTCGCGCAGCACGCCCCAGATGGCGGAGTGCAGCTCCACGAAGCGCGGATGCGTGCGCACTTCGGCCACGTCGCGCGGACGCGGCAGGTCGATGGCGAATTCGCCGATGGGGTGCGTGCCGGGCCCTGCCGACAGCACCACCACGCGATCGCTCATGGCGATGGCCTCGTCCAGGTCGTGCGTGATGAAGAGCACGGCCTTGCGCTTGGCCATCCACAGGTCCAGGACCTCGTTCTCCATGAGCTGGCGCGTCTGGATGTCCAGCGCCGAGAACGGCTCGTCCATCAGGATGATGTCGGGATCGCGGATCAACGTCTGCGCCAGCATCGTGCGCTTGCGCATGCCGCCCGACATCTGATGCGGATAACGGCCCTCGAAGCCGCCCAGGCCCACGCGGCGCATCCATTCGCGGCCGCGCTCCAGCGCCTGTTGCCGAGGCACGCCGGCAAAGTCCAGGCCCGCCACCACGTTGTCCAGCGCGCTGCGCCAGGGCAGCAGGGCCTCGCCCTGGAACATGTAGCCGGCCCGCTCATTGATGCCGGACAGAGGCTGCCCGAACACCTTCACGCTGCCCGAGGATGGCGCCAGCAAGCCGGCGCTGACGTTGAGCAGGGTGGACTTGCCGCATCCGGTCGGACCCACCACCGACACGAACTCCCCTGGCGCGATGGCCAGGGTCGTGTCGCTGACGGCGGTGTAGCGCTGCGAGCGGTCGTCGCGGGAGACAAAGGTGCAGCTGATGTTTTCCAGCGACAGCGCGGCTTCAGCCATTGGGGTACTTCTCGTTGGCGCGGCGCGCGTAGTCGTTGGTCCAGACCTTGGACGGGTCGATCTTGGAGCCGTCGAAATCCGCCTGGTAGGCAGCCAGCGCCTTGAGCGCAGTGGCGGCGCCATCCTCGGGGATCAGGCCGTCCGGCGACAGGCCTTCCAGGCTCTTGGCGATGGCGGCCTTGTAGACGGCCGGATCGCCCAGCAGATAGGTTTCCGGCACGACCTTGGCGATTTCGTCGGCGCCGGCCTTCTGGATCCACTTGTCGGCGCGCACCAGCGCGTTGGCCAGGGCCTGGGTGGTGTTGGGATTGGCGTCAAGGAAGGCCTGCGGGGCGTACAGGCAGCCCGCCGGCATGTTGCCGCCGAAGATTTCCTTGGTGTCCTTGAGCGTGCGCGTATCGACGATGATCTGGATGTCGCCCGGCATTTCCAGCATCGACACCACGGGGTCGGTGTTGGAGATGGCGTCGATCTGGCCGCTGCGCAGCGCGGTCACTGCGCCGGCGCCGGCGCCCACGCCGATGATGGACACATCCGAGGCCTTCAGGCCGTGCTTGGCGAGGAAGAAGCTGACCACCATGTTGGTGGACGAGCCCGGCGCGGTCACGCCGATCTTCTTGCCCTTCAGGTCGGCGGCGCTCTTGTAGTTGGGCAGGTTCTTCTTGGACACGCCCACGCCTATCATCGGCGCGCGGCCCTGCAGCACGAAGGCGCGGTAGGCCTGGCCCTTGGATTGCATGGACAAAGTGTGTTCGAACGCGCCCGACACGATGTCGGCGCTGCCTCCCACCACGGCCTGCAAGGCCTTGGAGCCACCCGCGAAGTCGGCGATGCTGACGTCCAGCCCTTCGTCCTTGAAGTAGCCGCGGGCTTCCGCGATGGACAGGGGGAGATAGTAGATCAGCGGCTTGCCGCCGACTGCGATCTGGACCTTGGTCTTCTCCAGCTTCTGCGCGCGCACGATGGCGGGCGCCATGCCCATGACGCCGGCGGCGCCGGCCATCTTGAGCAGATCACGGCGAGTGACTGACATGTGCTTGTCTCCTAGTTGTCGGGCAGACCGATAGCGCCGGTCTTTGCCAGCTCTTCTATAGCCGCTGAATCATACCCCAGCGATTTCAGGACTTCCTCGGTATGTTCCCCTAATACGGGCCCCACCCAGCGCGTCTCGCCGGGCGTCTCCGACAGCTTGGGCACGACGGCCGGCAGCTTGACCGGCGTGCCGTCAGGGAAGCGGTGCTGCTCTATCATGCGGCGCGCCAGGAACTGCGGATCGCTGAACATGTCGGCCACGCTGTAGATCTTGCCCACCGGCACGTCGGCGCCCTTCAGCGCGCCCAGCGCCTCTTCGATGCCGCGCGCGCCGCACCACTGCTGGATGGCGCCGTCGATCTCGTCCACGCGCTTGGCGCGGCCGTCGTTGCGCACCAGCCCCGGATCCGTGGCCAGATCGTCACGGCCGATGGCGCGCATCAGCCGGTGGAAGATCGCGTCGCCGTTGCCGGCGATGACGATGTTCTGGCCATCGCGGGTGGTGTAGGTATTCGAAGGCACGATGCCGGGCAGCGCGCCGCCAGTACGCTCGCGCACCACGCCGGCCACGTCGTACTCTGGCACCAGGCTTTCCATCATGTTGAACACGGCCTCGTACAGCGCTACGTCCACCATCTGGCCCTGCCCCGCCTGGCACTCCGCGCCCTGCTTGCCGTTCCAGCGCCCGCCGGTGGCGTCGCGGTGCCGCAGCGCCATCATCGCGCCGATCACGCCGTGCAAGGCGGCGATGGAATCTCCGATGGAGATGCCCACGCGCAGGGGCGGCCGGTCGGGATGGCCCGACACGTAGCGCAGCCCGCCCATGGATTCGCCGATGGCGCCAAAGCCCGGCTGGTCCTTCATGGGCCCGGTCTGCCCATAGCCGGACAGGCGCACCATGATGAGCGCGGGGTTGATGGCGCGCAGCTGTTCGTAGCCCAGCCCCCACTTCTCCAGCACGCCCGGCCGGTAGTTCTCGACCACCACATCGGCGTCCAGCGCCAGCTTGCGGGCGATCTCCCGCGCGCGTGGATCTTTCAGGTTGAGTGCGATGGATTGCTTGTTGCGGGCCTGCACCGTCCACCAAAGGGAATTGCCCTCGTGCAGATGGCGCCAGCTGCGGATGGGGTCGCCGCCGCCCGTGCCGTCAGGCCCGTGGGGCGTTTCCACCTTGATGACATCGGCGCCGAATTCGCCGAAGATGCGCGCGGCGAACGGGCCGGCAATGAGCGTGCCGAGTTCCAGGACCTTCAGTCCGGTCAGCGCTGACATGGCTTGTCTTCCTCACGGTTTTTGCCGTTGCCGATACGTTGCCGGCAAGGCGTTCTGGTACTGCGGAATCAGGTGGTCTTGCGCTCCATCAGGGCCCAGGCGATGGTCCCGGCGTCGACGTATTCCAGCTCGCTGCCGGCAGGCACGCCGCGCGCCAGCCGCGTGACCCGCAGGCCGCGCTCGCCCAGCGCTTCGCCCAGGAAGTGGGCGGTGGTTTCGCCTTCGGCGGTGAAGTTGGTGGCCAGGATGACCTCCTGCACCACACCGTCGGTCGCGCGCTTGATCACCCGCTCGAAATCCAGCTCGCGCGGACCGATCCCTTCGAGCGGCGCGACGCGGCCCATCAGCACGTAATACAGGCCGCGATAGCCGTGGCTGGACTCGATCATGTTCTGATCGGCCGGCGTCTCGACGATGCACAGCAGCGAGGGGTCGCGCTTGGGATTGATGCAGGTGCCGCAGACTTCCTCTTCCGAGAAACTGTTGCAGCGGGCGCAATGCTTCAGGTCCCGCACCGCGCCCGCCAACGCCTGCCCCAGCATGTCCGCGCCTTGCGGGTCATGCTGCAGCAGGTGATAGGCCATGCGCCGGGCAGAACGCACGCCCACGCCGGGCAGGCGCCGCAGCGCCTCGATCAGCGAGACGAGCGGCTCGGGTTCAGGCAGTAGCGGGTCCATTGCGGCCTTGGGGCTGCGTTCAGAACGGCAGCTTCATGCCCGGGGGCAGCGGCATACCGGCGGTGACCGAGGCCATCTTTTCCTGCGAGGTGGCTTCGGCCTTGCGCAGCGCGTCGTTGAACGCGGCGGCGACCAGGTCTTCCAGCATGTCCTTGTCGTCGCCCAGCAGCGACGGATCGATGGCCACGCGCTTGACGTCGTGGCGGCAGGTCATGGTGACCTTGACCAGGCCGCCGCCGGAGGCGCCTTCGACCTGGATCTCGGCCAGCGCGTCCTGCGCCTTCTTCATGTTTTCCTGCATTTGCTGCGCCTGGCGCATCAGGCCGGCCAGTTGTCCTTTCATCATGATCGATGCTTCCTTGAACGAGGGGAATGAGAGATGGCCGCCGCTTCAGGCAGCGGTGGCGGGGGAATCTACGTGGCGGATCGAGCCGGCGACGACCTGGCCGCCGAAATCGGCGACGAGCGCCTGTACGAACGGGTCGACCGCGACCGCCTCTTCGGCGGCCTGCTGGCGGGCGGCGCGTTCGGCCTGGGCCACGGCATGCGCCGTCGCCTCGCCCGTCACGCCGACCTCGACGTCCAGCCGTATGCCTTGGCCGAAATGTTCGCACAACACCGTCTGCAGACGGACGCGGCTTTCGCTTTCGGCCAGCGTCTTGACGGCCACGCGCAGGATGACGGCATCGCCCTGCACGCCGGCCCATGCGCTCTGGCGCGCCAGTTCCGCCGCCAAGCCGGTGACCGGCAGGCGCGCAGCCAGCTCGGGCCAGGTTTCCGACGTCATGTCCGTCAGGCGGGCGCGCGACGACTGCCGCTTGCGCGCGGGCGCCGGACCTTCGCGGCGGGCCGCTGGCGGCGGCGCGGCCGAGGGCGCGCTGGCCAGGGTTTCGAAATCATCGTCGTCGGGATCCGACGTAAAGCCGTTGTCCGGCGCAAAGCCGCCTTCGGCTTCGAACGGGATTTCTTCGTCGACCCAGGCGGGCGGGCCTTCGCCGTCGTCGGCTTGGGGCGCGGGCGCGATGGCTGCGGCGGTCGCGGGCGTGACCGCCAGCGCGGCCGAACCAGCGGTCTTGCCAGCTTCGGATTCGGACATGGCCGGCGCATCGGCAGGCAGTTCTTCCCAGGGCGGCACGCTGCCGGGCTGGGTGGCTTGCGAAGTTTGTTCCAACGCGGCCGGTTCGGGTTCCGCCGCGGCAGGCGCCGGTTCAGCCTTCTGCGCGATGGCTGCGGGAGCCGCGGACTCAGCCGGAGCAGGAGCCTGCGCGGCCACGGGCGGCGCCGGAATCGCGGCGACCGGTGCAGGCTCCGCAACCGCTGGTGCGGCTGCGGGCTGAACGGCTGCCGGCGCGGGCTGGGGCTGCGCCGCGGCGGGCGCAGGCGCGGCAACTGCCGCCGGCGCTGCGGCCGCATCGGCAGTCTGACGGGCCGGCGCGGCGGGCGCTTCGAGCGCGGTCTGCGGGCCGGCGTCGCCATTGAGCGCCAGCATGCGCAGGCAGGCCATGATGAAGCCCGCGTACTCGTCGGGCGCCAGGGTCAGTTCGCTGCGGCTGTGCACCGCCACGGAATAGAACAGCTGCACCGCGTCCGGGTGCAGAGCCAGCGCCAGCCGGGCAATGTCGCCGGCCAGCGGATCCTCGGCGGGGGTCACGCCGCGCACGCGCTGCTCGATGGCGACGCGCGACAGCAGCACGGCCAGGTCGGCCAAGGCGCCAGCATAGGACAGGCCGCGGATGGCCAGTTCATCCGCCACCGCCAGCACGCCCTTGGCGTCGCCAGCGGACAGCGCATCCAGCAGACGCACCAGATGCCGCTGGTCGATGGTGCCGAGCATGCCGCGCACGGCGTCCTCGGTCAGGTTGCCGGCGCTATAGGCAATGGCCTGGTCGGTCAGCGACAGCGCGTCGCGCATGGACCCCGCGGCCGCCTGCCCGATCAGCCGCAAGGCCGGCACGTCGAAGCCCACCGCTTCCTGGCCGAGCACGGCCTGCAGATGGCCGACGATGGAATCGGCCGGCATCTGCTTCAGGTTGAACTGCAGGCAGCGCGACAGCACCGTCACCGGAATCTTCTGCGGGTCGGTGGTCGCGAGGATGAATTTGACGTGCGGCGGCGGCTCTTCCAGTGTCTTGAGCATGGCGTTGAACGCATGCCCGGTCAGCATGTGGACTTCGTCGATCATGTAGACCTTGAAGCGCCCTGCTCCCGGCGCGTACACCGCCTGCTCCAGCAACTGCGTCATTTCCTCGACGCCGCGGTTCGAGGCCGCGTCCAGCTCGAGGTAGTCGACGAAACGCCCGGCATCGATCTCCGTGCAGGCGCGACAGACGCCGCAAGGCTTGGACGTGATGCCTGTTTCGCAGTTGAGGGACTTCGCCAGGATGCGCGAGAGCGTGGTCTTGCCGACGCCGCGGGTTCCCGTGAACAGCCAGGCGTGATGCAGGCGTTGGGTGTCGAGCGCATGCGTCAGCGCGCGCACCACGTGATCCTGTCCCACGAGGGTATCGAACGATCTCGGCCGCCACTTGCGGGCCAGTACCAGATAAGTCATGGGTGGATTGTAGAGCCTGTTTCGCAAGCTGGCCCGAAATGGCCGGTCCAGCTGCCGGGGTTCGGCGCTGAGCATGGCATCCATGCTCAGCGCGGCCTGAAACGCAAAGGGGACGGGCTTATTCCCGTGGAACGTATCCTTGGAAAATAACCCCGTCCCCCTTGAAAGCGGCGACATCATGGATAGTCATGACGCGCTGCTTTGAAGAATCCGGTTGGCGAGCCTTACTCCGGCACTGACCCTAAACGACTATGGCTGCTTCGTTCCCGACCTGACCAGGTTCACCGCCGAACCATGCGGAGGGGCCCGCCAGCCGAGATTCTAGCAGAGCTGCGCTTCGCTTGCTTGCTAGCCTCTCGGCTGGCGGGCCCCGGGGGGCTGAATGTGCGCCCCCTCCCCGGCCCTCCCCCCGAGGGGGAGGGGGTTGGGACGTCGCTTCGCTGGTCCTTTTGGCTCGCTTCGCTTTGCCTGGCTTGGACTGCTTTTGCGCGCCTTTCCCCCTCGTTTGGCTATCTCCACTGGGCTGCGCTTTTCTTGATATGCCTGATCGCGAATGGGAGGGGTGACGGGTTGCAGGGTTGGCCGGGCGATGGCTTCTTATTTGGACGTGGCGGCGGCCAGAACATAGAGTTTGCGGACAGTGGCGTGGATGTGCCAGACGCCTTGGGTGCCGGGGGGCATGGCCAGGGTGTCGCCTGCGCGGAATTGCAGGGGGGGCTGGCCGTCGGGCGTAAAGGTGCCGGAGCCGGCAAGGATGTGCATGATCTCGCCTTCCTGGACCTCGCGGCGGAACTGACCGGGGGTGCATTCCCAGATGCCGGCGCTGGTGGCTTCGGCGCCGGGGATCACTATCTTGCTTGCGCGCAGCGTGCAGGCGGGGTCGCTGAGCGGGATGCCGACGGGGCCGAGCTCGTCGAGCTGGGCGGAGTCGCCGGTCTGGGGGATGTGCTGGATGGACATGGGTGCTCCGGGGTTGGGGTTGGCGCCTCTACGAGAGCTTGTCGCACAGGCCGTAGTAGGCAACGCCGAGGGCGATGTAGAAACGCTTAAGGCCGTGGAACGGCAGCGGCGTGATCGGGGTGACCGGGTATGGCATGGGTTCGCCGGCGGCGATGGTGCGGGCGAGGTAGCGGCCCATCTGCGTCGCCAGCGCAACGCCGCGACCGTTGTAGCCCAGCAGGATGTGCAGGTTGGGCGAAGGCTGGTGCACGTGCGGCACGAAGTCGCGCGTCAGGGCGATGCGGCCGGCCCAGCGGTAGGTAAACGGAATCCGAGCCAGCTCGGGAAACAGCATGCGCGCCCCCCGCACCAGGTGATCCCAGTCTTGCTGCGCGACGGGGTCAGCGAACTGGCCCCGGCCGCCCAGGACGAAACGGCCCTCATGGTCGCGGCGGAAGTACAGCAGCAGGCGGCGGGAGTCCGAGGCCACGACGCCGCCGGGCATGATGTGACCGCAAGCCTGCGCGTCCAGCGGCCCCGTAGCGACGATGAAGCTGTTGGCCGCGATGACGCTGCGCTGCAGGCCTGGCCACAAGCCGTTGGTATAGCCGTTGGTGGCGATCAGCGCGTGGTCTGCCCGGACCGTGGCGCCCTGCTCCGTGCGTGCCAGCCAATGCTGGCCTGAACGCTCCAGCGCCTTGACGCGGGTATGGCCGTGCACGGCAGCCCCGGCGGCTTGCGCCGCCGCCAGCAGGCCGCGTGTGTAGAGCAACGGCTGGATGCTGCCGGCGCGCCGGTCTATCCAGCCGCCCAGGAACCGGTCAGTGCCCAGACGCGCGCTGACCGTTTCCCGGTCCAGGATTTCCACCGGCGCGCCGCGCTCCAGCCACTGCCGCGCCCGATCCGACACCGTCTCCAGGGCCCGGGCCGAGTGGGCCGGCTGTATCCAGCCGGCGCGCGTGGCATGGCAGGCGATGGCGTGCCTATCGATAAGTTCGAACACCGCGTCGGCGGCCGACCCCACCATGCTCAACAGCGGCTCCCCCCGTTCCTTCCCATAACGGGCCAAGATCGCCCGCGGGTCGTGCTTGATGCCCGGAATGACCTGCCCGCCGTTGCGGCCGGAGGCACCCCAGCCTGGGTCCTGGGCATCGAGCACGCAGACGCGCAGCCCCGATTCGCTCAGATGCAAGGCCGTGGACAGGCCGGTAATGCCCGCGCCGACGATGACGACGTCGTATTGGACGGAACCGGTCAGGGCCGGCGTCGCGGGCGCCTGTCCCGCGGTCTGCTGCCACAAGGATTGCCGGGCATCGGCCGAGTCTGGTGCGCGCATGGTGGGTATCAGCGTCCGCTGGCCTGGGGAAACACGAAGGGCGTGGCGTCGGCGAACCGGGCAAGCACGTTCGCGGTGATGCGCGACACGTTGTTGTCGTAGCCGTTCCAGGCCAGCGACGCGCCCCACGTGATCGAGCCCGTGGAGAACACGGCGCCGCCGTTCAGGCATTCGTAGAACACCAGGTCCGCATAGCAGTGCTTGGCTTCCTCGCCGTTGATGGTGGGATGGTGATAGGTGGTCTCTTCGGGCACCACGTTGTAGTAGCGCGTGTGCTTTTCCGAGCGGGCCACGATCAAGGTGTGCGGCGGCGTGCCCAGGCGGTAGTCGACGCGGTCGATCTCGTCGCCCGCGGCGCCGCCCCCGCTGCTGCCGAAATCGCCGATGATCTCGTCCTCCACGCCGTCGAACATGAAGGCGACGCGCGGATCATGGCTTTCGGGCCGCCGGCGGTAATAGGATGAGGCGTCGAACCCGGTCGCGGTCGTGCCGATACCGGTCAGCGTCTGCGGCGCGATCCCGATGCGGCGCCAGGTGCCGCCGTATTCGCCGGTATAGCTGTGGTAGCTCTCGCCCGCCGGCGTCTCGCTGTAGCGGGCGCCGGTCTCGGTCCGGCGCAGTTCCATCAGCCAGGGCTTCTCGGGATGGTAGGCGCAACGCCAGTAGAAGCCGTTGCCGCCCATGTACATGAGGCGACCGCCCCGCCCCTGGTATGCCACCATTGCCTGCCACATGCGCGTGGTCCAGTACTCGGGGTGCGCGCCGGTCATGACGACCTTGTAGCCATCCAGTGCCTGCAGACCCTCCGCGTGCAGCATGTCGTCCGTGATGACGTCGTAGTCGAAACCCTTTTCATCCAGCCAGTCCAGGAAATGCGTGTCGCCATTGAGCGACCAGGTGCGGCATTGCAGGTGCATGCTGAAAACCGGTCGCAGGCGCGAGGCGTAGTAGACGCCGTAGCCATCCGAATGCGTGTCGTACATGGACAGGCCGAGCTCGCGATGCTCGCCCAGATAGGTCTCCCATGGATACAGGACCATGAAGTTGCCGGACTTCATTTCCATGCCCTCTTCATCCAGGCGGTAGTGCGAGTTCGAGTACGCCATGTAGGTGGCCGTCGACGCCAGGAACGCGATCCGCTTGCGTGGGCCGCCCGCCTTCGGGCGCACGATGAAGGTGATGCGCTCCTGCTCTCCCGCCGCGCCGGTAAGGCGCGCCGCATACAGGCCGCTGGGCAGGTCATCCGGCACGGCCAGGCTGAAGTCGGTTTCCCAGCCCGCGTCTTCCAGCGTGTCGTCATGGAAGTGCAGCGCGGCGAAATGGTCTGGGCGTTCGCGCCAGAACATGACGCTGGAATCCCAGCGCAGGCCGGGCACGCCGCGCGCGGGCAGGTTCTCGATGCGCCCCTCGGACCAGGGCCGGGCTGCGTCGACGATGACGTCGGTGTCGATGCGTTGCGAAAAATCCCATGCGGCCAGAGGCGGCGCGGCATGGCGGCGCGCCGCGGCCTCGACGCGCAGCTGCGCCAGGTCGGCATCGCCCGCGGCATACGGCAGCAACGTGGGCGAATCGAGCCGCCCGTTATAGTGCCGGGCATAGCGTGGAAACGGCTTGCCGGTGGCGGCCGCGCCCATCGTCAGCGGCAGGCTCGCCAGCGCAGCCGGATCCACCGCTGTCAGCCGGCCACTAGCCTGCGCATGGGAATCCACGGCCAGCAAGGGATTGGCGGGAGTCTGCCGCAGCGCGACCGTTCCCGCATCCAGGTCCATGTTCACCGCCACCAGGTACCACTGTCTCGCGGCCATGGGCAACGCCAGCGTGAGACGCTCGCTCTTGCCCCCACTGCCCTGCTCCCAGAACAGACGGCCGTCTCTGTCCAGGCCCAGCGCGTAGCCGACGTGCGCGGCCTCGTCCCAGCGCGACAGGATCGCCTGATCGCCGCCGTTGCAGGGCAAGGTCGGCATCACCGCCAGGATCCAGCTCTTGCAGCCCGAGACAGGCTCGCTGAACGCCGGCGCCACCGCGCGCGAGCCGGTTTCCGTGCCTTGCGGACGTCCGGCGATACCGGTGGCGATACCAGACAACACCACGGTTTCCTTCAGCCCCGGCGCGCCCGGCGACACGTCGCCGCTGCGGATGCGCACCAGATCGGCGTCGTAGCGCAGTGCCTGCGCACAGCTGACTTTGAATTCTATGGTCTCTCCCGGCGCGATCGTCCAGGTGCTGGGGTACCCCAGGATCTCGTACATACAGGCTCCGTCGATTGGGTTCAGGCCACACGGCGTGGCGGCCGGCGTTCAGTCCAGGTCGGACGGCCAGGGATAAGGGGAATGAATGGCCCAGCGGATCTTCAGCAAAGCCCACTGCGCATCGGCCAACTTGGCGTAGCGCTGCGGCGCCAGCTCGACCGGATCGCCCCGCCCCTCGCCCAGCGTGCCAATGGCATATTCCGAATAGGGCTTGGTGCAGACGATGACCTGCTTGCCGGCCATGGGCTCCATCCGCAAGCGGTTGAGCAGGCGGTTCAGCTTCAACGGCCGGTTCTTGGTGGTGGTCGTCCTGAAGTGCTTGAGCAATTCCGCATCTTCGGGCTGGATCTCATACATATCGGGCTCCGGACATAAAAAGGGGTTCAGTGGTCGCGCTCCGGCGCGGCGAACATCTCCAGCCCGACCGTGCGCTCCAGCAGCAGCACCAGCGCAAGCGTGAAGACGATCAGGGACGTGGCGATGGCGGCAATCACCGGGCTGGCGCTTTCCTGTATCTGCGTGAGGATGCGCACGGGCAAGGTGTTGACATCGGGGGCGACCAGGAAAACGGTGATCGTCGCCTCGTCGAACGACACGATGAAGCAAAACAGGAACGCAGTGATCAAGCCGGGCTTGAGCATGGGCAGGGTTACAGTGCGCAGCACCTGCGCGGGCCGCGCACCCAGGCTCATGCTGGCTTCTCCCAGCGCGGGGTCCAGCTTGCGCAAGGAGTTCAGGATGGGGCGATAGGCGAACGGCAGCGTAATGATGCAATGCGCCAGCACGATGCCCAGGTACGAGCCGCTGACGCCCAGCAAGCCGAGCAGTCCGAGGAAGGCCACGCCCAGCGCCGCGTTGGGAAACACCAGCGGCAGCATGATCAGGGACTCCATCAGGCCGCTACCCCTGATGCGGCTGCGGTCCAGCACCAACGCGGCCAACAGGGCCGCCGAGGTGCTGATGAACGCCACCAGCAAGGCGATGCCGGCGCTGACGGCCAGCAGGCCCAGCCACTGCGCGTCGGTAAAGAATTCCAGGTACCAGCGCCACGACAGCGAGGCCAGAGGCAAGGTGAAATAACCCGTGGAGGTGAACGACGACACCGCCACCACCAGGATGGGCAAAGGCAGGAAGCCGAACAGCAGCACCAGCAGCAAGCGGTAAAGCCAGCGCATATCAAACTCCCATTCCGGACACGCGCGCGGCGACGCGGCGTTCAAGCCATTGCAGCGGGATGACCAGCGAGAACGCCGCGAACAGCAGGACGATCGCCATGCTGGCGGCCTTCGGGTAGTCGAAGACCTGCAACACGTCCTGGTAGATCTGCGTGGCCAGCATGCCGTCGCGCACGCCGCCCAGCAGCAGCGGCGTGACGATGGCGCCGGTGGACAGCAGGTAGACCAGCATGGCCCCGGTAATAACGCCCGGCAGACTCAGCGGCAAGGTGACGTGCATAAAGGTCTTCACCGGGCCAGCCGACAAGGTTTGCGACGCCTCGTCCAGCGCGCGGTCCAGGTGCAGCAGCACCGCCAACACCGAAACGATGAAGAATGGACAGAAGACATGCACCAGGCCGATTACGACGCCGGTCATGTTGAAGATCAACCGCATGGGCGTATCGATCAGACCGAGCGACAATAGCAGCGAGTTCAAGGTGCCCTTGGGGCCCAGGATCACCACCCAGCCGTAGGTGCGCACCACCACGCTGACCAGCCACGGCGTGATGACCAGCATCATCAGGAGATTCCGATTGCCCCGGTAGCGCGAGATGGCATAGGCGATGGGATAACCGACCAGCACGGAGAACAGCGTGACAACCAGCGCGATCCCTATCGTGCGCAACAGCACCGCGACGTAGTCGGCCCGAGCGAAGAAGCTGGCGAAGTTGCCCAAGCCGAAACCTTCCCCGGCGCGCAGCGATTCGACGACGAGATAGGCGATTCCCGTGACGAACATGAGGATCAGGATCGCTGGAGGAAGCAGCAGTATCAGCGGCGGCCGGGTCGATTTCATCGAGGCGGCTCCGGGCTTACCGGCCAGCGCCCGCCATGGCGCGCTCGACCAGCTCGATGCGCGACTTGCGGGATTCGGCGATGTAGTTCCAGTCCGGCTGGTAGAGCTGGTCGCGCAGGGCTTTCAGCGGTTGTCCCAGTTCTTTTTCAGTGGCCGCAGACAACTTGGCCATGCTGTTCAGCGGCAGATAGCCGGCGACGTCGGCGATGCGCGACTGCCCTTCCGGCTGCGCCACGTAGTTCAGCCACTTCAGGTAGCTGGCGCGGCCCTGCGCCTTCTTGGGCACAACCACGATGTAGGGCAGGATCAGCGCGCCCTCCTTGGGGATGACCATCTCGATATTGGTCTGCCCGTCGCGCTTCATCTGCCAGACGCGGGTCGAGTAATAGGGAGCCGCCGTGACCTCGCCGCGCTGCAGCAGTTGGTTCATCTGCGCCATCGAGCTGTACATCGCCAGCGAGTTCTTGCCCAGCGCGGTCAGCAGGGCCAAACCCTTGGCGGTGTCGCGCTCATTGCCGCCTTCGGCCACCGACATGATGGTCAGGTCATAGGCCGAGCTGTAGACCGGGCGGGTAACGGATAGCTTGCCCGCCCATTTGGGATCGCCGAGCGCTTTCCACGACGAAAAATCGGAGGGTTTGGCCAGGTCCTTGTTGACCGCGATACCGTAGTAGGCGAAATAGGTGCTGACGCCGATCAGGCGCCCGCCGGGCGTCTTGAGCAGGTACTTCTCAGGCACGTTCTTCAGCGCCGGCACCTCGCTCATGTCGAAATCTTCGAGCAGACCGTCGCTGTACATCTGCGAGGCCTCGAAGAATGACGACAATGCCGCGTTGAATTTGGGTGCGTCCTTCTGCGCGCGCACCTGGGCCTCGGGCGTGGGCACTTCGACGATCTTCACGCCGATTCCGGTCTCTTTGGTGAAGGGCTCGGCGTAGGCCTCGCGCCACGCCGCACCGACGCCGCCGCCCCAGGTGGCCATGGTGATTTCCTGCGCGCCGGCTGCGCCGCAAACGGCCATGAACGCGGCGGTGGTCCAGTTGGCGAATCGATGGATGCTCATTGTGCGACTCCAGTAAGAGTGAACAGCGCTAGAGGGAAACGACCGAAATGCGGCTGTCGTCCCAGGTCAGTCCAACGGCTGCGCCCTGTTCGGGCAGGGGCAGTCCGTCCTGCGCAGGCCAGTCGGCGATCAAGGTGCGGGCGCCGGCCTGTAGCCAGACGCGGGTGTTCTGTCCGGCGTAGACGCGGCGTTCCACGCGGGCCTGCAGGCGCGCGCCGGCCATCGGCGTCAGCTTCAGGTGCTGGGGGCGCAGCGACACACCCACGGCACTGCCCGCGGCGAAACGCGGCTCCGGCAGATCAAAGGCACAGCGGAGTTCGGCGCAGTCCACACGCGCCGCGCCGGTCTGCACCACGCCTTCGAAGAAGTTCGTGTCGCCCACGAACTCCGCAACGAAGCGGGTCTGCGGCTTTTCGTAGATGGTGGCGGGATCGCTGACCTGGTCGATCAGACCGTTGCGGAACACGGCAACGCGGTCGGACATGGTCAGGGCTTCTTCCTGGTCGTGCGTCACGAAGATGAAAGTGGTGCCGAGCTTTTCCTGGATCAGCTTCAGCTCGGTCTGCATCTGGCGGCGGATTTTCATATCCAGGGCGCCGAGTGGCTCGTCCAGTAGCAGCACCCGCGGCTCCATGACGATGGCGCGCGCCAGCGCCACGCGCTGCTTCTGTCCGCCGGAGATTTGGCCGATGTAGCGCGCGCCATAACCCTCCAGGCCCACCATCGCCAGCGAGCGCTCCACCTTGCTGCGGATGGCGGCAGGCGTTTCGCGACGCATCCTCAGGCCGTAGCCGATGTTCTCCGCGACGGTGAGGTGCGGAAACAAGGCAAGGTTCTGGAAAACCATCCCGAGGGGACGGCGGTATGGCGGCGCGGACAGGATCGACAGCCCGTCGATCCGCACCTCGCCGGAGGTGGGTGTTTCGAAGCCGGCGATGATCCGGATGAGCGTGGTCTTGCCGCAGCCGCTCGGGCCCAGCAGCGTCAGAAACTCGCCTTCGCGCACATCGAGGCTGACGCCCTTCAATGCCGCCGACGCGCCAAACGTCTTGCTGACGTTCTGGACCTGGAGGATCGGCGTCCCCGCTGTTTTCTGACCCTGCCCCATGCTCACACACTCCGGCAAAACAGATGAATGAGCGCAGAATATTGGAACGAATATGCTTTGGGCAATAGTAAAATCCCGCATGAAGATTTAATATTACCGCCAGGCGATAATTAACACCCAAAATTCGGGAAAACGAGGAGCCCAAAATGCTGGAACAGGCCGAACTGGAAGTCGACGATGGCATGTTCAATCACTCGTTCGCGAGAGGGCTGAAAGTGCTGTTCGCGTTCCGCGGCGCGCAAAGCGCAATGTCCTTGTCGGAAGTGGCGCAAGCCGTGGGCACCAGCGTCAGCACGGCCCAGCGCACCGTGTACACGCTGGAAAAACTGGGCCTCATCAGCAAATCGCCCAAGACGCGCAAGTTCAGCCCCACGCTGCGAGTGCTGGAACTCGGCTACAACTACATCGCGGCCGACCCGCTGGTCGAAGCCGCCAATCCATTTCTGGCCGAACTGTCCAACATCACCGGGGAAACAGTCAACCTGACCGAACCCCTGGACCACGAAATGGTCTACGTGTCCCGGGTCGTGGCAGCGAAGTTCATTCCCATCCACATGCCCATCGGCAGCCGCATCCCGATGTACTGCACGGCCAGCGGCCGCGCCTACCTGGGAGCGCTGCCGGAAGACGCCGCCCAGGCCATACTCGATGCATCGCCGCTGCAGCGCCATACGCAATGGACCGAGACCGATCCAACCAGGTTGATGGAGATCGTCCGCCAAGCGCGGCGCGAAGGCATCGCGTACAACAAGGAAGAGCTGTTCCTGGGCGACATGACGATTGCCGCGCCCATCATGGGCCAGCGCGGCACGCCCGTTGCCGCCGTGCACATAGTGGCGCCAACCAGCCGCTGGACCCTTGAAGAGGCGCTGGCGCGACTGGGTCCGCTAGTGTTCGACTGCGCCCGCGGCATCAACAATTCGGTGCGCTCGTTTACCTGACGGCCACCGGGCCGGCGGCCCGCGCTACAACAGGTCGATCCAGGCGCGGCCCCGCGGAAAGTAGAGGGCGGCGCGCGCTGCGCGGCCGTCCAGCGCCGTGACCTGCGCGCAATAGCGCAACAGTTGGTCGCCGTGGCGTTGGCGCATGCGACCGGCGAAGGCGGTGGGGGTTTCGCCGGGGTGCGGGCGGCCGGTTTTGTAGTCGACGATGAGCCAGCCGTCTTCGGTGCTGAGGGCCAGGTCGATGACGGACACCTTGCCGGCGGCGTCGATCAGGGGCCATTCGCGGCGGGCGCCGGATTGGGACAAAAGCCACAGGCCGCGTTCGTCGGCCAGGGTGGCTTGCAAGGTTTCGAGCACGGCCTCGGAGGCGGCGTCGGCCTGGCTGGCGGGGATGCCGGCGCGCGTGAGTTGGCGGCGCATGGCGGGCAAGCGTTCGGCCAGCGCGTCGGCGGACCAGGCCTGAACGCCGTCCTGGCCGATGCGCGCCAGCCAGGCATGCGACAAGGTGCCGATGGCAGCGTCGTAGCCGGCCTCCAGTTGCCAGGCGGGATGTTCGCCGCCATCGCCCCAGGCGCCGCGCGCTGCGGCGCCAAAGCCGGGGCTGACCGCCACGTCCGCCACGCGCGCCAATTGCGCCAGGCCCGCGCGGTCCACCCGCCGCAAGGGTTCGCCCTGCCACTCGGGACCGTCGGCTTCCTGCCCCACCGTTTCGCCATCCAGCGACGGCGGTGTCGGTGTGGCCAGGCAGGGCCACAAGCGGCCCAGCAGGCTGGCGGAGGACGGCGTCTTGACCTGACCGCTGGCTTCGTCCACCGACACGTGGCCCACGAGGTGCAGGCGCTTGCGCGCCCGCGTCGCTGCCACATACAGCAGGCGATCGATTTCGTAGGATGCGCGGCGCGCCTCGCGCGCGCCCAGGTAGCGCGACAGGGGGTCGGCCTCGGTTTCGGCGCGCGGCTTTACCGGACCGAACAGCACGCGGCCGCCGCTCTGCTCAAAGCGCACGAGCGGCGCCTGATCGCCGCGCGGCGCGCGGTGCAGGCCGTACAGGATGACGGTTTCGAACTGCAGTCCCTTGGACTTGTGCATGGTCATGATTTCGACCGCGCCCGTGTCTTCGTCCGCCGCGTCCGGCGCGGCGAACAAGCGCGCGATGCCGGCGTCCAGGGCCGCGACGTCGATGGCGCCGTGCGGCGCCAGGCGCTCGACCAGCTGGAACAGGCTTTCCGCGTCGTTGGCCACAGACAGTCCGGCATACAGCGCAGGACCGCCCAGGCGGCGCCACAGCGACTCCACCCACGCCGCGAAAGGCATGGCGCCCGAGGCGTTGCGCTTGTCGAGCAGGATGCCCGCCACCTGACGTAAGCGCTCGAACTCGTCGGCGCCGAGCACGCTTTGCGCCGATGGCGTGTCCGGCGCTGCGGGCGCCGCGTCGAACAATGACCCCTGAGGCGCGCTGGTGGCGGATGAAGGTACGGTCTGCGGCGCGATGCGCAGGGCGCGCTCCAGCAGCACCGGCACCGGCGTGATGTGGTCGTCGCCGAATAAGCGCTGCAGGGATGTCAGCGTCAAGCCGCAGTACGGTGCGCGCAGCACCGACAGCCAGGCCAGACGGTCGCCTGCATGCGACAAGGCCCGCACCAGTTGCACCAGGTCTGCCACCACCGGCCGCAGGGCCAGCGGCACCAGGTCCACCGCGCGGCAGCGTATGCCTTCCTGCGCCAGGCGGCGGGTCAGGTTGCCCAGATGGCTGCGTGCCCGCACCAGCACGGCGACGGGATGCTTGGCCCCCTTGTGATCGATCAGCGCCTGGCGTACCAGGTCCACCGCAATGTCTTCAGCCTGCGCTTCCGCGGGGGCCGCGCCCTCGCGCGACCAGGCCGGGTGAAAGCGCACAGCGGGTTCCGGCAGCGCTTCATGGAAAGCGGTGGACGGGCTGTAGGCGATGGCTCCCGCCGCCGCATCGCTGCGCCGGGGCAGCAACTGCGCAAACGATTGGTTGACCCATTCGACGATGCCCGCCTGCGAGCGGAAGTTGTCGGTAAGGTTGAGGAAATCCGGCTGCAGTTCGCCTACGCCGATGTCGGCGACTTCCAGGAACAGGCCCACTTCCGCCTTGCGGAAACGGTAGATGGACTGCATCGGGTCGCCCACCAGGAACAGGCTGCGGCCGTCGCCCTGCTGCCAGCCCGAGGTCAGCGTGCGCAGCAGGTCCAGCTGGGTCTGGCTGGTGTCCTGGAATTCGTCGATGAGCAGATGGCGGATCGAGGCGTCCAGCTTCAGCAGCAGTTCGCCCGGATCGTCGGCGCTGCCCAGCGCGGCCGCGGCGCGCTGCGAGATTTCGATGAAATCCACCTCGCCCGTGTCGGCGAAGCGCAGCCGCAACTGCGCCACCGCCAGCGCCAGCGTCATCAGCTGCGCGCCCAGCACTTCCCATTGCGCATCGGTGAAATGTGGCGCGGGCACGTCGCGCACCGCATGCAGGCGGCGCACCCAGACTGCGTCCGGGTCGGCGGCTTCCAGCCACGCCACGAACGGGTCCTTGTGCGCGCACTTGGCAGGAAAGCCCAGGTTCTTGTTGACGGTCTTGCGCAAGGTGCCGGTGCCCGTCAGCAGCAGATGCGCCACGGCTTGCCAGAGCTCCAGCGCTTCGGCGTCAGGCGGAGGCTCTTCTGTCCAGTCCAGCAAGGCCAGCAGCTTGTTTTCGGTCTCTCCATCCTGCAGATTGGCGGCAGCCAGCCGCGCCGGGCCGCATAGCGCTTCGGCCCAGCCATAGGGCATGGCCTCGCTGAGCGCGTCCAGGTCTTCGCCGATGGCCTCGGCCAGCATGGCTTCCATGCCCTCGCGGTCGGAGCCGTGGCGCAGCAGTGGCAGCCACTGGTCACGTTGACCCAGCATGTCGGCGATGGCCTCCTTGGCGGCCTGCACGTCCACGTCCAGATGCTTGAGGAGGATGCGCACGGCCTCGTAGTCGTCGGCAAGGTCCAGGGTGGCGCGCGCCGCCGCCTCGTAGTGGGTGCGCGCATCATCCGTGATCTCGGGCATGCCGCCCAGCTCCGACAACCAAGGCATGCTGCGCACCAGGCCCGCGCAGAAGGAGTCGATGGTGCGGATGGCCAGGCGCGCGGGATGGTCCAGCAGATGCCAGCCCTGCTCGTCGTTGCGTGCCAATGCGGCGCGCGCGAGTTCCCAGCTGCGGCGCTCGTGCATGGCTTCGGGCGGGGCATCCAGTCCGCGGCGCAGCTTGCTCAGCACGCGCGCGTGCATCTCCGACGCGGCCTTGCGCGTGAAGGTGATGGCGACGATTTCTTCCGGACGGTTCACAGTGGCCAGCAGCGCCAGGATGCGATCCGTCAGCAGCTCGGTCTTGCCCGAGCCGGCGGGCGCCTGCACCAGAAACGAACGGGTCGGATCCAGCGCGTCGGCGCGCGCCATATGGTCATGCGGCAAGCGTTCTTGTTCAGCCATGGCTCATGCGTCCTCGTCGTCCAGATGCAAACGCAGGAACGGCAATGCATCGCAGTATTTCAGGTCGTCGCGGCGATACGCGACGTTGGCCGCGTAGCCCGCGGCGTACTCGTCGGCCAGCGCTTCGATGGCACTGCGCCAGCGCTGCCGGATCTCCGGCCAGGACAGCCCGTCGAAGTACTTGCTGTCGCTGGCCAGCGTAACGCCGGGCACGCCCAGGTCCTCGTCGGCCAGGCCTTGTGCGGCGACCTGCCGCGCATGGATCTGTGCCAGCACCAGGCCCGCCACTTCGCCGCCCGCGGCGTCCGCCAGCACCGAGGCATAGAACGGCAACTGGACGTTCACGGGGCGACTGCGCGACCAGTCGGGTTCGGGCTTGGCCGCCGCCACGCCGGTCTTGTAATCGACGATGACATTGCGGCCATCGCCGAGGGTATCGATGCGATCCAGCCGCAGCTTCAGGTTGAGCGCGCCGCGCTGCCATTGATGGTTCTTTTCCACCTGCGCCACCGCGAAGGGCAGGCGCTGCGCTTCCATATCCAGCCAGGACGCCAGCACGGCCTGGGCGCGCTGGCATTCCAGCGTGCGCAAGGCGGGCGCGTAGTCTTTCAGTTCCTCGTCCGCGGCTTGCGCCACCGCCTGCTCCAGCAAGGCAGGCAGGCGGCCCGTGGCCATGACTTCGTGTAGCGCGTCCTGATCGGGCATCATGCCCCACACCAGTTCCAGCGCCTTGTGCAAAAACTGGCCGCGCACGTTGACCGTGGCCGCATCCGCATAGGGCGCCATTTCGCGGCCGCCCAGGCGATGCCGCACGAAGGCCCACAGCGGATTGCGCGCCTGCGTGTCCAGCACGTCCAGGCCGCCGCCGCCACGATTGCCGGCCGCCAGAGCGGGCCCTTGCGCGTCGTCCAGCGATTCCTGCGGCAAGGCCGGCAACGCTTGCGCCGCCGCGGGCGTCCAGTCCGTCAGCGCTGCCGCCGCGATCAGCGGCGACGGACGCAGCTCGCGTTCGCCGTCCATGTGCGCGTGGCTGACGATGATCTCGGGCGCGCAGCGACACAATGCCGCGTACATGCCTTCGGCCCATTCGCGTTCGCGCTCGGGCGTGGCGCGCGGCGCCTTGGCCTGGCGCAACACTGCCAGCGGCAACAGCGGATTGGGCTTGGGCGAGGCCGGCAACACGTCATCGGTCAGGCCCAACACCCAGACGCCGTCCCAATAGCCGCCCTCGGCTTCCAGCAAACCCAGCACGTCCAGGCGCACCTGCGGATCGCGTTGCGGCTGGAACGAGGCGGAACGCGCCACGCTTTCCAGCAGGTTCACGGCGGCCACGCCGCCCAGGCGCCCGGCGGCCGGCGCCAGCGCCGAAAAACTGCCCAGCGCATCGCCCAAGGCGCCCATCACCTGATAGCCGACGCTGTCCAGCACGCCTTCGCCGGGAAAGCCCAGCGCCATCAGCGCGGCCTTCATGCGCAACATCCACACGTCGCAAGTGGCCTGGCGGCCGCCCTGCGTCCAGATTTCCATGGCCTGATTCCAGGCCTGCGCCAACGCTGGCAAGTCCGCCAGCAGCTTGCGCCAATCCTGCGGGCCGACATGCAGTTGCGCCTGGCGCCGCCAGCGCGCGTCGATCGAGGCCAGCCGCGCGCGGTCGCGCACGTCGCCCGCGCAATGCCCGCCCAACAGGGCCGCGCCCAGCACCTCCACGCCACAGCCCTTGCCCGGCGCGCATTCGGCCAGGGCGCGCAACCAAGCGAGCGCGGCGCGCGCCATCGGCCATTCGTTCAACGGCCGCCCCACCGCCACGTTGAAGGCGTACGCGGCTTCGCCGCCACGCCCGGCCAGGGCCTGGCTGAGCACCCGCCGCGCGAACGGCGATTCCACCTCCAGCTGGGGCGAGACGATGGCGTAGCGGCCATGGGGATGCATTTTCAAGCGCTCGGCCGCCCAGGCCGCGGCAGCGCGCCATTCCGCGCCTTGATCGGCGGCCTCGAACCTGCGCGCCGGCGTTTCAATGCGCTGCGCGTCGCGCCACTGCGCAACGGCCGCGCCCTGCTCTTCAAACGCCTGCAGCAGCCGGCGAAAGCGCGGCGACATGTCCGTGAATCCGGCCAGCACAAGTTGGCGCGGCACGGGCAGGCGTCCGTCCTCCAGCGCCCGCAATACGCGCGCATAGCCCTGGTTGGCATCCTCGGCATCGATGCCGGCCAGCGCCTGGCGGTAGCGAACCCGCCATTTCGCGAAGCCGCGGTATTCGTCGGTATCCGCGCCCGAAGGCACGTGCAGTTGCCATTCGTCCATCAGCAGGTCTGCATCCATCGACAAGCGCGCGGCCTGGCTCGCATCCAACAGCACGCGCTCGGCTTCTTCAGCGCGGATCGCCTCGGTCCACACCAGTTGCGTGGCGAAACTGTCCAGCCGATAGGCAGGCACATCGCCATCCGTCTCGAACGCGAGTTCATTGGCGGCATCGGCCAGCCAGGCGGACAGCGGCAATATGCGCGGCAACTCGCTGACCTGGCGCTCCTGGCGCAGCAGGCCCGCCAGCTCCAGCGTAAGCCGGCGCGACAGGCGGTTGTTCACCGTCAGCACCAGCGTGTCGGCGGCAGGCATGCCGCCGATGTCCGGCAGCGATAGATCGGGATAGGAGGGCGATGAGTCCTGCATGGGCATCCGTAGCGCCCGCCCGCAGGCGGCGCGCGATGAGGAGAGAAATACCGCCGTAGGATACCGCGAGGCCGAGCGGAAAAAGCGCCTAGAAGCCGCAGAGCGCGGCCAGGTTTTCCCAGTGGATCTGCATTTCCGGCGTGGTGTAGCCCCAGAAAGCCAGGCCCAGGACGGCAACCAGGGCCAGCGCGCCAATCGCGCGCCAGCCGCGATGGCGGCGGGCGGCGGGCGCGGAACGATTGGCAGGGTTCATGAACGTCTCAGGCCGCGGCCGGCTGGGCAACCGGCTGTTCGCGCACCGGCAGGCACAACAGCGCCGCGATGACGGCCAGGGCCACGCCCAGCCACCAGACGGCGTCGTAATTGCCGGTCTTGGCATAGGCATATCCGCCCAGCCATACGCCGATGAAACTGCCCAGCTGGTGCCCCAGGAAGACGATGCCCGACAGCGTGGCCGCATAGCGCAGGCCGTAGATCTGGCCGATCAGGCCTTGCGTGAGCGGCACGGTCCCCAGCCAGAACAAACCCATCCACGCGGCGAAGGCGTACAGCACCCATGGCGACAACGGCATCCAGAGCAGCAGCAGAATGCCGAAGGCGCGCATGCCGTACACCACGGCGAGGAGCCGTTTCTTGCTGTACTTGCCGCCCAGCTTGCCGGCATAGAACGAGCCCAGCACGTTGAACAGGCCGATCAGCGCAATGGCGGTCGCGCCCTGCCCCGCGCTCAGGCCGCCGTCCGTGACATAGGCGGGCAAGTGCAGCGTGATGAAGGCGGTGTGGAAGCCGCAGACGAAGTAGCTCCAGAACAGGAAATGGAACGAGGGGTGGCGTACCGCCTGCTTGACCGCCGAGGCCAGCGATTGCTGCGGCCCGGTGTGGGCCTGCGGACGTCCGCGCAGGAAATACGCCAGGGGCGCGCCGCAAGCGACGAACAGCGACAGCACCCACAATGCGCCCGTCCAGTCCAGGCCGCTGATCAGCACCTGTCCCGTGGGCACCACGGCAAACTGACCGAGCGAGCCGCCAGCGCTGGCGATGCCCATCGCCGTGCTGCGGTAGGCGGGAGGAACCGCGCGGGCCACCACGGGCAGGATCACCGGAAAGGTCGTGCCGGCCTGGCCCAATCCGACCAGCACGCCGGCCGTCAGATAGAGCGTGGCTTCATCCGTGGCGAAGCGCGTGCCTATCATGCCCAGCATGTACAGCAGCGCGCCCAGCGCGATGGTGCGGCCCGAACCGTAGCGGTCGGCCATGATGCCCATGAAGATACAGGCCACGCCCCACACCAGGTTCTGCAAAGCGAAGGCCATGGAGAACACTTCGCGTCCCCAGCCTTGCGCCAGCCCCATCGGCTGCATGAAGAGCCCGAAGGTGGCACGCACCCCCATCGCGAGCAGCACCACCAGCGTACCCACGATCAGGGTACGGATGAAATTCGTATCGGTTTGGTTAGACATGAAACCCGTTTTTCGTTGTTTTGTTCGTCGCCCCCTCCACGGGACGGTCCGGCGCGCAGCGCGGGACCCGGTCATCATATACAAATAGCCTCCGCGCTCCGGCAATAGCCACGTTGGGCGTCGGGTCCAGCGAGCCGGGTTGCAGGGCAACGGATTTGGGGCTTGCGCCGCCTGCTGATAGACTTGCGTCCTGCGCCGAAACCCGTGCCCCCAGTGATAAACTCAGGGCCGACAGAATCGTAGCGATATCAAGGCCTTAGCAAGCAAGCGCGATCACTCGACCGACGCTGCCGCCTGATCAGCAATAGTCTCGCCGTAGTTAAATGGATATAACCGGCCCCTCCTAAGGGTCAATTGGTGGTTCGATTCCACCCGGCGAGGCCATCTCTGGCGTCGGTTCCGACGCCCCCCTTCCCTGCATCCCCCTACGCGCCCGAAGCCCTGCGCTTTTGTGAGCGCGGTTTGCCTGCTCCGGCATGGACAAAAACCTCGCGCGTTCAGCCGGATGAGGGTTAATCCGGGCTACGCTCACGCGCGGCCTGCCGTTAGCTTCTCGCACTTGTCTTGTGACGAATTGAAGCTGCGTCAATACGTCACTATTATTTTTTTGGACGATGATAGCGAATCGCCTTGCGCGCAACTTGAAATTGCTGTTTAAATTCGACGCGTAAGCCTCTAATTCATCTGGACTTTTTCTGGCCCGACGAAACGCCGGCTTAAGAAACATTTACTGACAGACTGACAAGCCAGCTCAAACCATGGCATTTCCCTGGAAACGTGCGATTGCGAACGCGATAGCGCCTGTGGCGCTGGCGGTGTGCGCGCTCCTGCCCCCCGCCGCCCAAGCCGCAAAGAATACGGACCCTTGCAAGACCAACGCCAAGTCGTCGGCCTGCAAGGCGCAACAAGCAAAGAAGGCTCCGGCCCCCAAAGCCAGCTCCGGCAAGAGCGCCTCCGGCAAACAAGCCGCCTCCTCCGCCAAGAAAGCTCCCCCCAAATCCTCCTCTGGCAAGAAAGCCGCCGCCCCCAAAGGCGGCAAGCAGGTCGCAGCCAAGGGCACGCCGCCCAAGAAGGGCGCGGCCGCCGGCAAGAACGGCAAGCCAAACAAGCCGTCGCGCGCGCAACGGGCCGCCGCTGCCGCCGCAGTCGGTTCGGCCGCCATGCCGCCGCCCGCCTCCTCGGTGCGCGCCGAAGCCGCCGCCCTGCGTTCCAGCACCGCCTACGTGCAGGATCTGGAAACGTCCACGGTCATCTTCGCCAAGAACGAAAACGTAGTGCGCCCCATCGCTTCGATCTCGAAGCTGATGACGGCCGTCGTCGTGGTCGACGCCAACCTGCCCATGGACGAAATGCTGGAGATCACCGACGAAGACGTCGACGGCCTCAAGCACACCACCTCCCGTCTGCGCGTGGGCACCAAGCTGTCGCGCGGCGACATGCTGCACCTGGCTCTGATGTCGTCCGAGAACCGCGCCGCCAACGCGCTGGGCCGCCACTATCCGGGCGGCCTGCCGGCTTTCGTGGCCGCCATGAACGCCAAGGCGCAGGCGCTGGGCATGACCAGCACCCGCTTCATCGAACCCACCGGCCTGTCCAGCGACAACGTCTCGTCGCCGCACGATCTGGCCCGACTGCTGCGCGCGGCCTCCCAGCGCCCGCTGATCCACCGCTACTCCACCGATACCGAGTACGACGTCGAGGTCAACAACCGCACGCAGACCTTCCGCAACACCAACCTGCTGGTGCGCAAGCCCGACTGGGACATCAAGGTGTCCAAGACCGGCTACATCAACGAAGCCGGCGAATGCCTGGTCATGCTGGCCCGCATCAACGGCCGCGATCTGGCCATCGTGCTGCTGGATTCACAAGGCAAACTCTCCCGCATCGGCGATGCGGTGCGCATCCGCCGCATCGTGCAGAATGAAGTGGCGATGGCGTCGATCCAGTCTGGCGGCTGACCGCCTGCTGCGCTACCGCCACATGAACAAAGGGCCCGAAAATTCGGGCCCTTCGCTTTTTGCCGTGGCGGCGGCGCCAGTGTTGGCGGATTAAGCGGCCTTGCGTTTCGGGCGCAGAGGCTGGGCGTCGTACAGCGTGGGCGGCAAGCCTTCCAGCACGGCCTGCGGGTTGAGCGAACGGATCGGCACGGCCGCATCCAACGGAATGCGGCCCTCCGCCTGCAACAGTTGGTAGCGCAGGCAGCATACGCGCAGGAACGACGTGAAATTGGCGGCCTCGCCGCGATACTCGATCAGTTCGTCGTACAAACGTTCGATCAGCTGCGTCACGCGCATGCCGTCCCGGCCGGCGATTTCTTCCAATACCTGCCAGAACAACTGTTCCAGCCTCAGGCTGGTAGCCACGCCATGCAGCCGCAGCGAACGGGTTTCGGGCGCGTAGGACTGTTCGCTGGCGCGGATGAAGATTTCACACATGGGAGCTCCTGGAACTCGGGACTGGGCGCGAGGCCTGGGCCGGGAGGCCTACGGCTGACTGTACGCCGTTTGCCGCGGCCCGGGCAAGGGCGCGGCGGCCGGCCTCTTTCTGCAACCACACGTTTCCGGCATCGGCGGGCTACCCGCTCGGTTGATATAAATCATGGTCGGGAAAGCGTCCACGTTCGAGCATAAGGAATCTTGATCAGACTTCGGAGGCAGTGATGGATAAAACCATGAAAGCAGCGGTTGCACGAGCATTCGGCAAGCCCCTGGCAATCGAAGAAGTCGCGGTGCCGCGCCCGGGTCCGGGCGAATTGCTGGTAAAGATTGAAGCCTGCGGGGTCTGCCACACCGACCTGCACGCGGTCGAAGGCGACTGGCCCGTCAAGCCCAACCCGCCCTTCATTCCCGGTCACGAGGGCGTCGGCCATGTGGTCGCGGTGGGCGCGGGCGTGACCCATGTGAAGGAAGGCGACCGCGTCGGCATACCCTGGCTGTATTCCGCCTGCGGGCATTGCGAGCATTGCCTGGGCGGCTGGGAAACGCTGTGCGAAACACAGAAGAACGCCGGTTACTCCGTGAACGGCGGCTTCGCCGAATACGCGCTGGCTGACGCCAACTACGTGGGCCTGCTGCCCAAGAACGTCGGTTTCGTCGAGGTCGCGCCCGTGCTGTGCGCCGGCGTGACCGTCTACAAGGGCCTGAAGATGACGGACACCCGTCCGGGCAACTGGGTGGTGATCTCGGGCATTGGCGGATTGGGCCACATGGCGGTGCAGTACGCCAAGGCCATGGGCCTGAACGTGGCCGCGGTGGACATCGACGACGCCAAGCTGGACTTCGCCCGCCGCCTGGGCGCCGAGGTCACGGTCAACGCCAAGACTACCGACCCGGCCGCCTACCTCAAGCGCGAGATCGGCGGCGCGCACGGCGCGCTGATCACGGCGGTATCGCCCAAGGCCTTCGAGCAGGCGCTGGGCATGGTGCGCCGCGGCGGGACCGTGGCGCTCAACGGCCTGCCGCCGGGCGACTTCCCGCTGTCGATCTTCGACATGGTGCTCAACGGCGTCACCGTGCGCGGCTCCATCGTGGGTTCGCGCCTGGACCTGCAGGAATCGCTGCAGTTCGCCGAAGAGGGGAAGGTGCACGCCACTGTCGCCACCGAAAGCCTGGAGAACATCAACGACGTGTTCGACCGCATGCGGCGCGGCCAGATCGAAGGCCGCATCGTGCTCGATTTCGCCTGATTTCCAAGCCGTAAAGGAAGAGCGCCAGGGCCGCATGTTTGCGGCCCTGGCGCTTTGTGGCGTTGAAGATCAGGGCGTGATCTTCGTGCCCAACACCGCCAGGAATTGCGACATCCAGGCCGGATGCGCGGGCCAGGCCGGCGCCGTCACCAGATTGCCGTCGGTGTAGGCCTGGTCGATGCCGATCTCGGCATAGGTGCCGCCTGCCAGGCGCACTTCCGGTGCGCACGCCGGATAGGCGGAGCAGGTGCGGCCCTTCAGGATGCCGGCCGCGGCCAGCAGTTGCGCGCCGTGGCAGACCGCCGCGATGGGCTTGCCCGCCTTGTCGAAGGCGCGCACGATGTCCAGCACCTTTTCGTTCAGGCGCAGATACTCCGGCGCGCGGCCGCCCGGAATCACCAGGCCGTCGTAGGACGACGGCTCGACGCGATCGAAGTCATAGTTCAGCGCGAAATTGTGGCCGCGCTTTTCGGTGTAGGTCTGTGCGCCTTCGAAGTCATGGATCGCAGTCGCGATGGTGTCGCCCGCCTTCTTGTCCGGGCATACCGCATGCACCGTGTGCCCCACCGTCAGCAGGGTCTGGTACGGCACCATGGTCTCGTAGTCCTCGGCGTAGTCGCCGACCAGCATCAACAGTCGCTTGCTCATGTTTGTCTCCTAGGGATGGCGGAAAGCCGGTTCAGCGCCCGTGGCCGGGCTCCGGTTCTTGATCTACGCCCCTATTGTGACGCCGCCATCGGCTTGGGTGGTGGTATGGGAATACCACGCCCACGCCAGCCCGCCCTATTCCAGCGCGACGGTTACGCCCTTGGCGCCCAGCAGCGTGACCAGTACCTTGGGGTCTATGCCGATCAGATACCCGCGCCGCCCGCCGTTGATGTAGACCACCGGGTAGTCCAGCACTTCGGCCTCGACCCACACCGGCATCTTCTTGCGCGTGCCGAAGGGCGAGGTGCCACCCACCTGATAGCCCGAATGGCGCTGCGCGACCTCGGGTTTGCAGGGCTCGACGCGCTTGAGCCCGGCCTGGCGCGCCAGGTTCTTGGTGGAAACTTCGCGGTCGCCGTGCATGACCACGATGAGGGGTTTGGCGGATTCGTCCTCCATCACCAGGGTCTTCACCACCGCATGCGGATCCAGGCCCAACTGGCGCGCGGCTTCGCCCGCGCCGCCATGGTCGATGTAGTCATAGGTATGTTCCGTGTACGTCACCTTGTTCTGCTTGAGGAACTGGGTGGCGGGCGTTTCGGAAACGTGGCGGGCTTTGCTCATGGTTATGCGTGAAAGAAGAATTTCGAAGCGGCGCGCGCCGGCTAGCCGCGGGGATGGTGGGTCGCGTGCAGCGCCTTCAGGCGTTCGCGCGCGACGTGCGTGTAGATCTGCGTGGTGGAAATGTCGGCATGCCCCAGCAGCATCTGCACCACGCGCAGGTCGGCGCCGTGGTTCAGCAGGTGCGTGGCGAAGGCGTGCCGCAGCACGTGGGGCGACAGCGGCGCGCGCACGTCCGCCAGCAAGGCGTACTTCTTCACCAGTTGCCAGAACGCCTGGCGCGACATCGCTTCGGCCCGGCCGGTGATGAAGAGCGCATCGCTCACGCGCCCGGCCGCCAGCTCTGGCCGCGCGGACTTCAGGTAGCGGTCGATCCAATGCGCGGCCTCGGCGCCCAACGGCACCAGTCGGTCCTTGCCGCCCTTGCCCAGCACCACCCGCACCACGCCTTCGTTCAGGCTCACGTCCAGCGTGCGCATGCCCACCAGCTCGGACACGCGCAAGCCCGTGGCATACAGCGTTTCCAGCATCGCGCGGTCGCGCAGGCCACGGGCCTGCTCCAGGTCGGGCGCGCGCAGCAAGGCATCCACCTGCTGCTCGGACAGCGTCTTGGGCATGCGCGGCGGCTGCTTGGCCGCGATCAGCGTCAGGCAGGGATCGCGTTCGGCGCGGTGCTCGCGCAAGGCCCAGGCGTAGAAGCGGCGCAGCGCGGCCAGCCTGCGGTTGGCGGTGGTGGCGCGGGTTTCCTCGTGGCGGAAGGCGAACCAGGCTTCGATGTCAGCCTTGCCGGCATCGCGCAAGGGCTTGGCGGGTCCAGCAGGCAGCGCGTGGGCCTGTGCCGCATCGCCATGGCGGTCGGCCATTTCGCGCGCATAGGCTTCGGGGTCTTCCAGCCAACGGGCAAAGCCCGTCAGGTCGCGCCGGTAGGCAGCCAGGGTGTTGGCCGACAGGCCGTCTTCCAGCCAGACGGCGTCGATGAAGGCGTCGATATCGGCCTGGGATTCAAGCGGGGGGCGGGTCGCGGGCATGCCAGGATTCTACGGCTCAGCGTCCGCCCACGCCCGCGGCGGCGGACTTCAGCCAGCTCTCGAAGAGCTTGAGCGCCTCGGAGCGTTCGCTGCGCTGCGGATAGCCGAAGTAGTAGCCCTGGCTGACCGACAGCGATTGCGGCACGGGCATCGCCAGCGTGCCCTGGTCCAGCGCGGGCTGGGCCAGGAAGCGCGGCATCAGCCCGACGCCCAGGCCGGCCTGCACCGCCGCCATCACCATGGTGAAGAGTTCGTAGCGCGGGCCGCCGGCGGCGTGCGGACCATAAAGATGGCTATTGGCCGCGTACCACTGGCGCCAGGCGTCGGGCCGTGATGCCAGGTGCAAATGGGTCATGCCGGACAAGGCGCTGGCGCCCGGCTCCGGCGTGCGTGCCGCCAGCTCCGGCGCGCACACGGGCACGAGTTCGCGCTCGGGGAACAGCAGCACGCCCTGGGTGCCTGGCCACAATCCCTCCCCGTGATACAGCGCTCCGTCGAAGGGCTGGTCCTTGAACTGGAATGGCAACGTGCGCACGGACAGGCTGACCGTGATGTCGCCATGCTCGCGCTGGAAATCCGCCAGGCGCGGGATCAGCCAGGTCGTCGCCAGGGTGGGCACCACGGCGATATGGATGCTGCGGCCCATGCCGGTGCGGCTGACCAGGCCGAAGGTGTCTTTTTCGATCTGGTCCAGATGGTGGCGGATGCGGCCGGCGTACTCGGCCCCATGGTCGGTCAGCACGATGCGCCGGCGTACCCGGGTGAACAGCTGCACGCCCAGGCGCGCCTCCAGGCTGGCCACCTGGCGATAGACGGCGCTGTGCGTCAGGGACAGTTCCTCGGCCGCGCGGGAAAAGCTGCCCAGACGGGCTGACGCTTCAAACGCCTGCAGGGCGCTCAGATTGGGAATGCCGTTTCTCATATCGAGGGAACCGCCAGGTGCCGGCGGGCGTCCCCGCCGCTCGGCCGCGCGGATCTTGCCGCGGCGCAGCATGGCAGGTCGTGCCGGTGGGTCAATAGATTGTGCAATTTTATCAATTGCATTGTGCGATCAAGGAACATTATGCTCGGATGTCCTAACCTCGGCTCATCATGACTACCACCCCCATGTCCCAGCAAGAATCCCGCCTTGGCGGTCACATCCTGGTCGACCAGCTGGTTGCGCAGGGCGTCAAACATGTTTTCTGCGTCCCCGGCGAAAGCTATCTGGCAGTGCTGGACGGCCTGCACGATGCGGACATCAAGGTCACGGTGTGCCGCCAGGAAGGCGGCGCGGCCATGATGGCCGACGCCCACGGCAAGCTGACCGGCGAACCCGGCATCTGCATGGTGACCCGTGGCCCGGGTGCGTCCAACGCGCTGGCCGGCGTGCACATCGCCAAGCAGGACTCCACCCCCCTGATCCTGTTCGTCGGCCAGATCGAGCGCGGCATGCGCGAACGTGAAGCCTTCCAGGAAATGGATTACCGCGCCGTGTTCGGCACGCAAGCCAAGTGGGTCACCGAGATCGACCAGGTCGAACGCATTCCCGAACTGGTGTCGCGCGCCTTCCACATTGCCACCTCGGGCCGTCCCGGCCCGGTCGTGATCGCGCTGCCCGAGGACATGCTGGTCGAAGCCGCCAAGGTCGCCGACGCGCCGCGTTACGAAGTCATTGATTCCGCCCCCACGGCCGGCCAACTGGCCGACCTGGAAAAGCTGCTGGCCGAAGCCAAGAATCCGGTCGCCATCCTGGGCGGCACGCGCTGGGACGCCCGCGCGGTGCAGCAGTTCGCCGATTTTGCGCAGCGCCATGCGCTGCCCACGGCCGTGTCTTTCCGCCGCCAGATGCTGTTCCCGGCCGACCACCCCAGCTTCATCGGCGACGTGGGCCTGGGCATCAATCCCGCGCTGCTCAAGCGCGTCGCCGACGCGGACCTGATCCTGCTGGTGGGCGGCCGCATGTCGGAAAACCCCAGCCAGGCCTACACGCTGCTGGACATACCGGTACCCAAGCAGAAGCTGGTGCACGTGCATCCCGATACCGCCGAGCTGGGCCGCGTCTACCGCCCCACCCTGGCCATCAATACCTCGCCCGCCGCCTTCGCGCAGGCGCTGGCCGGCCTGAAGGCGCCGGCTCAGCCCGCCTGGGCCGCCGGCACGCAGGCCATGCGCGAGTCGTACCTGAAATGGAGCGACCCCAGCGCCATCACGACGCCTGGCGCGCTGCAGATGGGCCAGGTCATGGCCTACCTGGAAAAGACGTTGCCGGCAGACGCCATCATGACCAACGGCGCCGGCAACTACGCCACCTGGCTGCACCGCTTCCATCGTTTCACCCGCTACGGCACGCAGCTGGCGCCGACGTCGGGCTCCATGGGCTACGGCCTGCCCGCGGCCGTGGGCGCCAAGCGCGTGTCGCCGGACAAGACCGTGGTCTGCTTCGCCGGCGACGGCTGCTTCCTGATGCACGGCCAGGAATTCGCGACCGCGGTGCAGTACGACCTGCCCATCGTCGTGGTGCTGGTGGACAACGGCATGTACGGCACGATCCGCATGCACCAGGAAAAGCACTACCCCGGCCGCATTTCCGCGACCGAGCTGAAGAATCCGGATTTCGCCGACTACGCGCGCGCCTTTGGCGGCCACGGCGAACGCGTCGAAACCACCGAGCAGTTCGGCCCGGCCTTCGAACGCGCCCTGGCCAGCGGCAAGCCGGCCATCCTGCACTGCTTCATCGATCCGGAAACCATCACCCCGGGCACGACCCTGGAAAAAATCCGCGACGCAGCGCTCAAGGCGCAGCACTGAAGGCGGGACGGAACGGCGCCGCCGCGCGCCCGCCGTTCCATTCGCCGCTTGCCGCCTGAATTATTTTAGGTTTAAACTTTCTAGCATTCCGAAATCCATAGCGGAGACCCAGCATGTCCTCGAATCCTTCCTTTCACTGGCAAGACCCCTTGTTGCTGGACCAGCAACTGACCGAAGAAGAACGCATGGTGCGTGACGCAGCCTACGCCTATGCGCAGGACAAGCTCGCCCCGCGCGTTCTGAACGCGTTCCGCAACGAACAGACCGACCCGGCCATCTTCTCCGAAATGGGCGAACTGGGCCTGCTGGGCGCCACCATCCCCGTCGAATACGGCGGCGCCGGCCTGAACTACGTCAGCTACGGCCTGATCGCCCGCGAAGTCGAACGCATCGACTCCGGCTACCGCTCCATGATGAGCGTGCAGTCGTCCCTGGTGATGGTGCCCATCAACG
Organism: Achromobacter aegrifaciens; assembly: GCF_902859965.1. Taxonomy (NCBI): domain Bacteria; kingdom Pseudomonadati; phylum Pseudomonadota; class Betaproteobacteria; order Burkholderiales; family Alcaligenaceae; genus Achromobacter; species Achromobacter aegrifaciens. The sequence goes on from NZ_CADIKO010000006.1 coordinate 153,821, forward strand.
AATTCGGCAGCGAAGCGCAAAAGCAGAAGTACCTGCCCAAGCTGGCTCGCGGCGAATGGATCGGCTGCTTCGGCCTGACCGAACCCAACCACGGCTCCGATCCCGGCGGCATGGAAACCCGCGCCGTCAAGACGTCCGACGGCTACAAGATTTCCGGCAACAAGATGTGGATCACCAACTCCCCCATCGCCGATGTCTTCGTGGTGTGGGCCAAGTGCGTCGGCGGCGACTTCGACGGCAAGATCCGCGGCTTCATCCTGGAAAAGGGCATGAAGGGCCTGTCGGCCCCGGCCATCCACGGCAAGGTCGGCCTGCGCGCCTCGATCACCGGCGAAATCGTCATGGACGAAGTGGAAGTGTCCGCCGACCAGATGATGCCCGGCGTGTCCGGCCTGAAGGGTCCGTTCACCTGCCTGAACTCCGCCCGCTACGGCATCGCCTGGGGCGCCGTCGGCGCCGCTGAAGCCTGCTGGCACACCGCCCGCCAGTACACGCTGGACCGCAAGCAATTCGGCCGCCCCCTGGCCGCCAACCAGCTGATCCAGAAGAAGCTGGCCGACATGCAGACCGAAATCACGCTGGCCCTGCAAGGCTGCCTGCGCCTGGGCCGCATGAAGGACGAAGGCACCGCCGCCGTCGAAATCACCTCCATCATGAAGCGCAACTCCTGCGGCAAGGCACTGGACATCGCCCGCCTGGCGCGCGACATGCTCGGCGGCAACGGCATCTCCGACGAGTTCGGCGTGGCCCGCCACCTGGTGAACCTGGAAGTGGTCAACACCTACGAAGGCACCCACGACGTGCACGCCCTGATCCTGGGCCGCGCGCAGACCGGCATCCAGGCGTTCTATTGATCGCTTGTTCGGTTCCGACGAAACCGCCCTACGGGGCGGTTTTTTTTTCGCCCTGCACCGACGATCGGCAAGGTCTCCCAAATTTCGTTTACAACGTAAGTCCCCCCAAAAAAAGGAAGCACACATGACTCCGCGGCAACTGGTCGAAGAATGGGTCCTACGGTTCAATGCCGCCGATGCCGCTGGCCTGGCGGAGCTTTACGATGAAGCGGCGGTGAACCATCAGGTCACCCAGGAGCCCATCGTCGGACGCGAGGCCATTCGCGCGATGTTTGAACGGGAGTTCGCCCAGGCCGACATGACCTGCATCGTGGAGACGATCCATGAAGCCGGCGAGGTTGCTGCCCTGGAATGGCGCGATCCCCTCGGGCTGCGCGGCTGCGGATTCTTTACGGTGCGCGGCGGCAGGATCGTGTTCCAGCGGGGTTACTGGGACAAGCTGTCCTTCTTGAAGATGCACGGCCTGCCCATCCAGTAATTGCCGCCAGGCCGCTCTCGTCCCCGCAACAACCCGCGCATTGCCGAAAGCCCGTATAGGCGAGCCCCTGCACTCGCCGTACGCTTTGCAGCATCGGCCAGGCACAGGGCCGGGCGCTCCCGCGTCCTGCCGCGTGTCCCGACCAGGTTTCCCCCCGAGCCCAGGAGCCGCGCATGCAAGGCTGTCCCACCCTCCGCCTGATGACAGGCATTGCCATGGCGTTCATGGCCCATGGCGCCTACGCCGTCACCACCCTCACGATGGCCACCGAGTATCCGGCCACCTCCATGCCCGGACAAGGCGTATCCACGTTTGCCGAACTGGTCCGCGCCAAGACCGCGGGCAACGTGGTCATCGACGCCAGCTATGACGCGTCCAAGGGGATCAAGTCGGCCGACATGATCGATGCGGTGCAAGCGCGCAAGGTGGATGCGGGCGATGCCTTCGCCGGCGCACTGGCGGCCAAGTATCCCTTGTTCGGCGTGTCGTCCCTGCCGTTCCTGGCGGACTCGTTGTCCAAGGCGCGCAACCTGAACAAGGCCGCCCGCCCCGCCTACGAGAAGCTGCTGGCGGCGCATGGGCAGAAGCTGCTGTACACCACGCCGTGGCCGGCGTCCGGCATCTGGTCCAAGCAGAAGCTGGACAGCGTCGCGGCCTTGAAGAAGCTGAGCATCCGCACCTACGACGCCACGTCGCAGGACGTCATGCAGAAAGCCGGCGCCCGCGCGCAGAACATTTCCTTCGCGGATGCGATGCCGCTGATCGCCTCGGGCGAGGTGAACGCGGTACTGTCGTCAGGCGACGGCGGCGCGGGCCGCAAGCTCTGGGAGCACCTGCCCAACTTCGCGGAAATCAACTACGCGATGCCGATCTCGGTGGCGACGATGAACCTGCAGGCGTATCAGGCGCTGGATGCGCGCACGCGCAGCGCCATCGACCAGGCGGCGGCGCAGACCGAAACCGAACAATGGAAGCGCATCGACGGCCGCCTGCAGCAGAACTACGCCAACATGCGCAAGAACGGCGTGGCGATCAATACGTCGGTGCCGCTGCCCGTGCAGCGCGCGCTGAAGGATGCCGCGGCGGACTCGGTCAAGAACTGGAAGGCAGCAGCCGGTCCTGAAGCCGCCGCCATCCTGAAGCAGACAGGCAAGCGCTAGACGGCCAGCCTCAGTTTTCGCCGGACAGATCGAACAGGCTGGTCGCGTCCAGCTCCAGCACGCCTTCGTCGTGCTGGTTCAGGACCGTCCAGGCCCAGGTAATGATGCCCAGGTCGGGACGCGACGACGAGGTGCGCACGCCCTGCACGCGCGCTTCGAGGCGCAGGGTGTCGCCCGGACGCACCGGCGTGCGCCAGCGCACCTCGCCCAGGCCGGGCGAGCCGAAGGATTCGGAATCGTGCAGCGCCGCGTCCACGGCCATGCGCATCGCCAGCGCGCAGGTATGCCAGCCGCTGGCGATCAGGCCGCCCCAGCGCCCTTCGGAGGCACGCTTGGGATCGGTGTGGAACCACTGGGGATCGAACTTGCGTGCGAACTCCAGGATCTCGGCTTCCGTCAGGGTGACCGGACCGCCCTTGATGACCATGCCGTCCTTGAACTCGGCGAACTTCATTTTGTGGATTCCCCCCGCAAATGCAATCGGCGCGCCAGCGCGCGCCGATTGCCACGCATGTTTGTGGATTCAGTACGTTTCGAAATGCAGGCGCCCTTCGCGGCGCAATGCATCATGCAGGATAGACCAATCCTGGCCCGCTTGCACCGTCACATCGCGCAGGGCATCCAGCACGCCTACTTCCATGCCCTTCAGCCCGCACACGTAGATGCAGGTATTGCGGTCCGCCAGCAGTTCCCGCACCGCGCCTGCGCGGTCGCGGATCAGGTCCTGCACGTAGCGCTTGGGTTGCCCGGCTTCGCGCGACAGCGCCAGGTTGATGTCGATGAAATCTCGCGGCAGCTTCATTAGCGGCCCGAAGTACGGCAGTTCACGCTCGGTGCGCGCGCCGAAGAACAGCAGCAGCTTGCCGTTTTCGCCGGTCTCGATGCGGCGGCGGTAGCGCTCCGTCATCGCGCGCATGGGCGCCGAACCCGTGCCGGTGCAGATCATGATGAGATTGGCGCGGGGGTGATTGGGCATCAGGAAGGTGTGGCCGAACGGCCCGATCACCTGCACCTTGTCGTTCTTGGCCAGGTCGCACAGGTAGTTCGAGCACACGCCATGCGCGGCCGCGCCCGCATGGTCCTCGGTGACGCGCTTTACGGTCAGCGAAAGATTGTTGTAGCCGGCCCGCTCGCCGTCGCGCGGACTGGCCAGCGAGTACTGGCGCGCGTGGTGCGCCCGGCCCTGCGCGTCCACGCCGGGCGGCAGGATGCCGATGGACTGCCCTTCCAGCACGGGAAACGGCAGCTCGCCGAAGTCGAGCACGATATGGTGGATGTCGCTTTCCGTGTCGGCGCCGGTCACGCGGTAGTTGCCGACCACGGTGGCCGTCATCGGCGTCTTGTGCGTGTACAGGTTGACGTATGGGTGGGCGGCGGACCAGGGCGGGACCGTTGCGCCGGGCGCGGTGGAAGTCGCGGGCGCGGCAGGCTGCGGCGTATCCGGCTCATCGCAGGCCGGCGCGGCGGCAGCCGTTTCCGGCAGCGCCTTCTCGCCCGGCAGTTCTTCCCAGCCCAGTTGTTCCTGCACGCCATAGGCTTCGGCGCGTACCATCAGCCGCCAGTTGTCGATCGCCCCCGTGGGGCAAGGCGGCACGCAGGCCATGCAGCCGTTGCAGATCTCGGGATCCACCACGTAGTTGTTCGAGTCGTGGGTGATCGCCTTGATCGGACAGGTTTCTTCGCAGGTATTGCAGCGGATGCAGATCTCGGGATCGATCAGGTGCTGCTTCAGGACTTCTGCTGGTAAGGGAGCGTTCATCTCGGTCTTCCCCATGCTCCGGTAGGCGGCCGTGGAAACAGCCGCCGCCCCGCTTTAGTTGAAACGGACGTACTCGAAATTCACCGGCTGGCGGTTGACGCCCATGACGGGCGGCGCGATCCAGTTGGCGAACTTGCCCGGCTCGGTGACGCGGCCCATCAGCGATGCAACGAAGGCGCGGTCCTCGGGCGTCGGCAGCCATTTGTGACTGTTGGCCTGCCATTGCGATTCGGACAGGATCTCGCCTTCGGGCGACATGCGGATGCCTGCCAGCGTGCCGATCTGGCGGTTGAAGGCCTTGTGCGGCACTTGCAGCCGGAACGGCAGGCCGCTCTTTTCGATGACCTTGTTCCAGCGCCCGATTCCAGCGACCGAATCGCGGATGAAGTCGTCGCGCAGCACTTCGTTCAGGGCGTTCAGCATCGGCACCTCGATCTCGCGCAGCCTGCCGTTTTCCACGGTCAGCACGCGGTAGGTGTCGTTCTTCAGCTGGTGGTCGTCGGTGCGCTTGCTTTCCTCGTAGCGGCCCTTCAGGCCCGAACCGTAGAAAATGGCCGCATTGGAGGACTGATCCGCGCCGAACAGGTCGATGGTGACGCTGTAGTGGAAGTTGAGGTAGCGCTGGATGGTGGGCAGGTCGATCACGCCGGCCGCGCGCACCGCTTGCGGGTCATCGGTCTTGAGCTGGTTCATGACCTCGCAGGTGCGCTGGATGACGCGCGAGATGCCGGATTCGCCCACGAACATGTGGTGCGCTTCCTCGGTCAGCATGAACTTCGTGGTGCGCGCCAGCGGATCGAAGCTGGACTCCGCCAGCGCGCACAGCTGGAACTTGCCGTCGCGGTCGGTGAAATAGGTGAACATGTAGAAGGCCAGCCAATCGGGCGTCTTCTCGTTGAACGCGCCCAGGATGCGCGGATTGTCGGAATCCCCCGAGCTGCGCTGCAGGAGCGCGTCCGCCTCTTCGCGGCCATCGCGGCCGAAGTAGCGGTGCAGCAGATAGACCATGGCCCACAGGTGGCGGCCTTCCTCGACGTTGATCTGGAACAGGTTGCGCAAGTCGTACTGCGACGGCGCGGTCAGGCCCAGGTGGCGCTGCTGCTCGATCGAGGCCGGTTCGGTGTCGCCCTGCGTGACGATGATGCGGCGCAGGTTGGCGCGGTGCTCGCCGGGCACATCCTGCCAGACGTCGCGGCCCATGTTCTCGCCGAAATGGATCTTGCGCTGCCCGTCCTGCGGCGCCAGGAAGATACCCCAGCGGTAGTCCGGCATCTTGACGTGGTCGAAGTGCGCCCAGCCGTCGGGCTGCACGCTGACCGCCGTGCGCAGGTAGACGTCGAAGCCGTGGGAGCCGTCAGGCCCCATGTCCTGCCACCACTGCAGGTAGTTGGGCTGCCAATGCTCCAGCGCGCGCTGCAAGGTGCGGTCGCCGGACAGATTGACGTTGTTGGGGATCTTATCGGTGTAGTTGATTCCAGACATGTCTCGCTCCTGTTCCTTTGGGGTGGCCGCGTTCACGCGGCGCGGTGACGCGGGGCCGTCAGACCCGGTTCCAGTCGAATGCGGCTTGCTCGCCCTTGCCGTAGAGCTTGAGCGCGCCCTTGTCGCCGGCGGCGTTGGGGCGGTTGAAGATCCAGTTCTGCCAGGCCGTGAGGCGGCCGAAGATGCGGGTCTCCATCGTTTCCTGGCCGCCGAAGCGCAGGTTGGCTTCCAGCCCGGTCAGGGCGTCGGGCGACAGCGCGCGGCGCTCTTCCAGCATCATGCGCACCTCGTCGTCCCAATCGATGTTGTCGGGCGCATAGGTGACCAGGCCCAGCTCCAGCGCGTCGGTGGCCGACAGCGGCTGGCCGGCGCGCGCGCGCACCGCTTCCAGGGGCGCTTCCTCTTCATAGAAGCGGCGCTGCAGGCGGCTCTGGCCGTTGACCAGCGGATAGGCGCCGAAATTGCGCTCGCCCACCACGATCTGCGCGGGCGCGGATTCGTCTTCGTTGTCCAGCATGTAGCTGCGGTCGGCAGCCAGCGCCAGTTCGAGCAAGGTGCCTGCAAAGCAGGAGCCGGGTTCGATCAGCGCGAACAGGCTGCGCGAGGTCACGTCCAGGCGCGCCAAGGTGCGGCGCAGCATGCCGGCGGTTTCGCGCACGAACCAGTGGTCCGCATGCTGTTGGAGCGCGGCATCCGCGGCCAACACCAGCGCGGCGTCGCCTTCGGTCTTGATGATCCAGGTGCCGATGTCCAGTTCGTTGGTGCGCATCGACAGGATGGCATCGTCCAGTTCGCGCGCCATCTGCAGCGGCCACCAGGCCGCGCCGGCCGCGACGATGTCCTGCAGCTCGGTTTGCACCGCGCCCTCGGGCGCGCGCACCGTCCAGGTGGCCTGGCGCTTCTCGCGGTCCAACTTGATGTCCACATAGCGGTAGGACAGGCCATCGGCGCTTTCCGTGCGCTGCACCGGCGTCAACACGATGCCTTGCTCGCCTGCCGGGCGGTCGCTGCCCTGCGCCAGCGCCTGCGCGCGCTCACGCACGGCCTCCTCGAAGCGGGCCGGCTTGACCACTTCGTCCACCAGGCGCCAATCCTTGGCGCGCTGGCCGCGCACGCCCTCGACCAGGGTGCAGAAAATGTCGGCATGGTCGTGGCGCACGCGGCGCTTGTCGGTCACGCGGGTCAGGCCGCCGGTGCCGGGCAGCACGCCCAGCAGCGGCACCTCGGGCAGCGCGACCGCCGACGATCGGTCGTCGATCAGCATGATCTCGTCGCAGGCCAGCGCCAGCTCGTAGCCGCCCCCGGCGCAGGCGCCGTTGAGCGCGGCGATGAACTTCAGGCCGCTGTGGCGGCTGGAATCTTCAATGCCGTTGCGGGTTTCGTTGGTGAACTTGCAGAAGTTCACCTTCCAGGCGTGCGAGGACAGACCCAGCATGAAGATATTGGCGCCGGAACAGAAGATGCGGTCCTTCATGCTGGTCACGACCACGGTGCGCACTTCCGGGTGTTCGAAGCGGATGCGCTGCAAGGCGTCATGCAGTTCGATGTCCACCCCCAGGTCGTAGGAATTCAGCTTGAGCTTGTAGCCCGGACGCAGGCCACCGTCCTCGGCAACATCCATGGCCAGCGTGGCGACCGGGCCGTCGAAGCTCAAGCGCCAGTGGCGGTACTGCTCGGGGTCGGTCCGGAAATCAACCCGGTTGAGGGTGCTGCTCATAGTGTGTCTCCTCGTACGCCTGCCAAAACAGGAAAAATACTGCATCAAATGAATTATTGTGCAGATTAGAGGACAAAAAAAGCCCCGTCAAGCGGGGCATGCACAAAAATGCATATTGCCGGCGCTGCCGGCATCGAATCCAGCTATAGCGGCAGGCCGCAAGCCTTGCGCACCTGGGTGCGCAGGCCGGCAAAGCTTTCCTGCACATCCAGGTTGCTGGTGACCCAGGTGAGGTCGGCCTTGGCGTAGAAGGCTTCGCGTCCGGCCAGGATGCGCTTGAGGTCCGCCATGGCCTCGTTGTTGCCCGACATGGGACGGAAATCCCCCTGCGCCATGACCCGGCCCATGTGCTCCTCGGGCGTGGCGCGCAGCCATACCGTGTAGCAGTGCGCCAGCAGCAGATTGAGGGTGGCGGGCTCGGACACCAGCCCGCCCGGCGTGGCCAGCACCATTTCCGGGTAGATCTGCACGGCCTCTTCCAGCGCCCGCCGTTCGTAGCGGCGGTAGGCATTGGGGCCGTACAGATTGTGGATTTCCAGGATGCTGCAGCCGGCCACGCGCTCGATCTCGCGGTTCAACTCCACGAACGGATAACCCAGGTCATCAGCCAGCATCTGGCCCAGCGTGGACTTGCCCGCGCCGCGCAGGCCGATCAGCGCCACGCGCTGGGTGCGGTTGGGGCGCTGCGCCCCCGCCCCTACGCCGAACAGCTGGGTCAGGGCCTCGCGCGCGCGCTGCAGGTCGGATTCCGTGCGGCCGCTGAGCAGCTCGCGGATCAGCAGCCAGTCGGGCGATTCGGTGGTGACGTCGCCCACCAATTCGGCCAGCGCGCAGTTGAAGGCGCGTGCGATCTGCAGCAACACCAGGATGGAGGCATTGCCCACCCCATGTTCCAGATTGGCCAGATGGCGCTCCGATACGCCAGTCACCTGCGACAGGCTCTTGCGGGTCATGCCGCGTATGGCCCGCAGGCGGCGCACCCGCTCGCCCAAGGCCACCAGGAACGCTTCCCGCCTGGGTTCGGATGGCGCCGCATCTAGCGCTTGATTCATGTTTACGTGACTCCGCAAAAACCCTGATTACCACGTTTTATGCACTATAGTGCTTGACCATAATCAATGGAAGCACTATTTTTCCATTCAATCAGTCCAAAGCGCCTCATGTGCAAAAAAGCAGCAGTCGATTTCATGTCGATTCTGAAGCGCCGACAGTGTAAAGGAGGAGCCCGGTGAGTACGCCTGATCAATTCCATGCCCTGATGCGCGAGGTCACGCGCCTGACGCAAGGCCAGCCGCTGGACGCGGCGCTGCAGGAAAGCCTGAACCGCGAGGCCGGCCCGCAAAGCGCCCTGTTCCAGGAGATCTACGCCACCTGTAGGCAGGGCGTGGCCGAGGGCTGGATGTGCAGCCGGGAAGGCGGCGGCATCCGCTACGGCCGCGTCATCAAGCCCGCGCCAGACCTGGCGGACTGCTCGGTGGACGTAGTGGACATGAACGATCTTGCCGGCCCCCACCACGCGCACCCCAATGGCGAGATCGACATGATCATGCCGCTGACCGAGGGCGCCCGCTTCGACGGCCACGGCGCCGGCTGGCTGGTCTACGGCCCCGGCAGCGCGCACAGCCCGACCGTGAGCGGCGGCCGCGCGCTGGTGCTGTATCTGCTGCCGGGCGGCGCCATCGAATTCACGCGCACCTGAAAGGCCCCGCCCCACCCGCCGCCAGAAAAACACACACAGCGCGGCTCCCCCCACAGGACATCAGGAGACAACCGTGAACGCCTGTCCCGACGAACTCAACTTCGCCAGCCACCTGGCGGCGCTCAATGCGCCGCGCGCCGCCAAGCCGGCCTACATCGACGACACGCGCCAGATCAGCTACGGCGAACTGGCGGAGCGGGTGGCGCGCATGGCCGGCGCGCTGCGCCAGCTGGCGCCTGCGGCGCGAGGAGCGCATCCTGCTGCTGATGCAGGACACTGTCGACTGGCCGGTGGTATTCCTGGGCGCGCTGCATGCGGGCGTGGTGCCGGTGGCCGTGAACACCCTGCTTACCGCCGATGACTACGCTTACATCATTGGCCACAGCCGCGTGCGCGCCGTGTTCGTATCGGGCGCCTTGCTGCCAGTGGTGCAGACCGCGCTGGGGCAGGCCGCCGCCGATGTCGAACACCTGGTGGTTTCCCAGCCCGCCGGCCCCTTACCCGAAGGCGGGCGCGAATTCGAATCGCTGCTGGCCGCCGCCCCGCTCGCGCCAGCGGCGCGCACCCTGTCCGACGAGATCGCTTTCTGGCTGTATTCGTCCGGCTCCACCGGCAAACCCAAGGGCGTGGTCCACACCCATGGCAACCTGTGGCACACGGCCGAACTCTATGCCAAGCCCGTGCTCGGCATCCGCGAGGACGACGTGGTGTTCTCGGCCGCCAAGCTGTTCTTCGCCTACGGCCTGGGCAATGGCCTGACCTTCCCCCTGTCCGTGGGCGCGACCGTCATCCTGATGGGCGAACGCCCCACGCCGCAAGCGGTCTTCAAACGCCTGACGCAGCATCGGCCCACCGTGTTCTACGGCGTGCCCACGCTGTACGCCAGCATGCTGGCCTCGCCCGACCTGCCGGCGCGCGAACAGGTCGCCATGCGCATCTGCACGTCCGCCGGCGAAGCGTTGCCGCGCGACATCGGCGAACGCTACACGCGCCACTTCGGCTGCGAGATCCTGGACGGCATCGGCTCCACTGAGATGCTGCACATCTTCATCTCCAACCAGACCGGGCAGCTGCGCTACGGCACCACCGGCAAGCCCGTGCCGGGCTATGAGGTGCAGTTGCGCGACGAGAACGGCGCCCCGGTGCCGCCCGGCGCCATCGGCGACCTCTACATCAAAGGCCCCAGCGCAGCCCTGATGTACTGGAACAACCGCGACAAGACGCGCCAGTGCTTCCTGGGCGACTGGCTCAAGAGCGGCGACAAGTACACCTGCGACGCGGACGGCTACTACACCTATGCCGGGCGCAGCGACGACATGATCAAGGTCAGCGGCCAGTACGTGTCGCCAGTGGAGGTCGAGAACATCCTGGTGCAGCACGAGGCCGTGCTGGAAGCGGCGGTGATCGGCGTGCCGGACCACGACGGGCTGGTCAAGACCAAGGCCTATGTGGTGCTGCGGCCCGGCTTCGAGCCCGACGCGCAGACCGGGGCCGCGCTGCAGAACTATGTGAAACAGCATCTGGCGCCGTTCAAGTATCCGCGCCAGATCAATTTCACGGAAGAACTGCCCAAGACGGCCACCGGGAAGATACAGCGCTTCCGCCTGCGCCAATTGGAAGAGGCCACACTATGAGCGCCTGCGCCGTGGCCGAGACCGTGTTTGCCGAGTTTCATGCCGGCGGCCGGGATCTGCGCCTGGAATACCAGTGGATAGGGTCCGACAGCCCCGGCGCCCCGTTGCTGGTCTTCCTGCACGAAGGACTGGGGTCCGTATCCATGTGGAAGGACTGGCCCGAGCGCGTCTGTGCAGCAGCCGGGTGCCGCGGACTGGTGTATTCGCGCTACGGCTACGGGCAATCGACGCCCCGGCCGCCAACAGAAAAGCGACCGGTGGACTTCATGCACATCGAGGCGCGCGAGGTGCTGCCCGCGCTGTTACTCGCGCTGGGCGTGGACGCCCGGCGCGACAAGCCGGTGCTGTTCGGCCACAGCGACGGCGGCTCCATCGCCCTGCTGTATGCGGCCATGCATCCCGACGCGGTGGCCGGCGTGGTCGCCGCCGCGCCCCATATCCTGGTCGAAGACGTGTCGCTCGCCAGCATCGCGCAGGCGCGCCAGGCCTATCTGGACACGGACCTGCGAGCCCGGCTGGGGCGCTATCACGCGGACCCGGATTCGGCGTTCTGGGGCTGGAACGACATCTGGCTGGACCCGGCTTTCCGCCGCTGGAACCTGGACGAATACCTGCCCCGCATCGCCTGCCCCGTGCTTGCCATCCAGGGCGCGGACGACGAATACGGCAGCTTGGCGCAGATACGCGGCATACGCCGACTCGCGCCCCAGACCGAACTGCTGGAACTGCCCGACTGCGGCCACTCGGCGCACAAGGACCAGCCAGCCCGCGTTATCCAGGCCGTCGCCAGCTTTATCGGCGGCCTGGAAAAACCCCGCTGACCACTGCGTCGGCCCATAACAAGCACGGAGACTAACCATGAACCACGCCCTGACCCGGGCTGCGCTCGCCGCGGCTCTGACGCTCGCCGCCACCGGCGCCCAGGCCGCCGACAAGATCAAGGTCGGCTTCATGCTGCCCTACAGCGGCACCTACGCCGCGCTGGGCAACGCCATCGAGAACGGCTTCAAGCTGTACGTCGCCGAACAAGGCGGCAAGCTGGGCGGACGCGAGATCGAATACTTCAAGGTGGACGACGAGTCCAACCCCGCCAAGGCCGCCGAAAACGCCAACCGCCTGATCAAGCGCGACCAGGTGGACGTGTTGATCGGCACCGTGCACTCGGGCGTGGCGATGGCGCTGGCCAAGGCCGCCAAGGACGCCGACACCACGCTGATCGTGACCAACGCGGGCGCCAACGCCATCACCGGCCCGCTGTGCGGCCCGGGTATCTTCCGCACCTCGTTCACCAATTGGCAGCCGGCGTACGCCATGGGTCCGGTGGCCTTTGCCAAGGGCCACAAGACGGCCGTCACCATCACCTGGAAGTATGCGGCCGGCGACGAAGCCATCGGCGGCTTCAAGGAAGGCTTCGAGAAGGCCGGCGGCAAGGTCGTGAAGGAACTGAGCCTGCCGTTTCCCAACGTGGAATTCCAGCCGCTGCTGACCGAGATCGCGGCGCTCAAGCCCGACATGGTGTTCACGTTCTTCGCGGGCGGCGGCGCCGTGAAATTCGTGCAGGACTATTACGCCGCGGGCCTGGGCAAGACCATCCCGCTGTACGGCTCGGGCTTCCTGACCGACGGCACGCTGGAGGCCCAGGGCGCTTCGGCGCAAGGCCTGCTGACCACCCTGCACTATGCCGACGGCCTGAACACGCCTCGCGACAACGCCTTCCGCGCCGACTACAGCAAAGCCTACAAGGCGCAGCCCGACGTCTACGCGGTGCAGGGCTATGACGCGGCGCAGCTGATGCAGTCGGGCCTGGCCGCGGTCAAGGGCGACTTCGCCAAGAAGGAAGACTTCCGCAAGGCCATGCGCGGCGCCACGGTGGACAGCCCGCGCGGCCCCTTCACGCTGTCCAGCGCGGGCAACCCGGTGCAGGACATCTACCTGCGCCGCGTCGACGGGCTGGAGAACAAGGTCGTGGATATCGCCGTGAAGAAGCTGGCCGACCCGGCCCGCGGCTGCAAGCTCTGACCGCAATCCGCCACAGGGAGGCCCCATGGACATCAGCATCCTGCTCATCCAGAGCCTGAACGCTTTCCAGTACGGCTTGCTGCTGTTCCTGGTGGCCAGCGGACTCACGCTGATCTTCGGCATCATGGGCATCATCAATCTTGCCCACGGCAGTTTCTACATGATCGGCGCCTACATGGCGTTCGCGCTGGGACCGGCCGTCGACCGCTGGCTGGGCGGCGGCTTCCTGGCCACGCTGGCGGTCTGCGTGCTGGCCGCCGGCACCCTGGGCTATCTGCTGGAGGCCGCTTTTTTCAGCTACCTGTACAAGCGCAACCACTTGCAGCAGGTGCTGATGACCTACGGCCTGATCCTGGTCTTCGAAGAACTGCGCAGCATCCTGGTGGGCAACGACGTGCACGGCGTGCCCCTGCCAGCCTGGCTGCAGGGCAGCATCGCGCTGGGCGACGTCATGACCTATCCGGTCTACCGGCTGTTCATTTCCGCCGTCGGCATCGCGGTGGCGCTGTTGCTGTACTGGGTCATCACGCGCACGCGGCTGGGCATGATGCTGAGGGCCGGCGCCAGCAACCGCGAGATGATCGGATCGCTGGGCATAGACATCAACAAGCTCTACCGCCTGGTGTTCGCGGCGGGCGTGGCGCTGGCGGCGCTGGCAGGCAGCATCGCCGCGCCGGTGTCCTCGGTCTATCCCGGCATGGGCAACGGCGTACTCATCATCTGCTTCGTGGTGGTGGTGATCGGCGGCATCGGCTCGATCCGTGGCGCCTTCCTGGCCGCGATGCTGGTGGGCGTGGTGGAAACCTTCGGCCAGGTGCTGTTCCCGTCCGCGGCGGGCGTGCTGGTGTACCTGCTGATGGCCTTCATACTTCTTTGCAAGCCCGAAGGGCTGTTCAAGCAGGGCTGACCATGTTGAACCGACTCTTGCCCATTGCGGCGCTGCTGGCGCTGGCCGTTTTCTCCTGGAGCGGCAGCGACTACTACACCGGCCTGGCGATCAAGATCATGATCTATGGAATCTTCGCGCTCAGCCTGCAGCTGCTGGTGGGCGGCGCGGGACTGGTCAGCCTGGGCCACGCCGCCTTCTTCGGCATCGGCGCCTACGTCGCGGCGCTGCTGTCGCCGGAATCCGAAGCCGCCGGCCTGTGGTGGCTGCTGCCGGCCGCCCTGCTCGCCGCCGCGGCCTATGCGTTGGCGACCGGCGCGCTGGCGCTGCGCACCCGCGGCGTGTACTTCATCATGGTCACGCTGGCCTTCTCGCAGATGGCCTACTACGTGTTCCACGACACCAAGATCGGCGGCGGCAGCGACGGCATCTACCTGTACTTCCGGCCCGAACTGTCCCTGGGCGGCTGGCTGCCGTTCGACCTGGGCGATGCCCGGACCTTCTACTTCTTCGTGCTCGCCTGCCTGGCGCTGACCTGGGGCTTCCTGGCGCTGCTGCGGCGTTCGCCTTTCGGCGCCGCGCTCGCCGGCATCCGCGTCAACGAACAGCGTATGCGCGCAGCCGGCTACTCGACCTATCCCTACAAGCTGGCCGCCTATGTCATCGGCGCCACGCTGGCCAGCCTGGCGGGCTTTCTGTTCGCGCTGAAGGACGGCTTCGTCACGCCCGAGCTGCTGGCCTGGGAACAATCAGGCCTGGTGCTGCTAATGGTGATCCTGGGCGGCATGGGCAGCCTGGGCGGCGCGGTGCTGGGCACTGTGGCGCTGGTGCTGATGCAGGAACTGTTCCAGTCGCAGGAGATTTTCGGCGAATACGCGCGCCACTGGCACCTGCCGCTGGGCGTAGCCATCATCGCGCTGGTGGCCTTGCTGCCCAACGGCCTGGCCGGGCTGCCGGCTCAGTTGCGCCAGCGCCGCGCGGCGCACGTTGCCGCCCCCGGCCCGGACGCCGACACCGCCCGCGCCGCGCCCAAACCGGATGCCGCGCATTCCAGCCGTCAGCAGGCCCCCGCCCGCCTGCCCATCCAGGGAGAGCCCCATGTCTGATGTCCTGCTGGCCGCAAGCGCGGTCACGCGCCGCTTCGGCGGCCTGACGGCGGTGAACGGCGTGTCGCTGGAATTGCAGCGCGGCCAGGTCCACGCCGTCATCGGCACCAACGGCGCAGGCAAGTCCACGCTGATCAACATCCTGTCGGGCGAACTCGCGCCCAGCAGCGGCCAAGTCATGCTGGGCGGCCGCGACATCACGGCCTGGCGCCAGCCCGACCGGGCGCGCGCGGGCCTGGGCCGCAGCTACCAGCGGTCCACCATCTTTCCCGAACTGAGCGTGTTCGAAAACTGCAGGCTGGCCGCCCAGGCTCGCCGCCAGCGCTTCTGGCACTGGTGGCGGTCCGCCGCAGAATGCCGCCACAGCGCGGAGCTTGCGCGTCACGCGCTGGAGCGCACCGGCCTGGCGGACGACGCCGCGCGCGACGCCGGGCTGCTGCCGCATGGCCGCAAGCGCCAGCTTGAGATCGCCATGTGCCTGGCGGGCGAACCGCAGGTGCTGCTGTTGGACGAACCCCTGGCCGGCATGGGCCCCGAGGAAACCGACCGCATCCTGGAGCTGCTGGAAGCGCTCAAGCCCGGCCACGCAATCCTGCTGGTGGAACACGACATGGACGCGGTCTTCCGCGTCGCCGAAACCATTACCGTCATGGTCAACGGCGCCGCCATCGCCAGCGGCACGCCAGACGCGATCCGCGCCAACCCCGACGTGCGCACCGCCTACCTGGGCGAAGACAGCCATGGAGCCAGCGTATGACCGCATTGATCGAAGCAGGCGGCCTGCACGTTTACTACGGCGCCAGCCATGTGCTGCGCGGCATCGACATGCATATCGCGCCCGGAGAATCCGTAGGCCTGGTGGGGCGCAACGGCATGGGCAAGACCACGCTGATCCGCAGCCTGATGGGCCACGTAAGAAGCGCCCAGGGCAGCGTGCGCGTGGACGGGCGCGACTGCACCCGTGCGCAGCCCCATGCCATCGCCCGCATGGGCGTGGCCTATGTACCCGAAGGGCGCGGCATCTTTCCCAACCTGAACGTGCGCGAGAACCTGCAGGTGGCTGCGCGCGCCGGCCGCGACGGCCGCCAGGACTGGACCTACGCGCGCGTGCTGGAGGTGTTTCCGCGCCTGCGGGAACGCCTGGGCCATGGCGGCCAGCAGCTATCGGGGGGCGAGCAGCAGATGCTGGCCATCGGCCGGGCGCTGATGACCAATCCCGAACTGCTGATCCTGGACGAAGCCACCGAGGGCCTGGCCCCGCTGATCGTGGCCGAGATCTGGAAAATCATCCGCCAGATCCGCTCCAGCGGCATGTCCACGCTGATCGTGGACCGCAATTACCGGGCGGTGCTGGAACACACCGACCGCTGCCTGGTGATGGAAAAAGGCCAGATCGTGCAGGACGGCGACAGCGCGTCGCTGGCCCGGCAGCCCGAGCAGTTGACGCGCTATCTGGGGGTTTAGATCACCGCTTCAATCAGGAACGGGCCGCGGCGCTTCAGGCCTTCCTGCAGCGCGCGCGCGAAGCCTTCCACCGTATCCACGCTGACCGCTTCCACGCCCATGCCGCGCGCCAGATGCGTCCAGTCCAGGTACGGTTCTTCCAGATCCAGCATGCGGCGGGCGTTGCGCCCGGGTTCCTGTACGCCGACGTTCTTCATCTCGCCGTGCAGGGTGGCGTAGGAACGGTTGGCCAGGATCACGGTCAGGCAATCCAGGTTCTCGCGCGCCTGCGTCCATAGCGCCTGCAAGGTGTACATGCCGCTGCCGTCTGCCTGCAGGGTGACGACCTTGCGGTCCGGGCAGGCGACGGCAGCGCCGGTCGCCAGCGGCAGGCCGATGCCGATGGCGCCGCCCGTCAGCATGAGCCAATCGTGCGGCGCGCTGTTGACGCTGTAGAGCGGGAATTCGCGGCCCTGGGTGATGGACTCGTCGCAGACGATGGCCTGCTCCGGCAGATGGTGCGCGACCAGGATGTTGACGGCGGCGCCAGTCAACTTGCCGGACTGCGGCACCTCGTAGTTGGCGGGGGCAGCGGCCAGGCGCGGCGCGTCCTGGGCGATGCCGAGCTCATCGGCCAGCCACTCCAGCGCATGCGCCAGGTCCTGCTCGGGCGTGCCCAGCACCACCTGCTTGCAGTCGGGCGGCGCCAGCAGGCTGGGCTTGCCGGGATAGGCAAAGAAGCCGACCGGCGCTTTCGCGCCCACCAGCACCAGATGGCGCACGTCCTTCAGCTTGGCCACCGCTAGGTCGATCGGATACGGCAGACGGTCCACCGGCGTGCGCGAGCCGCCGCGCTCGATGCGGCGGTTGGAGGTTTCCGACACCAGCCGCACGCCGGTGGCGCGCGCGATACGGCCGGCGGCATTCAGCGCGCGTTCACGCAGCGCGGAACCGCCCAGCATCAGCGTCGTGACTTCGCCCGAGCGGATCGCGGCAACCGCCGCGCGCACCGCGTCGGCCGAGGTCTGGGCCAAGGCCTCGCTCTTGGCCAGCACCGGCGCGGTGTTTTCCGGCAAGTCCGTCCAGGCCGCGTCGGCGGGCAGGATCAGCGTGGCGATGTTGCCCGGCGAGCGGCGCGCCACGCCCACGGCCTCAGCGGCGTCCGCGGACAGGTCGGCGGCCTTGGTGGTGCGCTTGACCCAATGCGACATCGGGCGCGCGACGCCTTCGACGTCGCTGGTCAGCGGCGCGTCGTACTGGACGTGATAGGTGGCGTGGTCGCCCACGATGTTGACCATGGGCGTGCGGGCGCGCTTGGCGTTGTGCAGGTTGGCCAGCCCGTTGCCCAGGCCCGGGCCCAGGTGCAGCAGCGTCGCGGCAGGCTTGTCGGCCATGCGCGCGTAGCCGTCGGCCGCGCCGGTCACCACGCCTTCGAACAGGCCCAGCACGCAGCGCATCTTCGGCTTGCGATCCAATGCCGCGACAAAGTGCATTTCGGATGTGCCGGGGTTCGCGAAGCAAACATCCACGTCGTTGGCCAGCAAGGTATCGCAAAGACTATCAGCGCCGTTCATCGTTTTTCCCTGATCATTTTCCATTGGCGGTGCATGGGCGCATGCGCGCCCGCGTGACATGCATGATAGGTAGCGTAGCCGAAACCGGCTAGAGCCATTTCAGGCCGCCGTCATGGAACCATTCCACAGGTTCCGCCAAACGGAATTTGAAAGGCCCGATCAACCCAGTATCTGCCCCAGGAAGGCCTGCGCGCGTTCGGTGCGCGGCGCGCGGAAGAAATTGTCCGGCGTGTCGGCCTCGACGATGGCGCCCTGGTCCATGAAGACCACGCGGTCGCCGACCTCGCGCGCGAAACCCATTTCATGCGTCACGCACACCATGGTCATGCCGTCGCGCGCCAGCGCCACCATGGTGTCCAGCACTTCCTTGACCATCTCGGGGTCCAGCGCGGATGTGGGCTCGTCGAACAGCATGATCTTGGGCCGCATGCACAGCGCCCGCGCAATCGCCACGCGCTGCTTCTGGCCGCCGGACAGCTGGCCCGGGTACTTGGAGGCGTGCTGCGGAATCTTGACGCGCTCCAGGTATTCCATGGCGCGGGCCTCGGCTTCCTCGCGCGGCACGCCCTTCACCAGCATCGGCGCCAGCGTGCAATTGTCCAGCACGGTCAGGTGCGGAAACAGGTTGAAGTGCTGGAACACCATGCCGACCTCGGCGCGGATGCGCTCGATGTTCTTCAGGTCGTCGTTCAGCTCGATGCCGTCGACGACGATGCGGCCTTGCTGGTGTTCCTCGAGCCGGTTCAAGAGCCGGATGGTGGTGGACTTGCCGGAGCCGGACGGCCCGCACAGGATCAGCTTTTCGCCTGGCAACACCTCCAGCGCCAGCTCGTCCAGCACCTTGAAGTCGCCATACCATTTGCATACGCCCTGCATCGTGATGATAGGGGCGGCGTAGTTCAATCCATCCATCGCATCAGGCCTTGGAAATGTCATGGTTTTCGCCCGCGCCGCTCCAGTAGCCCGGCACGGTCAGGCGCTTTTCGGAACGGCGGAACACGTAGGACAGCACGCTGCACATGGCGAAGTAGATGACGCCCACCATGGTGTAGACGGTCAGCGCCTGGAAGGTGGCGCCCGCCAGCATTTCGCCCGCGCGCATCAATTCGTAAACGCTGATGACGGCCACCAGCGAGGTTTCCTTGATCAGCACCAGCGCGTAGTTGCCCAGCGCCGGGAACACCGTGCGCAAGGCCTGCGGCAGCACGATGCGGCGCAGCCGCTGCACCTTGCCCAGGCCCAGCGCGCGCGCCGCCTCGTACTGGCCGCTGTCCACCGACTGGATGCCGCTGCGGAAGAGTTCGGCCAGATAGGCGCCGAAGTTCAGCGTCAGGCCCAATACGCCGGCAACGAAGCCGTTGATGACCACGCCCATCTCAGGCAGGCCGTAGTAGATGTAGAACAGCTGCAGCAGCAGCGGCGTGCCGCGTATCACGTCGATGTAGAAACGCGCGCCGCGGCTGAGCAGCCGCGACGGCGACAGGCGGCACAGACAGACGACCAGGCCCAGGGCCACCGCCAGGAATGCCGAAGAGAAAAACAGCGCCAGGGTCCAGACCGTGCCCTCGGCGAGGGGGGTCAGGTACATGCGCAGGGTCGCGAGATCCAAGTCGTACTCCTTATCCGTGCCGGTACGGCGTCACTTGCTCATCAGGTCGGCCACGCCCCACTTTTGCCCGATGGCGGCGAGCTCGCCGTTCTGTTTCATCTGTGCCAGCGCGCCGTTGACCGCCTCCAGCAGCGCGGCGTTGCCTTTCTGCACCGCCATGCCCACCTGCCACTTGCGCTGCGGCTGATAGCCCGTGTCCAGCTTCACGCCGGGGATGTTCTTGGTCTTGATCTGGTAGATGATGCTGGGCGGATCCACGATGCCCAGGTCGATGCGGCCGGCGCGCACGTCGGCCAGCAGCGTGGAATAGTCCTGGTACGTCGACACCTTGGTGCCGGGCATGTCCTTGATCATGTTGAACTGCACCGAGTCCACCAGCACGCCTACGCGCTGGCCCTTCATGTCTTCGAACTTGGCGTACTTCTTGTCGGCCTTGTCGCTGACCACGATGCCCTCGCCCCATTCATAGACCGGCGCCGAGAAATCGATGGCGCGGGCGCGTTCCTCGGTGATGAAGAGCGGCGCGGACATCACGTCGGCGCGGCCCGAGGTCAGCGTGGGAATCAGGCCGGAGAACGGCACGTCGGACAGCTTGTCCGACACCTTCAGGTGCTTGGCCACGGCCGCGGCCACGTCCACCATGATGCCCTCCAGCTGGTTCGACTTCGGATTCTTGAAGCCGTGCGGCGGCGCGGACGCCGTGGTGACGACGTTCAGGCTCTGGTCCGCGCGGATCTCGTCCAGCGTGCGCGCCTGCGCGCCGCCCTGGGCCAGCAGGCCGGCTACAGCCAGGCCCAGCAGAATGGATTTGAGTTTCATCGTTTTCCC
Organism: Achromobacter aegrifaciens; assembly: GCF_902859965.1. Classification (NCBI taxonomy): domain Bacteria; kingdom Pseudomonadati; phylum Pseudomonadota; class Betaproteobacteria; order Burkholderiales; family Alcaligenaceae; genus Achromobacter; species Achromobacter aegrifaciens. The sequence goes on from NZ_CADIKO010000006.1 coordinate 174,069, forward strand.
CTTGGATGAATTGGTTGGCGTGGCGCTGCCGGCTCAGGCCGGACGCCCCTGCGGATACTGCTGCACCGCTACCGCCGCCAGCGCGCAGAATTCCTGCATGACGGTGGCTGCCAGGAAGGCCGTGGCCCCCTGCACGTCTTGCGGCGGCGACACGGTGTTCACGTCGAACGCCACGAAGTTCAGGCCCGCGAGCTGGCGCAGCAGCGCCAGCCCTTCCTTGGCCGTAAGTCCGCCCCACTCCGGCGTGCACACGCCCGGCGCGCAGGAAGGATCGAAGATGTCCATGTCGAAGCACAGGTACACGGGCCGCTGGCCGATGCGCTGCTTGATGTTGGCCAGCGCGCCCTTCTGGTCCTGGTCGAAGTCGTCATAAGGCAGGATCGTGTAGCCGACCTCGCGCCCGAACTCCAACACGCCCGGCATGAAGGAACTGCCGCGCGTGCCGATGTGAAAGCTGGAGGCCACGTCCAGCAGCCCCTCTTCAGCGGCGCGTGTGAACGTAGTGGCCGTGTTGTAGCCAGGGATGGGATAGGTGTCGGTGTGCGAATCGAAATGCAGCACCACGAAATCCGGATGGCGGCGCGCCACGGCGCGCAGCTGCGGCAAGGTGACCGCGCCATCGCCTCCCATGGAAATCGGTATGGCGCCCGAATCCAGGATGGCGCCTATGCCGGCCTCGATCAGCGGATAGGAGGCGTCCGGATCGCCCGGATGGCAGGCCACATTGCCCACATCGATGGCGCGCAGGAACTCCGGCGGGTTGTCGATGCCGTGGCGCCGGAAGATATCCACCGGCCGCAGCAGCCTGGACTGCTCGCGGATCGCGTCCGGCCCCTGGCGCGATCCGACCCGGAACGGATGCGTGCCGCAATCGAAGGGAATGCCGACCACGCAGGCGCGCGCCGCGCCCGTGCCCGCGGCGCGGACGGCAGGCAGGCCCATGAACCCGGCGACGGGATGAAAACAGACTTCGGCTGGCTGCTGCACAACTCGGCTCCTGGGTGACGACCGCTGCCCTGGATAAGGCTGGGATCACTATTTAGATTCAATCAAATCGCTGTGCGATATGATCGTGTCGAAATAAGAGTAGCGTGCGTACAAGCATCCGGCCAATTAGGGAGTTTCCCCTAATCAGCAGTTTTATATCCGACTAAATTAGTATGAATAACGAACGCACGTGGTCGGCGCGCCCAGGACCCGGGCCCCCTGGAATCAGGCTTCGTCGCCCGCGAACGGCATCGCGTCGCGCAGGGCGCCGCCCGGCGGCTCCATTTCATAGAAGGGGCGCGACCGCCCCAGCGTGCGCGACGCGCTGATGGCGTGCGCCGTTTCCACCACTTGCGGACCGAACACCGCCTGCGCCTGCTCGAACGACCAGCGGCTGGACGGCACCGATACGTTGACCGCGCCTACCGGCGTGCCACCGGCATCCAGCACCGCGGCGCTGACCGTGATGTCGCCCGGATAGAACTCGCCGTTGGAGCGCGCATAGCCGTGCCTGCGGGCAAACTCCAGCTCGGCCAGGAGCTCGTCCATGCTTGTGATGGTGGCGGCCGTGTAGGCCTTGCGGTCGCACCGTTCCAGGAGACCGCGCGCGACCGCGGGATCCAGCCTGGCCAGCACCGCCCGGCCCGCCGCCGTGCAGTACAGCGGCAGGCGCATGCCCACCGGCATGTTCACGAACATTTCCTTGTGGGTGGCAAAGCGCGCCACGTACACCATGTCCAGACCGTCGGGCTCGGCCAGGCTGCAGGTTTCCTGGCTGTTGCGGTTGAGCGTGTGCAGGAAAGGATTGCCGCCCAGCACCAGCGGGCTGGTCTGCACGTACTTCATGCCCAGCTCCAGCGACCAGGGCCCCAGCGAGAACTTCTTGCTCAAGGGGTCCTTGCGCAGATAGCCCAGCGTCCACAGCGTGTGGGTGAAGCGCTGCACCGAACTCTTGCTCAGTCCGGTCGCTTCGGCCAGCTCCGGCAAGGTCATGGCGGGCTGCCCCTCGCTGAAGGCCCGCAGGACGGAGACGCCGCGCGCCAGCGCGGCGATGAACAGTGGGGAATCCTCGGCGTTTCGGGTCTGCGTCATGGCGCGTGGGCCGTCCAGTGGAAAGCGCATAGCGTACCGCAATACGGTGCAGACGTATCGCGTGGCGATGCCATAAAAAAACGGCCCGGAAATCCGGGCCGTCCTGGCTGGCGCGAACCTTAGCGGATCGGCCAGGGATACATGGCGCCGCCCTTGTTCCACAACGCATTGGTGCCGCGTTGCAGGCCGAGCTTGCTGTCCTTGCCCACGTTGCGCTCGAACACTTCGCTGTAGTTGCCCACTGCCTTGATGGCGTTGTAGGCCCACTTCTCATCCAGCCCCATGTTCTTGCCCGCCCCCGGCGTCACGCCCAGGATGCGGGCGATGTTGGGGTTGTTGCTCTTCAACATTTCGTCGACGTTCTTCTGGGTGATGCCGTATTCCTCGGCCTCCATCAGCGCGAACAGCGTCCAACGCACGATGCCCAGCCAGTTCTCGTCGCCCTGGCGCACCATGGGACCCAGCGGCTCCTTGGAGAAGCGTTCCGGCAGGATCTCGTAGTCGTCCGGCTTGGCGACCTGGGTGGCGCGCACCGCGGCCAGTTGCGAGGCGTCGTCGGTGAAGGCGTCGCAGCGGCCCGATTCGAAGGCGCGCACGACCTCGGTCACCTTGTCGATCACCACCGGCTTGAATTCGATGTTGTTGGTGCGGAACCAGTCGGCCAGGTTGAGCTCGGTGGTGGTGCCGGGCTGCACGCAGACCGTGGCGCCGTTGAGTTCCTTGGCGCTTTTGACGCCCAGCTTCTTGCTTACCAGGATGCCCTGGCCGTCGTAGAAGCTGGCCGCCACGGCCGCCAAGCCCAGCGACGTGTCGCGGGTCTGCGTCAGCGTGACGGTGCGCAGCAGCACGTCCACCTCGCCCGATTGCAGCGCCGTGAAGCGTTGCTGGGTGGACAGCGGCGTGCCCTTGAATTTGGTCGGATCACCGAACACCGCCGCCGCGACCGCGCGGCAAATGTCCACGTCCATGCCTTCCCATTCGCCCTTGCTGTTGGTCGCCGAAAAGCCGGATACGCCGTCGGTCAGGCCGCACTGCACGAATCCTTTTTTCTTCACGGCATCGAGGGTGGGCCCCGCCACCGCCGCCTGGGATGCGCAAGCCAGGGCCAAGGCGCCGGCTGCAAACAAGATGGACCGCTTCATGATCACTTCTCCTGAGTATGGATGCCGCGCCGGCTTGTAAGCCGACTGCGGTTGAAACCGAGCCCTGCCTTACTGGGCCGGCCGCCAGATTAAGCCATGTCCACGGCGTGAACAACGCGAAGGCGCCTAGTGGAAACCCGGAGGACGGGGCGCGATTCCTGAAGGTTGCAGACCTGTCCGGTGAACGAACTTTATCCGCCCGCCAGACCGCGATGGCCGCTTGCCTTGGTGCCATACTTTTTTCGCGTCCCGGGCCCGCCGCTGCCGGCGCCGCGATCTCTCAAAAAATAACGGCCGCGACTACGCGAGCGGCCGATTCATGGAGGAGACCCAACCCATGACCCATGCAAGCCACTTGCAGTCCCGCCGCAGCACCCTTAAATCCCTGCTGGGCACGGCCCTGGCGGCCGCCGGCCTGGCCGCCGGCGCTGGCGTTCACGCCGCAGACGACTGGCCCAGCAAGCCGATCAAAGTCATCGTGCCGTACACGCCGGGTGGCTCGACCGATATCGTCACGCGCATCGTGATGGACAAGCTCGGCCCGCGCCTGAAGCAGACCATCATCATCGAGAACCGCCCCGGCGCCAACAGCAGCGTGGGGGCCGCCATCGCCGCGAAGGCGGAGCCGGACGGCTACACCTTTCTTTCCATCCTGCCCGCCTACATCATCAATTTCCATCTATACAAACTGGGCTACAAGCCCGCCGACCTGACGCCCGTGGTGCAGATGGCGGACCTGCCCCTGTTCCTGTTCGTGGCCGAAGACATTCCCGTGAAGACGGTGGCCGAACTGGTCGACTATGCCCGCAAGAATCCGGACAAGCTCACCTATGCCTCCAGCGGCAACGGTTCCAGCGCGCACCTGACCGGCGCGGACTTCGCGCTGCAAAGCAAGATCACCATGACGCACGTGGCCTACAAAGGCAGCGCCCCCATCCTGGCGGACCTGCTGGGCGGCCGCGTGTCCATGGTCTTCGATCCGATCCTCGTGCCCATGCAGTACGTCAAGCAGAACCGGCTGAAGGCGCTGGCGTTCACCGGCAAGCAGCGCTGGCCGACCGAGCCCTCGATCCCGACCATGGAAGAAGCCGGCCTGCCCGGCTTCGTCACCGGTTCGTGGGCGGGCCTGATGGCGCCGGCCGGCACGCCCACGCCGGTCATCGACCGCATGGCGCGCGAGATCAGCGAGATCGTCAAGGAGCCCGACGTCAGGCAGAAATTCCTGGACGCGGGCTTCCTGCCGGTCAGCGGCACCACCGCGCAATTCGCCGACCTGATGAAGACGGACTCGACGCGCTACGCCGGGATCATCAAGCAGGCGCGTATCACCGTGGACTGAAAGCGCAGGAGCCCCGCATGATCGACAAGTTCTACGACACTCCCGAGACCGCCGTTGCGGACGTGCACGACGGCGCCACCGTGCTGATCAGCGGCTTCGGCGGCGCCGGCATGCCCACCGAACTGATCCACGCTCTGATCGCGCAGGGCGCGCGCGAGCTCACCGTGGTCAGCAACAACGCCGGCAACCACGAAACCGGCCTGGCGGCGTTGATCAAGGCCGGGCGCGTGCGCAAGGTGATCTGCTCGTTTCCCAAGGCGTCGCACTCCTGGGTCTTCGACGAGTTCTACCGCCAGGGCCGCATCGAACTGGAATGCGTGCCGCAAGGCACCATCGCCGAACGCCTGCGGGCGGCCGGCGCCGGCCTGGGCGGGTTCTACACGCCCACAGCCTACGGCACCGAACTGGCGCGCGGCAAGGAAACGCGCATGATCGACGGCCGTGGCCACGTCTTCGAACAGCCCCTGCATGGCGACTTCGCGTTGGTAAAGGCCGACCTGGCCGACCGCTGGGGCAACCTCACCTACAACAAGAGCGCGCGCAACTTCGGCCCGGTCATGTGCATGGCGGCCAAGACCGCCATCGTGCAGGTGCGCGCCAAGGTCGCGCTGGGCGAGCTGTCGCCCGAGGCCGTGGTGACGCCGGGCATCTTCGTCAAGCGCGTCACCCAGGTCGCCAACGCCGCCTTTTCCAGCTAGGGCTGGCCGAATCCCAAGGAGTCCGCATGTTCCAACCCTTGACCCGCGAGGCCATGGCGCGCCGCCTGGCCCAGGACATACCCGACGGCAGCTATGTCAACCTGGGCATCGGCATGCCTGTGCTGGTGGCCGCGCATCTGCCGGCCGGCCGCGAGATCGTGCTGCACAGCGAAAACGGCATCCTGGGCATGGGTCCGCCGCCCGCCGAAGCCGACATCAACCTGGACCTGATCAACGCCGGCAAGCAGCCCGTGACCCTGCTGGAAGGCGGCGCGTATTTCCATCACGCCGATTCGTTCGCGATGATGCGCGGCGGCCACCTGGACATCTGCGTCATGGGCGGCATGCAGGTCGCCGCCAACGGCGACCTGGCCAACTGGTCGCTGGCCAAGCCGGGGGAAGCGCCGGCCGTGGGCGGCGCGATGGACCTGGCGGTGGGCGCGCGCAGCGTCTACATCATGATGGAGCACAACAGCAAAGGCGGCGAACCCAAGATCGTCGAGCGCTGCACCTATCCGCTGACAGGCGCCGGCGTGGTGGACCGCATCTATACCGACCTGGCCGTCATCGAGGTCACGCCGGACGGGCTGCTGGTTCGGGATATGATCGACGGCATGACCCTCTCAGCCCTCCAGGCGCGCACCGGCGCGCCATTGCGCGCAGCCTGATGCGGCCCAATCTTCCGCCGCCCGGCTACGCCGCGCCGCTCGCGGCGGAAGACCATCCCGACCAGCTGCGCGGCGATCCGGATTACATGCTGACGCTGGCGCGCGGGCTGCATGTGATCCGCGCCTTCGGCACCCGCCGCCATCCGCAGACCGCGGCCGAACTGAGCCGCCGCGCCGGCTTGCCGCGCGCCGTGGTACAGCGCTGCCTGCACACGCTGATCCTGTTGGGCATCGCCGAACAGCACGGCAGGCTCTATGTACTGACCCCGCGCATCCTGGGCCTGGGCTACGCCTATTTCTCGTCCACGCCCTTTGTGTCGCTGGCGCAGCCGGTGCTGGAAGAACTCAGCGCCACGATCAACGAGACCTGCGCGCTGGCCATCATGGAAGGCCACGAGATGCTGTACCTGGCGCGTTCCGAGGTGACCCGCCTGCTGGCGACCTCGATGGGGCTGGGCAGCAGGCTGCCGGCGTACTGCACCTCGATCGGCCGGGTGCTGCTGGCGCAATTGCCCGAACCCGCGCTGGCCCGCTACTTCGCCGCGACCGAGCTTCAGCCGTACACGGAATTCACGCTGGTCACCGAGGACAAGCTGCGCGCCGAACTCGCGCGCATCCGCGAGCAGGACTACGCCGTCGTCGACCAGGAACTGGAACTGAACGTGCGCGCCATCTCCGTGGCGGTGCGCTCGGCCAGCGGCAAGGCCTGCGGCGCGGTCAACGTCAGTGTCAAGGCGGCGCGGGTGCCGCTGAACCGGCTGACGGAGGAGTTCCTGCCGCCGTTGCGGCAGGCGGTGGAGCGGATCGGGGAGTTCCTGGCGGCCTGAGGCGCAAGGCCTACAGGTCCGTCGTATCCAGCGTGAAGGCAGCGGCGGCGCGGCCGATGCGGTCGTTGACCGCGTGCCAGTCATCGGTGGCAGGCGGCGCCTGCACGATGATGCGCGCATAACCCTGCTTGTCCAGGTCGCGCAGCAGGCCGTAAAGGGCCTGCGCATAACGCGCCGGATCGGCTGGCACGCCCTGCCACTGCACCCGGGCGTCGAGCACATCGGGGCGCTCGCCGTAGGCGACCACCACGACCTTGCCTTCGGGCAGGCCCTGCCCCTGCACCACGTCCCGCAGGCGTGCGTCGGAAGCCAGTTCCAGCGCCGTGCGCGGCGCGTAGTGCGCCTTCAGCGTGCCCGATGCCCTGGGCGCGGCGGCGTCGGGCGCGAAGACCTGCACGCCCAGCACGGCCTCGATCTGCGCGGCGCTGATGTGGCCGGGACGCAGCAGCACGGGGCCGGCGCCGCGGTCCAGGCGCGACAGGTCAAGGATGGTGGACTCGATGCCCACTTCCGAGGCGCCCCCTTCCAGCACCGGCATGCCGGCCGCGACTTCCTCGGAGAACTCGCTGCGCACGTGCTCGGCGCGCGTCGGCGACACCTGGCCGAACTTGTTGGCAGATGGCGCCGCGACGCCGCCCTGCCCGTTGGGCTTGCCCGCGGCAAAAGCCTCCAGCAGCGCCTGCGCCACCGGATGCGAGGGGCAGCGGATGCCGATGCTGTCCTGGCCGCCGCTGACCGTGTCGACGATGTGCGGCGCGCGCTTGAGAATCAACGTGAGCGGACCGGGCCAGAAGGCGTCGATCAGCAGGCGCGCCTCTTGCGGCACTTCCGCCGCCCAGTACGACAGATCGCCTTGCGGCGCGATGTGCACAATGACGGGATGGTTGGAAGGCCGGCCCTTGGCGGCGTAGATCTTGGCGACCGCTTGCGGGTTTTCCGCGTCCGCGCCCAGGCCGTAGACGGTCTCGGTGGGAAATGCGGCCAGCTCGCCGTCCAGCATGCGCTGGGCGGCGTGGGCGATCTCCGCGGCGGTGGCGGATGCTGACGGGGACAAGGAAGTCATGGAATCCGCGCTTTACTCGGGAGCCTGCATGCCCAGCGCCGCCGCCACGCGGGCGGCGTCGTCGCGAGCCTGCTGCAGGGTGGGCGCCACGATCGTGATGTGGCCCATCTTGCGGCCACGGCGCGCTTCGCGCTTGCCGTACAGGTGCAGCTTGGCGGTTGGCACGGCCAGCGCGGCGGCCCAATCGGGTTCGCGCTGCGCCGTGGCGGTGGCCGACGGATACCAGATGTCGCCCAGGATGTTCAGCATGACGGCGGGCGCCAGCAGGTCGGAGCCGCCCAGCGGCAGGCCGGCCATGGCGCGCGCCTGCTGCTCGAACTGGCTGCTGAGGCAGGCATCCATGGTGTAGTGGCCGCTGTTGTGCGGGCGCGGCGCGATCTCGTTGACGATCAGGCTGCCGTCCTTGAGCACGAAGAATTCCACGCACAGCACGCCGTGGTAGCCCAACCCCTGCGCGATGGCTTGCGCGGCCTGCGTGGCGCGGGCCTGCCTTTCGGCATGGGCTGCGTCCTGCTGCACCGGCGCCGCGGTCGACACCGCCAGGATGCCGTCGCGGTGCACGTTACGCGCCACCGGGAACACCACGCTCGCGCCATCGAAGCCGCGCGCCAGCACCACGGAAATTTCGTAGTCCAGCGGCATCAGCGCTTCCAGCACGCAGGCCACGCCGCCGAATTCGGCGAAGGCCGCCAGCGCTTCCTCGCGCGTGTTGATGCGGGCCTGGCCCTTGCCGTCGTAACCCAGGCGCGCGACTTTCAGGATGCCCGGAAACAGCCCTTGGGGCGCTGCGCGCAGGTCGGCTTCGCTGCGGATCGCGGCGTGCGGCGCGACAGCAATGCCTTGCGAGGCAATGAACGTCTTTTCGGCGATGCGGTCCTGCACGATGGCCACGGCGTCTCCGGCCGGGCTGACGCGGCAGCGCGTGGCCAGCGTGCGCAGGCTGTCCGCGGGCACGTTCTCGAACTCGGTGGTGACGGCCTGACAGGTCTGGGCCAGGCGCTCGAGGCCGGCCTCGTCGTCATAGGCGGCCTGGATGTGCAGGTCGGCCACCATGCCCGCCGGGCATTCGGCGGCCGGATCCAGCACCGCGACCTTGTAGCCCAGGCTCTGGGCCGCGTGGCAGAACATGCGGCCCAGTTGGCCGCCGCCCAGCAATCCCAGCCAGCCGCCGGGAGCAATCATGAAAGCAGTCGATTGAGTCATTCTGATCAGGCCTCGGGCGGAACCTTCATGTCGCGCGCGGCTTGCGTCTGGCGGGCGCGGAACGCCACCAGCTTCTTGTGCAAGCCCGCGTCCGTGCCGGCCAGGGTAGCGATCAGGTGCAGCGCGGCATTGGCCGCGCCGGCTTCGCCGATCGCGAAAGTGGCCACCGGCACGCCCTTGGGCATTTGCACGATGGACAGCAGCGAATCCTCGCCGCGCAGGTACTTGGACGGCACCGGCACGCCGAACACCGGCACTTCGGTCAGGGCGGCCATCATGCCCGGCAGGTGCGCCGCGCCGCCGGCGCCGGCGATGATGCCGCGCAGGCCGCGGGCATGCGCCGCCGCGCCGTACTCGGCCATGTCCTGCGGCATGCGGTGCGCGGAGATCACGCGCGCCTCATGGGGAACGCCAAAATCCTCCAGCATCGTGACCGCGTGCTTCATGACCTCCCAATCGCTGGAAGAACCCATAATCACGCCCACCACGGGGGTGGCCTCTGCCGCTGCGGAAGTCTTGGCTGTCATAACCGGTGTCGTAGAGTTGAGACCGCGGCGCAGGGCCGCGGAAAGTCAAAGGACCGCGGACGGATGCCGCGAAACCCGGTATTTTACCCGGCGCCGGCAAGGGCTATGTCGCGGAGGCGGAATCCAGCCATTGATAGCTGGTAGGGTTGTCCGGACACGGCCCGAACCCGCACTCCAGCGTGGTGCTGCCCACATTGGCCAGCGCCACCAGGAAAAACAGGGCCATGACCAGCACGCCCAGCACCGACACCGGCTTGCGCAGCATGTTGTCGCCCCATTTGCGGTCGACAGCCAGCATCACGGCGCAGAACACGATGATGGCGGCAAAGGCGATGAACGCCCAGGTGTAGAAGTGCAGGCCCAGGAAGGGCGAGCCGTAGCCCGGATCGCCCGGCGCGATGTGTAACAGCACTTGCCGGCCGGCGGCCAGCATGCCGCCCAATGCGGCCGCGATGCTCATCGCATAGTGCATGGGCGAAGGCCCCAACCGCATGTTCAGCAAGAAGCCCACGCCCGCAAGCAGCAGCGCCACGCGCTGCAACAGGCACAGCGGACAAGGCAGCTCGTCGTAGGCGATCTGCCAGAAGAAGGCCATGCCCAGGGCGCTGGTGACGCCCAGCAGCGCCAGGCCATTGAGGACGCGCGAGCCGCGCGCGGGATTGCGGGAGAAGATCATTGCCCCGCCCTCAGAACGACAAGGCCAGAGGGCTGGTCATGTGGTACTGGCACCAGGCGGCGAACAGCGCCAGCGTCAGCAGCCAGAAGGTCACGCAGGGGCGGCGCCTGCCTAGCATGCCGAACCACACCGCGATCAGGCCAGTCAGGAAAGGCAACATCATTACCATGCTGGGAGCTCCTTTCTGGGGAACGTCCCCATGCAAGCAGCCGGGAATTATAACGTCACAATTCGCAATAAATCCTATCGAAAGCCCTGATAACACTTGCAGGGCAAGCGCTTTTCGGGTCGAAAAAACCGCTCCATCTGGACCGGCCGCGGTAAGTTGGACGTAAATCCAACTTGCTGGGGGCGAAGCGGTAGGGCTTCGAGCTTGCGGGCGTCAGGGTTCTTTAGCCGCCGAGGCTGCCCTGCGCCATTCCGATGCTCGCCCCGGTGGGGCTGCGCTTCGGATGGCTTCGGGGTCCTCGGCTGGCAGTCGCCTAATGCGTTGGCCTCAGACCCCGTTCATAGGTAGATGCTGTAAGCCGGTGTCCGGACGGAGGGATCC
>NZ_CADIKO010000007.1:0-152676 GCF_902859965.1 Achromobacter aegrifaciens
GAAGAACCACACCGCCGGCGACGACTCCGTCACCGACAAGTTCACCGTCACCGTCACCGATGCGGCCAACCAGGTCAAGTCTGACGACCTGGTCGTGCTCATCACCGACACCGCTCCTGAGGCCAAGAACGACACGGCGGGCATCACGGAAGGCACGACCGCCCCCATCTCCGGCAACTTGTTGGGCAACGACACGCTCGGCGCCGATGCAGTCACGACGGTCATCACTACCGGCGATGCCAAGTACGGCACGCTGGTAGACAATGGCGACGGCACCTGGTCCTATCAGCTCAACAACAGCTTGCAAGCTGTCCAGGGGCTGCAGGCGGGCGAATTGCTGACCGAGACCATCCGCTACACCATCACCGATGCCGACGGCGACAAGAGCGAGGCCGTGCTGACGATTACGATCACCGGCACGAACGATCTGCCCTCGATCAGCAGCGCCAGCATCAACCTGTCTGAAGAAGGCCTGCCGCACGGCATACCTGACAGCAATGGCACCACGGATACGACGAACGCTGTCACCTACTCCGGCAACCTGACCATCTCCGATTTGGATGTGAAGGACACCCATACCGTCACCTTGGTCAAGCCGGCGGACAACGCCCTGACCTCACAAGGAAAACCTGTCGTCTGGACCCTGTCGGACAATGGCCACACCCTGGTCGGCAAGGACTTCCACGGAAACTCCGTCATCACTGTCACGATGACCGACGCGGGCGGCTACACCGTAACCCTGTCGGGCCAAGTGGATCACCCGACGAACTCGGTCGAGGACGTGCTCCAGCTGGGTATCGGCGTGCAGGTCAGCGATGGCCACGCCACCAGCAACGGCACCATCACGATCAATATCGAGGATGACAGTCCGGAATTCGGCGCCGTCTCCAATACTGTGATGGAGAATGCCGCCACCAGCGCCACCGGCACCCTGGAATTCCATACGGGCGCCGACGCCGTGGGCGCCACGCTGGTCGTGTCGTCTGTCGGTCAGCTGCCGCAGAACTGGACGACCAGCGCGCTCAACAAGTCTTCGGTCGACATCTTCTCGCCCAACGGGACCAAGATCTTCACGGTGACCCTGAATCCGGAGGGCGGCTATACCGTCACCCAGCACGAAGCCCGGCCCGGGACGACCGCGTCGATCGACTTGGCCTCCTCGATCAGCAACAACCCCCAATCCACCTATGACCTCGGCTATGCCACGCTGAGCGCCGGCGGCGGAAAGACGTTCAATGCCAACACGTTCGGCAGCGGAAATTCGTTCGGGATCGGCAACACCTCCTTCGACTCGGGCGAAAGCTTCCGCATGGACTTCAACGAAGCCCTCTCGGATTTCAAGCTGAATGTCGCGGAAGTCAAGGGAAGCGGCACGCTCAATATCACGGTATGGAGCGACGGCGTCTCCAAGATGATCTCCGTACCCGTGAACAGTACGACTGGCGCCATTCACATCACGAAGGAGATGTTGAGCCAGGGCACCCCCTCGTTCACTCAATTCGATAGCATCGAGGTCACCGCGGGCAGCGGCGTCAGGATGTCCTTCCTCACGACCGGCTCCTATACGGAAAGCGTTCCCGCCGGCCCGATGGACTTCACGGTTGGCGTTACCGGAACGGATGGCGACGGCGACAAGGTGAACACGCATTTCAACGTGACCTCCACCGCGGAATCCGCCGTTACGAACGCGACGAACAAGGTGGCGGAAGCCACCGGCGACACCGTTACGGGAACGATGCAGATTTCCGCGGCGTTGGGCATCGTGAGCGTCGACGTAAATGGCGTGGACGTCACCAAGGCGACGAATGCCAACCCCGTCAGCCTGACCACGGGCAAGGGCACGCTCAAGATCACCGGCTACGATCCAGCTACCGGCAAGCTCACTTACACCTATACCGAGAAGGGGAAATCCCAGAATCACTCGAACGGCAAGGACAGCGTGCATGACGACTTCATCGTGACCGCCAAGAATGCTGGCGGCCACGGCAGCAGCGGCAGCCTGATCATCCAGATCACCGACACGGCGCCCGAGGCAAAGCCGGACACGGCCAGTGTGACGGAAGACAAGGTCTTGGAAGCCACCGGCAACGTCATCACCGGCACCGGTGCGGACGCCGTGGGCGCCGACGTGACCACGGTGGTCGGCGTGGCCAAGGGTTCGGCCAACGCGAACAAGGCGATCGAAGGCAACGTCAACGCCGAGGTCAATGGCGTGTACGGCAAGATCACCATCCACGCCGATGGCACCTATACCTATACCCTGAACAACACCGATCCGCGCGTCAATGCACTGGGGCAAGGCGACAAGCTCTCGGACGTGTTCTCGTACACCATCCGCGATTCCGACGGCGACTTCAGCACCACGACCATCACCATCACGATCAATGGCACCAATGACGTGCCGGTGATGACCAACGACTTCCGGTCGGTCACGGAAGATGTGAACGTCACGGGCGGAAATCTCACCGTCAAGGGCGCGGTCACGATCACGGATCCCGATGCCGGCCAGTCGACCTTCGACACCGCCACCCTCAAGCTCACCAACAGCACGCATGCCGGCGGAGCGCTGGGCGTCATCGTAATGAAACCCGATGGCACCTATACCTACAACGTCAACAACGCCGCGATCCAGTTCCTCAAGGCGGGCGAAAGCATCGTCGAGACCTACACGGTCGCCTCCGCCGACGGCTCGGCCACCAGCACCATCACCATCACCATCAATGGCGTCAACGACGCGCCCACGACCGTGGACGGTTCCGCGAACCTGGAAGTTGGCGATAACCAGTACGTCTTCTCGCTGAACGATTTCCGCTTCGACGATGGAGCGGAAGGCAACAGCCTGCAAAGCGTCATCATCACCCAACCGCCCACCAGCGGCACGATGACCTATAACGGCAAGCCGGTCACGGCCGGCATGGAGATTCCGAAGTCGGCCATCGAACAAGGCCTGCTGAAGTTCACGCCGGGCGCCGACAAGCAGGACAGCTCCTTCAATTTCCAAGTGAAGGACAATGGCGGCACGGCGAATGGCGGCAACGACACCTCGACCGAGCACAAGTTCGTCATCTCCGCCGATCACCTGGTGACCCATGGCAATGACGACAGCGGCAGCGGCGGCAAACCGCCGCTGAACGGCGGGTCGGGTGATGACGTCATCCTGGCGGACCAGGGCGGCTACGTCACGAACGTCACCCCCGGCACGAACTACAACATTGCGCTGGTGGTGGACCGTTCAGGCAGCATGTCCGCGCAGTCCGGTTCCGGTGTCAACCGCATGCAACTGGTTAAGGACGCGCTGGTCAAGCTCGCCGCCGACCTGGAGCACCACGACGGCGTCGTCAACGTATCGCTGATCGGCTTCGCAACCCATGCTCAAGATCCGATCACGTTCAACAACCTCACGCAGGCCAACCTGAGCAAGTTGATCGAGGCTATCAACAAACTCACGATTGCGAGCGGCGATACCGCGGGCACCAACTACGAGGCGGCGTTCGACGCTACCGTGAAATGGTTTGCTGACCAAGGTAAAGCGAACCCGAATGGGGTGAAGTTCGAAAACCTGACGTTCTTCCTGACCGACGGCAACCCGACGCAGTACTACAACAACGGAGGGAGCGTCAAGGGACCGGGTAACGATACCGACTACAACACCATGAAGGAAGCCGTCGACGCCTTCAAAGCCCTCAACGGCGCCAGCAAGGTCCACGGGATCGGCATCGGAACCGGCATCGACAGCAACATCCTGCGCTTTTTCGATAACACGGACAGCTCCGGCGATGGCCAGATCAGGCTGCCCACCGGGTGGGACTGGTTCGGCAATCCCTCGGGATACCAAACCGTGTACGGCAAGACTGGCGCAATTGACATCGTCAACACCGCCAACGACCTGGAGGCCGCTCTCAAGGGAGGCAGCAGCACGAGCAATCCGGCCGAAGTCGGCCACGACACGGTCTACGGTGGCGACGGCAACGACATCATCTTCGGTGACGCGATCAACACCGACCACCTCGCGTGGGCCGGCAATCCCGCGGGATCCCACAATGGTGGCGGTCTCGACTCGCTGAAGGACTACCTCAAGGCGGTGGACGGCGTCGCCCCGACGAACGAACGGATATACGAGTTCATCAAGCAGAATCCGGGTCAGTTCGATGCGGCTGGCGACACGCGTGGCGGCAATGACGAATTGCATGGCGGCAAGGGCGACGACATCATCTACGGCCAGGGCGGCAACGATGTCCTGTGGGGTGATGACGGCAACGACAAGCTCTATGGCGGAACCGGCAACGACGAGCTCCACGGCGGCTCCGGCAACGACATCCTGGTCGGCGGCAAGGGCAACGACACCATGTGGGGTGACGGCGGCAGCGACACGTTCAAGTGGCAGCTTGGCGACCAGGGCACCACGGCGCAGCCTGCGATCGACACGATCAAGGACTTCTCGAAGGCCTCGGTCGTCGACGGCGGGGATGTGCTGGACCTTAAGGACCTGCTCGTGGGCGAGAAGGACGGCAACCTGTCGCAGTACTTGAACTTCAAGCAGGATCCGGCCAACTCCAACAATACGCTCGTCGAGATCAACACCCAGGGCAAGCTTGGCTCCCAGGGCGCGGATCAGAAGATCGTGCTGGAGAACGTTGATCTCACCCATGACGCGAACGGTCAGGCCATGAGCAATCAGGCCATCATCAACGACCTGCTGCAAAAGGGTAAGCTGAACGTCGACCACAGCTAAGCAGCAAGCCCCGGGAAGGCCGGCAACGGCCTTCCCGGCGGTGCATTTCCCGCCTAGCATCTGCATTGCTGCTTGACCCTATAAGTGTTGCCAGTATCTAGTCCCGGCAACGACATCTAGTATCTGGCCATCTTGGATAACGCCCTGAAGAGGGAACCAACATGGCCAATACGTCTCCCGCAATCGTCAACGAAATTTCCGGTCGCGCGTGGTTGCGCCATGGCGACGGATCCCTGACCGAACTGCACCTCGGCAGCAAGGTTCCTGCCGGCAGTGACGTCGTCACGGCGTCAGGCGCCACGGTTTCCCTTCAAGTCGAAAACGGCATGCCGATCATCATCGGCGAAGGCCGCGAGGTCGCGCTGACCAGCGAAATGACCGGCACGCTCGACGATGTGTCCGAAGCGGCGGTCACGCCCCCCAAAGGCGCCGACTCCGAACGTTTGCTGGCAGCCCTGCGCAATGGCCGCGATCTGTTCGATCAACTCGATCCCACCGCCGCCGTGGTGGCCGGCGGGGGTAGCGCCGGTGGCAGCAGCTTCGTCCGTTTGGCGCGCCTTCTTGAAACCACCAGTCCGCTTGATCTGAGCTATTCCAATCCCGGTCGCAGCGATGCGGCACTGCCTCGCATGTCCAGCACTGGCGCCATCAGCAACGACGACGAGACACCAACGCCGGTCAGCGTCAACCATGCGCCCGCCGCACGAGACGATGCAGGACTAGGTGAGCAGAACCATCAGGTGCGCGGCAACCTGCTCGCGAACGACACGGACCCAGACGGCGATCCATTGGCAATAGCGTCGGTCGGCGGCAGGACCATGACCTCGAGCGGCGTTACGGTCGCGGGTAGCAATGGCGGCACGTTCACCGTTCTGCCTGACGGGAGCTACGTCTACACGCCGGGAAACGAGTTTGACCGCCTGGCCGCAGGCGAAACCACTACCAGCACCATTTCGTACACCATCACGGATCCCCGCGGCGCCACCGCCACAGCAACCGCCGTCGTGACGATCACCGGCACCAACGACGGGCCAGTCTCCACAGCCATTTCCGATACCTCCAGCCTGGACGCCCAGCCCCATGTGAGCTATGACATCTCTGGCCACTTCTCGGATCCGGACGCCAGCGACAAGCTTACCTACACCGCAACCGGCTTGCCGCCCGGTCTCAGCATCGATCCGCACACCGGCATCATTGCCGGCGATATCGATCCCTCGGCCTCGCAGGGCGGCAGTCTCGGCGTCTACAACATCACCGTTACCGCCACGGATCCCTCTGGCGCAACAACTTCGCAGAAGTTCGACTGGGCCATCGCCAATCCCGCGCCCGTCGCGGTTGACGACTCGGGCGCTACCAGCGACGACTCGACCCTCGACGTCAGCGCTCAGAACGGCGTGCTGGCGAACGATAGGGATTCTGACGGCGACGAGCTTACCGTCTCTCAAGTCAACGGTAACGCAGCCAGCGTAGGCGCCGCCATCGCGGGCTCCCATGGCGGCACGTTCACGCTGAACGCCGACGGCTCCTACAGTTTCGACCCAGGCTATGCCTTTCAACATCTCGGCGCCGGCGAAAAAAACTATAGTTCGGTCACTTACACCGTCTCCGACGGCGAGGGTGGTACAAGCACGGCGACCCTCACGGTCGAAATTACCGGTACCAACCAGACGCCGGTAATCCTGCCCCATGCCGACCAGGTCCTGGAAGACCACTCGGTCTCCGGCAACGTGCTCAGCGGCGCGGCCGATGCCGACAACGATGCGCTGAGCGTTGTCACGTACACCGTCGACGGCGCGAAGCATCTCGCGGGCAACACGGCATACATAGCGGGCGTGGGCTTGATCCTCATCAATGCCGACGGCAGCTATACATTCACGCCGGACGTGGATTGGAACGGCGCAGTGCCGCAGGTCACCTATACCGTGACGGATGGCTCTGTCACGACGTCATCCATCTTGGACATTGGCGTCCTGTCCGTCAACGATGCGCCGCTGTCGCAGGACAACCCCGACAATGCGGTAGCTGGCGACCTCTACGTATTTGGCCTGAATGACTTCCCGTTCTCCGATCCGCAGGAGGGCCATTCGCTAAAGTCGGTGATCATAGATTCTCTCCCCTTATTCGGTACGCTGCTCCTGAACGGCGAAGCGATCGCGCCAGGATGTGAAATCAGCCTGGAAGACCTGGCCAACGGCAAACTGACGTTTCAACCCGACGGCCAAGACTTCCGCCGCAGTGACGGTTCGTCCTTCGAATTCCGTGTCAAGGATACCGGTGGCACCGCCAACGGCGGCCAGGACACCTCATATCAGCAGACGTTCAAGCTGAGTACTGGCGAGCTCATCGTCGGCAACAACTACTTCGGCCAAAACAGCACTCCGGATAACAACATCTACTATTGGATCGGCGGCAGCGGTAATGACGTAATACTGGGCGACAAAGGCGGCGTACTGGGGATTTCTCCTCCCTCACCACATTCTCTCAGCGGATTGGTTTTGCCGGACACTTCCGAGCGGGAGGCCCACGCAAAGAGCAGCTTGGACCATGTGCTGGCTCCGCTGAGCAACGACGTACTCTTCGGCAATGGCGGTTCAGACATTCTTTTCGGCGATACCATCAACACGGACTTCCTGCCCTGGGGCGTTGATGGCAACCCGGCCAGGCCTGAAGGCCTGCTCGATGGGTCTGGTCTGTGGGCGCTCAAGGAATTCTTGCTTCTCAAGAATGGCGTGCCACCTACGGATTCCGATCTTTACCGGTTCATCTCGGACAACCATGACATGCTCGACGTGCACGGCGATACACGTGGTGGACAGGACTTCCTTGCTGGCAATGAAGGCGATGACATCCTCTACGGCCAAGGCGGCGACGACAAGCTCTCAGGTGGTCGTGGCCAAGACATCCTGTCGGGCGGCACAGGCAATGACAGCCTGGAAGGCAACGGAGGAAGCGATGTCCTGATTGGCGGCATGGGCAATGACATCGTGACCGGTGATGGCTTTGACTTCTATAGACGGGACGGCAGCGGGTATAGCGTCGACAGCGACACGTTCAAGTGGGAATTCAACGATCAGGGCACAATCACCGCCCCGGCAGTGGATACAATCCGGGACTTCTCGATCCTGAAACCTGTCGAAGATGGCGACATCCTGGATCTGCAGGAATTGCTGGTCGGCGAAAGCGACAGCACACTGACCAAGTACCTGGACTTCCGCAAGGAAGGCTATAACACGGTCATCGACGTGAATACCCAGGGCAAGCTTGGCACCCAGGGCGCGGATCAGAAGATCGTGCTAGAAAACGTCGACCTCACCCACGATGCCTACGGCCAGTTCATGAACAATCAGGCCATCATCAACGACCTGCTGCAGAAGGGTAAGCTGATCGTTGACCACGGTTAGGCAATAGCCCCAGGGGCGGCCCGCAGCGGCCCTCCCCCGACCTGCATGACGCATTTTTTCCCAGGGCGCATCTAAGATGCCCGGAAAAATGTGAAAATCCGTTTCATGCCATCGTCCCGCCGTTTCCGCCGCACGCTGAATCTGTGCCGATTGGCTTTGCTATGCCTGGCTTGCGGCTGGGGCGGAAGTTCCGCCCTGGAAGTGAATGCCGACCGGCTGCAAAGCCTGTCGGCCAGCCGCTATGGCGCAAAAGGCTCCAAGGCGGTTTCGGAATGGCTGCAATTGATGCGCAGCCCCGCCCCTGCCCAGGAAAAAGGCGCACTGACACAGGCCAATGATTTCTGGAATCGCTCCCTGATGTCCGGCGAGGACATCACCATCTGGAAACAGGCCGATTATTGGGCCACGCCATTAGAATCGCTGGGCAGGGGCGCGGGCGATTGCGAAGACTACGTCATTGGCAAGTACTTCACGCTGCTGGCGCTGGGCGTGCCTGCCAACAAACTGCGCTTCATCTACGTCCGCGCGCGCATCGGCGGCGCGGCCAGCAGCACCCAGATCGCCCACATGGTGCTGGGCTATTACGAAACCCCCAACGCCGTGCCGCTGGTGCTGGACAACCTGATCTCGACCATTTTGCCCGCCACGCAGCGCCGCGACCTGACGCCGGTATTCAGTTTCAATGCGGACGGCGTCTATGTGGACGGCAAGCCCGCCGCGCCGGTTGACCGTCTCAGCCGCTGGCGTGATCTACTTCAACGCATGGAACGGGAAGGCGTGCGCCCCTGATGTCCGGAAATAAGACTATGTCCATACTTCGACAGCTATTGCTCAGCGTTACCCTCGCCATCGGCGTCATCCTGCTGGGCACGCTCGCGCTCAGCGTGAACTCCGCCCGGGAGTACCTGTCCGGCCAACTGCAAGTGCAGAGCACAGACGCTGCCGTGTCGCTGGCGCTGTCGCTGTCGCAGCCCGCGAACAACGACCCGGTCGTGCAAGAGCTGCTGGTGTCGGCGCTGTACGACGGCGGGCATTTCTCGCTGGTGCGCTTGAGCGATCCTGAAGGCAAGGTCCTGATCGAACGGAAATCCACGGCCACCGCGGCGTCAGTCCCCGCCTGGTTTCAGGCGCTGGCTCCCTTGACGACGCAATCGGCCAGCCATGCCGTCAGCGACGGCTGGCGCCAGATCGGCGAGGTCACGCTGATCGCCAACGACGCCTATGCCTGGGAAGCCCTGTGGCGCAGCAGCCTCAAGATGATCGCCCTGGTTGTGGGCGCCGGCATTCTTTGGGCCGTGTTCGCCTTCATGCTGGTGGGCTGGATCAAGAACCGCCTGCTGCGTGAAATCAGCGATCACGTGCGCAGCATCGGCCAGGAATCCCCGACGGAACAGGTCGAGGCCCGCGTGCCTGAATTGTCCGGGGTGGTGCAGGCGTTGAACCAGACCCGCGAACGCATCCATGCCAGCGTCGAAGAACAGAACGCCAAGATCGAATCGCTGGAACTGGAACTGAACCAGGACCCGGTCACGGGCCTGCCCAACCGCAAGTACTTCGTCAACGAGTTCCGCCGCGCGCTGGAGGCCCCTGCCCTCACGACCGGCCGCAGCATCGACGGCGGCCACGTCCTGGTGTTCCGCCAGCGCGACCTGGCGGACCTGAATCGCCATATGCCGCGCGAGTTCATCGACCAATGGCTGCGCACGGCCTGCGAACGCATCCGCGGCACGCTCAAGAGCATGCATGTGGCATCGCCCCTGCTGGCCCGTCTGAACGGCTCGGATTTCGCCTTGCTGCTGCCCGGCTGCGCGGCGCCGCAGGCCATGATGGTGGCCGAACAGGTGCGCGCCGACCTGCACGCGTCCCGCATCCCCGTGGGTGAAGGACATCTGTGCCGCTGGGCGCAGGCCATGACCGACTATGGCCACGGCAGCCAGGCCGGGCCGGTGCTTGCCCGCCTGGACTTCGGCTTGATGCGGGCGGAAAGCGCCGGCAACGACCATGTCGTGATCGCTGGCGCGACCGACATGCAGTCGCCTTCGGAATCGGGCGAACGCGCCTGGAAGGACGCGATCCAATCCGCTTTGGAAGAGCACCGCTTCGAACTGGCCACGGAAGCCCTGCAAGCCACCGACGGCAGCACCGTCCGCACCGAAGCGATGCTGATGCTGCGAACCGCGGCCGACCAGGTGCCGATACCCGCCACGCTGTTCATCCCGCCGGCCGTGCGTCTGGATCTGGTGGCCGATTGCGACCTGGAGGCCGTGAGCCTGGGACTGGACTGGCTGGCCGCCAACCCTGGCGAATTGGCTGTTCGGGTGGCTCTGCCCTCGTTGCGGGGCCAGAAGTTCTTCCGCCAATTGGCGCTGCTGCTGACCGAACACCGGTCTCTGGCGCGGCGCCTGTACCTGGAAATCGATGCGCACGGCCTGGTGGAATGCCACGAGCAGATCGCCACGCTGGCCCGCGTCGCCTCGGAGTTCGGCACGCATATCGGCGTGCGCCGCCTGGCTCAGCAGTTCGGCGCAGTTGCGCAACTGCACACCCTGCCCTTGTCGTACGTGAAACTGGGCGGCGGCTTCGTCGGCGGCATGTCCCAAAGCCCCGGCAGCCAGCAGTTGACGGCATCGGTGCTGGAAACCGCGCGCGGCCTGAAGATAGCGGTCTATGCAGAAGATGTGCCGGATGCCGAAACCCAACGCATCCTGGCCAGGCTGGGCATCGCCGTCATGCGCGGCCCCGGCGTCAAGACAGCCGCGGCATAAGACAGCGGATCGAGGCGGCCGTAATAGTCACGGCCGCCGCAAGAGCCTCAGCGGGAGGCTTTGCCCTTGGACTGTTCGTACAGCGGCAGCACCTGCTGGGCTGCGGCCTGCAGATCGCTGATGCGCGATGCCGCGGACGGGTGAGTCGACAGGATCTCGGGCGGTGCGCTGCCCTGGTCGGCCGCGCCCATTTTCTGCCACAGCGTCACGGCGGCGCGCGGATCGAATCCCGCCCTGGCCGCAAGCTCCACGCCCATGCGGTCGGCTTCGGTTTCATGCGTGCGGCTATTGGGCAGCGTGAACATGACGCTGGTGAACTGTCCGCCCAAGTCGGACGCCGCGGAAGAACCCGTGGCGATCGCCAGCACCGACAGCCCCAGATTGGTCGCCATCTGCTGGGACACTCGTTCGCGCGCGTGCTCCCGCAAGGCGTGCGAAATCTCATGGCCCAGCACCGCCGCCAGCTCATCGTCCGTGGGCTTGATCTTGCCAAGCAGGCCCGTGTAGACAGCGATCTTGCCGCCCGGCATGCACCAGGCATTGATCTCGTTGCTGGACAGCACATGCACTTCCCATTTCCAGCTGGCGGCGTCAGGCCGGAAGACTCCTGCCTGCGCGATCAGCCGCTGGGAAATGGTGCGGACCCGCGCCACCTGTTGGGGGTCGCGGTCCAGCAGGCCCTTGGCCTGCGCCTGCTTGAGTATGTCGGCGTACTGCTGGGTCGCTTCCTGTTCCAGCGCCTGCGAAGGCACCATGCTGGACATGTACTGGGTCCGGTTGACGCCAATGGCGCCCGACTGCGTGGTATTCATGCCCGTGCAGCCCGCCAGGGCTGCCAGCGCGAGCGCTGCACCCGCGTTGCGCAGCAGAAGACGTTTCCGGTTCATGGCAGACCTCCCAGGCAATTCGAAGAGCAACAGCGTATCAGACTACCGGATCGCCACACTGGCCGCGGTGGCGCAAGGCGTGGTCGATCAAGACCAGCGCCAGCATCGCCTCAGCGATGGGCGTGGCGCGGATGCCGACGCAAGGGTCATGGCGACCCAGCGTCTGCACCATGACCGGGTCATTGGCGCGGTTCACGGAGCGGCGCTCGACGCGGATACTGGAGGTAGGCTTGATGGCCAGCGAAACGGTGACTGGCTGACCAGTGGAAATGCCGCC
The DNA here is from genome assembly GCF_902859965.1 of Achromobacter aegrifaciens. Lineage (NCBI taxonomy): Bacteria > Pseudomonadati > Pseudomonadota > Betaproteobacteria > Burkholderiales > Alcaligenaceae > Achromobacter > Achromobacter aegrifaciens. Next base: position 12,063 of record NZ_CADIKO010000007.1, read on the forward strand.
CAGCACCCCGCCCGCGTTATTGGTCAGGAAACCGTCCGGAGTGATTTCGTCGCCGTGCTCCGAGCCGCGCTGAGCGATGCTGTCAAAGCCCGCGCCGATCGACACGCCCTTCACGGCATTCAGGCCCATCATGACGTGCGCGATGTCGGCGTCCAGCCGGTCATAGATCGGTTCGCCCCAGCCCGCGGGCAGGTTCTCGGCCACGACCTCGATCCGGGCGCCGACGGAGTCGCCGTCGCGGCGCAACTGGTCCATGTAGGCCTCCAGTTCGGGCACGACTGCGGCATTGGGCGCATAGAACGGATTATTGGGAACCTCTTCCCAGGAATCGAAGGGGATTGCAATGGGCCCCAACTGGCTCATGTAGCCGCGCACCTTGACGCCGTATTGCTCCGCCAGCCATTTCTTGGCGATGGCGCCTGCCGCGACGGTCGGCGCCGTCAGGCGCGCCGAAGAACGGCCGCCCCCGCGCGGATCGCGCACGCCAAACTTGCGCCAATAGGCATAGTCGGCATGGCCCGGTCGAAACGTGTCGGCGATGTTGGAGTAGTCCTTGCTGCGCGCGTCTGTGTTGCGGATCAGCAGGCCGATGGGCGTACCCGTGGTCACTCCCTCGTATACGCCCGACAGGATTTCCACCTGGTCGGCTTCCTGGCGCTGCGTAACATGGCGCGACGTGCCGGGACGGCGACGGTCCAGTTCGAGCTGGATGTCGGAGGCATCCAGCGACAGCCCCGGAGGACAGCCGTCCACGACGCAACCGATGGCTGGCCCGTGGGATTCGCCGAAATTGGTGACGGTAAAGAGGGTACCTAGGGTATTGCCGGGCATAGGGAGTCAACAGGTGGGGTTTGCAAGCAACCCCGATTATGACACCGCCGAGGCCAAAGCCTGGATTTCGGAGGCCGGTGCGGGACGTCCCAACAGGAAACCCTGCATGACCCGGCATCCCAGCGACTTCAGGATTTCACGCTGGCCCTCGGTTTCGACTCCCTCGGCCACCACCGGCAGATGCATCGCCTGGCACAGGCCGAACAGCGCCGAGACCACCTCGCGGCTGCCGGCGTCGGATTCCAGCGCTGAGATGAAGCTGCGGTCGATCTTGACCCAATCGATCGGCAGGCAGCGCAGGTGGTTCAGGCTGGAATAGCCGCAGCCGAAGTCGTCCAGCGCCACACCGATGCCCATCGCCCGCAACGTGTTCAGGATCTTCACGTGCCGTTCGTAGTGCAGGATGAAGAGAGATTCCGTGATTTCCAGCACCAGCTTGCGCGGGGCAAGGTTTGCGGCCGCAAGCGCATTCGACACGAGTTCGACCAGACCATCCTCGTTCATCTGCTTGACTGACAGGTTCACATGCACGCGCCAGGTCGCCGGCCATAGCGCAGCCTGGGTACATGCCCGCTCCAATATCCAGGCCCCCAGCGGCACGATCAGGCCGCTGCGCTCGGCCAATTCGATGGTCACCGCGGGCGAGACGCTGCCGAGCACGGGGTGATGCCAGCGCAGCAGCGCCTCGCAGCCCTGCACCATGCCGGTGCCGCTGTCACAGACCGGCTGGTAATACAGTTCGAACTGATCCATGTCCGGCGTGGTCAGCGCCAGCCGCAGGTCGTTCTCCAGCCCCTGCTGGTCGCGCTGACGCGCCAGCATGCGGAAATCGAACAGGTTCCAGCCCGGCCCGCCGCGCTCCTTCAGCGGCAGCAAGGCGACCTGCACGCAGCGCTGCAGTTCTTCCACGCTGCGGCCATGCTCGGGATACAGGGCAGCGCCGACGCGGAACATCGCCATCAGGGGACGCCCGCCGAGTTCGTAAGGCACGCTCAGGGCTTCCAGCAGCTTGGCCGACACCTGAGCGGCTCCGGCCTCATCCACGTCGGGTGCGCAGACCGTGAACGCATCCGCCCCCGAACGCGCCACCATGCCGCCCATGGACCGGCAGATCAGGCCCAGGCGATTGGCCACCTGCACCAGCAGAGCCTGGTCTTCGCCGGCGCGCAACATGGCGCTGATCTCGGCGTATTGCTCGAAGCTCACCAGAAAGAAAGCGCCGCGGCGCGAACGGCCCTCGGCATCGTTGAGCCAGGCACGGGCGCGCCGGTGCAATTCCTGCTGATTCAGGACCCCGGTCAGTTCATCGCGCGTCAGGCGTTGACGCAGCAGGCGTTCCCTGCGTACGAAGACCCAGCATATCGCTACAAGTGCGCCCGCAAGCGTCAGGCACAGTGCGAGCAGGTAACTCTCACGCACGAAGCCCCCTATCCATAAGCCCCTGGCGTTGCGGTTCGAAAGGGAACCCAAGGACTGTAACATTTTTTAAAATATGCATTATTTTCGCAAAAAACGCCACACTTCAGAGGCAACGCACCTCTTTTCCCTGTATTCCTACGGTTACTTTGGTTGCTCACGGAGGGTTTGGGATGAGCCACGACAGACTGGCGCCGGCCCTTGCGCCATGCTCGCCTACTACTTACGACAGCTACACCCGAAAAATTAATACACCGTGTCTCGATAGTTGTCATTGAAAATCAGACAGCTTCGAAATAATTGCACAGCTTGGCGTCTTACGGCGTGAATTTAGTAATATTCGGCACGTTCTGTGACATGTAGAATTGCTGTACCACTGATGTATTAGTGACTCGTATCACACCCGTATCCCGGCCCTCCAGCCCTGATCTCGATCCGACGCCATTCCATCCGGACACCTGGCAGTCCTCAGTGCAGGCCACGCAACGGCCAGGAAGGGAACCTCCAAATACATGTCCACATTCCGCCGGCTACTTTTCTTCACCGCCCTCCTGATCGGCCTCGTTCTGCTCGGCGCACAGACGGTGGGAATGCTGGCCGCGCACCGCTATCTGAGCGCGGAGTTGGCGCGGCAAAGCGACGACGGCGCTAATGCGCTGGCCTGGGCCTTGTCGCATGCGGCCGCCGCCCCCGAAGAACGGACTGCGCTGGTGGATGACATGTTTGCAGGAGGGGAATATGCGCTGGTGCGCATCGCGGACGACAATGGGGCGCCTGTCGTCGAACGGCAAACGCCGCAAACCGACCCACAAACCAGAGAGCACGATTGGCGTGATGCCTGGCTGAACATGGCCGCACCCGCCGTATCGCGGCCTTACGCTGCGCCAGACGGCAGTTCACAAGGCGTCGTGACCGTGCAAGCAGATTCGCGGACTGCTCGCGATACGCTATGGCAAGGCGGCGTGCGGGTCCTGGGACTGGTGCTGGCCGCGGGCCTGCTGTGGGCCCTGTTCTGCGTGAATCTGGCGCGGCGAATAGAAGCGCGCATCTCGCGCGACGTCCGTGAACGCGAGCGCGCGCTCGCGCCTGGCGACCGCAAGACATCGAATGGCGCCAGCGAACAGGCGGGTGTCGACCAGGCGCTGGTGGACGCGCAACGCCTGGTCGCCGCCACGGTCCAGGAACAGAATGCTCGGATCGAATCGCTACAGAGCGAGATCTACAGGGATCCCGTCACCCGGCTGCACAACCGCAAGTATTTTGTCGACCAATTCAGATTGGCGCTGGCGGACAAGGACCCTGATGCGGGCGGCCATCTGCTGATGTTTCGTCAACGCGATTTGGCGCAGATCAACCGGCACCTCTCGCGCGCGTTCACGGACCAGTGGCTGCGCTCGTCTTCGGACCGGCTGCGCAAGCTGGTCGCTGAATTCGGCGCTCCGGGGGCCATGCTCGCGCGCATCAGCGGTTCGGATTTTGCGCTGCTGCTGCCCCGCGCCTCGGCGCCTCAGGCCAGCCTGCTGGCCGAGCGGGTGCGGCGCGAACTGCGCTCGCTGCGCGTGCCCATGGACAAGCATGAATCCTGCCGCTGGGCCCTGGCGATGGCCACCTACGCGCCAGGAGACAGCATGAGCGACATCCTGGCACGGCTGGATCACGCGCTGATGTGCGCCGAAAGCGCCGACGACGACCAGATAGCCTCGGCCAGCCGCGCGCCGGACAGCACGCACATCGGCGAATACAGCTGGCATGACGCTCTGGTCACGGCGCTCGAACAACACAGGTTCTCCTTGTCCGTGCAGCCTCTGCACGATCTTTCCGGCGGCCTGCTGCACCAGGAAGCCAGCCTGACCCTGCACGACACCAGCGGCGCCGACCCCGTTCCGGCTTCGATCTTCATGCCTCCCGCCGTCCGCCTCGGCCTGTCCGCCGAATGCGACATACAAGCCATCCGCCTGGGGCTGGACTGGCTGTATGCGCGCTCCGGCGCGCTGGCAGTGCCGATTTCGCTGGCATCGATCGCCCAACCGTCGTTCCAGTCCAGGCTTCAACGCATGCTGGCCGACCGCCCCGCCCTGAGCGCGCGCCTGATCGTGGAAATCGACGCGGCGGCCCTGGCCGCTCAGGGAACCGACTTGCACCCGCTTTGCGACATCGTCGTGGCTGCGGGCGCCCGCGTCGGTGTAAGCCGACTGTCGTACCAGTTCGGCGCCATCGAGCACCTGCACGAATTCCCCTTGTCCTATCTGAAGCTGTGCGGCGGCTTCATCGCCGGCCTGCTCCACAGTCCGGGCAGCCAGCACCTCGCCGCCACGGTGGTGGCCACCGCGGCCGCGCTGAATATCGCGGTCTACGCCGAGGACGTGCCAGACATTGCCACGCAAAACGTCCTGGCGGGCCTGGGCGTCCACGCCATGCGCGGGCCTGTCGTAAACTCCGCCCAGACGCACGACATCGCACCTGATCATCCATGGGTTTCCAGTTGACGGAAGGCATGCTGCTTCGCATCTGTTGGCTTTTTCGCGCCCGCTGGCCTTCCCGCCTGCGGCGCACCGGTAACGCCTCCGCGGTTCGGCAAGCCATGCTGCCTCGCGTGGGGATGCTGCTATGCGCCTTGCTCGGCCCCGACGCGGCGCTGGCCTACGGCGTAGGCGTTTCACACGAAGACCTGCATCTGGGCCTGATAGCCGGTGTCGCCACGGCCTGTGGCGTGGCCTGCGCAGTCGCATGGGCGGCCACCCGCAATGCCATTTTCGGCGCGGGGCTGGCCTTCATGTTGATCGAAGGGGTTTTCCGCTCCATGCCCACGCTGTTGCCGGCGGCGGCGCTGCAAGCCGGCTCCTATGCCGCCCTGCTGGCGCTCACGGCGCCCATCCTCAAAGAAGCATCCGCCGACAAACTGGCGACGGCCTGCCGCTGGGCCAGCCTGGCCTTGACGCTGGTAGCGGTACTGGCGCTGATCGTCGCATACGCCCCGGGCAACGGCGTCGTGTCCGCCGCCATCGCCGGGGCCTGCGCCATCGCCAGTCTGCCGCTGGCCACCTGGTTCATGGTCCGCGCCGCCAGTCCGTCGCCAGCGCGAGCGGCCGCGCTGGCCTTGGCCGGCGCCTATGGCATCTCGGCCTGGCTGCTGGGACAGGACGCCTGGCTGCCCCAGGCCGCGGCAGGAACGATCGCCGAATTGGCGCGACTGCTGCTGGTGTCTAGCGCCTTGATCCTGCTGGCGATCCATCAGCACGGCCACCCGCAACTGGGGTCGAAACGCGCAGGCCACGAGCACGCCGACGCGGAACACCTTGCCCAAGGCGAACTGCGGCTGGCAGAACTGGCCGGCGCGCTGGATACGCAGCGCCAGATGAACGCACTGATCTCGCACGAACTGCGCGCACCGCTGGCCACCGTCAGCGCGGCAGCCCAATCCCTGGACATGATACTTGCCGAGAGCGGCGAGGCCGTGGACAACCGTCTGGCGCGCATTCATCGGTCGGTCGCCCGGATGACCGAACTCATGGATCAGTTGCTGAACCAGGACAGGCTGGGCGAACAGGCCTGGATGCCGCGCGGCGAACAAACGGACATGGCGGATCTGGTGCTCGATGTCGTCACCGCCATGCAGCCCGATACGGCGCATGCGCTGATGGTGCAAGCCAGCCCCTCCCTGCCGGTCTACTGCGACCGTCCGCTGACCAGCGTGGTGGTACGCAACCTGATCCACAATGCCATCAAGTATTCGCCGGCGAATGAGCCCGTGCGCATAGAAACCGGCGAAACCCGGGTGGGCGCCATTCCCATGGCGTGGGTCGCCGTCACCGACCGCGGCCCGGGCATAGGCGTCGAGGAACAGGCCAAAATCTTCGAACCGCATTTCCGGCGCACAGCGCACCGCGAAACGCAAGGCATGGGTATCGGGCTCTACCTGGCCCGGCGCATCTGCCAGAACCAGGGCGGCACACTGACCATGGAAAGCGAAGTAGGCGTAGGCACGCGCTTCGTCGTCACCCTGCCGGCCAGCGCTCCGGCGGCTTGACCGCCTCTGGCGGGTTCAGGCCGCGAACACGTAGCCCTGGCCGCGCACCGACAACACGGGGAGCTTCAGGCCCGCGCTTTGCGCCTTGGCGCGCAAACGGCTGACCAGCACGTCGATGCGGCGCAATTCAAAGCCGCCCGGGCTGTCCGGCAGGAACAACTCCGCCAGGACCTGACGGCTGACCGCGCTGCCGGCGGCATCCATCAGGGCAACCAGGAAGGTCCGTTCCTGGGCGCTCAGATGCAGCGAGGCGCCATCCGGCGCAACCAGGATCCAGCCCCCGTCCTGCAGGGACCACGAAGTGTCCGCGGTGGCGCGCGTTTCCGCATCCACCGGCCGAGGCGCCTTCGCAAGACGCATCCGACGAGCCAAACTACGGATGACGGAACTGAGTTCCAGCAGATCCACTGGCTTGGTCATGTAGACATCGGCGCCGCCTTCCAGGCCGCGCACCCGGTCTTCCAGCGCGCTGCGACCTGTCAGCATGACGATACCGACGGGGCTGAGGGCGCGCAGGCGGGTCGCCACGGAGAAACCGTCTTCACCGGGCAGGTGGGCGTCAAGAATGACGATGTCGCAGGGTTGTTCCTGCAACCGGCGATAAAACGCCGCGGCATTATCACAGGCGAATGCCACCCGGAAACCATAGCCACCCAAGCCTAACGCCAACTCCTCCCGGAAGTCGGCGTCATCCTCAAGCAGACCGATACACAGCAAACCATCTGCGCCAGCCATATTTAGAGTGCTTTATTTTGAAGATTATCGACAAATGCCCCGCGGACGCAGAGTCCCCGGGTATTCCGTTGGCGACAATCTTACGTCTTTTACAATGGAAACGAATGATTGCAATGAAAAAAACTGCGATATTCCTTGTCCAAATGGTTATTTTCCCGTAAATCGCGGGAAAACGGCTTTCGCAAATGTCCCGGTTGTTCGGCTGGCGGCCGGTTTCAAGACGAACAGCTGACCTCCAGGCTGCCCGCCCAATGCGGCGGCAAACCCGCATACCGCTCATACCCCGGCTGGGCCTCGTAGGGGTTGCGCAGCAACCTCATCAAGGTATCGATCTCGCTGGCATCGCCGGTCTTGGCCGCCCGAATCGCCTCTTCCGCCAGGTGATTGCGCAGCACGTATAGCGGATTCACGCCATTCATGCCTGCGGTTACATCCTGCATCGGCCGGCCGTCCTGCGCGTGCCGCGCCACCAAGCGATCCAGCCAGGCTCCTGCCGCCGGCCGGTCGATGAACAGGTCCTCGAACGCGCTACGCTGGCCCGACAAGGCGTCGGCCAGGCGACGCCACGTCAAGGTGAAGTCCGCCTGATTGGCGTCCATCAGCTTGAGCAGATCGTCCAGCAACGCTTCGTCGGCCGGTCGCCATGCGACCAGGCCCAGCTTGGCGCCCATGCGGTCATGGAAGGCACGCGTGAAGACCGGCTCAAATTCATCCAGGACTGCTCGCAGGCCTTCTACATCCTGCACCAGCGCGTGCAGGCTGCCACCCAGGCGATAAAGGTTCCAGAGGGCGACGGACGGCTGGCGGTTCCAGGAATAGCGCCCTTCCGAGTCCGAGTGATTACAGACATGGCCCAGCCGGAAACCGTCCATGAAACCGTAGGGGCCATAATCCAGCGTCAGCCCCAATATGGACATGTTGTCGGTATTCATCACGCCATGGCAGAAGCCCACCGCCTGCCAGTCCGCCATCAGCAGCGCCGTACGCCGGGTGACGGCGCGCAGCAGGTTGATATAGGGCGTCACGTCATTCGAGGGCTCGCCCGTTCCCGCTTCCCGGCATTCCGGGTAATAACGGTCTATGACGTAATCCGCCAGCGTCTTCAGCATGTCGGGCTGGCGGCGCGACGACCAATGCTCGAAAGAGCCGAAACGCACGAAACTGGGGGACATACGCGTCACAATTGCGGCTGTCTCCACCGTTTCCCGCATGACCGGGTCGTCGGACACCACCAGCGCCAGCGCCCGCGTCGTGGGCACGCCCAGCCCGTGCATGGCCTCGCTGGCCAGGTACTCGCGCACCGACGAGCGCAGCACCGCGCGGCCGTCGCCCATGCGCGAATACGGCGTCATGCCCGACCCCTTGAGCTGCAGCTCCCAATTGCCCTGCGGCCCCTCGACCTCGCCCAACAGATGGGCGCGGCCATCGCCCAACTGGCCGGCCCAGACGCCGAACTGATGGCCACTGTAGACCGCCGCCAGCGTATCGCCGCCTGGCAGCGGTTGGGCGCCGGAAAACACGCTCAGGAACTCGGGCGTGGACAGGGCCGACGGGTCCAGGCCGATCAGTTCCGCCGCTTCCGCATTGCCGTGCAGCAAGCGCGGATTATTCAAGGCCTGAGGCGCAAGCCGGGTGTAGAAGGCTGACGGCAATGCCGCAAAGGAATTGACGACGCGCAGGTCGGACAACGTATGGGCGCTCATGCGCGTTGCCTCCTGGCAGCCCGTTTGGCAGGCCGCACGTAGAAAATGGCGCTAAGGAAGAAAATGGCCGACAGCAGGATCTCGCCCCAGGCCATCAACACGGATAGCGGAGCCGGATCCGACATGGCCCGCACCGCGCCCTCCATCAGGTAGAGCAGCGACAGCATCGAGGCCCACTGATAGGTATAAAGATTGCCGCGCAGGATGCCGCGCAGCGGAAACGCCAGCGGCAGGGCCTTGAGCAGCATCCAGGAACCGCCCGGCCGCAGCGGCGCCACCACGGTTTCCCAGGTGACGCAAAGCACGATCAGGGCGAACAGCGATACCGAGGCCAGCAGGCGCAAGCGGGGGTTGAGTTCAGGGTTCATGCTGCTATTATCGCCTGATGAATCGCCCCGCCGAGCCTGCCGCCGCGACGCCGGCGGCCACCGAGCACTCGACCTCGCGCTCTTCATGGATCGCGAGGGCCGGACGTGTTGTGCGCTTCAGCGCCGAACGCGCCAGCGAAGAGAAACTGCTGCAGGTCGCGTCCAGCCTCACCTTCACGACCGTCCTGGCCATCGTGCCGATGCTGGCCGTGGTCCTGTCGCTGTTTACTGCTTTTCCGGTATTCCAGGAATTCCGCGTCGCGCTCGAGGATTTCCTGACCAACAGCCTGATGCCGCCGTCCGTCTCGGACAACATCATGGATTACCTGAATCAGTTCGCGCGCCAGGCTTCACGCCTGACCGCCATCGGCGGCGTATTCCTGCTGATCACCTCGCTGTTGCTGATCATGACGATCGACAAGGCGTTCAACGACATCTGGCACGTGACGCGCCAACGCCCGCTGCGGCAGCGCGCGCTGGTGTACTGGGCCATCATCACGCTGGGCCCCGTCGTGGCCGGCGCCAGCCTTTGGGCGACTTCGTTCGTGGCGCGCGAATCGCTGGGCCTGGTGCGGGACGTGCCCGAAGCCGTCAGCGTTGCGGTGTCGTTCATCCCGCTGGTGTTGACCGCCCTGGGTTTTGCCACGCTGTTCGTCATGGTCCCGAACCGCGAGGTTCTCTGGCGCGATGCCCTTGTCGGGGGCTGCGTGACCGCGATCGTGCTGGAAATCATGAAGTCGGCTTTCGCCTACTACCTGACCCGCTTCCCCACCTACACCGTCATTTACGGCGCATTCGCCACCCTGCCCATCTTCCTGCTCTGGATCTACCTGTCATGGCTGGCAGTGCTGCTGGGAGCCATCCTGGCGTCCAGCGCGCCGCTGATCCGGCTGGGCCGCTGGGAAATCAACCGCTATCCAGGTGCGCCCTTCGTGGACGCCGTGGATGCGCTGCGCACGCTGCGCCAGGCGCAGACGGCCAATCCGCCCGGACTGCCCGCCAATCTGCTGGCCGCGCAATTGCGCCTGCACCAGGACGAACTGAACGAAGTCCTGGAAACCCTGGCTGAAATGGGCTTGGCGACGCGCAGCCCCGAAGGCCTCTGGGTTCTGACCTGCGACGCCCGGCAAACCTCGATGGAACCCGTGGTGGACCGTTTTCTGCTGGACCGCGGCCAGCCCAGGGTCCGCAATGACCCCGAGATATTGCGAGTCGCCTCGGCCGTGATTTCCCAGCAAAATGCGCCCACGCTGGAAGAAGTCTGCGGAGAAGCGCAAAATACCGAAAATGGAATCGCTCCCGTGCTGCAGCTGGAAGCGAAAAAGAATTAGCAAATAGCATTAGGGCGTAAACCGCCCAGGAGGAACCGATGTTGAAGGTCAGCGAGATTTTGCGCGTCAAGGGCGATACGCTCTATACGGCGTCGCCCGACATGCCTGTGTCCCAGGCCGTGCAAACAATGAGCGAGCAGGACATAGGCTCGCTGGTGATCATGGAATTCGGGACGCTGACCGGCATGCTCACGTTCCGCGAGATCATCCGCCACATGCATGCGCATGGCGGCGCCGGCGACACCACCATCCGTTCCATCATGGACGATGCCCCGGTCAGCGTGTCCCCCAACACCAGCGCCGACGAAGTGCAGCGCCTGATGCTCGAAAAGCACGCGCGCTACATTCCGGTCATGGACGGCCCCACCCTGATGGGCGTCATTTCGTTCTACGACATGGCCCAGGCCATCGTGGCGGCCCAGCAATTCGAAAACAACATGCTGAAGGCCTATATCCGCGATTGGCCCACGGAAAGCGCCGAACCGGCCAAGTCCTGAGCCCGCGGCCAGCTTGGCTGGCCCCTCGTCAAACCCCAGCCGGCGCCGCTTCGATCGCGGCGCCGCGCATATCCGGCGCATGCCGCTGGCTGCGCCAGGCATCGTAGATCAGTTCAGGGTTGTTCGCGGCCAGCAGGGCCGGATCGGACAGCATGCGGCGCCAGCGGCGCGCACCGGACTGGCCATTCACCAGCCCCAGCATGGGCCGCGTCATCACCCGCAGGGGCACGCCCCGCGCGACCTGCCGCGTCGCATATCCCATCATCGCGTCCACCACCTGCGCATCGCTGGGCAGCCGCAGCGACGGCCATAGCTGCAAGGACACCTCGGACAGCACTCGCGGCGTGTGCCAGGCAGCCCGGCCCAGCATGACACCGTCGAAATCGCCCGCGGCGCGCACGGACTGCTCGGCGTCGGCCAGACCGCCGTTGAGCACGAACGTGCAATCCGGGAAGTCGCGCTTCAATTGCCGCACCACGTCGTAGCGCAGAGGCGGAATCTCGCGGTTGTCCTTGGGCGTCAGGCCCTTGAGTACCGCATTGCGGGCATGGGCGATGAACACCCGGCAGCCGGTGTCGTAGATCTTGCCGACGAAATCGCGGACAAACGCGTAGGACTCGTCGTAATCCAGGCCAAGCCGGTGTTTGACGGTGACAGGGATATCCACGGCATCCTGCATGGCCTTCATGCAATCGGCCACCAGAGCGGGCTCCGCCATCAGGCAGGCGCCGAACGCGCCCTTCTGCACCCGTTCTGACGGGCAACCGCAATTCAGGTTGATCTCGTCGTAACCCCACTTTTTTCCCAGCCTGGCCGAATGCGCCAGGGCGTCGGGTTCGCTGCCGCCCAATTGCAAGGCCACGGGATGCTCGGCCTCGTCAAAGTCCAGGTGCCGCTCGACATTGCCGTGCAACAACGCGCCGGTGGTGATCATTTCCGTGTACAAGCGTGCGCGCGGCGCCAGCAGCCGGTGGAAATAACGGCAATGGCGGTCGGTCACATCGATCATGGGGGCGACGCACAGCCGCCAGTCGGGGGAGTCCAAGAATCACTCTACAAAACAAGGGGATGCGGTATTTTACGGTGCTTGGCGGCTTTGTGTCTGGCGGGCGGCCGTATCCGCTCCACCGCAAGTCGGACAGACTGACCCGCCATGTGGTCTAAAATTGCGCCGCCGCAGCCGAAACCAGCATGCGCGCGCGCCCGTCAACCCCTAGATCCCGCACATCAATGGCCGTATTCACCCCTGTCTCCGAAGACGACGCTCGCGCCCTACTGGCGCATTTCGATCTGGGCGAGTTTGTCTCGCTTCGGGGGATTACGGCGGGTATCGAGAATACCAACTACTTCCTGTACACGACCCGCGGCGAATATGTGCTGACGCTGTTCGAGGTGCTGACGCAGGCCCAGTTGCCTTTCTATATCGAGCTGATGTACCACCTGGCCGAGCGCGGCATTCCCGTGCCCCGGCCCCAGACCCTGCGCGACGGCACTCGCCTGACGACCCTGCACGGCAAGCCCTGCGCCATCGTTTCACGCCTGCCCGGCGGCTACGAACCCGCTCCCGGCCCGGCGCATTGCGCCCTGGCCGGCGCCACGCTGGCCCGCGCCCACCTGGCCGGACGCGACTTTCCGCTGCACCAGCCCAACCTGCGCGGACTGTCCTGGTGGCTGGAAACGGCACCCAAGGTCATGCCCTTCCTGGAACCGGCGCAGGCCCAACTGCTGTCGGCGGAGCTGGCCGACCAGCAGGCCGCCGCTGCGACGCCGGCCTGGCAGACATTGCAGACCGGCCCGGCCCACTGCGACCTGTTCCGGGACAACGTCCTGTTCGCTGGCACCTTCGAAGATCCGCTCATGGGCGGCATCATCGACTTCTACTTCGCCGGCTGCGACACCTGGCTGTTCGACGTGGCGGTGAGCGTCAACGACTGGTGCATCGAACGCGACACGGGTGAATTCGTGCCCGAACTGGTCGAGTCCTGGTTGGCAGCCTACGCGGCCGTGCGCCCGTTCACCGACGCGGAACGCGAGGTCTGGCCGCTGATGCTGCGGGCCGCCGCGCTGCGCTTCTGGATATCGCGCCTGTATGACTTTTTCCTGCCGCGGCCGGCTCAGACCCTGAAACCGCACGACCCCCGGCATTTCGAAAGAGTGTTGCAAGCGCGCCACCGCCCTGGCCTGCCAATATTGCCGTAACCGTTGCTCCCCCCATAATGGGGATAGCGCGTCCCTTTTTGAGAGATCTCCCCCCTTTAAAGAGCCATGCAAGCAGCATTCCTCCCCGCGACATCCGGCTGGCAATGGGTCCGAGACGGCTTCCGTCTGTTCCGCAAGCAACCTCTGGCCATGTTCACCTGGGCCATGGCCATCAGCCTTCTGGTCATCTTCGCCACCGCGACGCCGCCGGTCGGACCCATACTGGTGGTGGCGCTAATGCCCATCATCACGCTGATGACGCTATCGGCGTGCAAGCATGTCGAAGCCGACCGCATCATGCTGCCCTCGATGTGGGCCAAGCCGCTCAAGCAGCCTGGCGTATTCAGGAAACTGTTCCTGATGGGGCTGCTGTACGCGGCGCTCTGCATTGCGACTGGCCTGATCATCTTCCTGCCATTCACGGACGCGATGGTCGAGGGCATGCGCATAGCCTCCGTGGAAAAGTCCATGGAGCCCATCCTGTCCGCCATGGCCGTTCCGCTGACTTTGTTCGCGATCGTGTATGTCGTGATCGCCGCGCTGTTCTGGCACGCCCCCGTCCTGGTCGCCTGGCATGGGCTGCGCCTGGTCCAGGCGCTGTTCTTCTCCGGCATCGCCTGCTGGCGCAACAAGCTGCCGTTCCTGGTCTACGGCGCCACCTGGATCCTGGTGTTTCTTTTCATCGACCTGTGCGCCGGCCTTCTGGTCGCCATCGGCCTGTCACCCCAGCTTGCCGGCACGCTGCAGATTCCCTTCAATATCGCCGCGGGTGGCGTGCTGTACTGCAGCTTCTATCCTGCCTATACCTCCGTATTCGGTATCGAGAATGCCGGCGCGCATCTCGACGACGGCAACGGCGCCCAGGCATGACGCCACGCGGCAGGGCGCCAGCGCCCTGCGCACCGCAAGCACCCTTCCCTGCCGCGATATGAATGCCACGTCGATGGCATAGCGCATGCCAAAGGTATGCACCGCGGCGCAATGCATCAGCAAGATGCCGGACCGCGGCCCCGGCGGCTTGCGTCCCAGCAAGCCGCGCGCGCGGCCGCAGCAGCTGGCGACCTTGAGTAGCCTGAGTCCGCCGCGCCGCGCCGATGGCTGACCACCAGTCATTGCACGCTCTGCAGCAATTGCACCATGACCGGAAAGGCCAGCACGATGAACGTGCAGGGAAAGATGCAGCCGATCAGCGGCAGCAGCATCTTCACCGGAGCCTGCATCGCCAGCTGTTCCGCACGCACGTGACGATCGCTGCGGGCTTGCGCCGCCTGTGCCCGCAATACTGGACCCAGGCTTATCCCGAGTCCTTCGGCCTGCGCCAGGGCGGCCGCCCAGTTACGCGCAAGCGGGCTATTGCTGCGTTCCGCCAAGGCCTTGATCGCGGCGGTCCTGGAAACCCCCGCACGTATCTCTGCCAGCGCGTCAGCCAGGGCATCTCGCAGTATGCCCGCCGGTCCGCTCTGGGCGGCCATCTGCAATGCCCCATGCACGCTCAGCCCCGCTTCCACACACAATGTCATCATGTCGAACACGAAAGGCAGGTCGCGTTCGATGCTGCGTCGCCGGTTGCTGCTCAAACTGCGCAACCAAAGCCCCGGCGCGGCGCCTGCCGCCAGCGCTGACGCTACCATCCAGGGAATCCATTCCCAGGACTGCGCCTGCGCCAAGACGATGGCGACCGCCGCAGTCAACCCGCCGGCAGCCATGGCCGCGCTCCAACACAGCGCCGCGACATGCGCGTAGCTGATGCCGGCAGGCAGCGCCGCCCGCTCGATGGCGCGAGTCAGCCGTATGCGCCAACGCCAGGAACATAAAGGCCCAGCCACGGGCGCCACCGCGGAAATCCAGGGCCAGGCCGCTCGCCACCACCACGGCAAGGCGGACGACGCACCCTCGCTGTCCAGCAGCAATGGCTTAAAAACCACCCATGCCAACCATCCCGCAGCCAGGGCGGCCGTCAACAGGCTCAAGTACAGCCACATCGCATCCGCTCCCGTCAGATATCGATCCAGACAATGCGCCGGATCAGCAGCATGCCCGCGGTCTCCAGTACCGCCACGATCGCCAACACGCCCCAACCCACGGGCGTATGCCACAGCAGGCCCATGATTTCCGGCTCCAGCCGGTCCAGCACGGCAAGCAGCAGCAAAGGCAAAGCGCCCACGATCCAGGCCTGCATACGTCCCTGCGAAGTCAGCGCCAGCAGCTTCGCCTGCAACTGCAGGCGGGCGCGCAGGGTCTGCGCGATGCTTTCCAGCGCCTCTGCCAGGTTGCCTCCCGTCTGCGCCGCAATGCGCATGGCCGCCACGACGAGCGCGGTCGAATCGGCCGGCATGCGGCCACGCAGGTTTTCAAGCGCGCCGTCCCATGGCACGCCCATGCGCTGCTCGCGCAACATCAGGCCGAACTCCTGGGCCAAGGGCGCGCTGCTCTGCTCGACGACGTGGCGCAGGCCGGTGGTCAATGCCACGCCAGCGCGCAGGGCGGAGGCGAGCATCAACAGCGCCATCGGCAGTTGCTGCTCGAACCGCCGGGCACGGCGCCGCCGCAACCCATTTACCAGCGTCCTGGGCAGGCGCGAGGCAAGCGCCGCGGCCAAGGCGGCGACAAAGCCGCTGCCCGTCGCAGCAAAGGCCAAGGCCGCCGCCATCGCCGCGCAAGCCACCGCGCCAGCCCACAATTGGGCGGGGTCTATGAATAAGAACACCTCGCTCAGACGCAGGCCCGCCTCCTGGGTGTAGACCTCGCGGTAGCGGCGCAGCGCTGGCGCAAACCAGTGTTGGGCACGCCACGCCAGCAGCAGCACGCATACCATGGCGGCTCCCGCAGATAGCCAGATCATGTCGCTCCTTGCGCAAAAACGGTGGTCCCCGGCGCCGCCTGCTCGGTGTTGGAGAACCAGGCGGGATCGAAGGCCTCCTCGGCCTGCGTCCATTCGCGCGCAAAGCCGGGCAAGGCGCCGCAGCCCGTGAAGCCGCCCATGCGGTCGTAGCGGAACAGATCCTGCAGCTGTATGCGTCCGCTTTCCATGCCCGTAATCTCCGCTATCGACGTCACGACGCGACGCCCATCGCCCAGCCTCGCCTGCTGCACCAAGATATCCACGCTGGCCGCGATATGCTCGCGCACGGCGGCCAGAGGCAGATCGAGCCCGGCCATCAGGATCATCGATTCCAGCCGCCCCAGCGCGTCGCGTGGCGAGTTGGCATGCAGCGTCGTCAGGGAGCCTTCGTGCCCGGTGTTCATGGCGGTCAACATGTCGAATGCCTCCGCCCCGCGGCACTCGCCCACGACGATCCGGTCTGGCCGCATGCGCAGCGCGTTGCGCACGAGTTCGCGGATGTCGATGCGCCCTCGCCCCTCCTGGTTGGCCGGACGCGCCTCCAGCGCCACCAGATGATCATGGTTCAGGCGCAGCTCCGCCGCATCTTCGATGGTGACCACGCGCTCGCCGTCGGGAATCTCGTTGGACAGGATGTTGAGCAACGTGGTCTTGCCCGCCCCGGTCCCTCCAGATACCACCAGATTCCTGCGCATCCTCACGCAGAGCGCCAGGAATTGCGCCATGGCGCCGCTCAGCGTCCCCGCAGCGATCAGATCGGACATTCCGGGGCGCCGCTGTGGAAATTTGCGTATGGTCAGGCTGGCGCCCCTAAGGGCCACCGGCGGAATGATGGCGTGCACCCGGGACCCGTCGGCCAGGCGCGCATCCACCATCGGAGAACTTTCATCGATGCGTCGCCCCAAGGGTGTGACGATGCGCTCTATGACCCAACGCAGCGATTGCTCGCTGGTAAAGGCCGCCTGATGGCGCGACAGGCGGCCGGCGCGTTCGACATAGATCTCGTCGTGGCGATTGACCATGATCTCCGTAATGTCGGCAGCGGCGAGCAAGGGCTCCAGCGGCCCCAGGCCGACGGCTTCGTCAAGCACCTCGCGGCAAAGCGCAGCCCGGTCCACCCCCGGCGGCAAGTCGGTGTCCGTGGCGACGATATGCGTCAGCAGCCGTTCGGCCTCGGCACGCAGCATGCTGTCGCTCATGCCCGCCACGTCGCGGCGGCGCAGATCCAGCGCCGCCAGCAGCGCCGCGTGCAGCCGCCGGCGCTCCTGCAGCGGATGTGGCAGTGGCAGAACCGGCACTGGCGTCGCCGGCGCGGGCAGCATCGGCGGTGCCTGCACGGCAGCCATGTCGCGGGCGACGCTTTCAGCCGCCGCACCGTCCACGCCCCCGTTGCGCTCCGGGATGTCCGCCAGCGACACCCGCAGCCGGCAAGGCCCGATCAGTATTTCGTCGTCGGGCAACACCGGGGCGTGGCGCACGATCCTCGCGCCGTTCACGAGGGTTCCGCCCAACGTACCCAGGTCTTCGAGCACGATCCCCGCCGCTTCGCGCAACAAGCGGGCGTGCTGGCGCCCCACTCTCCAGTTCACGATGCGCACCCCGCAATGCGCGCCCCTTCCTATCAACGCGGGAACAGCCACCGTGGATCTGTGCACGGAGGCGTCTTCAAACATCATTTCCACGTCGATCATGGCCGAGTTTCCGAAGAAGGAATCGGCGCGCCGTCTTGCGGCGAGCCCCACTGCGAACCGGTGCCGGCGTGGGCATCCCACCCTGCCGCGGCAGGCACGGCGGTGCCCAGGCGGGGCGGCACAGGAAAAGCCGCTTCGAGTACGCCACGTCCCCGCCGCACGCGGTCCGCCATGGCGGGCTCGGCCTGCGTAATCAGTTTGGGCGTCACGAATATGGCAAGTTCGGTTTCCCGCAATTGATAGCGCCGGGACGAAAACAAGGCCCCCAGAACCGGGATGTCTTTCAGCCATGGCAGGCCATCGCTGGTCTCGTCCCGCTCGCGCGACAGGAAGCCGCCGATGACCAGCGTATCGCCGGACCGCACGTTGAATTCGGTGGATGCGCGGCGCGTGCGTAGCGCCGGTCCGCCCGGCACGCTCAGCGCGTTGTCCACCGAACTCGCCTCTACCTCGATCAAGGATCGGATGATCCCGTTGCGATCGATGCGAGGGGTGATCCTGAGCATGACGCCATAGGGCTTGAACATCGTGGTCGCGTTGCCGCGCGTGTCGGTCGACGAGTAAGGAACCTCTCCGCCGGCCAGGAAGGTGGCGCTGGCGCCGCTGCGCGCGAGCAATTGAGGTTGGGCCAGCATGACGGCCTCGCCGCTTTGCGCCAGCATCGCGATCCGGGACGACAACAGCGCATTGACGCCGAAGTAGCCAGCCGCCGAAGAGACCGGGCCCACCGTTTCTATGATCCCTTCGCCTGGACGGTTCATGCGCCCCCTGGACCCCGCATCCCAGGCCAGGCCGGCGTTGATGCCGCCTTGCGACAGCCCGTCCCAGCGCACGCCCAGATCCCTCAGCCTTGAGGTGGGGATCTCCACGACCTGAACGTCCAGCTGCACCATGCGGTCCCAACCCACTTGGCCGGTAAAGTCCAGCACTGCGGGATAGCGGTCCGCCAGGGCCGTGATGCGCAATCGGTCATCGTCGGAAAGATCGTCGCCCTCGATCAGGATGCGACCGCCCACCTCAGTACTGCGCGCGCCGGGGATGCGGGCAAGCAAGGCCTCGACCTCTGCTCGCAGACGCGGCGCGCCGGCCGGCACGACCCTCAGTTCATAGGCCTTGACGCGCCCGGCGTTTGCCCAGATGTGCAGTGACGAAACACCCTCGGCGCGGGCAAAGACCACAACCTCGCGCCCTTCGGCCTCGATGGCGCCCACGACCTGGCCGTTGCCTATCGCCACGCGCTTGACCCCGGGGTGCGACAGAATCCGCGTTTCACCCACCTGAAGTTCAATCACCTCATCCTCCGCCCGCGCTGCGGGATTGGCCAACCAGAACACGCAGGCAAACATGCTGATGACGACGCGTCTCATGGCCGCCCCCGTTGAAGTCGAGCCGGGCCTGCACTTTCCACATCCATTGCTCCTGTGCCTGCCGAGGGGTCCAGCCTGTCTCCGTACAGGATGGCCACGCCCGGCGCATTCCGGGGTTCCAGGTCCAATCCGATCAGGGTGGCAAGGTCGCCCTGCGCGGCGCCGCTGACCATTGCGGCATCATCGCGATGGCGCAACATCGCGGTCAGCGCCCCGCTCTGCCGCGCCGCCACGAATCGCATTGCCTCATCCGGCGTCGCTGCCAAGGTGATATTGCCGCCCTTGGTTTCGCTCTCGGCGTCGCCTCCCACCATCAGCACGCGCATGCCTTGCAGGAGGGGCACCGTCATCTCCCGCTGCCGATGCGAAAAACTCACATAGATGTCGATGGCATCGCCTACGCGCAGGACTTCCGCCAGGCCGCCCAGGTCCGTCGCCGCCACGGTCAATGCGCGTTGCCCGCTGCGCAAGCGGGACGCCAAGGCCGGGGCCGGAGGACTGAATGTCAGATGCCCCCGCAGCAAGGGCTCACCATTGGCGACATCGGCCAGCAAGGTGGCGCCAAGCAAACTGGCAAGATCCAGGGGATCGATGCTGGCCCGGGACACCCAAGGCTGCGGAATCTCGCGCACTGCCAGGTGCACCTCTTCGAGTTGCGTGCCAGCAGGCAGGTCGTACGCCGCGACCAGCCGGCTGACCATCGGCGTGCGCGCCTCTGCCTCCAACGCCTGGACCCGCTGCTGCACGTGTTCCCGCACCGCCCACGCGGATACCAGCCCCGCAATCAGTGCTATGGCATACACGCCCATTCGGCGCAGACGCGGCGCTACATGGGTGATCCAGTTCGTCATGGCACTCTTCCGCTGACCAGAAGGCCGGTGCCACCGTCCAGCGGCACCAGCGACAGCCGCATGCGGGAGCCGGAGCGGACCCACCAGTGCGCCGAATCCTCGGAGACGGGCATGCGACGCCAGCCATTCCGGAGCAGGTGCTGCTCCAGCTGCGCAGCCAACTGCCCCGGAGGCAAGGCGTATTGCCAGATCCGCTCAGAAACGCGTACGCCGTCCTCCATCAAGGCAATGTCCAGCCTGAGGCGACCGCCGGCGGGCAGCCAGGCAGGTGAAGCGCTTTCAGGCACGGCCAGAAGGCTGACCGCCGAAATGCTTCCGGCTGTCCGACGGGAGCCCAGGCCTTCCAGCTGGATGACCCATTGCTCCTGCCCCACCCTACCCGACAGAATCGCCTGACCGGACAACACGTTGAGATTGACCAGGGCGGGCTGCTGGGCAGACAGGTAACGGATCAGCTCCGCCGTACTGAGCGGCGCATCGAACACCAGCACACGCGCCGGGATTCCATGCAACCAGATGCTTTCCCCTAACAATCCGCGACGCGAACCTGCGGGCAGACGCAAGGCCTCCAGCGCGGTAACGCCTGGCCTGCTCCCGCCGGCCTCCCCGCCGCCCGTCACGAGATGCTGAGCTGCGGCGACATTGCGCCACCCTACCGCCGCAACAGCCACGGCGCCGGCCATCAACAGGCGCAGCGTCTTTGTCATAGCCACGGTTCGCCAGCCGTCTTCCCGTGATGGGGCAAAACCCGCAAGGGGCGCCGAAAAGCGCAGGCCGATCATTTGCCCGCCCCCTTGCGGCCGGCAAGCCGCTCCCCAGGCACCACATCCGCCCATTCGGACAACCAGTCCAGCGACAGGCCGGGCCTGCGCCAGGGTCCGTCCAGGCGATCGACGACAGGCTTCATACGCCGGGCCTCGGCCAACGAGGCGCGTTCCGCCCTGAACCAGGCGGTAGGTGCCCGGCCGATCCTGCGTTGCGTGTCGGCATCGCCGTGCGCATAGCCAGCGCCGCTTGCCACATGCGTGCGGCGGGCGATGCGCAACCAGGCCGCGCTGTCCCGATCGAAGCGCGCAGCGCTTGCCGTCACCGACAGCAATCGCAGATCCGCGCCGAACCATTCGGCCTGCAAGGCGTTGACCTGCGCGGGTGCGATACCCGATAAGGTGCTGGCCTTGCCCGAGAGCGCCATGCCGCCCGGCGCGGGCAAGTTCCGCATGGGTTGTCCCAGGGCGCCTGCCATTGCGGTCTTGCGGCTGGCCTGCGCCATTTCCTGCGCTGCGAATTGCAATCCGCCAATCCAGGACGCCGCCCATAGCAACAGGGCCAGCAGGGGCAGCATCAGCAATGCTTCGACCAGAGCCTGCCCCTGCTGCCGCACGAGGATCGGGTTCATGGCGCCCGCCTTGCCTGCGCGGCCTCGGCGGCGCTGACGGCGGACAAGCGCGCCTGCCAATAGGGGCGAAATAGCGTGGCCAGTTCATTCCGGCCATCGGCCCGGTGTTCCGGCCGTGCAAAATAGGTTTCCGCCGCGGAAGTGACGGTGACGGCGTCTTCCGGTCCCAGTGCGGCATAGCGGAACGCCCCCAAGGGTGTCCGGACTGCGCTGTCGCCATCCGTGGTTTTCAAGGATGCGCCGGCAAGCCGGACGGTCACCGCGAAACGCAGGGGATCGCCGCTGCGTGGCAAGGCGATGTCGCGATAGGCTGGCAGGCCCCGCCCCGGCCAGCGCTGAGCGGCAGCCATGGCGTACGAATTGGCCATGGGATTGGTGAAGCCGTCGAGCAGATCCCAGTTGGTCGACTGCTCCACCCAGCGCCAGAAATCCTGTTCGGAAAAATCGAGCGGTGGCTCTTCCACGTACTCCAGGCCTTCGGGCGCCTTGATCTTCTGGCCTTGCGCCGTGCCCCAGCCCACGGCGTACTCGCGGAAGTAGCAGCCCCTCCAGCGGTTGAAACGCAGCGCATGGTAGGACTGGGTATCAAGAGCGCCCCAGCGTCCATCCGGCCCCAACCAGGTGGAACCGCGGCGCCGCAACTCGTGGCGATGCAAAGGGCACAGCGGATGGACCATCCACGGATTGCGGCGCGTGACGTTGCGGCGGTGGAGAAACCCGTACCGTTCCGCCGCTTGTTCGACAGCGGGCCGCAACCCCGCCTCGCGCGTGGCCAGGCGACGCCCCACGTATCCGGGCCAGCCATCGGTCAGCAGCCGCAGGCTCAGGCCCCGGACATGCGCGCCATCGCCATCGGGCAACGGAGCATCGTCCGACAGATTGGCGGACAGCACTTTCTTCATGATGCGTTCGCGCGAAGCCGCCAAGCCTGAAACAGCGGACGCCGCGGCTGCTTCCAGAACCTGGTGGACCACTCTGTCGTGCTCGCCAAACGCCGACGCGAGCCTCTGCTCGGCGTCGGGCACTGCCCGCACCGTTTGGTAGGCTGCCCCCACATCGGGGCCGAACAACATGGCGATCAGCCCAGCGGGCGGATTGCGGCGGTCGCGCTGCGATTGCATGGTGCGGGCGTACTGCGCCGAGGCAGCCAGCGTGACCAGATGCGCCATGGCGACCTGATGCGCGATCTGTGTGCGGTTGATGTAGGCCAGGGCATTGAGCGCGCGCGCTTGCTCCAGCGCGCCGCTGTAGGCGGCCGCGTCCGCGGCATGCGTCAGCCGCTGCCGCGCTCCCACGGTTTGCCCCAGGTTGTACAGCACGACCAGGGATATGCCTCCCACCGCCGCCATCAACAGACCCAGCACCAGCGCCTGGCCGCGCTGTTGAGCAAGCGGTGCGCAAGAACGCGCGTTCACTTCGCGTCCGTGGCATTGCCGGTGAAGGACTTGAGCGAACGGGCCTTGGTCTGCGCCGCCGCTTTTTGCGCCGCCTGTTGTGCCGCGCGGCTCTGCGCACCGCCGTCTTCGCCGGCAAGTTCACGCGCCATGGCGGCGGTCTGCGATCGCACCACCTGGCCGAAATACTGGTACACCGCGATGGCCGCCACCGCGACCAAGGCCACGACCACCACGTATTCCGTCATACCCTGTCCCGACTGACGCTTCCGCAACCCTGACATATCCGTTCTCCGGCACTGTGAAGACAGGCTTCAGTGTCGGCGTCTGCCCCCGGCCTCGCCATTCGCGGATGCCGAGGCGGATAAAGTGATCACGGGTCCGTTGACAGTTCACGGGCGGCGGCAGCCCGCCCAGGCTGGCCACCGCGCAAAACGGCATGAATCTTGTAACCCTTTAATATTCAAGGGTTTTCCCTATTGTTCGACCTAAGGCTCAGCAGTAGATTTGAGTTGCCGGGCTGTCTGACACCCATCGCGTGCGAAGCCGGGCAGGAGCGCCTCAGACTCACCTTGAGCTGGGGCGCTCTTCCATTTTGCGGCGCGCAAATGCCCCGCTCGGGACAACAGCCCGGACTCGCCCGCCCTACCCAGCGCTAAGCGACCCGCAACACCCCATTGTCAATGACGATCGCGTCGCGCTCGATGACTTTCGCCCGGAAGGAGCCATCCCGCCAGACGTCTACGCTCAGCGTCTCGCCGGGATACATCGGCCCGGAAAACCGCAGCGACACGGAACGCACCGCCCCGTTGCCCGCAGGCTGCAACTGCCTGGCGACAGTGTGCGACACCAGGCCAAACGTACACAGGCCATGCAGTATGGGGCGGGGAAAGCCGGCTGCCTGGGCGACCTGCGGATCGCAGTGCAACGGGTTGTAGTCGCCATTAAGGCGATACACCAGCGCCTGCTCGGGCCGGGTGCGCGCCTGCACGGTCCAGTCTGGCGGCCCGCCGGGCATGGCGTGCGCCGGGCGCGCCTGCCTGCCCGCGTTCGCCATGCCGCCATCGCCCCTGAGCACGTGGGTCGCGAAAGTCCGTGCGATGAGCTGCCCCGTGCCGGCATCCGTCAACGTTTTTTCGGAATACAGCAACAGCCCCTTCTCGCCCTTGTCGACAACCTCCACGACGCGGGTCTTGCCTGTCAGTTCGCCGGCGGCGGGTATGGGATGGAACAGTTCCATTCCCTGTTCGCCGTGCAGCAAGCGCACCGTATCGGCCCCGATATCGGGCGCATCCAGCCAGAAGCCCGGATAGCCCAGCACCACCGCCATGTAGGGCAGCACCAGCGGATCATGCCGCCTGCCCACGTAGGCCAGGTCGGAGGCATCCACAGGATCCTGTCCCAAGCCCACCGACAGCGCGTACAGCATGACATCCCGCTCGGTGTAGCGCTGCCTGATTTCCGGCACTTCGTAGCTCAACAGTTGCTCATGGCTCAAGCGCATGACGTTTCTCCTTTTGGTCCCGAAGACACATCCATGACCACGGCGTCCGGTTCAGATCGGATCCCAGCTCATCACGTCGGGCGAACGCTCCAGCGGATAGAAGTGCTTCTGCATTGCCGGAATGGCGACCTCGGCAATGCGCTGCGGCGTCCAGCCTTCGCTGAAATGGACGGAGCGCAAGGGGCGCGGCTGGCTCATCAGCATGATTTCGTTGGCACGCACTGCGAATATCTGGCCGCTGACCTCGCGCGCGGCGTCGCTGAGCAAGTACACGGCCATCGGCGCAATCTTGCCCGCCTCCATTTTCTTGAGCTTTTCCACGCGGTCCCGCTGTTGCGGCGTATCGGTGGGGATGGAACTGGTCATGCGGCTCCAGGCCGAAGGGGCGATGCAGTTGGAGCGCACGCCATACCGCCCCATATCCAGCGCAATCATCTTGGACAGGGCCACGATGCCCAGCTTGGCCGCTCCGTAATTGGCCTGGCCAAAGTTGCCGATCAGCCCTGAAGTCGAGGTCATGTGCACCATCGCGCCGCTCTCCTGTTCGCGAAAGTGCGTGGCAGCAGCCCTGCTGACGAAGAATGTGCCATCCAGATGCACCGCGATGACGGCCCGCCATTCTTCCTCGCTCATCTTGTGGAAAGAGCGGTCGCGCAGGTTGCCCGCGTTGTTGACCACGCCATCGATGCGGCCAAAGTGATCCATGGCGCACCGGACGATGGCGTTGGCGGACGCGTACGTCGCGACTGAATCGAAGTTGGCGACGGCCGTCCCGCCCGCGGCGCGGATCTCGGCGACGACTGCGTCCGCAGGCGCCACCGCGGCGGACAGGTCATCGCCATTGAGCGCGACCCCGATATCGTTGACCACGACCTTGGCGCCCTCGGCCGCCAATTGCAAAGCTATCTCTCGGCCGATGCCGCCCCCGGCCCCGGTCACCACCGCCACTTTGCCTTCCATCATGCGTTCCATGCCTGTGTCTCCTCAAAGCGGGCCTGCCGGCTGCCTGCGGCAGACCCGATACTGTCGATTGCCTACTCGGTCGTTACGTTGGCGCGGCGCACCACCTCGGCCCACTTCCTGCCCTCGCTGCCGATGAAGGCGGCGAACTCCGCGGGCGTATCGGGATTGGGCACCGCTCCCTGGTCGCGGATCTGCTTCTGCATGTCGGGCGTCTGGATGATGGCGACCACCTGCTTGTTGATCTCCGACACGACGGCGTCCGGCGTCTTGGCGGGCGCCCACAGGCCGAACCACGACACGACCTCGTAGCCGGGCACGCCCGCCTCCGCCACGGTGGGCACGTCGGGCAGCTGGTCGCTGCGCTGGGCCGAGGTCACTGCCAGCACCTTCAGCCGGCCCGCCTTGATATGCGGCAACGCCGAAGGCAGGTTGTCAAAGATCATCGAGATCTGGCCGCCCAGCAGATCCGTCACGGCCGGCGTGCTGCCTTTGTAGGGCACATGCACCATGTCGACGCCGGTCATCATCTTGAACGTCTCGCCTGACATGTGCAGCGTGCTTCCGTGTCCGGAAGAGCCGAAGGTGAGCTTGCCGGGATGGGCGCGGCCGTAGGCGATCAGCTCCTTCACGGTGTCGTATGGCGCGTTCTTGGGCACCACCAGGGCATTCGGCACCATGGCGGTACGCGTGATCGGCGCGAAGTCCTTGATCGCGTCGTAGGGCATGGATTTGTAGAGACTGGGATTGATGGCGTGCGTGCCTATCGTGCCCATCACGAGCGTGTAGCCGTCCGGCGCGGCGCGCGCCACCTGCGCGGTGCCGATGTTGCCGCCCGCGCCGGGCTTGTTTTCGACCACCACGGACACGCCCCAGTGTTCGCTCAGGCGCTGGCCTATCACGCGTGCCAGGATATCGGTCGTGCCGCCCGCCGAGAACGGCACGTTTATCGTCACCGGCTTGTTGGGAAAGCCCTGCGCCGTCTGCGCGCCCGCCGCGCCGGCGCCCAGCAGGGCCGCCACTCCCAGCAACGCCAGGAACGTCAGGGGACGCTTGCGCGCAGAAGCTGCGGGCGCGTCTTTTTTGATTGTCTTGAACATAGTCTCCTCGCTTTTCTTATCCAGGTTCAGAGGCGGTCCGCCTCAATCCAGCACAGCAAGATCCTGCCCTTCCTCCACTTCATCGCCGACCGCAACCAGAATCTGCGCGATACGGCCTGCTGCCTCGCTTTCCACGGGAATTTCCATCTTCATGGACTCGACCTTGAAGGCCTCGTCGCCCGTCTGAATCCGTGCCCCCTCTTCCACGCAACACGCGACCACACGGCCTGCCACGTTGGAGACGATTTTTTTCATGCCAGCTCCTTTACCGACTCTGTTGAAATCACTGCCTGCAAGCCGTCAACGGTCATCGCACCGGCCTGGAACCGCTCCGACGCGAGCACCTGAAGAATCATGGGAATGTTGGTCTTGATGCCCTCTATCCGCATCGCGCCGAGCGCGCCGGTCAACTCGCGGATGGCGGCGGCGCGATCATCGGCATGCGCGATGACTTTCGCCACCATGGGGTCGTAATGGCTGGAAACCCGGTTGCCCTGCGCGTAGCCCGTCTCTATCCGCAGGCCTGGGCGAGGCGGCGGCAACTCGAACGCTTTCAGAACGCCGGGAGATGGCAGGAAACGCACGGGATCCTCGGCATACACGCGCGCCTCGATCGCATGTCCCGCGACGGCAGGCGGCCTGTCAATCACCGACGACAGCTTTTCGCCCGCAGCCAGGCGGATTTGCGCCTGCACGATGTCCACGCCGGTGACCGCTTCCGAGATGGCGTGCTCGACCTGCAGGCGCGTGTTGACCTCCAGGAACGAAAAGCCGCTGTCCGGCGTGTACAGCATCTCCACCGTTCCGATAACGTCGTAGCCGATCTTCCCCAGGATCGCCGACAGCCGTTCGGCCATGCCAGCCACGGCCTGGCGGTCGATGGCCGGCGCCGGCGCTTCCTCGATCACCTTCTGGTATCTGCGCTGGGTGGAACAGTCCCGTTCGAACAGGGGCAGGACATTGCCAAACCTGTCCGCCAGGAACTGGAATTCGATATGCCGCGGCGACGGCACGAATCGCTCCAGGTACAGCGCGGCATTGGCAAACGCCTTTTCGGCCATGCCGCTGGCGCGTTCCCAGCAGTCGGACAGCGATTGCGGATCGTGGACGGGGATCATGCCTATGCCTCCGCCACCGCCCGCAGGCTTGATCAGCACCGGATACCCGAGTGCGTCGGCGGCCTGGCGTACCGCGACCATGTCGTCGCGAGGCAGGATGCCGGTGCTGCCGCCTGCCTGCAGGCCATGCCGTTGCATCAACTCGCGCGCGCTCGCCTTGTTGCCCAGCACATCGATCCACCTGGACGAAGGTCCGATGAAGCAATGCCCCGCCGCTTCCACTCTGCGTGCGAATTGCGCGTTCTCGGAAAGGAATCCGTAGCCCGGATGCAGCGCATCAGCTCCGCAGCGCGCCATGACCTCAAGCAGCAGGTCCTGGTTGAGATAGCTGGCCCGCGCCGGCGCGGGCCCGATGCAGTAGCTCTCATCGGCCTGGAGCACGTACGGCAGGTCGGCATCGGCCTCGGAGTACACCGCCACGGATTGCAGGCCCAGCGCCTTCACGGCACGCAGGATGCGCGCGGCAGCGGCCCCCCGGTTGGCAATCAAGATCTTCTTCATCTGCATCCTCTCAGGGCCGGTATCCGGTGGTCACCTGGCCGGGCCGGCGCAGCGGCGCGGCCAGATTGGCGAACTCGACCAGGCGCGCTCGCGTGCAGGCCGGATCGATGATGTCCTCGATGACGAAGGCCTCCGCGCTGCGGAACGGGGACGTCAGGGCCCGCACTCTTTCCTCGATCTCCGCGCGCTTGGCTTCCGGGTCGGCGGCCGCCTCGATCTCGGACCGGTACGCCACCTCCAGGCCGCCCTCGATGGGCAGCGAGCCCCATTGCGCCGATGGCCAGGCATAGCGGAAGTTGAAGCGGC
Organism: Achromobacter aegrifaciens; assembly: GCF_902859965.1. Lineage (NCBI taxonomy): Bacteria > Pseudomonadati > Pseudomonadota > Betaproteobacteria > Burkholderiales > Alcaligenaceae > Achromobacter > Achromobacter aegrifaciens. Next base: position 40,200 of record NZ_CADIKO010000007.1, read on the forward strand.
TGGAATTCTGATGGCCGCCCGCTGCCACGCCGAAAGCGCGCCGCATGATCAGCGAGAACCAGGGCACCGTCGACTGCGCGACCGCCGTCAGCGCCTTCACCCCTGCGCGCATCACGCCGTCCTTCTCGGCTTCCAGACCGATCTGGAAACCCGCGATGTCGACCAGGTTCACCACCGGCAAATGGAAGGTCTCGGCCAGATCGACCAGGCGGGTGAATTTCTCGGCGGTATGCCGGTCCCAGCCGCCGCCATAGTGATAAGGGTTGCTGGCGGCGAACAGCACCGGCCAGCCATCCACCCGGGCCAGGCCGCCGACAATGGCCTTGCCCCAATGCCGGCCGATTTCGAACACACTGCCGGGATCGAACAAGGTTTCCAGTATCGGCCGGATCTTGTAGACCTTGCGCGTGTCCTTCGGGATGGCCGTGCGCAGCCAGTCCTGGTCCGCAGCCACGGTCGGGATCTCGCCCCTGGGCGCAAGATCGTGCACGGAGGCGGGCATGTACGACAGGAAGCGCCGCGCGGCCGCGAAGGCCTCGTCCTCGGAATCCACCTCGTCGTCCACCACGCCATTGCGCGTATGGATGGCGCTTCCACCCAGTTCGTTCTTGCCCAGATTCTGGCCGATCTTGGCCACCACCGGTGGACCCGCGATGAACAGCTGCGAAGTGTCCTTCACCATGACGGAATAGTGGCTGCCCGCCACGCGCGCAGCCCCTTGGCCCGCCACCGATCCGAGGGCCAGCGACACCACCGGGACCTGCGCCAGGTTGCGCGCCACATAGGCCCAGATCTTCATCTTCGGCAGCAGCGCATGCCCCATCTTCTCGATGTTCCTGACCGAGCCGCCGCCGCCCGTACCGTCGATGAGGCGCACCAGCGGAATGCGCAGATCGAACGCCATCTGCTCGGCGAATATCATCTTGTCGCCCACAGCGCCGTCGTTCGCGCCGCCGCGCACGGTGAAGTCGTCGCCCACGACCACGACGTTTTTACGGCCCAGCGCCGCGCGCCCCATGATCACGTTCGAGGGCATCACATGGACCAGGCGGCCCTGTTCGTCATATTCGCCGCTGCCGGCCAATCCGCCGACTTCGACGAACGAACCGCCGTCGACCAGCCGTTCGATCCGTTGACGGATGTCCAGCTTGCCTGCGTCATGCTGACGCTTCACCTTGTCCTCGCCCCCCATGCGCAGGGAAAACGCCTTGCGGCGCGCCAGTTCGTCCAATTCCTGCGTCCAGCTCATTGCTTCCTCCCATGACGGCGCCAGCCTGAAACTCAGGGCGCCAGTTCGATCCACGCCTCGTCCAGCGTCAGTTCCACCGCGGTCCGCGCCTGCAGCGCCGCGAAATCCAGGCCGCTCACCATCGCCCGCACATGCAGCCCGTCCGGCCTGATGTCCAGGATGGCCAGATCGCTATAGATGCGATCCACCACGGCCTTGCCGGTAAGGGGATAAGTGCATGCGGGCACGATCTTCGGCCGGCCGTCGCGATCCACGTGCTGCATCATCACGAAGATGCGCTTGGCGCCCGCCACCAGATCCATGGCCCCGCCGACCGCCGGTATCGAGTCTTCGCGCCCCGTGTCCCAGTTGGCCAGGTCGCCGTCGGCCGACACCTGGAAGGCGCCCAGCACGGTGAGATCGATATGGCCGCCGCGCATCATCGAAAAGGACACGACGTGATCGGTGATCGACGCCCCGATGTCCAGCGCGACGGGCTCCTTGCTGGCGTTGAGCAGATCCCCGTCGACCTCCGCGCCTGGCGGCAGGCCTTTCATGCCCAGGATGCCGTTTTCGCTATGCAGCACCACGCCGCGCTCCGGCTTCAGGTAATCCGCCACCGACGTCGGCATGCCTATGCCCAGATTGACGTACGAAGCGGGCGGAATGTCGTCGGCGACGATCTGCGCCATGCGCGCGCGGGACAGGCTATTGATGCTCATTGGGGCACTCGACGATGCGTTGAACGAAGATTCCGGGCGTCACGACCTGTTCCGGCGCCAACGCCCCCAGCGGCACCACCTGGTCGACCTGAGCCACCGTGAGCCTTGCGGCCATGCACATCACAGGTCCGAAATTGCGGCTGGCGTAGCGGTAGGTCAGATTGCCCGCGCTGTCGCCGTACTGGGCCTTCACGAAGGCCACATCGCCCGGCAACGGCTCTTCCAGCACATACCCCCGGCCGTTGATGGAGCGCGTTTCCTTGCCTTGCGCCAGCCGCGTCCCATAGGCCGTGGGCGTGAAGAAAGGTCCCATGCCCGCGCCAGCGGCGCGCAGGCGTTCGGCCAAGGTGCCCTGCGGCACCACCTCCAGCTCGATCCTGCCCGCCGCATACCATTCGCCGAACGCGGCGGCATTGGGCTTCCTGGGATTGGAGGAACGGGCGAAGGAGCAGATCACCTTGCGCACCCGCCCCGCACGGATCAACTGGCTCAAGCCCGGCTCGCCATTGCCGGCGTTGTTGTTGACGATGGTCAGTTCGCGCGCGCCGGTTTCCAGCAGCGTCTGCAACAGTTCCGTTGGCACGCCGGATGCGCCGAACCCGCCGATCAGCAGTGTGGCGCCATCCTCCACCCCGGCCACGGCGGACTCCAAAGTAGGCACGATCTTGTTCAACATTGCTTTCCCCATGGCGATGGATGCGGTCGTTCCGCCTCTACCGCAAACTTGTCGGACGGTCAGAGCGCAGGCAAGGCGCTCAGGATCGCGGTGGACTGGCTGGACAAGGTCCCGCCGTTGCCATGCACCAGAGCCAGGTTCGGATCCTTCAACTGGCGCTCTCCGCATTCGCCGCGCAACTGCCTGACGGCCTCGACCATGAGAAATACGCCGTACATGCCGGGATGCACGCAGGACAAGCCGCCGCCGTTGGTATTGACCGCCAGCCGCCCGCCCGGCGCGATTGCGCCGTCGTCCACGAACGCGCCGCCCTCGCCCTTCTGGCAGAAGCCCAGGTCTTCCAGGAACAGGATGGTGTTGATGGTGAAGGCGTCATACAACATGGCCAGGTCCATGTCCTTTGCAGATACGCCGGCCATCTCGTAGCAGCGCCTGCCCGATTCAAGCGCCGCCGTCACCGTCAGGTCATGCATGGAGGAAACCTGCCGGTTCCACACCGCGGTGGCGTTGCCCATCACGTACACCGGCTTCCTGGTGCAATCGCGGGCCCGGTCCGAGCGCGTCAGCACAAAGGCGCCCGCGCCATCGCTGACCATGCAGCAGTCGCGAACGGTAAAGGGCTCGCAAACCGGACGCGCAGCCTCCACATCCGCCAGCGACAGCGGCTCGCGCATGGTGGCTTCGGGGTTCAACTGCGCCCATTTCCGCGCGGCCACCGCCACTTCCGATAATTGCTTGCGCGTGGTGCCGTACTGGTGCATGTGGCGGCTCGCGGCCAACGCATACGCCGCCACCGGCAAAGGCGGGTCATAGGGCGTTTCGTAGGGCTGAGGGTCAAGGGATTTCCGCGCGCGAGTCAGATCGGCGCGGTTGAACTTGGCGGTGCGCTGGGTGCTGCCGTAGCAGACCAGGACCGCATTGCATTGCCCGGACGCCAGCGCGTGCATTGCGGGCAGCAGATGCGCCACGTAGCTGGAGCCGCCTATCATGGTGCTGTCCAGGAAGGTCGGCCGTATGCCCAGATACTCGACCACTGACATCGCCCACATCGGCGACAGGGAACTGCATGTCGTAATGCCGTCTATGTCCTTCAGGCTCAGGCCCGCATCGGCGATCGCAGCCATGGCGGCCTGCGCCAGCACCTCCTGCTCGGTATAACCGCGGGCCTGACCCAGCCCGGCCTGCCCCACGCCCACCACGGCAGTCTTGCCCCTCAAATCGCGCAGCGTCATGCCACTGCTCCCATAGGCACAAAGACCACTTTCGCCGCCTCGCCGTCTCCAACGATCCTGGCGCTGACGCGCATGCCGATCCGCACATGTCCAGGCGCGATCTCCGCGACACGGCTCATCATCCGCACGCCTTCCGGCAGATCCACGAGGCACACGTTGTAGTCGCCGCCCTGCTCCGCATCGCGATACACGGTGGTGCTGGCGTACACCACGCCCTCCCCCGCGGGGCTGAACCAATCCAATGCCGCGCCGCCGCAATGGGGGCATACGCAGCGCGGATAGAACACCGCCTGCCTGCAATCGGCGCAGCGTTGGATCTGAAACCGGCCTGCCGCCAGGCCCTCCAGATAAACCTGCTCGGGTCCGCCCGCTGCCTGCGCACTGCTCTGGATCTCCACCCTTGTCTCCTGTCGTCTTTTTGAACCTGCCAACATTGCGGCTCAGTGTAGGGACAGGCGTGCGGCAGATAAACGGACCCGAGGGCAAATCACCTTTAACTTTGCGCGCGGGAATGGCTAAGATGGCGTGCACCCATCAGTCCGACCGCCATGTACATCCTGATAGACCATCTCAAGCATGTTCTGAATTTCGTACGCGTCGCAGACAGCGGCAGCTTCACGGCCGCGGCGCACCGGCTCGACATCTCCACCGCATCGGTGAGCAAGAGCGTCTCGCTGCTTGAGGCCAAGCTGGGTGTGAAGCTGCTCAATCGCACCACGCGCAACCTGTCGCTGACCGACGATGGCGAATTGCTGCTGCAGCGCTGCCGCCACATCCTGCTGGAAGTGGAAGCCGCCGAGGCCGAAGTGACTGGCGCCAGCGTGAGCCCGCGCGGCAAGCTGCGCGTGCATGCGCCGGTCGGGTTGGGCAGGAAGGTCATCATGCCCGCGCTGCTGTCGCTGACCGCGCGCTATCCGGAGCTATCGATCAATGCCGATTTCAGCGACCGCATGCCCAATCTGGCCGAAGAAGGATTGGATGCCACCATACGGATCGGCGTCACGGCGGATTCGCGCGTCATCGCCAAGACCTTGTCCCGGCTGCGCTACGTCACGTGCGCCAGCCCCGCCTATCTGGCCGCACACGGCACGCCGGCCGCGCCCAATGAGCTGGAACGGCACAACTGCCTGGCCTACGTCCAATGGCAGACGGGCCGATATCACGAATGGGATTTCCAGAAAGGCGATGAGCGCTACACGATCACGCCCGGCGGCAATCTGAACGTGAATCATCCGGAAGCCATTCTGGACGCCGTGGTGGCCGGCGCGGGCATCGCCCGCATGGCCAGCTTCATCGCGGAATCCGCCGTGCGGGACGGACGCCTGAAGCTGGTGCTGACGGACTGGATGGCGCCCGGCGCGCCGGTCCAGCTGGTCTATCTGCCGAACCGGCACCTGTCGCCGCGCATCCGGGCCTTCGTGGATGCGATGACAGAGGCCTTGCCGCCGCAATTGCCTTGGGAAAAGGCAATGGGGCTGTAAGGGTGCGGGCCGCTTACAGCAGCAGCGGTGAAATCTTGCTGCCGTCCACCGACACCCCGGCCATGAGGCCGCCGTTGTTCAAGACGAAGCCGACGATGGGCTGCTGCGCGGTGTAGGTATCGATGCTGCCGTTGACGCCCACATTGGCCACCGCGACCGTCGCGTCCGCCCCCACTGTCCAGCCGCTGCTGGCCCGGAACTTGGCCAGGGCGCCGTCGGTCATGAACAGCACCACCATCGCCTTGGACTGCGCGCCGGCCTGCAAGCCGATGGAGCCGCCCGTGATGCTGTAGTAGCCGGTATCCGACCCGCCTACGCGCAGCACGCCCGTTCCATGCTGCGCGCCTACGATGAAGCTCGCGCTCAATACGCCCGGAAACACCAGCACGCCACGCGCGCGTTCCACCAATTGCTTGGCCTGGGACGAGGACTGATAAAGCTTGGTCAGGGTCGCGTCGGCTGCGGTATCGAGTTCCTGCCGCTTTTCCGCAGCCGTGGCCGAGGATTTGGCGGTGGTCGTGGTGCAGCCGGTGAACGCCAGGCTGGCCACGCCGAGCATCGCGGCGAGCACGCCGGCCCGACCTGCCTTGGGGAGAGTATCAAGCATGTAGCGCTCCTTATTGTTGTTGGACGCCCTTCCAGGCGCGCCCGGAAGGAGAACGCCACCATCCTACCTGGGATTTTCCGGCCTTGGCGCCATACAAGCGGGATCTGCGTTACTTCCTGTTCCAGGACGAGCAAGTGTCATTACACTTGGCCAGCATTTCCCCACTAATTGCCGTGCGGACGCAAAGCAGAATGCCGCTTCCGCCATGCATCGTGCACGTTCTCTTCAGATGGAAATCCGCGTCTGAACATGATCGGCATCGACGCCGTGCGACACCGTCAGCCCTTCCTCGGGCAGCGCCTTGACCAATTATTTTCGAGCACGTCCGATGAAGTGGATCCTGGTCTCAATGCTATGCATGTTCGCGTCCGGCTGCGGTGTCGTCGCCGCCCCGTGCCGTATCGCATCTGCCGCCATCAAGATCGTGCCGGTCGTCGGCGACGTCGCGGCGGCGCCGACGGATGCTTGCGCGGAAGTCATCGACTGATGCGTTGCCTACGCTGTTCCCTTGCCCGCGGCAGACACAGTTGCTTGATCCCGCTTAGCTACATGTGACAACGCTGACCATGCTCAATGCACTGGTCAGGTATTGGATTGCGGCTGCTTTCTCCGGAGTCTGGTGAACGGACGAATTTTCCAGCTTTACCAAGGCATGCCTCATCAACTCGCCGGGAGACATCATTGAGATGTCAGACGCCATTGGGCGAGCGCCGCTCCACGCCAGGGCTTCCGCCTCGAAAGCCAGCGGGTCTGGGGCAGTACCAGGCAGGGCGTTGGATTTCATCGGAGTTCTCCATTGCTGTCTTGCACAAAAGGAGATCAGAGCGAGGGCTGACACGAAAGTTCCGGTGTGACCGCAGGCCGTGGGTTTGCACGGATACGAGCACGGTCCAACCGCCATAGGGCCGTTTATCGTCGTGACCTCGACGGAGCCCGCAGCCGGTTTCGCCGTATGGCCGTCTGTGATCTCGACCTCAACCTGATACACATAGCCCGTGCTGGTGGATGTGTTGGCGATGTATGCGCGGATCGATATTTAAAAGAACAGCGCTCTGTTTCGGTCTAAAAGTGCTCGTAGGGCTGCTGCTTGCCATCAAGTAGCGTTATTCAGGATCCTCGCTCTTCCTGGCGAGCTAACAACCAAGAGGTTTTGTTCCCGTGGATATCAATCCCACCCATTCCTATCAGCCACGCCCCACAATGGATATGACGACCTCCAAGGTCTCGACCGAAGCGCGGATCAACAAGGCCATCGGGTCGATACAAGCATATATGGACAAACTACGCGGCGAGCAGGAGACACGCGACCCAGGTTCGTCTGAGCGTCTGGCAGCCGGTCTCGTGGCTGCAATCGCATTGGTTCATCATATAGGCCCTTCAGTTGATCACGTTGATTTGCAGAGAACTGCCACGTGCGTGCACGCGTATCTCATCAACACATGTGCCCAAGAAGGGTTTTCATTGGATTTCGTGGAGAAATTGACCAAGAATATTGTGCTCGCTTGTCACGTGGATAGACATCAAGCAATTCTCACCGACGCAGCTGTCAGGCTCATACAGACCGTGATCAGCAAAAAAGACGAAGCTGAGGCTAGGTTGTTCTTACGCACAATGATGAACGATAGCCCAACGACAACAGATCGAGAGATGTTCGAGCAGTTGTATCGATACTCCGTGACTGCATGGCCATGCCTCGGGCCAGAAGAAGAAGGGGCGGCACGTGACAAAGTCGCAGAACAGATTCTAAACAGGCCGGATAAGCCTTTCGTACTAGATGCTCAGGACCTGGCCTTAACAAGCTTGCCGGCGTTGCCCGACGACTGTATCGAAATCGTGGTAACGGGCAATCGTCTGAGCAGCCTACCTAGATTGCCCGACAAGCTCACCGACCTCGATGTGAGTTTCAACGAGCTGACCTGCCTCCCGGATCTGCCACAATACCTTCAGTACCTGGACGCGAGCCAAAATCAATTGAGAGCGCTTCCGGAGGCACCACGCAGACTTCTGGGTCTCTATGTCACTCATAACAAATTGGATGATCTACCTGAATCTGTGTTTTCCCTATCGGAAGATGCTGTTGTAGAGACCGACGACAGCCTTACAGAGGTAGCCGAGCAGAAGCTGCGGTCTGCTATCTCGGACGGTACCGTCGGCCCCGAGATTAAATTCTATCGAAGAGAGCCTGGCGCGCAATTCGATACGCTCACCTGGACATCCAGGGAACAGTTCCTCTGAGAGGAAAAGCCCCGCCGTAATCCCTGGCGGGGCGGTGTTCCAGTAATCGAGTGGCGCGTCCTGTGGGAATCGAACCCACATCGGGCGGGTAGAAACCGCCATTCTCGCCCGAAAACGTAACGGTTTCCGGCATAGCTGATGCTTGCAGCGTTGTCATGTCGAGCGACACACACGCACTGTTATGCCGAAATATATTGCCACCGTCCAACACCACATAGTCGTATTCGCTTGCCAGCCCTGAAACCAGCATCTCGATAGCTGAATGTTGTTGCGCGGACGTCGACCACATCGACATGACTGTCGCTATGTGAAAACTGTCACATTACATCATTGATATCCAAGAGTAGCGCCGGCCGGGCAGGAACAAAGCGCGCACTCGGTAGGTGCCCCCATGCAAGATTTGAGCCTGGAGGCAACGGCACCGGGGAATGTGCCGGCAATGTCTTGGGGAGATGACCGCCGTCCGCTGACGGCCCGTCGCCCACAGGGGTCAACAATACCTCGCGTGCGGGATGAGGACGCGCACCAACACCGACTGATTCCCGATACTCCGCCACCAACCAGCGTCCCAGGCTCGTCAGCTCGCCGCCATGGACATACTCGCTTTGTAACTCCACGGGAATACCGGACCCGCCCAACAATTCGCGCACGAATACTCTTTCGCCGCCCCCCTTTTCTCCATCTAGCTGCTCCGATATTTGGACCAACGCCTTGCCAAGAGCTTGACGCGCGGCGACCCGATCGAACAACTGTCGCCCCAGATCCGTAAGCGCACCGTTACAGTAATATCTCTCTATCTCAGCACCGCCTGTACCCTGTGCGGCGCGCAAGTTTCGATTGCTCTGAATTGGATCCTCGCCGCGCATAACGTCCTCGGCACGCTCCGCCATTGTCTCTTCCAATGCCCTACTCAGCTCGCGCTCCAACCGCCGAGTTTCCCAAATCGGGGCTAGGGCCTCTTGTAGAGTCATCGCCTGCGGCACCTGCGAAGACACCACATACGAAGGCACGGACTGTCCTGCATTTTCCGCGCACCACCGTGGGGACGAACGTACCCCGGACAAATCTGATAGCAAGCACTGAAGCGCGCGGGGAGGCCCGTCATCAGGCGCTGCCATTGAGGTCGAAATGGGGTTTAAGAATGCGCCACCGGCGCCGACAGTAGGGTACACGAACTGATCTCCCAAAAAATTGTTGGCTATGGCGCAAAGGCCGCAGCCAACAGGAACCTGATGGCACTATTGCAGTGACATGCTCCCCGCGCTTTCACAAATCGCTCGTCCTGCTTCACCTACGGTATGAATTTCGTCCTCGTGGCCGACCTCCTTACGGGCAGACCAATCACGACGTGCTTGATGCCGTAGCGATGCGCGCAGTACCGGAAAACTTCCAGTAGCCTGCAGCTTCTCTCGCATTCTGATGATCTTGCTGAGATCCGCAGGCGTGACTGGGTGTTGGATTTCCAAGGCGCAACAGACGTCACATATCGCGATGGCCATCCGATCCTTATCTTCAGCCGGTGCTCCCGCCCCGATCGTGAGCCTGCCCAAATCAGCCAGATCGACTCGCCGATCCTATCCGGCGCGTGCAAGCAGGTTGGCATTACGAGGTTCCGCCACACATGGGCATCGTGGCACGTGCAGGCCGGCACGCCCCTAATGGTCCTGAAGGAGCTGGGCGGCTAGGAACGGATCGAGATGGTCCAGAACTATGCCCATCTGGCGCCGACACACATGGCCGCGCATGCTGAAACGGTCACGTTTTGGTCACAGCAGACGCTGAAAAAGAAACAGCCGCCATTGCTGGCGGCTGTAGGTGCCTGAATTAACAGGACTTTCTTGGTAGGCCCCCCGAGAGTCGAACTCGGCACCAACGGATTATGAGTCCGCTGCTCTAACCAGGCATGAGCTAGAGGCCCTAAAAACTTTTACTGCCCTTCCAGGAAGCTCTTCAGCTTATCGGCCCGGCTGGGGTGACGCAGCTTGCGCAGCGCTTTCGCTTCTATTTGGCGGATGCGCTCGCGCGTGACGTCGAATTGCTTGCCCACTTCTTCCAGGGTCTGGTCCGTGCTCATTTCGATGCCGAAACGCATACGCAGAACCTTGGCTTCACGCGGGGTGAGAGAGTCTAGCACTTCCTTGACCACATCGCGCATGGAACCGTGCAAAGCCGCGTCGGAAGGCGCCAGCGTGGACGTGTCTTCGATGAAATCGCCCAGGTGCGAGTCGTCGTCGTCACCGATAGGCGTTTCCATGGAGATCGGTTCCTTGGCGATCTTCAGGATCTTGCGGATCTTGTCCTCGGGCATGTCCATCTTCTGCGCCAGGGTCGCGGGATCCGGCTCGGCGCCGGTTTCCTGCAGGATCTGGCGGCTGATCCGGTTCATCTTGTTGATCGTTTCGATCATGTGGACCGGAATACGGATGGTGCGCGCCTGGTCGGCGATGGAACGCGTGATGGCCTGACGGATCCACCAGGTCGCATAGGTCGAGAACTTGTAGCCGCGACGGTACTCGAACTTGTCCACGGCCTTCATCAGGCCGATGTTGCCTTCCTGGATCAGGTCCAGGAACTGCAGGCCGCGGTTCGTGTACTTCTTGGCGATCGAGATCACCAGACGCAGGTTGGCCTCGGTCATTTCGCGCTTGGCCTTGCGGGCCTTGGCTTCGCCGGTGGCCATGCGCTTGTTGACGTCCTTCAGGTCCTTCAACGGCAGCACGACGCGCGTTTGCAGGTCGATGAGCTTCTGCTGCAGTTCCTGCACGGCGGGAATCTGACGCTCCAGCGTTTCGGCGTACGGGTGGCCGGCAGCCACTTCGTCGACGACCCACTGCATGTTGGTTTCGTTGCCCGGGAACACCTTGATGAAGTGCGTGCGCGGCATGCCGGCACGGTCCACACACGTGTGCAGGACAGCGCGTTCGAGCTGGCGCACTTCCTCGACCTGCTGACGCAGGGTGTCCGCCAGCTTCTCGACCATCTTGGCCGTGAAGCGGATGCCCATCAGTTCATTCTGGATGGATTCCTGGGCGCGCACGTAGACGTCCGACTTGTAGCCGTCCTTCTCGTACGAGTGGCGCATCTTCTCGAACTGCTTGCCGACTTCGTCGAACTTGGCCAGGGCCTTCACGCGCAGGTCTTCCAGCTGCTTGCTGGACATGCCGCCAGCGGGGCCGTCGTCGCCTTCGTCTTCCTCGGCCGTGACGCCGGCGCCGGCGTATTCCTCGCCGTCTTCCGGATCGACCAGGCCGTCGACCACTTCGTCGATCTGGGCCTGGCCTTCACGCACGCGCAGGATGTGAGCCAGGATCTCGTTGATCGTGGTCGGGCAGGCCGAGATGGCCATGACCATGTGCTTCAGGCCGTCTTCGATGCGCTTGGCGATTTCGATTTCGCCTTCGCGCGTCAGCAGTTCCACCGAGCCCATTTCACGCATGTACATGCGCACGGGGTCCGTGGTGCGGCCGAAATCCGAGTCAACGGTCGTCAGCGCGGCTTCGGCTTCGTCTTCGACGTCGTCGTCGTTGGACGCGACCGGCGCGTTTTCGCTCATCAGCAGCGTTTCGGCATCGGGCGCCTGGTCGTAGACCGCGATGCCCATGTCGCTGAACGTGCTGATGATGCCGTCGATCGCTTCCGCGTCGACCAGATCGTCGGGCAGATGATCGTTGATTTCGCCGTAGGTCAGGTAGCCGCGGTCCTTGCCCAGCTTGATCAGCTGCTTCAGGCGGTTGCGGCGCGCTTCGTATTCTTCGGGCGTGACGGGGCCGCGGGCGATCAGATCCTTGGGATCGGCCTTGCCGCGCTTGCCGCCGCGCTTGGGCGGCTTCAGGTCGGGCAGAACTTCGCCGTCGCCGTCCATGGTGTCGTCAAAGCCGTCGGAATCGTTGTTCGCGTTCTTGGCGGGACGTCCCGGGCGCCGGCCGCTGGGCGCGGGGCGCGCGCTGCCCACCAGGTCGGCGAGCTTGTCTTCGGCCTTCTTGGCGCGAGCCTTGGTCACCTTCTCGGGCTTGTCAGCCGCGGCAGCCTTGGCCGTCTTCTTGGCGGCCGTCTTGGCTGCGGGCTTGGCGACCTTCACCGCCGTCTTGGCGGGCGCCTTTTCCGCTGCCATGCTTACGACGCGCTTGGTCGTGGTGGCCTTGGTTTCGGCCGCATCAATTGCAGAGGAGGATTTGCCGGTGGATTTGGTCATAGTCGCTTCCGTGGTCGTCGCAACCCGTTCGGGCATGTTGCACCGCATGAAGCCGCTTTGGACAGCGGTCCAACGCGGCGGTTATACGGGTAAATCTGGTGAATCAGCGGAGATCACGCGGCTGCGTTGTTCGCAGCGCCGGCTCTTGCGAGCCCGCTTGGCGCCGTTGCGGTGCAATACCGTACTCGCGCGTTGCGTGCATGACCTCATCCTGCGTAGGCTCCCGGGCGTCGGGGGGGCTGCCTGCCTATAAATAGGCTTTGCTTGCTTATCGGGCCTTTGCCCCAAGCAGCTGAGTAGACACAGCACCCAAACCACTAACGCCATCCGGAGATAACCACCGCCGAACTGCTTGATTCACCGCTTAGCTATATTAATTAACCATGTAACAAAGTTGACGCGCGCATCCGCTTTTATTTCTGCCGTTGCGCATCTGACGTTCCGTTTTCTGGAGCATCCGCCACGCCCGGATCGCCGGTCCCGCGTCAAACCCTATACATCCATTAGATTCTGGCTGCCGGAATAGATTCCGCCCGCCGAATGCATTTCTTGTTGCTCACGCCTCGTGGCACGAGGATTAGCGCCAAATTCAGCAAGAATCAGGCCGCAATCAACTGCAAGCGCCACAATCCGCGTACATCAGAAGACAGACCTATCAGGCAGGCTCGCGCCCAACCTCACACTCCCGTCCCGCCCGCCGCAAAAAAACTCGCTTCGCAAGCGGACAACCTTTGATTTTAGCGCATTTAGCGCACGCCAGCACCTTTCAGCACGGCCATGCGGCTGGAAAGCTCCTGATAGCGTTTGCGCGCCTCTTCCGTGGCCAGGCCCGCCGCAGCGAGCTTGGCCATTTCCAGCTTGGCCGAGTCAAATTCGATCCGTCTCAAGGCGTCGTCCCATTCCGTTTGCGGATCAGGCAGGTCTTCCTGGGACAGGATGTCGGCCCGCAGGCCCTTCAGCACCGTGGCCAGATCCGAATCCGGCTCCGCGGCTTCCAGCAGGGCGCCGACATGGCGGGCGCCGCTGGATTGCGCCAGCATGATCAGGTCTCTTACAAGACCTAGATGGGGGCCGTGGTCGATGACTTCAAGCTGCTGATCACCCATGGAGTCGACCAGTTCGGGATGCGCCAGCAGCAAGCCCAGCAGGCGCTTGGCCAGCGACGGCATGGTGCGGCGGCCTTCAAACCCGCCCACATCGTTGTCGCGCTTGCCTTTCCAGCCGCCTTTGCCGCCCTTCCAGTCACCCTTGCCCTTCCAGTCGCTTTTGCCCTTCCACTCCTGCTTTCCGCCGCCGCGCTGAGCTCCTCCGCCACCAAAGTCGGAACCCTGGGACGGCAAATGAACCTGGTCCGCGTAGTCGGACTCGTCGGCCGGGATGTCATGAAAATCGTGTCCGGCGAAATCGTAGCCAGCGTCCGTATAGCCCGGCTCGTGGCTCGGCGCCGCAACCGCGCCGGCATCCCCTCCCGTGGCGCCCGGCTTGGGCGCGGGCGCGAAGGGTTTTGCGGGCTGCTGAGCCAGCACCTGCGCCATTTCCTCGGGCGTCAGCTGTACCAGCTTTGCCATTTCCCGCTCGATCTGAACGCGCAACGCGCATTCGGGAATGGCAGCCAGCAAGGGCTTGGCCTCGTGCAGGCAACTGGCCCGCCCTTCGGCTTCGTTCATGTTGTGCCGCGAGGCCAGCTCGTCCAGCAGGAAGCGGGACAGCGCCACGGCCTCTCCCAGGCACGCCCGGAAGGCTTCCGCGCCCAGTTCGCGCACATACGAGTCGGGATCGTGCTCTGACGGCAGAAACAGGAAGCGGATCGCAATGTCGTCGCGCAGCACGGGCAGGCAAGCCTGCAGTGCACGCCACGCGGCGCGCCGACCCGCGCCGTCGCCGTCGAAGCTGAAGATGACCTTGTCGCTGGCGCGCAGCAGCTTCTTGACGTGGTCCGGCGTGGTAGCCGTACCCAGCGTCGCTACCGCGTTGGCGATGCCTTGCTGAGCCAGGCCGACCACGTCCATGTAGCCTTCGACCACAATGACCTGCCCTTCCTGGCGTATGGCCTGGCGCGCCTCCCACAGCCCGTAGAGCTCGTGTCCCTTCGAGAACAGCGGGGTTTCGGGCGAATTCAGGTACTTGGGTTCGCCCTTGCCGATGATGCGCCCGCCGAAGCCGATGAGACTGCCCCGCGCATTGCGGATCGGGAACATGACGCGTTCCCGGAAACGGTCGTAGCGACGTCCGTCTTCGGATTCGATAACCAGTCCGGATTCCACCAGGACAGGGTCCTCGTAATTCGGGAAGACCTGCGACAAGCCGTGGCGGTCGGTGCCCGACCATCCCAGGCCGAAATGCGCCGCGATTTCACCGGTCAGGCCGCGCTGCTTCAAATAGCGGATCGCCGCGGGCGAGGCCCGCAATTGCTTGAGGTAATGCGCCTGAGCGGCATCCAGCACCTGCGTGTGGCGGGATTCCTCGGCCTTGCGGCGCGCGGTTTCCTGCTGCTGGCGTGGACTGCGGTTTTCTTCGGGGACCGTCATTCCCGCCGATGCCGCGAGCGTGCGCACGGCATCGGGGAAACTGGCGCCCGTGTGTTCCATCAGGAAGGTGATGGCGCTGCCATGCGCTCCGCAACCGAAGCAGTGATAGAACTGCTTGGTGGGGCTGACAGTGAACGAGGGACTTTTTTCGTTATGAAAAGGGCACAGGCCAAGCAAGTTGGCCCCGCCCTTTCTCAACTGCACGTATCGCCCGACTATGTCGACGACGTCGACTCGGGCGAGCAAATCCTGGATGAATGATTCTGGAATCAATAGATTCGGGAATCAAAAATCAATACAGGCGCGGGGGCAGTTGTTGGCTACGGATGCGCTTGTAGTGGCGCTTCACAGCGGCGGCGTGCTTGCGCTTGCGCTCAGCCGTGGGCTTCTCATAGAACTCGCGCGAACGCAGCTCGGTGAGCAAACCGGTCTTTTCGATGGTGCGCTTGAAGCGGCGCAGAGCGGCTTCAAACGGTTCGTTTTCCTTCAGTCGAACGATAGGCATAAAGTGATTGGCCTGCTTGTAGGGTAACAAAAGTTGATGACAAACCTGGCTTGCTTACCAGCAACGCTGCGCGGGTCCAGGTACGCGTAAACGGCCTCGTCGATACCAAAATCATACCAACAGAGGCAGGTACCGCGAACGGGGAACCTTGAAAGCGCAATCCAGGCGCCGGACTCCGGCTTCAGCGCTGCTTGGCAGCCCTGAACCACAGACCCATCCCGGATTTCCGCTGGCTGTTTCCGTTACCCAAAGACTACCCAAAGAGTAACAAGCCAAGTTCGGTTTAGCGATAACCAGCGATTCTAGCATGGTCATGGCTGTTTTGACTACTGGAGGGACAGTCTGGCGCCCTGGGCGGCCAGAATGCCCTCTCCTGCCGAAACGCCATGCTCAGCTCTTGGAGCCCTTGCGGATCCAGGCCTCGAGCTGGTGCGGACGCAGGCTGTCGTAGTCTTCGAAAGGCTGGTGAATCCAGGGGTTCGTCGGCAGCTTGTCGACGTAGTAGTCCGGCGTCGCCTGGGAATGCCCCTTCCACCACAGCACCGCGCTACGCAGTTCGGTGATGTCGGCAAACTGGCTTTTCAGGTGATCGTAGACCTTGCTGAAGGTCTTGCCGGTATCGACCATGTCGTCCACCAGCAACACTCGCCCGGACAGCGTGCCGCGCGTGATGGTGATGAACTGGGCGATATCCATGTCGCCCTGCTTGGTGCCGGCCGCTTCGCGATAGCTGCTCGTGGCCAGGATGCCCAGCGGCACGTCAAAAATACGGGACATAACGTCACCGACGCGCATGCCGCCGCGCGCCAGGCAAAGAATCTTGTCGAACTTCCAACCCGATTGATGCACCTGCAAGGTAAGGCGCTCGATCAGGCGGTTGTAGTCGTCCCACGTCACCCACAGATGGCTGTCATCATTGGTCGGCGTGCTCATAGGCAAGCATCTCCTGCTTAATAAATACGAAAAGGCCGCCGCCGGTATGAGACCGGCGGCGGCCTTGCGAATAATAACCCGATGTCAGCCCTTCAGGGGATGACGCAGCACAATGGTTTCATTGCGGTCCGGGCCGGTCGACACCAGGTCGATGGGCACGCCGCAAACTTCGGCCACGCGCTCCAGGTAGCGACGCGCCGCCTGGGGCAGCTTGTCGTACTCGGTGATGCCGACGGTGGATTCGCTCCAGCCCGGCAGCTCTTCCAGCACCGGCTGCGCCTGCGCCACGGCATGCGCGCCATAAGGCAGCACATCGCGGAATTCGCCGTTGACGCGGTAGCCGAC
This sequence comes from Achromobacter aegrifaciens, assembly GCF_902859965.1. Taxonomy (NCBI): domain Bacteria; kingdom Pseudomonadati; phylum Pseudomonadota; class Betaproteobacteria; order Burkholderiales; family Alcaligenaceae; genus Achromobacter; species Achromobacter aegrifaciens. The sequence continues at coordinate 56,884 of NZ_CADIKO010000007.1, forward strand.
GCCCAGCTGGATGGTTTCCAGACCATCAAGCACATCCAGCTTGGTGATGCACAGGCCGGTGATGCCGTTCAGGCGGACCGAGCGCTTGAGCGCGGCGCCGTCGAACCAGCCGCAGCGGCGCGGACGGCCCGTGACGGAACCGAATTCCTTGCCGATCGTGGCCAGGCGGGTACCGATCTCGTCGACCAGCTCCGTGGGGAACGGACCCGAACCGACGCGAGTCGTATAGGCCTTGGTGATACCCAGGACGTAGTCCAGTTGCTGCGGACCGACGCCCGCGCCGGCCGAGGCGGCGCCAGCAACGCAATTGCTGCTGGTGACGAAAGGATAGGTACCGTGGTCGACGTCCAGCAAAGCGCCTTGCGCGCCTTCGAACAACAAGCGCTTGCCTTCCTGTTGCATGGCGTACAGGTTGCTCGACACGTCCTTGACCATCGGGGCGATGGCCGGAGCCAGCGCCATGGCCTGGTCGCGCACTTCATTGGCGGAAACCGCCTCGGCCCCCAGGTACTTGGTCAGCACGAAGTTGTGGTAATCCAGCACTTCGGCGAGTTTTTCGTCGAACAGCGCGGGATTGAACAGGTCCTGCACGCGCAGCGCGCGGCGGGCGACCTTGTCTTCATAGGCCGGGCCGATGCCGCGACCGGTCGTGCCGATCTTGCCGTCGCCCTTGCGCGCCTCGCGCGCCTTGTCGATGGCGACGTGGTACGGCAGGATCAGCGGGCAGATTTCGGAAATCTGCAGGCGCGAACGCACGTCCAGACCGGCGGCCTCAAGCTCTTCGATTTCCTTGAGCAGGGCTTCCGGGGACAGCACGACGCCGTTGCCGATGAAGCAGGTGACGCCGGGATGCATGATGCCCGACGGGATCAGGCGGAGAATCGTCTTCTTGCCGTTGATCCACAGCGTATGGCCGGCATTGTGACCGCCTTGGAAGCGGACCACGCCCTGGACGGATTCCGCCAGCCAGTCGACGATCTTGCCCTTGCCCTCGTCACCCCACTGGGTGCCGATTACGACTACGTTCTTGCTCATGTTACGAATCAATATCGAGTTTCTCGGGAAATCCGGAAATCTCCCCGCGGCCCTCTCGTTGCCGAGAGGGGGTTAGTCACAGCGTTCTGACCGTCCAGGCGCCATCCTGCAGCGCCAGCTCGCGATCGCAAACGAATTCGTCCTGATCCTGCTCGTGACCGGGCAATACCTGAACGACAATTTCCCCCGACCGGCGCAGGCGGCGCACCGCCTCGGTCAGGGCGGGGGCTTGCCCCCAGGGCGCACGTACCGCACGCGCCCTTTCCGCCGGCGGCAAACCCGCCGCCAGCTTGCGTAAATCAAGACTGAAGCCGGTGGCGGGACGGGCCCGGCCAAACGCACGGCTGACATCGTCATAACGGCCGCCGCTGACCAGCGCATCGCGCCAGCCTTCGGCATACAGCGCGAACTTCACGCCGGAATGGTAGCCATAGCCGCCCACGTCGGCCAGGTCCACGCCGAACGCCACATTGGGCATGGCGTCGACCACCAACTGCAGCGCGTCCAGCGCAGCCACGACACCCGGCAGCAGAGGGAGTTCACGGCGCGCCTCCTGCAGCACTTCCGGCCCGCCGTATAGCTTGGGCAGCAATTGCAGGGCTTTCAGGGTCTCTGCACGCAACCCGGGAGCCCGCTCGGCCAATTCACCCAGTCCGGGAACGTCCTTCTCGCGCATCAGCAGGATGACGTCCTGCGACAGGGCCGTCGCCGCCGGATCGGACTCCAGCAGCGCGCGCAGCACGCCCGGATGGCACAGATCGAGCCTAGGGTTACGCACGCCGGCAATCGCCACGGTTTCCAGCACCAGCTGGATGATCTCCAGGTCGGCCTCGAAGCCGGCGTGGCCGTAGATTTCAGCGCCGATCTGCAGCAGCTCGCGACTGGCCAGCAGGTCCGCCGGGCGGGCGTGCAGCACATTGCCGCAATAGCACAGGCGGGTAACGCCAGCGCGGTTCAACAAATGCGCATCGATGCGCGTAACCTGAGGCGTCATGTCCGCGCGCACGCCCAGCGTGCGTCCGGACAATTGATCGACCAGCTTGCAAGTGCGCAGATCCAGATCGCTGCCCGTGCCGGACAACAATGAATCGATGTATTCGACCAGGGGCGGCGCGACCAGCTCGAAACCGTAAGTGCGATACAGATCGAGAAGTTCGCGGCGCAATTCCTCGATGCGCCGGGCCTCTGCCGGAAGTACGTCGGCAAGGCTCTCGGGCAGCAACCAGTTACCCATGAATGTTTACCTGAAGAACGCCAAGTGATGCGTGGGCGTCGCCCAAACGAAAAAGCGGCTGAGGGGGCGTAAGCCCGCTCAGCCGCTGCGGAATGTTTTCTAGCTTACGGGGTATTGTACATGGTTCGGCGGCCAATGCCAGCCGGGACTGCCGCGGCAGCGTAACCGTCCCCTATTGCGGGGAATTCGGGATGCCACCTTGCCAGCAAGCAAAAAGCCCCTTGGACTTCCAAGGGGCTTTTCTTCCGCATTACCGTCGCCGCATCACTTGGCCGGCACGGTCACCGGCGCCAGGGCGTCGCCGGTGGGATCCTTCATGAACTGGAAGAAGCTGGAGCTGGGGTCGACCACCAGCACGTCGCCCGGCTTCGAGAACGAAGCGCGGTAGGCCTCCAGGCTCTTGTAGTACGTGTAGAACTGCGGGTTCTTGCCGTAGGCCTGCGAATAGATCGCGGCAGCCGCGGCATCGCCCTCACCCATGATGCCCTGGGCCTTGGCGTAGGCCTGGGCCACGATGACTTCACGCTGGCGATCAGCTTCGGCACGGATCTTTTCGCCTTCGGCGGCGCCGATGGAACGCAGCTCGTTGGCGACGCGCGTACGCTCCGCTTCCATGCGGCGATACACCGATTCCGAAATTTCCGGCGCAAACTCGATGCGGCGCAGACGCACGTCGACGATCTGGACGCCCAACGGTTCGGCGCGCTTGGCGACGTTGGTCAGGATTTCGGCCATGATCTTGTCGCGTTCGGTCGAGACCACGTCGCGCACCGTGCGCACGTTGACCGAAGCGTTCAACGCGTCGCGGATCAGCGCCTGCAGGCGCTCCTGCGCCACGCGCTCGTTGCCGCCGGTGGACACGTAGTACTGGCGCGGATCCAGAATGCGCCACTTGACGTACGAATCGATCAGCAGGTTCTTCTTTTCGGAAGTCTGGATGCGTTCGGCTTCGTTGGTTTCGATGGTCAGAATGCGCTTGTCGAGCGTCACGACATTCTGGAACGGAGGCGGCGCCTTGAAGTAAAGGCCGGGTTCGTTGATGGTCTTGCGTACTTCACCCAGCGAGAACACCAGGGCGTAGTCGCGCTCGCGCACGACGAAGACGCAGGAAGACAGGGCGGCCAGCACGATGAGCAGGCCGACCAGGATAGGCATGAGACGTTGCATGATCAGGACTCCTCCGGGTTAGCGCGACGTACGGTCGCGAGGCAGCGTGTTGCTATTGCTGCTGCCGGAAGACTGAGGCACCGGCGCGGCGCTGCCGCGAGCCGGCGACTGCGCGGGCGGAGCCAGCGTGGTCGAACCGGAACCGGCGACACCGGACTTGCTGGCGTCCTGAGCGGCCAGATGCATGATCTTGTCCAAGGGCAGGTACAGCATGTTGTTGTTGCTCTTGGTGTCGACCATGACCTTGCTGGCGCGCGTGAAGATCTCCTGCATGCTCTCCAGATACATGCGCTGGCGCATGACCTGCGGCGACTTTTCGTATTCGCCGAGGATGCTGGTGAAGCGCGAGGTATTACCCTGGGCGTCACCGACAACCTTGGCCTTGTAGCCTTCGGCCTGCTCCGTCATGCGGGAAGCCTGGCCGCTGGCCAGCGGCACGACCTGGTTGGCGTAGGCCTGGCCTTCGTTGATCTGGCGCTCGCGGTCCTGGCCCGCCTTGACGGCGTCGTCGAACGCGGCTTGCACCTGCTCAGGCGGCTGCACGTTCTGGATGGCCACAGTACTGACCTGCACGCCGGTCTGGTAGCGGTCCAGGATCTGCTGCATCAGGGTTTGCACTTGCGTGGCCACCGTGGTGCGGCCTTCGTAGAGCACGAAGTCCATGGATTGCTTGCCCACGACTTCGCGCATGGCCGTTTCTGAGGCCTGGCGGACGGATTCATCCGGATCGCGCGTCATGAAGAGATAGTCGGGCGCGCCATCGGCACGCAGGCGGTACTGCACGACGAACTGCATATCGACGATATTCTCGTCCGTCGTGAGCATCAGCGCTTCAGGCAGAACCTTGTTGCGCGCGCCGCCACGGAAACCGACTTCGAACGTGCGCAGTTGCGACACGTTGACCATTTCGTGGCTTTGAATGGGGTACGGCAGGCGCCATTGGAAACCGGCTTGCGACGTCGACTTGTACTTGCCGAACTGTGTCACAACCGCGACCTGGCCTTCCTGCACGATGTAGAAACCGCTGGCCAGCCAGATGCCGGCCGCGACCAGGGCGATCACCCCCAGGCCGATGCGCGCACCGCGCGGCGACGGCGGCGTCATGCCGCCGCGGTTTCCGGGGCGGTTATTGCCGCCCCCGCCCTTGCGCCCGAACAACGATCCGATGCGATTGTTGAAATCGCGCCAGACCTCGTCCAGGTCGGGAGGGCCGTCTCCGTTGCCTTGGGGCCGCTTGGGCGGCGGCTCGGAGCCATTGTTGTTCCCACGACCCCAGCCGGGGTCATTCAGATTGAAGAGTTTGATAATTCGCGGCATTGTTTCCCACAATCTGTCCGGTTTCCGCAATTGCCCCGCGCAACGCATCCAAACCGGCGCGCTCGGTGGCGCTTACAAATACTCGCGCAATCGTACCATGTGCATCGCGTTCCACCCGCGGCTCCAATCCGGCGAGATCGATCTTGTTGTAGACCAGAATGGTGGGAATCGAGGCCGCGCCGATTTCGGCCAGAACCTTGTTCACCTCAAAGATCTGCTCATCGCGCTGCGGGCTGGCGGCATCGACCACGTGCAGCAGCAGGTCGGCATGCACGGTTTCTTCCAGGGTGGCGCGGAACGCCGCGATCAGGCCGTGGGGCAGATCGCGGATGAACCCGACCGTATCGGACACCACCACCGAGCCCGCCCCTTCGATCCAGATGCGGCGCGTGGTCGTATCCAGCGTCGCGAACAACTGGTCGGCGGCGTAGCTGTCGGCGCGCGTCAAGGCATTGAACAAGGTGGACTTGCCGGCGTTGGTATAGCCGACCAGCGATACCGACAGCGCACCGCCGCGCGCGCGCGCCCGGCGCTGGGTCACGCGCTGGCGTTCGACCTTGTCCAGCCGCTCGCGCAGCACCTTGACCTTGGCGCCGATCATGCGGCGGTCCATTTCGAGCTGGGATTCACCCGGTCCGCGCATGCCGATACCGCCGCGCTGCCGCTCCAGGTGGCTCCACATGCGGGTCAGGCGTGTGGCCAGATGCTGCAGCTGGGCCAATTCGACCTGCAGCTTGCCTTCATGGCTCTTCGCGCGCAGCGCGAAGATGTCGAGAATGAGCGCAACGCGATCCACCACGCGCAAGTTGAAGGCGCGTTCCAGGTTGCGTTGCTGTGCGGGGGACAGCGGCTGGTCGAAAAGGACGATGTCGGCCAGCAAGGCCTGAGCCATCGCCACGCCCTCATCGGCCTTGCCTGAACCGATGAAGAACTTGGCGTCGGGTCTGTCCCGCCGTGCCGTCAAGGTGCCGACGATTTCCGCGCCAGCGCCCTTGGCCAGCATGGCGAATTCCTCGGCATGGGCCGCGAAGTCCGGATCTCCCAGATCCACGCTGATAATCAGAGCGCGCATACATGCACCATATTGGAGCCAAAGCGAAAATGCCCGCCGACGAGGACCGTCCGGCGGGCAATAAAAGGTAAAGCTGGAGCGAGATTACTCAGCAGGGACTTCCACCTGGAAATTCACGGCGCGCGCGGGGACGACGGTCGAAATGGCGTGCTTGTAGACCATTTGCGTGACCGTATTGCGCAGCAGCACCACGTACTGGTCGAAGGATTCGATTTGCCCTTGAAGCTTGATGCCGTTCACCAAGTAGATCGACACGGGCACATGGTCCTTGCGCAGCGTGTTCAGGAACGGATCTTGCAGAGTTTGCCCTTTATTGCTCATTGGCCAGGCTCCATTTGTTTGTTATTGAGTGGTGGCGTACTTCTGTACTGGTGGGGTACGCCGAAACTTGTACTCTACAGGGTTTTCCCGGCCCGTGCTACTTGGGCAGGAAGCAAAAGTGACACCAGAGTTTTCCGACTGGAAAGCTGCTGCCGCTCAAGCCTGCAGGACCTCCGCAAGCGCCTTCAACAGCAGTTCGCACTGCTCGTCGGTGCCCACGGTAATTCGCAAAAATTGATCGATGCGTTCATGGCGGAAATGACGCACGATGATGCTGCGCTCGCGCAAGGCGGCAGCCAGACCGGCGGCATCCTTGTTGGGGTGCCGCGCGAACACGAAGTTCGCGGCCGAGGGCAGCACCTCGAAGCCCAGGGACTGCAGCCCCTCCGTCATCCGCGAACGGGTGTCGATCACGGCCTGGCGGGTGCGTTCAAAGTACTCCACGTCTTCCAGGGCCGCCACCGCTCCCGCAGAGGCAAGACGGTCGATGGGGTAGGAGTTGAAACTGTTCTTTACACGCTCAAGCCCGTCGATGAGTTCGGCGCTGCCTACGGCAAAACCGACGCGCAAGCCCGCCAGCGAACGCGACTTGGACAGCGTCTGCACCACCAGCAGATTGTCGTAGCGGTCCACCAAAGGAATGACGGACTCTCCGCCAAAATCCACGTAGGCCTCATCCACCACGACGACCGCGTCGGGATTGCCGGCCACGATGCGCTCGACCTCCGCCGCGCTGAGGGCGCGGCCGGTGGGCGCATTGGGATTCGGGAAGATGATGGCGCCCGCCTGCCCCTTGGCGCCGGGCAGATAGTCTTCGACTGCGATGCTGAAATCGGCCGTCAGCGGCACCGTTTCGTACTGGATGCCGTACAGGCCGCAATAGACCGGATAGAAGCTGTAGGTAATGTCCGGAAAGCGCAGCGGGCGTTCATGCTTGAGCAACGCAAGGAAGACATGCGCCAGCACTTCGTCGGAGCCGTTGCCCACGAAGACCTGGCCCGGCTGCACACCGACCGTGCCGGCGATGGCCTGCCGCAGGCGGTCGGACGAAGGATCCGGATAGAGCTTAAGGGTGTCGTCGCAGGCCGAGCGGATCGCGTCGAGCACCCTGGGCGACGGGCCGTAAGGATGCTCGTTGGTGTTCAACTTGACCAGATTCTGAAGCTTGGGCTGCTCGCCCGGAACATACGGACTGAGCGTCCCGACCACGGGACTCCAGAAGCGGCTCATGGATCAGCTTTCCTGCGTGTAGGGGTTGTGCGAAGACTTGAATTCGATGCGCAGCGGCGTACCGGCCAGGTCGAACGCATTGCGGAAGCGCGTTTCCAGGTAGCGGCGATAGGAGTCCGGAATGGCGTCCAGCGCATTGCCGTGGATGACGACCAGCGGCGGGTTCTGACCGCCCTGGTGCGCATAGCGCATCTTGGGACGGAAGATACCCTTGCGGGGCGGCTGCTGCTGTTCGACAGCGATCTGCAGCTCGCGCGTCAGCTTGGGCGTGGACAGCTTGGCGAACGCCGCGGCGTGCGCCGCGTTGATCGACTTGAGCAAGGGCTTCACGCCCTGCCCGCGCAGCGCCGAAATGGTGTGCATGCGCGCGAACGACAGGAAGCGCAGCTTGCGCTGGAATTCGCGTTCGATGCGTTCCTTGGCTTCGCCGTCCAGGCCATCCCATTTGTTGATGGCCACGACCACGGCGCGGCCCGTTTCCAGCACGAAGCCTGCAATGTGCGCATCCTGCTCGGAGATCTCGGTCTGCGCGTCCAGCATCAGCAGCACGACGTTGCTGGCCTCGATGGCCTGCAGCGTCTTGATGACGGAGAACTTCTCGACCGCCTCGAATACCTTGCCGCGCTTGCGCAGGCCTGCGGTATCGATCAGCGTGTAGCGGCGGCCGTCGCGCTCGAAGTCGATCTCGATGGCGTCGCGGGTCGTGCCCGGCATGTCGAACGCGATCACGCGCTCTTCGCCCATCAGGGTATTGATGAGTGTGGACTTGCCCACGTTGGGACGGCCGACGATGGCCAGCTTGATGCGGTGATCGTGCTCAGCCTCTTCGAATGCGTCTTCTTCGGCGGGCGGCTCGGCCAGGTCCTGGAGCGCCAGCTCGATCAGGTCAACGATGCCATCGCCGTGCGCCGCGGAAATCGGATAAGGCTGACCCAGCCCGAGCTCATGGAACTCGGAAATGGCGCCGCTGGCGCCCATGCCTTCCGCCTTGTTCACCGCCAGCAACACGCGCTGCTGCCCGGACTTGCGCAGCAGCTGGGCGATTTCGTGGTCATGGGCATTGATGCCCGCACGGGCATCAACCAGGAACACCACGACATCGGCCTCGGCGATGGCCTGCCGGGTCTGGCGGGCCATCTCCAGCAGGATGCCGTCCTTGGCGACGGGCTCGAAACCACCGGTATCGATGACGATGAAGGGGATCTCGCCTACCCTGCCCTCGCCGTAATGGCGATCGCGGGTCAGGCCGGAGTAATCGGCCACCAGCGCGGCGCGCGATCGCGTCAGGCGGTTGAATAGGGTCGACTTCCCCACATTGGGGCGGCCGACCAGGGCGACGACAGGCTTGAAAGACACGGTGTAAGGCTTTGTTCTATAGGTTTTAGTTGGCGCCGATCAGGACGAGGTTGCCATTACCCGTCTGGACCAGCACACCTTGGGAAGTAGTCTGCGGCGGCGAAACCACTGGACCACCGCCCACCGACAGGCGCGCCATCAGGCTGCCGTCGCTGCGCGACAGGAAATGCACGTAGCCGTCCAGGTCGCCCACTGCCAACGCACCGCCGAGCATGGCGGGCGCGGTGACCTGGCGGTTCTTCAAGGCCGCCTGCTTCCAGACGTTGCCGCCATTATCCAGCGCAAAAGCGTTGATCACGCTGTTCTGGTCCGCCGCATAGGCGAAGCGCTCGTCCAGCGACAAGCCGCTGACGCTGGAGAAGTCCTTGGCCCACATCGGGCGGCCGCCGGCCGTGACGTCGAAGCAGACGATACGTCCCTGGTAGGCCACGCCGCAAAGCAGATTGCCCGCGATACGGGGCGCACCGACCACGTCGGTCAGGCGCTCCAGGTCGCTGGCGCCGCGCGGCGTCGCCACGGTGCCTTCCCATTGCACGTTACCACTATTGGAGGCAATGGCCATCAGTTTGCCGCCCGGCAGGCCGGTAATGACCAGGCCTTCGGCCAGGACCATCTGCGACACGCTGCGCAGAGCCAGCGAGGGGCCGGGACGCTGCACGTTCCAGACGCGTTCGCCGCTGTTGGCGTCGAAGGCCTGGATGCGGTAGTCGCCGCTGCGGACCACGACGATGCCATAGCCCACGACGGGCGGAATGGTCACGTCGCTGGTGGCACGAACCTTCCACTTCACCTTGCCGGTGTCGTCAAAGGCAATGACGTCGCCGTTCGGCGAGGCCACAGCGGTGGTGGTGCCATCGCTGCCGGCGCCGGCGGACAACTTGCCGTCGACACTGGCCTTCCAGATGGCGCGGCCGCTTTGCAGGTCGAATTTGCCGACCGAACCATCGGGCGTGGCGGCGTAGATGGCGTCGCCCAACACCGTGGGCGCAAAGCCCAGTCCGGAACCGCTGCCGACCGAGACGCTCCAGACCTGGCGCACGGACATGCCGGCCTTGTATTCGGTCAGGGGCGCGGGATCGTAGCGGCCGTCATCATGGGAGAACATGCCGCATCCGCCCAGGGCGAGCAAGCCCGCCAGGCAAACGGCGCCACGCCACGTACGGCCAGGTGCAAATTTACGCATTACAGTCACGCTCCGCTCAGGGCATCCAGTTTCAGTTGCACAACCTGGGTCAAGGGATTTGCCGTACCCAGGCCATCGATGGCGCTTTGCCAGGCGGCGCGCGCTTCCTCGCGCTTGCCCTGCGCGGCGAGGATATCGCCGCGGCGATCCGCGTACAAGGCGGCGAAGGCTGCCGGCGGGTTGTTCAGCTGCGCCAGGGCGGCATCGTATTGCTTCTGGTCCAGCAGCATGCCGGCCAGGCGCAGGCGCGCCACCGACTGCATCGACGGGTTCTTGCCCTGGGCAGCCAGCCATTCCAGCTGCTCGCGGGCGCCGGCGTCATCCTTTTGGGCCTGCAGCGCCTGGGCCGCCACCAGCGCGCCGCGCGCGGCGTAGCCGGTGGACGGATACTGCTCGCGCAGCGTGGCCGCGGCGGTCTTGATGCGGACCGAGGAATCGGCGCCACCCAGACGCGCCGCGTCTTCCAGCGCTTCGAAGTAGCCCATGGCCTGGTTGGCGCGGTGCGATTGGTAGGCCTTCCAGCCCCACCAGCCGCCCCAGGCCAGCGCCACCGCCGCCACCAGCGTGACCACCAGGGTGCCGTAGCGCGCCCACCACGCCTTGATTGCGTCGAGTTTTTCCTGTTCTTCGAGATCGTATGCCATGCATTAACCCTTGTTATTCAATACGTCGGCCAATCCCGCCAACGGGACTTGCTGTTGGGCCGATTCGCCCTGCGCCTCGGCGCGCAGGAACTTGACGCTGGCCGTCTGCGCAGCCACTTCGTCGGCGCCAAGAATAACCGCAACACGGGCGCCGCTGGCATCGGCGCGCTTGAATTGCGACTTGAAGCTTGCGGGACCCGCATGCACGATGACCGACAGGCCGGCATCGCGCAGGTCTTCACCGACCCGGGCGGCCAGGCGCTGCGCCTCTTCGCCTTGGTGCACGACGTAGACGTCGCACTCGGCCGGCTGTTCCACCTGCACGCTCTGCTCCCAAAGGTCCAGCAGGCGCTCCATGCCGATCGCAAAGCCCACCGCGGGCGCGGGCTTGCCGCCCAGCAGCTCGATCAGGCCGTCGTAGCGGCCGCCGCCGCACACGGTGCCCTGGGACCCGAGGCGGTCGGTGACCCACTCGAACACCGTGAGGTTGTAGTAGTCCAGCCCGCGCACCAGGCGCGGATTCAGGCGATATTCGATACCGGCGTCGGCCAGGCGCTGGCACACGCCGTCGAAGTGCGCGCGCGACTCCTCGCCCAGGAAGTCGAACAGGCGCGGCGCGCTGTCGGCCATTTCCTGCATGGCGGGGTTCTTGGTGTCGAGGACGCGCAGCGGGTTGCTGTACATGCGGCGCTGGCCGTCTTCGTCCAGGATGTCGCGGTGCTTTTCCAGGTGCTCGATCAAGGCGGCGCGGTGAGCGGCACGCTCGGCCGGCTGGCCCAGCGAATTCAGCTCCAGGCGCACGTCGGTCAGGCCCAGCAGCTTCCAGAGGCGGGCCAGCATGACGATGAGTTCGGCGTCCACGTCGGGACCGGCAAAGCCCAGGGCCTCGACGTCGATCTGGTGGAACTGGCGGTAGCGGCCGCGCTGTGGGCGCTCGTGGCGGAACACGGGGCCGATGGAATAGACGCGCTGCGGGCGGTCATAGAGCAGGTTGTGCTCGATGGACGCGCGCACGATGCCCGCGGTCATTTCCGGACGCATGGTCAGCGATTCGCCGTTGAGCGCATCGGTGAAGGTGTACATCTCTTTTTCGACGATATCGGTCACTTCGCCGATGCCGCGCGCGAACAGGCGCGTATGCTCAAGCACGGGCGTACGCACATTGCGATAGCCGTAGCCGCGCAGCCAGCCGCGCACGATTTCCTCGAATTGCTCCCAGCGGGCGCTGGCCCCTGGCAACAGATCATTCATGCCGCGTATGGCGGCGACTTTCTGGAAAGCTTGAGTCATCTTGATCATGCCGCATCGCGCGCCGGCAAGCGCGCTAGCAGCCACACCCTTACTTTAGTGAGAGGCAGGCGCGCCATAGCGGCGCGCGACGTAGTCTTCGACAATGGCCTGGAACTCTTCGGCAATATGGTCGCCCTTGAGCGTGACCGTGCGTTCGCCGTCGACGAACACCGGCGCCGCCGGCACTTCGCCAGTGCCGGGCAGGCTGATGCCGATATCGGCATGGCGGCTTTCGCCCGGCCCGTTGACCACACAGCCCATGACCGCGACGTTCATGCTTTCGACGCCGGGATACTGGGCGCGCCAGAGCGGCATCTGGCGACGCAGGTAGGTCTGGATGCTGTCGGCCAGTTCCTGGAAGAACGTGCTGCTGGTGCGGCCGCAGCCGGGGCAGGCGACGACCATGGGCGTGAACGCGCGCAGACCCATGGTCTGCAGGATTTCCTGCGCCACGATCGCTTCGCGGCTGCGGTCGCCGCCGGGTTCGGGCGTGAGCGAGATGCGGATGGTGTCGCCGATGCCCTGCTGCAGCAGCACGGCCAGCGCGGCGGTGGAGGCCACGATGCCCTTGCTGCCCATGCCGGCTTCGGTCAGGCCCAGATGCAGCGGGTAGTCGCAACGCGCGGACAGGTCGCGATAGACCGCGATCAGGTCCTGCACGTGGCTGACCTTGCAGGACAGGATGATCGCGTCGCGCCGCAGACCAAGCTCTTCGGCGCGCTGTGCGTTGCTGATGGCGGACACCACCAAGGCATCGCGCATCACGGCCTGCGCTTCCCACGGTTGGGCGCGCAGGTTGTTCTCGTCCATCTTGCGCGCCATCAGTTCGTGATCCAGGCTGCCCCAGTTCACGCCGATACGCACCGGCTTGTCGTAGCGGCAGGCCACTTCGATCATCTGCGCGAAGTTGTCGTCGCGGCGCTTGCCCCCGCCCATGTTGCCGGGGTTGATACGGTACTTGGACAGCGCTTGCGCGCATTCCGGGAACTGGGTCAGCAGCTTGTGGCCGTTGTAGTGGAAATCGCCCACCAGCGGCACGTTCACGCCCATGCGGTCGAGCTGTTCGCGGATGGCGATGACTTCACGCGCGGCTTCAGGGGTGTTCACCGTGATCCGCACCAGCTCGGAGCCGGCCTGGGCCAGCTCCTTGACCTGGATGGCGGTGGCAATGGCGTCCGCCGTGTCGGTGTTGGTCATGGACTGGACCACGACCGGGGCGTCGCCGCCGATCTTCACGACACGGTCGCCCCACTTCACCGCCACCGAACGCGTGGCGCGGCGCTCAGCCGCCCCCACGGAGGGAGGCGGGGCATCCTGGCAAGGCAGAGAGGATTCTTGCATCGGTGGAACCGGGTTGTTACTTGGTCGACTTCGGCAGCCAGTCCGACGGCAGCCAGTGCTGCGGCAGCCAGCCTTGCCAGAAGGCATACGCCACGCCGGCGGCCAGCACCAGCACGATGGCAATGAGCCAGCCCCAGGAGGTCGAGGACGAACGATCGTCGTCGGCGCCTGACTGGGGAATGGAATGCGCCGAATGCAGCGCGCCCGGGCTGAGCTTCACCGGGCCGGTGACGCGCGCCTTGGGGTCGAGCGAATCGACGATGGTTTGCGAGTCCGCGCCCAGCAGACGCGCATAGTTGCGTACCAGGCCGCGCAGCGAAACGCCGGTGGGCAGGTTGGCCCACTGCTCGTTTTCCAGGGCTTCGATCTGCTTCGTGGAAAACTTGATGCGACTGGACACTTCGTCGAGCGACCAGCCCTTGGACTGGCGCAGCGCGCGCAATGCCGAGCCGATGCCTCCCGCAGCGCCTGCGGGCGTTTCTGAAACTGCCGAAGCGAAATCCTGCGTCATGCGTGCACCTGTTTAATTGGTATGGTCTGGCGCTGTGCGGCGTTCCGTTCGGTGATCCGGGTACGGTCGCGCACTTCTCCGGCCAGTTGGCCACAGGCCGCATCGATATCGTCACCCCGGGTCTTGCGGACGGTGGTGATGATGCCGGCGTCCATCAGACGCTGCGCAAACACCTTCACCCGCGCCGAGTTCGAGCGCTTCAGGCCGGACTCGGGAAAGGGATTGAACGGGATCAGATTGAGCTTGCAGCGCAGCTGGCGTGCAATTTGGATCAGTTCCTTGGCGTGCTGGTCGGTATCGTTGATGCCGTCCAGCATGCAGTATTCAAAAGTGATGAAGTCGCGCGGGGCGAACGCCAGATAACGTTCGCAGGCCGCCAGCAACTCCTTCAGCGGATATTTCTTGTTCAGCGGCACCAGCTCGTCGCGCAGCGCATCGTTCGGCGCATGCAGGGACACGGCCAGGGCCACGGGACAGTCCTGCGACAGGCGGTCCATCATGGGGACCACGCCGGAGGTGGATACGGTGACGCGGCGGCGCGACAGGCCATAGGCATTGTCGTCCAGCATCAGGCGCAAGGCGGGCAGGACCTGGTCGTAGTTGAGCAGGGGTTCGCCCATGCCCATCATGACCACGTTGCTGATGACGCGGGTGTCTTCGGTGGCGCGGGCGCTTTCCAGGCGGGCGGTGCCGATGTCGGCCTCCAGCACGCGCTTGGCCCACCACAGCTGGCCGATGATCTCGCTGGTCTTCAGGTTGCGGTTGAAGCCTTGGTGCCCGGTCGAGCAGAAGCGGCAGTTCACCACGCATCCGGCCTGGCTGGAAATGCATAGCGTGCCGCGGTCGTCCTCGGGAATGAAGACGGTCTCGATGGCATTGCCCTGTCCCACGTCGAACAGCCACTTGCGGGTGCCGTCGGTCGAGCGCTGCTCGATGTTGACGGGCAAAGCCTCGATGCGGCAATGCTGCGCAAGCTGGCCGCGGAATTCGCGGGCCAGGTCGGTCATGGCGTCGAACGAATCGGCGCCGCGCTGGTGCATCCAGCGCTGCAACTGGCGGGCCCGAAACGGCTTGCCGCCCCACTTTCCGACCAGTTCGGACAGGGCGGAGCCGTCAAGCCCCAGCAGATTGATTCGTTCGACGGATTCCATGACCTGGGTAAAACTCAAAAGCTAGAACAGATGTTCCGCGAGAATCAACGGCTGTGGATGTTGATTTCGGGGAAGAAGAAAGCGACTTCGACAGCGGCCGTTTCCGGAGCGTCCGAGCCGTGCACGGCGTTGGCGTCGATGCTGTCGGCGAAGTCGGCGCGGATGGTGCCAGGAGCCGCCTTCTTGGGGTCGGTGGCGCCCATCAGGTCGCGGTTCTTCAGGATGGCGTCTTCACCTTCCAGCACTTGCACGAACACCGGGCCGGAGATCATGAAGTCGACCAGGTCCTTGAAGAAGGGGCGTTCCTTGTGCACGGCGTAGAAACGCTCGGCGTCGGCGCGCGACAGCTGGGCCAGGCGGGCGGCGATGACCTTCAGGCCGGCTTGTTCGAAACGGCCGACGATCTGGCCGATGACGTTCTTGGCGACGGCGTCGGGCTTGATGATCGAGAGGGTGCGTTGAATGGACATAAGAACTCCAAAAACTGATTTCTGACTTGGTTTCTGTGAATTGCCTGGCGTGGATCTGCGCTTGTCGGTGTCACCCTTGAAGCGTCATCGCGCTGTTGGCGCACGGGGCGGTCCGAAACGAATGCATGTTTCGGGCCGTCCCGAACCACTGGTCCAAGGCAGGGATTCGACACTGCCTACCTGTCGGACTCACCCGGAATCCTCAATGAATTCAGGGACTTCTAAAAGGTTTACAGTAACCCGGTATTCTAACACGCTGAGAAGACCGCATTACATCTTAAAATGTGCGGTTTGCCGCCCGCGTCCCTAACCCGGGCGCCCCTGTTTGCCGGAACCCTGCAATGACTCAAGCTGCTCCCCCGAACGCCGCGAACGCCGCGAGCGACACCCAGGAACTCTCCAAGAGCTTCGAACCCTCCGCGCTGGAATCCCGCTGGTACGCCGAGTGGGACAAGCGTGGGTACTTCCAGGCGGGCCAGCATGTAAAAACGGGGACCGAAAGCCAGCCCTACGTCATCCAGTTCCCGCCGCCCAACGTGACGGGCACCCTGCACATGGGCCACGCCTTCAACCAGACCATCATGGACGGCCTGGTGCGCTACCACCGCATGCTGGGCGACGACACCGTATTCATCCCCGGCACCGACCACGCCGGCATCGCCACGCAGATCGTGGTTGAAAGACAGCTGGACGCCGAGAAGGTTTCCCGCCACGACCTCGGCCGCGAGAAATTCGTGGAAAAAGTGTGGGAATGGAAGGAAAAATCCGGCAACGCGATCACCAGCCAGGTCCGCCGCCTGGGCGCTTCGGCCGACTGGCCGCGCGAGTACTTCACCATGGACGACCGCATGTCGCGCGGCGTGGTGGAAACCTTCGTGCGCCTGCATAAACAGGGACTGATCTACCGCGGCAAGCGCCTGGTCAACTGGGATCCGAAGCTGCTGACGGCCGTATCCGACCTGGAAGTGGTTTCCGAGGAAACCGACGGCCACATGTGGCACATCCTTTACCCCTTCGTCGATGGTCCGCAAACCATCGTCGACAAGGACGGCCAGACCGTCACGCTGCGCGGCCTGACCATCGCGACCACCCGCCCGGAGACCATGCTGGCCGACGGCGCGCTGTGCGTGCACCCCGAAGACCCGCGCTACAAGCACCTGGTCGGCAAGCTTGTCGAACTGCCGCTGTGCGACCGCAACATTCCCATCATCGCCGATGATTTCGTCGACCCCGAGTTCGGCACGGGCTGCGTGAAGATCACTGGCGCCCACGACTTCAACGACTACGCCTGCGCGCTGCGCCACGATCTGCCCATGATCGTGATCTTCACGCTGGATGCCCACATCAACGAGAACGGCCCCGCGCAGTTCCAGGGCATGGAGCGCTACGTGGCCCGCAAGGCCGTGGTCGCGCAACTGGAAGCCGAAGGCTATCTGGTCAAGGTCGAGGCGCATAAGATGATGCAGCCCAAGGGCGACCGCACCGGCGTCGTGCTGGAGCCGATGCTGACGGACCAGTGGTTCGTGGCGATGAGCAAGCCCGCCCCCGAAGGCACGCTGAATCCGGGCAAGAGCATTACCGAGGTTGCACTGGAAGTCGTGGCCGACGGCCGCATCCAGTTCTATCCGGACAACTGGACCACCATCTACAACCAGTGGCTCAACAACATCCAGGACTGGTGCATTTCGCGCCAGCTCTGGTGGGGCCACCAGATTCCGGCCTGGTACTCGGAAGACGGCCAGGTCTTCGTCGCGCACGACGAAGCCGAAGCCACGGCGCAGGCCCGCGCGGCCGGCGTGACTGGCGAGCTCAAGCGCGACCCGGACGTGCTGGACACCTGGTTCTCGTCGGGCCTGGTTCCCTTCACCACGCTGGGCTGGCCGGAAAACACGCCGGACCTGCAGCGTTACCTGCCGTCCAGCGTGCTGGTCACGGGCTTTGACATCATCTTCTTCTGGGTGGCGCGCATGGTGATGCTGACCACCCACCTGACCGGCCACATCCCGTTCAAGCACGTCTACGTGCACGGCCTGATCCGCGACGCGGACGGCCAGAAGATGAGCAAATCCAAGGGCAACACGCTGGATCCGGTCGACCTGATCGACGGCATCGACCTGGACGGCCTGGTGGTCAAGCGCACCTACGGCCTGATGAATCCGAAGCAGGCCGGCGCCATCGAAAAGGCCACCCGCCGCCAATATCCGGACGGCATCCCGGCCTTCGGCACCGACGCGCTGCGCTTCACCATGGCGGCTTACGCCACGCTGGGTCGCAACATCAACTTCGACCTGAAGCGCTGCGAGGGCTACCGCAACTTCTGCAATAAGCTGTGGAACGCCACGCGCTTCGTGCTGATGAACACCGAAGGCCACGATCTGACTGGCCCGGAAACCGGCGAAACATCCTTTGTGGACCGCTGGATCGTCAGCCAGCTGCAAGCGCTGGAAGCCGACGTGGCGCGCGGCTTTGCCGACTACCGCTTCGACAACATCGCCAATTCGCTTTACCGCTACGTGTGGGACGAGTACTGCGACTGGTACCTGGAACTGGCCAAGGTCCAGATCCAGACCGGCACGCCGGCCCAGCAACTGGGCACGCGCCGCACGCTGATCCGCGTCCTGGAAGGCGTGCTGCGCCTGGCGCACCCGATCATTCCGTTCATCACGGAAGAGCTCTGGCAAAAGGTGTCGCTGGTGGCCGGCAAGCGCAAGGAAGGCGTCGCCGACAGCGTCAGCGTCCAGCCCTACCCGCAGGCCAACCCCGCCGCGATCGACACCGCCGCCGAAGCCGACGTGGCCGAACTGAAGGCGCAGGTCGAAGCCGTGCGTGCGCTGCGCGGCGAAATGAACCTGTCGCCCGCCCAGAAGGTGCCGCTGTGCGCGCAGGGCGATGCCCCCACCCTCACCCGCAACGCGCCATACCTGGCCGCGCTGGCCAAGCTGAGTCAGGTCGAGGTGCTCGACGCCCTGCCCGACGCCGGCGCGCCGGTCCAGGTCGTGGGCGGCAGCCGCCTGATGCTGCACGTCGAAATCGACGTAGCAGCGGAACGCGTGCGCCTGGACAAGGAAATCGCGCGCCTGGAAGGCGAAATCGCCAAGGCCAACGGCAAGCTGTCGAACGCCAGCTTCGTCGAACGTGCGCCGGCCGCCGTGGTCGAACAGGAAAAGGCGCGCATGGCGCAGTTCGGCGAAACCCTGGACAAGGTGCGTGAACAGCGCACCAAGCTGGGCAACTAAACCCCATCCCAGCACTGGAAACAAAAAACCCCGGAACGTTGTTCCGGGGTTTTTTATTTCATCCGAAAAGGAAGCGTCAGGAAGTCGCGGGCGGCTTGGGCCGGGATGGCCGGCGCCGCTTGGCTGGTTCCGGCAGCAGCTTGCCCGCCAGCTCGGCCAGATAACGCTCGTCGGCCAGGGTGAGCGCCCCTTTTTCGCGAGCAGCCTCAATCAATTCAGGACGCCGCGCCGCGGTCAACTCCAGCGAACGCTCACGCCGCCAGCGGGCGATGTTCGCGTGATGCCCGCTAAGCAAGGGCCCGGGCACGGGCTCGCCTTCGTAAACTTCGGGGCGCGTGTAGTGCGGACTATCCAGCAGGCCAGACAAGGCGTCGTTGAACGAATCCTGCAGCGCGGACTCGCCATCGTTGAGCACGCCGGGCAACAGCCGCACGGCGGCGTCGATCACGGCGAGCGCGGCGATCTCTCCGCCAGACAGCACGAAATCGCCCAGCGAGATTTCCTGCGTGACGCAGCGCGCAATGAAGCGCTGGTCCACGCCTTCGTAGCGGCCGCAAATGAGGATGAGCCCCTCGCTTGCCGCCAGGGATTCGGCGCCCGCCTGATCGTAGCGCCGGCCGACCGGAGCCAGCAGCGCGACAGGGGCGCGACCCAGGCCTAGCGCGGCGCGCGCGTCCTGGGCGGCGTTGACGGCGGCTTCCAGAGGCCCCGCCATCATCACCATGCCGGGGCCGCCGCCGTAGGGGCGGTCGTCCACGGTACGGTGCACGTCGTGCGTGAAATCACGGGGATTCCAGGCATGCAGGGACCACCGGCCCTGGGCATGCGCCCGGCCGGTGACACCCAGGTCCCGCACTACCCCGAACATTTCGGGAAAGAGCGTAACGACGTCTATACGCATCAAATATCCGCCGGCCAGTCGCTGTCTATGCGGCGAGCTGACAGATCGACGGCGTGTATATGCGCGCGCACGAACGGAACAAGCATTTCGGCGGGCCGGCCCTTGGCGTTCAGGACGGGCTCGGGGCCTTCAGCCCCAGCCTTCTGGCGCAAGACCCTCAGCACGGCATGAGCGCCGTTGTCGAGAACCTCGTCGACCACGCCCAAGAGCGCAGGCTCACCATCGGCGCTGGTGTACAGCGCGCAACCGATGAGATCGACCCAGTAGTATTCGTCTTCCTCTGGCGCAGGGAAGGATCCCCGCGGCGCCTGCACGGAACAACCGCGCAGGGCTTCGGCCTGATCGCGATCCGCAATGCCCGCCAACTGGGCCACCACGGTGGCCCCTTGCGAACGGACTTGCACGACCTTGTACGCGACAGGCGCAGACGCGACAACGCCCCGCGCCAATTCAGGCACAGGGCGAGTCAACCACCATTGAGATGCTGAGAGCAGCACTTCGGCATTGGCCGAATGCGGCTGCACTTTGACCCAGCCTTTCACACCGTAGGCTGCACTGATGCGGCCCAGCTCGATCAAATCCGTCGGCGCCGCGTTGGAGGTTGCGGCATCAGGCATGTATCGTGCTCTTGGTAACTATGAAGCAGCTATGAATGGCAGCTTTTAAAGCGCGGTAAAGCTCAGGGCTTGGTCTGCGACGCGGGCAATTAAGCCGCGGCGGAAACCTTGGCCGAGTATTCTTTGACCAGACGCTCGACAGCGGGCGACAGTTGGGCGCCGTTGCTGGTCCAGTGCTGCACGCGATCCAGCGCAATGCGCAGGGCTTCCGTGCCTTCGCTGGCTACGGGGTTGTAGAAACCCACGCGCTCGATGAAACGGCCGTCGCGACGGTTACGCGAATCGGTGGCCACCAGGTTGTAAAACGGACGCTTCTTGGACCCACCGCGGGCCAGGCGAATCACCACCATAGGTAATCCCTTGAATTAGTTGTGAAAAACGGGAAATTCTAGCACTTAAACAGGCCGGCTGGCAAATAGCAGTGCTGAATTGTGCGTAGCGGCGCGATTTGTATCCTAAAACACCACATCCGGGTATTCTACAAACACGGGCCAGGGCCCGCGCCGCAGTTCGAAGTGTAGCCGCCCTGCCCCTCTCTTGCTTGTCTTAGTGCGTCAGAACTCAGTGCGTGTGAAGAAATAACCCGATTGAGGAGATCGGTTTTATGTCGACCTACGCAAGACCCCGCGCTTTGATCTTCCCTGCCGCCTGCCCACGGCGCCGCCACCGCACCGGCTTCAAACCATCCCCCTGAGAGCGGCCTTTCGGCCACCTGCTCCCCCATTTTTTCGGCGTTTTTTCCCCAACTTCCTCTAACCGGAGGGTGCACCACCATGAAGAACCAGAAATCAGTCTTCACCCCTGTTGCGCGCCTGGCCCTGGCGGGCTTGCTGGCGGGTACGTTGGCCATGCCGCTTGCCGCCTCGGCCC
This sequence comes from Achromobacter aegrifaciens, assembly GCF_902859965.1. Lineage (NCBI taxonomy): Bacteria > Pseudomonadati > Pseudomonadota > Betaproteobacteria > Burkholderiales > Alcaligenaceae > Achromobacter > Achromobacter aegrifaciens. The sequence continues at coordinate 77,830 of NZ_CADIKO010000007.1, forward strand.
GAGTCGTGGGCGCCGCCCTGACGACCGCCTCCGGCAAGGTCACCGCAGTGGATCCAGCCACCCGGACCATCACGCTGCAAGGCGAAAACGGCAATAGCGTGGACATCCAGGCTGGCCCCAATGTCCGCAACTTCCAGCAGATCAAGCCTGGCGACACGCTGACCCTCGACTACTACGAGTCGGTGGCTGTGGACGTCCGCCCGGCCGGGTCCGGCATTCCGGAAGTGAAGACCGAAACCGCGGCAACCCGCAACGCCAAGGGAGCCATGCCCGGCGGCGCAGCCGGGCGTCAGACCACCATCACCGCCGAAATCTGGCACATCAACAAGAGCGCCAACCTGGTGACATTGAAGGGACCGCAAGGGGGCATGCGCACCATCCAGGTCCAGGATCCCGCCTTGCAGGCGCGCCTGCAGCAATTGAAGGAAGGCGATCTGGTGGACTTCACGATCACCCGGGCTGTCGCCGCCGCCATCCGCAAGTAATCGGCACTCTCCCCATGCGAAAGGCCCGCCTTGCGGCGGGCCTTTCGCATGGGGAGTACTGCTGGCTACGGTCAGCGCCGCCGCAGGAAATGCACTCCGCGGCCGTCGACCTCCTGTTGTGCGACCAGCGCATTGCCCGTCTGGCGAGCAAAGGCCTGGAAGTCGCGGATTGCGTTGCGATCCGTGGTGATGACGCGCAGCACTTCGCCGCTGGCCATCTGCGCCAAGGCCTTCTTGGCGCGCAGGATGGGCAGCGGGCAGGTCAAGCCGCTGGCATCGACTTCCTGCTCGAAGGACGGCGCCTGCGCGCCGCCATCAAGACTGGTATCCGCGCCGCTCATCACAGACGCTCGTCCACCCATTTCTGCACGCTGGCGATCGCCGCGGGCAAGGCCGCCAGGTCGGTGCCGCCGCCCATGGCCATGTCCGGACGGCCGCCACCCTTGCCGCCCACCTGGGCCGCCACGAAACCAACCAGGTCGCCCGCCTTGACACGGCCGGTCAGGTCGGCGGTGACGCCGCCCACCACGCTGATCTTGCCGTCGGCCGAACCCGTGGCCAGCAGCACGACCGCGGGCTTCAGGCGGTCCTTGAGGTTGTCGACCATGCCGCGCAAGGCCTTGGGGTCCACATCGCCGATGCTGGCAGCCAGGACCTTGATGCCCTTGACCTCAACCGCGGCGCTGGTCGCCAGGTCGTTGCCGGCGCTGGCGGCAAGCTTGTTGCGCGACTGTTCCAGATCCTTTTCAAGGCTCTTGACCTGTTCCTGCACCTGCGCGATGCGCGCCGGCAGATCCGCCGGCGTGCTACGCAGCATGCCGGCAACCTGGGTCAGCAAGGCATTCTGGTTCTGCACCCAGGCCAGCGCGTTGTCGCCGGTGATGGCTTCGACGCGGCGCACGCCCGCGGCCACGCCGCCTTCGGACACGATCTTGAACAGGCCGATGTCGCCCGTGCGGCTGACGTGCGTGCCACCGCAGAGTTCGCGCGAGAAGCCGATATCGAGCACGCGGACGGTGTCGCCGTATTTTTCGCCGAACAGCGCCATGGCGCCGCCCTTGACCGCGTCGTCATAGCCCATGACCTGCGCCACGGTAGGCTGGTTGGCCAGGATCTCGGCGTTGACGATGGCTTCGACGCGCGCGATCTGCTCGGCCGTCAGCGGGGCGTCCTGGGCGAAGTCGAAGCGGGTCTTGTCCGGATCCACCAGCGAACCGCGCTGCTGCACGTGCGCGCCCAGCACCTGGCGCAGCGCCTTGTGCATCAGATGGGTGGCCGAGTGGTTGCGCACGGTGCGGGCGCGGCGGACGGCGTCCACGCGGGCAAGCAGCGTATCGCCCACGGACAGCGTGCCGGACTCCAGCTCGCCGTGATGGCCGAAAACGCCGGCCTGGATCTTCAGGGTGTCGGCCACGGCGAAACGCACGCCGTCGGCTTCCAGCAGGCCGGTGTCCCCAACCTGCCCACCCGACTCCGCGTAGAACGGCGTGGCGTCCAGCACGACGACCGCGCTCTGGCCCGCCTTGACCTGCTGCACCTGCGTGCCGTCGACGTACAGGGCCGTGACCTTGACGCCATCCAGCTCGAGCTTTTCGTAGCCTTCGAAGCGCGTGTCCGCGCCTTCGTAGCTCAAGCCTTCGGCCATCTTGAACTTGCCGGCGGCGCGCGCTTGGTCGCGCTGGCGCTCCATGGCGACCTCGAAGCCGGCCATGTCCACATCCACTTCGCGTTCACGGCAGATGTCGGCCGTCAGGTCCACCGGGAAGCCGTAGGTGTCATACAGCGTGAACAGGGTCGTGCCGTCCAGCTGACCGCCCTTGGGCACGTTGGCCAGGGCCGAATCGAGGATGCGCATGCCGTGTTCCAGCGTTTCGCCGAAGCGCTCTTCTTCCTGCTTGAGCACCTGGGCGACGCGGTCGGCCGTGGCCGCCAGTTCCGGATAGGCCTCGCCCATTTCGGCGACCAGGTCCGGCACCAGGCGATGGAAGAACGGCTTGGTCTGGCCCAGCTTGTAGCCGTGGCGCAGCGCGCGGCGGACGATGCGGCGCAGCACATAGCCGCGGCCTTCGTTGCTGGGAATCACGCCGTCGACGATCAGGAACGAGCAGGCGCGGATGTGGTCGGCGATGACCTTGAGCGAATTGTCTTCCAGGTTCTTGATGCCGGTTTCGCGCGCAGCGGCGGCGATCAAGTGCTGGAACAGATCGATTTCGTAGTTGGAATGCACGCCTTGCAGCACGGCGGCGATGCGTTCCAGGCCCATGCCGGTATCAACACAGGGACGCGGCAGGCGCGGCATATTGCCGGCGGCATCGCGTTCGAACTGCATGAAAACCAGGTTCCAGATCTCGATGTAGCGGTCGCCGTCTTCCTCGGGCGATCCCGGGGGGCCGCCCCAGATTTCAGGACCGTGGTCATAGAAGATTTCCGAGCACGGGCCGCAAGGACCGGTGTCCGCCATCTGCCAGAAGTTGTCCGAGGCGTAGCGCGCGCCCTTGTTGTCGCCGATGCGGATGATGCGCTCGGTCGGCACGCCGACTTCCTTGGCCCAGATGTCGTAGGCTTCGTCGTCTTCCTGGTAGACGGTGACCCAGAGCTTCTCGGCGGGCAGCTTGTAGACCTGGGTCAACAGCTCCCAGGCGTACTGGATGGCGTCGCGCTTGAAGTAGTCGCCGAAGCTGAAATTGCCCAGCATTTCGAAGAACGTATGGTGGCGGGCGGTGTAGCCCACGTTCTCCAGGTCATTGTGCTTGCCGCCGGCGCGCACGCTGCGCTGCGACGACGTGGCGCGCGTATAGGACCGCGATTCCTTGCCCGTGAAGACGTCCTTGAACTGGACCATGCCCGAATTGGTGAAGAGCAAGGTCGGGTCGTTGCCGGGGACGAGCGACGACGAGGGAACAATGGTGTGTCCCTTGGACTTGAAGAATTGCAGAAACTGCTGGCGAATCTCGGAGGATTTCATCGTGGGCGAAGCAGAATTTAGGCGAATTTTTGATTATAGAGGGTTGGCGGGCATCCCAGGAAAAGAGGCCGCACGGCAGCCTCAGCGCACGCAGACGTAACCTGTGGTCCGGCCCATCGCCTCGTTCCAGTCGTCCCGCCCGGAAACTGCCACGGGCGTATAGCCGCCAGGGCAGGAGCAAGCGCCGGTGCGGGGATTCACTGTGGAACGGTTGCAACCAAACGGGAAATTGAGGCTGAACGCCCCGCCGAAGCCGCCGCTTGCCGGTGCCCAGACCTGGGACTGGCAGGTCAGCAGTTCCCCCTGTGCCGAGGTGGCTATGGTGCCGGACGAGACGCCACATGACTGCCCCACGCTGGCGCGCGCGCCGACCGTCAGATAGGAGCCGACCTGCGCCGAGGATGCAACGCTCAGTTCACCCTGCAGCTGCGGATCGCGCGTATCCCGTATCCGGACATAGCGCTCCAGATCCGGCCCGCCGGTCCCGGCTCCCGCCCACAGGGCGAGCGTGCCCGGCGCATAGGCCGGCCCGCCGGACGCCAGGGGATTGGCGAAACTGAATGCCGCGCCGCGCACCAGACCCGGCGTCGCCGGCCACACCGCCCCGGCGTAGCCGCCAGCGGCATCGATCACGGCGGCGATGGCGGTCAGATCCGGCGTTTGCGTCCCCGTTTTGATCAGAGGCGTGGCGCTGTAGACCAGTCCGTCCATCCGGCAACGTTCGCCAGGGCACGCCTGCGAGCGCGCGATCCGGATCTGAGCCGAGAAGCCCAGGGCGGAACGGTCGGGAAAATCGGCGGGCAACAGCCCCAGTCCGCGCAATTCACCCACGGTGGGCGCCAGTGGATCCGCGAACAGCGGACTCCCCTGTTCGCTGCGGGGCACGTCTCCTTGGGCGAGGATGGTGGAGTGCCGCGCCAGCACCGCCGTTACCGCCAGGCGGATCTGCGTCAGCCATACGCCGGCGGCACGGGCAGCGGCATCTTCGATCCGCTGCACCACCTGGCCTGAGGCCCAGATGGCCGCCATGGCGCTCAAGGCCAGCGCCACCACCAAGCCCGGCAACGAAAAGCCGCGTTGTCGCAGCCGCACGGCAACACGCTGCGATCGAGCAGCCGGGATACGCGCGAGCCGGCTCATTTTGCGAGGAACACAAAGGTGTTGACGTCGCCCGGGCTGCATTGGGCCTGAGCCAAGGCCGCGCGGTAGGGCACGCTGGGCGTCGCGAACGCATCCTTCACGACCCGGAGGCCGCCTCCCCCGCCGCCTATCGAGATGGTCTCGGACATCCGTTGCAGCACCGAGGCGAGCGACGGGCATGCTGCCTGGCTGACGTTGGTCAGCTTGATGGAGAATGCGGAACCCTGCCCCGCGCTGCCAAACGAGGCGGCGGCGACCTCGACCACCCCATTGCCTCCGACGCCGCTGCCGCCCAAGCCATGGGCAATGCGCGCCGCGCCCCCTGTCCCGTCGACGGCCAGGACGCTGGATTCCCGCAGCGCATTGGCCATGGCGCCCGTGTCCAGACCGGCATAGGGCGTGACCCCGCCGCCTTGCGCATTGGTCTTCATGCTGGCGATGAAACGCTGCAATTCCTCGCCCACTTTGGGAACCTTGTTCTCCACGACATAGGCGCCAATGGCCGGAATGCCAACGATCGCGATCAACAGGACGATGGCGGTGACGATGGACACCTCCATCAATGAAAAGCCCCGCTGCCGCTTGGCGCGTAACGGGACTGCGTGGACTTGGTGCATGCTTGCTCTCCTCGTGAAAAAAGCACGCAGGCGGATAAGCGCCGCATGCCTGATGCAGCCCCTATTGGCTTGCATAGAAATTGGTCAACGCCTGGCGCAGTTCGTCGATCACGGCGTAATGCCAGAGCGTGATGCCCAGCACGCCGGCCACGGACGTGAGCAGCAATGCCCAGCGCAACACCGACGCTTGACGACGCACCCGCGCCAGCAGGCGCGACTCGACGCGCAGCCGCACCTGCGCAAGCCCGGCCTCCATGCCCAGAGCGTCCATCATGTCGGCCATGTACCACCAGGTATCCGCGTCCAGCAGCCCTGTGCCGAAAATCTCCGGCCCCGTCTGGCCGCCGTCTATCCGTCCCAGCATGTCCAGCAGATGCGCATGCATCCAGGGAACCGTATCCCGGGCCTGCACGGCCAGGGCTCGCCTGAGGCGGGTGTCGGCCGCGCCGTGCTGCCTGACCAGCACGGCCAGCAACGCAAGAAAGCGGATGGCGTGAAAATCGCGGTAGAGCCTCCAGAGCAGCCAGCGGTCCAGCCGCGGCCGCGCAGCGCCCGTGTAGCGCGGCAGCGACCATAGGCACAGCAAGGCCAGGCCCAACAACAGCACCAGCCACAAGGCCAGCCATTGCCTCAGGCCTTGGGACAGCGCGAACAGCGCGCGGGTCATGCGGCCGTACTCCTCCGCCGGCACGGCCTGGAACACCTGCTGCAAGCGCGGCACGCTGAAAAAAGGAATGGCGCACAGCAAGGCGAATGCGACGGCTGCCGCCGCAAGGCCCGCCGCCGCGGCCGAGACCAGCGCCAGCCACGCATCCGACGCCAGCCGTACAGCCCTTGCCACGTCCCGCAACGCGGCGGACAGATCGCCGCCTTCTTCCTGCACGCAGCTGAGCAGCACGCATTCGCTGGACGGCAGCGTGTCCGTCCAGGCCACGCCCAGATCGCCGCCGGCCTCCAGATACATGCCCGCCCAATGCCTCGACAGCCGGCCGCGCACGGTATCCTCGCCATGACGGCGCGCATCGTCCTCGAAGACGTCGCGCAAATTCTTACGGCCCTGCGTTCCTTCGACCAGGTCGGCCAGATACTCGTAGTAGTCCGCTCGCCCCGCACGAAAGCGCAGCGCGTCCAGGCGCAGCGACAGCGTGCGACCCGAAGGCAGGCCGAGGAAGGGTCGCGCCAACAGCGGCTCAGCCATGGCCGCCCCCGCCGGGTCCAGCGCTCTGCGCAGGCAAGACTGCTGGAAAGTCGAAGCGGCGCAGCAGCACGCGGGGATCGACCTCGCCACGGCTGACCTTGTACAGGGCGCAGTCCCGCGCTAGCGCGCCGCGCGCGGCCTCGCTGCGCCAGGCGGTGGGCCCGGCGGCCTCGGCCTGACGCTTGAGCCCCACGTTATCGCGCGTACGCACCCGCTCAAGAAAGCCGTCGACGCGCTCGGGCTCGAGCATTTCCGCCGCCACGCTACGGCCTGCGATGCCGTTCAACTCAGGCAATTGCGGGCGCCTGCAAGCGCTGCAACCTGCGGCATTCCTGACCCGGAGCGCGCCAGGATCCAGCAGGAACTCATGCTGCAACCGTTTCAACCATGCCTGCCATTCGGGACGTTTACCGCTCCCGGCGGATCTGGACCACAGACTGTCCACGGGCAGCGAGCAATGGCTGCACAAGCGCGGCAGCAAGGTCTGGTAGACCAGCAACTTGAGGATGCCTGGCGTAGCCAGAAAATCGCGCGACACGCCGATCGAATCCGACGCCAGGCGTTCGGGTATCAGCACGGCGCCCGCGGCGTGGGTGGTGGTGTACAGGCTGACGCCCGAGCCGGCCAGATCCATGAACGCACGGCCGGTATCGGCGTCCCGGATCTCGCCGATCAGCAGATCGTTCATCGCCGAGCGCTTGATGGTCTTGAGCTTGGCGTCGAACGCGGGCCAGGCGGATTCGGCCAAAGCGCCTCCCAGGGTATTCTGCAAGGCGTTGTCGATGACGTATTCGACCGGATCTTCCAGCGTGATGGCCTTGCGCGTGGGCGCGATGCCCCGCATCAGCGTCGCGATGGTGGTTGACTTGCCGGAGCCAACCACGCCCGCCAGCACGATGGCCCCGCCCTCGCGTTCGCGCGCCCGCGCCAGCGTTTCGACCTGCGTGGGCAGATAGCCCAACGCGAGGAGATCGGCGTTGGCGGTCGCGTCCAGCCGCAAGATGCGCAAGCAGACCGAGGGTCCGGCATCGGCGGCCAACGAGGCCCAGCGCAGCACGATAGGCACGCCATCGATGTCCAGCCCGATGCGCCCTTGCTGCTCCAGCGCCGGGTCGAACACCGCGCCGTTGCCTCCCCTGACATCCATCCAGGCCACCGCCAGGACCTCCAGCAGCGTCGCATTGGACAGGCCCGCAAAGCGTTCCGTACTGACGTATTCCCCACCGATGGTGTAGCGGATCTCGCAGGCAGCGCGCCGCCGGTTGACGTTGATGTGCACGTCGCTCGCTCCTTGCGCCACGCCCCAGCGCACGATATCCAGGAACATTGCGGCGAGGGCCGAGGCGCGCTCTTCCTGCCGCTCCTTGCCGCGCCCGGCGCACGCTGGCTCCGCCAGCTGGCCGCGTGCGATCATCAGCAGCAGCGGCGCGGGCAACTGATAGCGCGGCACTTGCGCCAGCCGGTAACCGCGCGCCCGCACCATGCGCTCGACCTCTTCGATCTGGTCGCCCTCCGTGTAATCCTTGACCGCGAACACGGCGACCTCGCCGCTTTCGAGCAACACGGGGCACAGCCTGCCCGCGAGCGCCGCAAGGTCGAAATCGCGCCCCAGCGCACGCGCGAACGCGGGCTGCAGACGGGCGATGTCGTCGGCTGTTTGAAGCTGAGGCGGCTCCCAAGCCGCCGCCGAGGAAAGCGCCACCGCGCGATGCGCCGCGACGGACGGCACGGCATGCACAGTCATGGCCGCCCCCTGCCCGCATCGACGCAGGCGGTGCGTTCGGTATCGCCGCGGCGCAGCCTTACGCAACTGTCGTCGATGGCTAGCAGCTGATAGGCGCGGCCATCGACAGCTCCCGCGACGGGTTCGCCCCTGCCCGCCTGGTAGCGGAGCACGGCGCCATTGACGGCGATATCGGCGCTCAAGCGGCGCGCGAGGCCGAAGATCGCCATCACCCGGATATCGTCCGATGCCCTGGCCGGCGGCGTCGCCTGCGCCACGGACTCGGGTCCGGGACGGCACAGACCGGGGACGCGGCAGTCCGCCAGGGCGGCCGCAGCATCCGCGCGTAGCAAGGCGCGCACGGTTTCCGTCTCTGGCCAGGGCCGCGGTTCGTCGGCGCTTTGCGGTGACGGTTGGCCATGAGCGGCCGGAACCAAAGCGGCCGACAAGAGCAGACGCCCGATGAATCCTGCCGCGGGATTCGGGCGCGTGGCGGCGCCCCTATTCCTGTTCATAAAGTTCTCCCTGTAGTTCGGCTACCAGCGTGCTGGAAACCAATGTGGGCCGGGGTTGCGCCTGGATGTCCAGCGACAGGCGGGACCATCTGGCCGCCGCGACGGCACCGTCCAGAAGCGCGAAGGAACGCAGCGGTCCCCGCAAGGTGATGGCGCGGCTGCGAATGGCAGGTTGCAACGGCATCGGGGCGTCGATTTGGCCCGCGACGGGTTGAGACTGCACTGGCAACGGCAGCGGCAACGCGGCCGCGAGGATCACCGACGTAAACGCCGCCCGCATGCGTTGCAGCGCAGCGATCAGCCCGGTATCGACCTGCAGCGATGAGGGCAGCGCCAGGTCCGCAAGCATCACCGGCGAGGACGCCATGCGCCATGACAGCGTGGCTTCTTCCAGCGGCTGGAATGTCACCTGCCAGCCTGCGGGCCGCAGCGCGTGCAGCACATCGTTGGCCGCCTGCGGGTGCGCCCTGATATAGACCGCGGAGCAGTTCCAAGCCTGCTCCCCGGCAAGGCAGCGCGCGCGGCTCAGCGCCCAACCGCGCACCTGTATGGGCAGCCTGCCGACGCCGTCCAGCAAGCGTGCAACTTCGGCGGGAGCGTGGGCCACAGTGTTTTGCAGCAGGGTCAGATGCGGATCCCGCTGCGGCGGGAGGTCCTGCGCAGCGGCCGAATCGGGCGATGCGCGGTCCGGCCTCAGCGCGGGCAGACCGTCCCATATGGGCGGAGCGACAGCGGCAAGCACGACGCAGGCCAGGAACAAGCGGAACGCGAGCGGCAGCTCGGCCCAGCGCGAGGACAAGACGACCAACTGCGCGGCCGGGTCCGCCGCCTGCATCAGCAAGGCCCAGGCCTCCTCGGCGTCCCGCGCCTGCAACGCGGGGCGCCGGGCGCACAACAACGCCTGTTCACGCAAGGCTTCGTCGAGCGTGGCGTATACCCTGTCCGCCTGCGACAGCACGGTGCCGCGCTGCGCCGCCACCAGCCAATGCCCGCCGCCCGGCAGGCTGATCAGGCTATGGCCTCCGTCCGGATACAACAAGGCGTACAACTGCGCGGCAGCCTGGATGTGCCCCTGCCTGCGCCGCCCCGCCCGCGGACCGCTGCGCCACGATGAGCGCACGCGGCCATAGCCGGCCACCATGGCCGGCGCCCCGCCCACGACATAGTGGCTGGCCCGCAGGCGGCGCCCGCGCGAACGGGCCAGCGCGGGAATGTTGGAGCCGATCAGGGCGAACCAGCGCAGGCCGAACGCCAGGCTGCGGCCAGTATCTGGAACCTCAAGCAACAAGGTGGGAGGGACGCGTTCCATGCCTAGTACCCTTCCTCGACCTGGGCGGTTACCAGTACCAGGGTTGTCGTGCGTTCCGAGGCGGCGCTGTCCAGGCCGCCAGTGATGAGCGGCAGACTCGGCGCAAGCCGCTGGCGGTCATGCTGTTCCTGGCCGCGGTCGAAACCGGAAACGATAATGGGCTGGCCGGGGCGCAGCTCGACCTGCTGCACCGTGCCGTTGCCGTCGATCGTGACCTGCTGGACCTGCACCTGGTTGCCGCGCTCGCCGAACGTGATGGTCTTCAGGGGCTGGGCAACCGCGTTGTCGTAGGCCAGCGACAACAGGATCTGGCCGTCCTCCTGGATGTCCGGCAACAGCGTCAGGAACGAACCTACCGTTTCTTCCTTCTGGCTGATGGATACCGCGGGCAGCGTACCGTTGGCGCCCCCCGCCGTGGTGCCTGGGACCGCAGTGCTCTGCACCCGGTCGATGTAGCTGAATGTCGTTCTTACCGCATGCGTAACCGGACGACGGTTCAGGGTCAGGATGGGCACCTTGTTGTGCCGCACGACCGCGCCCATGGTGCTGAGCGCGGAGATGATGGCCTGAGAGCCTTGGTATGGCCCCCTGGCCGCGGAAGCCTCCAGGCTGCCCCCGCCCGATCCGGCTCCAGGCACCGACAACCGCGCCGCCGCTCCCGCCGCGGCGTAGACGATGTTCCAGTCGATGCCGCCCGAAACGGCGTCGTTGGCAACGACCGTGATTTCCTCGAACACCAGCCGCACCCGACGGGTCAGCGCCTTGTTCTCGCGCTCGAGGTAGCGGGCGACGCGCTCGAGCGCTTCGGGCGTATCCGTGACGACAATCGAAGTGGAGCCCTCGACCGCTTCGGCGACCACGCCGGAACGTGTGAGGAACGGCACGATGTTGGCGCGCAGGACGGCCATCGCGTCATGCTGTCCCGCCGATAGGGAGGTATTGGACGTGCTCTCGAAGCCTTCGCCCTCGGGGCTGCCTTCGCGGCCCAGGCGCACGTCCACTTTGCTGCTCAGCGACAGCGCGCGCAAATCAAACACACGAGTCTCGGTGCGGTAGAACTCGAGCGCGTTGTGCTCGTAGCGCCAATGCACCGAGAAGCGCGCGGCCAGCGTGTCGAGCAAGTCGGCCAGCGGCTGCGCGCCCGCGCGGATCTCCAGGCTGGCGGGGGCCGGCACGGACAATGCGCCATTGACGGCCAGCCGAGGCAGGAACAACTCCAGCGGCAGCAAGGCGTCGGGACGCACTCGCACTGCAATGCCGGTGGCGGCGCTCAGGCGCTGGGCCAGCATCGGCAGATCGGCGTCGTCGGCCAGTATCAAGGTTGTCCGCAGGTTCTCGCGCAATGCGGGCGGCAGCGCCACTTCTCGCGCCAGCGGCTGCGGTTTGCCGGCAAGCCAAGGCATGGCGACATCCTGGGCCGCGACGCGCTTGGCGCGATCCGACAATCCTTCGGTGAAGGCCTGATGGCTGGCGGCCACCTGGGCTTGACGCGCGTTCGCCGCGCGGCGCTGGTCCGCAACCTGCTGCGACACCGCGCAGCCGCCCAATACTCCGCAGGCCGCCGCACTCAAGAACAGTTTGCGCATCATGTCGCGGCCCCTCCTGGCGCAGCCATGCGCGTGCAGGACTGTGCCAATGGCACCACGCGCAGGACCCGGTTGCCGTAGAAGCATGGCTGCAGGGGCCTTTCGGCGAGTTCCGTGGCGCCCAGCAGTTCGCGCACGGCCGACTTGAAGTCGCCGGAGAATTCGGCCGTTGCCGACAAGGGAATGTCCACGTCCACGGCCCAGTGCTGCGGCTGGAAGGTCCAGCCCGCCAGATCCGACCAGCGCGCCAGCACGGCACGCAGCGTGGCGTCCGGCGGCGCCGCGCGGTAGACGGGCTGCGGCGCTGAGACCGGCGCCGATGCGACGCCGGCGGCCGGGGCCGACGCAACGCCCGCGGCGGGAGCCGCGCCCGCCAACGGCCCGGCGGCTTGCAGCGCGCCGATGGCGGGCAGCGCCGGTTCGGTGGGCCGCGCCGGACCGATGCGCTCAGCCACGACGGCTGGCGCCAGCGGCGCAGGCTCATCCTGCGGCCTGCTCTCCGCCCGGGCGTCGGCGACCGGTTGCAGGCGCTGCGCGCGGGCGCTCAGACGCCCGCCGCGAAACAGCAGCCCGCTCCACCCTCCCGCCAGCACGACATAGGGGTCGCGCCGCAAGTAGGGCAAGGCGCGCTCGCCGTCGCTGCCTACGCCGAAAATCGCCGGGAGCGGCTGGCCCGGCGCGAATTGCAGCCAGGTTTCCTTGCCGTCGTCGAACACCTGCATGGGCGCAACCGAGGGATCGCCGGACAATTGCCAATCGAAGCGGAAGCCTTGGGCCGCCTGCCGCGAGGCTTCCCATGAAGTTGCGGCCGGACTCTTGCCGGCCCCTGTGCAGGCCCCCAGGCAGGACAGCCCTGCCGCCAGAAAGAAGAAACGAACCATGCCTCACCGCGAGCAAAAGGCGCACCGGAATCGATACGCATGAGAGGCATGGTGGATGAGCGGCCCCAGCGTCACCAGACTGGCATGTACGCATGGATGGTTTGGTCGCGCGGCGGACGGACGAAAAAAAACCCGGTCCAGGGACCGGGTTTGCATCAGGATTCGGCGGCGTCTGCGCCGCCTGCCTGGATCAGCGTTGCGCCGCGATGCTGCGTGCCTGGGTGGCGGCGTTGTTCAGCGCCGCCACCGGCGGCACCTTGCCTTCGAAGGCATCGTTCAGTTGCTGGTTCAGCACGGGCTCGATGCGCGTGTAGTTGGCCATGCGGAAACCGCGGCTGTTTGCCGTGGGGTTGGTGCGCATGGAGGCAATCAGCGCCTGGACGCCCGGAATGCGGTTATAGAACGACACGTCCGAGGCGCGGAAAGCGGCCTCGGTCAAGGGCAGGTAGCCGGTGCGCTGGTGCCATTCCGCGGCGATGACAGGCTTGGACAGCCAGGCCAGGAACTGGGCGGTGGCCTTTTCCTCGGCTTGGGGATGGCCTTCCAGCGCCCACAGCGCCGAACCGCTCACGAAGGGCTTGCCACCGTCCTTGGTGGCCTGCTCGTAGTAAGGCAGCGGCGCCACGCCGAAGGACAGCGACTTGGTGTTGAGGAACTGGCCGAACGCGCCGGTGTTGGCGGTCAGCACAGCGCATTCACCCTTGGCGAACAGCTTGTCGCTGGCGTTGTCGCCCGAATGCGCCATGAACAGCAGCGAACGCTTCCAGCTGACCATCAGCGAGATGTGGCGCATGTAAAGCGTGTCGAACTGCATGGCCGGCGCGGCCGACTTCTTGGTGACCGCGTCCAGCCCGTTGTTGTTGCTGGTGAACTGCTGGTTGTTGATCGGCGCCAGGTTCTCCAGGTGGACCGTGACCTGGTCGCTGGAGGCGTAGGGGCAGTCAATATCCGCCACGTCGCGCAGCTTCAGCAGCTCGCCTTGCAGAGCGGTCCACGTGCGCGCGGGCTTGTTGGGATCCAGGCCGGCCTTCTTGTAGGCGGCGGTGTTGTAGAACATCACCGGCACTTCGGCCATCCAGGGGAAGGCCAGCAGGCGGCCCTTGCTGTCGCGCGTGAAGCTGCTGGTGGCCGGCACGAACCAGTTCAGGTCCTTGATCGGGTACTTGGCCAGCAGTTCGTACAGCGGCAGCACGGCCTTGTGCTGGGCGACGACTTCAGGCGAATGGTTATCGGTCAACTGCAGCAGGTTCGGGCCCTTCTTGGCCTTGACCGCCGTGACGGCTTCCTGTTCCAGCGCGCTGGGCGAGGCGAAGCCGCGCAGCGTCACGCGGACCTCGTCCTGCTCCTTGTTGTATTGCTTGGCGAGCTTTTCGAACTCGGCCTTGTTTGCGTCGGTCAGCGTGTGCCAGACCTGGATCTCGACCGCGGCGGCATTCGCCGCACCCGCCATCGCCATGGCGGCGCCGAACAACCATGCGCGCCGGCTGGCGAACATCGCGCGGGCAACGCCCGCCAATTGCAGATTCTTCATAGGTTCACAGACCAAGAAAAGGAAATTCCGGTTCCGGCCGCCTACCGCTGAGCAGATCGGCCAATGCCCGGCCCGAGCCAACGCCCATCGTCCAGCCGAGCGTACCGTGTCCTGTGTTGACGTACAGGTTGGGGATACGGCTGCGGCCGATGATGGGCACGTTCGAGGGAGTGGACGGGCGCAAGCCCGACCAATAACTGACGCGCTCGAAATCGAGCGCGTCGGGAAAAAGTTCGCGCGCCAAGCGGGTCATGGCTTCGCAACGTCCGGTGTTCAGGCTGCGGGAATAGCCCGACAGCTCGGCGGTTCCGGCCATGCGCAGGCGGTCGCCCAGGCGCGAGAAAACCACCTTGTGGCTGCTGTCCGTCAGGCTGACCGTGGGCGTGGCGTCCGGCTTGATCACCGGGAAAGTCGCGGAATAGCCCTTGGCCGGATAGACGTTGCAGGGCACGCCCAGCGGCCGCAGCAGGTAGGGGCTGAAACTGCCCATCGCCACGACGTAGGCGTCGGCCGACAAGGCGCCGTAACGGCCATCGGGTTCGATGATCTCGACGCTTTGCACCGTGCCGCCGGTGGTCAGCAGGCGCGTGGCGCGCGTGCTGTAGCGGAATTCGACGCCGGCCCGGGCGCAACGCTCGGCCAGGGCCACGGTGAACAGGTGCACGTCGCCGCTCTCGTCCTCGGGCGTGTAATCGCCGCCGACGATGGTCTGGCGGTGCGGCGCCAGCGCGGGCTCGATGGCGATGACCTCGTCGGTCGATACCACACGGCGTTCCACGCCGAAGTCGCGCATCAGGCCCGCGGCGCGCTGCGAGTTTTCGAATTCGTGCGGATCGCGGTAGAAATTGAGGATGCCGCGTTCCAGGTGATCGTATTGGATGCCCAGTTCAGCGCGCATGCTGCGCAGGGTCGCGCGGCTGTATTCCGCCATGCGGACCATGGCGCGGATATTGGGAGCCAGGCGGCTGGGCAGGCACTCGCGCAGGAACGCCAGCCCCCACATCCATTGCCGCCAGTCCAGTTGCGGACGGAACAGCAGCGGGGCGTCGTCCTGGAACATCCATTTGAGCAGCTTGAGCGGGGCTTGGGGATTGGCCCAGGGTTCGGCGTAGGAGACCGAGATCTGCGCGCCATTGGCCAGACTGGTTTCCTGGGCGGGACCGGTGCAGCGATCTATGACGACGACGTCATGGCCGGCCTGGTTCAGCCACCAGGCGCTGGAGATTCCGATGATGCCGCCACCCAATACCGCTACTTTCATGCCCGCATTGCTCCTTGCGTGCCAGCTCGGTCCGCCGACCCGATGTCCGCGCCCCATGGCAAGCTGCTGCCCGGCAGTTTACCCCGGCGCTTTGCCCGCGCCTATGGAATAAAAAGGGGCGGAAGTCACAAACCTTTCCAGGCCCGCTCGTTCCACCCCGATTCGCTCATGCCCTGTTACTCAAGACTGGGTTGCAGCCTTGGCCAGGTCCGCTTCGGACGTGAAGGCGTCGGCGTAGAACTCTTCGGGCGGCAAGCCGTTCTGGGCGCTGAATTCGCGCCTTGCGGCGTCCACCATCAGTGGCGTGCCGCAGGCATAGACCTGATGGCCCGACAGGTCGACGATGTCCTGCATGACGGCTTCGTGGACAAAGCCGGTGCGCCCGGTCCAGCCGTCTTCCTGTACGGCATTGGAGACTACCGGCACGTAGCGGAAATCGGGCAGCATGCCGGTCCACGATTGGGCCAGCGCGTCCATGTAGAGGTCGCGCGGACGGCGTCCGCCCCAATACAGCGCCACGGGGCGCTTGATGTTGTTGTGGATCATGTGCTCGACAATGGCCTTGACCGGGGCAAAGCCCGTGCCGCTGGCCAGGAGCACGACTGGCTTGTCGCTGTCTTCACGCAGGAAGAAGGAACCGAACGGCCCTTCCAGGCGCAGGATCTCACGCTCTTTCATCTGCGTGTCGCCGGCGCCGAACACGTGGTCGGTGAACACGCCGCCGGGCATATGCCGGATGTGCAGTTCAAGCGGGCTGCCGGTGTGGGGCGCGCCGGCCATCGAATAGCTGCGCCGGCGGCCGTCCTTCAGGATGACTTCGATGTACTGGCCGGCGTAGTAGCGGAACTGCTCGGAGGCGGGCAACTGCAGCTTGATCACGGTGACGTCCGGGGCCACGCGTTCCAGCGCCTGCACGCGCGAAGGCAGCTTGCGGATCTGGATATCGCTGGCCAGGCGGACTTCGGTGGATTCGACCACCATGTCGGATTCAGGCCGGGCCTGGCAGAACAACGTGTAGCCGCCGGCCAGTTCCTCGGGCGAAAGAATCTGCGCGGGATACTGCCCCGCGTCGAACTCCCCGGACACCACGCGGCCCTTGCAGGTGGAGCAGGCGCCGTTGCGACAGCTGTACGGCAGGACGATGCCAGCGGCCAGCGCGCCATCGAGCACGGTCTGGCCGGGTTCGACCGGGAATTGATGCTGGCTGGGTTGGATGATGACCTGGAAGCTCATGATGAAACGGTTCAGGGTGTTAGCGGAGCGCCTCGTTCGCGAGGCGCTCCGCCCGGCCCGGCCTCAGGCCGGGAACTTGCGGATTTCCTTGACGCGGTTGGCGTCGTCCACCAGCACCACCAGCGGCTTGTGCGTGGCCGAGTCGGCCTCGGACATCGGGCCGTAGGTGCAGATGATCATCAGGTCGCCGACCTGGGCGCGGCGCGCGGCGGCGCCGTTCAAGGAGATGGCGCCGCTGCCGCGGGCCGCCTTGATGATGTAGGTGTCGAAACGTTCACCGTTGGTGACGTTATAGAGCTCGATGCGTTCGAACTCGCGCATGCCGGCAGCGTCCAGCAAGTCTTCGTCGATGCCGCAAGACCCCTCGTAGTGGAGGTCGGCTTCGGTGACCGTGACGCGGTGCAGTTTTGCCCGCAGCATGATGCGTTGCATGATAAATATCCTGGTTTCGCGGCCCGGAACGCGAAGTGTTGCAAGAGTGATGCCCGGCACCCGGTTTTGCCGTATGAACCCGGTATTCTATAATTTTTGCCGCAGCGGGACGGCCCGCTGCCGCGCGCGGCGACTAGGCTGGCGCGTTTGATTCTGGGGACGGCCCCTCGCGCCGGCGACACGCCGGCAGCACAAGGTAGGAGTCGTAATGACCTGGATCATCCTGGTACTCGCAGGCCTGTTTGAAATCGTCTGGGCCGTAGGCCTGAAATACACCCACGGATTCACCCGTTTCTGGCCTTCGGCCATCACCGCGGGAGGCATGGCCATCAGCGTCTGGCTGCTGGCGGTCGCCATGAAATCCCTGCCCCTGGGCACGGCCTATGCGGTGTGGGTAGGCATCGGCACGATCGGCGCCTTCGTGGCCGGCATCGTGCTGTTCGGCGAATCCACCAGCTGGATGCGCATCGCCAGCGTCGCCCTCATCGTGCTCGGCCTGGTGGGCCTGAAGCTGTCCTCGGCCTAAGGCCCCGGCGGCGAGGCCCCGGATTCAGAAATCCAGTTCGATCCCGACCTCGTCGCCGACCTTCAGGCGCGCGCCCTCGGGCGCGTCCAGGATGGCGTTCTGGCCGAACACCACGCCGATTTCCAGATTGCGGTAGCCGGCCAGTGTGCGGCCAGGCTCTTCATACTGCTGGGCGGTGTTCTGGTCGATGTCGGGAATCGAGCAACGGGTGCAAGGCTTGACGAAAGCCATCTTCACGCCCGCGGCTTCGATCAGGGCGGTGTGGTCTTCCTCGAAGGCTTCCCATTCGCCCTGGACCACGATATTGGGTCGGAAGCGGTCCATCGGCACCGGCGCCACGCCCTTGGCCTGCAGGCGGGCGTTCAGGTCATCCAGCGAGGCCTGGTTGGCCACCAGCAGCGGGAAGCCGTCAGCAAAGCCAAAGCAGTGCTGGCCCGCGAACGGTTCGGCCAGGTCTGGATGCGCGTCCACCCAGCGCGACACCCAGTCCGGCTTGGCGTTGCGTTGCGCGGCCGCGTCCACCTTGTACAGACGGCACGGCGTCTTCAGGAAGTCGGAAAACCACTGCCCGGCCGCCGCGCTTTCGCGCCGGCCGGACGTGGTATCGCTCCACACGGCCACGGACTGCGCCTCTTGTTCCAGTCCCGATCCGTCCAGGGCAACGTCCAGATCGGACATGCCCGGCGCTGACAGGCGCAGCGTGTCGGCCGTGAGCGCCGTGCGGATCAGGGCCATCGCAGGCCATTGGCGCTGCGTCATGAACTGGCCATCGGCGCCGACCAGCATCCAGCGGCGGTCGTGGGCCAGCCCAGCGCGGTCGATGGGCGATTCGTCCAGGGCAATGCCCGCGCAGGATTTGACCGGGTAGATGTGCAGGCTGAGGATGCGGGCGGACATGGCGTGCGGAGTCTCGATGGGGCGAAGTGCGCAGAGAATAGCAGACGCCCGGAAGAAAAAATGCCCAGGCAGCGCCTGGGCATTTTCACAGGAGGCTCAGCCCCCCACCAGCTTCAAGGTATCCAGCGGGGTGACCGCCTTGAATCCCTTGCGCGTCGCGATGTGCTCGGGACGCGGAGTCAGGCCGTACTTGGGCGGGTTCAGCGTGTTTTCCATGCTGTTGTAGACCATGAACACGTTGGCGCGCGGCCACGGCGAGATGTTGCTGTTGGAGCCGTGCATCGTGTTGCAGTCGAAGAACACCACCGAACCGGCCTTGGCCGTCATGGAGCGGATACCGCCCTGCTCCACCAGCAGCTGCAGGCTGACCGGATCCGGCACGCCGTATTCCTGCTTCTTCAGCGACTGCTTGTAGTGTTCATTCGGCGTCTCGCCCACGCACGAGATGAACTGGCGATGCGATCCGGGCACCAGCATCAAGGGGCCGTTGCACTCGTTGTTGTCGGTCAGCAGCACCGAGCAGCTCAGCGCGCGCATCGCCGGCATGCCGTCCTCGACGTGCCAGGTTTCGAAGTCGGAGTGCCAGTAGAACTCCTTGCCCTTGAAACCGGGCTTCATGTTGGCGCGCGACTGGTGGATGTACACCTCGGACCCCAGGATCTGCCGCGCCACATTGACCAGGCGCGGATCGCGCACCAGGCGCGACAGGATGGGATTGAGCACGTGCACCATGAAGATCGAGCGCACCGCATTGCTGCCGGGCTCGGTGATGGACTCTTCGCGGCGCACGATCGAGGGGTCGCGCGTCATGCGCTCGACCTCGGTGGACAGCGCGCGGATTTCATCTTCGGAAAACAGGTTCTCCAGCAGGATGAAGCCGTCGCGCTCGTATTGCTCGACCTGGCCGGCGTTCAATGCGCTGGCGTACTGGCCGTTTTCATAGACCACCGGGTCCTGGCGGGCGATGATGGCGGAACTTCGATCCGTACGGGAGGCGTACGGATCCTGTGCAGGTGAGATCATGCGAACCTCCTTGTGTTTCAGGCCGCTTGGGCTTCGGCTTCAGGCAAGGCGTAGACGCCTTCTTTGTCATGCACTTCCTGGCCGGTCAGCGGCGGGTTGAAGACGCAGATGACGCGCAGCGGCTCCTTGCCGCCGCACAGCCAGTGCTCGTCGTGTTCGTTCAGGGCGTAGACCACGCCGGGTCCCAGTTCGTACTTCTTGCCGTCGGCGATGGTCTCGATGGAACCGTCGCCTTCGATGCACCACACCGCTTCAAGATGGTTCTTGTAGTGGATGTGGGTGCGGCCGCCCGGAAAGATGGTGGTCTCGTGAAAGGAGAAACCCATGCCGTCCTTCTTGAGCAGCACGCGGCGGCTGACCCAGGTGTCGGTGCGGACTTCGTCGGCGGTGCCGATCACATCTTTGACATTGCGTACGATCATTGACGTTTTCCTCCAAATTTCAGGATGCGGGCGGACTGCCCTTCTTCGGCGAGCGCTTCCGCGACACTGGCTTCGATCACGTCCAGGCCCTTGCTGAGCAGCTCTTCCTCGATGGTCAGCGCGGGCAGCAGCTTGAGCACTTCATCGTGCGCGCCCGAGGTCTCGATCACGACGCCTTTCTTGAAGGCGTTCTGCGCGATGCGGTTGGCCAGCGCGGGCGTGGCGTTGCACACCAGGCCCTGGATCAGGCCGCGGCCGCGCACCGACAGGCCGGCGTTGGGATAGCTGTGAACCAGGTTCTCCAGCCAGTCGCGCACCTGGCGCTCCTTGCGCTGGATTTCGGTGGCGAAGGCGGTGTTGGCCCAATAGGTTTCCAGCGCCTGCGCGGCCGTGACGAAGGCCAGGTTGTTGCCGCGGAAGGTGCCGCTATGGGCGCCGGGTTTCCAGATGTCCAGCTCGGGCTTCATCAGCACCAGCGACATCGGCAGGCCGAAGCCCGACAGCGATTTCGACAGGGTAATGATGTCGGGGCGGATACCCGCGGACTCGAAGCTGAAGAACGTGCCGGTGCGCCCGCAGCCAACCTGGATGTCGTCCACGATCAGCAGCATGTCGTGGCGCTTGCACAGCTTTTCCAGTTCCTTCAGCCAGCGCAGCGTCGCCACGTTGACGCCGCCTTCGCCCTGCACCGTTTCCACGATGACGGCCGCCGGCTTGTCCATGCCGCTGCTGGGATCTTCCAGCATGCGTTCAAGATAGGCCATGGTGTCCACGTCCGGACCGAAGTATCCGTCGTAGGGCATGAAGGTGGTGTTGCCCAGCGCATAGCCGGACGCGTCGCGGAACTTCATATTGGCCGTCACCGCCAACGAGCCGCCGCTCACGCCATGGAAACCATGGGTGAAAGAGATGACGTTGGGACGTCCCTTGACCTGGCGCGCGATCTTCAGCGCAGCTTCAACCGCGTTGGTGCCGGTGGGACCGGTGAACTGCAAGGTGTATTGCCAGTTCCGCGGCTTGAGCAGCACGCGGTCCACCGTCTCCAGGAAACGCTTCTTCGCGCTGGTGGCCATGTCCAGGCCATGCACCACGCCGTCCGACTGGACGTACTCCAGCAGCTTTTCCTTGAGAACAGGATTGTTGTGGCCATAGTTCAGCGTGCCGGCGCCGCTGAAGAAATCGATGTATTCGGTGCCGTCCTCATCGATCAGGGTCGAGCCCCTGGCCTGGCTGAATATCACGGGGAACGACCGGATGTAGCCCCGTACCTCCGACTCCATCCGGTCAAAGATCTTCAAGTCCATGATTAATCCTCCCTTTTCATCTCATGAGTGGACGGACGGCCAGAACCCTTCCGGGTGCGCTTGCGCATCCGGATCGGCCAACCATCCCGGTAATTCGATAAGACCGCTGGGCTTGCGCCGCCCCTAGGGGGCTGGCAAGGCGAACGGACCTATCCTCAACAACATCTCGTCGTCATGGTCCGCGCCGCCGAAAAGCTGCCGGTCGAAGAACGGCTGCTCGGAGACGTGGGCGCCGAGTTCGCTGGCCAAGCCGGCAAAGCTGCGGCGCGATGCCTGGTTGTCAGGCCCCACCGTGGTTTCGAGATAGCGGACATGCTCGAGACCCTTGCGGCGCAAGAGCTCGCGGAGCATGGCGCGGCCCAGTCGATGGCCGCGTGCGCGGGTGTGCACCGCGACCTGCCAGACAAACAAGGTGTCGGGCCGGTCCGGGATCACGTATGCGGAGATAAAACCGTCGATGCGTCCGCCGGCGCTTTCGGCCAGGACGCAGGTGTCGCGGAAATGCTCAGCGAGGAGCAGGTACGCGTAGAGGGAATTCAGGTCGAGCGGCGGGCACTCGGAAATGAGGCGGTGGATGGCGGCGCCGTCTTTGCGGTCGGGCAGACGCATGGTATGGGTCTGCGCGCTGACCGCCGGCGCCACGGCACTTGAGAGGGTTGGGGTATCCAGTTCGGTTTTCTTCATGCAACGATTCCCGATTCAGGGGGTGCCCCGCCCGTGGGCACTTCAAGGATGGGCGAAGACACGTCGCCATGCGTGTCGACGGCGGCCTGGCCGTCCTGCTCCATGAGCGCCACGATGCGCTCCAGGGACAGCGTGATGGTGGCCTGTTCCAGTTCGGGCAAGGCATTGAGCGCGTCGGCCAGATGCTTTTGCAGCGGCGACGGCGCGCCTTGCGCCAGTTCGCGGCCCGCGTCCGTGGCCGTGACGAATACGATGCGACGGTCTTCGCGGCCGCGTTCGCGGCGGATCAAGCCCTTGTCTTCCAGGCGATCCAGGATCCCGACCACGGTGCTGGGACTGACGTGCATTTCGCGGCTGATCGCGGTGGCCGTCATCGGACCGTTGGCGATCACGGTGCGCAGGCACATCAGTTGCGGCGCCGTAATGTGGCTGACGGCGGACAACTGGCGCGAATGCAAGGCGATGGAACGCGTGATGCGGCGCAGGGCCCGCAAGATGCGCAAATCGTATTGCTGTGCAGGGTCGGATTTCGCGGTGTCAGTCATGGGAAAACGTGTTCGGTCAAATTCATTTCTACACAAATGATATGCGCACGATTCATTCCCGTCAAACAAAAATCCCGTTGCGTGATGTAAGTAAATGAGCGCCGATTTGCGGGAATTGGCAGCGAATTTCAAGGACTTACCTGCGAGCGAGCTTGCCTGAACCGTCAGGCGCTCTAGGTGGAACCCCTTATAAAAACATATGTTTTTTTATTGATTCAAGATTTATCATCTGTTTTTTTACAGCCTCTTCCCGCCGTACATGTCCTTGCCGTCCGACCTCCTCCTGACCCTCCAGGAAAAACTGGAACAACTGCCGCCGGAACTGCAGCGGGCGGCGCATTGGGTCGTGGCGCACCCCGCCGAGGTCGGCCTGTGGTCCATGCGGCGCCAGGCCCAGACCCTGGGCGTGGCGCCGGCAACCATGCTGCGGCTGGCGCGGGCCGTCGGCTTTTCCAGCTACGAGGATTTCCGTCAGCCCTTCCAGCAGGCCCTGGCAGGGCAGGCCGCGCCGGGACTGCGCGAGCGCGCTGCCGCGCTGCAGGCCGCGGCGGGCGAACCCGCGGCGCCCGGGCACGACGTGCTCACCGACTATCAGGTTCGGGCCATGAGCTCCGTCTGCGCGCTGAACCCGCCCTCCGCCTTCGACGCCGCGGTGCAGACCCTGCTGGAAGCCAGGCAGGTCGGCTTCCTGGGCACGCGCTCAGCCTTCGGCATTGCCTTCCAGATGCGCTACGCCTACCAGCTGGTGCGGCGCAACAGCGTGCTCATAGACGGCCTGGGCGGCGCGCCCGCCGAGCAAGCCGACAACCTGGGACCCGGCGACGCGCTGATCGTGATCTCGCAGGCGCCCTATCCCACCGCCACCGTGCAACTGGCCCGCCAGGCCGCGCAGCGCGGCGTGGCGCTGATCGCGCTGACCGATGACCCCTTGTCGCCGCTGGCGGTCGACGCCCGCCACACCCTGCGCTTCGCGCCTCCTGACCGCGAAGGCGTGCGGGCCCGCCCGGCGCGCCAGGGGCCCGGGTCGTTCTTTCACACCACCGCCGGCCTGCTGGGCCTGGCGGAGCACCTGATCGCCCGCCTGACCGCGCGCGGCGGCGAGGAGGTGCTGAACCGGCTGACCGAAGTGGAACAGCGCCTGCTCAACGACAACGTTTACTGGAGCGCGCCGCCGCGCCGCCCCGCCTGACATCCCGTCCGGATTCGCCTTCAACCTCCTGCATTGCGGAATTGCCCCATGAGCCACACCCATGTCATGCATCGTTCATTGCGCCAGACGCCTCCCGTCGCGGTCCGCGGCCAGGGCGTGTGGGTCTACGACAGCGCCGGCCGCTCCTACCTCGATGGTTCGGGCGGCGCGGCGGTCTCCTGCCTGGGACACAACCACCCCGATATCCAGGCCGCCATGCATGCGCAGATCGACGCGCTGGCCTATGCCCACACCAGCTTTTTCACGACCAAGGTCGCGGAGCAATTGGCCGAGCGCCTGGTGGCCGATGCGCCGCCGGGCATTTCCCATGCCTACTTCGTCTCGGGCGGCTCGGAAGCGGTCGAAGCCGCGCTGAAAATGGCGCGGCAGTACTTCGTGGAAATCGGCCAGCCGGAACGCCGCCACATCGTCGCGCGGCGCCAGAGCTATCACGGCAACACGCTGGGCGCGCTGGCGGTGGGCGGCAATGCCTGGCGCCGCGCGCAGTTCGCGCCGCTGTTGATCGAGGTCGAGCACGTGTCGCCCTGCTACGCCTACCGCGACCAGCGCGAGGACGAAAGCCCCGAGCAATACGGCGAACGTCTGGCGCAGGAACTGGAACAGACCTTCGAGCGCCTGGGTCCGGATACGGTGATGGCTTTCGTGGCCGAACCCGTGGTCGGCGCCACCGCCGGCGCCGTCACGGCTGTGCCGGGTTATTTCCGCCGCGTCCGCGAAGTCTGCGACCGTCACGGCGTGCTGCTGATCGCCGACGAGGTCATGTGCGGCATGGGCCGCACCGGCACGCTGTACGCAGTGGAACAGGAAGGCGTCACGCCTGACCTGATCACCATCGCCAAGGGCCTGGGCGGCGGCTATCAGCCGATCGGCGCGGTGATGGTGCAGCAGCGCATCGTGGATGCCATGCAGCAAGGCAGCGGCTTCTTCCAGCATGGCCACACCTATCTGGGCCATGCGATTGCCTGCGCCGCGTCGCTCGCCGTGCAGGAGGTGATCCGGCGCGACGGCCTGCTGGCGCGCGTGCAAGCGCAGGGCGCAGGCTTGCGCCAGCGGCTGGAGAGCGCGCTGGGCGCGCATCCGCACGTCGGCGACATCCGCGGCCGCGGCCTCTTCATGGGCATCGAGCTGGTGCAGGACCGCGCCAGCAAGCAGACCTTCGACCCCGCGCTGTCGCTGCACGCGCGCATCAAGCGCGAAGCCATGGCGCTCGGTTTGATGGTCTACCCGATGGGCGGCACCATCGACGGCCGCCACGGCGACCACGTGCTGCTCGCCCCGCCCTTCATCATCTCCGACGATGAACTGGACCAGTTGACCGAACGTCTGAGCGGCGCCATCGACGCCGCCATCGCGCAGGCGCGCGCCTAGCCGCCTGCTGCAAGCGCGGCGCAAGCGATTGCGCCGTGCCGCCCGCCTGGCGCGGGCTCGTGATGATACGCACAGGGTGCTCCGCGGCTCGCGGGGCGCACCAACCGCCGGCCAAGACCGGCAATATCACGGGGAAAAACCCCAAAAGGAGTTTGCATGACCACGTCCGTCAAACACCCCTTGGGCCATCGCAACGCCTGGACGCTCGCAGCCGCGGGCCTTGCCACGGCATTGCTGTCCACGGCGCCGGCGCCCGCCGCCGCCCAACAGAAGTTCGTCAGTATCGGCACGGGCGGCGTCACCGGCGTCTACTATGCCGCCGGCGGCGCCATCTGCCGTCTGGTCAACAAGGATCGTTCCAGTCACGGCATCCGTTGCTCGGTCGAATCGACCGGCGGCTCGGTCTTCAACGCCAACACCATCAAGGCCGGTGAGCTGGACCTGGGCGTGGTGCAATCCGACGTCGGCTTCAACGCCTACAAGGGCGAAGGCCAGTTCAAGCAGGCCGGACCGTACACCAAGCTGCGCTCGGTGTTCTCCATCCACCCCGAGCCCTTCACCGTCGTGACGCGCAAGGAAGCGAACATCAAGAGCTTCGAAGACCTCAAGGGCAAGCGCTTCAACGTCGGCAACCCCGGCTCGGGCACGCGCGCCTCGATGGAGGAGTTGCTGAGCACCATGGGCTGGACGCTGAAGGACTTCTCGCTGGCGTCCGAACTGCGTCCCGACGAGCACGGTTCCGCGCTGTGCGACGGCAAGATCGACGGCTTCTTCTATGGCGTGGGCCACCCCTCGGCCAACATCCAGGACCCCACCACCAGCTGCGGCGCCAAGCTCGTGTCGCTGACCGGTCCCGCCGTGGACAAGCTGGTCGAGAAGTACCCGTACTACGCCCACGCCTCGATTCCGGCCGGGCTGTATCCGAACAACCCGACGGAAACCAAGACTTACGGCGTGACCGCTACCTTCGTCACTTCTGCCGACGTGCCCGAGGCGACGGTCTACACCGTGGTCAAGGCGGTGTTCGACAACTTCGACGACTTCAAGAAGCTGCACCCCGCGTTTGCCAACCTGAAGGCGGCGGACATGGTGAAGAACGGACTGTCGGCGCCGCTGCATCCGGGCGCCGAGAAGTACTTCAAGGAAAAGGGCCTGCTCTGAGGCCCAGGCCCAAGGGCCGCTGAAACGGCACGCATGTGTGGCCGGGTCTAATCCCGCCACGCAGGCTGCCGTCCCCTGCGCACAGCAAGCGCGGGGGCTCAACGCGCGCCGCGCCGCCGGCGCGCGCCATGACACGTAGGGGAATTTCATGAATAAAGAGCCGCATACGCCGGCCCCGGACCTGGAACAGCTGGTCGCCGACGCCGACCGCGGAGGCCGCAATGTGCGCGGCCTGGCGGGCGCCACCTTGGCGGCGGGCGCGCTGATCTGGTCCCTCTTCCAGCTCTGGTACGCGTCGCCGCTGCCGTTCTCCCTGAATTGGGGCATCTTCAACGACACCGAGGCGCGCGCCCTGCACCTGGGCATCGCCATGTTCCTGGGCTATCTGGCCTACCCCGCCAGCAAGCGCTCGGCGCGCGACCGCATGCCCTGGTACGACTGGGCGCTGGCGCTGATGGCGGGCTTCTGCGGCAGCTATCTGTACGTCTTCTACAACGAGCTGGCGGGCCGTCCCGGCCAGCCGACCACCATGGACGTGGCCACTGCCGCGATTGGCCTGGCGCTGCTGCTGGAGGTGACGCGCCGCGCGCTCGGCCTGCCCATGACCGTGCTGGGCCTGGTGTTCGTGGCCTACGCGCTGGCCGGTCCCTGGTTGCCCGACGTGCTGGCGCACCGCGGCGCGTCGCTGGAACGCCTGATGTCGCACATGTGGCTGACAACGGAAGGCGTCTATGGCGTGGCGCTGGGCGTATCGGTGTCGTACATCTTCATCTTCGTGCTGCTGGGCTCGATGCTGGACAAGTGCGGCGCGGGCAACTACATGATGCAGGTGTCGTTCGCGCTGCTGGGGCACCTGCGCGGCGGGCCGGCCAAGGTGGCGGTGGTGTCCTCCGCCGTCAACGGCCTGGTGTCGGCGTCGTCGGTGGCCAATGTGGTGACGGGCGGCATCTTCACGATTCCGCTGATGAAGAAGGCCGGATACGGCGGCGTGCGCGCCGGGGCCATCGAGACCGCCTCGTCCGTCAACGGCCAGATCATGCCGCCGGTGATGGGCGCAGCCGCCTTTTTGATGATCGAGTATGTCGGCATTCCTTACACCGACATCATCCGCCACGCGATCCTGCCGGCCGCGATCTCCTACATCGCGCTGTTCTACATCGTCCACCTGGAAGCCCTGAAACTGGGCATCCAGCCCATGATGGCCTCGGGTCCCGCGCGCACGCCGCTGCAGAAGCTGGCCGGATGGGGCATGGGCATCAGCGGCACCTTGCTGGTGATGGGCGCGGTCTACTGGATAGGCACGGGCGTGCAGGCCGTGGCAGGCGCCGCGGCCATCTGGGTGTTGCTGGCCATCCTGGCCGTGCTCTATCTGTGGCTGCTGCGCGTGGCGGCGCGCCACCCCGACTTGCCGCAGGACATCGACATCAACCACCCCGTGCGCCCGCAACCCTGGCCCACGGTGCGCGCCGGGCTCTACTTTCTGATTCCCATCGGCATCCTGGTCTGGTGCCTGAGCGTGGAAGAGCTGTCGGCCGGACTGTCGGCGTTCTGGGCGGCGATGGCGATGCTGTTCCAGATGGTGACGCAGCGTCCGCTGATCGCCTGGTTCCGCAAGCAGCCGGTGTCCGCGGCCTGGCGCCACGGCTGGCGCGACGCCATCGGCGGCCTGGAGGACGGCGCCCGCAACATGATAGGCATCGCCATCGCCTGCGGCACCGCCGGACTGATCGTGGGCGCCATCACCCTGACCGGCCTGGGCCTGCGCATGACGGCCTTCGTCGAACTGGTGTCCATGGGCAACGTGCTGCTGATGCTGATCTTCACGGCGGTGGTGTGCCTGATCCTGGGCCTGGGCATGCCGACCACGGCCAACTACATCCTGATGGCGACGCTGATGGCGCCCGTGGTGGTGGAGCTGGGCGCGCAGAGCGGCCTGGTGATTCCGCTGATCGCGGTGCACATGTTCGTCTTCTACTACGGCATCATGGCCGACATCACCCCACCCGTCGGCCTGGCGACCTTCGCGGCCGCCGCCATCTCGGGCGAGGACCCGATCAAGACCGGCATCCAGGGCGTGACCTACGCGGCGCGCACGGCCATCCTGCCGTTCATGTTCGTGTTCAACCCCATGCTGCTGCTGATCGACGTCACCTACGGTTGGGAACTGGCGCTGGTCGTGACGGGCGCCACGATCGCCTCGCTGACCTTCGCCGCCGCCACCATGCGCTGGTTCCGCGTGCGCTGCACGCTGGCCGAAGTCGGCGTGCTGCTGCTGGTCACGTTCATGCTGTTCCGTCCGGACTGGTTCATGGACCATTTCGCGCCGCGCCATGAAAGCCGTCCGGCCTCCGAGATGCAGGCCATCGCGGGCGCGCTGCCCGACAATGGAAGGCTGACGGTGGTGCTGCGCGGCATCAACCTGGAAGGCGACGAACTGACCAAGACGGTGGCCGTTGCCCTGCCCGAATTGACCGACAACCCGGGCGGGCAGGACGCAGGCCGCAAGCGCCTGGCCGAGGCCGGACTGACACTGATGAGCCTGGGCGACCAGACGCAGATCGGCGGCGTGCGTTTCGGCAGCCGCGCCCAGCGCGCCGGCTGGGAACAAGGCTGGGACGTGCTGGAAGTGAAGGCGCCCAACCCGCAGCGCTGGTCCGACTTCTGGGTATATGTGCCGGCGTTGCTGCTGCTGGCAGGCATGTGGGCGCGCCAGGGCCGGCGCGACGGCGGCGCCCCCGTCGGCCGGCTGCGCGCCAAGCCGGTCTGATCAGTCAGCCCGCGCGCGCCGCCAGGCCGGCCAGGCGCCGATGGTGAGCGCGCGCAGGAACCACTCGACCGGGCCGTAGGCGTGGCGCCGCAGCCACCAGGCGGACAGCGGCAACTGCGCCGCGAATATCGCGACGGCAATGCAGAACGTCGCCAGCGGCGAGACCGAGCCGAACAGGCGCAGGCCCCAAGCGGTGAAAAGAAAGGCGCAGACCACGGATTGCATCAGGTAGTTGCTCAATGCCATCCGCCCGGCGGGCGCGAGCCAGCCCGCCAGCCGCGCCCCCGGCTGCGTGCGCATGGCCAGCAGCAAGGCCGCCGCGTACGACATGCTGAGCAACGGCGCGGTCAGCAGGTCCACCGCCAGGCCCGGCAGTTCCCAGGCTGCCCCCGCTGACGGCAGCGTGCTGAAGGCGTAGGCCGCAGAACCGGCCAGGCCTGGCGCCAGGCCCAGCGCGCACAGCAACCACAGCACACGCGGCTGACGCCAGGGATCGGCCAGCGCGTTACGGCGGCCCAGCGCGTAGCCCGCCAGGAACATTGCGAACGCGAACGGCCCTTGCACGAACAGCACCGTGAACCACACGCCCCCGGTCAGCTCTTTCCAGTGCTGCGCGATGGTCGTGCCTATGCTGCCCCGGTAGGCGTCGATCGCCGCCAGGGCGTCCGCGTGGTACTGCGCCTCGTACCCGGGCGACACCGGGTCCAGATAGCTCAATGCGCCCAGAATGGCCCACAACGAGGCCGTCAGCACGATGAGCCACAGCGAAATGCGCAGCGCCCGCCGCGGCTCCATCCGCCGGCACAGCAGCAGCGCCAGGCCCAGCAATGCGTAGGTCAGCAGTATGTCGCCCTGGTAGAACAGCATCGCGTGCGCCAGGCCCAGCAAAGCCAGGCCCGCCAAGCGGCGCAGGAAGCGCGGCGCAAAAGCCGCCTGGCTGCGTTCGGCAGCGGTCATCTGCAAGGTGAAGCTGTACCCGAACAGGAAAGAGAACAGCAGGTAGAACTTGGTCTCGAACAGCCACGCGATCAGCCAGCGCACGGCCAGGTCCAAGGGCTGCGAGTACGCCGGGTCGGCCACGCCGGCGCCATAGAACGGCGACGAGAACACGCCGATGTTGACCACCAGGATGCCGAAGAGCGCGAAGCCGCGCAGCGCATCGACCTGCTCAAGCCGCGCATGGGTTGCCGCCGCGCTCATGCCTGCCCCCCTGCGGCTGCGCCTTGTTGCGCGTCGCCAGGCAGGCACCGCGACAAGGCCTGTTCCAGGAGACGGCTGCCGGCCGCCGCGCCAAAGGCGGGGTCGACCACCGACCGGCTGTAGACGCCGTCCAGCAGCAACAACAGCGTATCGGCCATCTCGGCTGCCGCCTGCGGCGGCGTGCGTTGTGCCCACACCGTTTCCAGCAAGGCCATCAACCCGGCCTTGCGCGCCGCCTCGTTCTCCAGCACCAGCGCGTGCACGCGCGGGTTGCGCACGGCTTCGGCCAGGATCTCCATGCCCAGCCTGACGTAGGCCGGGTCTTGATGCTGCGCCAACTGCGCGGCGACCCAATCCGTCAACGCCCGCCTCGCGTCGGGCGCGGCGCACGCTTGCCGCATGCGTTCGCGCGCGGACTCGGTATCCGACGCAATCATCGCTTCGATGATTTCCGCCTTGCTGCCGTAGTAGTGGAACAGGTTGCCGGGGCTCATGCCGGCGCGGGCGCAGATCTGCGCCGTCGAGGTCGAATGGAAGCCCTGCTCTGCAAAGCAATCCGCTGCGGCGGCCAATATCTGGGTGCGCCGTTCCTGCTGCTTGATGGGGTCGATCTTGCGCATGCTATTAATAGACTGAATGATCTATCTATTAAATACCGGGATCGCGCAGCCGGTCAACAGACGAAAAAATGGCGGGCCGCAGCCCGCCATTCTCTTGTCTGCCCGCCCGGAACCTAGCCCAGCACCGGCGACAGCACCACCGGCTGCTTGGGCCGCACATCCAGCGCCCGCCCCTTGCGGGCGCGCTTGCCGATGTACGGCGCCAGCGCGTCGCCCGCCAGGATGTCCTCGGTGTGCTTGTTGCGGTAGATGCCGGCCGCGCGCAGGCCGCCCGCGCCGATGGGCACGGTCTGGTCCAGCTTGTCGGTCCCGTCCAGCCCCATCAGGATGGTGCCGCGGCCGCCGCCGGACAGCGTCTTGACCTCGTCCAGGCCGAACACCAGGAACTTGCCCTTGTGCGACAGCAACGCCAATTGCTTGGCGCCGTCGAACAGCGGCACCGGACGCAGCAGTTCGTCGCCCTCTTCCAGGGTGATGAACTGCTTGCCGGCGCGCTGGCGGCTGACCATGTCGGACAGCTTGGCGGCAAAGCCGTAGCCGCCGCGCGTAGCCAGCAGCCAGCGGCTGTCGGGCGCGGCCGCGATCGTGTGGACGATACGCGTGCCGCTGCCCAGGTCGATCATGGTGGTGACCGGCTGGCCGTCGCCGCGGGCCGAAGGCAGCCCGGCGACCGGCACCGAATAGACGCGGCCGTTGTCGCCCATGGCGATCAGCGTGTCGGTGGTGCGGCACTCGAAGGCGCCGTACAGATCGTCGCCCTGCTTGAAGCCGAATTGCGACGCATCGTGGCCGTGGCCCTGGCGGGCGCGCAGCCAACCCTTCTGCGACACGATCACGGTGACGGGCTCGTCCAGCACCTTGGTTTCGAGCACGGCGCGTTCGGCGGTCTCGATCAACGTGCGGCGGTCGTCGCCGTATTGCTTGGCGTCGGCCTCGATTTCCTTGACCAGCAGGCGCTTGAGCGAAGCGGGATTGTCCAGCAGTTCCTGCAGGCGCACCTGTTCGTCACGCTTGTCGGCCAGTTCCTGCTCGATCTTGAAGCCTTCCAGGCGGGCCAACTGGCGCAGGCGCATTTCCAGGATGTCCTCGGCCTGGCGTTCGGACAGCTTGAAGCGTTCCATCAGCGCGGCGCGCGGCTCGTCGGATTCGCGGATCGTCTGGATGACTTCGTCCACGTTCAGGTAGACGACCATGCGGCCTTCCAGCACGTGGATGCGGTCGATGACCTTGTCCAGGCGGAAGCGCGTGCGGCGCACCACGGTGTTGGTGCGGAACGCCAGCCACTCGACCAGGATGTCGCGCAGCCCCTTCTGGCGCGGCCTGCCATCGGTGCCGATGCACACCAGGTTGATGGACGAGCTGCTTTCCATGCTGGTCTGCGCCAGCAGCGTGTTGACGAATTCGTCGCGGTCCACGCGCGAGGTCTTGGGTTCGAAGACCAGGCGCACGGCGGCGTCCTTGCCCGACTCGTCGCGCACGGCGTCCAGCAGGTTCAGCATCACCGCCTTGGCCTGCGTCTGCTCGGGCGTCAGGCTCTTCTTGCCGGTCTTGACCTTGGGGTTGGTGATTTCCTCGATCTCTTCCAGCACCTTCTGGCCCGAGGTGCCCGGCGGCAGCTCGGTGACCACCAGTTGCCATTGGCCGCGCGCCATTTCCTCGAACTGCCAGCGCGCTCGCACCTTGAGCGAACCGCGGCCGCCCGCGTAGATCTGGGCGATGTCCTCGGCCGGCGTGATGATCTGCCCGCCGCCCGCGAAATCCGGACCCGGGATCAGGGCGTGCAGCTCGGCGTCCGGCATCTGCGGATGCTTCAGCAGCGCCACGCAGGCCTGCGCCACTTCGCGCAGGTTGTGCGGCGGGATCTCGGTCGCCATGCCGACCGCGATGCCCGAGGCGCCGTTGAGCAGCATCACGGGCAGGCGCGCCGGCAACATCTGCGGCTCTTGCTGGCTGCCGTCGTAGTTGGGCACGAAGTCCACGGTGCCTTCGTCCAGCTCGTCCAGCAGCAGCTTGGCGATGGGGGTAAGGCGGGCTTCCGTGTAGCGCATGGCGGCGGCGTTGTCGCCGTCGCGCGAACCGAAGTTGCCCTGGCCGTCGATCAGCGGATAGCGCAGCGAGAAATCCTGCGCCATGCGCACCATGGCGTCATAGGCGGCCTGGTCGCCGTGCGGGTGATACTTGCCCAGCACGTCGCCCACGACGCGCGCGGACTTGACGGGCTTGGCGCCAGCGGCCAGCCCCATCGCCTGCATGGCGAAGAGAATGCGCCGCTGCACGGGCTTCTGCCCGTCGCCCACGTCCGGCAGGGCGCGGCCGCGCACCACGGACACCGCGTAGTCCAGATAGGCTTGCTCGGCGTAGCGCGCCAGGGTGATGGCGGCGTCGCCATCGCCACCGCCATCGCCATCGCCGCCGGGCGGATTGGAATCGAACAAGCCGGGTTGATTGCTGTCGGTCATGATGTATTCAGGTAGACAATTTCATCGAAACGGCGTCAAAGCGCCTGCGCGGACGACATCAGCTGCGTATCGGCGACATGCGCGCGCAACTGGGTCCGCACCGCATCCAACGTGGCGGCGTCCTGCCCGCGCTTGGGGATGATCACGCCTTGCAAGGTGCCGAGAATGACATAGAGATGCTGTGGGGTTTCCTCGACCCGCCGCACATCGGACCAGTCCATGCGTCCGGAGGCGGTGGCAGTGGTATCCGTGATGCCGTCGGGGCCGAAGTCCAGCTGATGCCGTCCCAGGAAAAGCTCGTCGGGCTGACGCTTCAGCATGCGGCGCGTGTTCATCCTGACCAGCGAGGGCAGGACGTACTCGTAAGCCAGCGCCAGGAGCGCAAGAATGCCCAGGCCCACCGCCAAGCCCTGGAAATACACGGGCAGGATCCGCCCCCAGTTCGGCGTATTGCCGTCCCAGGTCTGCCAGATCAGGTAGGCCAGCAGGGCCACGATCATCAGGACCGCGAAACGCAGATGGGAGCGGTAGCGGCGGCGGCGCAGCTCCGGCCGCTTGTACACGTAAGCGGCGAAGTCGGCGTAGTCGTCGGCAGTCATCTGGACGTCCATGCGGGCCGAGCCGGGCGCGGACCCGGCCATCAGATGTCCAGCTCCGCCAGATTGCCCTTCTCTTCGATCCAGGCGCGGCGCTGCGAGGACTCGCCCTTGCCCATCAGCATGTCGAACATGCGGGTGGTGTCTTCGGGCGTCTGGTCGCCATAGCCCACGGGCAGGAGGCGGCGCGTGTCCGGATTCATGGTGGTTTCCCAGAGTTGCTCGGGATTCATTTCGCCCAGGCCCTTGAAGCGGCTGACGGCCCAGGCGCCTTCACGCACGCCTTCCTTGCGCAGCTTGTCCTGCGCGGCCTCGAGTTCGCCTTCATCCAGGCAGTAGATCTTGCGCGCCGGACGCTTGCCCTGCGCCGGCACGTCCAGCCGGAACAGCGGCGGCTTGGCCACGAACACGTTGCCGGCTTCGACCAGCTTGGGGAAGTGCTTATAGAACAGCGTCAGCAACAGCACCTGGATGTGCGAACCGTCGACGTCGGCGTCGGACAGGATGCAGATGCGGCCGTAGCGCAGGCCCGACAGGTCCGGGGTATCGCCGGGACCGTGCGGGTCCACGCCGATGGCGACGGAAATGTCATGGATTTCGTTGTTGGCGAAGAGCCGGTCGCGATCCACTTCCCAGGAATTGAGCACTTTGCCGCGCAGCGGCAGGATGGCCTGGAATTCCTTGTCGCGGCCCATCTTGGCCGAACCGCCCGCGGAGTCGCCCTCGACCAGGAAGACTTCGGTGCGGGTCGCGTCGCTGGATTCGCAATCGGTCAGCTTGCCCGGCAGCACGGCCACGCCCGAGCTCTTGCGCTTTTCGACCTTCTGGGCCGAGCGCTGGCGCGCCTGGGCCTGGCGGATGGCCAGTTCGGCCAGCTTCTTGCCGTATTCGACGTTACTGTGCAGCCACAGGTCCAGCGCGCTCTTGGAGAAGCCGCCGACCAGGCGCACCGCGTCGCGGCTGTTCAGGCGTTCCTTGATCTGGCCCTGGAACTGCGGATCCAGCACCTTGGCCGACAAGACGAAGCTGGCGCGGGCGAACACGTCTTCCGGCAGCAGCTTGACGCCCTTGGGCAGCAGGCTGTGCAGCTCGGCGAAACCCTTGACCGCGCCGAACAGGCCTTCGCGCAGGCCCGATTCATGGGTGCCGCCGGCAGGCGTCGGAATCAGGTTCACGTACGACTCGCGCACGGCGTTGCCGTCCTCGGTCCAGGCCACCACCCACTGGGCGCCCTCGCCTTCGGCGAAGTTCTCGTGGTCGGCCCCGGCGTACTGTTCGCCTTCGAAGAACGGCACCATCAGCTCCGCCCCGGCCAGCGCCTCGGACAGATAGCCGCGCAGGCCGTCCTGGTACTGCCAGGTCTTGGTGTCGCCGGTTTTCTCGTTGACCAGGGAAACCTTGACGCCCGGCAGCAGCACGGCCTTGCTGCGCAGGAGGTGTGTCAGCTCGCCCAGCGGAATGTTGGGGCTGTCGAAATACTTGGCGTCCGGCCAGACGCGCACGCGGGTGCCGGACTTCTTGCGGCCACCCTGGTCGTAGGGCGCCAGGGGCTCGGCCACGTCGCCGCCCTTGAAGACCAGGCGGTTGACGGCGCCATCGCGCCACACCACCACTTCCAGGCGCGTGGCCAGGGCGTTGGTGACGGACACGCCCACGCCGTGCAAGCCGCCGGAAAAGGCGTAGGCGCCGCCGCCCGCCTTGTCGAACTTGCCGCCTGCGTGCAGGCGCGTGAACACCAGCTCCACCACGGGAGCGTTCTCTTCAGGGTGCAAGCCAACGGGAATGCCGCGCCCGTCGTCCTCGACGGAAACGCTGCCGTCGACGTGCAGCGTGACCTGGATCTGCTTGCCGTATCCGGCCAATGCCTCGTCTGCGGCGTTATCAATGACCTCCTGCACGACGTGCAGGGGGTTTTCGGTTCGGGTGTACATGCCCGGGCGCTGGCGCACGGGCTCCAGTCCCTTCAGGACGCGAATGGACGCCTCGGTGTAACGTGGAGTGGCCAAGTTATCCCCAACATCTGTGGAAAAAAACCGACATTTTACGGATAAGTCCAGATTCTGCGCGGCTCCCAGTGGGATGAGCACGACCTGACCAGCTCCGAATTCGGTAGGATGGTGACAGTCACAGCCAGCGCATCGGGTCGGTACCGCCCGGATCGCGACAACTGCGCCGCAACATCCTACACAAATCCAGCAACTCCTGTTGTTATTAACAGTGGTATGCCTGTTGATATTGACAGTGGTATGCTTGAGTCCATCCACAAACAAGAACAACGGCGGGGCGCGTCCCTTTTTACGCGCCTTTTGCTGCCGAACCGAGAATCACCATCATGAGCGACCAAATCAAGAACGTCAGTGACGCCAGCTTCGATGCCGATGTGTTGAAATCCGGCCAGCCGGTGCTGGTGGACTACTGGGCTGCCTGGTGCGGCCCCTGCAAGATGATTGCCCCGATCCTGGAAGAAGTCGCCACGGAGTACGCTGGCCGCCTGACGATCGCCAAGCTGAACGTCGATGAAAACCAGGGCACCGCCACCAAGTACGGCATCCGCGGCATTCCCACCCTTATGCTCTTTAAAGACGGCCAAGCCGCCGCCACCAAAGTTGGCGCGCTGTCGAAGTCGCAACTGACCGCATTCCTGGACGGCGCGCTGTAAGCCGCGTGCCGTGAACGAAGGCGCCGCCCTCGGGGCGGCGCTCATTCAATACCGCGTGTGCCCGTCCGTGGCGCGCCGCCAGAACTCTCCTTCACTTTCCCCCAAAAATCCACCGCGATGCACCTCAACGAACTGAAGGCGCTGCACGTCTCGCAGCTGCTGGAAATGGCCGCCGGCCTGGAAATCGAGAACGCCAACCGCCTGCGCAAGCAGGAGCTGATGTTCGCCATCATGAAACGGCGCGCCAAGCAAGGCGAGCAGATCTTCGGCGACGGCGTCCTGGAAGTCCTGCCCGACGGCTTCGGCTTCCTGCGCTCGCCCGAGACCTCGTATCTGGCCAGCACGGACGACATCTACATCTCGCCCTCGCAGATCCGCCGCTTCAACCTGCACACCGGCGACTCGATCGAAGGTGAAGTGCGCACGCCCAAGGACGGCGAGCGCTATTTCGCCCTGGTGAAGGTGGACAAGGTCAACGGCGTGGCGCCTGAAGCGATCAAGCATCGCATCATGTTCGAAAACCTGACGCCGCTGCACCCGAACCGCAACATCCGCCTGGAACGCGACATCAAGAGCGAGGAAAACCTCACGGGCCGCATTCTTGACGTCTTCGCCCCCATCGGCATGGGCCAGCGCGGCCTGATCGTCGCCAGCCCCAAGTCCGGCAAGACGGTGATGATGCAGCACATCGCGCACGCCATCACCACCAACTACCCCGACGCGGTCATGATCGTCCTGCTGGTGGACGAACGCCCCGAGGAAGTGACCGAAATGCAGCGCACCGTGCGCGGCGAAGTGGTCGCCTCGACCTTTGACGAACCCGCCACCCGCCACGTGCAGGTCGCGGAAATGGTCATCGAGAAGGCCAAGCGCCTGGTCGAAATGAAGAAGGACGTGGTGATCCTGCTGGACTCGATCACCCGTCTGGCCCGCGCCTACAACACCGTGGTGCCGGCCTCCGGCAAGGTGCTGACCGGCGGCGTGGACGCCAACGCGCTGCAACGCCCCAAGCGCTTCTTCGGCGCGGCCCGCAACCTGGAAGAAGGTGGTTCGCTGACCATCCTGGGCACGGCGCTGATCGAAACCGGCAGCCGCATGGATGAAGTCATCTATGAAGAATTCAAGGGCACCGGCAACTCCGAAGTCCACCTCGAGCGCCGCCTGGCCGAAAAGCGCGTCTACCCGTCGATCAACCTGAACAAGTCCGGCACCCGCCGCGAAGAGCTGCTGATCGCCCCCGACCTGCTGCAGAAGGTCTGGGTGCTGCGCAAGTTCATCCACGACATGGACGAAGTCCAGTCGATGGAATTCATCCTGGACAAGATGCGCGCCACCAAGACCAACGCCGAATTCTTCGACATGATGAAGAAGAAGTAAGCCTGGTCAGAGCCTGCGGTCCGCGGCGCCCGCGCCTTGGACCCGGCCATGAAAAACGCCCTGAAGCGCGCTTGCGCCCAGGGCGTTTTTCATGGGCCGGACAGGCGGCTCACTGCCCTCCCATGAACTCCTCCAGCGTGCCAGGCTGCGGCGCCGGACGCGGGGTCTGCTTGTTGCCGGCCGGCTTGCCGGACGCGTCTATCGGCTCGATCTTGGGATCGTCCCAGCTGCCGGTGACGGCGTATTCCATGGTCATGGCCCGTGCCAGCGGCTGCTTCAGCAGCCACTGCGTCACGAAGGCTCCCAGGCCGATCAGCGGATTGACCGCCAGCGCCGTCACCATGGCCGCCCCGCTGGCGTCCAGGTTCGGAATCACCACGGCCTTCATGTCCCAGCGTTCGCGGATGATGTTGACCCCGCCGGCCAGCACGATGGTCGCCACCGGCCCGTTGATCTTGTAGCCTTCGGTCGAAGCCGTGCCGTCGGCCAGCTTGACCTTGCCGCGGATGGTGTCGAAGGGGAAGCCGTCGCGCAGCAGATTGGTGGGATTTACGTCCAGCCGCGCCAGCCGCTGCAGCGATTGCAGGGACAACAGCTCCAGCAGCCGCGCGGTGCGGGAGTTGACGTGCATGAAGCGGCCCTTGTCCAGGCTGACGTCGACCTCGCCCGTCAGGTCTTCGATCTTGTGGGTCCAGGGCAGATTGCGCCAGGTGGCCTTGCCCTGCATCGTGCCCTTGCCACCCGACACCACCTTTTCGAAGCCGATGCGGTCCAGGAACTTGCCCACGTCTTCGAACTTGACCGAAGCGTCCACGGTCAGGCCGCGGCTCTGGCCTTCCAGGTTCCAGTTGCCGGTGGCGTTGAGCGAGGCCGCGTCGTTGACGATGGACAGCTTGTCCAGGCGCCATTGGCGGCCGCGCTGCAGGTTCGTGCCCTGCACCTGGAGTTCGCCCACGTTCTTGCCGTACAGCAGGAATTCCTTGGCTTGCAGGTCGATCGCCGGGATGTCTGACAGGTCGTTGCCGGAGGACAGCGCCTCGTCGGCCTTGTTGGTGTCGCCCTCGCCGCCCAGGGACAGATGCTTCAGGCGCGCGGTGATCTGGCCGGCGATGGCGCCCGAGGCCTCGCGCCATTCGAGCGAACCCGTGGCCTGCTTGGATTGCAGATCCACGCGCCATTGGGCGGGTCCCGGCCGGGTCGCGTACAGCGTCAGGTCGTTCAGGGTAAAGCCGCCAGTCCGCAAGACGCCGGCCGCCAGGCTGATGCGTTCGGCCGCGGGCAGCATGGGCTTGGGCGCGGCACGGCCCTTGCCGGCAGGCGCGCTGAAGCCGTCGGACACGCTTTCCCAGGCATCCAGGTCCAGTTCAGGCAGGCTCGCGTTCAGGCTGAACCCGCGTTCCGGCAGGCTTGCCGGACGGTTGATGCCCAGCGCGCCGCGCGCGAAGTAGGACGGCGACCCTTCGGACGGCGCCCGTTCGAACAGCGCGTTGACGGCATCTCCCAGGCTTGCGGTGAGCCAGCGCCGGTTCTGCGCTCCGCGGTCCTGCGCGGGCGACCATTGCACCTTCAGCAACTGCGAAGCCTGGGCGGCCTTG
The DNA here is from genome assembly GCF_902859965.1 of Achromobacter aegrifaciens. NCBI lineage: Bacteria > Pseudomonadati > Pseudomonadota > Betaproteobacteria > Burkholderiales > Alcaligenaceae > Achromobacter > Achromobacter aegrifaciens. The sequence continues at coordinate 117,119 of NZ_CADIKO010000007.1, forward strand.
CCGACCGGAGCGGGCATGTCGATCGCCATGCCCACCAGATCGGACTCGACGGAAATGTCCACCGCGCCGCCGCGCTGATAGCCCACCTTGCCCTTGTAGGCCGCCTTGCCCGAAAAGCGCGACATGGACGGCGTGTTGCTTAATTGAGTCAGCGCCGGCCCGGCCAGCGTACCCTCGAAGCGCAAGGCGTCCGTGCTCTGCGCCAGACGTCCGTAAATCCGCGCCGGGCCGCCCAGGAACAGGGCCCGCAAGTCCTTGGCCTCGACGCCCTTCTCCGAAAACTCCAGGTCGCCGTGCATCTGGCTGAGCAGCGGCATCTCCGGCATGAAGGTGAAGGAGTTGCCCGCGAACAGGATGTTCCCCTGGACCTGGGTGTCATCGGTGTTCAACAGAGGCACCTTGAGCTTGAGCCCCACCCGCCAGTCACCGGTGCCGCGCGCCTCGTCCAGCGCGCCATCCAGCAACTCGCCCAAGGGCGAGTTGGCTGCCAGCGCCAGATAGGCCGGCACGGCGCCGGACGTCTCGCCGGTCAGCAGCAGTTCGGAGTTCTCTTCCATGTTGGGAATGGTTGCGGAAACCGCCCCCAGCGTCACGGTATGTCCCGATCCGGTATGCGCGACCGCGCCGCCCGGACTGTCCAGCGCCAGGCTGACCTTGTCGATGCGGAAATTGCCGGACAGGTTCTCCAGCATCGGCCAGCCCTTGCGGCGCTCGCGCGCCGGCGCGTAGTCGACCTTGGCGCCGCTGAATGCGCCGGCGATCACGAAATCGCCCTGAGCCCCAGGCGCGCCAAAAGGAAACTCGTCGAGATCGCCCTTGAGCGTGATGGAGGCCGATTGCATTTCGCCCGCGGGCAAGCCGATGGCCAGCCATTCGCGCGCATCGGCGTTGACCTCCAGCGGCAGGTAGCGATGGATGGCGGACATGGAGCCGCGCGCCATCACGCCGTGCATGTCGACGCTGCCCGCCGCGGTCCTGCCTTCTGGCCGCCACTGCCCTTGCACGCGCACGTCGAGATCGTCGTTGACCAGTTGCAGTTGGCCTACGTCCACGAACCAGTGCTTCGCATCCGGCCCTTTGACGGCGGCATCCAGCGCCACGTCGCGCACAGCCAACGTGGGTTGCTCGAAGACGCCCGGCAAGGACAGAGTGAGCTGTTCGGCCTTGGCGCTGACCGACACCGCCGGGGCGCCAGGGCTGCGCGCCAGCGGCACGCTGTCCAGCTGCATGAAGTCGCCCGGCAAGCCCTGGACGCGGGCCTGGACGTACCCGGCCCTGAAGCCTGGAGCAGCGGTCCCTTGCGCGGTCTCGGTCCATTGCAGGCCGCGCACGGCGGCGTCCGCGGTCAGATCGGTGAACTTGCCGCGTTCCAACTGCAGCCATGCCCGCCCGCTCAGGCGGCCCGCCACCGCCGGGACCTCGAACCAAGGCTGCCAGGCCAAGGGTTCAGCGTCGTCCAGCTGTACATATAGCTGGCCGCCCCAATTGCCGGGATTCGCCGCGTTCACCGAAAACAGGCTGCGATTGAATTCGCCGCGCAGCTCGACGTTGCGCGCCAGCGCCTCGCCCGCCGCGGCCTTGAGCACGAAACGATGCGACAAACTGCCGTTGCGCGCCAGGAAGTCGACGCCCGTCAGGGTGAGCTCCGGCGCGCCGCGCAACTCGTCCTGCCAGCGTATGGTCGCGCCGCGGATGCGCAGCTCGCGTTGCGCGCCCAGCCAGCGCAGCGCTGGATGGTCCAGGTCGGAACGCTGGTCGTCGTCATTGAGATCGATGTTCTGGCCCGCGACCCATAGATGATTTTCGGGATCGCGCCGCAACAGGAGTTCGGGCCGGTCGAGCTGCAACCGCAGCAGCTTGGGCGACAGGACCAGGATGCTGCGCCAGGCCAGCACCGCCGAAACGGAAGGCAAGGACAACACCGGGTCCACCTCATCGTCGTAGACTTGGACGGAGGTGAGATCGAGTTTGGGGTTCAGGCCTTGCCAGTTCGCCTGGATGGAGCCGATGGTCACTCGGGAGCCCAGCGCCTTGCTGGCGTAGGCTTCGATCTGGGGACGCCATTGGTCCGCGCGGGGCAGAACCCAATAGCGCACGCCCAGCAGTCCGAGGGCCACGACGCAATAGACGGTCAGCACGGCCCAGAACACCCAACAGAGCACTTTTTTTGAAACAGACACGGATCGGTGGGCAGGAGAAGAGGTCTTGCAGTATCGTCCCCACTTATACCTGAAACGCGCCCATCGCGCCGCCCCTTTCGCCATGTCCACGCCCTCTACGCTTGCCCCCGCCCTCGCCTGGTCCGGCCATCTGCGCCGCCGCCTGGATGCCCACCCGGATCTGGCCGCCTGGCTGAACGATGCCGTGCGCGAACCCGTCACGCCCGCGCAGATCGCGCGCTGGCAGGCGGAGCTGGCCGGACCGCAGGCAGGCGAGACGCTACCCGTGGAGGTCTGCCGCATGGTGCTGCGCAAGCTGCGCGAACGGGTCTTCAACACACTCATCGTGCGCGACCTGACCGGCCAGGCCGATCTGGAAGAAGTCGTGGGCGCCATGACCGCGCTGGCCGACACCGCGGTGGCCGCGGCCTATCGCAGCGTGGCGGCGGACCTCGCCGCCGTGCATGGCGTGCCGCGCGATCCGGCCACCGGCCAGCCGCAGGAAATGCTGATAGTGGGCATGGGCAAGCTGGGCGGCTGCGAATTGAATGTCTCGTCCGACATCGACCTGATCATGCTGTACGGCGAAGAAGGCGAAACCGACGGTCCGCGCCGTATCAGCCATCACGAGTTCTACGGCCGCCTGACGCGGCGCATGATGCCGGTGCTGTCCGAAGTCGACGCCAACGGCCAGGTGTTCCGCACCGACCTGCGCCTGCGCCCCGACGGCGACGCCGGTCCCCTGGCCTGGAGCCTGGACGCGCTGGAGCACTACCTGATCGGCCAGGGCCGCGAATGGGAACGCTACGCCTGGCTCAAGGCCCGGCTGATCCCGGCCCAGGCCTTCGAAGGCAGCGACAGTGCCGCCCAGGCGCGCCAGCTGGAAAGCCTGCGCGTGCCGTTCGTCTATCGCAAGTATTTCGACTTCGATGCGCTCTCGGCCCTGCGCGCCCTGCGCGAACGCATCCGCCAGGATTGGCAGCGGCGCGCCAGCGCGCGCAACGGCATCGACAGCGCCAACAACATCAAGCTGGGCGATGGCGGCATCCGCGAAATCGAATTCGTGGTGCAGCTTGCCCAGTTGATCCGCGGCGGCCGCATGCCCGCGTTGCAAAAACGCGGCCTGCTGGAAGCGCTGCACGCGGAGAGCGCCGCCGGCCTGGTGCCCGAGGAAGACGCGCGCCGGCTCGAAGAGGCGTACCGCTACCTGCGCCGCACCGAGCATGCCCTGCAATACCGCGAGGACGCCCAGACCCATTTGCTGCCGGGCGACCCCGAACAACGCGCCGGATTGGCCGCAGCGCTGGGCATGAGCCCCGCTGACTTCGAAAGCACGCTGGCCGCGCACCGCCAATTCGTCTCGCAGACCTTCCGCAACGTGTTCCGGCTGGTGGGCATGGGCGACGCCGAAGTGCCGGCGCCCGCGCCCGGCGCCACCGACCCCGGGTCCGGCCCGGACGAGCCAGACAGCAGCTGCGAGCTCGCCGAACAAATCAGCCAGGCCTTCGGCGACGACGCGCAGGACCTGTTGCGCCGTACCGAGACCCTGCTGGGCAGCCACCGGGTGCGCAGTCTGCCCGAGAGCAGCCGCAAGCGCATGGACGCGCTGCTGCCGGCCGCCCTGCGAGCGGCCCTGCAAACCCCAGCCCCGCTGCAAGCCACGGTGCGGCTGTTCGACCTGATCGAGAAAATCGCCCAGCGCAGCGCCTACCTGGCCCTGCTGGCCGAATACCCCGACACCCTGGCGCGCGTGGCGCGCATGGTCGCCGCCAGCCCCTGGGCCGCGCAATACCTGACCCAGCACCCTCTGCTGCTGGACAGCCTGATCGATTGGCGCACCCTGTTCGAGCCGCTGGACTTCGGCCAGATCGCGCGCCAGCTGACCGCCGACCTGGACGCCTGCCGGCTGCCCGACGGCGATCCGGACATCGAGCGCCAGATGAACCTGATGCGCGACATGCAGCGCCAGGCCAGCTTCCAATTGCTGGCGCAGGATCTGGAAGGCGAACTCACCGTGGAGAAGCTGGCCGACCAGCTGTCCGCGCTGGCCGACCTGTTGCTGACCGAAACCATCCGCCGCACCTGGCCGCTGGTCAACAAGGCCGAGGGCGCCGAACCGCGCTTCGCCGTCATCGCGTACGGCAAGCTGGGCGGCAAGGAACTGGGCTATGCCTCGGACCTGGATCTGGTGTTCCTGTTCGACGACCCGCGCGACGACGCCGCCGAGGTCTACGCAAAGCTGGGCCGGCGCATGACGTCGTGGCTCTCGACCATGACCTCTTCGGGCCGCCTGTACGAAGTCGACCTGCGCCTGCGGCCGGATGGCGACGCCGGCCTGCTGGCGGTGTCCGTGGAAGCATTCGAGCAATACCAGCACAAGCACGCCTGGGCCTGGGAACACCAGGCGCTGACCCGCGCCCGCTACGCCTCGGGCGACGCCAGCGTCGGCGCGCGTTTCGAGCAGATCCGCGCAGACATCCTGGTACTGCCACGCGACGCCGCCAAACTGCGCGAGGAAGTGCTGGCGATGCGCGAAAAGATCAATGCTGGCCACCCCAACAGCAGCCCGCTGTTCGATCTGAAGCACGACCGCGGCGGCATGGTCGACGTGGAGTTCGTCACGCAATACCTGGTGCTGTGCCATTCGGGCACGCATCCGGTGCTGGTGCGCAACCTGGGCAATATCGCCTTGCTGCGCCTGTCCGGCGAGGCGGGCCTGATTGCTCCCGAACTGGCCGCGCGCGCCGGCGACGCCTACCGCACCCTGCGCCGCGTCCAGCACCAGATGCGCCTGCAGGGGGTGGAAAAGGCGCGCGTCCCGCAGGACCAGCTGCAGGAAGAGCGCGCCGCCGTGCGCGAGCTCTGGGATGCCGTGCTGGGCTGAGCGTATTGGGAGACGGGGGCGCACCCTTCAGCGGCAACTCAGCGTAAAATAAGGAGTTTTCCGCCTTATTTGTTTCCTGCAAGCCATGTCCGAACTCGTGCGCCCCAAACTCGACCTGCCCGCCGGCCGCCGCAAGGTGCTGATGCACTCGTGCTGCGCGCCCTGTTCCGGCGAAGTCATGGAAGCGATGACCGCCTCAGGCATCGATTACGCCATCTACTTCTACAACCCGAACATCCACCCGGTCAAAGAGTACGAAATCCGCAAGCAGGAGAACATCCGCTTCGCCGAGCAGCACGGCATCGAATTCATCGACGCCGACTACGACATGGACAACTGGTTCGACCGCGTCAAGGGCATGGAAAACGCTCCCGAACGCGGCGAGCGCTGCACGGCCTGCTTCGACATGCGCTTCGAACGCACGGCGCTCTACGCGCACGAGCATGGCTTTGACACCATCACCAGCTCGCTGGGCATTTCGCGCTGGAAGGACATGAACCAGATCAACGGCTGTGGCGAACGCGCCGCGGCGCGCTACGACGATCTGATCTACTGGACCTACAACTGGCGCAAGGGCGGCGGCTCGGCCCGCATGATCGAAATCAGCAAGCGCGAAAACTTCTACCAGCAGGAATATTGCGGCTGCGTCTATTCGCTGCGCGACACCAACCGCCATCGCCGCTCGCAGGGCCGCGAACGCATCCACATCGGCGTGAAGTTCTACGGCAAGGAAGACCTGATCAACGAGGAACAGCTCTGATCAGGACGGGCGTCCATGGCGCCGGTATTCCGACGGCGACACGCCGAAACGCTTGCGAAACGCATGGCTGAAACGCGCCGCATCTGAGAACCCGAATCTGTAGGCGATGTCGCCTATCGGCCGCGCCGCCTGAGCGGGGTCGCACAGCGTATCGCAGCAACGCTCCAGCCGCGCGCTGAGGATGAAATCAGCCGGGGTCGTGGAAGCCTGCGCGAACAGGTTGTACAAATAGCGGCGCGACATCCGGAAGGCCGCTGCAGCGGCCGCTGGCGACAGCGCCGGATCATGCAGGTTTTCAAGCATGTGCTGCTGCACCCGGCGCAATTGCGCCTGCCGCAGTTCGGCCTGGTCATGTTCGGCCTGCCCGCCTGCCCGCTCGCTGATATCCAGTCCCATCATCTGCAGCACCGCATTGGCGGCATCGCGCGAGGCGCTTTCGGACAGATGCGCGTGCTCGGTCAGCGCCACGCGCAGCAGGTCCATCGCCATGCGCCCGCACCCCTGGCGCGCGCTGAAGCTGCGCGCCACGGCATTCTGCATGAAAGACTGCCACGCCTCGAAATGCTTGCCGGGCACCTGCATGACCAGGAAGTGCGCGCCATCGTCGACGTCGACTTCGTACGGCCGGGTGGTGTCGTAGATGCTCCATTCGCCCGGCACCAGCAAGGCGCTGCGCCCCGACTGGCGGATCTCGCTGCGGCCAGCGAGCTGCAGCGTCACCTTGTAGCCGGACGACTCGGAACGGTTGGCCAGCAGCTTGCTGCGGCGCACGCGCTGGGCGCTGCTGCGCAACTCGCAGACCTGCATCCAGCCCAGCGAATCCACCGCCACGCTATTGCGGAAACGGGCCGGAAACACCGCGGACACTTCCAGGGGAACGAAGGTATCGCTGACATTTTCCTGCCAGCTTGCGCAGTCCAGGAAGTGCCTGGGCTCGCTGCGCAGAAGGGATGGGGACATGGCGACTCCGGCGTCTCGAAACGGCGTGCCTGTTTGCCTGGAACGGCCTGCCTGGCGACACAGCTACAGCGTTGAATGGAATGCTGCCTCTTTCTAGCATCGGTCGGCGCCAGGGAATATCGGTGACAACCCCTAAGTGCCTGTTCCTCTACGGTTTTCTGTCGCTGCCATAAGAATAGTCGGCCAACTGGAAGCCGAGCCGCGCCAGCGCCTGAGCCAGGCCATGACGCACCGGCACCACGTCCTCGTAGCGGCGCGGCCGGACCTGCGCGACTTCCTGTTCCGTGTACGGCCGGAAATCCGCCGGCAACTGCGCCGGGCTGAATTCCCGCACCACCCAGTTCAGCACGGCCGCGAGTTCGGCATTGCTGAGCTGCGATTGCGCGGCGCCCGGCACGCGGACCAGATACTCGCGGCCCTGCGGCAGATGCACGAACGCGCCCACCGAATTGCGGAAATCAGGAATGCCGTGGCGGCCGCTGCCACGGCCGTCCACGCGATGGCAGCCCGCGCATTGCAGCACGTAGTCGGCGCGGACGGCCAGACGCAGCCTGTCGGCGTCGGCGGCGTCAGCGGCCGCCTGCTCCGCCGCGGCCGTCCGGCCCACGCAGAGCAGGACGGCGGCGCACAACCCGCGCCACCCGCGCCATGGCGGTCGCCCTTCTGGCCTCATGATTTCGGCTTCGGCTTGGCCAGGCCCACGATCACCGAGGTCGTGCAGTGGAAGATGGAGGACTCGTTGGACATGCACCAGTTCACGTCGTTGTGCAGGAACATCTGATAGCCGGGCCGCTCGCGCTCGGCGGATGCGCACATGCATTTGCCGCAAGCAGCCTTGCCGCAGCAATCGTTGTAGCTGATCAGGTAGTCCTTGCCGTCCAGCGGATTGTGGCAGGTGCCAACCCACGACACGGCCGAAGGCGAGGTGCCAGGCGGGCAGGACGTCATGCTGCCGCCGCAGCATGAACACAGAAAGCCGTCCACCGCGCAATAGCGCCAGTAGTCGCACGCCGTGTCGTCCATCTGCGGTTTCTTGGGATCAGCGGGCGCTGACCGCGCCACCGGCAGCACCGGCATGAGGAATGCCGTTCCAACCAGCGCCCGGCCGATGCGGTTGAGCACGCTGCGCCGGGAAGTGGTGTGCGCAACCGAGCGCGCGGCGCGCTCCGCGAGTTTATCCAGCCATTGCATTGCCGCTCTCCTTGCGGGAAATCCGGGTTTCTTCCAACGCGCCGGCGGCCAGGAATTCCTGCACCGAAGCCACGCCCAGCTCCTTCGCGGTGAACAGGCTTTCGAGCTGTTCGCGCGAGTTGATCAGGCCCTTGGCGCGCAAGGTTCCGGTTTCATCGATCAGCACGGCATAGGGCAGCTTGCTGATCTGGAACTTCATGCCCAGTTCGGTCGACAGCAAGTACGGAAAACGCTCCAGGCCCGCCTGCTTGTAGAACGCCAGGTGCTCGGGCATTTCGCCATCGCTGGCCAGCACGATGCGCAGCCAGGCGCTTTCCGTGCTGGCCACCGACTTGAGGATAGGCAGCAGCTTCTTGCAAACCGGGCAGGTCGGGGAAAGAAAGAACAGCAGCTGGCTGTGCTGGCCGCGTTCGCCGATGACGATACGGCGACCCAGCAGATCCGGCAGTTCGAAGCGCGGAGCGGGCTCGCCCACGCCAGGGCCCTTGTCCATCGTCAGCGCCCCCATCGGCGCCACGCGCTCATACAGCACGCCGATCTGCCGCGACAGCGCCAGGATGACCAGCACCAGGCAGAGCACCACGCCCCACAACAGAAAATTGGAAATGATCAAGGCATCCATGTGAGTTTCCTTCAGAGATTGCGCAATTTGAGATGGGAGGCCAACAGGTGATTGGCGGTGAAGTACAGGCCCACGGCAGCCATCGCCAGGCCGAAGACGGCGGCGGAGTCGGCCCACTGCAGACCGCGCGATTGGCCCGCCGCGGAGATCAGCGCGGGCGCAGTCCACAGCGCCAGCGCCGCGTTGCGCAGCACCAGCCACCACGACAGCCCGCCACGTTGCGCGCCGCGCCCCGGCCCGCCGGCGGCGGGGCCGCCGCAGCCGCAATCGATGTCGCGATGCCCGCGCAGCAGATTGAAGGCCAGCGCCAGCGTCGCCGCCGCCAACACCAGCAGCGCCAGTTGCGCGCCCGCCGCCTGTCGTGCCGGCGCCAGCAGCAAGGCGCCGGACAGCGCTTCGCCCAGCACGAAGAGCCACGCGAACGCGCCGCTCCACCCCGCCGGCAGGATGCGGTAGGCCGACACGATAGCGGCGAAGCCCGCCATGTCCCTCAACTTTTCCAGCGCCCCCAGGAGCAGCACGCAGGCCAGCGCCGCGCTCGCGGCATACAGCAGCACGGGATCGTTCATCGCGCACCTCGCGGTTGCGGTTCGACCTGCAGCGCGGTTTCGCCGGCAGCCTGGATCGTGCCCTTGAGGACCGGCGCGGCCGGCGCGGCGTCGTAGACGTTCACGTTGCCGCCGTCGATCGTGTACAGGCGCGGCTGGTCGTCCTGCGAGACCGACATCGACAAGGCATTCTGGCCCGGCACCCGCGCCACCCGCTTGTGCGTGGCCAGGTCGTAGACCCAGATCTCGGCGGCCGGCGTCTTGTGCGAGCCCTCGGCGCCGTTGGGATGCATGCCCACATACAGCCGCTTGGCGGCCTTGTTGATGGCCAGCAGGTTGTAGCCGCCAGGGCGCCAGCCCTGGTCCTTGCCCGACGCGTCCAGCAGGGACCAGGGTTTGCCGAAAGCCGCGTCCTTGCCGCTGAAGTCGGCGCTGTAGACATTGCCGTTGTAGGACACGAAGTAGTAGGTGTCGCCCAGGTTCTCGGTGTGCGTGAAGATGGGGTCCTTTTCGGGATCGAACATGGGCTGGCTGCGCTGCTGCCCCGCCGGCTTGCCGGCCTGGTCCAGGTCCACGGTAAGCAGCGCGCCGTCGCCGCAGATGCTGGCGAAGCTGCGCGGGCGCGACGGCAGCACGATGATGCTCCAGCACCCTGCCGCCGCGGTGACCTCGTCCGCGAACTGGCGCGTCTTCAGGTTCACCACCGTGACCGAGGACGCGGGCGTGGCGTTCTGCACGAACAGCAGTTCCCCGTCCGTGCTCTGCTGCAGATAGTTGCGGTAATTCAGCGCCTGGGCGCGTTTCTGCGGGATCGGCACCTCGTACTTGGGCGTGAGCGTTTCGGCGTCCCAGGCCTCCACCACGTCGGTACGCTTGCCGCGGTTCAAGCGCTCGTAGTAGGTCGTCATGACGTAGATGTCCTTGCCGTCCGCGGACACGGTCATGTGGCCGTTGAACGACGCGGGCACCATGCCCAGGAACTTCAAGGAGTCGCCGTCATAGATGTTGACCCGGCTGTCGACCAGGTGATTGAAGACGGCATCCATCACGTACAGCCGGTGCGGCGTGGCCGGCGGCAGGCGGGTGCCGCCCTTGAGCTCTTCCACGGGCAGATCCGCCCGGGCTAGCCCCGCCGACGCCGCCAGGACGGCGCATAGCGCCCACCGTCCGGCCCGCGATGCGCATGTTCTGGCGCTAGGCGCGTTCATCGATATTCTCCTGGTCTCATGGTCCGGTTCTCCTAGAACGCATAGACGTAGCGCAACTGCACGCCACGCATCCGCGGTCCGTTCTCGACCTTCAGGTCGTGGATGTACTGCATCTGAATCTGGTTGGCGTCGTTGATCTGATGCGTCAGTTCGACGGCCAGCTGGTGATTGCGCGCCCGCGTGGCGACGGTCTCGCCGGACGAGGTTTCCTTGCCGCCAGTCTCGTAGCGGTAACGGATGCCGGTGTAGGTATCGGGCGTCAGGTTGGTCGAAGCCAGCGCGAAGAAACGGAACGAGGGATCCTTCTTCAGCGTCTGCCCATACCAGTCCGTATTGCGGCCGTAGATCTCCACCTCGGCGATGGCTTCGAGATAGGTGGATTCGCCGAAGCCCTGCACGAACGCGAAATCCTGGATGGTGGACCAGCGGTTCTTGCCCGGAGACACGTCGGGACGCGAACCGTCATAACGGCCCACCGGCGCCACCACAAAGGGCTCCCAGGCGAACCAGGTCTTGGTCTGCTCGTTGTTGTACAGCCAGATGGCCGACCCGAGCGTCACGTCGCCGATGCCGGTCTGGTGGTCGCCGGGCGCGCCCGGCAGGTCCAGCGAGGTCCGGTACATCGGCACGATGAATTCGAGCTGCATCGTCTTGCCGTAGAAGTCGCGATAGTGCATCTGGCGGTACACCAGCGCATTCACGTCGACGGACGCGCCGTCCACCCGCTGCCCCTCGGCATACAAGCCCGAGGATCGCAATCCCGCCAGATACCCGGCGATGATATTGGTGCCCACCGGCGCGGGTATCCAATCCCGCGCGCTGGGGTCTCCTGCCCATGCCGCCTGCGACGCTGCCGCGCACGCGAGCAACAGCGTGGCCCGTCGGCGGCCCCGGCTACCTGTCCTGCCTGCCATGTCTTCCCCTTGGTGTCATGAAAGCGCGGCCACCGGTATTTCCCGGCTTGGGCCGCGCGCTCATCGTTCTAGTAAGCGATGCAAACGGACTTCCGCTCCAGGTACATCTCCAGCACGGCGCGGCCGTGCTCGCGGCCGATGCCGGACTGCTTGAATCCGCCGAAAGGCATGTTGGGATCCAGCATGTTGTGCGTGTTCACCCAGACGGTGCCGGCATCGATGCGCGGGATCAGGCCTTGCACGCGGGAGAGATCGTTGCTCCAGAGGCTGGCGCCCAGGCCGTAGGCGCTGTCGTTGGCCAGCCGCACCGCATCGTCCAGCGTATCGAAGGGCTGCGCCACCACGACAGGTCCGAAGATCTCCTCGCGAACGATACGCGCCCCCGGCGGCACGTCCGCGAAAACGGTGGGCTGCACGAAGTAGCCCGAGCCGCTGCCGCTGCCTCCTCCCGCCAGCACCCGTCCGCCTTCGCTGCGTCCAAGGCCGATGTAGTCCATGACGCGTTTCTGGTGGCGGGCCGACACCAGCGGGCCGACCTGGGTGGCGGGGTCGAATCCGGACCCCAGCTTCATGCCGGCGGCCAGATCCGCCAGTCCCTGGACGACCTTGGGATACAGGCCTTTTTGCACATACAGGCGCGAACCCGCCGTGCAAACCTGGCCCTGGTTGAAGAAAATGGCGGCCGCGGCGCCCTGCACCGCGCGGTCGACGTCGCAGTCGTCCAGCACGATCACGGGGGACTTGCCGCCCAGCTCCAGCGAAACCCGCTTCATGTCGTCCATCGCGGCGCGCCCGATGAGCTTGCCGACTTCGGTCGACCCCGTGAATGCGATCTTGTCCACGCCGGGATGCGCAACCAGCGCGGCGCCAGCGGTCTCGCCCCGGCCGGTCACGACGTTGACGACGCCGGGCGGAAAGCCCGCCTCCAGCACCAGCTCGGCCAGGCGCAGCGCCGTCAACGGCGTTTCCTCGGCGGGCTTGAGCACCACGGTGCAGCCCGCCGCCAAGGCGGGCGCGATCTTCCAGATCGCCATCAACAGCGGAAAATTCCACGGAATGATCGCGGCCACCACGCCCACCGCCTGCGGCAAGGTATAGGCGCTGTACCGCACGCCCGGCGGAAACGGTATGGACAGCGACAGGGTGTCGCCCGTGATCTTGGTCGCCCACCCCGCCATGTAGCGCAGCCACTGCGCGCCCGACCCGACTTCCAGGCCCTGCGCCACGCCCAGCAGCTTGCCGTTGTTCAGGGTTTCCAGACGGGCCAGTTCGGTGCCGTGCTGCTCGATCAGGTCGGCCAATTTCAGCAACAGGCGTTCGCGCCCGGCAGGCAGCATGTCACGCCAGGGACCGGATCCGAAGGCGCGCCTGGCGGCCTGCACCGCCAGGTCCACCTGCTGCGGCCCGGCGTCGGGCTGATGGGCGATGACGTCGCCCGTGGCCGGATCATGGACGGCGATGGGCGCGCCTTGTCCTTCGCGCACCGGCTTGCCATCGATGAGCATGGCTTCCCGGATGGCGGCCAGTTCCGGGCGGTCAGAACCGGCGTGGCCGGCGGCGCTTGCGCTTGCTGAAGACATTCGAAGCTCCAACGAAATGGTTGAAGCCAGGATAGCAACGGCCTTCCCGGAAGGCTTGTCGGACCGTGCATGGCGTTTTGTCATTCTGCGCACGGCAAAAAAAAACCCGGCAACGCGCAGCGCGGTGCCGGGCCTGGCGCGGCGCCCTTGTGGGGCCCGCGCATCGCGGACGTCGGATCAGTCCAGCATCAGCACCGTGGCGCCGGTGGTCTTGCGCGCGGCCAGCGCGGTCTGGGCCTCGCCGGCCTGCTCCAGCGTGTAGCGCTGGTCGATGCGGACCTTGATCTTCTTCTTCAGGACCAGGTCGAACAGCTCCTCGGAGGCGGCTTGCAGCTTGGCCAGCGTGTTCACGTGCAGGCCCAGCGACGGGCGCGTCACGTACAGGCAGCCCTTCTGGTTCAGCGTCGCCAGGTTGACGCCAGACACGGGGCCGGACGCATTGCCGAAGCTCACCATCAGGCCGCGCGGCTCGATGCAGTCCAGCGAGGTTTCCCAGGTGTCCTTGCCCACGCCGTCATACACCACCGGCACCTTCTTGCCGCCAGTCAGCTCGAGCACGCGCTCGGCCACGTTCTCGCGCGAGTAGTCGATGGTTTCCCAGGCGCCATTGGCGCGGGCCAGTTCGGCCTTCTCGGGGCTGGAGACGGTGCCGATCAGCTTCACGCCCAGGGCCTTGGCCCATTGGCACGCGATCAGGCCCACGCCGCCTGCGGCCGCGTGGAACAGGATGGTCTCGCCGCCTTGCAGACGGTAGGTCTGGCGGAACAGGTATTGCACCGTCAGGCCCTTGAGCATCAAAGCCGCCGCTTCGTCAAAGCCGATGCCCTTGGGCACCTTGACGACCTGCGCGGCCGGAACGTTGCGCGCCTTGGCGTAGGCGCCGATGGGGCTCTGGCCGTAGGCGACGCGGTCGCCCTTTTTCAGATGCGTGACGTCGGCGCCGACCGCGGTCACGACACCCGCGCCCTCGAAGCCCAGGCCGTGCGGCAACGCGTGGGGATACAAGCCCGTGCGGTAATAGATATCGATGAAGTTCAGGCCGGCGGCGTGCTGCTCGATCGTGACTTCATTGGCGGCGGGCGGAGGCACTTCCACCTCGACCAGCTTCAGGACTTCAGGACCACCGTGCTGCTCGATACGAATTGCCTTGACGAGATTGCTGGCCATGCTGGCCTCCTTTCATTGGAAAAAATGCTAACGAGAGCCTGTCTGCGGCCCCTGAACGAGAAAAACCAGATTCAACGCGATGGCCGGGCCCCGTCCTGCCTGGCGGACGCCAGCCTGCCGGCCCCGCCCCCCATCAGCACGAATACCCCTGCCAGCACCAACGCGGTCCCCGCCATCTGCCACACAGTGATGGGCTCTTGCAGAAACCACGACGCCAGAAACAGCACCGACACCGGCCCGATCATGCCCAGCAGCGACGCGGTGGGCGCGCCGATCAGCGCCACCGCCCACATCAGCATGAACACCGGCACCACGGTATTCAGCGTGGCGTGGATCACCGAATACCCGTAGACCCCGGCAGGCTGGATCAGCATGGACGGGGGATGCACGGCAAAGAACTGGATGATGCAGGCCACGCAAGACACCAGCATGGCATACGCCACCAGGCGCGTCGCCCCCAAGCGCTTGACCAGTTCCCCCGAACAGATCAGGTACACAGAATAGCTTGCGGCCGACCCGAAAACGAACAAAGACCCTAACAGCACCTCGCCGCCGCCGAAGGACAGGTCGTGGGCGAACACCAGCACCACCCCGGCATAGGACAGCGCCATGGCCATCCACTGGCGGCGCTCGACCGCGCGCTTGAACCAGAACGCCGACAGCAACACCACCAGCGAAGGCGACAGGAACAGGATCAGGCGCTCCAGGCTGGCGGTGATGTAGCGCAGCCCCAGAAAGTCCAGGAAGCTGGACAGGTAATAGCCCAGCAGGCCCAGCACGCAGACCTGCGCGCGCTCCTTCCAGGTCATCACGGGGATTTCGCCGCGCGCCGCGCGGCGCGACTGATGCCAGGCCACCGCAGCGAAGAACGGCATGGCGAACAGCATGCGGAAGGCAATGAGGGTGACCGCGTCGATGCCGTAGCGGTAAGTGAACTTCACCACGATGGCCTTGGCCGAGAACAGGACTGCGCCCAGGGTCGCCAGGAAAAAACCGGCGGTGCGGTTGGAAAGGCGGAAGGACGGCGAAAGCTTGGCAAGGCGATTCATGCGATGATTTTATGTTCAGTGCAAAAACACCGCACGCCTTTACCCACGCTTTCTTCGCCATACGCCTGCCTCACGCATGACCCGACACCGCGCCCTCACCTACATCCACGTTGCCGCCGTGCTTTTCGGCCTGACCGGCGTGTTCGGCGAATTGATCCAGGCCAGCGCCGCCGTGATCACGCTGGGCCGGGCCGTCTTCGCGGTGCTCGCGCTGGGGCTGTTCGCCCGCATGCGCCGCAAGCCGCTCCTGGGCGCCCTGACGCCGGCGCAGCTGTTCGTGCTGGTGGTGTCCGGCGCCCTGCTGGCGGGCCACTGGGTCACTTTCTTCATCGCCGTGAAAGTCGGCGGCATCGCCATCGCCACGCTGGGTTTCGCCAGCTTCCCCGCTTTCATCACCTTGTTCGAGGGCCTGCTCTTCCGGGAACGCATCCGTCCGACCGAATGGCTGCTGCTGGGCCTGGTGACTGCAGGCCTGGTGCTGGTCACGCCCGCGTTCGACCTGGCCGACCAGGGCACCATCGGCCTGGCCTGGGGCCTGTTGTCGGGCCTGAGCTTCGCGCTGCTGGCGCTGAGCAACCGCCGTTCGGCCTCGGGCATGGACCCGATGCAGGTGGCCTGCTGGCAGAACCTGATCGTGGCGTTGGTAATGCTGCCCTTCGCCGTATCCCAGTTGCCTGCGCTGCCTGCGCTGGACTGGTTCTGGCTGGCGCTGCTGGGCATTTTCTGCACCGGCTTGTCGCACTATCTGTTCGTGTCCAGCCTGACGCGGCTGAACGCGCGCAGCGCCGGATTGGTCATCGCGCTGGAGCCGGTCTACGCCATCGCCTTCGCGTGGGCGCTATTCAGCCAGGAGCCCACGCCGCGCATGATGGCGGGCGCCGCCCTGATCGTGGCCGCCATCGTCTGGTCGGGCCTGCGCAAGCAGGCGCCCGCCGCACAGCCGGACATCGCGGCGAAAACGCAGCCTTGACAATAACTGACTAGGCAGTAAAATTCGGCGCATATGACTGCTGCGCCTCCCCCTTCTCCGTCCGACGGACCCGTCCATTACCGCGCAGACGCCAGCTGCGTAATGGATGAAAACGCCGGCTTCCTGATCAAACTGGTTTCCAATTCCCTGAACCGGATGCTGGACCAGGAAATGGCCCCGCTGGAACTCACCGCGATGCAATGGCGTCCGGTGCTGCTGGTGTTCCAGGGCCGCGCCGATACGCCCGCTGAACTCGCCAGGCTTACAGGCATGGACACGGGCGCCATGACCCGCGCGTTGGACCGGCTGGAAGCCAAGGGACTGCTGCGCCGCAATCGGTGCCAGACAGACCGCCGCGTCGTCAAGATCGAACTCACCGAGATCGGCGAGGCCAAGGCGCGCGCGATCCCGCCCAATATCGCGCGGGTACTGAATTACCACCTGCGCGGGTTTTCCAGCGACGAAGTCGCGCAGCTCAAGCACCTGCTGCGCCGGATGATCGCCAACGGCTCCGCCTCGTCAGCCCCCCCAAACCGCTAAGGTCCGCCAACGAACCCCGGCTTTCGGGGTTTTATTTGGCATAATGATTGCCTAGGCAAATACAGATCAATCAATTACTTTCAGCAAACAGTCAGGATGAAACGCCTTCTCACTACCGTATTGGTGCTGGCCCTGAGCGGTTGCGCATTGATGGAATCCGGCTCCGAGCCGGTGGCCGCGCTGGACGGCGCCAAGCTGGGGCTCACCAGCCAGGACACCGTCTGGCCCGAAACCCAATGGTGGCAGCGCTACGGCGATCCGCAGCTCAATGCCTTGCTGGACGAGGGCTTGGCCAACAACCCCTCGATGAGCGCGGCGCAAGCGCGCCTGGCCAAGGCCAATGCCGCCGTCGGCATCGCACGCGCCCCGCTGTTGCCCCGGGTGGACGCCAACTACACGCTGACCCGCGAACACCTGTCCAAGGACTACATCTACCCCGCTCCCATGGGCGGCTCGGTCGTCAGCGACAACCGGCTGGCGCTGGACTTCAGCTATGAGCTGGACTTCTGGGGCAAGAACCGGTCGCGCCTGCAAGCGGCCGTATCGCAGCAAGCCGCCGCCGCGGCCGATGCGCAGGCGGCGCGCAATCTGCTGGCCGGCGCCCTGGTCCGCGCCTACCTGAATCTGCAGAACGCCTTTGCCCAGCGTGACGTGCTCAACCGCGTGCTGGCCCAACGCGCCGAGGTGCTGTCACTGACCCAAGGCCGCTACACGGCCGGGCTGGACACCCAGGTGGAAGTCAAACAGGCGGAATCGTCGCTGGCCGCCGGCAAGGTGGAACTGACCCAGACCGACACCACGTTGGCGCAGCTGCGCAATCAGGTCGCCGCGCTGGCCGGGGCCGGTCCGCAACGCGGGCAATCCTTGCAGCCGGTGGCGCTGACCGCTCCCGCCGGCGGCGTGCCCGCCAACGTGCCGCTGGACCTGCTGGGCCATCGCCCCGACGTCACCGCCGCGAAATGGCGCGCCGAAGCCGCCCGCCACGCCATCGACAGCGCCAAGGCCGAGTTCTACCCCAATGTGAACCTGGCGGCGTTCGTCGGCTTCCAGGCCATGGGCACCGGCAATCTGCTGGGCGCGGATGCCCGCATGGCCGGCTTCGGCCCGGCGGTCACGCTGCCGATCTTCCACGGCGGCGAATTGAACGCCAACCTGGCGGGCCGGCGCGCCGACGCCGACCTCGCGGTGTCGGACTACAACCAGACCGTGCTGGACGCCGTGCACCAGGTGGCCGATGCGCTCGACGGCTTGCGCCTGCTGGACCAGGAAAAGGCCCAGCAGCGCCAGGCCCGCGAAGCCATCGACGCCGCCTATGACCTGGCGGTCAAGCGCTACAAGGCCGGCATGGGCAACTACATCTCCGTGCTCATTGCGCAGACCGGCGTGCTGACACAGGCGCGACTGGACACCGATCTGCGCATCCGCGCCTATCAGCTGGACGCCAATCTCGCCAATGCGCTGGGCGGCGGCTACGCCCCCGCGGCCGAGCTGGCCCCCGCCACGAACTCCACCCATTGAACGCTCCCCGGACTCAGACGTCATGACCGCAGCCACTCCCGCCGCCAATCCCGCCCGCAAACGCCTGCTGCTGCTGGCAACCGGCGCCTTCATCCTCATCGCGATCGCTTACGGCATCTGGTGGGCGCTCTTCGGCGCTCATTTCGAGAGCACCGACGACGCCTACGTGCATGGCAACCTGGTGCAGATCACGCCGCAAGTGCCCGGCACGGTCGTGGCCATCGAGGCCGACGACACGGAAACCGTGGCCGCCGGCCAGCCGCTGGTGCGCCTGGACCCGGCCGACACCGACGTGGCCTTGCAGCAGGCCCAGGCCAAACTTGCGCAAACGGTGCGCCAGGTGCGCACCATCTACGTCCAGAACGACGCCCTGGCCGCCGACGTCGACCTGCGCAACGCCGACATCCTGCGCGCCCAGGCCGAACTGACCCGCGCGCAAAGCGACGTCAACCGCCGCCAGCAACTGGCCAAGTCCGGCGGCGTCAGCGGCGAAGAGATCCTGCACGCCGAAGCCGCGCTGAAGTCCGCCCAGTCAGGCCTGGCGCAAGCCCGCGCCGCGCTGGCAGCCTCCCGCGCCAAGCTGGCCACCAACCAGGCGTTGACCCAGGGCACCACGGTCGCCGACCACCCCGACGTGCAGCAGGCCGCAGCCGGCCTGCGCAACGCCTGGCTGGCGCAATCGCGCACCGTGCTGCCCGCTCCGGTGGGTGGCGTGGTGGCCCGGCGCAGCGTGCAGGTCGGCCAGCGCGTCGCGCCCGGTTCGGCCCTGATGACGGTGGTGCCGCTGGACCAGGTGTGGATCGAGGCCAATTTCAAGGAAGGCCAGCTGCGCAAGATGCGCATCGGCCAGCCGGCCAAGATGGTGGCCGACCTGTACGGCAGCTCGGTCACCTACCACGGCACCATCGCCGGCCTGGACGCCGGCACCGGCAGCGCCTTCGCCCTGCTGCCCGCGCAGAACGCCACCGGCAACTGGATCAAGGTGGTGCAACGCGTGCCGGTGCGCATCGCGCTGGACCCCGAGGACCTGAAGAAGCACCCGCTGCGCGTGGGCCTGTCGATGGACGTGGAAGTGGACGTGGGCAAGCAGGAAGGCGAACCGCTGACGCAGGCCGAACGCAAGGAGCCGGCCTGGTCGACGCGCGCCTTCGAGCCGGCCCATGACGAAGTCGACGCCATGATCAGCAAGATCATCGAGGCCAACCTCGCATCATGAGCGCAGCCAAGCAGCCCGCCGCCGCGCCGGCGCCCCCGCCCGGCGCTCACCCGCCGCTGGAAGGCGCGACCCGCATCATCGGGTCCATCGCGCTGTCCACGGCGGTGTTCATGAACGTGCTGGACACGTCCATCGCGAACGTGTCCATCCCGACCATCTCCGGCGATCTGGGCGTCAGCACCAGCCAGGGCACCTGGGTCATCACGTCGTTCGCCGTGGCCAACGCGATCACAGTGCCGCTCACGGGCTGGCTCACGCAGCGCTTTGGACAGGTGCGGCTGTTCCTGATCTCCACCCTGCTGTTCGTGCTGGCGTCATGGCTGTGCGGCTTTGCGCCCTCGCTGGAAGCGCTGATCGCGTTCCGCGTGCTGCAAGGCGCGGTCGCCGGGCCCATGATCCCCCTGTCGCAAGCGCTGATGCTGGCGAGTTTCCCCAAGTCCAAGGCGGGCATGGCGCTGGCGGTCTGGTCCATGACCACGCTGGTGGCGCCCGTCGCCGGGCCCTTGCTGGGCGGCTGGATTTCCGACAACTACACCTGGCCGTGGATCTTCTACATCAACGTGCCGGTGGGCCTGCTGGCCGCCTGGATCAGCTGGCGCATCTATGGCGACCGCGAATCGGTCACGCGCAAGCTGCCGATCGACAAGGTCGGGCTGGCGCTGCTGGTGGTGTGGGTAGGCGCGCTCCAGATCATGCTGGACAAGGGCAAGGAGCTGGACTGGTTCGCCAGCGGCACCATCATCGCGCTGGCCGCCACCGCGTTCGTCGCCTTCGTCTTCTTCCTGATCTGGGAGCTGACCGACGCCCACCCCGTGGTGGATCTGCGCCTGTTCAAGATCCGCAATTTCACGGTCGGCGCGCTGACGCTGGCGGTGGCCTACGGCGTCTTCTTCGGCAACGTGGTGCTGCTGCCGCTATGGCTGCAAAGCAACATGGGCTACACCGCGACCTACGCGGGGCTGGTGACCGCGCCGGTGGGCCTGCTGGCGATCCTGCTGACGCCCATCGTCGGCAAGATGCTGGCCACGCGCGATCCGCGGCAGATCGCGACAGTGGCGTTCCTGATCTTCGCGCTGGTGTGCTTCATGCGTTCCGGCTTCAACACCCAGACCGATGTCCGCACGCTGATGGTGCCGACCATCATCCAGGGCGCGGCCATGGCGACGTTCTTCGTGCCGCTTACGTCGATCACGCTGTCCAGCATCGAGCCGTGGCGCATTCCCGCGGCCTCGGGTCTGTCGAACTTCCTGCGCCTGACCGCGGGCGCGTTCGGCACGTCCATCGCCACCACCCTGTGGGAAAACCGCGCGACCATGCATCACGCGCAGCTCACCGAAGTCGCCAAGCCCGGCCAGCAGGCGTTCGACCAGACCATGGCGACGCTGCAGAACGGGCTGGGCGTGACGCATCAGCAAGCGCTGACGATGGTGGACGGACTGATCAATGCGCAAGCCTTCACGATGTCCGCGGTAGACGTGTTCTACGCCTCCGCGATCATCTTCCTGGCACTCACCGGCCTGGTCTGGTTCGCTCGTCCCCGGTCGGCCAAGGCGGGCGGCGGCGGCGCGGCCGAAGCGGCGGCCGGCGCCCACTGAGGCGCAGCGCCAGGCCCCGGACCGATCTGCGTCCAGGGCCTGGCGGCACAAGAACGCTATTCCTTCAGCAAGACCTGCCAGTCGGCGCGCTCGATGACGTCGGCCGGCAAGGCGCTGGTGGGCGACAGGTTGAACACCGAGATGCCACGAGCGCGCCATTGCGCGGCGGCGAAGCGGAACGACGGCTCAATCAACTGCGAAAACTTGCGCGCTAGCCTGCTCGACTGGCGCGAGGTCCCTTCATCATAAAAGCGCACGCCATTTTGCAACGTCAGATCCAGCCCGTGCGCGTAGACCTTGCGGGCGCCGCTGGACACCAGCACCTGCAAGGCGGCATAGGCCACTGTATCGGCGTCGAACACGCCCAAGGCCACGTTGAAGCTGAAGCCCATGGCCTGTTTTGCGTCCAGCAACTGCACGTCGGGCGAGGCCGCCGCCATGCGCTGGAGCACGGCTGGCGCGGAGATGCGTTGGTAGGCCCGTGCGGAGATCAGTTCAATGACGCAGATGCGGCAGCGGATCGACTCCTGCGGCAAGCCCTGCATGATGTAGCGCAAGACCTCGGGCAAGACGTACAGGGTCAGGTCGCGCGACACGATTTCGCGCACCAGGTCGATACGCTCGCGGACGAAGTTCTGGTCGATGATGCAGTAATACTTGAACGGCAGGTCGAACTTGCGCGTCAGCATGATGGCGCCGTTCACGCCCATCGCCGCCCGGATATCCAGCCGATCATATGGAATCTGCGTGACCGACGGGCCGCTCAGGATCAGATGAACTTCTTTGTCGGCGGAATCGTATCCCTCGGCCAGCGGCGTGACCGGCTGCGACCTGCCAAAAGCTCGAAAACCGCTGATGGCGCCCGACCTGCCCCGCCAGATCCGGACGAAAGGCCATAAATGTTGATTGTGCCTCTGCGTGCGCGACCGTAGCACGCGAAACAGCTTGCGCACGAAACGGTCGGCCCGTCCGCTGCCCACCTGGGCAGCGGAGGAGGAAAAGACGGAATCGTCCATTGACTGGCCTGGGGGCCTTGCCGGCGACTTGCCTCAGCCCGCCGCGATCAGCGCGGCAATCGCGCTGCCGACGTCGGCGGTGGAGGCAGTGCCCTTCATGTCCCGGGTACGCGGACCTTCCGCCAGGACGGTTTCGATGGCCTTGACCACCGCAGCCGAAGCGTCCGGATAGCCAAGGAAGTCCAGCATCAGCGCGCCGCTCCAGATCTGGCCGATCGGGTTGGCGATGCCCTTGCCGTAGATGTCCGGCGCCGAACCATGCACCGGTTCGAACAGGGACGGGAACTTGCGTTCCGGGTTCAGGTTGGCCGAAGGCGCGATGCCGATGGTGCCCGTGCAGGCCGGTCCCAGGTCGGACAGGATGTCGCCGAACAAATTGGAAGCCACCACCACGTCGAACCAGTCGGGATGCTGCACGAAATGCGCGCACAGGATGTCGATGTGGTACTTGTCCCAGCGCACGTCCGGGTACTTCTCGCCCATCTCGGCCACGCGCTCGTCCCACCAGGGCATCGAAATGGAAATGCCATTGGACTTGGTGGCGGCGGTCAGGTGCTTGCCGCGCTTCTGCGCCAGTTCGAAGGCGAACTTGAGGACGCGGTCGGCGCCGATGCGCGTGAAGACGCTTTCCTGGATGACCACTTCGCGTTCGGTGCCCGCGAACAGACGGCCGCCGCTGTTGGAGTATTCACCTTCGGTGTTCTCGCGCACGATGAAGAAATCGATCTCGCCGGGCTGGCGGTCCTTCAGCGGAGAGGGCACGCCAGGCATCAGGCGCACCGGGCGCAGGTTGATGTACTGGTCGAACTCGCGGCGGAACTTGAACAGCGAGCCCCACAGCGCTTCGTGGTCAGGCACCGTGGCGGGCCAGCCGATGGAGCCGAAGAAAATCGCTTCGTGCTGGCCGATCTGCGCCTGCCAGTCGTCCGGCATCATCTTGCCGTGCTTGGCGTAGTAGTCGCAGCTCCAGTCGAAATGGTCCCATTGAAAATCGATGCCGAATCGCGTTGCGACCGCGTCCAGCACCTTCAAGCCCTCAGGCACGACTTCCTTGCCGATGCCGTCTCCAGGAATCACCGCAATCTTGTGTTTCTTTGCCACCACGTCTTCCTTTGTTTTCCTTGGATGCACTATGCGCGCCGCGGGTCTGAGCGGCCACGCGCAGCCTCCATATCATTGCACGGAAATGTTACTCGATACGGCCCCGAATCGGACGCGCCAGCCACTGCTGGCAGGCACGCAGGATCAGGATTTCAACGCCGGCCTTTCGAGCCCAGCAAGGAGCCCAAAATGCCGCGGGTCAGTTCACGCGCGATCGACCGGACCGTGCTCTTGGCCATGGTCTGCACCACGCCGTCGCGCTTGCCGCCGCGCGGCCCCGTCGACCCGAACAAGACCTCGTTCAGGCTGTCCATGAGGCCGCCACCCGATTCCTCGGCAGCGCCCTTGCCTGCGGGCTGCGCGGAACCGTTCCCGGCCGCGCCGGCCTGGTCCGCCGGCTTGGCCGCACGCCCGGCCAGCACTTCATAGGCGGACTCGCGGTCTATGGATTTCTCATACTTCGACGCCAGCGGACTGCCCTGGCGCAACGCCTGCCGCTCCGCGTCGGTCGCCGGGCCGATCCGGCTGGCCGGCGGCACGATGTAGGCGCGTTCGGTCGGCATCGGCCGCCCCTTGGGATCCAGCAAGGAAACCAGCGCCTCGCCCACGCCCAGCTCGGTGATGGCGGCCTCGATGTCCAGCCCCGGATTGGGACGCATCGTCTGGGCCGCCGTCTTCACGGCCTTCTGGTCGCGCGGCGTGAATGCCCGCAAGGCGTGCTGGACGCGGTTGCCCAATTGGCCCAGTACGGTGTCGGGGATGTCCAGCGGGTTCTGCGTCACGAAATAGACGCCCACGCCCTTGGAGCGGACCAGGCGCACCACCTGCTCGATCTTGTTCAACAGCGCGGCGGGCGCATCGTTGAACAGCAGGTGGGCCTCATCGAAGAAAAACACCAGCTTGGGCTGGTCCATGTCGCCGACTTCGGGCAGCTTCTCGTACAGGTCCGCCAGCAGCCACAACAGGAAAATCGCATACAGGCGCGGCGCCTGCATCAGCTTGTCCGCGGCCAGCACGTTGACCATGCCGCGGCCCTGCGCATCCGTGCGCATCAGGTCGGCCACGTCGAGCATGGGTTCGCCGAAGAATTTCTCCGCACCCTGCGATTCCAGCGCCAGCAAGCCGCGCTGGATGGCGCCGATGCTGGCGGAAGACACATTACCGTAACGTGTCTTCAGCTCCGAAGCGCGGTCGGCGACGTTCTGCAGCATGGCACGCAGATCCTTCAGGTCCAGCAGCAACTGGCCTTCGTCGTCGGCGACCTTGAAGACCAGCGTCAGCACGCCTTCCTGCGTGTCGTTCAATTCCAGGATGCGGGACAGCAGCAGCGGCCCCATGTCCGACACCGTGGCGCGCACCGGCAACCCCTGCTCGCCGAACACGTCCCACAGGGTGACGGGGCTGGCCGCCCAGGCCGGTTCGTTCAGGCCCAGGTTCTTCAGGCGTTCCAGCAGCTTGGGAGTCGCGGCGCCGGCCTGGGAAATGCCGGTCAGGTCGCCCTTGACGTCGGCCATGAACACCGGCGTGCCGATACGGGAGAAGGATTCGGCCAAAACCTGCAAGGTGACGGTCTTGCCGGTGCCCGTGGCCCCCGTGATGCAGCCGTGGCGGTTTGCCAGGGCGGGTAGCAGCGCCAATTCGGTCTGTGCATTCTTGGCGATGACGATGGGGTTGGGCATGTGCAGCTCTCCGGACCAGGGAATCAGATGGATGCCCAAGTGTAGAGCCTGCCGCGCCGCTTGTGCGCGTGGCAATATGGACACATGCGGTCCGCCCCCGGGCGCGCCGGGCGCTGGCACGGTAAAATGCCATTTTTGCAGACAAATTACCCTGGGAAGCCATGGCCGGACACAGCAAATGGGCCAATATTCAGCACCGCAAAGGGCGCCAAGACGCCAAGCGCGGAAAGCTCTGGACCAAGATCATTCGTGAAATCACCGTGGCGGCGCGTGCCGGCGGCCCTGACCCGGACAGCAACCCGCGCCTGCGCATGGCCTGGGACAAGGCCACCGACGCCAACATGCCCAAGGACAACATCCAGCGCGCCATCCAGCGCGGCGCGGGCGGCGCCGACGGCGAGGCCTACGAAGAAGTCCGCTACGAAGGCTATGGCATCGGCGGCGCAGCCGTCATCGTCGACTGCATGACAGACAACCGCACCCGCACCGTCGCCGAAGTGCGCCACGCCTTCGCCAAGAACGGCGGCAACCTGGGCCAGGAAGGCTCGGTCGCCTTCATGTTCAAGCATTGCGGCCAATTCGTCTTCGCCCCCGGAACCTCGGAAGACAAGGTCATGGAAACCGCCCTCGAAGCCGGCGCGGAAGACGTGACGACCGACGAGGAAGGCGTGATCGAAGTGGTCTGCGCCCCGGCTGACTACGCCGCCGTGCGCGGCGCCTTCGACGCCGCCGGTCTGAAGGCCGAAGTGGACGGCATCGTCATGAAAGCCCTGAACGAGACCGAACTCGCCGGGGAAGACGCCATCAAGATGCAGAAACTGCTCGACGCCCTGGAAGGCCTGGACGACGTGCAGGAAGTCTATACGAACGTCGTTTTCGACGAAGCGCAGTAACTCCATTACCCCGGCGCCGGGCGGGCCTTGCCTGCCCGGCGCCACGCTGTCACCGGATCCGGGTCCGCCTGGATCCTGGCCTACTCCACGGGCTGGCGCCTTGCGGCGCTCGACTGGCAACCTAAAGAACCTCGCAACATGAAACTCCTGGTAATTGGCTCTGGCGGCCGAGAACACGCCCTCGCCTGGCGGCTGGCCCGCTCCCCGCGCGTCCACAAGGTATACGTCGCTCCCGGCAACGGCGGCACGCAACGCGCCGAACAGATCGAGAACGTCCCGTTCACCAATGCCGAGGAATTGGCCGATTTCGTGCAACGCGAAGGCGTCGCCCTGACCGTCGTCGGCCCTGAAGCCCCCCTGGCCGCTGGCGTCGTCGACGTGTTCCGCACCCGCGGCCTGAAGATCTTCGGCCCCACCAAGGCCGCAGCGCAGCTGGAAAGCTCGAAGGACTACGCCAAGGCCTTCATGGTCCGGCACAACATCCCGACCGCCCGCTACGAAACCTTCACCGATCCGGCCAAGGCGCACGCCTACATCGACCAGGAAGGCGCTCCCATCGTGATCAAGGCCGATGGCCTGGCCGCCGGCAAGGGCGTGGTGGTCGCCGCCACGCTGGAAGAGGCGCATGCCGCCGTGGACGCCATGCTGGGCGACGGCTCCATGGGCGCCGCTGGCGCGCGCGTCGTCATCGAGGAATGCCTGGTGGGCGAAGAAGCCAGCTTCATCGTCATGTGCGACGGCCGCAACGTGCTGGCCCTGGCCACCAGCCAGGACCACAAGCGCCTGCAGGACGGCGACCAGGGTCCCAATACCGGCGGCATGGGCGCGTATTCGCCCGCGCCCATCGTCACCCCGGAACTGCACCACCGCATCATGCGCGAAATCATCCTGCCGACCGTGCAGGGCATGACGCGCGATGGCATCCCGTACACGGGCTTCCTGTACGCCGGCCTGATGATCGCCCCGGGCGACGACCCCGACCGCGAGATCAAGACCCTGGAATTCAACTGCCGCATGGGCGATCCTGAAACCCAGCCCATCATGATGCGCGTCAAGAGCGACCTGCTGGACGCCCTGGAGCATGCCGTCGACGGCACGCTCGACCAGGCCGACATCACCTGGGACCGCCGCACCGCCCTGGGCGCCGTGCTGGCCGCGCACAACTACCCCAACACGCCGCGCACCGGCGACGTCATCCGCGGCCTGCCCGCCGACGCCGAGGACTGCATGGTGTTCCACGCCGCCACCAAGCTCGACGGCGACGAAGTCAAGACCACCGGCGGCCGCGTGCTGTGCGTCACGGCGCTGGGCGACTCCGTCAAGATGGCCCGCGACCGCGTCTACGAAGCGATCGACGGCATCCACTTCGACGGCCGCCAGTATCGCAGCGACATCGGCTGGCGCGCGCTCAAGCCTTCGCAGCAGAAGTCCAAGCCCAACGCCTAGCCGGAACCGTCGATGAACGCCTTGCCCGTCTCTTCCGTCCGGGACTACCTCACCGGCTTGCAGGCCCGCATCGTCGGCGCCCTGGAAGCCGCCGAGGGCGCGGCCTTCCGTACCGACGAATGGGTCCGCCCTGAGGGCGGCGGCGGGCTGTCGCGCCTGCTGGAAGGCGGCTCGCTGTTCGAACGGGCCGGCGTGCTGTTCAGCCATGTCCAGGGCAGCAAGCTGCCGCCCTCGGCCAGCGCGCACCGCCCGGAACTGGCCGGCCGGTCCTGGGAAGCCATGGGCGTGTCCATGGTGCTGCACCCGCGCAATCCCTACGTGCCCACCACGCACATGAACGTGCGCATGTTCCTGGCGGCAGCCCGGCCCGGCCACGACGAGGCCGACGTCTTCTGGTTCGGCGGCGGCATCGACCTGACGCCCTACTATCCCTACGAGGAAGACGCCCGCCATTTCCACGCCACCTGCCGCGATGCCCTGGCCGGCCATGGCGCCGACTACTACCCGCGCTACAAGCGCTGGTGCGATGAGTACTTCTTCCTAAAACACCGCAATGAAACGCGCGGCGTGGGCGGCATCTTCTATGACGACCTGAACGCTCCCGGCTTTGACGCCTCGTTCGCGCTGACCCGATCGGTGGGCGACGCCTTCCTGCCGGCCTACATGCCGATCGTGGAACGCCGCCGCGACCAGGCCTACGGCGAGCGCGAGCGCGATTTCCAGGCCTACCGCCGCGGCCGCTATGTGGAATTCAACCTGGTCTTCGACCGCGGCACGCTGTTCGGCCTGCAGTCCGGCGGACGTACCGAGTCGATCTTGCTGTCCATGCCGCCGCAGGCGCAGTGGCGCTACGACTGGCAGCCCGAGGCAGGCACGCCCGAGGCCGAATTGGCCGCCTACCTCAAACCGCGGGACTGGGTTTGAAGCGCATCGGCCTGCTGGGCGGCAGTTTCGACCCCGTCCACGTCGCGCACATCGCCCTGGCGCAGAATGCCTTGCAGACGTTGGGCCTGGCCGAGGTGCAGCTCATCCCCGCGGCCAATCCCTGGCAACGCGCAGCGTTGCACGCCACGGCCGAACAACGCCGCGACATGCTGCAACTGGCCATCGCCGGCCATGCGGGTCTGGTGGTCAATCCCATCGAAATCGACCGCGGCGGCGCGACCTACACCATCGACACGCTGCGCGCCCTGCCCCAGGACGCGCGCTACGTCTGGCTGCTGGGCACCGACCAGTTGGCGAATTTCTGCACCTGGCGCGACTGGCAGGACATCGCCAGCCTGGTGGACCTGGCCGTGGCCACCCGCCCGGGCACGGCGCTCAGCGCCCCGCCGGCGCTGGCCGAACACCTGCGCGGCCAGGGACGCGAACTGCAGGAACTGCCTTTTGCTCCCATGCCGGTTTCGGCCTCGCAGATCCGCCAGCGCCTGGCGCAAGGCGAATCCACCGAAGGCCTGCTTGCCGCTCCGGTGGCCGCGTATATTGCGGCGCACCATCTTTACCGATAAACCTACACCCGCGGTGCGCTGAAAGCGCCACGGGGCCAGCATCCGCTGTCCGCCCGCGGGTTATATTTACTGACTATGGATATACAAAAACTCCAACGCGCCGTCATCGACGCCCTCGAAGACGTCAAGGCGCAAGACATCAAGGTCTACAACACCACGCATCTGACCAGCCTGTTCGATCGCGTCGTGATTGCAAGCGCCACCTCCAACCGCCAGACCCGCGCCCTCGCTTCCAGCGTGGCGGATCGCGGCCGTGCGCTCGATCTCTCCGGCATCACCATCGAAGGCGAAGACACGGGCGAATGGGTCGTGGTCGACCTGGGCGACGTGGTCGTGCACATCATGCAGCCCGCCATCCGCCAGTACTACAACCTGGAAGAGATCTGGGGCGGCAAGCCGGTGCGCGTGAAGCTCCTGCCCGAGTCCACCCGCCCCGCGCCGGTCGCCAACGACGGCGCGCACGACGCCGAGTACTGAGCGCGCCGTGAAGCTGATCGTCGTGGCCGTGGGCACGCGCATGCCGGACTGGGTGCAAACCGCCTGGGACGACTACGCCAAGCGCCTGCCGGCCGACTGCGCGCTGGAACTGCGCGAAATCAAGCCTGAACCCCGCACCACCGGCAAGACGCCCGCCCAGATGATGGCGGCGGAAGCCAAGCGGATCGACGCCGCCCTGCCCGCCAGCGTCTTGCGCCTGGCGCTGGACGAACGCGGACGCGACCTCACCACCATGGCGTTGTCGCAGAAGCTGGAACAATGGCGCGCCGGCGGTCAGGATGTTGCTTTCCTCGTCGGCGGCCCGGACGGGCTGGATGCCGACCTGAAGGCATCCTGTTCCGGCCAATTGCGCCTGTCCTCGCTGACGCTGCCGCACCCCATGGTGCGCGTGGTGCTGGCCGAACAGCTCTACCGGGCCTGGGCCATCATGACCAATCATCCCTACCACCGCGCCTGACCGCTGGCCGGGCCGGCGCCCATCCTGCTGACGCATGACCGACACCGCAACCTCCGCGCGCCTCTACCTTGCCTCCGCCAGTCCCCGGCGGCGCGAGCTGCTGACCCAGGTCGGCCTGGCCCACGAAGTCCTGCTCGTACCTGCCCCGCCGGGCGAGGACGAACCCCAACATCCCGGCGAAAGCGCCGCCGACTATGTCCAGCGCACTGCGCGCGACAAGGCCCTGCGCGGACGCGACTGGATGCTCAGCCAGGACCTGCCGCAACTGCCGCTGCTGGCCGCCGACACCACGGTTATCCTGGCGGGCGCAGTACTGGGCAAACCGGCCGACCGCGACGACGCCATGCGCATTCTGCGCGCGCTGTCCGGCTCCGCCCACGAAGTACACACCGCCGTCGCCGTCTGGACTGGAAACCAGTTGCTGGAGGCCGTGTCCATCACCGAGGTCCGCATGCGCGCGCTGACGGATGAGGAACTCGGCCGCTACTGCGACAGCGGCGAGCCCTACGGCAAGGCGGGCGCCTATGGCATCCAGGGCCTGGCGGGCACGTTCGTTTCGCATATCGCCGGCAGCTATACCGGCGTGATGGGCCTGCCCTTGTTCGAAACTGCAAACCTGTTGCGCGCGGCAGGGATACAGATGCCCTGAAAACCGCGGCCTCCGGTCGAAAAAAATCCCCCGAGACCGTCGAGGTCCGGGGGATTTTTTTTCCGGCGGGCAGTCCTTCTTGCCGGGGCTTACAGCTGCATCAATAGTTGCGGCCGCCTGCAGGCAGCCGCGGATCTACGCTGTTTCAGCCATGCTGCAGCGGCTGGCCCATGGGTACGCCGCCAGCCCTCGGCGCTTCCTGAACCGGAGCCGTGGCAGGCACGGGCACGGGCGTGGGCTGAAGCTCGCCCTCGAGCGCGGCATGCAGCTGCTCCTTATCCAGCTCCCCTTCCCAGCGCGCCACGACCACGGCGGCAGTCGCGTTGCCGACCAGGTTGGTCAGCGCGCGGCATTCCGACATGAAGCGGTCCACGCCCAGGATCAGCGCCATGCCGGCGACCGGGACGGAAGGCACCACCGACAGGGTTGCGGCCAGGGTGATGAAGCCTGCCCCGGTCACGCCCGCCGCGCCCTTGGAGCTCAGCATCGCCACCAGCAGCAGCAGGATCTGGTCGCCCAGCGACAGCGGAATATCGCAAGCCTGCGCGATGAACAGCGCCGCCATCGTCATGTAGATGTTGGTGCCGTCCAGGTTGAACGAGTAGCCGGTGGGCACGACCAACCCGACCACCGACTTCGAGCAGCCGGCGCGTTCCATCTTCTGCATCAGCGTGGGCAACGCGGCTTCGGACGAACTGGTGCCCAGCACCAGCAGCAGCTCTTCGCGGATGTAGCGCACCAGCTTCAGGATCGAAAAGCCGTTGTAGCGCGCCACCAGGCCCAGCACCACGACCACGAACAGCACCGAGGTTGCGTAAAACGTACCCACCAGCATCGCCAGGTTGATGACGGACTTGATGCCGTACTTGCCGATGGTGAAGGCCATCGCGCCAAACGCGCCGATGGGCGCGGCCTTCATCAGGATGGCGACCAGCTTGAAGACGGGCTGTGCCAGGGCAGTCATGAAGTTCAGTATCGGCTGGCCGCGTTCACCCACCATGGCCAGCGAAATGCCGAACAACACCGCCACGAACAGCACCTGTAGAATGTCGCCGCCCACGAACGGACTGAAGATCGTGGTCGGAATCACGTTCATCAGGAAGCCCGTGATGGTCGAGTCATGCGCCTTGGCCACGTAGCCCGAGACCGCCTTCTCGTCCAGCGTCTTGGGGTCGATATGCATGCCGGCGCCCGGCTGGACGATATGGCTGACGATCATGCCTACGATCAACGCAAGCGTGGAGAACACCAGGAAGTACAGCATGGCCTTGCCCGCCACGCGGCCGACCTTCTTCAGGTCGCTCATCGCCGCGATGCCGGTGGCCACGGTCAGGAAGATCACCGGCGCGATGATCATCTTCACCAGCTTGATGAAGGCGTCGCCCAGCGGTTGCATCTGCTGGCCGAGCTCGGGCTTGAACGCGCCCAGCAGCACGCCCACCACGATGGCGAAAATCACCTGCACATAGAGGATTTGATAGAACTTGAGCTTGCGCGCGGGCGCGACTTGATCCACGTCGATCATTGGGATTGTCCCCACCAAGGCCCCTTGCTCCGGGCGGTTCAGCGCGGGCGTTGGGGCGTTATCTGTTTTCTGGCAAGCGCGTATCGCCGCAAGCCGATTTCACCCCGCAGGCAACGCCGCCGGGCTTGGCTTTACTAATGCAAGAGGCGTGCCAACATCGGCAGACCTTCCTCTTGCGCTCCAAACCCTTGATCAAAAAAGGAATTTTTCTTCTCTCAGCGTACTGGCCCGGCCTCTATTGGCGGAATTTCACACAAAAAAGATATAGAATGTGCGAAAAACCGCACACCCCATGTCGACCCACTCCTCTCCCCGCGATGCCCGACCCGGCGTGGACCAGGCCAGAAAGCCGCGGCGCCCACGGAACACGCCTGTCTGGCCTTGGCCCTGGAAGGCCATCGCCATCCTGCTGGGTGTCGCGGTCGTCTATGGCGTACTGCACGCCGCCACGCTCTGGGCGCGCGACGGCGCGCTGAAGAATGCCGGGGAGCAGGCACGTGTGGCAGCCCAGCTCAACGCGGCATTGCTGCGCAACAACCTGGACAAATTCAGGGCGCTGCCCTTTGTCCTGACGCGCGATGTCGACGTGCGCGCGGCGCTGCAGGGAGGCTCGCATGTGCAGATCGAATCCCTGGACGACAAGCTCGATACGTTGAGCCGCGGCGTCGGCGCATCCGCCATCTATGTGCTGGACAAGAAGGGCCTTGCGATCGCTGCCAGCAACTGGCGTGAACCCGCCACGTTTGTCGGCGTGGACTACCAGTTTCGGCCCTATTTCCAGGGATCGGTAGCCCATGGCTCGGCCGAACACTTCGCTTTGGGCACGATCAGCCACGAAGCCGGGCTGTACTTGTCGCGACGCGTGGATGACGTCAACGGCGCCATGCTGGGCGTGGTCGTGCTGAAAGTGGATTTCCGGGACCTGGAGGCCGACTGGCGCCAATCGGTTTCGCCCATTTTCGTCACGGACGAGCATGGCGTAGTGCTATTGGGCAGTATCTCCGACTGGCGTTTCGATGTGCTGGCTCCGCTCACCCCAGACTTGGCCCGGGCCTTGCGCAGCAGCCTGCAATTCGGCGACGCGCCCTTTTTCCCGCTACCCTTGCGGCCGCAGCTACAAGCCATCAGCCACGGCCAGCTGGTGCGCGCCGACGTAACCCTGCCACAGATCCCCGCAGGCGCGCCGCTGGTGCATACGACGTTACCCATTGTCGAGTCCCCAGGTTGGACACTGCATCTGTTGTCGCCCGTGCAGACGGCCATCAACCAGGCTACCGCCAACGCCCAGCTGGGCGCGCTGCTTGCGCAGTGCGCGCTAGCCGCCTTGGTCGGCATCGTTCTCTTTCGCCGCCACCGCAACCGTGAGCGTGCCGAGCAGCAGGCCGCCATCCACGAACAGCTGGCCTCCCTGGTCGATGAACGCACGGCTCAGCTGCTGCAAGTCAACGAACAACTGGTCGATGAGATGGACGAGCGCCAACGCACCGCCGCCCGTTTGCACACCATGCAAGAAGAACTGGTCCAGGCCAGCAAGCTCGCCCTGCTGGGACAGGTGGCAGCCGGCGTGGCGCACGAGATCAACCAGCCTGTCGCGGCCATACGCGCCTATGCGGACAACGCCGCCGAGTTCCTGCGCAGGCAAGATGAAGGCTCGGCGCAGGAAAACCTGGGTACCATCGCCGCGTTGACGGAGCGGATCGGCCACATCACCGGAGAATTGCGCGCCTTTTCGCGCAAGGCCGACACGTCCATCGGTCCCGCGAACCTGAAGGATTGTCTGGAGGGCGCGCTGTTGCTGGTTGCGCCGCGCGCGCGGCGCCAGGGCATCGTCCTGCAACGTCCGCCCGCGGGTCAGAATTACCGGGTGCTGGCCAATCGCATACGGCTGGAACAGGTGCTGGTGAATCTGCTGCAAAACGCGATGGAAGCGCTGGAAGGCCGGCCCGACGGCCGCATCGTCGTGGCGCTGCAGGACCTGGGCGCGACCGTGCAGGTCTACGTCAGCGACAACGGTCCCGGCCTGTCGGCCGAGGCGCGGGCGCACCTGTTTACTCCCTTCTATACGACCAAGGCCGAAGGACTCGGACTGGGGCTGGTCATCTGCCGCGACATCGTCACCGAATTCGGTGGCGACCTGATCGCCGCCGGCCCGGCCGATCCCGTCTTTCCCGCTCCGCATGCCCCGGGCTGCGGAGCCATGTTCATCCTGACGTTGCGCAAGGCGTCTGGCCAGCAAAACGCTACCGAGCTACACCATGAACCGCGCTCCTGAATTTCCGCCAGCCGCGCCGGCATCCATCGACGGCAGCCAGCGCCAGCCGTTTTTGCCGCGTGCGATATTCATCGACGACGACGACGAACTGCTGCGCGCCAATACGCAGACGCTGAAGCTGCACGGCATCGCCGTGGACGCGCATGCCAGCGCACGCTCTGCCCTGCCCACACTAACGCGCGATTTCGACGGCGTGGTCGTCAGCGATATACGCATGCCCGACATGGACGGCCTGCAACTCTTCCAGCGCTTGCGGGAAATAGACCCCGACATCCCCGTCATTCTGATCACCGGCCATGGCGACATCGCCACGGCCGTGCAATGCATGCGCGACGGCGCCTATGACTTCCTGGCCAAACCCTATGCCGCCGACAGGCTGATCACCGCCATCATGCACGCCGCGGAAAAGCGCCATCTCGTGCTGGAAAACCGCCGGCTGCGCGAAGCCGCGTTCGCCGTCCAGGCCGACGAGGTGCCTTTCATCGGCACGACGCCGGCCATGCAGCGCATCAAGCAAACGCTGCGGCATATCGCGGATGCCGACGTGGACGTACTGGTCGAAGGCGAGACCGGAACCGGCAAGGAAGTCGTTGCCACCGCCTTGCATCGCCTGAGCCGCCGCAGGCACCGCGCGCTGGTCGCGATCAACTGCGGCGCCCTGCCTGAAAGCGTCATCGAAAGCGAGCTCTTCGGGCACGAGCCCGGCGCCTTCACCGGCGCTCAAAAGAAGCGTATCGGCCGGATCGAGCATGCCAGCGGCGGTACGCTATTCCTGGACGAGATCGAAAGCATGCCGCTGGCGGTGCAGGTCAAGCTGCTGCGCGTGCTCGAATCTCGCCAGATCACTCCTCTGGGCAGCAACGAAGTGCGCAATCTGGACCTGCGCGTGGTCGCCGCCACCAAGGAAGACCTGGGCAGTCCAGCCATACGCGCCAAGTTTCGCGAAGACCTGTTCTACCGCCTCAATGTGGTCACCATCCGGATTCCGCCGCTGCGTGAACGCCGCGAGGACATTCCGCTGCTGTTCGCCCACTACCTCGGGCACGCATCGCGCCGCTTCCAGCGCGACATCCCGGAAATGCCGGCGTCCATCAAACAACATCTCATGACGCACGACTGGCCCGGCAACGTGCGTGAACTTGCGCATTTCGCCGAGCGGGTCGTGCTTGGCGTGCTGAATATCCCTGCCCAGCCAACCGCCGTGGCCCAAGACGCCGCGTCAAGCCTGCCGGAACGGATGGAGCGCTTCGAAGCACAGCTCATCCGCGAGGCACTCCAGGCGCACCAAGGCGACATCAAGGCCACCCTGGAGTCCCTGGGCATTCCGCGCAAGACCTTCTATGACAAGCTGCAGCGCCACGGCATAGACCGCCAGCAATACACGCAGCAGTAGGCCGTTCAGCGCCCAGATTGCCGGCAGTAAAACAAAACCCCTCGCAGGATATTCCTGCGAGGGGTTTTTCATTGGAATTGCGGCTGGTGGTATCGCACGAAAGATCCCGAGCGCAATACATTCGGTCGCCACAAAGACAAAACCCCACAGGGGTTACCTGTGGGGTTCTGCGGAATAAAAGCTTGACGATGACCTACTTTCACAGACGTCCGTCCACTATCATCGGCGCAAAGTCGTTTC
>NZ_CADIKO010000008.1:0-111244 GCF_902859965.1 Achromobacter aegrifaciens
AGGTGTGGGCCACTTCGATGCCGGCCAGCACGCCGATGATGCCGTCGAAACGGCCCCCGGCCATCACGGTGTCGCAATGCGAGCCGGTGGCGATGGGCTTGCGCGCGGGATCGCGCCCGGCCAGCGTGCCTATCAGGTTGCCGCCGGCGTCCAGGCGGGTCGCCAGGCCCGCGGCCTCGAACTCGCTGCGCAGCCAGGCGCGGGCCTCGTCGAACAGCGGCGAGAATGCGCGGCGCGTCCAGGGGACGTCGGGCAGGGTGAAACGGGAAAGGGTTTCGACGCGGGCCCAGAGGCGCTCGGCGTTCAGGGGAGGAAAAGCGTGTGGCATGAGACTTCCTGAAAATACGCCAGGAATTATGGCATGCGTGCCTGCAAGGTCTGGCTGCGTGGCGCATCCAGGAACAGCGCCACCACCGCAGCGCAGGCCAGGGTGATAGCGATTAGCGCGTGCAGCAGTTGGCGGAAGGCGTCGTCATAAGCCTGGCGCAACAGGGCCGGGGCCGCGCCGGGCTGATGGACCAGGGCTTGCGCCATGTCGCCGGCTGCGAGGTATTGCGCGGCGGCGCCTGGATCCGCGCCGAGCCGGTGGGCGATCAAGAAGGTCAGCAAGGCGTTGACGCTGGCCAGCGCGATGCCTTCACCGGCCACGCGGGTGGTGCTGAAGATGCCGGCGGCCATGCCGGCCCGCTCGGGCGGCGCGACGCTCATGGACAGGCCGTCCATCAGGCCCCAGGGCAGGCCGGTGCCTGCGCCGATCAGCAGCATGGGCCAGAGCGCGGCCTGGGGCGCGTGTTCCATCCCGATGCGGCTGAGCCAGTACAGGCCCAGGGCTGCGGCCAGCAGGCCCAGCGCGCAACTGCGGCCCGCGCTCATCCAGCGCATGGTCCAGACGGCGACCGCCGGCATGAAGAGCAGCGGCGCGGACAGGGCCGCCATCGCCAATCCTGCGCTGGCTTCGCTGCGCCCCTCGATGCCGATGAAGCGGATCGGCAGCAACACCAGCAGCACCACATAGCAATAGCAGGTGGCTACGGGCAGCATCTGCACGCCGACAAAGCGCGGATAGCGCAGCAGCGTCAGGTCCAGCATCGGCCGGCGCACGCGGCGCTCGATCGCGACGAAGGCCAGCAGGCACAGCGCCGCAGCGGCCAGCAGCCTCCAGGCAAGCGCGGACGCGCCGCGCGTGGCAGGCATTTCCAGGATGCCCCAGGTCAATAGCGCCAGCGCGCCGGTGAAGGTCAGGCTGCCCGCCCAGTCCAGCGGACCCGCTTGCGGGTCCCGCGATTCCTGCATCCGGGGCAGGGCGACGGCCAGCGCCAGCGCGCCGACGGCGGCGCTCGACAAGAAGACCGAGCGCCAGCCCAGGCTGTCGATCAGCAGGCCGGCCAGCATCGGCCCCAGCGCCAGGCCCGCGCCGAAACTGGCGCCGAGCAGGCCGAAGGCGCGGGGGCGCGCCGGACCAGGGCAGGCGTGCGCCAGGGACGCCGAACCGCCGGCCAGGGCTGCGGCGGCGCCCGCGCCTTGCAGCGCGCGCAGGCCGTCCAGCCAGGCCACAGTGGGTGCGAACGCCAGCGCAACCGATACCAGCGCGAACAAGGCCACGCCAGCCACGAACAAACGCTTGCGGCCATAGGCGTCGGCCAGCGTGCCTGCCGCCATCAGCAGGCTGCCGAAGCTCAGCATGAAGGCGTTGGTGATCCAGCCGAGCGCCTGGGCGTGGCCGCCCAGATCGCGGCCGATGGCGGGGGTGGCGATGGCGCCGCCGGAAAAGCTCAAGGGCAGGATCAGGGCGGCCGTGCAGACGGCAAACATGGTCCAGCCAGGGGAAACGGGAACTGAGGTAGAGGAAGGCATCGACGAATCAGGTTGGAATAGCCGGGATAGGCGTCGATGAAGGATAAAATCGCGTCAATAAAACAAAAATGCCGCGTATTTCCTATCTAAGCGGATAAATATTCCTTAATGGAGCGGAAATGGACAGCCTGAGCGGAATACATGCCTTCGTCCACGCCGCGCAGCGCGGCAGCTACGTCGCGGCCGCCGAGCATCTGGGCCTGTCGGCCTCGGCGGTGGGCAAGAGCGTGGCGCGGCTGGAGGACAGGCTGGGCGTGCGCCTGCTCAACCGCAGTACGCGGCGCATCAGCCTGACCGAAGCGGGCGCGCTCTATCTGGAGCGCTGCCTGCGCATCGTGCACGAGCTGGATGAGGCCGAAGCCGAGGTGACGCAGGGCCGCGAAGCGCCGCGCGGGCGGTTACGGGTCAGCGTGCCGGCCATCGGCTACCGCTTGTTGCTGCCGCTGCTGCCTGAATTCACCCGCCTTTATCCGGAGATCGAACTCGACCTGGACTTCAACGACCGCATCGTCGACGTGATCGGCGAGGGGCTGGACGCAGTGATACGCAGCGGGGACTTCGCTGACTCGCGCCTCAGGGCGCGGCCGCTGGGGCCGTATCGATTTGTGGTGGCGGGCGCGCCCGCCTATCTGGCCGCGCATGGCGCGCCGCGCACGCCGGACGACCTGGATGGCCACGCCAGGCTGGCCTATCGCTATCCGGGCTCGGGCCAGGCGCAGCACTGGCAGTTCCGCGACGGGCCACTCGCGCCGCAGCCCGCGGCGTTGACCTTCAATAGTGTCGAGGCGCTGATCGGCGCGGCACAGGCCGGGCTGGGTCTGGCCTACCTGCCGGACTTCGCGCTGCGGGCGGCTTTGGACGAAGGCAGGCTCATCACTGTGTTGGACGAGCACCTCGACGCTGGCGGCCGCTTTTCCGTGTTGTGGCCCGACAGCAGGCACCCGCTGCCCAAGCTGCGCGCCTTCGTCGATTTCCTGGCCGAGCGGCTGGGCGCCTAGCGCCTGAGGCGCCAGGAAGGTTCGCGCTTTTCCAGGAACGCGCCGACGCCTTCGCGCGCTTCGTCCGTGCTGCGCACGGCCGCGATGCGTTCCACCGTGTCGGCGATGAGGGCCGCGTCGATCTCCCGGCCGGCGAAATCGCGCACCAGCCGCTTGCTGGCCTGCACCGCGCCGGGGCCGTTGTCGCACAGGGCAAGGCACAGCGCCTCGGCGCGTTGCGCCAGGTCGGCCAGGGGGGCGACGTCGTGCACCAGGCCCAGCCGGAACGCGGTCGCGGCGTCGAAGCGCTCGGCGGTCAGGAAGTAGCGGTTGGCCGCGCGCTCGCCCATGGCGCGCAGCACATAGGGGCTGATGGTGGCGGGCAGCAGCCCCAGCCGTGTTTCCGAAAGGCAGAAGTGCGCGCTGTCCGCGGCGATGGCGATGTCGCAGGCCGACACCAGGCCCATGCCGCCGGCATAGGCGTCGCCGTTGACGCAGGCCACCACCGGCTTGGGGCAGGACCAGATCGCGTGCAGCATGCGGGCCAGCTTGGCCGCGTCGGCGCGGTTTTCGGCGTCGGTCAGCGTGGCCATCTTGCGCATCCAGTTCAGGTCGCCGCCGGCGCAGAAGGCCTTGCCCGCGCCCGTCAGCAGCAGCACGCGCACGGCGGGGTCGTCCACCGCGGCCTGCACTGCGCCGGTCAGGGCGGCGATCAGCGTGTCGTCGAACGCGTTGCGCATGTCGGGGCGGTTCAGAGTCAGGCGGGCGATGGGTCCGTCGTGGGCGATGTCCAGCGGGGCGGGCGTGGTCATTCCGGGTCTCCAGTTTTCTTGATTCAGGCTCAACAAAGCGGCGGGACTAGCGGTCGATTCTAGGTTGAAATTTCTGTTCCGGCCATCGAATCGGAACAAATATTGAGTTATCCTCAAAAAAAATAATGGAGCGAGACATGAGCCAGAAAGCAGGCGGCGTGGCCGCCGGCCAACGCTACGCGTCGGTATTCCGGCCGGGGCTGTATCAGGGCAAGACCATCGTCGTGACCGGGGGCGGCAGCGGGCTGGGCCGCTGCACCGCGCACGAGCTGGCGTCGCTGGGTGCGAGCCTGGCGCTGGTAGGGCGCAAGCTCGACAAGCTGCAGGCGGCGCAGGACGAAATCTGCCGGATCTACCCCGAGGCCAGCGGCTGCATCAGTCTGCACGCCTGCGACATCCGCGACGAGGCCGGCGTGCGCGGCGCGGTTGCCGATGCGCTGGCGCGGCATGGCGCCATCGACGGCCTGTTCAATTGCGCGGGCGGCCAGTTCCCGGCGCCGCTGGACCGCATCAGCTACAACGGCTGGAACGCGGTGGTGCAGAACAATCTGCACGGCACCTTCCTGATGTCGCGCGAGGTCTACACCCAGCACATGCGCCAGCACGGCGGGGCCATCGTCAACATGCTGGCCGACATCTGGGGCGGCATGCCGGGCATGGGGCATTCGGGCGCGGCGCGCGCGGGCGTCTGGAACCTGACCGAAACCGCGGCCTGCGAATGGGCCCATGCAGGCGTGCGCGTCAACGCGGTGGCGCCGGGCTGGATCGCTTCCAGCGGCATGGACAGCTACGACGAGGACTACCGCGCCGTGCTGCGCGAATTGCGCACCAAGGTGCCGCTGCAGCGCTTCGGCACCGAGGCCGAGCTGGCGGCGGCGGTCGTGTTCCTGCTGTCGCCGGCCGCGGCCTTCATCAACGGCAGCGTCATCCGGGTGGATGGCGGCGTGCCCAATGCCCGCCATTCCTGGACCCTGGCGCCCGCCGAGCGGGGCGAAGCCTACAACGGTTTTCCTCAGTACGAGCCGCCGTCCTTGTTTTCCGACGATTGAAGCCGATGCAGGGCGTCCCGCACTTCGCCGCGGAATTGCGCCAGCGCCAGGGCGTCCTGCGCGGGCGGCTGCAGCGCCTGCCACAGGAAGCCGACCAACTGGTCGGCGGTGGCGGCCACGTTCACCCGTGCGCCGCGCAGGATGGCGTCCCACAGCACATGCTCCATCGGCCCGTAGACGGCCGAGCGCAAGAGCCGCAGCGGCATGTCGCGGCGGATGTCGCCGTCGGCCTGGCCCTGGGCCAGGATGCCCATCAGCGGCGCGGTGTAGCGGCGCTGCAGGCCCGCGTAGACATCGCCGAAATCGTCGTTGCGCGCGCGCCCTTCGGACAGGATGAAGGCGCACAGCCCGGTGCCTTCGGCCAGCAGGTGGCGCAGGTGCGCATGCACCAGGAAATGCAGCCGGGCCCGCGCGCCGTGCACGTGGGGCAGGCTGTCCTCGACCTTGGCGATGATCTCGTCGTACCAGTCGCTGATCACCCGCACGCACAGTTCGCGCTTGCCGCCGAAATAAGTGAACACCGTGGCTTCGGACACGCCCAGGCGCTGCGCGATCTCGGTGGTGGTGGCCGCCTGGAAGCCGGCTTCGGAGAAGACCTGGCGGGCGACGCGCAGGATGTCGCGGATGCGCTGTTCGGATTTGGCGCTGGCCGGCGGTCGGCGCATCGGGACGGTGGCGGCTTTTTCCATGCGGGGGGAGTGGGCTGCGGGGGGACGGGGGCTTATTATTGAGCCAGGGTCAAGTTTGAGGCAAGACGTTACATCGCTGGCGCCGGGCGCCGGCGCGTTCGACAACAACATCAGAGACAAACCATGCTGTCCAGAGCCGATTCCTACGCGCAGCTCGCGTCCCAATTCCAATGGCAGGTGCCTGCGGCCTACAACATCGGCGTCGACGCCTGCGACAAATGGGCCGACGGCAGCGGCCGGCTGGCGCTGATCTACGAGCAGAGCGACGGCGCGCAATCGCGCTACACCTTTGATCAGATCAAGACGCTGTCCAACCGCCTGGCGCACAGCCTGGAGCGCCACGGCGTCAAGTGCGGCGACCGCGTTGCCGTCTACCTGCCGCAGGCGCCCGAAACGGCGGTAACCCATATCGCGGTCTACAAGATGGGCGCGGTGGCTGTGCCCTTGTTCACGCTGTTCGGCGTGGACGCGATCCAGTACCGCCTGGCCAACAGCGGCGCGGCCGCGCTGGTGACCGACGCCGAAGGCTGCCGCAAGCTGCGCGAGATTCGCGCCGGCCTGCCCGACCTGAAGGTGGTCTATTGCATCGACCAGGACTGCCCGGACGACGCCGTGCCTTTTCACGCTGCGCTGGCCGCGGAATCCGAGGATTACACGCCGGTGGCGACGGCGGCCGACGACCCGGCCGTCATCATCTATACGTCGGGCACCACCGGCAAGCCCAAGGGCGCGCTGCACGCGCACCGGGTGCTGCTGGGCCATCTGCCGGGCGTGGAGATGTCGCACGAATTCTTCCCGGAGAATGCCGCGTTGATGTGGACGCCGGCCGACTGGGCCTGGATCGGCGGCCTGCTGGACGTGCTGCTGCCGTCCTGGCACCACGGCGTGCCGGTGCTGGCGCGCCGCTTCGAGAAGTTCGACGGCGCCAGCGCCTTCGAGCTGATGGCGCGCCATGGCGTGACCCACACCTTCCTGCCACCCACCGCGCTGAAGATGATGCGCGGCGCCGAGCTGCCGGCCGGCGCCGGCGCGCTGGCGCTGCGCTCGGTCGCCAGCGGCGGCGAGTCGCTGGGGGCGGAACTCATAGACTGGGGCCGGCGCGTGCTGGGCGTGACCATCAACGAGTTCTACGGCCAGACCGAATGCAACATGCTGGTGTCGTCCTGCTCGTCCCTGTTCGACCCCTGCATCGGCGCCATCGGCCGCGCTGCGCCGGGCCACCGCGTCGCTATTGTGGATGAGCGGGGCGTCGAAGTGGCCGATGGACAGGAGGGCAACATCGGCGTATTGCGCCCGGATCCCGTCATGTTCCTGGGCTATTGGAACAACCCCGAGGCCACCGCCGAAAAGTTCGCGGGCGACTACCTGCTGACCGGCGACCAGGGCGTGCGCGACGCGCAGGGCTTCATCCGCTTCGTCGGCCGTAACGACGACGTCATCACCAGCGCCGGCTACCGCATCGGCCCCGGCCCCATCGAGGACTGCCTGATCGGCCACCCCGCCGTGCGCATGGCCGCGGTGGTGGGCGTGCCGGACGCCCAGCGCACCGAGATCGTGATGGCCTATGTGGTGCTGAACGAAGGTTATGCAGGGGATGACGCGTTGGTGAAGGAATTGCAGGCCCACGTGCGCAAGCGCCTGGCGGCCCACGAGTATCCGCGCGCGATCCGTTTTGTAACCAGTTTGCCGACCACCGCCACCGGCAAGATCATCCGCCGCGAGCTGCGCGACGGCAGCTACGCCTGACCGGTCTCAACCGGTGACAATGTCGTCCAAGAGGATGGGTTGACGGGCAGCCAGCCGCTGCAAGTATGATGGCGCAAATTGATACGGCCCCATGCCAATTGGGGCCGTATCACCATTAGCCTTACTAGTATGGAGATAAACCCCGATGAATAAGCCTTTGGATGGGGGATTGGCAGCCTTGAACGTGCCTGCCTATGTGAAGCACCGCGGCCTGATCGACTGGGTCGCCAGCTTTGTGGCGCTGGCCAAGCCGGACCAGGTCGTGTGGTGCGACGGTTCCCAGGAAGAATATGACCGGCTGTGCGAACAGATGGTCCAGGCGGGCACCATGCGCAGGCTGAACCCCGCCAAGCGGCCTAATTCCTTCCTGGCGTGCTCGGATCCTTCCGACGTCGCCCGCGTTGAGGACCGCACCTTCATTTGCTCCGATCGCGCCGAGGATGCCGGCCCGACCAACAACTGGGCCGAACCCGCCGCCATGCGCGAGACGCTCAACGGCCTGTTCGACGGCGCCATGCGCGGCCGCACGCTGTATGTCGTGCCGTTCTCGATGGGCCCGCTGGGTTCGGA
The DNA here is from genome assembly GCF_902859965.1 of Achromobacter aegrifaciens. Taxonomy (NCBI): domain Bacteria; kingdom Pseudomonadati; phylum Pseudomonadota; class Betaproteobacteria; order Burkholderiales; family Alcaligenaceae; genus Achromobacter; species Achromobacter aegrifaciens. The sequence continues at coordinate 7,698 of NZ_CADIKO010000008.1, forward strand.
CATCGCGCACATCGGCGTGGAACTGTCCGACAGCCCCTACGTAGCCGTGAACATGCGCATCATGACGCGCATGGGAAAGCAGGTCTATGACGTGCTGGGCGCCGACGGCGACTTCGTGCCCTGTGTGCATTCGGTGGGCAAGCCGCTGGCCGCAGGCGAGGCCGACGTGGCCTGGCCGTGCAACCCGACCAAGTACATCGTCCACTTCCCCAAGACCCGCGAAATCTGGAGCTTCGGCTCGGGCTACGGCGGCAACGCGCTGCTGGGCAAGAAGTGCTTCGCGCTGCGCATCGCGTCCACCATGGGCCGCGACCAGGGCTGGCTGGCCGAACACATGCTGATCCTTGGCGTGACCTCGCCCAAGGGCCGCAAGTACCACGTGGCGGCCGCCTTCCCGTCGGCCTGCGGCAAGACCAACTTCGCCATGCTGATCCCGCCCCAGGGCATGGACGGCTGGAAGGTCACCACCATCGGCGACGACATCGCCTGGATCAAACCCGGCAAGGACGGTCGCCTGCACGCCATCAACCCGGAAGCCGGCTACTTCGGCGTGGCCCCGGGCACCAGCGAGCAGACCAACTTCAACGCCATGGCCACGCTCAAGGCCAACGTCATCTTCACCAACGTGGCGCTCACCGATGACGGCGACGTCTGGTGGGAAGGCATGACGGACGAGCCGCCGGCGCACCTGATCGATTGGCAGGGCCAGGACTGGACGCCCGCCATTGCGCGCGAAACCGGCCGCAAGGCGGCGCACCCGAACGCGCGCTTCACCGCGCCGGCTGCGCAATGCCCGTCCATCGACCCCGAATGGGAGAACCCCGAAGGCGTGGTCATCGACGCCTTCATCTTCGGTGGCCGCCGCTCCACCACCGTGCCGCTGGTCACCGAAGCCCGCAACTGGGTCGAAGGCGTCTACATGGCCGCCACCATGGGCTCGGAAACCACCGCCGCCGCTGCCGGCCAGCAGGGCGTGGTGCGCCGCGATCCCTTCGCCATGCTGCCGTTCTGCGGCTACAACATGAGCGACTACTTCAGCCACTGGCTGAAGCTGGGCAAACAGCTGGAAGCCGCCGGCGCCACCTTGCCGCGCATCTACTGCGTCAACTGGTTCCGCAAGGGTCCGGACGGCAAGTTCGTCTGGCCGGGGTTCGGCGACAACATGCGCGTGCTGCGCTGGATGCTGGGCCGCATCGACGGCCAGTCCAAGGGCGTGGACCAGGTGTTCGGCATTTCGCCGAGCTACCAGGACATCGACTGGACGGGCCTGGAGTTCAGCCCGGACAAGTTCGAGCAGGTCATGTCGGTGGACGCCGCCGCCTGGCGCGACGAACTGGCATTGCACCAGGAGCTCTTCGCCCAGCTCAAGCAGGGCCTGCCCGAAGACCTGCCGGCCACCAAGGCCAGCATCGAAGGCCGCCTGGCGGCCTGAGGCCGGGCGTCGTGAGGGTGTCTGGCGCTGGCGCTCGTCAGGCGTCTGACACCCCATGGGAAGCTTGCGCAGGTTGAGACGGATCCGCCCGGTTGCCAGACGGCCGGACGGAGCCGGCTTCCGGCACGGCCGCGTGCTGTTTTTTGCGGCACAATCACCCCATGAAACTCGACGCTGAAGACCTCGCCAAGATCAGTTCGCTGACCGTCGCGCACTACCAAGAGAACGCGGATTCGTTCGAGGCCGGCACGCGCGACCACGACGTCAGCCAGAACATCGCGGCGCTCCTGCGCTACATCGAAGGCGAACCTCCCTACGACATCCTGGATTTCGGCTGCGGGCCGGGCCGTGATCTGAAAACGTTCGCGGCCCTGGGCCATCGCGCGGTCGGCCTGGACGGCACGCCGCGCTTCGTCGAGATGGCGCGGCAGGCTACTGGCTGCGAGGTCTGGCAGCAGGACTTTCTGCGCCTGGCCCTGCCGCCGGCGCGCTTCGACGGCATCTTTGCCAACGCCGCCTTGTTCCACGTGCCTGGCCAGGAGCTGCCGCAAGTGCTGCGCGCCTTGCATGGCGCGCTCAAGCCGCGCGGCGTGCTGTTCAGCTCCAACCCGCGCGGTGGCAACCAGGAAGGCTGGAACCGCGGGCGCTATGGCGCCTACCATGACCTGGAAGGCTGGAGCGCGCTGCTGACGGCGGCCGGCTTCGAGGAACTTGAACATTACTACCGGCCGCAGGGCCTGCCGCGCGAGCAGCAGCCCTGGCTGGCCAGCGTCTGGCGGCGCACGGCGTAGTTCAGGCGGCCTGGATGGTCCAGGGCGCGTCCGGCAGATCGATCACTTCGCAATCCACCGTGGGGCCTGCGCGTTCCAGCACGGCGAATTCGCCGTCCGCCAGCGCCATCAAGGGGTGATGCCAGACATCCCGGCGCAGCGTGATGCCCACGCCCGCGCCCGCCATGAAGGCGCGCAGCGTGGCCAGGTCCGGCGCCTCTGCGCCCAGCGCAACCAACACCACATAAGGCGTGCCCGCCAGCGGCAAGAAGGTCTGGCTGCCCAGCCTGTGGCGTTCCAGGATGCGGGCGGCAAAGGGCAGGGCGATCGCCTGCGCGCGGAATACCGACAGCGATGGCCGGCCGCCCGCGTCCAGCAGATCGGGCTCGCCCATTTCCACGCGCAGCGAGGTGCCCGCATTGATCGAGCGGCCGGCGCGGCCGGCGCTGCTGACGACCTCGCCATAGGGTGCGAACGCCGCAGCGGCCAGAGGCTGCGCTATCAGGGTGTGGGCAGCCATCAGAAATTGATCCCCAGCCATTCGCGCACCTGTTCATGCAGGTCGCCGGCAAAATCCTCGGGCGATCCGGAGGCGGTGATTTCGCCCAGGCTCAGCACGTAGATGTGGTTGGACATGGCCACCACGCGCCGCACGTTGTGGTCCACCAGCAGGATGCCCATGCCGGCGTCGGCGAAGGCGCGGATCCATTGGAAGACTTCGGCCGCCACGCGCGGCGCCAGCCCGATGCTGGGTTCGTCGATCAGGCAGACCTGCGGCTGCACCATATAGGCCTTGGCGAATTCCAGCGACTTCTGCTGGCCGCCGGACAGGTTGCCGGCCTGGTCCTTGAGCTTTTCCTTCAGCACCGGAAAGCGCTCCAGCGTTTCAGTAAAGCGCGGCTCCAGCACGTCGCCGTAGCGCTTGCGCCGGCCCTCCAGCGGCAGGCGCAGGTTTTCCTCCACCGTCAGGTAGGGGAACAGGCTGGATTCCTGCGGGATGTACCAGAGGCCGTCGTCGATCATGCGGTGCGGCGGCTGGCCCGAGATATCGCGTCCGGTGCGCGTGACGCGGCCGGACTTGGGTCGCAGGAAGCCGCAGATGGCTTTCATCAGCGTGGACTTGCCCGCGCCGTTCAGGCCGATCAGGCCGCTGATGCGGCCGGCCTGCACCGTGAGCGAGACGTTGCGCAGCACGTCGATGTCGCCCATGTAGCCCGCGGTCACGCCTTCCATGGCGAGCAGCGTGTCAGGCATGGTCCTGCTCCTCTTGTCCCGGTTCGCCCAGATAGGCTTCGATCACCGCGGGTTCGCGCAGCACCTGCTGCGTGGGGCCGTCGGCCAGCACGCGGCCGGCGTTCATGCACACCGAGCGCGCACATAGGTCCACCACCACCGGCATGTCGTGGCTGACCAGGATGAAGGTCTGGCCGCTCTGGTTGCGGCGGCGGATGAATTCCGACATGGTTTCCTTCATGACCGGGTGCACCGCGGCGAAGGGTTCGTCCAGCAGCGCGATGCGCGGCGGCGCCATGAAGCAGGCGCCGAACTCCAGCAGCTTTTTTTGCCCGCCCGACAACTGCCCCGCGTCCAGGTGCATGACGTGGGTCAGCTTGAGCTCGTCCAGCAGTTCCAGCGCGCGGCGGCTGGCGGCCGCCTCGTCCAGGCCCATGGCCAGCCCGCATACGATCAGGTTGTCGTAGGCGCTTACCCGGTTGAAGACGCGGGTCATCTGGAACATGCGCAGCACGCCCAGCCGCGTCAGTCGCGTGGGGTTCAGCCCCATCACGCTGCGGCCGTCCAGCAGCACCTGGCCCGCGTCCGCCGCCAGGTGGCCGGACAGCACGTTGAGCAGGGTGGTCTTGCCGGAGCCGTTGGGGCCGATCAGCCCCAGCAGTTCGCCATCGGCGACGTCCATGCCCGCGCCGTTCACGGCTAGCAGGCCGCCGAAACGCTTTTGTATTCCGGATATCTGCAGCAGTGGCATCAGGCCCCCCTGGCGCTGGCGCGGGCGTCGCCGGAGCGGCGCAGGATAGCGCGGCGCGCCAGGCCCCACAGCCCTTCACGGAAGAAGCGCGCGAAAATGATGACCAGCAGCGCGAACACGATCATCTGGATGTTGCCCGCGTCGCGCAGCAATTCCGACGCGACGTAGACCAGCACCGCGCCCAGGAGCGGCCCGACCAGCGTGCCCATTCCGCCGATCACCACCATGGCGATCACCATGCCGGTCTGCGTCACGATGCCGAGTTCCGGGCTGACCAGCTGCGCGAAGGTGCCGTACAGGCCGCCGGCAAAGCCGCAGATGGCGCAGCTGACCAGAAAGGCCAGCGTCTTGTAGCGCACCACGTCGATGCCGCGGCTGGCCGCGCCGATCTCGTCGTCGCGGATGGCCTGCAGGAAACGTCCCGGGCGCGCCCGCAGCAGCAGGAAGATCAGCAGCGTCACCGCCGCCAGCGCGGCCAGGAACAGGTAATAGTTGCCCACGCGGCTTTCCAGCAGCGCTGGCACGTGCAGCCCCTGGTCGCCCCGCGTGAAGTCAATGGAGTTGTAGATCACCAGGCGTACGATCTCGGCGAAGGACAGCGTGGTCAGCGCCAGGTAGGGGCCCGACAGCCGCAGCACGATGCGGCCCAGCACCAGGCCGATCAGCCCCGGCACCACCGCGGACAGCGGCAGGCCCAGCCACAGCGGCACCTTCCAGTGATAGGCCAGGAGACCGGTGGTGTAGCCGCCCAGCATGGCGAAGGCGGCCGGCGCCAGCGAGAACTGGCCGGCGTAGCCCGCCAGCAGGTTCCAGCCGCAAGCCAGCATGGCGAAGTACATGCTGACGATCAGCACGCCTAGCCAGTACGGCGAGGACACGCCCAGCGGCAGCAGCGCCAGCACGGCCAGGAACGCCAGCGACAGGCGCATTTCCTGGGTCAGCTTGTTGCGCAGCAGATTGGGATGGGCCAGCGGATCCATGTTCAGACCTCCCGCGCGCGTTCGCCGAACAGGCCCTTGGGCCGGAACAGCAGGATCAGGATCAGCAAGGCCAGGCCGAAGGTGTCGCGGTAGTCATAGGACAGGTAGACCGCGCCGAAGCTCTCCAGCACGCCCAGCGCCAGCGCCGCGACGATACTGCCGGGAATCGAGCCCATGCCGCCTATCACCACGATCACATAGGACTTGATGGCCGGAAACGCGCCCACGTCCGGCGCCGGATTGATGACCGGCGCCAGCAGCGCCCCGGCCAGCGCCGCCAGCACGCCGGAGGCCATGAAGATGATGCTGCTGGCGCGCGCGGTGTCGATGCCGGCAATAGAGGCGCCCAGCCGGTTCTGCGCTACCGCCTGCACCTGCCGGCCCCACAGCGAACGCTTGATGAAGAGCGCCAGCCCGATCAGCAGCACGATGGACAGGCCGGCAGTGATCAGCTTCTGCCCGCTCATCATGAAAGGACCGACCGCCATGCGCGTCACGTCCGACAGCGCCGGGCCGCGCATGGGGTAGGGGCCCACGACCTTGTCCACCAGGTTGATCAGCAGCAGCGACAGCCCGAAGGTGACCACCACCGCGTACTCGTCCTTCATCAGCCCCCAGGAGCCGTAGCCCGCGTACAGCGGACGCATCAGCCAGCGTTCCGTGGCCCAGCCCAGCAGCGCGCCGGCGGCGGCGGCCACGGGTAGCGCCAGCCACGGCGGCACGCCCAGGGCCAGCGAGACCAGGGTGTAGGTGTAGGCGCCTATCATGTAGAACTCGCCATGGGCGAAGTTCACGACCTTCAGGATGCCGAAGATCATGGTCAGGCCGACCGCCATCAGCGCGTAGTACAGGCCGATGATCAGGCCGTTGACGAACAGGTCCAATGCCAGCACTCGATTCTCCCTGGCGCCGGGGCGGGGCCCGGCGTGTTGCAGTCATGCTGTGGAGGCGATCCGGTACTTTTGCCGAGGGCGGCGCCCCCGCTTTGGGGGCGCATTCTCTTTATTTGGCCGGTTTGACCAGCTTTTCGACCTGCAGCGGCTGGCCCGTGGCCTGGATCAGCGTGGTCTTGCTCAGCGGCTGGTCGACTTCGGTCAACTGGTAGGTGACGTAGGGGATGTCGACCCACTGCTGGTAGGTGTAGCCCGGCTGCTGCGAGAAGCTGAACTTGCCGCGCACGCCTTCGAACTGCATGCCCTGCAGCGCCTTGATGATGGCGGCGCTGTCGGTGGACTTGGCCTCTTCGATCGCGCGGGCGATCAGGAGCACCGAGTCCGCGGCCTGGAAGATGAGGCGGTTGGGTTCGGTCTTGGCCTGCTTCTGGTAGGTGGCGGCCACGTCCATGCCTATCTGCGGCATGGGCATCTGCGGGTGGTACAGGCCGAAGGCCAGCATGTACTTGCCGGCTTCCTTCACGTTCTTCCAGAAGTCCGGATAGTCGGCGATGCCGGCGCCGTCGTAGAACCAGGTCTTGGCGCTGGGCGCCACGCCTTGTTCGTACAACTGGTTCATCAGGATGTAGGCGGCCGGCGGCAGCATGATGTTGACCACCAGGTCCGGCGGGCTTGCGCGCAACGGCAGCACGGCCGGCGTGAAGTCCTTGCCGGCGCGGTCCAGCGCCACGTACTTGTACTGGGTCTGCGGCGCGGCCTTCTTGAGGAATTCGCCCAGCAGCTTGGCCTGGCCGATGCCGTAGTCGGTGTTCTCGGCGAAGGCGACCACGCTTTTGACCTTCAGCGCCGCGATGGTGTCGGCCATGGCGCTTGAGACGCGGGTGTTGTAGTTGGCCGGATTGAAGACTTCCGGATAGCCCTTGGCGCGCACGTCGTCGGACCAGCAGTTGGTGTTGACGTAGGGCACCTTGTAGCGGTGCGCGACCTCGATTTCGGCCAGGCAGACCGAGCTCTGGTGACCGCCAGTGACGGCTACCACCTTGTCGCGCGAGATCAGTTTCTCGGCCGCCGCGCGGCCCTTTTCCGGAATGCCCTGGTTGTCTTCGTAGATGATCTTCAGCGGCCGGCCCAGCACGCCGCCCTTGTCGTTGATCATCTTGGCGATGATTTCCACGCCGTCCTTCACCTGGGTGCCTTGCACCACCGACCCGGGCGGGGACTGCGCGATGCTCACGCCGATGACGACGGGATCGGCGCCATGGGCGGCGGAGGCGAGTACGACCGCGGATACGGCTGCGGCTAAGCGGAGCAGTTTCATCGTGGTTTCCTTCTGGAAAGGAGGTGCGGCGATGCCGCCGCTCGCGCAGGCGAGGCGTCGGCGGGCGGGAACTCTGCTCGTTTGTAATCCTGTAGTACCGGTCTGACCAGTTAGGGCTTACCAGCATCGGGCCGGCGTTGGCGCCGGCCCGGCAGGGGGGCGTCAGGCCGCCAGCAGGTTTTCGATGCGGGCGGCGGTGTTCAGCACGCGCCAGTCGGCGCCGCGCGCGCCCGCGATCTGCAGCCCCAGCGGCAGGCCGTTGCGGCCGCTGCCGCAGGGCAGCGTCAGCGCCGGCATGCCGGTCAGGTTGAAGGGCATGGTGAGGCCGGTGACGGCCGTGTGCAGCGGCACTTCGCGGCCTGCGATGTTGACCGCGCCCGCACCGGAGCGCGGCGGCTCGATGCGCAGCGTGGGGGTGACCAGCACGTCCACCGACTGCATCGCCTGGTCGAACATATGCGCCAGCGCGGCGCGGCCGCGCTGCGCCCGCGTGTACCAGGTGGCGGGGAAGAACTGGCCGATCTCCAGGCGCACGCGCACGTCGTCGCCCAGCGTCTCGGGCTGGTCGATCAGCCGGCGCCAGTGGATGTCGGTGGCTTCGCTGCACAGGGTGGCGAATTGCAGCGCCGCGCTGTGCTCGACGCCCGGCAGGTCCAGCGGCACCAGCGTGGCGCCGTCGGCCTGCATCCGCGCCAGGGCATGGTTGACCGCCTGCGCCACGTCCTCGGCCAGCGGGTCGTAGAAGTAATTGCGCGGCACGCCCACGCGCAGGCCGGTCAGCGCGCCGGCGCTGACGGTGCGTTCGGCCTGGCCCGACATGATGGAATAGGCCAGGGCGGCGTCGGCCACGCTGGCGGCGATGGGCCCAAGGTGGTCCAGGCTTGCGCCCAGCGCCTGCGCACCGTCGCGCGAGATGGCGTCGAAGGTGGGCTTGAAGCCGACCACGCCGCAGCAGGCGGCGGGGATGCGGATGGAGCCCGCGGTGTCGGTGCCGACGGCCAGGCGGACGATGCCGGCGGCCACCGCCGCGGCCGATCCGCCGCTGGAGCCGCCCGCGGTGTAGCCCGCCCCGCGGGGATTGCCGACCCAGCCGTAATGGGGATTTTCGCTGGTGATGCCGTAGGCCAGCTCGTGCAGGTTGGTCGTGCCCACCACCAGCGCGCCGGCTTCGCGCAGCCGCGCCACGGCCAGCGCATCGTGCAGCGCGGGCGGCGGTTTCAGGCCGCCGCTGCCGTTGGTCTGGGGAAAGCCCGCGACCTGCATCAAGTCCTTGACGGCGATCGGCACGCCCATCAGCGGCATGGCCGCGCCTTCACGCAGCCGGCGCGCGGCGGCTGCCGCAGCGCCGTCCAGCGCCGGGGTGTCGGACAGGCTGATGAAGGCATTCAGGCCGGCCTGCTGCCGGGCCGCGGCCAGCGCGGCGCGGGCGGCGTCGGCGGCGCGCGCCGGGTCCTCGCGGCATTCACGGGCAATGGCGGCGATGCCGCGCGCATGGCGCGACACCGCGACGCCGCGGCCTGCCTGCGCGGCGGGCAGCCGTTCGGCGGGCGCAGCGGGCGGCGGCGCCAGGTAGCCCAGCTCGGCTTCCGGTGCCAGCGAGTCCAGCACGCTGAGTTCGGGCAGGTTGACGCGCAGCCGGTCCAGCCAGGCCTGGCGGCGTTCGGCATAGGGGTAGTCAGCCAGTCGGGCCATGGCGTCGACGGCGCGGGCGAATCGATCGTAGAGGTCGGTCATGAGCGGCGCTATGTACGAGAAAGTGCGTGGGGCCCGCGGCCATGCCGGGGCGCATTGCAGTACGGCTTTATCCTAACCGGTCAGACCAGTTGAATGTCATAATGCCCAGGCAGTATATGGCTGTCAACGCCAAACCGGGGGCGGCCGCGCACCCCTGCCTTGAGAATTCCGCGATGAACACCGTCGAACACATAGCCCAGCAGTTGCAGGCCCGCATCCGCCAGCGCGACTGGGCCGAGGCCGGCAAGCTGCCGGGGCAGCGCCAGCTGGCCGAGGAACTGGGCGTAAGCCGCGCCTCGCTGCGCGAGGCCATCACCATGCTGGAAGGGCTGGGACTGCTGCGCAGCGAAGCCGGCCGCGGCGTGTTCATCGCCCGGCCCGGCGAAAAAGGCCTGGGCAGCGCCTACGGCCGCTGGCGTTTCCAGGGCCGCTATGCCTTGCGTGATGTCTATCTGGTGCGCAACCAGCTGGAGGAGCTGGCAGCCGGCCTGGCCGCGGGCGTCGTCACCCAGGCGGGGCTGGCCCGCCTGCGCGCCACCATCACGCACATGGAACAGGCCGCCGACGCCGGCGACCTGGTGGCCATGTCGGAAGGCGACCGCGCCTTCCACGCCTGCCTGTACGAGATCGCCGGCAGCCCGATGTTGCTGGACCTGGCCGAGAACATCGCGGAAGTGGTGGACGGCAGCCGGCAGGTCGCGTTCGCCGATCCGGCGCGCGTGCGCGAGCCCATCTACGAACACGCGGCCATCATCGACGCGCTGGCTACCGGTTCGGCCGACGCCGCGCGGCGCGCCATGCGCGCCCACATCTGCAACGTGGCCGACCGCGCGGGCCTGTCGCTGACGATCCCGGGCGCCTGAGTCTCCCTACCGCTGTCCGTCGTGCACGGACACGGCTTCCTTGGTCAGCCCGCCCAGCCGCGAATGCACCCGGCCGCCCGTGCCCATGACCAGGGCGAACAGGATCTCGTTGGCGCGCGGCGCATCCTGGATGCCGATCTCGATGCTGTTGAAGTGGCTGCGCACATACGAAGCGTGGATGTAGTGCACCGGCACCATCATGCGGTAGCCGGCCACGGCCACGGCCTTGACGGCGGGCACCATGGCGCGGGGTTCGCCCAGCACGCTGCGCATGGCCCAGCCGCCGGCCTCGTGCCAGACCGCGCCGTGCTCCATTTCACCGTCCAGGCCGACGATGGCGGCCTTGCTGTAGACCTCGATCTGGTCCTTGCCGCCCAGCGTCTCGACCAGCTCGGTCGCCAGCAGCGTGCCCAGGCTGCGCAGTTCGGCCATGAAGGGCATCAGATCCGGCTCGTAGCGGCCAGCGTAGGGATTGCGGATGACGGCGCAGGACGCCGCCAGCTTGAGTGGCCTCTCGGGCGCCGGGCCGTTCTCGTGGTAGGTGGTCTCGAGGATGAGGCAGCGTTTGCGGATATCGATCAGCGACATGCGGGGAATTCCTGGTAGCAGTTGAAAGAGGACGTTCTATTGCGGCGGGATGCCGGTTTCCTTGACGATGGCCGCCCATTTGTCGATCTCGGCGCGTACGAAGCCGCCGAATTCGGCCGGGGTCTGCTGCTTGACGGTCAGGCCCTGGCGCTCATAGGTCTGCTTGAGTTCGCCGTTGGCCAGGGCCTTGCCCAGCGATTGCGACAGGCGTTCCACCACGGGCGCGGGCAGGCCGGCCGGACCCATCAAGCCGAACCACACGGTCAGATCGAAGCCGGCGGCGCCGGTTTCATTGAGCGTGGGGATGTCCGGCGCCAGCGGAAAGCGTTCGGGAGTGCTGACCCCGTAGGTCTTGACCTTGCCGGCGCGCGCCTGCTGCAGGCCATTGGCCAGATCGGTGAAGGTGAGGTCGACGGTGCCGCCGATGACGTCGGTGAGCGCCTGCGGACCGCCGCGGTAGGGCACCGGCGTAACGTTGATCTTGCCCATGGACGCCAGCTTGGCGCCGAACACCTGCGCGCTGCCCGAGCCGTAGGCGTAGGTCAGCTTGCCGGGATGCTGGGCGCCATAGGCAAACAGATCGGATACCTTGCTGCCCGGCATGCGCGGCGAACCCACCAGCAGATAGGGCGTTTCGGCGACGGCGCCGATGGGCGCGAGGTCGGTGGCGGGGTTGTAGGGCAGGTCCTTGAACAGGCTCACGCCGCTGGCCGCCGTGGACACGCCCACCACCACCAGGGTGTAGCCGTCGGGCTTGGCGCGGGCCACGTCATGGGTGCCGATGATGCCGTTGGCGCCGGGCTTGTTTTCCACCACTACCGGCTGGCCAAGATCGTCGGCCATGGCTTTGCCCAGGCTGCGGGCCACCACGTCGGTGATGCTGCCTGGCGGAAAGGGTACGACCATGCGGATGGGATGGTCGGGGTAGCCCGCGGCGCCGGCGGGCGCGAGCGGCGCGCCCAGCACCAGCGCCAGCGCAGTCGCGGCGGCGGATCGTTTCATGCTTGTCTCCTGTGGATCTCGTTATCGTTGGCGTCCGGCGCTTCAGGCGGGAGCCGGGGTTTCCAGGCGCTGCAGATAGCGGTGGATCTCGGTGTTGTCCACGCCGGCCGGCATGTCTGCAAGCGCGCGCTGCCATAGCGCCGTGCACAGCGACAGCTGCGAGGCCGGAACGCCGGCCAGGGCCTGCAGCGCATCGGCGGTGCGCAGGTCCTTGGCCATCAGCGCCAGGGCAAAGCCGCCGTTGTAGGTGCCGGGCACGATGAACTGGCGCAGCTTGGTTTCGGTGGCGACGTTGCGGCCGCTGGACGCGTTGAGCACATCGGTGAACACTTCCAGGTCCAGGTCCATGCGCTGCGCGATCAAGAGCGCTTCGCTGGCTGCCAGCAGGCCGGCCGCGTAGACGTAGTTGTTCAGCGCCTTCATCGCATGGGCGGAGCCCACGGCGCCGGTGTGGATGAGGGACGCGCCCATGCGCGAGAGCAGGGGACGCACCCGCGCCAGGCCGTCGGCATCGGCGCCCACCATGATGGCCAGCGTGCCAGCGGCCGCCTTGGCCACCGCGCCCGACACCGGCGCGTCGATGAGCGTCACGCCCGCCGCGCGCAATAGCGGCGCCAGCCGCAGCGTTTCGGCCGGGTTGGACGAACCCATGTCCAGCAGCACGGAGCCTGGGCGCATCACGCTTGCCAGTCCATGCTCGCCTTCGATCACCGCGTTGGTGATGGCGCTGTCGGGCAGCATGGTGATGACCACGTCGCAGGCGGCCAGCGCCGATAGGCCGGCGGCCGGCCTGAGCGTCTGGTTCCAGGCGGGGTGCCCGGCCAGGCGCTCCAGGCGCGCGGGATCGCGGTCATACGCCAGGATGTTGTAGCGCTCCTCGCCGCGGGCGAGGTTTTCCAGCATGGGCAGACCCATCATGCCCAGGCCCACGAATCCTACTGTGAGAGTCATGCATTCCCTTTATCGAATCGTCCTGGAAAGCGCGCCAGGAGCCATCTGGGATGCTAATGAAAGCGCCATTTCAGCGCTTATGCTAAGTTGGCCAGGGGTTATAACAAACGATTATCGGGTCAGCCATGCGATTCAAACTCAGGCAGATGGAAGCGTTCCGGGCGGTGATGCTGACCGGTTCCATGAATGGCGCGGCCAAGCTGCTGTTCGTGTCGCAGCCCGCGGTCAGCCGTCTCATCGCCCATACCGAGCAAAGCCTGGGCCTGCAGCTGTTCGAGCGCGACAAGGGCAAGCTCACGCCCACCCCTGAAGCGCAGCGCCTGTTCCAGGAAGTGGGACCGCTGTTCGACGAGGCCCTGCGCATCGACGAACTGGCGCGCGACCTGGCCGAGCGGCCGGAGGGCGCGTTGACCCTGTGTTCCAGCCCCAGCCTGGCGCTCAACTTCGTGCCGCCGGTGATCGCGCAGTACATGGAGCTCTATCCCAACGTCAGGCTCAAGTTCCACACCACGCTGCTGTCCGACATGGCGCATGAGCTGTTGGGACGCAAGGCGGAACTGGCCGTGTCGGTGCTGCCGATAGACCATCCCAATCTGGTCGTGGAGCCGCTGGCCACGGGCGAGATGGTCTGCATCCTGCCGCAAGGCCATCCGCTGGCCGCAAGGCGGGCAGTCAGCCTGGCCGAGCTGGCCGGGTGCCGGCTGATCCTCTACAACCGCAACATCCCGTTCGGGCAGTTGGTGGCAGCGGCCTTCCAGCGCGCTGGCGTCAGCTGGAATCCGGCCGTGGAAATCGTGCGCGCCGAGCTGGCCTGCGCCCTGGTCCGGGTCGGCGCGGGCGTGGCCATCGTCGACGAGTTCTCGGTCGGGCAGCAGGGTTGGCCCGGCGTGGTGACGCGGCCGCTGCGCGAGTCCATCCCGCTGTCGCTGAGCCTGGTGCGTTCGCGCTTCGAGCGCCCCAGCCGCCAGGTGCAGCGCTTCGTGCGCCTGATCAAGGAGCATGCGCGGACCTCGCGCAAGACGGGCCGCGCCCGGCCAGCGGCGTAGCCGGCATCCGCAGGGAACGGACAGCCGGCGCATTTTCCGGACACGCCTGTTGGACCTGGCGCAAGCTTGCCTCGAATAAGCGCAGTTTGCGGATAGCGTCGGCCGGATCCGGCTAACGCGGGCCAGGCGCGCCACGCCAGTATTCGCCTCACTCAATCAGCCAACGGCGAGGTGATGCGATGAAGGGTCTGGACAATAAAGTGGCCATCGTGACCGGCGGCGCCACGCTGATCGGCGCGGGCGTGGTCGCCACGCTGCGCGCCTACGGCATGCGTGTGGCGCTGTTCGATATCGACGCGGCCGGCGGCGAACGCGTGGCCGCGGCCGATCCGGCCGGCACGCGCTTCTGGCCGGTGGACATTGCTGACGACGCGCAACTGGAGCGCGGCGTGGCCGACGCCGCGGCGCATTTTGGCCGCATCGATTTCCTGGTCAACCTGGCCGCGACCTATCTGGACGACGGCGCCGCATCGGGCCGCGCCGATTGGCTGCGCGCGCTCGACGTGAACGTGGTCAGCGCCGTGATGGCCGCGCGCGCGGTCCATCCCCATCTGCTGGCCGCTGGCGGCGGGGCCATCGTCAATTTCACCAGCATTTCGTCGCGCGTCGCGCAGACCGGGCGCTGGCTCTATCCGGTGTCCAAGGCGGCGCTGCTGCAAGTCACCCGCAACATGGCGATGGACTATGCCGCCGACGGCATCCGCGTCAACTCCGTGTCGCCAGGCTGGACCTGGTCGCGCGTGATGGACGAGCTGACGCAGGGCGACCGCGCCAAGACCGACCGGGTGGCCGCGGACTACCACCTGCTGGGCCGCGCCGGCGATCCGGCCGAAGTGGCCGAGGTGGTCGCCTTCCTGCTTTCAGACCATGCCAGCTTCGTCACCGGCGCCGACTACGCGGTGGATGGCGGCTATTCCACCATGGGTCCCGAACAGGCCAAGCCCGCGATTCCGCGCCTGGCCGCCTAGCCAAACAAAGGAGAAAAAACATGCGTCGAATCGCGATCGTGGGTGGAGGGCAGGCCGGCCTGCCCCTGGCGTTGGGACTGCTGGAAAAAGGTTATGAGGTGACCGTCGTCACCAACCGCGAACCGGACGACATCCGCCGCGGCAAAGTGATGTCCAGCCAGTGCATGTTCGATGCTTCGCTGCAGGTCGAGCGTGACCTGGGCCTGAACCAGTGGGAGGCGGAATGCCCGACCGTCGACGGCATCGGCCTGGCGATCCCGCATCCGGAGCGGCCCGGCCACAAGCTGATCGATTGGGTGGCGCGCCTGGACCGGCCCGCGCAGGCGGTGGACCAGCGCATCAAGATGCCGGCCTGGATGGAGCTGTTCGCGGCACGCGGCGGCCGGCTGCTGATCCAGGACGGCGGCGTGGCCGAACTTGAACTGCTGGCCGCCTCGCATGACCTGGTGCTGCTGGCCGCGGGCAAGGGCGAGGTGGTCAAGCTGTTCGAGCGCGATGCGCTGCGGTCGCGCTTCGACCGGCCGCAGCGCGCGCTGGCGCTGACCTATGTGCACGGCATGCGCCCGGCGCCGGATCATTCTCGCGTCGCCTTCAACCTGATTCCGGGCGTGGGCGAGTACTTCGTGTTCCCGGCGCTGACCATCAGCGGTCCCTGCGAGATCATGGTGTTCGAGGGCGTGCCTGGCGGGCCGATGGATTGCTGGCGCGACATCAAGTCGCCGCAGGAGCATCTGGCGCAAAGCCTGCATATCCTGCACAGCTATCTGCCCTGGGAGGCCGAGCGCTGCAGCGCGGTGGAGCTGACCGACGCCAACGGCATCCTGGCCGGCAGCTTCGCGCCCACGGTGCGCAAGCCGGTGCTGACCCTGCCGTCGGGCCGGCTGGTGTTCGGCCTGGGCGATGCGGTGGTGACCAACGACCCTATCACGGGGCAGGGCTCGAACAACGCCACCAAGGCCTGCGCCGTGTACCTGGACGCCATTCTGGCGCATGGCGACGCTACGTTCACGGCCGAATGGATGCAGCGCACCTTCGAACGCTTCTGGGACTACGCAGGCGCGGTGGTGGAATGGACCAACTCCATGCTGCTGCCGCCGGCGCCGCACCTGCTCAAATTGCTGCAGGCCGCGGACCACACGCCGGCGATCGCCAGCACCATCGCCAACGGTTTCAACCATCCGCCGTCGCTGTACCCCTGGTGGGGCGACGCCACGGCCTGCGAGGCTTTCATCGCGGCGCAGCCGGCGCGGGCGGCGGCATGAAGCCCGATTGCGCAGCGGGCCTGCCCCTGGACTGGGGCTGCACCGATCTGCATCCCAAGGTCCTGCGCGGCGTGCTCGGCAGCTATCCGACCGGTGTGGCCATCGTCGCCACGCGCTGTCCGGACGGCCGCCGGGTCGGGCTCACCATCAACTCCTTCGCCTCGCTGTCGCTGGACCCGCCGCTGGTGTTGTGGAGCCTGGTGAACCATTCGCCCAACCTGGCGGCGTTCCGCGATTGCAGCCACTTCACCATCAGCGTGCTGGCCTGCGGCCAGGAAGAGTTGGCGCTGCGTTTTGCCAGTTCTTCTGTTCCGGACAAGTTCGCGGGAGCGCCCGTGCACGACGTGCCGGAAGGCGTGCCCGCCATCGAAGGGGCGGTGGCCACCCTGGTCTGCGCCAACGACCAGCAAAGCCCCGCGGGCGATCACCTGCTGCTGTTCGGCCGGGTGCTGCGCGTGGCCAGCGTGACGGCCACGCCGTTGGTGTTCCATGCAGGGCGCTTCACTGCGTTGAGCGCCGCATAGGGCTCGCACGCGATTCCTTTCAATGTCCACGGGCCCGGGCGGCCTGTTTTCCCATCGGAGCGCATCATGCCCCTGGAGTCAGAGGCGCAGGTCATCATCGTCGGCAGCGGCATGAATTCGCTGGTCTGCGCGGCCTTGCTGGCGCAGCGCGGCAAGTCCGTGCTGGTGCTGGAACGCAACGACAGGCTGGGTGGCTGCATCCGCACCGAGGAGCTGTTTCCCGGCTATCGCCACGACGTGCTGTCCTGCTGGTATCCGCTGTTTGTCGGCAGTCCCGCCTATGCGGCGCTCAAACCCGCGTTGCAGGAAGCCGGACTGGAATTCATGCAGGGCGAATACGCCACCGGGCTGGTGCTGCCCGACGGCTCGGGCCTGGCCTTGAAGCAGGATGTGGCGGACAGCGCGCGGCGGCTGGATGCCTGGGCGCCCGGCGATGGCGCAGCCTTCGGCGCCATGGCGCAGCGCCTGTTCGGCGAGGACGCGGCGCTGACCTTCGGCCTGCTGGGCCAGAATCCCTACGGCGCGGGCATGCTCAAGCTGCTATTCGGCGAATGGCGCAAGCGCGGCATGGACGGCCTGGCCGCCTTTGCCGCCGACTCGATGGAGAGCTTTCGCCGCTGGTCCGAACGCGCGTTGCAGTCTGATGCCGCGCGTGCACTGATCGCGCCCTGGGTACTGCACACCGGCCTGGGTCCGGACGACGCCTGTTCCGCGCTGATCGGCAAGCTGACCTTTGCCGCGGTCGTGGCCGGCGGCATGCCGGTGGTCAAGGGCGGCGGCAGCGGCGTGGTGGACGCGCTGGCCGCCGTCATCGAACGGCGCGGCGGCCGCCTGCAGACCGGCGCCGAGGTCGAACGCATCATCACAAGCGGCCAGGGCAAGCGGCGCCGCGCGGTGGGCGTGCTGGCGGGCGGACGCGAATATCGCGCGACAGTAGCGGTGGTCTGCAATGTGACGCCCGGCCAGTTGTACGGCCAGTTGCTGCCCGATGCGCCGCCCGCCGTGCGCGAACGCGCCGCTGGCTATCGCTACGGCCGCGGCGGCATGCAGATCCATTTCGCGCTGAATGCGCCGCCGGATTGGCTGACGCCGGAATTGCGCCACGTGCCGCTGGTGCATCTGACCGAGAGCATGGAACAGGTCTGCGCTTCGGTGACCGAGGCCAACAACGGCCTGCTGCCCGCGCGCCCCACGCTGGCCATCGGCCAGCCCGTCGCGGTCGACCCGACGCGCGCGCCGCCGGGCGGCTGGATCCTGTGGGTGCAGATGCAGGAACTGCCGGCGCGGATCAAGGGCGATGCCGCGGGCGAGATCGCGGCGCCTGCCGACGGCCGCTGGAACGAGGCCGTGCGCGAGGCGATGGCCGACCGGGTGCAGGCGCGCATGGAACGGGTCATGCCGGGCCTGGCGCGGCGCATCGTCGGCCGGCGGGCGTACTCGCCGGCGGACCTGGAAGGCCTGAACCGCAACCTGGTGGGCGGCGACCCCTATTCGGGCGTGTGTTCGCCCGACCAGTTCTTCTGGCTGCGGCCCTTCGCCGGAAGCCAGGGTGCGCGCGGCCACCGCACGCCGCTGCGCAATCTCTTTCACATCGGCGCCGCTACCCACCCGGGCCCCGGCCTGGGGGGCGGTTCCGGCTATCTCGTCGCACAACAAATAGGCAGGAGGGGAACATGAACGGACACCTGAAAATCCGGCGGCTTGCTGGCGCCTTGGCATTGGCGCTGGCCAGCGCGGGAGCCCAGGCCACCGAGGGCGGCGGCCTGGGCATCTATCCGGACGGCCTGGAAAACTTCATGTCGGGCGCGCTGCCGCCGCCCGGCGTGCACATGCTGGTCTATGCCGGCGGGGCGCGCTACGACACGCTGCGCGGCAACGACGGCCAGCGCGTGCCGGTGCCCGGCTTCAAGGTGGACGTCAATGTGCTGGCGCCGCGCCTGATCTGGGTTACGCAGCAGCAGGTCATGGGCGGCCAGCTGGCCTTCCACGCCATCGCGCCGCTGCTGGACGTGACCGCCAAGGCTGCTGGGCAACGCAACCGCAGCACCGGCCTGGGCGACATGACGCTGGGCGTGGCGCTGGGCTATCACCCGTCCGAAAGCCTGCACTACGTGGTGGGGTTGGACATGTACGCGCCCACCGGCGAATACGACCGCAAGGACCCGTCCAGCCTGGGCAAGAACTACTGGACCGCGCAGCCGGTGTTCGCCCTGAGCCGCATCAGCCCGGACGGCTTCAACGCCGACCTGAAAGTCATGTACGACTTCAACTTCACCAATTCCGCCACCGATACGCGTTCAGGCCAGGCCCTGCACGCCGACTACGCGCTGGGCTGGGGCGTGGGCAAGGGCTGGGTGCTGGGGGTGGGCGGCTACGCCTTCCAGCAAGTCACCGACGACAGCGGCCCGAACAGCGCCGCCGGCCGCGCCCGGGCTTTCGGCTTCGGTCCCTCGGTGCGGTACATGAATGAAAAAGGCTGGCTGTTCACGGCCAAATGGCAGCAGGACTTCAAGGTCAAGAACCGGCCCGAGGGCGCGCAGCTGTATGTGAAGCTGGGGATACCGTTCTAGGTCTGGCGGCTGCACTGGAAGGCCCTGGCTGTCCGTATCTGCGGGGCTGTCCTGCTGGTATCGTTGCGCTGTCGATGGGACGGGGCAGGGACATGAATCTGTACGAAGCGATACGCTGGGGCAACGAATCCGAGGACCCGTACACTGGCGGTCCGGATGGCGCGGATACCTGTTTCCTGGTGCGGGCGGAATCGGTCGAGGAGGCTGGACGGCTTGCGGATGCGGCATTGCGCGGCGCCCGGTGCGGGCTGGCGGACTGGACCCAGGTTCTGCACTTGCTCGGCACGGAACAGGCCACGGACAGTGAGCCTCGAATCTTGCGTGGACCCTATTTGCAGCACGCCTACCGGTACGGCTGGCGGCACTGGAGCCGGGACGAGGCGGCGGCGCCTTGGGTCGAGCAGTCTTAGGCGAGGGGCACCTCAGCGGGCGGACTGCTTGCGTTGCCCTTGAAGTTCCTGGACGGTAAATAGAACGAGTTCGGCCTTGTCGAGGGAGTCGTCGCGTTCCGCATTTTCCAGCAGATCATCGATCTGTCCACGCAGATGCCGGCAGTCGCTGGGCTCGCCTCTGGGATTGATCTTTTTGACCTCGACCCGCACTCGGGAAACCCAGTCGCGCTCGTTCTGAGCCAGTTTTTTCGCCCGCTGTTGGCGTTTGGTTGCCGCAGCGGCCGCCTCCGGAGTACGAATCGCGTCGCTGGTCGCTTTCAAGATCGCTTTGGGGTCGTAGGGGACTTGAGCAAGCGGCTTGCCTATGACCGCTTCCGCCACCGCCAGCGAAGACAGCTTATTGAGGTCGTCGATGGGAACGTCGATGGCGCAAGCGCCGGCCGCCCCAATGTGCGCGCCGGCCCGTTCGCCAAGCGGGATTTTCTGCAGTCGGGGTGAAAGCGCGGCGACGGCTGCGCGCCTGGCTTCGGCCTTCGCATCGGCCGACCGCAAGGCCTGGCTCGACGCCTCGAACGCCTTCATGTCGATATCGTCCGAGGCGAATGCCGTCCCGATGGACAGCGTCGCGCAAAGAAGAAGACTGCTTTTTAGCGTTTTCATCGAGTTTCCTTCCCCGGGGCTGCGTCGGACCAGCGGGCTTCCTGTTGCGCGAGTGTCCTGGAAATGCACCTTCCGCGCCATAGCGGTCAACGGATGAGGAAGGCATGCGTTGTTCGGATGCAACTGCAGGAATGCTTCCGTGGGCGTTTTGGGGCCTCGCGCACCATTCCGGCTGACGGTGGAATAGCATCCCGCGTGGAGATATCCGCGCCGGCGAGCGCTCACGGGGGGAGATGATGAAAAGAACGATTTCGGCGCTGGCGCTTTGCTTGTGCGGCGGACTTGCCGCAGCGCAGAACACCAGCAGCAGCTTTGAAGTACAGGAGCCGATGCGCAATTCGCTGGGTTTTGCGATGGGTAGCGACGGCCAGGAGTGGCTCGGCGACAGGGCGGTCGCGCACATGGGCTTTATTGCCGCGTGCAAGCTGTACCCGGCAGACGGGCCGGAGGTCCAGGGGATGGTGGCCATGGCCCTGGCCCAAGCGAGCCTGGGCATGGACCTGGCGCGCGCGCCGACAGACCCGGCCGCGCTGCGCGCCAGGCTCGCCCAGCGCTTGAATTCCCAGGAAGGGCGCAAGGACGCGGCGGAAAAAATCCAGGCCATGCGCAAGCGCGTCTTGGCCGAGCAGGCGCATGCGGGCAAGCTGATAGACGCCTCCGTGGCTTTTACGGGCAAGAATGCGAACCCCTGCGAGCTCGAGCGCTACTACGCGCGTCAATTCCTGACACAGCACAAGGACGGCGCCATGAAGGCCGCTCCCAGGATCAATCAAATCGCGCGGGAGGTCATGGCGCAGGACTCCTCTGCCAAGGCCAAGCCGGCTGCGCCAGCCCGACCCTGAAGCGCCGCCGCCTCACCCGCGTCGCCGCAAACTCTGGCTGGGACTCACGCCGTAGCGTTCCTTATATCCGGCGCTGAAGCGCCCCATGTGCGCGAAGCCCCAGCGCAGCGCCACCCCGGCGATGTTGCGGGTCTCGCCCGAGATCAGTTCCGCATGCGCGCGTTCCATGCGCAGGTCGCGCAGGTAATGCATGGGGCTCACGCCCAGGAATTCCTTGAACCCCGCGTACAGGCTGCGCACGCTGACGCCGGCGATGCGCGCCAGCTGCTCGGCCGTGACCGGTTCGTGCGCATGCGCCTGCAGATAGTCCTGCACGCTGCGCACGTGGCGCGGCAGCACTGCGCCACGCCGGCCGGGCAGGGCGCCGGTGTAGTTGTGGGGCTGGGCCGCCAGCAAGGTGGCGGCGACCAGCTGTTCCATCTGATGCACGATGAGTTTGTGTTCGGCCAGGTTCGCGTGCTGGGTGGAGCAGTCCAGCAGATAGCTCATCAGGCAGCGCCAGGCCGGGCATTCGCGCCAGCGGAACCCCAGCTGGAAGCGTAGCGGCCGATCCAGCGCACAGCCCAGATGGCCCATCAGGGTGCGTTCCAGCAGCGAGCGGCCCACGCGCAGCATGAACTGGTCGTTGTCGTCGGCCCAGCGCATGGCCAGGTCGTCGTCCGGGCTGACGACCGACGCGACCTCGGGCGTCGAATCCAGCTGCTGCGGGCCGCTGCTGATGCGGGCGCAGCCCGACAGCGGCATCTGCACCAGGAAGAAATCCTCCAGCGGGCCGGGCTGGATCTCGACGTTGGCGCCGTAGCGCAGGCGATTCAAGGAGACCTCGCCCAGCGGCTGGTGGTGCATGCGCGCGTCCAGGCGCTGCAGCGCGCCGACCACGCCCAGGTGGTGCGGACGCATCACGCGGCCGACCATGGAACGGGCTTCGTCCAGATCGCCGGAGGCGAACAATTGCTGCGCCGGCAGGCCCAGGACCGACTCGATCCGCGGCGCGGCCGGCGGCCAAGTCGTGCTGGTGGCGGACTGCATCGTGTCGAGCATGGGGAAACTCCACTGCCGGGGCCTTGAAGGCTTTGATAGTAAAGCTGCGCCGGACAGGGCGGACTGGTGGAAAACCCGTCCAGAGGAGGCCGGACCTATCCGATTTTGGCGTCGGCTATCCGACATGCGCAGAAAACCTCTTGCAAGCGTATATTGACAACCGGTTTCCAATGTTGGAAACTGGTTGTCAATTAGGCAATGCACAGGAGGCCAGAAATGAATCCAACCAAGGAAGAACGGCTCACCGGGGTGATCCTGACCTTGTTCCAGTTGAACGGCGCGTTGCTTGATTGGGGCGACGCCTTCGTCGCGCCCGAGGCGCTGACGAGCGCCCGCTGGCAGATGCTGGGCGCCCTGGCGCTGGCAGGGCAGCCTTTGAGCGCGCCGCAGGTCGCCGCCGCGATGGGCGTGACACGCCAGGGCGCGCAGAAGCAGCTGAACCTGCTGTCCGAGGCGCAACTGGTGGAGGTCCGCCCCAATCCGCAGCACAAACGCTCGCCGCTGTACCAGCTGACCGATGGGGGGCGGCGCGTCTATGGCGCCATCGACGCGCGCTGGAAGGAGCGCGCGCGCCAACTGGCCGGCGGCTTCAGCGCCGCTGAACTGGAAACGGCGGGGAGGGTGCTGGCGGGCCTGCTGGCCGCGCACGTTCCCGCGCCACCGGAGCAAGATCATGAAACATAGAATCCATGCCGCTGCCGCCCTGTTGACGCTGCTGTTTCTGGCGGCGTTTTGGATCTCGACAGTGGCGTCCGAACTGTTCCTGGCCGCATCCGCGGTGGCCCAGGTCAAGCTTGCCATCGCTTGTGCGCTGTTGGGTTTCGTGCCCGTCATGATGCTGACCGCCGCCAGCGGTTTCCTGATGGGCGGCAAGGGCAGGCATCCGCTGCTGTTGGCCAAGCGTAGACGCATGCCCTTCATCGCGGCCAATGGTTTGCTGATTCTGGTTCCCGCGGCGGTGTTCCTGGCGCTGCGCGCGCAGGCGGGCTTGCTGGACGGGGTGTTCTACGGGGTGCAGGTCTTGGAGCTGGCGGCAGGCGCGGCCAACCTGGCGCTGATCGGACTGAACATCCGCGACGGCCTCAGGCTGGGCCGCTTGCGGCGGGGCGCGCAAGAACAGGGCCGGTCCTAGCGTCCCGTCCCGCTGCGCGGGACGAGAGGCCAGCCGGCCCTGTTGCCTCAGTGCATCTTGCCGTAGCGTCCGGCGTTGAAGTCCTGGATCGCTTCGACGATTTCCGCCTGCGTGTTCATCACGAAGGGGCCGTAGCCGACCACCGGCTCGTCGATGGGCTCGCCGCTCAACACCAGGAACACCGCGTCGTTGTTGGCTTCGACGGTGATGTCCTCGCCCTCCAGGGAGAACAGCGCCAGCTGCGCATCACGCGCCACGGTTTCCCCGTTGACCAGCACCGTGCCGCGCAGAACGACCAGCATGCTGTTGCGGCCTTCGGCGACGGGGAAGGTCGCCGACTTGTCGGCGGCCAGCCTCACGTCCCACACGTCCATCGGCGTGAAGGTGCGCGCCGGTCCCGCGTGACCCGCGTAGTTGCCCGCGATCACGCGCAGCTTGCCCGCACCGTCCGGCAGGTCCACCGTCGGGATGTCCGCGTCGAGGATGCCCTGGTAGCCGGCCGGCGCCATCTTGTCCTTGGCGGGCAGGTTGACCCAGAGCTGCACCATTTCCAGCTCGCCGCCCTTGCGGGTGAAGGCGTGGGAATGGAATTCCTCATGCAGGATGCCCGAGGCCGCCGTCATCCATTGCACATCGCCGGGACCGATGACGCCGCCGTTGCCGGTGGAATCGCGGTGCTCGACTTCGCCGCTGTAAACGATGGTCACGGTTTCAAAGCCGCGGTGCGGATGCTGCCCGACGCCGCGCGGATGTTCGGCCGGCTCGAACTGCGCCGGGCCGGCGTAGTCCAGCAGCAGGAACGGGCTGGTGTTCTTGCCTTTGTCGTTGTAGGAGAACATGGAGCGCACCGGGAAGCCGTCGCCCACCCAGTGGGGACGGGGGCTGGCATGCAATCCGAGGATCTTCTTCATGGTCGTATTTCCTGTTGCGCGGCCCCAGCGGGGCCGTCCGTCATGATTAATAAGATAAGGGCGCCACCTCTTCGGCGGTAGTCCCTGGCATTGATAAGCACTGTTCCATGGATCGGACAGTGGAGGCGGAACTCGCGGCTGGCGTATCCTTTGGGCATGGAAGACGGCATGCGCACGGCCCAGGCGGGCGGCAATAACGATCAGGTCCAGGGCTTCGCCCCGGTGGCGGGGGCTGGCGCGCGCGTGCTGGTGCTGGGTTCGATGCCCGGCGTGGCATCGCTCAGGCAGGGCCGTTATTACGCCCATCCGCGCAACGCCTTCTGGCCCATCGCGGCCAGCGTCTTCGGCTTCGATCCCGGCCTGGACTATGCACAGCGCCTGCTGGCCCTGCAGGCTGCCGGCATCGCCTTGTGGGACGTGCTGCAGGCCTGTGAACGTCCCGGCAGCCTGGACGCCGATATCCGTGGCGACACCCTGGTCGCCAATGACTTCGCCACCTTCCTTGAACGCCACCCTGGCATCGTCCGGGTCTGCTTCAACGGCGCCAAGGCCGCGGCGATGTACCGCCGCCACGTGCTGCCCGGACTGGCCGTCCCATTGGAATACATGGATTTGCCGTCGACCAGCCCGGCGCATGCGGCGGCCTCGTTCGAGCACAAGCTGGCCGCCTGGGGCCGGGCGCTCAAGGTCGAGGATTGACGGATTGGGTTGCGGACCGGCTCCGGGTTTACGCTTATCCGTCCCCGGTTTGATCCTTATCAAGTCCCTATATAACTCCAAGTGATAAGTTAATTCCCGTAACAGAATTAACGCTTGGAGAAGCACTATGAGTACCCCCGCCAGCCCCCCGGAACCGCCACTCCCGGGTAAACGTGGCTTCCTGAAGGGCTTATTGGGGTTGGGGGCCGCGGCCACCGTTATTCCCATCCGCGCCGAGGCCACCGGCATCAACGGCCAGCCGCCGCGCCGTCCGGGCATGCCGGGCAAGCGCTACGGAATGGTGGTCGACATGCGCAAGTGCATCGGTTGCCAGTCCTGTACGGTCAGCTGCTCCATGGAGAACCTGCCTCCCATCGGGCAGTTCCGCACCACCGTCCTGCAATACGAAGTCCTGCCCGACGCCGGCGGCCCCGCCTCCATGGTGATGCTGCCGCGCCTCTGCAACCATTGCGACAACCCGCCTTGCGTGCCCGTCTGTCCGGTGCAGGCCACCTTCCAGCGTGAAGACGGCATCGTGCTGGTCGATAACGAGCGCTGCGTGGGCTGCGCCTATTGCGTGCAGGCCTGTCCCTACGACGCCCGCTTCATCAACCACGAAACGCAGACCGCCGACAAATGCACGTTCTGCGAGCACCGTCTGGAAGCCGGGCTGCTGCCGGCCTGCGTGGAAAGCTGCGTGGGCGGCGCGCGCGTCATCGGCGACATGAATGATCCCGACAGCGCCATTTCCAAGCTGCTGGTCGAGCACAAGCAGGACATCAAGGTGCTCAAGCCCGAAATGAAGACCGATCCCCACGTCTACTACATCGGCCTGCCCGATGCGTTCGTCCACCAGGTCGACGGCCAGGCCGGCGTGCGGCTGGCTGGCGGTCATTGAGCCATCGAAGGGGATGACCATGCAGATCTCTGAATTGTTGACGCCGGTCTACGACGCCGCCTGGCTGCCGTGGGCCGTGCAGTACTTCTTCCTCATCGGCATCAGCGCCACCACTGCGCTGACCGCCGCTTTCGCGGCCTTTGGCAGCGCGGGTTCGCCCGCCCGCCGGTTGCTGCCCGCGGCCGTGACGGTGCTGCTGGTCAGCGCCATCGCCGCACCCGTGTCGCTGTTGGCGGACCTGCACCAGCCGGGCCGCTTCTGGCACTTCTACGCGCATTTCACGCCCTGGTCCTGGATGTGGCTGGGCGCCTTGCTGCTGCCGGTGTTCGTGACCTTGGCGCTGCTGTTCTGCGCCGCCTGGTGGTGGGGCCGCATCGGCTGGGTGCGCGCGCTGGGCATGGCGCTGGCGGTGTCGGCGCTGTCGATCCTGGTCTATACCGGCGCCGAGGTCATGGTGCTGCGTTCGCGGCCGCTGTGGCACACGGTGTTCCTGCCGGTGAACTTTGCGCTGACCGCCTGGCTGGGCGCGCTGGGAGCCATGTTCCTGGTGGGCCGCTGGCTGCGGGGCGGCACGCAGGCCATGCCGGTGGAACTGTTGCGCAGCCTGAGCGTGACGGCGGTGGTGATGATGGCGCTGGGCGCCGGCGCCTGGGCGCTGCTGGGCCTCTTGGGCATGGACCCTTCGTTCGACGCCGCGCTGCGCCTGTTCGCCGAGTTCCCGATCTGGCGCGTCAGCCTGGCGGGCGCGGTGGCGACCGGCTTCTGCATGATCGCGCTGTTGCAGCGCCCGGCGCGCACGCTGGCCGCGCCGCTGCCTTCAGCGGCGCTGGCATTGACCATGTTGGCGGCTGCTTGGATCTTCCGCTGGGTGGTCTTCATGAGCGTGCAGGGCGTGCCGAAGTACGGCGCCGGCCTCTACCTGTACGACATGCCCTGGGGCAGCGATGGCTTGCTGGGCATGGTGGGCGTGCTGGGCCTGTGCGTGGCGCTGGTCGCCGCCGTGACCTACGCCCTGGAACTGTTCCCGGCGCGCACGCGCGGCGTGGCGGCCTGAGCGCCGTCGCCCGGGCCTGTGTGTGCGCAGGCCCTAGACGAAAGAACATGGAATGAAAGCAATGGACAAGCAACACGAAGACGACAAGCGCGGCGCCCCGCCGGACGAGGCCGCCAATCAGCCGCGCGACGAGGCGCGGCGCAAGCTGATGGTGCGCGGCGGCGTGGTCGCCGGCGGCATGGCGGCGTTCGCGGCGGGCTACGGCGAGACCGTGGTCCGGGCCGTGAAGGGCCTGGCGCAAGGCACGGCGGGCGTGCCCACGGCGCATGCCGTGCGCGGCAATTCACTGACGCCGGAATTCCGCATCGATCCCTTGACCGGCGTGCTCAGCGCTCAGCCGGGCCAGACGGTCAGCCCCTCCAGCTGCCTGGGCTGCTGGACCCAGTGCGGCGTACGCCTGCGCGTGGACACGAAGGAAAACCGCATCCTGCGCGTGGCCGGCAATCCCTACCATCCGCTGGCCACGACCCGGCCGGCCGCGATGGAAGCGCCGGTGCGCGACGTCTATGCGCAACTGGGCGGCGACAACGGCCTGGAAGGACGCGCCACGTCCTGCGCGCGCGGCTCGGCCATGCTGGAGCAGATGAACAGCCCGTTCCGCGTGCTGCAGCCGCTCAAGCGCGTGGGCAAGCGCGGCGAGGGCAAGTGGCAGACCATCTCGTTCGAACAGCTGGTTCAGGAAGTCTGCGAAGGCGGCGATCTGTTTGGCGAAGGCCAGGTGGACGGCCTGCGCGCCATCTTTGACCGCGAAACGCCGCTGGATCCGCAGAATCCCGAGTATGGCGCCAAGGTCAACCAGTTCCTGTTCACCGACGCGTCCAACGAAGGCCGTACGCCGCTGATCCAGCGCTTTGCCGGGCAATCGTTCGGCACGGTGAATTTCAGCAACCACGGTTCCTATTGCGGCCAGAGCTTCCGCGTGGGCGCGGGGGCGGCGCTGGGCGATCTGAAGGGCATGCCCCACGGCAAGCCGGATTGGGACAACGCGCGCTTCGGCCTGTTCATCGGCGCGGCGCCGGCGCAGGCCGGCAACCCGTTCCAGCGCCAGGCCCGCCAGTTGGCCGAGGCCCGCGTGCGGCCGGAAGAGACTGGCTTTACGTACGTGGTCGTGTCGCCGATGCTGCCTGCCTCGTCCAGCCTGTCGGCGGGATCGGGCAATGAATGGGTGCCGGTCAATCCGGCCGGCGACCTGGGTCTGGCCATGGGCCTGATCCGCTGGATCCTGGACAACGAACGTTACGATGCCCGCGCGCTGGCGCAGCCCGGCCCTGCGGCTATGAAGGCCGCGGGCGAGGCGGCCTGGACCAACGCCACCCATCTGGTGGTGGCGGAACCTGGTCATCCCCGCCTGGGCAGTTTCCTGCGCGGCGCCGACCTGGGCTGGCCGCGTCCGGCCGATGCCGGCGAGAAGTGGGAAGACGTGTACGTCGTGCGCCTGGAAGACGGCACGCTGGCGCCGCACACCGCGGCCGCGCCCGCCACGCTGTTCGTGGACGACGCGGTCGCCGTGCCCGGCATGGATGGCGCGCCAGAAGCGCTGCGCGTGCGCAGTTCGCTGTCGCTGCTGCGCGAGGAAGCGCGCCGCAAGACGCTGGACGAATACGCGGAACTGAGCGGCGTGCCGGCCGCCAAGATCGCGTCGCTGGCCGAGCGTTTCACCAGTTACGGCAAGCGCGCCGTGGCCGATGCGCACGGTGGCACCATGAGCGGCTCGGGCTTCTATACGGCCTATGCCATCGCCATGCTGAACACGCTGGTGGGCAACCTCAACGTGGAAGGCGGCCTGGTGCTGGACGCGGGTCCGTTCCCCCCCTATGGGCAGGGGCCGCGCTACAACATCGCCGGCTTTGCCAACCGCGCCACGCCCAAGGGCGTGGGCCTGTCGCGCAACCGCTTCCCGTACGAGAAGTCCAGCGAGTTCAAGCGCAAAAAGGCTGCCGGCCAATCGGCCTATCCGGCCGCGGCGCCCTGGTATCCGGCCACCGGCGGGCTCAGCTCGGAAATGCTGGCGTCCGCGCTGGCGGGCTATCCGTACCATGCCAAGGTCTGGTTCAACCACATGAGCAACCCGATCTACGGCATCGCCGGCCTGAAGAACGTCATCATCGACAAGATGAAGGATCCGCGCCTCTTGCCGCTGTCGGTATCGATCAACCCCTTCATCAACGAGACCAACGCGCTGGCCGACTACATCGTGCCGGATACGGTGACCTACGAAAGCTGGGGCGTCTCCGCGCCCTGGGCGGATGTGGTGGCCAAGGCGTCCACCGTGCGCTGGCCGGCCGTGCAGCCGCGCGTGGCGCGTACCGCCACGGATGAGCCGGTCTGCCTGGAAACCTTCCTGATCGCTTGCGCCAAGCGGCTGGGCATGCCGGGCTTCGGCGCGGGCGCCATCTCCGACAAGGACGGCGCCAAGTACGCGCTGGACACGCCGGAGGACTTCTTCCTGCGCGGCATCGCCAACATTGCCTTCGCGGCCGGCAAGCCCGTGCCCGAGGCCAGCGACGACGACATGGCGCTCACCGGCGTGGACCGCTATGGCGCGCTATTGCAGCAGAAGCTCAAACCGGGCGAATGGCGTCAGGTGGCCATGGTGATGAGCCGCGGTGGGCGCTTCGACAAAGTGCAGGATGCCTGGGTGGAAGAGGGCGGAACGCGGCAGACGCGCATGGCCTATGCCAAGCCGCTGCAGGTCTGGAGCGAGGAGCTGGCGGGCTTTCGCCATTCCATGACGGGCGAGCGCTACAGCGGCTGTCCGACCTGGTACCCGACGCGGCTGGCCGACGGCAGCGACATGCGCGCGCAATACACGCGGCAGGACTGGCCCTTCCTGCTCAGCTCGTTCAAGTCCAACCTGATGAGCTCCATGTCCATCGGCGTGAACCGCTTGCGCCAGGTGCATCCGCACAACCCGGTATCGATCAACCGGCAGGACGGCGAACGCCTGGGCATCCGTAACGGCGATGCGGTGCGCATCGTGACGCCGGGCGGCGCGGTGACCGGGCTGGCGCTGCTGCGCGACGGCATCCAGCCGGGCGCGGTGGGCATCGAGCACGGCTACGGCCACACTGAGTTGGGCGCCCGCGCACACGTGGTGGATGGCAAGCCCATGGCGCACGATCCGGCGCTGGCCGCGGGCGTGAACCTGAACGACCTGGGATTCGGCGACGCCACGCGCGGCGAGCACGCCAACGTCTGGATCGATTGGGTGTCCGGCGCGGCGGTGCGCCAGGGGCTGCCGGCGCGGATCGAGCGGGTCTGAGGACGCAGGCGGCCGGTATCGTGCGCCTCAGGGCACGACGGTATCGGCCACTAGCGTCAGTCCATCCGCATGGATGCCGACGCCGGATAGCGCGCCGCCCAGGTCGCCCGGCCGCGCGGCTGCGGTGCCGGACCTGCTGACGCGGATCTCCACCCGCACCTTGCTGGCGCGCGACAAGGTCGCGTCCGGCGACATGGCGCTGCTGTCGTCCAGCACGAAATCCCGCGGCAGGTCCGAGACCTGCATGCGCAGGATTGCCAGCGGCATGCGCGACCCTTCCTCGGGACGCGCAAGGATGAACACGGTGTCGGAGGGCTGGACCCGCCCGCGCAGCGCGTCGGCGATGCTGGCGCGTCCGCTGATGCGGGCGGCGGTGGCGGCGGGCGCGGACGCTGCGCCAGCGGAGGCAGGAGCCGATGCCGAGACTGGGGCGGATCCGGGGGGCGAAGCCGCGGATGCCGCGGTCGATGCGCCGGCAGTTGTACTGGCAGGTGCGGCCGCCATGGCGCGCGCCTGCGCGATGTTGGACTGGATTTGCCGCGCGGCTTCCGAGTCCGGCGGCAACTGGGCCTGCAACCGTTCCCAATGCGCCAGCGCCTCGGCGGCGTCGCCGCGGCGCAACGCCATCATGCCGGCCAGGGCCAGGGCCTTGGGCTGGTCGGGTTGTGCGGCGAGGGCTTGCGCCACTGCCGCGATGGAGGCTTCGTCGGGGTTGCCCTGGTTGGCCGACAGCAGCGCGTCGGCCAGGTCGGCCAGTACCGCGGGCTGGCCCGGGACCAGGCGCAGCACCTGCTGGTAGGCCGCCACTGCATCGACATAGCGTCCCAGGGTTTCATACGAACGCGCCAGCATGTACCAGCCGTCGGCGTCATCGGGCGCGGTCCGCAGCCGCTGGGCCAGGGCATTGATGGCCAGCGTCATGTCGGTGCCGGTATCGGCCGCGTGGGGTTCGGCGGGCTGGCCCGCGCTGGCGGTGGCCGCCGCTCGCGGGTTGCCCAATTGGCCATACAGCAGCACGGCCGCCACCGGGATCAGCACAGTCAGCAGGCAGGCGGCGGTGATGCCCGCGCGCTGCCCGGCCCAGGGTGCGCCGCGCCCGCGCCGCAAGTCCAGATCCTGCAGCAGGTCGCGCTGCAGCTCTTCTTCCGCACGCATGCCGGCGGCGGCAGTGAGGCTACCGTTGTCCATGTCGCGGCGCAACTGCTCGCGCTGCGCCAGATAGAACGCGCGCACATTGGCCTCGGATTCGGGTTGCGCGGCGGGCGCGCGCCGCAGCAAGGGCGGGACCAGGCAGAGCAGGGTCGCCAGCAGCAGGAGCACCACGATGATCCAGAGTGTGGTCATGAGCCGGTATCCAGGAAGCGCGCCGCGCGCGCGCGTTCGTCGGCGGTCAGGGGCGCGCGCGCGCCGGCGCGGCGCTTCAAGGTGCGTACCAGCACCACGAAGCCCAGCGCCAGCAGGGCGAAGGGTCCCAGCCACAGCAGCCAGGTGATGGGTTTGAAGGGCGGGTCGTAGCGCACGAAGTCGCCATAGCGGTCTTCGAAGAACTGCATGATCTGCGCGTCGCTGCGGCCTTCCGCCAATTGATCGCGGATCAGCTTGCGCATGTCCTGGGCCAATGGCGCGTTCGACTCGGCCAGGGTCTGGTTCTGGCACACCAGGCAGCGCAGTCCATGGGCCAGCTTGTCGGCGCGTTGTTCCAGGACAGGCGGCAAGGGCTGCGCGGCGCCAGCGTGGACTTGCGCGCGCGCGGCGGCGGCCAAGGCCAGCGCCAGCAGCAGGGCGCGCAGGACGGCCCGCAACAGGCTGCAAGACAGGGCAGCGGGCCGCTTCATCGCAGCGCCTCGATGGCGGGCTGGATGCGGTCGCGCCAGATCTCGGGCGTGATCAGGCCCAGCTGCTTGTAGCGGATGCGGCCGTCGCGGTCGATCACGAAGGTCTCGGGCACGCCGTACACGCCATATTCGATGCCGACGCGGCCGTCGATGTCGCTGGCGGATGCGATGTAGGGATTGCCGTTGCGCGCCAGCCAGGCTTCGGCTTCTTCCGGCTTGTCCTTGTAGTTCAAGCCGTACAGCGGAATGCCGTGGCGCCGGGCGGCTTCGCGCAGCACCGGCAGTTCGTCCTTGCATGGCCCGCACCAGGAGGCCCACACATTCAGCAGCCAGACCTGGCCGCGCAGCGATTGCACCTCCAGCTTTTTGCCGGGATCCAGCAGCACGGGCAGGCCGATGGCGGGGGCGGGCTTGTCGATCATGGCCGAGGGAACCGCCCGCGGATCGCGCGACAGGCCCATCGCCAGGAACACGGCCATGGCCAGGAAGGCGGCCAGCGGCACCAGGTAACGCAGCATCAGGCTCCCTCCCGCGTGGGTCGCGCGGCGGCGGGCATGGCCGGCTGCGGCGCACGCGCCGGCTCCTGCGCGCGGCGGTAGCGCTTGTCGCCGGCCGCCAGCAGACCACCCAGCGCCATCAGGATGCAGCCCGTCCAGATCCAGGTCATGAAGGGCTTGACCTGCAGGCGCACCGTCCAGGCCTTGTCGCCCACCGGTTCGCCCAGCGCCACGAACAGGTCGCGGGTGAAGCCGCTGTCGATGTCGGCCTGGCTCAGCGCCATGTCCTGCACCGTGTAAAGGCGCTTTTCCGGATACAGCGTCAGCACCGGCTTGCCGTCTCGGGTCACCGGGAATACGGCGCGCTGCGCGCTGTAGTTCGGCCCGGCAGCCGGGGCAATGCTGGCGAAGGTGAAGGCGTAGCCGCCCGCTTCCTGGGTGGAGCCGAGCTCCATCCGCAGCTCCTGCTTGACTTCATAGCCGTTGGCCAGGGTGACCCCGGCAATGAAGATGCCTACACCCGCGTGCGCCAGCAGCATGCCGTACCAGGAACGCGGCTGGCGGCCCAGCCGGCGCAGCCATTGGCCGTCGCCGTCCGTCAGCCGCTGCCAGGCGTGCGCCGCGGCGCTGGCGACCGACCAGGCGGCCAGCCACAGTCCCAGCATCACCATGGGCGACCCCAGCCGCGCCGGGCCCGGCATGGCCAGCGGCAGCAGCACCGCGGTCGCGACGCTGACTGCGAAGGCCACGCGCAGGCGGCGGCCCAGGTCGGGCAGCTCTGCCTGCTTCCAGCGCGCCACCGGACCGACGCCCATCAGGAAAATGGCCGGCGTCATCAGCGGCACGAAAACGGCTTCGAAATAGGGCGGACCGATGGAGATCTTGCCCCACTCCAGCACGTCCAGCACGACCGGATATAGCGTGCCCAGCAGCACCGAGCCCGCCGCCACCGTCAGCACCACATTGTTGGACAGCAGCAGGGATTCGCGCGACAGCAGCGAGAATCCGCCGCCCAGGCCTACCGTGGGGGCGCGCCAGGCATAGAGCGCCAGCGATCCACCCACGATCACCAGCATGAATCCCAGTATGTACAGGCCGCGTCCGGGATCCACGGCGAAGGCATGGACGGAGGTCAGCACGCCCGAGCGCACCAGGAACGTCCCCAGGATGCTGAGCGAAAACGTGCAGATCGCCAGCAGCACGGTCCAGCTGCGGAAAGCGCCGCGCCTCTCGGTCACGATGAGGGAATGGATCAGCGCGGTGCCCGCAAGCCAGGGCATGAAGGAGGCATTTTCCACGGGATCCCAGAACCACCATCCGCCCCAGCCCAACACGTAATAGGCCCAGGCGCTGCCCAGGAGTATGCCTATGGTCAGGAAGGTCCAGGCCGCCAGCGTCCAGGGGCGCACCCAGCGCGCCCACATGGCGTCCAGTTCGCCCGACAGCAGCGCCGCGATGGCGAAGGCGAAGGCCACGGAGAAACCGACGTAACCCATGTACAGCATGGGCGGATGCACGATCATTCCCGGATCCTGCAACAGCGGATTCAGGTCGCGTCCGGCCATGGCGGGCGGCATCAGGCGCTCGAAGGGGTTGGACAGGAACAGCAGGAACAGCAGAAAGCCCACGCTGATCCAGCCCATCACCGCCAGCACACGGCCGACGAAGGGCAGGGGCAGGCGGCGGCTGCACAGCGCCACGGCCAGGGTCCAGGCGGTCAGGAGGTACAGCCACAACAGCAGCGATCCTTCATGTCCGCCCCACACCGCCGCGAAGCGGTAGGCGGCGGGCAGGTCCGCATGCGAATTCGCGGCCACGTACAGCACGGAAAAATCGTTGTCGACGAACGCCGAGGCCAGGCAGCCTATGGCCACGGTGGTCAAGCCGAACTGGCCGATGGCGGCGGGCCGCGCCACCCTCAGCCCCGCCTGCCAGCCGGTGGCTGCGCCCACCAGCGGCAGCACGCCTTGCGCCAGCGCCACCAGCAGCGCCAGGATCAGGCTGAACAGGCCGATCTCGGGAATCATTGCGCCTCCGCGCGCATGGCGTTGGGCCCGGCGCCCGCGCGCTTGAGCGCATCGGCGGCCTCGGGCGGCATGTAGTTCTCGTCGTGCTTGGCCAGCACCTCGGTGGCGCGGAACACGCCGTCCGGCCCCAGCTTGCCGGCCACCACCACGCCCTTACCCTCGCGGAACAGGTCGGGCAGCAGTCCCTGGTAGGTCACCGGTACGATGTGCGCGGTGTCCGTCACCACGAAGCGCAGCGTCAGCCCGTCGGCCTCGCGGCGCAGCGACCCTTGCTCCACCAGGCCGCCGACGCGGAAGCTGCCGCTGGCGGGCGCTTCCTTGGCCACCACCTGCGTGGGGCTGAAGAAAAACACCAGGTTGGATTGCAGGGCATTGAGCACCAGCGCGGCGGCCGCGGCCAGAAGGCCCAGGCCGCCCAGGATGGCCAGCGCGCGGCGCTTGCGCGGGCTCATCGCGCCGTCCCGTCAGCGCGGGCGGTATTCTGCGCCGCGCGCCGGGCGCGGCTACGGCGCCATAACACCAACGCTTCCAGGCCGATCAGCGCCAGCGTCACGCCGTACGCGCCCAGCAGATAGGGGCTGTGGCCTTGCAGCGAGAACAGCGCTTGCCAGCTCATGCCGCCTCCCGCCGCGTCCGGTCCGCACGGACCGCACCCGGCTCGCGCTCGGCAATGATGCCGCGCACGCGCGCCAGCGCGGCCGCTGCGCTATAGAGCCAGAACGCCGCCACCATCAGCAGCATCGCGGTCACCATGATATGGGCCATGCTGGGCGCGGTGGTGAGATTGATCGATGCGCCCTGATGCAGCGTGCTCCACCAGCGCACCGAAAAATAGATGATGGGCACGTTGATCACGCCCGCCAGCACCAGGATGGCGCCGCCGCGGTCGGCGCGCTGCGCGTCGTCGGCAGCGGCTGCCTGCAAGGCCATGAAACCCAGGTACAGGAACAGCAGTATCAGTTCGGAGGTGAGCCGCGCGTCCCATACCCACCAGGCGCCCCAGGTCGGCTTGCCCCACAGCGCGCCGGTCCACAGGGTCAGGAAGGTGAACAGCGCGCCGGTGGGAGCCAGCGCCCGCATCATCATGAACGACAGGCGGGTATTGAAGATCAGTCCCAGCGCGGCATACAGCGCCATGACCAGGTACAGGAACATCGACATCCAGGCCGCCCCGACATGGATGAAGAGGATGCGGTAGACCTCGCCCTGCTGGCTGTCGGTGGGGGCGACGGCCAGCCCCACATACAGGCCTGCGGCCGCGAACAGCGCGGCGCCCAGCGCCAGCCACGGAATCATGCGGCCTGCCAGCGGATAGAAGGCAGCGGGCGAGGCGTAGCGCAGCCAGCCCGCGCCAGCTGCCGCGGCGGGCGGATATGCATTCAGGGCAGGGTGCTTGTGCATGGCGTCCTCAGTCCAGCGCCACGCGCAGCGCCGCCGAGGCGCTCCAGGGGCATAACAGGATGGCCAGGCACAGGCATGCGCCCAGCAATGACAATTGCGGTCCGGCGCCCATGCCGGCGTGCGAGGCCGACACCGCGCCAGCGCCGAAGATCAGCACCGGCACATACAGCGGCAGCACCAGCAGCGGCAGCAGGGCGCCGCCGCGCAGGCCCAGCGTCAGCGCCGCGCCCAACCCGCCGACCAGCGCCAGCGTCGGCGTGCCCAGCAGCAGCGACAGGACCAGGATGCCGATGGCCTGCGGCGACAGGCCGAATTGCAGGGCCAGCACCGGGCTGGCCAGGATCAGGGGCAGGCAGCTGCTGAACCAGTGCGCCGCCAGTTTGGCGCCCACCAGCAGCGGCAGCGGATGCGGCGACACCAGCAGCTGTTCCAGCGCGCCGTTGTCGTAGTCCTGGGCGAAAGGCCGGTTCAGCGTCAGCAGGATGCCGAGCAGGGCGCAGACCCACAGCACGCCCGGCCCGATGGCCAGCAGCAGCGCGGGGTCGGGACCGACCGCCAGGGGGAACAGCGTGCCGGCCACGATGAAAAACAGGGTGGCGTCCAGCGTGTCCGCGGGCCGTCTCCAGGCCAGGCGGATTTCACGCAATGCCAACTGCGACAGCGTAGCCAGCATCCGCGTAGTCATCCATGTCCAGGGTTTGAGTATGCGCGGCGGCGGTGCCAGGTTCGCGGTGCGAGGCGAGCACGGCGGCGCCGCCAGCCGCGAGGTGGGCTTCCAGCGCCAGGCGCAATTGCTCCAGGCTGGCAGTGTCCAGCCCGGCGTCGGGTTCATCCAGCAGCCACAGGGGCTTGGCGCCGAGCACGACCGCCGCCAGCGCCAGCCGCCGGCCCTGTCCCTGGGACAGGCGCAGGGCGGGCATGTCGGCGCAGGATTCCAGGCGCCATGCGCACAAGGTGTCCGATAAACGAGTTTCTGCCTGCGGCGTGCCGGCGACGTGCAGGGCGTAACGCAGGTTCTCGGCGGCGCTCAGTTCGCCGCACAGGCCGTTGCCATGCCCCAGGTAGGCCATGCAGGCACGGTAGCCGGCGGGGTCGTGGCGTGCGTCGCCGCCGCGCCACAGCACGCTGCCGGCCAGCGGCCGCAGCAAGCCCGCGAGCATGCGCAGAAGACTGGTCTTGCCGCTGCCGTTGGCGCCGCGCACATGCAGCAGTTGGCCGCCATGCAGCTCGAAATCCACGGGCGCGGAATAGCCGCGGCGGCTGGTCAGGCCGCGCGCGCAAAGCATGGGCGGCGGCGCATCAGCGGGCCGCATGCGCCACTTCCTTGCCCGGGCCCGTGGGCTCGGGCGCCATGGAGGTCGGGCCCGGTCCCATGTTCGGCAGTTTGTGGGCGATGCCCTTGTGGCAATCGATGCAGGTCTTGCTCTTGTCCGCCAGATAGGTGGAGTGCATGTTCTGCGCGCGCGGACTCTGGCGCGTGAAGTCCATGTACTCGTAATTGTGGCAGTTGCGGCATTCCAGCGAATCGTTGGCCTTGAAGCGCGCCCATTCGTGCTGGGCCAGCTCCAGGCGCTTTTCAACGAACTTTTCGCGCGTGTCGATGGTGCCGAAGATCTTGCCCCAGACTTCCTTGGACGCCTGCATCTTGCGCGCGATCTTGTCGGTCCAGTTGTGCGGCACGTGGCAGTCCGAGCACAGCGCGCGCACGCCGGAGCGGTTGGTGAAGTGGATGGTGCCTTTCAGCTCGGCGTACACGTTGTCGCGCATTTCGTGGCAGCCGGTGCAGAACTTCTCGGTGTTGGTGAGTTCCATGGCGGTGTTGAAGGCGCCCCAGAACAGGATGCCGCCGATGAAACCGCCGACCGTCAGGAAGCCCAGGCTGAAATGCACGCTGGGCCGTCGGATGATGTTCCAGTAGCGCTTGATGAGTCCGAGCATGGCTGCCTCCGGTCGCTTACTTCTTGGCGGGCGCCGGGGCGGACAGGCGCTTGAGGATCACATCGATGTCCTGATAAGTATTGGACACCAGAGGCTTGGCCTCGGTCTGCGGCACGTGGCACTGCACACAGAAGTAGCGGCGCGGCGAGACTTCCGCCAGCACGTTGCTGTCGCGGTCCATGTAGTGGGTCACGCTCAGGGGCGGGGCCTGGGTTTCCTCGGTGTTCACGCGGGCGTGACAGGCCAGGCAGCGGTTGAAGTCCTTGTCGACCTGGTAGCCGTCGATCTTGTGCGGAATGGTGGGCGGCTGCATGGAATACGTGCGCATGCGGCGGATGTCCTTGTTTTCGACCGGACTGATGAGCGGCGGGTCGGTTTCCTGCGCGACCGGGGTGGGGCCGCGCATGGGGTCTTCGACCTCCAGCGGCGGCGCCGCCCAGGCGGCCGAACCAAGGATGACGCATGTCGCGAGAGTAAGGGCGCGTAGGTTCATGGCTGTCTCCGGTTCGCCTTTCAGACCTTGACGATCTTGACCGCGCACTTCTTGAAGTCGGTCTGGAACGAGATCGGATCGGTGGCGTCCAGCGTGACCTTGTTGATCAACTGGCCAGCGTCGAACCAGGGCACGAACACCAGGCCGCGCGGCGGCTTGTCGCGCCCGCGGGTTTCCAGGCGCGTGCGCATCTTGCCGCGCCGCGACACGACCTCCACCTCGACGCCGCGCCGCAGGCCCATTTCCTGGGCGTCATCGGGGTGCATGAAACAGACCGCGTTGGGGAAGGCCCGGTACAGCTCCGGCACCCGCCGCGTCATCGAGCCCGAATGCCAGTGTTCCAGGACGCGTCCGGTGGACAGCCAGAACGGGTATTCCTTGTCCGGCGATTCCGCGGGCGGTTCATAGGGCAGGGCGTAGATCACGGCGCGGCCGTCGGCGTTGCCGTAGAACTCGAAACCGGCTCCTGGTTTGACGTAGGGGTCGCTGCCTTCTCGGTAGCGCCACAGCGTTTCCTTGCCCTTGACCACGGGCCAGCGCAGGCCGCGCACTTCATGGTAGGTATCGAACGGCGCCAGGTCGTGGCCATGGCCGCGGCCAAATTCGGCGTATTCCTCGAACAGCCCCTTCTGCGCATAGAAGCCGAAAGCCTCGGCTTCCTGGTTGGCGTAGTCCTTGTCGCGCTCGGTGTTGGGATAGCGGTTGACCTTGCCGTTGGCGAACAGCACGTCGAACAGCGTCTTGCCGCGGTATTCGGGCTTCTTGGCCAGCAGATCCGCGGGCCAGACGTCCTCGACCTTGAAGCGCTTGGAAAACTCCATCAGTTGCCACAGGTCCGAGCGCGCCTCGCCCGGCGCGTTGACCAGCTGGTGCCAGAACTGGGTGCGGCGTTCCGCGTTGCCGTAGGCGCCTTCCTTTTCGACCCACATGGCGGCCGGCAGGATCAGGTCGGCCGAAATAGTGGTGACGGTGGGGTAGGCGTCCGACACCACGATGAAGTTGTCGGGGTTGCGGTAGCCGGGCAGGCCTTCATTCATCAGGTTGGCCGCGGCCTGCATGTTGTTGTTGACCATCACCCAATAGGCGTTGATCTTGCCGTCCTTGAGCATGCGGTTCTGCAGGACCGCATGCGCACCCACCTTGCTGGGGATCGTGCCGTCGGGTAGCTGCCAGATTTCCTCGGCGTGCGCGCGGTGCTTGGGATTGGTCACCACCAGGTCGGCCGGCAGGCGGTGCGAGAAGGTGCCCACCTCGCGGGCGGTGCCACAGGCCGAGGGCTGGCCGGTCAACGAGAACGGGCTGTTGCCCGGCGTGGAGATTTTGCCGGTCAGCAGATGGATGTTGTAGACCATGTTATTGGCCCATACGCCGCGGGTGTGCTGGTTGAAACCCATGGTCCAGAAGGATGTGACGCGCACCTTCGGGTCGGCATAGAGTTCGGCCAGCTCTTCCAGCTGCTTCTTGGGCAGGCCGCTCAGCTTGGCGGTGTAGTCCAGGTCGTACTTGGCAACGAACTTGGCGAAATCGTCGAACGTGATGGGCTTGGAGCCGCCGGCGTCGCCCGCGTTCTTGGCGGCCTTCTGCAGCGGATGATCGGGCCGCAGGCCGTAGCCGATGTCGGCATTGCCTTCGCGGAAAGTCGTGTGCTTGTCCACGAAATCCCGGTTCACGCGCTTGGTCTGGATGATGTGGTTGGCGATGTAGTTCAGGATCGCCAGGTCCGTCTGCGGCGTGAAGGTCAGCGCGATGTCGGCCAGCTCGTAGGAACGGTGCTCGAAGGTGGACAGCACGACGACCTTGGTCTTGGGCGCGGACAGTCGGCGATCGGTCACGCGGGTCCACAGGATCGGGTGCATCTCCGCCATGTTGGAGCCCCACAGTACGAAAGCATCGGCGTTCTCGATGTCGTCGTAACAGCCCATGGGCTCGTCAGCGCCGAAGGTGCGCATGAAGCCCACCGCGGCCGAGGCCATGCAGTGGCGCGCGTTCGGGTCCAGGTTGTTGCTGCGAAAGCCCGCCTTCATCAGCTTGAGCGCGGCATACCCTTCCCAGACGGTCCATTGGCCCGAGCCGAACATGCCCACGGCCTCGGGACCCTTGTCCTTCAGTACGCGCTTGAACTGCTCGGCCATGACGTCGAAGGCCTGGTCCCAGGACACTGGGGCAAATTCACCGTCCTTGGCGTACTTGCCGTCCTTCATGCGCAAGAGCGGCGTGGTCAGCCGGTCGTTGCCGTACATGATCTTGGACAGGAAATAACCTTTGACGCAGTTCAGGCCCTTGTTCACCTCGGCGTTGAAATCGCCGTGCGTGGCCACGACCTGGTTGTCCTTCACGGCGACGTTCACGCCGCAGCCGGTCCCGCAGAACCTACAGGGCGCCTTGGACCACTTGAGCTTGGCGGCCTCGGATTCGGTGACGATGTTCTGCGTGTAGCCGACGATGGGTATGCCAGCCACAGTCGCGGCCGCGGCCGCGGCAGATTGCTTGATGAAGTCTCTACGAGCCATTGCCATCGTCAATCTCCTCGTTCATCGCGTCCAGCGAGTCGGCGTGCTGGTAGACCAGCGCCGAAGCCAGCACGCCATCCAGGCGCTGGATCTCTGAGATCCGGGCCATCATGTCGTCGGTGGAGGGGGCTTCCAGGGTGACCACCAGCTTTCCGGTGTCGGAAGCGCCATGGATTTCCGCTCCGGCAATTGCAAGAATCGCCTGGCGGACGTCGGGCAAGCGGCGCGGCGCGGCGTGCACCACCATGCTGGCGATGTGCAGCTCTGGCGGCGCCGCAGGCGGCGCGGAGTGGGGGAGCGCGGACATGGGAGGGGTTCCGTCGCGTCGCATCAGCTACCGGGAGGGCCGGCAATCAGCTGATAGAACCAGACGAGGAAACCGTAGCCTGCCACGATGATGACCGACAGGACGGGGGCCATGACGGCCGTCAGGAACAGGAAACTTCGTAGTTCCTGAGGCTTGGTGTAGCCATCGGACTCGTTTTGCACACAGCACCTCACTACGACAGTTGGGGCATTGCGTTTAACGTGCGGATACCGAAGCTTTTAGCAGATGGCTTTGAAGGGCGTCAATGTTGCACCACGGCGTAACAATGTGCTGGGACCGATGGGCGGTTCAAGCAGCTGGCGGGAGCAGCGCTGGAATGTCCCGCTTCAACAGGTCCAGGACCGCCCGCACGCGCTGCGGCATCGGACGCAGGGGCGGAATCAGCGCATTGAGCGGAAGCGGCGGAACGCGATAGCCGTCCAGCAGTTCGACGAGGCGTCCTTGCGCCAGTGCCTTGGCGCACGCGGGATGCTGCAGGATGCCGATGCCGCCGCCGCAGAGGATCAGATCGTACATGGGGCGCCAGTGGCTGACCGTCATGGCGGTCTTGATGCGCGTCTGGACCACCGGCCCGTTTTCGCGCGAGAGCGGCACCTGGTCGTTCGCGAAAATGGCCTTCAAACGAATGAACGGATGGAAGGCCAAGTCCGCCGGCGTTTCTATGGGGCCGTGAGCCGCAAGGTAACAAGGTGCCGCGACCAGCTTGCGGGCCAC
Organism: Achromobacter aegrifaciens; assembly: GCF_902859965.1. Lineage (NCBI taxonomy): Bacteria > Pseudomonadati > Pseudomonadota > Betaproteobacteria > Burkholderiales > Alcaligenaceae > Achromobacter > Achromobacter aegrifaciens. The sequence continues at coordinate 49,217 of NZ_CADIKO010000008.1, forward strand.
CCAGCCAAGCGGGAAAGCTATATAGCCTCCGTTTTCATTGAGGCGGCCCAGCCGCAGCGAAATGTCGAGGCCCTCGGTGACCGGGTCGGCGATGGTGTCGTTCAGCATGAGATCCACGTGCAGATCGGGGTGTGCCGTGCGCACGTTCATCAGGGCCTTGGGAACCACGATCTCGCCCAGGCACTGCGGCGCGGCGAGTCTCAGGCTTCCTTGTATCTTGACGTTACTTAATGATACGGAATTTATTGTCAATTCCGCCGCGTCCAGCAGCTGCTTGCCCTGTTCGTAGAACGTCCGGCCTTCAGCCGTGCAGCTCAGCTTGCGCGAACTGCGCACCAAGAGGCGGGCGCTTAGGAAACGCTCCAGCTTGTCGATGCGTTCGCTCACGGATGGTTGGCTCATGTCGAGATCGCGCGCCGCGCCCGAGATGGTTCCGCGTTCCACCACGCGGAGAAAAATGCGTATCGCTGCCAACAAATCCACGGAACGCTCCTCATGAAACCAATGCCCCGATTCTGAGACGGATGAGCGGTCCATTTGTTTAGTGGGTGGAATGGCGGAAATGTTGGTTTCCGCTGTTACCTACCTGCGGCCAGCCGGCATAGGAAGGCTGCGCCGATACGTCCCATAGGCCCAAGTGCAATGTGCGATTGCAATTGCGCGCCGTAGTCTTGGCCTCAATGCATCACCCGATGCAGTCGCTGCGGGACTCCTCCGCCGGCAAGCGAGGCGTCCCGCGTTGGTCCTGGCGCATTTCCTTTTCCATCTCCATCAATAGATCGACCGCTTGCGTGGCGCAGTTGGCGAGAGCCCGGCCGCTTGCATAGCGGGTGGCGTTAGTCGCCGCAGCGTGTTCCGGGTGCCGTTTGAGTCACACGTAATGGCTGCGTAGACGAGAACTTCCCTAGAGTTTTTGAACTGGAGCATCCATTCATGAACAAGATACTCAGGAACGTTTGGATCGATGCGGACGAAGACGCGGCGGGAGGCCGGCAGTCCATTCGGAAGCGCCTGAAGCTGAACATGCGGCTGGATATCGCAGCGGGGCTTGCGATACTTGCCGGTCTGGCGGGTACGGGTCCGCAGGTTCATGCATCAACGTACAACCCGAATGGTTGCGCCTCTCCCAAGGCGACGGGACCCGACGGCGTAGCCTATCCTGCGGGCAAGACTCCGAGCGATGGATCCGGCCTGTGGTCCAACGTTATCGGATGCGATGCTGATGGCGGCGGCTACACCGGCGTGCAGGTCCTGGGCTTTCAAGCGACGGCGACGGGCAATGCCGCGACCGCCCTGGGGTTTGCGGCTACGGCGGCAATTCGGAGCACCGCTGTAGGCATGCAGGCCGGAGCCCTTGCCCTGGGTTCGACCGCTCTTGGTCAATGGGCGCGTGCCACGGCCGTCGGCAGCGTCGCGATCGGCGGCAATAATTCCTCCAATTCGGCGGCGGCGGGTGCGCAGGCATCGGGGCTCAACGCCGTTGCGGTCGCAGGAGAATCGCGTGCCATGGGGGCGGATTCCGTTGCGATAGGCACGCGTGCGCAGGCACGGCGCGATGGCGATGTGGCCTTGGGCATTGGCAGCGTGGCTGATGGCGCAACAGGAAACTTCTCCGCGGTGGCTATCGGTCGCGGCAGCTCGGCGATCGGTGAAAACTCGGTGGCGTTGGGCAATGCCAATCGGGCCTCGGGACCAGGCGCCGTCGCGCTGGGCAATAGCTCGGCGGCTGCGGGCGCCGCGGCGTTGGCCGTAGGCAACGATGCCAACGCGCTGGCGGCGCGGAGCATGGCGTTGGGGTTCGATTCGGTCGCAACCAACTCGGACGACGTCGCGCTGGGGGCGGGGTCCGCGACTGCTGCCGCCGTCGGCACGTCTGGCGCCGCGATCGCGGGGCGGTCTTATTCGTTCGCCGGGTCGGCGCCCGCCAGCACGGTCAGCGTGGGCAGCACGGGTGCGGAGCGCTCCATCACGAACGTTGCGGCGGGGCGGCTTGGCGCCCTTAGCACGGATGCCGTCAACGGCTCGCAGCTCAATGCGACGAATCAGGCGGTGAATGCCCTGGGCGACCGGGCGGTGACGTATGACGGCAACGAAGGTGATCCCAAGAGCCTGGTCACGCTGGCGGGATCGGCATCCACGGACGGCGGCATGACGGGCGGCACCAGGCTCACCAACCTGGCGCGCGGGGCCGTGTCGGCCACCAGCACCGATGCGGTGAACGGTGCGCAACTGCACGAGACGAACCAGGACGTGCAGCGCGTGGGCGACAGGGTGACGACCATGGGCGACACGGTGACCAGCATGGGCAATACCGTCACGACCCTGGGCGACACCGTGACGAATCTCGGCGATACGGTCACGACCATCGGCGGTACGGTCACGACCTTGGGCGATACGCTCACCAACCTGGGCGGCTCGCTGGCGAATCTCACCGGGGACACGAGCGCAACGTACACGGACGCCAACGGCCTGGGCATCCGCTATGCGCGGACCAACGAACGCGGGCTGGCACCCAGCGATGCCTACGCGCAGAACCCCGGCAGCACGGCGCTGGGCTACAACGCGCGGGCCACGGCCGACGACGCGCTGGCGCTGGGCCGCGAGGCCCAGGCAGGCCACGCCGGTAGCGTGGCGCTGGGCGCGAATGCGGTCGCCAATGGCGCAACGCTGGGCGCGGCGGCGTACCGCTCAGGTACGGCGGCGGTGGCGGGCGCTGCGCCAGTCGGCGAAGTGAGCATAGGCTCGGCGGGCGCGGAACGCCGCCTCAGCCACCTGGCCGCGGGCGCGTCCGACACGGATGCGGTGAACGTAAGCCAGCTCAAGTCCGTGGCCGAGAACGTGGGCAGCCTGGGCGACCGGGCGGTGACCTATGACGGCAACGCGGGCGATCCCAAGAGCCTGGTCACGCTGGCGGGATCGGCATCCACGGACGGCGGCATGACGGGCGGAACCAGGCTCACCAACCTCGCGCGCGGGACCTTGTCAGCCACCAGCACCGATGCGGTGAACGGCGCGCAACTGCACGAGACGAACCAGGAGGTGAAGCGCGTGGGCGACAAGGTCACGACCATGGGCGATACGGTGACCAGCATGGGCACCACCGTCACGACCCTGGGCGACACCGTGACGAATCTCGGCGATACGGTCACGACCATCGGCGGTACGGTCACGACCTTGGGCGATACGCTCACCAACCTCGGCGGCTCGCTGGCGAATCTCACCGGGGACACGAACGCGACATACACCGACGCCAACGGCCTGGGCATCCGCTATGCGCGGACCAACGAGCGCGGGTTGACGCCCAGCGACGCCTATGCGCAGAACCCCGGCAGCACGGCGCTGGGCTACAACGCGCGGGCCACGGCCGACAACGCGCTGGCGCTGGGACGCGAGGCCCAGGCAGGCCATGCCGGCAGCGTGGCGTTGGGCGCGAATGCGGTCGCCAATGGCGCGACGCTGGGCGCGGCGGCGTACCGCTCAGGTACGGCGGCGGTGGCGGGCGCTGCCCCGGTGGGCGAAGTGAGCATAGGTTCGGCCGGTGCGGAGCGCCGCCTCAGCCACCTGGCCGCGGGCGCGTCCGACACGGATGCGGTGAACGTAAGCCAGCTCAAGTCCGTGGCCGAGAATGTGGGCAGCCTGGGCGACCGGGCGGTGACCTATGACGGCAACGCGGGCGATCCCAAGAGCCTGATCACGCTGGCGGGATCGGCATCCACGGACGGCGGCATGACGGGCGGCACCAGGCTGACCAACCTGGCGCGCGGGGCCGTGACGGCCACCAGCACCGATGCAGTGAACGGCGCGCAACTGCATGAGACGAACCAGGACGTACAGCGCGTGGGCGACAGGCTGACGGGCATGGGCGATACCTTGACGGGCATGGGCGATACCTTGACGACCATGGGCGACACGTACACACACCTGACGGGGAACCCTAGCCTGATCAGCAAGGCCGACAATGGGCTGGGCTTGCGTTATGCGCGGACCAACGAGTTGGGGCTGGCGGAAGATGATGCCTACGCGCAGGGCGTGGGCAGCACGGCGCTGGGCTACAACGCGCGGACGTCAGCCGGCGACGCGCTGGCGTTGGGACGCGATGCCCAGGCGAGCCAGGAGGGGAGCGTGGCGCTGGGTTCAGGCTCCGTGTCCGCCCGGGCGCTGACGCCGACCACGGGCAGCCTTGCGGTCGGCAGCGGTGGCGCCCTGGTGCCGTTCAACACGGCGGATCTCACCTTGCTGGGAGCGGTATCCGTGGGTCGCGATGGCGCGTACCGCCAGATTACCAACGTGGCGGACGGGACCGAGGAGCATGATGCCGTGACTTTGCGCCAACTGACCGGCGCGATCGGCTCCTTGACGACCACTGGGACCCAGTACTTCCATGTCAACTCGACGACTTCCGATTCGCTGGCGGTAGGGCTTGAGTCGATCGCGGTCGGCCCGCAGGCCGTGGTCAATGGGGACCGCGGCCTGGGGATCGGGGATCGGGCGGTAGTGGACCAGGGGGCGCCCGGCGGCATCGCCCTGGGACAGCAGGCGCGTACCACGTCAGCGGATAGCATTGCGGCGGGAACGCAGGCCCTGGCTGATGCCGTCCAGGGGGTGGCCCTGGGCGCCGGCAGCCAGGTTGTCGCGGGCGGTGGCGTAGCGCTGGGTGCGAGATCGGTCGCCAAGACGGTGGCCGGGGCAGCAGGATATGTGCCCCTGGGCGCCAATGGCGCGTCCGTGAACGCCACGCGCAGCACCTTGGCCGCGTTGTCTGTGGGTGACGCCGATGCCGGCATGTATCGGCAGATCAACGGGGTGGCTGCGGGTACTGTGGATTCCGACGCCGTGAACGTCAGCCAGTTGAAGGCGCTGGCCTCGAATGTGAGCGGGCTCGACGCGGGAGGGGTGAAATACGACCTCAATGCGGACGGCACCAGCAACTACGGCATGGTGACGTTTAATCCCGGCGGGGCGGCCACCGTGCTGAGGAATGTGGCGCGGGGCACGCTGTCGGCGGACAGCACGGATGCGGTCAATGGTTCGCAGTTGTTCGAGACCAACCAGTACGTGAAGGCTATAGGCGATACGGTTGACAACTTCACCAAGGGCGGCGCCGGAATCAAGTACTTCCATGCCAACGGCGGGGCGTCGGCGGCGCTGCCGGATTCACAGGCCAATGGTCCAGGCAGTATCGCGGTCGGACCGGGTGCGGCCGCCAATGGGGTGAACTCGGTGGCCTTGGGCAACGGCGCGGTCGCAGGGAAGGATGGCGACGTGGCGTTGGGCGGAGGCGCCGTGGCGGACCGGGGAGCGCAGAGCTATGCCGGCAAGTATTCGGAGGCGCAAAACAAGTCGGCCGGCACGGTGTCGGTGGGCTCGTCGGGCGCGGAACGCACGCTCAGCAATCTGGCCGACGGCCGCGAGGCCACGGACGCCGTGAATCTGCGGCAGCTGGACGGCGCGCTCAAGCAGGCCAACGACTATACCGACAAACGCTTGCAGGACGTGGCAGGCAATGTGCTCCAGGTCGGCGACCAACTCACCGCGCTGGACGAACGCATGACCGGCATCGAAGGCGATGTGACGAACATCGGCAATGGCGCCGCGGGCATGTTCCAGACCAGCCAGGAAGTAAAGGCGGCCAAGCCGCCCAAGGCCAGCGGCGGCAACTCGGCGGCGGGCGGCGCGGGCGCCGTGGCCTCGGGTAAGAACAGCACCGCGATCGGCAATGGCGCGCAGGCGTCCGGCGCGGGAGCCACGGCGTTGGGCAACGGCAGCAAGGCGTCGGGCAGTAATGCCGTGGCGCTGGGCGCGGGGTCTGTCGCCGACCGCGACGACACGGTTTCGGTCGGCGCGGCCGGAGCCGAACGCCAGATCACGAACGTGGCCCGCGGCGCTGCGGGAACCGACGCGGTGAACGTGAGCCAGTTGCGAGAAGTAGAAAGCGGCCTGAGCAAGCAGGTGGCGGGCTTGCGCAAGAACGTGCAAGGGCTGGACAACCGGTTGAGCGCCGGCGTGGCTTCCGCCATGGCGATGTCGGCGCTGCCGCAGGCCTATCTGCCCGGCAGGAGCATGTTCAGCATGGGCGGCGGTACGTGGCGCGGAGAAAGCGGCTTTGCCATGGGGCTGTCCACGGTGTCCGACAGCGGAAGATGGGTGGTGAAGGGCCTGGCCAGCAGCAGTTCGCGCGGCGACTACGGCGCTAGCGTGGGAGTGGGATATCAATGGTGAATACATGTGGCACGAACGCAGGCTCGCGGCCCGCAGCTGCGGCCTCAATGATTCATGAGAGGTATACAGCCATGACACGTCGCATCATTCTTCCGGCTTTGATTGCATCGAGCGCATTGCTGGCGGCTTGCCAGCCCATGGTGGCTCAGAAGGGCGCGAATGCCGCGCCCCGCGCCGCCCAGCCTGCGCCGCAAGACACCGCGGCGCGGGCGCGGATGGCCATCCCGGCGGTCGAGTTCCGCCTGGCGCAGGACCAGCCGGGCGCCGATCTGCGCGAGCTGCGCATGTCCGACAAGACCTACTACTTCCTGCTGGCGCCCGCGCTTACCCGGGCAGACCTGAATACCGCCACGCCCATGAAGACCCGGGAGGGGCAGCCTTTTGTCAGCTTGCGATTCACGCCGCCAGGCGCGCGCAAGCTGGCGCAGATCGGCCGCCAGTACCCCGGGAAGTGGCTGGTGTTCACGATAGACGGCAGGCTGGTGGGCGTGCCGCGCATCGCAGGCCCCATGGAGGAGGGCATCCTGAACCTGACGATGAACTCGGAGGAGCAGGCAATCAGCGTTGCGCAAGCGATAGAAGGGGCGGCGCAGTAGCGCCGCCCAGGCGGAGTCAGCCGATCGCCCCGTAGATGCGGCGCGCGTCGGCGGCCGTGGCCAGCGGGCGGCCCAACGCCTGCGCGCCTTGCGCGGCCTGCAATACCAGCGCCGAGTTGCCCGGCGCGGTGCTGCCATCTCGCAGCTTCAGGTTGTTCTCGAAACCCACGCGCATGTGGCCGCCGAACGCTGCGGCCGTGGTGACGCAGGCGTTTTCCTCGGGGCCGAAGGCGCATACCGCCCACGGCAGGGACTGGTCGTACGCGGCCAGGAAGGGCAGCAGGTCATAGGCCGAAGAGGTCTGGCCCGCGCTGTAGCGGCCCAGCACGAACAGCACCGACCACGCTCCTGGCGGCACCAGGCCGCGCGCGCGCAGGGACAGCCAGCGGCGCACGTCGCCTTCGTCGTACAGGATGATCTGGGTCATGATGCGGCGCTCGGCGATCCAGGCGAGGAAAGCCGCCAGCTCGCTTTCCGGGATCTCCGGCACGGCGATCTCGCGCAGCCCGATGGACACGGCCTCGGGTTGCAGCTCGCGCACCAGGGCGATCTGTTCCGCCGCCTTGTAGACGCCGGCGGCTTCGCTGGTCACCTGCACCAGCAGTTCGTCGCCCACGGCGCCGCGCACCGCGGCCAGGGCGTCACGGTAGGCCTGGGCGTCCAGCAGGTGGCTGCCGTCAGGCTTGCGCACGTGCATGTGCATCATGGCGGCGCCGGCGTCCAGGCAGGCGCGCGCTTCGTGCGCCAGAGCCTCGGCGGTAAGCGGCACGGCCGGATGGTCGGCGGCCTTTTTGTAGGCGCCATTGGGCGCCACGGTAATGATGACGGGCGAGTCGGCCAGCGCGGCGCGGGGCAGGGGGGTGTTGCTCACGGCTTGATCTCCGGCAGTTCGGGTGCAATCAGGTCCAGGCCGGCGCGTAACAGGCGGTCGTAGCGCGCGCGCTCGGCAGCAATGGTTTCGGGCGTCCAGGTGTAGAAACCTTCGCCCGTCTTCATGCCGTGGCGTCCGTCCTGGGCGCGTTCGGTCAGGCAGCGCGCCGGCTCGCTGGCGTTGCAGAAGGTGGGGTACATGGTGGCGCCGGCGGCGGCATGCACATCGATGCCGGCATGGTCGCGCTGCATCACCGGGCCGGCCGCCAGGAAGCGGAAGCCGAAGCCGAAACGCACTGCCGCGTCCACGTCTTCCGGCGAGGCGATGCCGCGGTCGATCAGGTCGAAGGCTTCGCGCGACAGCGCGTGCTGCAGGCGGTTGGCCAGAAAGCCAGGCAGGTCCTGGCGCACCTTCACCGGCACGCTGCCGCAGCGCCGCATGAATTCGATCAGCGTGTCGGCGCAGGCGTTGTCGCTGGCTTCGCCCAGCACCACTTCCACCAGCGGCACCAGATGCGCGGGCATGAAGAAGTGCAGGCCCAGCATGCGGCCGCGGGTAGCCAGGCCCTGGCTGATGGCGCTGATCGGGAAGCTGGAGCTGTTGCTGGCCAGGATGGCATCGGGCCGGGCGCGTTGCGCCAGGTCCGCAAACAGCGCCTGCTTGATGTTCAGGCGTTCGGGTATGCACTCGATGACCAGGTCCACGCCGGACCAGTCCACCTCGTCCAGGCTGGCGGCGGTGGACAGCAGGGCGGCGTTCGCTTCCCGGCCTATGGTCTTGAGGTTTTCCGCGACACGGGCGGGTACGCCCGCCGCGCGCTCGGCATTCGATTCGATCACCGTGGTCCGGCAGGCCGCGCGGGTCAATACCACGGCCACGTCGGCGCCCATGGTGCCGCCGCCCACCACCACCGCATGCGCCGCGCCCGGATTGGGCAGCGCGATCGCGTCCGTCTGCATGGTTTGCTCCTTTATCTGAAACTACGCTGCGGGCGAGTGTAGAGAACCTGTTTTGATTGATGAATCAGATTTTTTGGATAGAATGATCTTATATTTAGATCAATAGAGGGACCGCGCCAGGCATGCAGATCAATCTTTCGATGCGCGATATCGATACCACGCTGGTGCTGGGCCGCACGCTCAACTTCCGCCAGGCCGCCGCGCAGTTGCACCTGTCGCAATCGGCTCTGTCCACGCAGATCCAGCGCATCGAAGAGGCGCTGGGCGTGCGCCTGTTCGACCGCACCACGCGCACCGTCCGCCTCACCGCCGCCGGCGAGGTCTTCATGCAGCAGGCTGCTGCGCTGCAAGTGGCCTTCCGCGACGCCATTGCCGCGGTCAGCGGCATCGTCAACGCGGAACAGGGGCAGGTGTCGGTGGCTGCCTTGCCCTCGATCGCGGCCCGCCTGCTGCCGCGGGTGCTCATGACCTATCGCCAGGCCCATCCGCTGGTCGCCCTGAAAGTACGCGATACCTTGTCCGGGCCGGCTTTCGATCTGGTGCGCGCGGGCGAAGTCGACTTCGCCCTGACCGCGGCGGACCCGCAGCATGCGGATCTGCACTACGTGCCGCTGATGTCCGACAGTTTCCTGCTGTTGATCCCCGAAGCCCATCCACTGGCGCGCGCCCGCGGTCCGCTGCGTTGGGCCGATACGGCGGATGCGGCGCACGTGTCCATGGTGCAGCCCAGCAGCGTGCGGCAGTACACGGAATGGGCTTTCCTGCAGAACCGGATACGCTTTACGCCGGCCTTCGAGGCCGAGCATCTGACCACCATCGTCGCCATGGTCGAATGCGGATTCGGCGTTGCCGCGCTGCCCGAAATCGCCGCCGCGGCGGTAGCGCAAAATGGCATCGTCCAGCGTCCGCTGATCGGACCGGTGGCCGAGCGTTCGATCGGGCTGGTCACGGCCCGCAACCGCAGCCTGTCGCCCGCCGCGGCGGCGTTGGTGCAGACCTTGAAGGAGTATCTGGCGCAGCAGGCGCGCCAAGCCGGGCCGGTGGTATTATCCTCAGTACACTAACTAAACTGGAGCTGCCTCAACGTGCCGGATGTACAGAAAAAGACGACGTCCCAGAAGCGCGTCGCAACTCATAAGACAGACACCAAGATCTTCGATCCGGCCAAGCAGGTGCTTTGGTCGCGTCCGGGATATCTGGTGCGGCGCCTGAACCAGATCCACTACGCCATGTTCTACGAGGAGTGCAAGACGCAGAACGTGACGCCGGTGCAGTATGGCGTGCTGACCGCGCTGTCGCTCAGTCCCTGGCTGGACCAGACCGCCATCGGCATGGAGCTGGGGCTGGATCGCACCACCACCGCAGACGTGGTCAAGCGCCTGCAGGAGCGCGGCCTGGTGGAACGGCGCATCAATCCCAACGACAAGCGCTCGCGCCAGGCCGTCATCACCCAGGAAGGCCTGCGCATCATGGGCATCCTGCAGGAAGGCATGGCGCGCGCCCAGCAGCGCCTGCTGGAGCCGCTGTCCACGCGCAATCAGGAAATCTTCATGAAGCTGCTTTCCACCCTGGTGGAAGCCAATAACCAGTACAGCCGCACCACGCTCAAACCCATGTAGGGCCGAGGCCGGCTGCCTGGCTCAGCCTTGCAGCGCGCTGGTCTGCGGCGCGCTGCGGGCGGCTTCGCCGTCGCCCAGCGTGTTGCGCACCCAGATCAGTTCGGCCGCGATCGCCACGGCGATCTCGGCCGGCGTCTTGCTGGCGATGCGCAGGCCCACCGGGCCGTGCAGGCGGGCGATCTGGCTGTCGTCCAGGTCGAACAGCCGCAGCCGCTCGCGGCGCTTCTGCTGGTTGGCGCGCGAACCCAGCGCGCCCACATAGAAGGCCCGCGATTTCAATGCTTCCAGCAAAGCCATGTCGTCGAGCTTGGGATCGTGGGTGACCGCCACGATGGCGGTCCGCTCGTCGGTGCCGATTTCCAGCACGGCGTCGTCGGGCATGCTGGTGAGCAAGGTAGCCTGGGACTGGTTCCAGTCGCCGTAGAACTCCTCGCGGGGGTCGCAGACCGTGACGTGGAAATCCAGCGTGGCGGCGATGTTGGCCAGCACCTGGGCGGTCTGGTTGGCGCCGATGATGAGCAGCCGCCAGCGCGGGCCGTACACGCTGCGGAAGATGCGGCCGTCGAAGTCCGGGCCGTCGGCCGGACCGGCGGGAGACACCGAGCTGCTGCCGTCCTGCAGGTCCACCGTGCGTTGGATCAGGCCATGGCCGCGTATGGATTGCAGCACCAGGTCCAGCCATTGCGTGTCGCGCAGCGGTTCGCTGATCAGGCGCAACGTGCCGCCGCAAGGCAGGCCGAAGCGCGCGGCCTCGTCGCGGGTGACGCCGTAGGTCAGGCGCGCCGGGGCGTCCTCGAGCGTGCCTTCGCGGGCGCGCAGCATCAGGTCGTCTTCGATACAGCCGCCGGAAACCGACCCGACCATGCGGCCGTCCTCGCGCAGCGCCAGCATGGCCCCGGCCTGGCGCGGGGCCGATCCCCAGGTCTGCACCACGGTCACCAGGTGCACGCGGCTGCCCGCGGCTACCCAGTCCCGCGCATGTTGCAATACGTCCAGATCCAGAGCGTTCATCGGCTTCTCACAGTGAAAGGCCGCGGCGCTGCCACGGCTTATATTCACTATACTGATCATCATGGCGACTGTCTCTAGTGTCTATCCCTACCCGATCCCCGCGCGCGTCGGCATCCTGTTGGCTGCGGGGCGGGGCTCGCGCTACGCCGCGCAGCGGCCCGGCGCCGACAAGCTGCTGGCGCCGCTGCCGCAGGGCGCGCGCGTGGCGGCGGCCAGCGCGCGCACGCTGCGCGCGGCGGTGGAGATGGTCGTCGCCGTGGTGCGGCCCGGCAGCGCCGCGTTGGCCGGATTGCTGCGGGCCGAAGACTGCGTGGTGTTGGAGACCGACCGGGCAGAGGAGGGCATGGGCGCCAGTCTGGCCGCGGCGGCGCAGTATTTGCAGGGCCTGCCCGGCACGCCTGCCACGGTGCTGGTCGCGCTGGCCGACATGCCCTGGATCCAGCGCGCCAGCCTGGCGAGCGTGCTGGAGGCGCTGCGCGATGCGCCCATGGCCGCGCCCTCGTACCAGGGGCAGCGCGGCCACCCGGTGGGATTCCGCGGAGACCTGCTGGCGCAACTCGCCGCGCTGAGCGGGGACGAAGGCGCGCGGCGGCTGCTCAAAGGGCCAGGCCTGCAATTGGTCCCCGTCGATGATCCCGGGGTGTTGCGCGATGTCGACACGCCTGCCGACCTGGACGAAGACGGCTGAACGCCGCCTGCGGGCAAGGCCGCCGCGGCGGCCTTTTTTTGCGCTTCGGGATTTCCCTAATTTGTCAGTACGCTGACTATAAAGTCAGTATACTGACGTAAATTCGGAAGCCCTCGCAGGGCTTTTCCCAATGGGAAAGCGGCTGCGCGCGATTCCGGTTGTTCCGATGTAATAGTCAGTGTACTGATAAACAATGCTGACGCGCCGTGGCAGGACAGGGTCCGCGCCATCAAACTGGGAGTAGGGGAATGAGCAAAGTACGCAAGATCGCGTTTGAGGAGCACTACACCGCGGTCGGATTCAAGGACTATTCGAAGAGCTTCGCGCAGCACATCGATCCCGCCGTGCTGGCCGACCTGGCCGCGCGCCTGGTGGATTTCGACGAAGTCCGGCTGGGCGAAATGGACCGCGGCGGCATCGACTATGTCATCCTGTCGCAGACCGGGCCGGGCGTGCAGGCCGAAGCCGACGCCGCCGTCGCGCTGCGCCGCGCCAAGGAGAACAACGATTTCCTGGTCGAGCAGGTGGCCCGCCACCCGACGCGCTACGGCGCCTTCGCCACCGTGCCCATGCACGATCCTCTGGTCGCCGCCGCAGAACTGGAGCGCTGCGTCAAACAGCTGGGCTTCAAGGGCGCGCTGATCAACGGCCACACCAATGGCGTGTACTACGACGGCCGCGCCTATGACCCGTTCTGGGAAAAGGTGCAGGAGCTGGACGTGCCCGTCTACCTGCACCCGTCCGATCCCTACGTCATTCCGCAGGCCTACTCGGGCCACCCCGAGCTGGTGGGGGCATGCTGGGGCTGGGGCGTCGAAACCGCCACCCATGCGCTGCGTTTGCTGTTCGGCGGCGTGTTCGACCGGTTCCCCGCCGTCAAGCTGATCCTGGGCCACATGGGCGAAGGCCTGCCGTTCCTGCGCTGGCGCTTCGACAGCCGCTTCGCGGTCTATTCGCACGGCATCAAGCTGGCGCGCGCGCCTTCCGAATACCTGGGCAGCAACATCCTCATCACCACGTCCGGGGTCTGTTCGCCTCCCACGCTGATGGCCGCCATCGCCGAAATGGGCCGCGAGGCGGTGATGTTCTCGGTCGACTATCCCTACGAATCGACCGCGCTCGCCGTGGAATTCATCGAGCAGACGCCGATGGACGACGCGACCCGCGAACTGATCTGCAACGGCAACGCGCGACGCCTGTTCAAACTCTGAGTCCAGCCCGGGAGACCGACATGAGCAACTTCCTGTACGGCGGCAACGTCCATGCCAACGGCATCCGCCAGCATTACCTGCGCTACGGCGGCGAACGTGGGGCGGGGCGCGATCCGGTCATCATCGTGCCGGGTATCACCAGCCCGGCGGTCACCTGGGGCTTCGTCGGCGAGCGCTTCGGGGCCGCCTTCGACACCTATGTGCTGGACGTGCGCGGTCGCGGCCTGTCCGCAGCCGGCGCGACGCTGGACTACAGCCTGGACGCGCAAGCCGCCGACGTGCTGGCCTTCGCAGAGGCGCTGGGCCTGGCGCGCTACAGCGTAGTCGGCCATTCGATGGGCGGACGCATCGGCGTGCGCGCCGGGCGCGGCAAGCCGGCAGGACTGAGCCGCCTGGTCCTGGTGGACCCGCCGGTGTCTGGTCCCGGCCGCCGGCCGTATCCCGCCAAACTGCCCTGGTACGTCGATTCCATGGCGCAGGCGCGCCACGGCATGGACGCCGAGGCCATGCGCGCGTTCTGCCCGACCTGGACCGAGGAGCAGCGCCAGCTGCGCGCCGAATGGCTGCACACCTGCGACGAGCGCGCCATCATCCAGAGCTTCGAGGCCTTCCAGAGCGACGACATCCATGCCGACCTGCCGCGCCTGGACGTGCCGGTGCTGCTGATCACGGCGGAGCGGGGCGACGTGGTGCTGGACGCCGACGTGGCCGAGATCCAACGGCTGGCGCCCGGCACGCAACACCACCGCGTGCCCGCCGCCGGCCACATGATTCCGTGGGACAACGAGGAAGGCTTCTATGCCGCCTTTGGCGATTTCCTGGGCGCGCCGCTGGCGCGCGGCTGAAGCGCGCGACCGTCAAGCAAGGAGGGCATCATGCCTATAAGCGACTATGAAATGGTGAAGGCCTGGCAGCAGGTGCTGACCCTGTCCAAGCTGCAAGCGGGGCAGACCGTCACGGTGCTGACCAGCGCGGCCACCCATCCGCAAACCCTGGCGACGGCGCTGATCGCGACGCAGGCCATGGGCGCCATCGTGAACCGCCTGGACCTGCCGCCCGTCAATGGCGAGCGGGCGCTGAGCCGGGACTCGCTGGCCTACCTGGGCACCACGCCGCTGACCGGCAACAAGGCCGCCATTGCGGCCTTGAAGGAAAGCGACCTGGTACTGGACCTGATGACGCTGCTGTTCTCTCCGGAACAGCACGAGATCCTGGCGACTGGCACCAAGATCCTGCTGGCGGTGGAGCCGCCGGAAGTGCTGGCGCGGCTGGTGCCGACCGAGGCCGACCGTGCGCGGGTCAAGGCGGCCGCCGCGCGCATCGGCGCGGCGCGCGAGATGAGCGTGGTATCCGAGGCGGGTACGGACCTGCGCTGCCCGCTGGGCGAGTTCCCGGCCATCAGCGAATACGGCTTCGTCGACGAACCCGGGCGCTGGGACCATTGGCCCAGCGGCTTCGTGCTGACCTGGCCGAACGAAGGCGGCGCCAACGGCAAGATCGTGATCGACGTCGGCGACATCCTGCTGCCGCAGAAGCTCTACGTGCGCTCGGCCATCGAGCTGACGGTCGAGAACGGCTACGCCACGCGCATCGACGGCGGCGTGGACGCGGAACTGCTGCGCGAGTACGTGGCCTCGTTCAAGGACCCGGAAGCCTACGCGATTTCGCACATAGGCTGGGGCCTGCAACCGCGCGCGCACTGGACCACGCTGGGGCTGTACGACCGCGAGGCCACCATAGGCATGGACGCGCGCGCCTACGAGGGCAATTTCCTGTTCTCGCTGGGTCCCAACAACGAGGCCGGCGGCAACCGGACCACCACCTGCCACATCGACATCCCCCTGCGCGCCTGCACGGTGCGGTTGGACGGGGAGGACGTGGTGCGCCAGGGCAAGGTGCTGGACGGTGCCGGCCTCCAGGCTTAGCACGCAATCACCGTACTAGGAGTTCCCTACATGAATGACGATATCTCGGCCTACGCGCGCCAGGGTTTCGGCACGGCGATGGCGCCCAAGGCGCCCTATGGCCTGCTGATCGTGGACCTGGTCAACGGCTTTGCCGATCCGGCTGTGTTCGGCGGCGGCAACATCCCCCAGGCCATCGAGCAGACCGTAGGCCTGCTGGCGCATGCGCGCAAGCAGGGCTGGCCGGTGGCGCACAGCCGCATCGTGTTCGCCGACGACGACGCGGACCACAACATCTTCACCTTGAAGGTGCCGGGCATGCTGACCCTGAAGGAAGCGGACCATAACAGCGCCATCGTGCCGCAGCTTGCGCCCGCGGCCGGCGAACTGGTGGTGCGCAAGACGGTGCCTTCGGCGTTCTTCGGCACCAGCCTGGCGGCCTGGCTGTCGCAACGCGGCGTGCAGACGCTGCTGGTGGCGGGCGCGGTCACCAGCGGCTGCGTGCGGGCCAGCGTGGTGGACGCCATGCAGTACGGCTTCCGGCCGCTGGTGGTGTCGGATTGCGTGGGCGACCGCGCCATCGGCCCGCATGATGCCAACCTCTTCGACATGCAGCAGAAGTACGCCACCGTGTTGACGCGGGACGAAGCCATGCGCGCTACGCAGGCCTGAGCTGGCGCCGCAGACCGGCACAAAAAAAGGGTTGCGCCCCGTGGCGCAACCCTTTTTTTGCATTGCTCTTCCGCGTTCTAGACGGGATAGACCAGGTCGTTGGCCAGGATGGTGGTGTCATACACCACCTGCCGTTCCTTCAGCTTGAGCACGCCGTCCTGCCGCGTGTAGCGGTCGTAGTAGGTGCCGGCCAGGTGCAGGGTGGTGGGACCTTCCACCAGCGTCTGCATCAGCATGAATGCCGCCTGGGACTCGATCTCGCCATCCGCGGATTCGCTGATGACGCGGGTGTTGCTGACCAGATGCAGCATGTAGCGCGGGGCGAACATCTGGGTGCGAGAAATGGCCACGGCGCGGTCATGCATCATGGCGCGGCCTTCGGAGTACACCAGGCCGACGGGCAGGCCCAGTTCGGCGTTCTCGCGCGCGGTGACGCGGTACAGGCCGTCCTCGGTGAAGAAGTCTGGCCAGGCCTCGACCTGGCCCGCGTCCAGGGCGGCGCAGTAGTCGGCGTGGAATTCCTCGATCTCCAGTCGCAGCGCGATGGCGCGCGCGGGATCGATCTTGCGGGGGGAGTATTCGAATCGGGTTCTCATGTTTCCTGGTTCCTGCCTCAGAAGCCCATCACGCTGCGGTAATAGCTGTACATGGAGCGGATCGCAGCTTCCGAGATCAGCGTGTTGGAGGTGCCTTGCTTGCCGGACTCCAGCTTCAGCACGTTGACGTCGGTGCTGGCGCGGCGCACGCCTTCCTGCACGAACTTCATGGCTTCGTTGTCTTCCAGGCCGAGGAAGCCCGCCGGCCCCATCAGGTTGCCCTGGCGCAGGCGGTGGCGCTCCATCTCGGGCGTGTCGTCCTCGTAGCCGAACATGGTCCATTGCATGATCATGCTGTCGGGCCCGTTGGGCACGATCTGGCGCACGCCCAGCGTGTTCATTTCACGTTGCACGATCAGGTTGGGCCAGACGGTCTGCATGGTGACCGACCAGGGCGAGTCGAATTCCTTGACGAACTCCAGGAAGCGGTCGTCCTGCAGGTGCAGGCCGTCGTGGAAGGAGCGCATTTCCTTCTTGTTCTCTTCGCTGACGTTGGCGTACTTGTCCTCGCTCTTGGCTGAAGCCATGGTGCCATGGCGGCCATGCACCGGATCGACCAGCATGGCGGACTTGTTGCCCGCCACCAGCAGCCCGAACACCACCAGGAACGAATGCAGCAGGGTTGCGTGGTACGGATCCTTCAGGTTCTCGTGATACATCTTCCAGTTGCACGGCAGCTCGTTGCGGTAGTAGCCGTGGATCTTGAGCTTCTTGCCCGGGAAGACGGTGTCGAAATCGGCCAGGATTTCGGGTGTCAGGTATTCCTCGATGGGTTCGACCTCATCGCTGTAGGACGCGAAGATGACGCCGTTGCGCGTGGTGACGCGCAGCTTGCGCAGGCCGTGGTCTTCGTTCTTGAAGTCCTTGGGCATGCCGCCCTCGCGGTTCACGCCGCGCTTGAAGGGGATGCCCTGCAGATTGCCCTTCAGGTCGTAGGACCACTGGTGGTAGGGGCAGACGAATTCCTTGGCGTTGCCCTGGCTGTGGCGGCAGAACTCCGCGCCGCGGTGGGCGCAGCGGTTCTCGAACACATTGACCGAGCCGTCTTCGGCGCGCGACACCACCACCGGGGTCGGCCCCACGTAGGACCGCTTGTAGTCGCCCGGGTTCGGCAGCTCGGCTTCCAGGGCCACGTAGTTCCAGGTCTTGCCGTGGAAGATCTTTTCCACTTCCTGGTCGTAGACGGCGCGGCTGGTGTAGACCCAGTCGGGGATGTAGTGCAGCGCGTCTTCCGGCCAGACACAGTCGGCCAGGGCGGTGTCCTTGGACGCCATCGTAAGGCCGATGACGGTTTGCGATTGATACATGAAAAGCTCCTGTCGATGCGGGGGCGGTAATGGTGGGGTCAGGACGCGGCGGCGTTCTGCTGGCAGGCTTTCACCAGCGGCTTGAGCGCCACGGTCTCGTCGGCATAGCGCTCGGGATCGATGGCGATGCCTTGTTCGAACAGCACGCGCAGCTGGCGCAGGTCGCCGCCGGCGTTGATGGCGATGGCATGCACCGGCACGCCGTCGCGGTGGCCAAGCCAGATGAACTTGGGCGCCTCGGCCTGCGCCTGGGGCACGCCGCGGCAGGCATAGACCAGGTCCGGCTGGGGCAGGCCCAACATCTGTACGTTGCAGCCATACTGGTCCGTCCAGAACCACGGATAGGGCTCGGCCGGCGCGGGCTGGTCCAGCATGCCGGCCGCGGCCGCGCGCGCCTGTTCGTTGGCGTTCTGCCAGGATTCCAGCCGCAGCGCCATGTTCAGGTGACGCCGGTGCTGGCTGGCGCAATCGCCGGCCGCATATATATTTGGGTCGCTGCTGCGGCAGGCGGCGTCCACCGCGATGCCGCCATTGGCGGGATCCAGCGCCAGACCGGCTTGTGCGGCCAGCGATACGTCGGGCACCAGGCCGATGGCCACCACCACGACGTCGGCCTCGATAGAGGAAGCGTCTTGCAGTTCTATATTGAAGCGCGCCTGATGCCGCACAGCGGCATCAGCATGGGGCTGCCAGTCGGTGCGCGCGATGCGCGCGTCCAGGCGCAGGTCCACGCCGGCGTGGCGGGCGCGTTCGGCCAGCCAATCCGACAGGGCCGCGGGCAGCACGCGTTCCAGCAAGCGGGGCGCGCTTTCCAGCACGGTGACTGCGGCGCCCAGGACGCGCGCAGTGGACGCCACCTCCAGGCCCAGGAAGCCGCCGCCGATGACGGCCACGCGCGACTGCGGCGCGAGGGCGGCGCGCAGCGCCGCGGCATCGTCCAGCGTCCTGATGTAATGCACGCCCGGCGTGCCGCGCGGCAGGCTGGGCAGTTCACGCGCCCGCCCGCCGGTGGCGAGCAGGCAGCGGCTATAGGGGAGGCTGCGGCCGTCGGCCAGTTCGACCAGACGGTTGGCAGCGTCTATCCGCAAGGCCTGCATGCCGGTCAGCAGGGTGACGCCTTGCTGCGCATAGAAGTCTTGGGGGTGCACAGCGGTCTGGCCATGCGCGCCGGGGCTTTGCAGCACGTCCTTGGACAGGGGCGGGCGCTCATAGGGCGCGTGCGCTTCCTGGCCGATCAGCGTGATGGGGCCGGCATGGCCCAGGCCGCGCAGCGTGGCCGCCGCCACCGCGCCGGTCTGGCCGGCGCCGATGATGAGGATCGGATCTGCGTCAGCCATGGTCAGCCTTGCAGGTTGGCATAGATGTCCTGGCCTTCGACCTTGACCGGATAGATGCGGATGCCAGTGGTGGCGGGTGCGCACATGGCCTGGCCGGTGCGGATGTCGAATTTGGCCTGGTGGAGCGGGCATTCGATGCAGCCGTCTTCCAGATAGCCGTCGGACAGCAGCGCGTAGGCGTGGGTACAGACATTGTCGGAGGCGTGGAACTCGCCTTCGATGCGATACAGCGCAAGCTGCTTTTCGCCGGCGGCGACGGGGATCACCTCGTCGTCTTCGGTCAGTTGGTCGGTAGAGGCAATGCGGATCCAGTTCATATCAACTCGCTCGTCAGTATGCTGAGTAATTGTCGTCAGTGTACTGCCTAAAAAAACAAGTCAGGAGCTAGGGATTTCCCCGACAGGCGGCGGGTCGAAGGGCGGCGGCGCGGGCCTATTATGCACGGCGTTCGCGGTGCGCAATCGCGACCGTCCGCTATATGTAAGGAGTACCCGCAAATAGCCCTCGGACCCGTGAAAAAAAACCGCCGGAATGAGTGGAAACCCAGGCGTTTCGCGGGCGTCGGCAGTGGGGATTTACCTTGTTGACACTCAAAATTACTGTCAGTATGCTGATCAACAATTCAGTGTGCTAACGTTTTTTTCGGATGTACGCGAGTGGCGTTGGCATGAGTTGAGGCGGGTCCAAGGGGACTCAATCGAACCAGATCGGGAGCAATGAATGCAACGACGCCGTTTCCTCGCACAAGCCGCCGGCGCAGCCGGCGCGGGCCTCGCCACCGTGGGCATGCCCGCCGTCGCGCAATCCGCGCCGTCGGTGCGCTGGCGCATGTCCACCAGCTGGCCCAAGAGCCTGGACACTATCTACGGCTCGGCCGAAGAACTCTGCAAGCGCGTGGCGCAGCTGACCGACGGCAAGTTCGAGATCCGCGCCTTTCCCGGCGGCGAACTGGTGCCCGCGGCGCAGAACATGGACGCGGTCAGCAATGGCACGGTGGAATGCAACCACGTGCTGAGCACGGCCTACATCGGCAAGAACACCGCCCTGACCTTCGACACCGGCCTGTCCTTCGGCCTGAGCGCGCGCCAGCACAACGCCTGGATCGCCTACGGCGGCGGCTTGAAGATGCTGCGCGCGCTCTATAAGAAGTACAACATCGTCAATCACGTCTGTGGCAACGTGGGCGTGCAGATGGGCGGCTGGTACCGCAAGGAAATCAAGTCGGTCGCCGACCTGAAGGGCCTGAACATGCGTATCGGCGGCATCGGCGGCATGGTGCTGTCCAAGCTGGGCGCGGTGCCGCAGCAGATCCCGCCGGGCGACATCTATCCCGCGCTGGAAAAGGGCACCATCGACGCGGCCGAATGGATCGGCCCCTACGACGACGAGAAGCTGGGCTTCAACAAGGTGGCGCCGTACTACTACTCGCCGGGCTGGTTCGAAGGCAGCGCCTCGATCACCAGCATGGTGCACGACAAGGCATGGGAAGCCCTGCCGCCGGCCTACCAGGCAGCGTTCGAGGCGGCGGCCGGCGAGCAGACCATGCGCATGCTGGCCAACTACGATGCGCGCAATCCGCTGGCGCTGCGCAAGCTGATCGCCGGCGGCGCCAAGGTCAGTTTCTTTCCCAAGGAAGTGATGGACGCGGCGTACAACGCCTCGCAGGAACTGTGGGCCGAACTCTCGGCCAAGAACCCGGACTTCGCCGCCATCTTCCCCGATTGGAAGAAATTCCAGGCCGAGCAGGCGGCTTGGTTCCGTGTGGCTGAAAGCCCGCTGGACAACTACACCTTCGCCGCCGTGGCGAAGGCCCAGGCCAAGTAACCAGTGTCCTGCCCCGCAGATACGCCCGCACGAAATCCCCCCATGAACGTCAGGGCGTCGTTGCAAATCCTCGCGATACCTTCGGGTATCGCTGCGGTTTGCGCCTAGCCCCGACGCTCGTGGAGGAATTTCGCCAGGCGGACGCATCTACGGGACAGGACACTAACAGGAGATAAAGGGTAGTCATGACGACAGCAAACGCCGATACGCACGGCCGGCCAGGCAAGCCGCAGGGAGTGGGCGCGCGGGTGCCGCGCAAGGAGGACGCGCGCCATCTGCACGGCAAGGGCAATTTCGTGGCCGACATGGCCATGCCCGGTCTCTGCGAGGTGGCCTTCCTGCGCAGTCCGCTGGCGCATGCGCGCATCGCTTCGGTGCGCGTGGCCGAGCAGATCGCGGACAAGGCGTTTGTGCGTCAGGCCATGGCCGATGCGCGCGACATCGTGGCGGATTCCACCTTGCCCAGCTACCAGGTGTCGGCCCAGCCGCCGCTGGCCTCGGGCAAGGTGCGCTTCGTGGGCGAGCCCGTGGCCATGGTGTTCGCGCCGACCCGCGCCGAAGCCGAGGACTACGCCGAGATGATCGAGGTCGACTACGACGACCTGCCGGTGTATGCGGACGTCGTCAGCGCCCAGGCGGCCCAGGGCGATTTCGTGCACGAGCAGTGGCGCGACAACGTCTTCGTCACCCTCAATGTCGACAAGCAGTTCGATGAGCTGGCAGCGCAGGCGGACGTGGTCGTGCGCCGCAAGATCGACCTGTCGCGGCAATGCATGGTGCCGATGGAAGGCAAGGCGGTGCTGGCCTACTGGGACCACCAGGCCGACCAGCTGGTGGTGGTCAGCGCGACCCAGGTGCCTCATATGATCCGCAGCGTGCTGGCCCAGTGCCTGGACCTGGAGCAGGGCCGGGTGCGGGTGGTGTCGCCGGACGTGGGCGGCGCCTTCGGCTACAAGTGCGTGCTGCAGCAGGAAGAGCTGTGCGTGGCCTGGCTGGCCAAGACCTTCAAGAAGCCGTTCCGCTTCATCGAAGACCGCCGCGAACACCTGACCGCGGGCGCCAATTCGCGCGAGCACCATTATGAAATGGTGGCCTACGCGGATCGCCGCGGCAAGCTGCTGGCGTTGGACGCCAAGATCACCATCGACGGCGGGGCCTATTCGGTCTGGCCGTTCACCATCGGCCTGGAACCGGGCCAGGCCATCGGCAACCTGCCGGGACCGTATGCATTCAAGGGCTATCGCTGCGTGACGCGGGCGGTGGCCACCAACAAGCCGGGCTTCGTGCCGTATCGCGGCGTGGCGCGCACGGGCGTGTGCTTCGCCATGGAATTGACGATGGACGCGATCGCCCGCGAGGTCGGACGCGAGCCTTGGGAAATCCGCCAGGAAAACCTGGTGCAGGGCGAGCAGATGCCCTACGTCAACGTCACCGGCAAGCACCTGGACAGCGGCGATTATCCCGCCAGCCTGCAACAGGCCATGGACATGATAGGGGTGGACGCGATCCGCGAACGCCAGCGCCAGGGCGAGGCCGACGGCCGCCTCATTGGCGTGGGGCTGGCGACGTACACCGAACAGGCCGCGCACGGCACCTCGGTGTTCGCGGCCTGGGGCACGCCCGTGATACCGGGCTTTGACCAAGCCACCGCGCGGGTCACGCCGGACGGCGGGCTGGAACTGCGGGTCGGCGTGCATTCGCACGGGCAGGGCATGGAGACCACCTTCGCCCAGATCGCCAATGAAATCCTGGGCGTGGACGTGGCCAGCATCAAGCTGCTGCATGGCGACACCGGTCAGACGCCGTTCTCCACCGGCACCTACGCCTCGCGTTCGCTGGTGATGTCCGGCGGCGCCGTGTCGCAGGCCTGCAAACGCCTGCTGCCGCGGCTCACGCATATCGGCGCGCATCTGCTGCAGGCCGATCCCGCCAGTGTGACCTGGAACGGCGACCGGCTGGAAGCCGGCGGCAAGTCGGTGTCGGTCAAGGACGTGGCCGACGCCTGGTACTTGCGGCCGCAATTGTTGCCGCCCGACGTGGACGCCGCTGGCCTGGAAGTCACCGTGGGCTACAAGCCCAAGGTCGACACCGGCTGTTTCACCTATGCGACCCATGCGGCGGTGGTGGCGGTGGACCCGGGCACGGGCGGCGTGGAAATTCTGGATTATGTGGTGGTGGAGGACTGCGGGACCATGATCAATCCCATGGTGGTCGAAGGCCAGACCATAGGCGGCGTGGCCCAGGGCATAGGCACCGCGTTCTACGAGGAAACACCTTACGACGACAACGGCCAGCCGCTGGCCTCGACCCTGGCGGACTACATGCTGCCAGGCGCCACCGAGGTTCCGAACATGCGCCTGCACCACTTCGAGACGCCGTCGCCGCATACGGAGTTCGGCGCCAAGGGCATGGGCGAGGGCGGCGCCATCGCGCCGCCGGCGGTGCTGTTCAACGCGGTCAACGACGCGCTGCGGCCATTGGGCGCAGTCGAACTGCTGCGCACGCCGCTGTCTCCAACCCGGGTGTTGGCCGCCATCGCTCAGGGCAGCCGCAAGACCGCAACCGTCGCCACGGAGGTGACGGCATGAAGGCCGCTGCATTCGAATACTCCCGCCCGGACACCCTGCAGGACGCCTTGCGGGCGCTGCGTGGACACGAGGGCCGCGCCAAGCTCATGGCCGGCGGCCAATCGCTGGGCCCTATGTTGAACCTGCGCCTGGCGCGTCCGCCCGTCGTCATCGACATCTCCGGCCTGTCCGAACTGCGCACGGTTTCGCGCCAGAACGGCAAGCTGCGCGTCGGCGCGGCCGTGACCCATGCCGAGATCGAGGACGGCGTGCACGAACTGCTGCGCGGCACGCCCATGCAGCAGGTGGCGCCGGGCATCGCCTATCGCGCCATCCGCAACCGCGGCACGCTGGGCGGCAGCCTGGCGCATGCCGATCCGGCGGCCGACTGGGTGCTGACCGTGGTCGGCCTGGGCGCGACGCTGGAGATCGCGGGGCCGGACGGCGTGCGCATGCTGCCGGCGGAAGACTACATGCAGGGCGCCTATACCACCGGGCTGCGCGAAGACGAGCTGATCGCCGCCGTGCACATCCCGGAAGCCGGGCCGCAGGCGCGCTGGGGCTACTACAAGTTCTGCCGCAAGACCGGCGAGTTCGCCGAGGCCAGCTGCGCCGCGTGGTTCGATCCGTCCTCGAAGACGGCGCGCATCGCGGTGGGGGCCCTGGACGGCGCGCCCAGATTGCTGCCCCAACTGGCCGCGCGCATCGCGCAGCAGGGGCTGGCGGGCCTGGATGAAGCGCTGCTGGCCAGCGAGCTGGCCGGGGTCATGCAGGACAAGGATGAACACCATCGCAAGCTGCACGGGACCGCGGTGACGCGCTGCCTGGCGCAGGCCTTGGGTTGACAGGAATGAGCATGGTTCAGGTGACATTGGAAGTAAACGGCAAGCGCGTATCGCACGAGGCGCCCGCGCGCATGCATCTGGGGGATTTCCTGCGGGATCAGGCACGCCTGACCGGCACCCATCTTGGCTGCGAGCACGGGGTCTGCGGCGCCTGCACGGTGCTGGTGGATGGCGCGCCGGTGCGCTCCTGTATCTCGTTCGCGGTGGCCTGCGAAGGCCGGCAGGTGACCACCATCGAAGGCTATGACGCCGATCCGGTGATGCAGCGGCTGCGCGCCGCCTTTACCAAACACCACGCCCTGCAATGCGGCTATTGCACCCCGGGCATGCTGGCGACCTCGCGCGATATCGTGCTGCGCCTGCCGGATGCGGACGAAGGCCGGGTGCGTGTGGAGCTGTCCGGCAATCTGTGCCGCTGCACCGGATACATGGGCATCGTCGCCGCCGTCATGTCGGTGCTGGCCGAACTCAGGGAACAGCCCGACCCCGCGGTAGAGGCGCTGCGCGCCGCTCAGGCGCAGGGCCGGGGCGCCGCGCCAGCAGCGGAAAAGCCGGTGGCGTTCGCGGGGTTCACGCCAGCGGCGGCCAGCCAGCCGGCCGCAAGCGCCGCTGCGGCGCCGGCTCCGGCTGCCGCCCCGGCCGGTAAGAAGGAAGGCAAGAAAGAGGGCCGTGGCAGCCAGATCGACGGCGGCTTCAAGGTGCCTTTCCCGGCTGCGGACGTCTGGGCCTTCATGGTGGACCTGCCAGCCCTGGCCAGCTGCCTGCCGGGCGCCTCGATCGAGGAACACGAAGGCGACCGGGTCAAGGGCAAGATCGCGATCAAGTTCGGCCCCATGTCCGCCGCCTTCAATGGCGCGGCGCGCCTGGAACGCGACGACGCGGCCATGCAGGCGGTGTTCCGCGGCGCGGGGCAGGACTCGCTCAGCCAGTCGCGCGCCAACGGCGACATCACGTATCGCCTGGAGGCGCTGTCGGCCAACGAGACGCAGGTCCACGTGAACCTGTTGTATTCGCTGCAAGGTCCGCTGGCGCAGTTTTCGCGTTCGGGCCTGGTGCAGGACTTCGTGCGCCGCATGATCGCGGACTTCGGCAACAACGTCACGGCCAGACTGCGCCGACCCGCTGCCGCGGGTGAGGCGCCGGTCCAGGCCAGCTTCAATCCCACGGCCATGTTCTTCAGCGTGCTGTGGGCGCGCATCAAGCGGTGGTTCGGCCGCGGCGGCTGAACACGCGGGGTACCAGCGGCCGCGGGGCGCGGCCGCGCTGTGTCGGCACATAACGGGGAAAATCATGCTCGCGGTATTCGCAAGAAACTGGCGCAACGCGTTGTTGGGCCTGGCTGCTGTCGCGCTCAGCGCGCCCGCCTGGTCCCAGGCTTTGGAGCCTTTGAAGGTGCGGCTGGACTGGACGCCCTGGGGCGTGCACGGCGCATTCCATCTGGCGCAGCAGAAGGGCTGGTACAAGCAGGCCGGCCTGGACGTGACGCTGGAGGACGGCAATGGATCCGTGACGACGGTGCAGATCGTTGGCGCCGGCGACAGCTTCGATCTGGGGCATGCCGCCCTGGCCTCGGCCATGATCGCCCGCGAGAAAGGCATGCCGGTCAAGGCCGTGGCTGTGTTCGCCAGGCAGAGCGACATCGGGCTGCTGGTGCCGTCCGATGCCGGCATCACCGGCCCGGCGCAGCTCAAGGGCAAGAAGGTCGCCTATACGGCGGGCTCCTTGGAAGCGCCGTTCATCGATGCCTTCCTGGCCGCGGGCAAGCTCAAGAAGAGCGACCTGGAACTGATCAACGTGGACGCCGCCAGCAAGGCGTCGACCTATGCCGTGGGGCGGGCCGACGCGGCATTCTCCACCATTCCGTTCTTCCTGCCCGTGGTGTCGCAGAATCGCCCGTCCAGCGCGGTGCGCTTCGCCGATTTCGGCCTGAACATGCCCAGTTTCGGCCTGTTCGCCAATGAGTCCAAGCTGGCGCAGCGGCGCGACGCCATCGCGCGCTTTGCGAGCGTCAGCGCGCGGGCCTGGGAGTACATCTACGCCGGTCACCAGGACGAGGCGGTCGCCGCCATCCTGGCGCAGCGGCCGCAGGCCCGGTTGGACAAGAAGGTGCTGCGCGGGCAGATCGACGCCTTGCAGCCGTATTTCGGCCAGCCGGCGGCGGGCGCGCGGCTGGGCGCCATCGTGCCGCAGGACTGGACGCAGGCCGTCGCCACCTTGTCGACGGTCGGGCTGATCAGCGCCGGCGCGCAGCCCGCCACGTTCTATGCGCCCGACCTGGTGCATCCGGAACGCTACGACAGCCTGGTGCAACCATGACGCAGTGGGCCGTGTCCGCAACGGACGTGCGCAAGCGCTACCCCGGCGCGGCGGGGGTGGAAGCGCTGGCGTCGGTGTCGGTCGATGTGCCGCGCGGCCGCTTCGTCAGCATCCTGGGACCCAGCGGCTGCGGCAAGAGCACCTTTCTGCGTTGCGTGGCCGGGCTGGAGACCGTTTCCAGCGGCGAGCTGCGGGTGGAGGGCGTGCCCGTGCAGGGACCGCCGGACGGCATGGGCATGGTGTTCCAGCGCGACGCGCTGCTGGAGTGGCGCAACGTGCGCCGCAACATCCTGCTGCCGGTGGAGTTTGCGCACAAGCCGGTGGCCGCCTATGCCGACAAGGTGCGCGCGCTGCTGGCCCTGACCGGGCTGGAAAAGTTTGCCGAAAGCTATCCGCGCGAACTGTCCGGCGGCATGCGGCAGCGCGCCGCCATCTGCCGGGCGCTGGTGGACGATCCGAAGCTGCTGCTCATGGACGAACCGTTCGGCGCGCTGGACGCGCTGACGCGCGACCAGATGAACGTCGAGCTGCAGCGGATCTGGATGGAAACGCGCAACACGGTGTTGTTCGTGACGCACGGCATCGCCGAGGCGGTATTCCTGGGCGACGTGGTGATGGTGTTCTCGCCGCGCCCGGGCCGGATCCTCGAAACCATAGAAATCGACCTGCCGCGGCCCCGGCCGCTGGCGTTGCGCGAGACGCCGCAATTCGGCGAATACGTGCGGCACATCCGCGGCATGTTCCAGAGCATGGGCCTGATAGATGAGGGCGCGCGCGCCGCGTCCGGACTGGAGTCCGTCCAATGAGCGCGCTCTTGAAAGGGGCGGGCCGGCGCATGGCCGGGCTGGTGTCGGTGCTGGTCTTCCTGCTGCTGTGGGAAGCCGCCGCGCGGATTTTCCATGTGCGCGCCATCATGCTGCCGCTGCCCGGCCAGGTGGCGCTGGAGCTGGCCGCGGAATGGAGCTGGTATGCCGGCCACGCTGCCTACACACTGATGACCACGCTGGCGGGCTTTGCGCTGGCAGTGGTGGCCGGGGTGGCGATTGCCGTCATGCTGGTGGGGTCGCGCTGGTTCGAACGCTTCATCTATCCCCTGATCGTGGCGCTGAACAGCGTGCCCAAGGTCGCCATCGCGCCGCTGTTCGTGATCTGGATGGGCACGGGCGCGGAACCCAAGATCGCCATCGCCTTCCTGATCGCCGTGTTCGCGATGATCGTGGACACCGTCCATGGCCTGCGCTCGGTGCCGCAGGACGTGCTGGACCTGGGGCGCGTGCTGAAGGGTTCGCGGCGCGATTTCTTCTTCAAGGTGCGGCTGCCCAGCGCGTTGCCTTCGATCCTGGCGGGCATGAAGGTCTCGATTTCGCTGGCGCTGGTGGGCGCCATCGTGGGCGAGTTCGTGTCCTCGCAGCGCGGTTTGGGCTACGTGATCATGAGTGCCCAGGGCACCTTCGACACGGTGCGGGTGTTCGCCGCGATCTTCGTGCTGGCCCTGATGGGCATGCTGCTGTTTGCCTTGCTGGTGTGGCTGGAACGGCGCCTGACGCCCTGGCTGCGGCACCACCGCGAAGACGATTGACAGGTTCTAGCCCGGGGCACCACGGGCTGAATGTGGGGCAGGTGCGTGATTAGAAACGATTCTGGGGAAAACAGATGCAAGCACTACTCGCCTTGTCGCGTGGCATAGACGCGATCAATCTACGCATGGGCCGGGCCGTGTCCTGGGTCACGCTGCTGGTTGTGCTGGTCAGCGCCGGCAACGCCATCATGCGCAAGATATTCCACGACAGCTCCAACGCCTGGCTGGAGCTGCAGTGGTACATGTTCGGCGCCATGTTCCTGCTGACCGCAGGCTACACCCTGCTGAAAAACGACCACGTCAGGGTGGACATCATTGCGTCGCGGCTGTCGCGCCGCGCGCAGATCGGGATCGAGATCTTCGGCGTGCTGTTCTTCCTGATGCCGGCCTGCCTGCTGATCATGTACCTGTCCTGGCCGGTGTTCATGGATTCGTACCTCAGCAACGAATATTCCTCCAATTCGGGCGGACTGATCCGCTGGCCGGTGAAGCTGCTGATTCCGGTGGGCTTCGCGCTGCTGGTGCTGGCCGGGCTGTCGCATCTGATCAAGTGCGTGGGCTTCCTGATGGGACGTTGCCGCGACCCGCGCGAACGCGAGGGAGCCAAGAGCGCGGAAGAAGAACTGGCCGAGGAAATCGCCCGCGAAGCGCAGGCGCGCGAGGCGGCCGCGCAGAACGAACTGAACAACAAGGGTCGCTGATCATGGAGTTTCTCATTGCCAATCTGGCGCCGATCATGTTCGCGACGCTGATCATCTTTCTACTGTTGGGCTTTCCAGTGGCGTTCGCGCTGGCGGCCAACGGCATCCTGTTCGGCCTGGTCGGCATGGAGCTGGGCCTGCTCAACTCCTCGCTGTTCCAGGCGCTGCCGCAGCGCGTGTTCGGCATCATTTCCAACGACACGCTGCTGGCGGTGCCGTTCTTCACGCTGATGGGCCTGGTACTGGAGCGATCCGGCATGGCCGAGGACCTGTTGGAGACCATAGGCCAGCTGTTCGGCTCGATCCGCGGCGGCCTGGCCATCGCGGTGGTGTTCGTGGGCGCGATGCTGGCCGCGACCACGGGCGTGGTGTCGGCGTCGGTCATTTCCATGGGCTTGATATCGCTGCCGATCATGTTGCGCAACGGCTATGACCGCAAGCTGGCCAGCGGCGTGATCGCCGCGTCCGGCACCTTGTCGCAGATCATTCCGCCTTCGCTCGTGCTCATCATCCTGGCGGACCAGCTTGGACGTTCCATTGGCGACATCTACCGCGCCGCCATGGTGCCGGGCTTCATCCTGGCCGGCCTGTACATCGTCTACATTGTCATCATGAGCCTGCTGAAGCCGGATTCGGCGCCCGCGCTGCCAGAAGAGGCACGCCGCTTCCAGGAGCCGAACGGCGGCCGCGGCGGACGGTCGCTGCTGGTGCTGATGACGATTTCCGCCGTGTCCGCTTACTTCCTGGGCCTCTGGGTCGAGAACAACACGGCGCCGATGGACGAGCGCATCGTGGTGGCGCTGCTGTTCTGGGGCGCGACCGCCTTCGTCATCGCGCTGGTGAACAAGGCGCTGGGCCTGGGCCTGCTGTCGGCCCTGGCCGAGCGCGTGACCTTCGTGATGATCCCGCCGCTGGCGCTGATCTTCCTGGTGCTGGGCACTATCTTCATCGGCGTGGCCACGCCGACCGAAGGCGGCGCCATGGGCGCGGTGGGCGCCATCCTGATGGCGGTGGCGCGCCGCCGCCTGTCGCTGGACCTGCTCAAGCAGGCGATGGATACGACTACCAAGCTGTCTTGCTTCGTCGTGTTCATCCTGGTGGGTTCCACCGTGTTCGGCCTGACCTTCCGCGCCGTCAACGGCGACCTGTGGGTCGAGCATCTGCTGACCGGCTTGCCGGGCGGACAGTGGGGCTTCCTGATCGTGGTCAGCATCCTGACCTTCGTGCTGGCATTCTTCCTGGACTTCTTCGAACTGGCGTTCATCATCGTGCCGCTGCTGGGGCCGGTGGCCGACAAGCTGGGTATCGACCTGATCTGGTTCGGCGTGATCCTGGCCGTCAACATGCAGACCTCGTTCATGCATCCGCCGTTCGGCTTTGCGCTGTTCTATCTGCGGTCGGTAGCGCCACGGGACCGCTACAAGGACAGGGTCACGGGCAAGATGATCGAGCCGGTCACCACCGGGCAGATCTATTGGGGTTCGGTGCCGTTCATCGTGATCCAGCTGCTGATGGTGGCCGCGGTGATGGCGTTCCCGGGGATGGTGATGCACTACAAGGGCACGGAC
Source organism: Achromobacter aegrifaciens (assembly GCF_902859965.1). NCBI lineage: Bacteria > Pseudomonadati > Pseudomonadota > Betaproteobacteria > Burkholderiales > Alcaligenaceae > Achromobacter > Achromobacter aegrifaciens. The sequence continues at coordinate 79,607 of NZ_CADIKO010000008.1, forward strand.
GCGGTGGTCGACCCGAGTTCGGTCTCGCTGGAGGTCGGAGGCAGCGGCTACGGGGGCAGCGCCTACGGCGCGGATGCCAATCCGTTCAAGTGATGCGGCAGGGGCGTCCAGGGGACGCCCCTTGATCTTTAGGGCTTGACCGCGTGTGTGGCGAGGAACGTCGGCAGGAAGCGGTCGATCAGGAAGCGCGGCTGGGGCTGTTCATCTTCATAAAACCCCTTCAGCAGGAATCCGGCTTCCAGCTGGCCGCCGATCTGTTCGTCCAGGCTGTGCCCGAACACCAGCGCGTCGCCCCGGCCCTGCTTTTCCGCCAGTTCCGATGCGCTCAGGTCGCGCAGGTCCGAGTAGGGCAGCCGGAAGCGCGGCCGGATCAGGCCCTGCTCGGCCAGTTCCGGCGCGCGGTCGCCGACGAACACGACCGGGTTGTAGAAGCTGCTGAGCAGCCTGCCGCCATGCTTCAGCACCCTGAAGCACTCCCGCCAAACAGGCCGCACGTCGGGCACGTACAGGTTGGAGATCGGATGCACGATGCAGTCGAAGGACGCGTCGCCGAACGCCGAGAGATCCCGCATGTCTCCCTGCACGGTTGCGAGCGCCAGGCTGTCGCGGCGCGCGACCATGTCGTCCTGGGCCAGTTGCAGCGGAGAAGCGTCGAACACGGTCACGTCCGCGCCGGCCGCGGCCAGCACGGGCGCCTGTTGGCCGCCGGCGGAGGCCAGGCACAGGATGCGCGGAACCGGATACATCGCCGGCAGCCAATCCGCGGGCAGGGCGCGCGGCGTGATGTGCACCTGCCAGTCTCCGCGGCGCGCGGCGTCGATCGTTTCGGGGCCGACCGGTTGCGACCAGGCGCATTGCTGCGCGGCCTGGCGGTCCCAGGCGGCGCGGTTGTGTTCATAGATATCGATGGTGTCAGTCGCAGGCATTGCGTTTTCCTTCTGTCAAAAAGGGGAAAACTGCCGATGGACACGCGATCCGCGAGCCTGTGCCTGAAGGGAGCAGGACGCGGCGCGCCGATAGGGGCCAGGTCCTGCAAGACATCAGAATCGAACAAGCAATGCGGCTCGCGCGCCAGGCAGCGAGGGGGGCAAGATGCGTGGGCATCCCGGCATTTACTTGTTCACTCTGAGTGCTCCGGTGGAAGGAGAGAAGGTTGCAAGCTTAACCGGGACGGCGCGGTGGGACAAACGGCCGCCCGCCGCCGGTTCATCGCGCGGCCGTCGCGCAGCTATGCGCCGCGCGGCGCCGTGATCACATGCGCCTGGATCTTTCCTGCGATGGGCCCCGCGCCATAGCGCGCACGCAGCGCATCGGTCGCGGCATGGACCGCCTGCCCCAGCATGTCCGCGCCGCGGGCCTCGATCTCGTTGCGCAGCGGCGTGCCCTGGCAATAGGCGATTGCAGCCGTCTGCGGCGTGTCGGCGCGGCTTTCGAATGCAATGGTTTCCAGCGTCTGGCGGCCGGTGAATCCGGCGCGGGCCAGGTCGGCTCTGATGACGGCCGCGTCGTAATAACCATGCGGAATCCGGCTCATGAACCTGGGAGGATCACCGGGGAACAGCCGCGCCAGGGCCTGTTCCACCGTATCGGCAAACGCGTTGTCCTCGATGCGGTCCCAGACGTTGAACAGGAAGGCGCCGCCCGGCCGCAAGACCCGACGCGCTTCGGCGTAGGCCGCAGCCTTGTCCGGCAGGAACATGTAGCCGAACTGGCACACCACGGCATCGAAGGCCTGATCCTCAAAAGGCAGTTGCAGGGCGTCGGCCTGGCGCCAGGTGATGGCGCGGCTTGCGCCCAGCGTCTGGGCTTGTTCCAGCATGGCCGGGTTCAGATCGGTGGCGACGATGGCCGCGCCGGCGGGCAACTGCTCCGCGAGTTGGCGCGTCACTACGCCTGTGCCTGCGGCGATCTCCAGCACGGCCGCAGGATGCAGCGCCGCCGTTCGCGCGGCGATGTCTGCGGCATAGGGCTGGAAGACGAGAGGAACCATGTACCGCTGGTAGAACTGCGGGATGGATCCGGAGAAAACACGATCACTAGGAGCAGTGTTCATGATGTTCGACTCCAAAGCGGCCGCGCGGGGCGGTCTTCAGATTCAACGCAGCCGCGTCCTGCGGCTGGGAACACCATTTTAGGCGCGGCGCGGTCGCCTGGCGACTGGCGCCGGGTGTGGGCTCATGCCCCCAGCCGCGCCTGTTCCGCCGCCAGATAAGCGTCCCGCGACGGCAGCAGATGCTCCCGGCACAGCGCCATCAACCCCTCCCGGTCGCCATCCCGCAGTGCGTGGATCATGGCCCAGTGTTCCTGGCGGGCGCGTTCGCGGTAGCCGGCCGCGGCCAGCGAACCGAAGCGGATGGGGTGGGTGCGGCGGGCGTATTCCTCGATGGCCTGGCCCAGCACCGCGTTGTCCAGCAAACCGAAGAACTCGCGATGAAAGCGCTGGTTGCTGCGGAACACGCGGCGCGCGTCGCCATCGGCTACCGCCGCATCGTGTTCGCGCTGCACGGCCACCAGCGCCGCCAGCCGCGCCTGCGGCACGGGCAGCGGGATCTGGCTGGCGGCATGCACTTCCAGCATTTGGCGCAGCGCGTACAGCTCCATGACTTCGCGCACCGCGTATGCGCGCACGACCGCGCCGATGTTGCGCTTTTTTTCCACTACGCCCAGCGCCTCGAGGTCGGCCAGGACCTGGCGCACCACATGGCGCTTGAGCGAAAAGCGCGCCATGAGTTCATCTTCGGTCAGGCGCTGGCGCGGGTGCAGCCGGCCGAAGACAATGTCTTCTTCCAGGATGGCGACCGCGGCCTGCGCGGCGTCCGGGGCCGGCATCGGCATGGAGTCGGGTGCGATGGCGTCCATGGGCTTGCCGCCTACTTTTTCGGCACGGTGTCGCGCGTGACGGCGGCGCGCAGGAAGTCGAAGTCGACGCCCTGGTCGGCCTGGGTCACGGTCTGCAGGAACAGCTTGCGGTAGCCGCGTTCGGCGACGGGGCGGACGATGGGCTGGGCCGCGGCGCGGCGCGCCAGTTCGGCGTCGTCCACCAGCAGCGCGATCTCGCGGTTGGCCACCGACAGGCGGATGCGGTCGCCGTTCTGCACGTAGGCCAGCGGGCCGCCGATGGCGGCTTCGGGCGTGACGTGCAGCACGATGGTGCCGGCGGCGGTGCCGCTCATGCGGCCATCGGAGATGCGCACCATGTCCTTCACGCCGGCGCGCGCCAGCTTCCTGGGGATGGGCATGTAGCCGGCTTCGGGCATGCCGGGCGCGCCGGTCGGGCCGATGCGCTTGAGCACCAGGATGTCTTCGGCGGTGACATCCAGCGCCTCGTCGTCGATGCGCCGCGCCATGTCCTCGGCGTCCTCGAACACGACGGCGCGGCCCTCGTGCTCCATCAGCTTGGGATTGGCGGCGGATTGCTTGATGATGGCGCCGCCCGGCGCCAGATTGCCGCGCAGCACGGCCAGGCCGCCCACCGGGTAGATGGGCGAGGCCGCGGTGCGGATCACGTCCTGCGCAAAGGCGGGCGGGGCGTCGTCGAGTTCCTCGCCCAGCGTGCGGCCCGACACGGTCAGCGCGTCCAGGTGCAGGTAGGGGCGCAGCTCGCGCAACAGGGCTGGCATGCCGCCGGCGTGGTGGAAGTCTTCCATGTAGTGCTGGCCGGAGGGCTTCAGGTCGACCAGCACGGGCGTTTCGCGGCTGATGCGGTCCAGGCCGGCCAGGTCGATGTCTATGCCCAGGCGGCCGGCGATGGCCGTCAGGTGCACGATGCCGTTGGTGGAGCCGCCGATGGCCAGCAGCACGCGCAGGGCGTTCTCGATGGATTTGCCGGTAAGGATGCGGTCGGGCGTCAGGCGCGACGCGGCCATGGCGACCGCCGTGGCGCCGGTCTTCTCGGCGACGCGCACGCGGTCGGCGGTGACGGCCGGGGCCGACGCGCCGCCGGCCACCATCATGCCCAGGGCTTCGGTGATGCAGGCCATGGTGCTGGCCGTGCCCATCACGGAACAGGTGCCCACGCTGGCGACCAGCTGGTTGTTCACGTCCGAGATCTCGGCCGCGTCGATCTCTTCGGCGCGGTAGCGGCCCCAGTAGCGGCGGCAGTCGGTGCAGGCGCCCACGCGCTCGCCGCGGTGCGAGCCGGTCAGCATGGACCCCGTGACCAGCTGGATGGCGGGCACGCCGGCAGACGCCGCGCCCATCAGCTGGGCCGGCACGGTCTTGTCGCAGCCGCCGATCAATACCACCGCGTCCATGGGCTGGGCCCGGATCATTTCCTCCGTGTCCATGGACATGAGGTTGCGCAGGTACATGCTGGTGGGCTGGGAGAAGCTCTCGTGCACCGAAATGGTGGGAAAGTCCATGGGCAGGCCGCCGGCCAGCATGACGCCGCGCTTGACCGCTTCGACCAGTTGCGGCGCGTTGCCATGGCAGGGGTTGTAGCTGCTGCCCGTATTGACGATGCCTATGATGGGGCGCGACAAGGCGTCGTCGGTCAAGCCCGCGCCCTTGATGAAGGCCTTGCGCAGGAACAGCGAAAAGCCGGTGTCGCCGTAGTTGGTGAGCCCGCGGGCCACGCCTCGCGCGGTGGCGCCGTCACTGCTGAAAGGGCCCGGCGCGGCTGCGTCCTTCTTGATCTCGTCCTTCATTTTTTATCTCGATAATATTATTGATAATCTGATGGCGGCATCATATCCAGCCTTTGAAAGTGGCTGCAAGCGATTTATCGGCGCCTTTTAATTGATCCTGTATGTAGATCAGTCGATAGAAAAATTCTGATTCTTCAATCAAGAAGGTGAACCTACACTGGCGCGGTTGACGAGCCGGGCGTCCGTTTCATTCCTATACTCATCCCGGCAGGAGACCTACATGTCAGACCTGCGTCTGCGGCCGCGCCGCGCCGTGTTGTTTTCCCTGCTGGCCTTGTGCGCCGGCGTGTCCGCTCCCGCCCTGGCCGCCGACGCCTACCCCGACAAGCCCATCCGCATGATCGTGCCGTACCCGCCCGGAGGCGCGACCGACGTGATCGGCCGCGTGCTGGCGCAGGAGCTGACCGGCGCGCTGGGCCAGTCGGTGATCGTGGAGAACCGGGCGGGCGCCGCCGGCAACATCGGCGCCGACCAGGTCGCCAAGGCGCAGCCCGATGGCTACACGCTGCTGATGGGCGCGCTGACCAGCCATTCCATCAACGCCGCCTTGTACCGCGGCCGCGTCACCTATGACGTGGAGAAGAGCTTCGCGCCGGTGTCCATCGTGGGCACGGTGCCGCTGGTGTTCGTGGTGAATCCGTCGGTGCAGGCGAAAACGCTGGCCGAGTTCATCGCCCTGGCCAAGTCCAAGCCCGGGTACATCACCATGGGTTCGGCCGGCAACGGCTCGCCGCAGCATCTGGCCGCCGAAATGTTCAAGCGCACCGCCGGCGTGGACGTACTGCACGTACCCTACAAGGGCAGCGGCCCGGCGATGACCGACCTGATGGGCGGGCAGGTGCTCAGCATGATCGAGACCGTGCCCGCGGCACAGGGCAACATCAAGGCCGGCAAGCTGCGCGCGCTGGCGGTGACGTCGGCGCAACGCGTGGACGCGCTGCCGGACGTGCCGACCGCGGCCGAAGCCGGCCTGAAGGATTTCGAGGTCAGTTCGATGTTCGGCATCGTGGCGCCCGCCAATACTCCGGCGCCCGTGATCCAGCGCTTGAATGGCGAACTGAAGAAGATCCTGGCCAAGCCTGAGGTCCAGGCCTCGCTGCTGAACCAGGGCGCCATCGCCACCTGGACCACGCCGGCCGACGCCAGCGCCCGCGTGTCGGCCGAACTGGCGCGTTGGACCAAAGTCATCGACGACGCGGGCGTGAAGGGGGATTAATACCCCTAAAGTTGTGGCTATACGTCACACGCCGGAAGTTCCGCCTGGAACCTCCGGCGATTTTGTTTGTGCATGCGCTCGTGAAAGACGCAACAAGGCTTGCGCGCAAACTGGGGAATACGCACTGAAAAAAGGGTGGATGCAAACTTTTGCGCTATGAACCGCCAAAGGGGACGCAATAAACCGCAATAAAACCCTCGCGAGATTGTATACAGTGGTTGACCCCGAATAGACTAGGCCGTAATGTAGTTTGCGGGCCTTCCCGGGACGGCAGAAGGGGGATAACAATGACAGACGACCAGGACGAAAAGTCGATTCTGTACACGCATTTCGGAACGCACAGTCCGTATTGGCGTCTGTCCGCCGATAGCGACGCGTTCGAACTTGCAGCAGTCAAGGGCGCAGCCAATATCGCAATGGCATTGCGCCCGGAACAAGCCGAGACGATACGCAGCCTGACGGGCATCACTTCCAGCGTGCGCATCGACATCTCGTTGTACGGCGACATGCTCCGGCTCCATCTGGTGGGCCGCAAGATCAATCCCAACGAATGGGCCGGCACCGCGTCCGCCCATTCCGATACCGAATCCGTGGCCAAGGATCTGGTCGAAGGCCTGTCCTTCGCCGAGACCGTCGTGTCCGAGGCCAACTCGGTCATCGTCATCGTGGACCAGAACGGCCGGGTGCAACGCTTCAACAAGCTCAGCGAGGAATACACCGGCAAGCGCGAGCAGGACATCATCGGCCGCAGCGTGTTCGAGATGTTCATGACGCGCGAAGAGGCGATCGCCTCGCGCCGCAATATCGCCGAGTTCTACAAGCGCGGACAATCCTACGAGGCCGAGCGCCTCATCAATACGGTCAAGGGACCGCGCCTCTTCCTGTTCCGCAACAAGTTCGTCACCAGCGGCAGCGGCGAAAAGCGCGTCTACCTGATCTGCTCGGGCACCGACATCACCGAGGAACGCCAGGCGCAGGAGCGCCTGCGGGTGCTGGCCAACACCGACATGCTGACCAACCTGCCCAACCGCCACGCGATCACCACGCGGCTGAAGACGGCGTTGGCGGCGGGCCAGGATGGGCGCGGCGGCGTGCTGTTCCTGGACCTGGACAATTTCAAGCGCATCAACGACCACTACGGCCACGGCTTCGGCGATCGGCTGTTGAAGTCGGTCGCGGTCGCGATTTCCTCCTGCCTCTCCGAAGGCCAGACCCTGGCGCGGTTGGGCGGCGACGAATTCATCGTGCTGCACGAGGCCGCGCAGACCTGGGAATTGGAGGCGACCGCCCAGCGCATCATCGAACGGCTGCGCGAGCCTTTCCGCCAGGGGCTGATCGAGGTCTACACCAGTTGCTCCATCGGCATCGCCATGTATCCCGACCACGGCGCCGACCTGGACAGCGTGGTGCGCAGCGCCGACATCGCCATGTATGTGGCCAAGGAAGCGGGACGCCATACCTACCGCGTATTCCAACCCGAGATGGACCGCCGCAACGCGGACTACGTCTGGCTGGACACCAACCTGCGCAAGGCGCTGGCCGAAGACCATCTGATGCTGTACTACCAGCCCAAGCTGGCCGGCCGCAACGGCGAGGTCGACGGGGTCGAAGCCCTGGTGCGCTGGCGCTCGCCGGAGCGCGGCATGGTCGGCCCCGCCGTCTTCATTCCGTACGCCGAGGAGTCGGGCCTGATCTCGCCGCTGGGCGTGTGGGTCATGCGCGAAGCGGCCCGGCAGGCCGCGGCCTGGAAGCGCGACGGCCTGAATATCCGCGTTGCCATCAACGTGTCGCCGCGGCAGTTGAACGACAAGGGCGTGGTCAGCGACTTCATGCGCGCCATCAACGACGCCAGCCTGGATCCCTGCCTGCTGGACATCGAACTGACCGAAAGCTGCCTGATCGACGACGAAGGCGCCGCCATCGAACTGATCAAGCAGTTCCGCCAACTTGGCGCGCGAGTCCATCTGGACGACTTCGGCACCGGCTATTCCTCGCTGTCGCAGCTTGCCCGCATTCCGCTGGACGCGATCAAGCTGGACGCCAGCTTCGTGCGCGGCGTCAACGAGAACCCCGTGTCGCAGGCGCTGGCGCGCGCCATCGTCGCGGTGGCGCGCACGCTGGAGTTGAAGGTGATCGCCGAGGGCGTGGAAACGACCGAAGAGGCCGTGTTCGTCGACACCCTGGGCGTGGACGCCAAACAGGGCTACCTGTACGCCAAGCCCATGCCGGCGGCGGAGTTCACCGCTTGGCTGGCTCAGCGCCGCCGGCTGCATCTCATTGCCTGACGCAGCCGGCAGCGCCTTACCGCATCAATGCATGGTGGCTTCCAGCGCGGACTCCGCGCTGGAAGAACTGCGGCGGTTCTGCGCCATCACCAGGCGTTCCATGTAGGCGCGGTCCTTCGGGTCGATCGAGAACGCGGCCTCGACCCAATCTTCGGTAATGTCCATCAGCTCCGAGCGCGACAAGCTCAGCACGCGCTGGCGCGCGCGCAGCATGGCGCGCATTCCGTTGAGCTTGGGCCGCATCACGTCGATGAAGGTGCGGGTGGCCTTGTAGGCGTCGCCCGGCTCGAACAGCACGTCGACCAGGCCGCGGCCATGGAACCATTCGGCAGTGTGGGATTCGCCCGTGCCTATCAGTTCCTCGGCCAGCTTCATGCCCGAGCGCCGCGCCACCAGCGAGTAGCCGCCCATGCCAGGGAAGAGGTTGAACGCCATTTCAGGAAAGCCCATGCGGGCGGTGTTCTGCGCCAGCACGAAGTGGTGCGCCAACGCGGCCTCGAAGCCGCCGCCCAGGGCGGTGCCTTCGATCATCGCCAGCGAGATCGCGCCGGTGTCGAAGCCGCGGGTGGCGGCATGCACGCAATCCACGCAAGCCCGGGCGTACGCCCGCAGCGCTTCGCGCTTGCCGGTGCGTATGGCTTCCGCGAAGAAATTCAGATCGCCGCCCACGTTGTAGATCTGAGGAACGAGCGAGCCGGTGACCCAGAAATCGATGGGCAGGCCGGAGTCCTTGGCGGCGCGCGCCAAAGTCATGATCTCGTCGATCAGTTCATGGTTGAAGCACGGACGCGGTTGAGCGCGCAGCATCATCCACATGACCCGACGTCCCTCCTCGTAGAACGCCGAGAGCTGCTTCAGGTTGCCTGCGGCGGTGAAGGGGTGGCAATCCGGATGAATGAGTTGATTCATTTACTTTCGTCCAATTGATCAAGGTGAGTCGGAGTACTACGGGATCAGCCTAATACAGACCTTCCGGCTCTCGTCTCATGCAAACCTCGTCCAGCTGGCCAGACTTGTCCGTAAGTCAAAGGCCCGAGTGATCAACGGAGAAACGCGATGAGCGGACGCAACCGCTCAACCCATCAGGCGATGGGGGCATGGGTAAAACGGATGAGGGATACACGCAAATTCGCGGCTATCGGGGCGATGCGCCGCGCGCGCGCCAAAGGCTGCGCGCTCATGCGTAGGGATGAGGGATGGCGCGGCCGAGCGGCCGCGCGCGGACTTGCGTTTTGCGGTTCTGGGATGGGCCGGGTCAGGCGACGCCGCCGTTGGCGCGCAGGATCTGGCCGTTGACCCAGCCTGCCTCGGGGCCTGCCAGGAACGACACCACGTTGGCAATGTCATCGGGCTGGCCCAGACGTTCGAGTGGCGGCATCTTGGCGTAGTGCTCGATCAGCTCGGGGCTCTTGCCGTTCAGGAAGAGGTCGGTGGCGACGGGGCCGGGCGCCACCGCGTTGACCGTGATGCGGCGGCCGCGCAATTCCTTGGCGAACACCTGTGTCAGGCTTTCCACCGCTGCCTTGCTGGCAATGTAGACGGAGTAGTTCGGCAGGTTGAGCGCGATGGTGGTGCTGGACACGTTGACGATGCTGCCGCCGTCGGCCAAGCGCGTGGCAGCTTCGCGCAGCGTGTTGAAGGTGCCGCGGGTGTTGATGCCGAAGGTCTGCTCGTAGAGCTCGTCGCTGGTCTCGGCCAGCGGCACCATCTTCAGGATGCCGGCGCTGTTGACCAGGACGTCGATGCGGCCCAGTCCCGCTTCCACCTGGTCGAACATGGCGCGCACCTGGTCCGCCCGGGACACGTCGGCGCGCACTGCCAGGGCGCGGCCGCCCGCGGCGCGGATTTCGTCGGCAAGCGCCTCGGCCTCGGCGGCGCTGGAGGCGTAGTTGATGGCGACGGCGTGGCCGTCGCGCGCCAGGCGGCGGACGATGGCGGCGCCTATGCCGCGCGATCCGCCGGTGACGAGCGCGATGCGTTGCGTGGCCTGGGTGTTCATGTCGTATCTCCGGTTGGATGGGGGTGAGGCGTATCTTGAACTATTCCAGAAAAAAGATAATTACTCTATATTCGCTAACATAATTTCATCTGTATTAATAATGGGCGAGTGACAATGGACCGGTTCCAGGAAATGCAGGTGTTCGTGCGCATCGCCGAAAGGCGTAGCTTTTCCAAGGCGGCAGAGGACCTGCAGATTCCGCGGCCCACGGTCACCAATCTGGTCAAGCGGATGGAAGCGCGCCTGGGGGCGCGGCTGCTTGAACGCACCACGCGCCAGGTACGGCTGACCCATGATGGCGAGGCCCACTACCAGCGCTGCGTGCGGCTCCTGGCGGATCTGGAAGAGGCCGACGGCGCCTTCCTGGACACCTCGCCCAAGGGCCTGTTGCGCGTCAATGCGCAGGGCACGCTGGCCAGGTTCTTCGTCATGCCCGGCCTGCCGGCCTTTCTGGAACGCTATCCCGACATCGTGCTGCAACTGGGCGAGGACGACCGGCTGGTGGACCTGGTGCGCGAAGGCGTGGACTGCGTGCTGCGCACCGGCACGCTGCAGGATTCCTCGCTGGTGGGACGCCAGATCGCGCTGATGCCGCAAGTCACGGTGGCCAGCCCCGCCTATCTGGCGCGCCACGGCGAGCCGCGGCGGCTGGAAGATCTGGAAGGCCATCGGGCGGTGGACTACCTGTCCAGCGCCACTGGGCGCAGCCTGCCGCTCGATTTCATGGTCGACGGCAAGAACGTGCAGGTACGCCCCAGGGCCGTGGTCAGCGTGACTGGCGCGGAGCTCTACACCGGTGCGGCGCTGGCCGGCCTGGGATTGGTGCAGGTGCCGCGCTACCGCGTCGAGCGCGAGCTGGCGGCGGGCGAGTTGAAGATCGTGCTGCCCGGCGCGCCGCCCGCGCCCATGCCTGTGTCGGTGCTGTATCCGCAGAACCGCCAGGTGTCGGCGCGGGTGCGAGTCTTCACGCAATGGCTGGCGGAGGTCATCGCCGCCGGCCTGGCTCAGACAATGCCGGTCAGGTAGTACACCGCGATCGCCAGGAAGACCGAAGTGGTCGATATCAGCGTGATGGCGAAGATGTCGCCGTAGGACTGCCGGTGCGTCAAGCCCGTGACCGCCAGCAACGTGATCACCGCGCCGTTGTGCGGCAGCGTGTCCATGCCGCCGCTGGCCATGGCGGCGATCCGGTGCAGCACTTCCATCGGGATGCCCGCCGCGTGGGCGCTGTCGATGAAGGTCTGCGCCATGGCCGCCAACGCGATGCTCATGCCGCCCGAGGCGGAACCCGTGATGCCGGCCAGCGAGGTCACGGCCACCGCCTCGCCCACCAACGGGTCGGGGATGGCCTTGAGCGCGTCGGCCACCAGCAGGAAGCCGGGCAGGGCGGCGATGACGCCGCCAAAGCCGTATTCCGCTGCGGTGTTCATCGAGGCCAGCAACGCGCCCGACACCGCGCTCTTGCTGCCTTCGGCGAAATGCGCCTTGATGCCGCGGAACGAGAACAGCAGGATGGTGACGATGCCCGCGATCAGCGCGCCCATCACCGCCCACAGCGCCACCTGGTCCTCGGCGTTGACGGGCATGGGCTTGGGCAGGCCCGGCAGCGCGACTTCGGAGCCGGCCGGATACCAGCCCGGTATCCAGCGCGTCAGCAGGTAGTTGGCGACGCCCACCACCACCAGCGGCAGCAGCGCGATCAGCGGATGGTGCTCGCGTTCATTGGGCGGCGTGACCGGTTCGTTGCGCAGGTCGGTGCCGTAGGTCTCGCCCGCGGCTGCCGCGCGCTTGCGCCGCCACTCCAGGTAGGCGATGCCGGCGGTCAGCGTGAAGCAGGCGCCGATCAGGCCCAGCCACGGCGCGGCCCAGGTGGTGGTTTCGAAGAAAGTGGTGGGGATGATGTTCTGGATCTGCGGCGTGCCGGGCAGCGCGGTCATGGTGAACGTGAACGCGCCCAGCGCGATCGCGCCCGGCATCAGCCGTTTCGGGATGCCGCCCTGGCGGAACATCTCGGCCGCGAACGGATACACCGCGAACACCACCACGAATAGCGAGACGCCGCCGTAGGTCAGCACCGCGCAGACCAGCACGATGGCCATGATGGCGCGTTCGGCGCCGATCAGGCGCAGCACTGCCTGCACGATGGCGCGCGAAAAGCCCGACAGCTCGATCAGCTTGCCGAACACGGCGCCCAGCAAAAACACGGGGAAGTAGAGCTTGGCGAAGCCCGCCATGCGCTCCATGAAGATGCCCGAGAACACGGGCGCCAGCGCCGACGGGTCGGTCAGCAGCACCGCGCCCATGGCCGCGATGGGCGCGCACAGGATCACGCTATAGCCTCGATACGCCGCCAGCATCAGGAACGCCAGCGCCGCCACCACGATGAACAATCCGGTCATTCGGTACTCCGGGAATGAAGAGATAAGGGGTGTGGGGCTACACCTTACCGCATCGAGCCGAATGCCTTGTTTACAGCGGCGGCGATTCAGCGTTCCAGCAGCGCGTGCGCCTGGCGGGCGATGTCCAGGTCGATCGCGGCGTCTTCGCCGCCGCCCATGAACCAGGCGGCGGAGAGTCCGCACCAGGCCAGGATCCATTGCAGCAGCCTGCGGCGCTCCAGGCCCGACTGAGCAACGATGAGCTCCAGCCGCCGCTCGAAGCGCCCAGGCACGATGGCGACGGGCGGAACGGGATCCGCCAGGTCCGGGTTGCAGAAGATGTTGGCGTAGTCGAAGGCGCGCTCGCCATGCAGGCGCTTGGGGTCGATGACCAGCCAGCCGCGTTCGCCGAAGTCCAGGATGTTGTCGTGGTGTACGTCGCCGTGCAGCACCGTCAGGTCGCGCGGACTGTCGAGCAGGGCGCGGGCGTGGCGCGCGCTGTGCGCCAGGATGCCGCCTTGCGCCTGCGCCATGGGCCACAGTTCCTCGAACCATTCTTCCAGCGGACGCAGCGCGGGCAGCGGCTGGGCACGTGGGGCATGCAGGTCCCGCAGCACGCTGCAGATGATGCGGGTGGCCTCGTCGTCGCGCCCGTTGCGGGCGTAGTCCGCCAGCGAGCGCGTGCCGGTGGCCCGCTCCAGCAGGATGGCTGCGTCGTCGTGAGCCAGCACGCGCGCCGCGCCCTGGCCGTCCCACCAGCGCATCAGCACGCCGCCTTGCTTTTCGTCTTCCTCGTGCGAGACCTTGAGCATGGCGGGCAGGCCGCGATGGCGCACGGGCAGCAACTGGGCGGCGTGCGTGATGACGGGAGCGCCGTCGGGAGTGAGTTGCCAGCGGGAAAGGTAGGTGTCGAACATGGGGCGCCGGAAGTGCCTGGATGGACCCCTATAGTAGAGCTGGGCGCGGCGCGGCCTGCGTCGCGCCTTGCCGCGGCAGGAGTGCCGTGATCGCCGCCGCCAAAGCGTTGCCCGCCGCACTGGCGACGATGGGCAGCAGATAGGAGCCGCTGAGGTCGTACGCATGGCCCGCCGCCACCGGACCGATCAGCGTTCCGAACGCCACGCTGGTGTAGAGCGCGCCGATGATGCCGCTGACGTGGCGGCCGCCGAAGTAATCCATGACCACCGCCGGCATCAGCGCCACCCAGCCGCCGTAGAACGCGCCGAACACCAGGGCGAACAAAGCCAGCGTCCAGAACTGGCCGCAAGCGCCCCATAGCGCCAGCGACGCCGCCATGCCGCCATACATCGTGGCGAGCGAGGCGCGCCGGCCCAGGCGGTCGGCCAGCGTGCCCAGCAGGAATCGGCCGGCCGTGCTGCCCACGCCGACCAAGCCCAGCAGCAGCACGGCCAGCCCCGGCGCGATCCCATGATCCAGGGCGTACGGGATGAGATGCACGAAAGGCACGAAGACGCCAAAGGCGCCGGCCATGGCTGCCAGGTACAGCAGCAGGAAGACCCTGCTGCGGATGGCGGTGAGCACCGGCACGCCGGCGGGCGGGGAGGCCGGCGCTGCGCGGACGGCGGAGGCTGCGTCGCCATCGGGTTGCAGTCCGCGGTCTTGCGGCGAATTTTCAACCCAGCGCGCCGCGGCGCAGCCCAGGACAGCCACCGCCGCGGCCAGCGCCAGATACGCGGCGCGCCAGCCCCACAGTTCGATCAGCGCCGACGCCAGCGGCGGCACCAGCAGCGTGCCCACGCCGATGCCGCTGACGGCCAGCCCCGAGGCCAGCCCGCGGCGGCGCAGGAACCAACGCTGCACCGCGCCCACCACCGGCACATAGGCGCAGCCCACGCCCAACCCGACGCCCAGGCCGTAGGCCAGGTAGATCTGCATCATGCTCTGCGCGGCGCTGGCAAGCGCCAGGCCCAGCGCCACCAGCAGCATGCCTATCCAGGCCATGCGACGCGAGCCGTAGCGGTCCGCCAGCGGACCGCTGACCACACCGAAACCGAAGTAGAGAAAGCCCGCCAGCGAGAACACCAGCGACACCGCGCCGCGCGTGGCGGAGAAGTCGCGTTGCAAGGCGTCGACGAAGGCGCTGAAGGAATAGGCGCTGCCAAAGCCGAGCAAGGTGATGGCGAAGGCCGCGGCCACCACCCGCCAGCCGTGGAAGATCCGGCTGGCGCCGTGCCGCGCATGCGTGTTCATCTTCGGCCTCACAGTGCCGGCCGGCGCAGATGCCAGCTTGTCGCCGCCTGGAAAGCGGCGCCCAAGCGGAACAGCACGGGCTCGCCCAGGTGGGCCGCCACCAGTTGCAGGCCCATGGGCATGCCGGCTTCGCACTGCCCGGCGGGCAGCGTCAGGCAGGGATGCCCGGTCATGTCGAACACGCAGGTATAGCGTTGCAGCGCTTCGACCAGCCCGGGCTGTAGTCCCAGGACGCTGATGGCTTCGAGCGTGAGCGGCGCCATGGGCTGCACTGGCGTCAGCAGTGCATCGACGCGGCCGAACAAGGCGTCGACCTTGCCTCGCATGGCCATGCGACGCAACAGGATGCGCTGGTAGTCGAGGCCGGATAGCGAGCGTCCCGCTTCGATCACGCCGGCCAGCACCGGTCCGTACTCCGCCTTGCGGGATGGATAGGTGCTGGCGTGCGCCACCGCCGCTTCGACCGCGCAGAGCGGCGCCCAGTCGCGCACGGCCTGCGCCGCGTCTTCGATGGGGAACTGCAGCGGCACCAGGGTTGCGCCCAGCTGTTCGAAGGCCTGCATTGCCGATTCCATCATGCGTTGGGTCTGCGCATCGACGTTGCGGTGGTTCCAGTTCATATCCACGCCGATCCGCAGGCCGGCAGCGGGAACGGCGGCCTCCAAGGCGTAGCGCGGCACGGGCGCTTGCAGCGTGGTCGGATCCTTCGCGTCGGGTCCGGCAATCGCTTCCAGCAGCGCCGCGGCGTCGGCCGCGCTGCGCGCGATGACGCCGGCGTGATCCAGCGAGGCCGCCAGTTCGAACATGCCGTGGCGGCTGACACGGCCCCAGGTCGGCTTGATGCCGGTCAGCCCCGCGGCCGCGCAAGGCCAGCGGATAGAACCGCCGGTGTCCGAGGCGGTCGCGCCGAAGCACAAGCCCGCGGCCGTCGCCGCCGCCGATCCGCTGGATGAGATGCCGATCCAGTAATCCGCGTGCCAGGGGTTGCGCGGCGGCGCGACGTCGGGGTGATGGTCGGAGTACGCGCCTTCGGTCATTTGCAGCTGCCCCAGCAGCACGGCGCCCGCGTCGCGCAGGCGGCTGGCTACCGTGGCGTCATGGTCGGCGGGCACGCCCCGGTGGATCGCGGCGCCGGCAGCCGTCGGCACGCCCTTGCGCCGGAACAGGTCCTTCAGCGCGAGGGGGACGCCATGCAGGGGGCCGCGGTAGCGCCCCTGGCGTATTTCGATTTCGGCGGCCTGGGCTTCCTGCAGCGCAGAGGCCGCGGTCACATGGGCGTAGCTGCGCAGGTCGCCGTCCAGCGCTTCGATGCGCCGCAGTTGCGCGCGCGTGATCTCCACGGGCGAGACCTCGCCCGCCCGGATCAGGGCGGCGAGCGCCAGCAGATCGAGTTGGTGCAGGTCGGCGGCCTTGATGTCTTCCGTATAGTTCATCTATTCTTTATCCATCTTCTATTCGTCACAGATCCGATCAAGTTAATGTCTGCTGGACCAGCGTACAAACCATGATTTCTATTCGATTTGAATTAGAAAAACTAAATCATTGAACTCTTCGGAAATGACCGCTCCACGACTGCCTCCGCTCAACGCGTTGCGCGCCTTTGAAGCCGCGGCCCGCCATCTGTCGGTGAAGGACGCGGCGCAGGAGCTATGCGTGACGCCCGGCGCGGTCAGCCAGATGATCAAGTCGCTGGAACAGCATCTGGGCGTGGCGCTGTTTCTACGCGTGAACCGCGGCATTCAGTTGACGGATGCCGGCCACGGTTACCTGCCGCCGGTGCGCAATGCCTTCCGCCAGATCCTGGCCGCGTCCGCCCGTGTCGCCCAGCCGCCCGAGAGCCGCGTGCTCACCCTCAGCACCACCGCGTTCTTCGCGTCGGCCTGGCTGATCCCTCGATTGCATGACTTCCATGCCCGCCATCCGGAGATCGACCTGCAGCTCGTCACCAGCAACGCGCTGGCGGCCTTCGGCCGGGACGGCGCGGACATCGCGATCCGCCACGGACTGGGCCGCTATGCGGGATTGCAAAGCGAACACCTGCTGACCGTGGAAGTCGTGCCGGTGGCATCGGCCGGCTTGGTGGCGAAGCTGGGGATGCCGGCTGGCGCGCGGGAACTGCTGCGCTGGCCGCGCGTGCATGACGAAGCGCGCAACGGCTGGCAACTGTGGTTTGCGGCGCAGGGCGTGGAGGACGCGGGCATGCCGCGTGGGCCCGCGTTCGATGATGGCAGCCTGCTGCTGCAGGCCGTGGCCGCTGGCCAGGGCGCAGGACTGCTGCCCGTGGCGATGGTGCAGGATGACGTGGCTGCTGGACGCCTGGTCCGGCTGGCCGGCGACGCCTGGCTGGAGGAGTTTGGCTACTACCTCGTGTGGCCGGGCAGGGGCGCCATGCCGGAAAAGGCGCGGGTGTTTCGCGATTGGCTGCTGGAAAGCGGCCTGGGGGAGCCAGCCTGAAACGCTACGGCTCGGCCGATGATAGCGCCGCCGCCTTGCGCGCCAGTTCGGCCACGCCGAAGCTGGTCGCGAGCGAATGATTGTCCAATGCTTCCAGCGGCACCCAGCGGGCGTCGGCGGCATCGTCGCCCGCCACCGGCTCGCCGGATTGCCAGCGGCACAGCACCGCGATCAGGATGAAGTGGCGGCGCAGTGCGCCCGCGTCGTCGCGGTCGTAGACGTCCACCGCGTCGAACACGTGCAGCGGTTGCGCACGCACGCCGGTTTCTTCCAGCAGTTCACGCACGGCGGCGGCAAGCACGCCTTCGCCCGCGTCGATCTTGCCGCCGGGAAAGGCCCAGCGGCCCTGGTCAGGCGGGTTGGCGCGTTGCACCAGCAGCACGCGGCCGTCGCGCACGACTGCTGCGATGGTGGCGGCGACGGGACGCTGGGGCGGGGACGCGGTCATGCGAGGTTCCTTTTCGTGGCGGAGGCCTGGGTATGCCAGGGTACGCCAACCCGGCCTTAGCGCAAATCCCCGTAGTGCCGGACCGGTCGCTGGTGCACACTGTCAACCGCGCCAGCATGAGCGCATCGAAAAGGGGGCGGGAGGGCAGCATGGATACACCGGACCGGCAGTTGCGCTATTTCTTGCGCATCGCGGAACTCAAATCGCTATCGCGTGCTGCGGAGGACCTGGACCAGACCCAGTCCGGGCTGAGCCGGCAACTGGCGGCGCTGGAGGCCCACGTGGGCAAGCCGCTGTTCGTGCGCACAGGCCGCGGCGTCGAATTGACCGAGGCCGGCGCGCGGCTGCTCGACGGCATCCAGCCCGCCTATCGGAACATCGACCGGGTACTGGAGGCCGTGCGCCAGCGCGAAGGCGTGACGCAGGGAACGGTCCGGCTCGCCACCGTGCACACGCTCAGCTACTACTTCATGGCCGAGGTGGTGGCCAGTTTCGTCAGCAGCCATGAACACGTGAACCTGTCCGTGATGGGCCGCAGTTCGCCCGAGGTGGTGGCGCTGGTCGAAAGCGGCAAGGCGGACGTGGGCTTCGTCTATGACGCGGCGGTCGCCTCGGACAACCTGGCGTCGGCCACGCTGTTTGACGACGACATGTGCCTGATCGTGCGCGGCGAGGTGCAACTGCCGGACGACGTCGACCTGGCCGGCATGGACCTGCGGCTGGTGGGCTTTCCGCCGCATTACGCGCTGCGCAAGATGATCCATAGCGCGGGGCTGGAGCCGGAGTTCGTGGCCGAGGCCGAAACCATAGACGCCATGCTCAAGCTGGTGTCCTCGGGCGTGGGCGCCTGTATCCTGCCGTCCCGCATCCCCGACAAGCTGCTGACCGAGTACGGCCTGCGCAAGGTCCGGGTCCAGAGCCCCATCTTGCGGCGGCGCGTGGTCGCCATCACGCTGGCCAACCGCCAGCCCCTGCCGCTGGTGAGCGAGCTGCTGGCCGTCGCCCACCGCATCGCGGCGCAATAGCCGGCCTGGCGGGTCGAATAGCAGCTATGACCGTGGCTGCATGGCTGTATTGCGCATGGCTTTCCATACTGTGCATACCTCGCGCGGCGTCCGGTGGCGCCGATGGCGCGGGCATTACACAGGGGAAGACATGAGCACCGCATTACGAGAGAAATCCTATTTCGACACCCGCGCCACGCAGGAAATGGCGCACCATCTGCGCGCCGTGCCGCGCAGCATCCAGGAAACCATGGCCTATGCCTGTCGCATCCTGGCCATGACCGAGCAGGAAGCCGGGCTCGCCGGCCAGATCAGCGTGCGTTCGCAGCGCCCGGGGGCCTACTGGACCCTGCGCTTCGGGCTGGGCTTTGACGAAGCCACGCCGGCCGATTTCATCGAAGTGGACCGCGACCTGCACACGCTGACGGGCGAGGGCATGGCCAACCCGGCCACCCGCTTTCACCTGTGGGTATACGAAGCGCGGCCCGACGTGCAATCCATCATCCACACGCATTCGCCGTGGGCCTCGGCGCTGGCCGCGGCGCGCCAGCCGCTGGTGATCTCGCAGATGGACATGACGCCCTTGCACGACGACTGCGCCTTCCTGGGGGAATGGCCAGGCGTGCCGATCGCTGACCAGGAAGGGGTGATCATCTCCGGCGCGCTGGGCAAGAAGCGCGCCATCATCCTGGCGCATCACGGCTACCTGACGGCCGGCGTGTCTTGCGAAGAGGCGACCTACCTGTCGGTCTACCTGGAACGCGCGGCGCGCATGCAGATCCGCGCGCAGGCCTTCGGCCCGCTGACGCCGGTGGACGACGCGCTGGCGCGCGAAGCGCACGACTATCTGCTCAAGCCCTCGATCGTCAATGCGACGTTCAATTACTGGGCCCGGCAGACGCATGGCATTGCGCCCTTGCCGCTGCCCGCCGCCTGATACCGCGCAGCCCCATTCCTCCAGAACTTTTTTCGGGGAGTCATGATGATGACGACCAAGCCTGCGGCTGCGCGCTCGCGCCGCGATTACGTGACGGCCGGACTGGCCAGCATGATGGGCACCACCATCGAGTGGTACGACTTTTTCCTTTACGGCACCGCTGCCGCGCTGATTTTCAACAAGATCTTCTTTCCTTCCTTCGATCCGCTGACGGGCACGCTGGCGGCGTTCGCCACCTATTCCGTGGGCTTTTTCGCGCGGCCGCTGGGCGGCGTGATCTTCGGCCACTACGGCGACAAGATCGGCCGTAAATCCATGCTGCTGATCACCCTGTTGCTGATGGGCGTGCCCACCATCCTGATCGGACTGATCCCTTCCTATGAACAGATCGGCTACTGGGCCGCGGTGCTGCTGGTGCTGATGCGCTTCCTGCAAGGCATCGCGGTCGGCGGCGAATGGGGCGGGGCAGTGCTGATGGCGGTGGAGCATGCGCCGGATGGCAAGAAGGGCTTTTTCGGCAGCCTGCCGCAAGCCGGCGTGGCGCCGGGCCTGATCCTGTCGTCGCTGGCGATGGGGGCGGTCGCGACCTTGCCCGAGGCCGACATGCTGGCCTGGGGCTGGCGCCTGCCTTTCCTGGCCAGCGTGGTTCTGCTGCTGGTGGGCTGGTTCATCCGGGTCAAGGTGGCCGAGTCGCCAGACTTCGAGCAGATGAAGGAGAAGGGCGCCAAGGTCGAAGTGCCGGTGGCGGAAGTCCTGAAGCACCATCGCCGCGCGCTGCTGGTGGTGGTGGGCGCACGGCTGGCGGAAGTGACCTGGTTCTATACCGTGGTGACGTTCTCGCTGGCCTACGCCACGGGCACGCTGGGCATTGCGCGTTCCGTGATGCTGGACGCCACGATCTGGGGCGCGGCCGTGGCGCTGTTCACCATGCCGCTGTTCGGCATGCTGGGCGACAAGATCGGGCACAAGTGGGTGTTCATGGCCGGCACCCTGGGCATCCTGGCGTGCGCGCCGGTGTTCTTCCATCTGCTGGGCACGCGGGACACGGGCTGGATCATCCTGGCGGTTTGCCTGGCGGTCGGCCTGGTCTACGCTTGCCTCTATGGGCCGGAAGGCACCTTGTTCTCCAGCCAGTTCCCGGCCGAGGTGCGCTACACGGGCATATCGCTGGCGGTACAGGTGTCCGGCGCCATCGGCGGCGGCCTGGCGCCCATCGTGGCGACCTGGCTGCTGGCCAAGGGCGGGGGCGATCCCCAGTACGTGGTGTGGTACCTGAGCATCCTGGGTGTGATCGCCCTGTTCAGCGCCTGGCTGATGCGCAGCGAGGCGCCTGCGGTTGCGGCCTTGCGGGTGCCGGCCCGCGCCAACCTGAGGACGCCATGATTGTGGACGCCATGAAGACCATCGACTATTACTTCTGGATGAACTCCGACTGGGCCTACCTCGGCGCCGACAGGCTGGAGGCGCTGGCGGCGCGCCAGCAGGCGGTGATCCGCTACCTGCCGGTGGACCTGCCCGAGGTCTACGCCCGCACCGGCGGCATCCTGCTGGGCCTGCGCGCACCTGAGCGCCAGGCTTACCGCGTGACGGAGCTGGCGCGCTGGTGCCGCAAGCTGGACATCCGCGTCAATCCGCAACCGGCCTATATGTGCCCGGATGCTAGCCTGGCTTCGCGCATCGTCATCGCGGCGGACCATGCCGGCCTGCCGGTGGCGGCGCTGTACAAGGCGATCCTGAAAGCGGAGTGGTGCGACGAGCAGGACATCTCCGACGAGGCCACCCTGCGCGCCATCCTGGCACAGCAGGGGCTGGATGCTCCGGCGCTACTGGCCGCGGCGGCCGAGCCCGGCATCGAGGCCGTCTACCGCCGCAACACCAACGACGCGGTCGCGGCCGGGGTGTTCGGATCGCCGTCGTATGTGTACCGGGGCGAGGTGTTCTGGGGGCAGGACCGGCTGGAGATGCTGGAGGAGGCGGTGGCGGCGTAGGCTGGGAGGCGTCAGCGCGCCGTAGAGGCCGCTGCCGGCTACTGCTGCCTGGCGTGAGCCAGGAAATTGGCCGCAACGACGATGTCTTCGTCGTTGCGGCGGTCTTCCTTCATGTAGGGGACGCGCTCGCGGAAGTCATGCCGCAACGCGCCAGTGCCTGTCCCGACGGCGAAATCGGGATGCTTGGCGACGCGCAAGTCCACCGCCTGGGCGGCGTGCATCAGTTCCACCGCGAGCAGGGTGGTCAGCCGGTCGATCTGAGCGGCCACTCTGCGGCCCGTGGCGGGGGCATTGGTCCCCACGTCTTCGATATTGCCGGCCTGGGGCTGCACATCGGTGGCGATCGGCAGCGCCAGTACCCGTATCTCGGCGGCAAGCGACGAGACGGTTTTCTGGATCGGGCCATATC
The DNA here is from genome assembly GCF_902859965.1 of Achromobacter aegrifaciens. NCBI lineage: Bacteria > Pseudomonadati > Pseudomonadota > Betaproteobacteria > Burkholderiales > Alcaligenaceae > Achromobacter > Achromobacter aegrifaciens. The sequence continues at coordinate 101,582 of NZ_CADIKO010000008.1, forward strand.
CGATCGAGCCATTGCCCGGGCTGAGAAACCGCGGCAGCCCGGTGAACGCCGTATCGGTCAACCGAAGCGTGCGCTGCGCCGACAACTGGGCCACCTGTGACAAGGCCACGCCCATGCTCTGCAAGGGCAGCGCCCAGGCACTGGGATCGAATCCGGCGTTGGGAATCACGGCGCCCTGGACTGGACCCTGCGTGACGTAGAACTGCAATTCATAAGGCTGGGCATCGCTTGCGGGCCGGGCATCCAGCGCCACGGTAGGGTTGTCGTCGGAACTGTTGATCTGCAGCAGCAGTTGTCGCTGCAGCAGCTCCAGCATGTCCCGGGCGGCCCCATGGGCCTGGCTCACCGTGCGAAAGCTCAACGGATCCTGCAGCGCGCGTTTCGGGTCCTGCCGCCACAGCGAGCTGCCACGCAACAGCGTGAGGATATGTTGGGCCGTGCTTACCTGCCCGTCATACGGGCGTTGGGCCTGGGACGCGGACAACAGCGGAGCGAGGTTGCCGTCCAGCCCTTCAAGCGACAGCGCGGCGACCGCATCGGCCTGGGAAAGCAGCCTGGCGGCATCCAACGCCGCCAGCGACGCGACGGCGGCGCCATAGGCATTGGAACTGACGATGGCCAGCGCGTCTTTGCCGAAGGGTTGTATCGGCGTCAGCCCCGCCTGACGCAATGCCTGCGACGCGGGCAGGCGCTGACCGCCGTAGTAGGCCTGGCCTTCGCCCATCATCGCCAGTCCGATCTGCGGAAGAATCGTAATGTCGGCCTGCCCGACCGAGCCCTCGCCGAACATGACGGGGGTCACGCCGCGATTGAGAAACTCGGCGTACTGGCGCAGCACGGCAGGCTGCAATCCGGCGCCGCCGAACAGGGCCGTGTTCAGCCGGATGAGCATCGCGGCCCGCGTGACTTCCTGGGGCGCCTCGCTGCCGTAGGCGGCGCTGTGCGAGCGCAGCAGGTTGCGGTTGAACTGCTCCGACAGCTTGCGGACCTCGGGCGAAATCGCGCCGCCCTGGAATATGGTCTGGTCCTTGTTCAGACCCACGCCCCGGTTCAATCCGTACACCGGGCGGTCCAACCGGGCATACGCCAGCAGCAGCTCATAGGAGCGTTCCGCCCGCTGCATTGCGTCATCGGCCACCGTCACGCGGCAGCCTTGCCTGGCCACGGATTCGATCTGCGCCAGGGTCAGCGAGCGGCCGTCCAGCTCGACTGGCGCGCAGGCGGCTGCGGTGGCGGCCAATGGCCAGAGCAAGGCGCCGAGCAGGGCGGCGCCCAGTGAACGGCGGATGAGTGCGCCATGGAGGCGGGTAGGGGAGAACGGTGAGTTCAGCGTGGGCATTGCGACTCCTGGCATGACGGAAGCTACGGATGCTGTGGATGCGGCGCGCCCCGCGGACCGACTGGCGGTCCGCGGAGGAAAGCGTGCAAATGGGGGTGGGTCGGGCGTTAGGGACCGAGGGGCAGGCGCAGCAGGTCCTGTCCCAGCACTACCGGTCCCTGGAAGGTCTGCCGTGCCTGGAGCCAATGCTCCGCCGGGGCGTCGCCCGGGACCAGGTGGGACAGCACCAGCGTCTTGACGCCAGCGCGGGTGGCGACTTCGCCGACCTGTTGCGGCGTGGTGTGGGCTTCCAGCAGTTGGCGGGCCAACGCTTGCTGGCGGGCATCCCAGGGCTTGGCGCCGACGATGTGGTCGACCCAGGCCGGATCGATCGCCTCGTGCACCAGGAAGTCCGCGCCGCGGGCCAGCTTGATCAGGTTTTCGCTGACCGCGGTATCGCCGGAGAACACCACGGAACCCGCCTTGGTGTCGAAACGGTAGGCGAAATTGGGATACACCAGCCCGTGCGGAACCAGGATGGCGCTGACCTTGACGCGCTCGTCCTGCCAGACGGGGAACGGGTCCATCGGCGGGGCGGGGTCGGTGTTGGGGTCCTTGACCACGCCGTCCGGAACCTCGATGTCGTGCGCCTGGAAGAACTGCCGGATGTCCGGCACGCCTTCGCTGCGCACCCGGATGTTCAGATCGGCCGACATGCCGGCAATGACCGATTCGACCAGGTCGCGAGTCCCCGCGGAAGGATTCTCCGAGTGGATCACGGGGGCGTCCTTCATGCCAGGCGCGAGCGGCGGCAGCGCGCCGCGCCGGCCAGGCCCGTAAATCTGCATCGATGCCTTGGCGCGGCGGCGGGCGCTGGGGTCATACATGAGCAGGTTGGCCAGATCGATGATGTGGTCGGTATGCAGATGCGTCAGGAAGACGGCCTGCTCCGAGCCGGGCTTGACGCCCGCGCGGCGCAACTGGCGATAGGCGCCCGAGCCCAGGTCGACGACGTAGGCCTTGCCATCCACCAGTACGGCCGAGGATATTCCGTGCGGCGAGTCATCCCCGTACCAGGTCGGGCCGCCGGCGACCCCCAGGAGCACCAGCTCGGCCGAGCCGGGCGGTTCAGCCGCGAACGGCGCCGAACAAAAGCCGGCCAAGGTCAGGGCGGCGGCTGCGATCCATGTCTTGCGCGCGTCAAACATGGCGGCCCTGCGGAAGAAGGGTCAGCGCCACCAGTGCGACCACGCAGGCGCCCATCACGTAGAGCGCGGGCGCGAACGCCACGCCCGTGGTGTAGGTGATCCAGGTAAGAATGGCGGGCGCGAATCCGCCCAGCACCGTGACCGCCGTGTTGTACGACAGGGACATGCCCGAAGACCGGACTGCCGTGGGAAACACTTCCGACAAGGCCGCGGGGGCCACGCCCACGTACATCGCCACCATCAGGCAGAACAGCGATTGCACCACGATGAGTGCGCCCAGGGTGTGTGTCGCCTTCAGCCACATCATCAGCGGGTAGACGGCGATCAGCAGGATCAGCGCCGCTGCGCGCAGAACGGTGCGGCGCCCGTAGCGGTCCGACAGCGTGCCGGAAAATACGCAACCGCCGATCAGAAACAGATTGCCCACGAGCGCCGCCGTGAAGGCCTGTGAACTGGAGAAGCCCAGCGATTTCTGCACATAAATGGGCATGAAGATGATCAGCGCGTAGGGGCCGACCGCCCACAGCACCGACATGCACAGGCCGGTCAGAAGCTCCTTGGGGTAGTTGCGCAGGACCGCCAGCAGCGGCGCCTTGACGTGGTCGCCCTGGCGCTCCTGGCGCGCCTGTTCCTCGCGGAAATGCGGCGTTTCGTCCAGCGCCCGCCGCATCCACAGACCCACCGGCGCGATCGCCAGCCCGATGATGAACGGCACGCGCCAGCCCCATTCGCCCACCTGTTGTTCGGTCAGCAGCGTGGTGACCAAGGTCGCCACCAGCGCGCCCAGCAGGTTGGAGATGCCCATGCTGGCCTGCAGCCACGAGGCATACTGGCCGCGTTTGCCCTCTGGCGCATGTTCGACCAGGAAGGCGGTGGCGCCGCCGACCTCGCCGCCGGCAGAGAAACCTTGCAGCACGCGGCCGCAGACGATCAGCAGCGGGGCTCCCACGCCGATCGCGGCATACGGCGGAGCTGCCGCGATCAGCAGCGTGCCCACGGCCATCAGCATGATGGTCAGGGTCAATGCCGCCTTGCGGCCGGCGCGGTCGCCATAGGAACCCAGCACCAGCGCGCCCAGGGGACGCACCACGAAGCCCAGGCCGAAGGCCAGGAACGAGGCCATCAGTTGCACGGTGGGATCGGAGTTGTGGAAAAAGTTCTGTCCGATGTAGACAGCGAAGAGGGCATAGACGGTGAAGTCATACCATTCGAGGGCATTGCCGGCCGACGCGGCAATCACTGCCTTGCGGCCGCTGCGCTCCTGCGCCGTGGCCTGATGCGCCGGACGGCCGGGTGGAGCCCCGGCTCCCGGATTGATCGTGATGTCTTTCATTGCTTTCCCCTGGAATCATGCGTGCTTGGAGCACGCTCTGAATAAACTGAAAATGAACCGCCGCCCCTTGGCCCTGCGGCGGCACACGCACGCCTTCAAGCATCGTGCCGCCCACGGTCGCTAGTCGCTCTGTCCAGGGCTGTTGTGGCTGTATCGGGTGGTGTCGATTCGTGCGATGTTCTTCTTGCGCACTTCGTCCAGCGCGTCTTCGTAGCCCGCATCCGCATAGCGCAGCACGCCGCTGGCCGTGTCGTTGGTCATCGACAGGCGCAGGCGCTGGTCGGCGGCCTCGGTGCCGTCGGCCACCACTGTGACGCCGGCGCTGGTCATGTAGCCGCTGTATCCGCCGCCGCCCGAATGGATCGCCACCAGGTCGGCGCTGGACGAGCAATTGATCATGGCATTGAGCAACGGCCAGTCGGCGATGGCGTCGGAGCCGTCGCGCATGTTTTCCGTCATGATGTTCGGATGGGCCATGGCGCCGGCGTCCAGGTGGTCGCGTGTGAAGGCCACGGGCCCGCTCAGCACGCCTTCGCGCACCATCCGGTTCACTTCCAGCGCCAGCTCGGTACGCTCGCCGTGGCCGAGCCAGGCGATGCGCGCGGGCAGGCCCTCGAACGGCACTTCCTTGCGCGCCAGCCGGATCCAGTTGGACACGATGAAGTTGTCCGGGAAACGTTGCAGCAGGAAGTCATCGATCTTGCGGATGTCGTCCGCGTCGTTGGACAGCGCGATCCAGCGGAACGGACCGATGGCGCGCGCGAACAGGGGCCGCAGGAACGCCTCGGTGAAAACCGGGATTTCGAACGCGCGCTCGACGCCGCCCTGTTTCGCATGGGTGCGGATCAGGTTGCCGTTGTCGAAGACGATCGAACCGCGGTCCTTGAATCCCAGCATCGCGGTGACGTGGCGGACGATGGAGGCGCGGCTGGCGTCCATCAGCCCAGGCACGTCGTTGCGGCGCATGTCGGCCACCTGTTCCAGCGTATGCCCGGCGGGAATGTAGCCGTAGACCAGGTCGTGCGCCGAGGTCTGGTCGGTGACGATATCGGGCACGATGCCGCGGGCCAGGATTTCGGGGTAGACGTCCGCGGCATTGCCCAACAGGCCGACCGAAACGGGTTCGCGGCGGGCCTGTGCCGCCTGGATCAGCTCCAGGGCTTCGTCCAGGGTGTCGGCGCGCCGTTCAAGAAAGCCTGCCTTGATGCGTTTTTCGATGCGCTCGGGGTTGATCTCCACCGTTAGGATGGCGGCATTCGCCATGCGGCCGGCCAGCGGCTGCGCGCCGCCCATGCCGCCCATGCCCGCCGTCAGGATGAAGCGTCCCCGCAGATCGTTGTCGAAGTGGCGTTCAGCGATGCGCGAGAAGATCTCATAGGTGCCCTGGATCACGCCTTGCGAGCCGATGTACTGCCAGTCGCCCGCCGTCAGTCCGCCCCAGCAGATCAGGTTGTCGCGTTCCATCTGGTAGAAGTTCTCGGCATGCGCCCACTGGCCGACCATGTTGCAGTTAGCCATGATCACGATTGGCGCTTGCGGATGCGTGCGCAGCACGCCTATGGGTTTGCCCGACTGGACGATGAGGGTCTGGTCCTCCTCCAGTTCCATCAGGGCCTGCACCATGGCGTCATGCGCGGGCCAGTCGCGCGCGGCCCGGCCCAGCGCGGCGTAGACCACCAGGTTGGCCGGGTCTTCGCCCACCGCCAGCACGTTTTCCAGCAGGCGCAGCAGCGCTTCCTGGCGCCAGCCTTTGCAGCGCAGGGTGTTGCCGCCGGGGATGTTGAATTCTCGTTTCACGCCGTTTACCTCAGGATGCCAATGCGTAGTCGGTGAAGTTCATGCCCAGCGCCTTTTCCACGATGGGATAGACGGAAGGATCCGTCACACTGGAAGACAGGGGGATGTGTTGCTTCTGCACGTGCAGCACGCTGACTTGCAGGCCCTCGCGCAGCTTGCCCGCGCTGACGGGGTTGCCGTCGCTGTCCAGCGTGGTGATCACATCCGGATAGCAGGCCACCCGTTCTCCCTGGCCGTCGGTCACCGCCATGTGTTCGTTCATCACATGGATGACGCGCTTGGAGGCGCCTTCGCCGATTTCGACGGTGCCGATGTCGAAGGCTTCGTCGGTGTAGCGCAGCGTATTGCGCACCACCTTGCCGGAAGCGATGATCTCGCCCTGCGTGGCTTTGCAGATCGCGTCGATGACCGCGCTGCCGCCGCGCGCTTGTGCGGCGATGATGGCCTCGCCCAGCGCCAGGGCCTTGCTGATGCCGCCCAGCGCTGCATGGCGGCGCACATAGGAAGCGCGTATGGGGTTGCGGCAGCTGGCGATGAAGCCGCCCGCCATGTCGGCCGCCTTGCGCAGCACCGGCGATACCTTGCCGGTGGCGCCATGGACGGTCAGCTCCATATAGGAATTGCTGGCGCGGTTGCCACCCACCGCGCACTGGATCATCGGTTCCGGGCTGCCCGCCAATCCCAGCGAACCCATGTCGCCGGTGGGGTGGGCGCGGATGTCGCCGACGGCGTCGACGACCTTGGTTCCCAGCACGGCCGAAGGCAGCCAGCCGTTCAGCGTGCTGGACATGCCGTTCTGGCCGATGATCAGCCCGTAGATCCGCTCTCCGAGCGCGTCCTGCAGCCGTTGCGCGGCCTTGACGTAGTCGATGCCCAGCATTTGCCAGTCGGTGAGCCCGCCCGGCGCGCCAATCGCGGCCGCCGTGGCGATCCAGGCGTCGTCCGGCACCTCATCCATGGTTACCAGTTCAGGGCGGCCTATGGTGACGGCAAGCGAGCCCAGCTCACGCCCATGCTCGGCCCAGCCGCCTCCGCCGCAGGCGAATACCGACCCGCCCCGAACCGCAGCCTCGACATCTTGCATCGTCAAAATTCTTCCCATGACGCCTTTCCTCCCGGTTGCTCATTTCAATGATTCCCGCAACGGTTGCGGGATGGACGGGGGGATCATAGGAAGCAGCCCTGATAATGTCGTATTACCTTTTATGCTTTGTACATAACATGATGTTAATTGCTGGACGCGCTCATAGCGGAGCGGTTGGGCAGCGGGAAAAGGGTCTGAGGGATATCCCCTAGGCGCGTGATCGAGGCGCCGGGCTGATTCAGCCGCGCTGGTCGAGCTTGTGGAGCACGTCGATGAAGGCTAGCGCCAGCCGGGACAGGGGCTGGAGCGCGAGATGAAACACATTGACCGGCGCGTTCACGGTGCCGATGATCGGCAGGGTCACCACTTCCGACCAGATCGGCCCGGCTACCGTAATCTCGTCCACCAGCGCCACGCCTGCGCCAGCTTGGACCAGGGCGCAGGCGACGTGCGCCTGCTGGACCTCGATGCGCGGTTCGGGTTGTGCATGTTCGCCGCCGAACAGCTTGTTGATCAACATGCCGAAGGGAATGTCCGCGCTGTAACCGATCAGCGGCTCTTCGGCCAGATCGTGCACCGTCACGCGGCCGCGCGCCGCCAGCGGATGCCCTTTTGGCAGCACCGCCACGATCTGGTTTTCATACAGCGGCTGCCACGCCAGGCTGGGGTGTTCCACCGGCATGTAGGCCACGCCCAGTTCCACCTGTTGCGTCAACAGCGATTGCTGCATCACCGTGGGGATCAAGGTTTGCAGGACAATGCGCACTTCCGGGAATTGCCGTCGGAACAGCGCGATGGCGCGGGGCAGCAAGGACTGGCCCAGGCTGGGGCTGCAGGACAGGCGCAGTTGCCCCTCGCGGTTTTCGGCGAGATTGTCGGCGACCTCGTTCACGCGCTGCACGTTCTGGTACAGCGCCGTGACCTCCACGAACAGCCGGTGGGCCTCAGGGGTGGGGTACAGCCGGCCCTTGATGCGCTGGAACAGCATCAAGCCCAGGCGCTGCTCCGTATAGGCGATCAGCCGGCTGACCGCGGGCTGCGAAACAAACAGCAGCTTGGATGCGCCGCTGATGGAGCCGCTGAGCATGATGGCCCGGAAGACTTCGATCTGCCGCAGATTCAATTTCATATGCTTAACCTGATGTTAATTCTCACGCACATATAAGCATAAGACGTTTTGGATGGCCGCTCCTACACTGCTTGCACTCAACACAGGATGGAAGCGGTCATGAGCGATTTCGATTTGGTGGTGCGCGGCAACATCGTCGACCCGGATGGCGTGGTGATGGACGGCTGGCTGGCGGTCAGGGACGGCAAGGTCGCGGCGCGCGGCGCTGGCGAGGCCCCCGCGGGCCGCGACAGCGTGGATGCGCGGGGCCAGTGGATCGTGCCCGGCGTGGTCGACGGCCAGGTGCATTCGGGCAGCCAGCTGAACCAGGAAGGACTGGGCTGGGCATCGCGCGCGGCTGCCGCCGGCGGGGTGACGGTCATGGTCGACATGCCCTACGACGATCCGGAACCCGTGGCTTCGCGTCCGCAGCTCGACGCCAAGATCGCCGAGGTGGAGCGCGATTGCCATGTGGACGTGGCGCTGTTCGGCACCCTGAACACCCAGCACGGCCTGGCGGCCGCGGCGGGGCTAATCGAAGGCGGCGTATGCGCCTTCAAGTTTTCGACCTTCGAAGCGACCCCGGGCCGATTTCCCCGCATCGAGGAAGACGATCTGTACGAAGCCTTCCGCCTGATCGCTCCATCCGGACTGGTTTGCGGCGTGCACAACCAGATGCAGGAACTGACCCGCAAGAACATCGCGCGGCTGGTCGAGGCCGACGACACCGGCTGGGACGCGTTCATGCGCGCGCATACGCCGCTGATCGAGAACCTGGCGACGGCGCTGATCTATGAGATCGGCGCCGAAACCGGCGCGCGCGCCCATGCGGTACACGTGTCGACTTCCCGCGGTTTCGAGATCTGCAATATGTACCGCCGCAACGGCCATCGCGCCAGCATCGAAACCTGCGTGCAGTATCTGATGCTGAACCACGAAGAGCACACCCGCCGCTTCGGCGCGAAGACCAAGCACTATCCGCCGATCCGTCCCAAGGCCGAGGTCGACCTGCTCTGGACCCATATCGCCAAGGACGAATGCACCTTCGTGTCGTCGGACCATGTCAGCTGGGGCCTGGAGCGCAAGCAGAATCCGAACGTATTCAAGAACTCGTCCGGCGGCCCGGGCCTGGAAACGCTGTTGCCCGCTTTCTGGACCGGCTGCGAAGAGCATGGCATCGCGCCGTCCATGGTGGTGCGCCAACTGAGCCGCAACCCCGCGCAGCACTTCCTGCTGGATGACCGCAAGGGTTCGTTGGAGGTGGGCAAGGACGCCGACATCGTCATCCTCAAGCCGGAACGTTATGCCTTCGATCCGTCTACCAGCCTGTCGGCGGTGCAATGGAGTTCGTTCGAAGGCCGCGAGTTCACCGTGCGCGTCGCGGGCACCTGGTGCCGCGGCCAGCAGGTCTACGATGGCAAGGGCATCGTCAATCAGAAGGGCGACGGCCGCTTCCTGCGTCCGCGCCAGGCCTGAGGGAAACGGCAATGTCTGTGCAGTTTCCTCCCCTGAACGCCGAGCGCCTCTGGGCCCGCGTCGAAACCCTTTCCCGTTTCACCCTGCCCGACGTCCCCTGGACCCGCCGTGCATTCTCGCCGTTGTTCGACGAGGCCCGCGCCTGGCTGCGCGGCGAATTCGAGGCCGCGGGCCTGGCGACCCGCCTGGACGCTGGCGGCAACCTGATAGGCACGCTGGCCGGGCGCGATCCCGCGCGCAAGCCCATCGCCACCGGCTCGCATTGCGACACCGTGATGGCAGGGGGCCGTTTCGACGGCATCATCGGCGTGCTGGCCGGCATCGAAGTGGCCCACACCC
>NZ_CADIKO010000009.1:0-88886 GCF_902859965.1 Achromobacter aegrifaciens
GGCCACCGACCTGACCGCGTTGCGCCTGTCCGCAAGCTTCACGCAGCTGAGCCGCGCGCGGCCCACGGACTGCACGCCGCTGGTGATGGACGCGGTGCAGGCCGCCGCCGACCAGCTCGGCTACGCCTCCATGCGCCTGCCCAGCGGCGCGGGCCACGACGCGGTCTACATGGCGCCCACCGGCCCCATCGGCATGATCTTCATCCCCTGCCTGAACGGCCGCAGCCACTGTCCAGAAGAGTGGATCGAACCCGCGCAGCTGCTGGATGGCACCCGCGTGCTGTACCAGTCGGTGCTGGAACTGGACCGCAAGCTGCGGGCATGACATGGCGGGCGCCCACCGGGCGCCCGCGTCACCGCTACTTCTTCACCAGCGGGCAGGACGAGCGCGACAGCGGCATGAAGGCCTGGTCGCCGGGCAGGGTGGCCACCAGCTTGTAGTAGTCCCAGGGCCGCTTGGACTCGGACGGCTTCTTCACTTCGAACAGGTACATGTCATGCACCATGCGGCCGTCCTCGCGGATGCGGCCGTTGGTGGCGAAGAAGTCGTTGATGGGCATGGACTTCATCTGCTTCATCACCGCCGTGGGCTCGTCGGTGCCGGCTGCCTGCACCGCCTTCAGGTAGTGCATCACCGACGAGTAGGTGCCGGCCTGGCTCATGTTGGGCATTTTCTTGAGCTTGTCGTAGTAGCGCTGGGACCAGGCCCGGGTCTGGTCGTTCATGTCCCAGTAGAAGGCCTCGGTCAGCGTCAATCCGGCGGCGGCGTCCAGGCCGATGGCGTGGATGTCATTGATGTAGAGCAGCAGCCCGGCCATTTTCTGGCCGCCCTTGGTCAGCCCGAATTCGCTGGCGGCCTTGATGGCGTTGACCGTGTCGCCGCCGGCGTTGGCCAGGCCCACGATCTGCGCGCGGCTGGCCTGGGCCTGCAGCAGGTACGAGGCGAAGTCGCTGGAGCCCAGCGGGTGGCGCGATGCGCCCAGCACGGTGCCGCCGTTGGCCTTGACGACTTCGGTGGCGGACGCTTGCAAGGTGTGGCCGAAAGCGTAGTCGGCCGTCAGGAAGTACCAGCTCTTGCCGCCTTGCTCGACCGTGGCGCGCGCCGTGGTGTTGGCCAGCGACCAGGTGTCGTAGGTGTAGTGCACGGAATAGGGCGAGCACAGGTCGTTGGTGATGCGCTCGGTGCCAGGTCCGCTGAACACCACGATCTTCTTTTTCTCGCGCGCCACTTCCAGCACGGCCAGCGCGGGGGCGGAGCCGGCCACGTCCATGATGGCGTCGACCTTCTGGGTGTCGTACCACTCGCGTGCCTTGGCGGCGGCGATGTCGGCCTTGTTCTGGTGGTCCACCACCATCAGGTCGATCTTCTTGCCCAGCACCTTGCCGCCGAAGTCGGCGATGGCCATTTCGGCGGCGGTCGCGCTGCCTTTGCCCGTGACGTCGGCGTACACGCCGCTCATGTCGAGGATCAGGCCCAGGCGGACCACGTCGTCGGAGATCGCCTGCGCCATGGCGCAGGGCGCGGCGGCAAAGGCGGATAACAGGGCTAGCGTGCTGCGCAACTTCAGGGAAATCCGGGGGGTTCTACGGCATTTCATGGTGGGTCTCCTTTATGCCGGATCTTGTTCGGATACTGCTGGCGCTTGGGGATCTGCTGCGGCGCTCTGTTCTGGCTTGACGCTGGCGGGTCGAGGTGGGATGCCTCCTTGTCTTGAATGTGGTCTAGCGATGGGACAGCAGGTCGAATTCCATCCGCACCTTGCTGAACGGGAACTCCAGCCGCGCGAAGTACACCACGCGGCCATCGATGCAGGCGTAGCGGCGTATTTCCGCCACGGGCGAGGACACGGGAATCTGCAGGGACTCGGCGGATTCCTGGCCGGCCTGGATCACGTTCAGCACCTGGCGCGCTTCGCTGATGCGTGTGCCGTAGTACTGGTCCAGCACCGGCGCCACGGTGCTTTTGCGGATGCGGGCGCGATGCTTGCGGAACAGCGCGCTATCCAGGAAGACCTCGCTATAGCAGAAGGGGGCGCCATCGGTCGTGTGCACCCGCCGCAAGTATTGGAAGCTGCCGCTGCGGTCGGCGCCGCAAGGCATGCCCAGCGTGTCGGGCAGGGGCGAATCGGCGTTGGACTCCACCAGTGAAACCGTGCCCAGCTGATTGCTGAGTTCCACGGTTTCGGCCCAGGTCTTGGGGATCAGCAGGGTGGGCGTTTCGGGCAGTTCGGCATTGACGAAGGTGCCCGATCCGCGCGAGCGGCGGATCAGGCCATCGTCTTCCAGCAGGCCGAACGCCTGGCGGATGGTCGCCCGCGAGATTCCATAGGTTTCCATCAGCGCTTCCAGCGGCGGGATCTGCTGGCCGGGCCGCCAGGTGCGGTTCTGGATATTGCTGCGAAACAGCGCCGCCGCCTGCAGATACAGCGGCTGGGGACTGCGCGAGAAGAGCTTGGGGTCGGGCATGTTCAGGCGGAAGGCGTCGTGGTCGGGGCCGCGAGTATGGCATCGGCCATTTCGCGCAGCCGGTGCTTCTGGATCTTGACCGAGTTGGCGCTTTCCACCGAGGGGAATGCATCCAGCACGGTAAAGCCCGCCGGCGTCTTGAAGCCCGCCATCGCGGCTTTGCACGCGGCGGTCCAGCCCGCGGGGTCGGCGGCTGCGCCCGGCTGCAGCAGCACGAAGGCATAGGGCACGGTCTTGCCCTTTTGCGTGGCGCCGACCACCTGGCAGGCGCGCACGCCCGGCAGGGTTTCGACTACCTGTTCGATTTCCACCGGATTGACCAGAAAGCCGGACAGGCGCAGCGAATCGCCCATGCGGGTCTGGAACACGAACTGGCGCGGATTCAGCGTGTAGCCGAGATCGCCGGTTTTGAAGTAGCCGTCATCCGTGCAGGCGCCGCGGGTGGCCTCGGGATTGTCCAGATAACCCTGCATCAGGCTGGGCGAGAGGATTTCGAGTTCGCCGGATTGGCCATGCGGCAGGATTTCGCCCGTGGCGGGATCGCGGGCGCGCACGCGCGCCTCGGGGTAGATCAGCCTGCCGCCGGGCTGGTGGCGCGCGGACACGTCGCCCTCGGCGGGATCGCGCGGCTGGCCGGCGACCAGGGCCACCAGCTCGCTGGAACCATACAGGCCGGTCAGCGGCACGCCGGCCTCGCGGGCCAGGTCCAGCATGTTGTCCAGCGCCGGCGTGAAGCTGGCGAAGCCAAACAGCCGTACCGAGGCGAAGTCGCCTTGGGCTCCCGCCCGCATCATGCCGACCAAGGCCTCGTTGTTGGCGTAGGTGTGCGTCACCGCGTGGCGGCGCACCGCTGCGGCGGATTGGGCGGTGTCGAACACCGGCGCGCAGACCACGGGCGCGCCTTGCGCCAGGCCGCCGACCAGCGTCGCGAAGCCAAAGGCGCCGCAGAACGGCGCGCTGGCGAGTACACAGCTTCCCTCGTCATAGCCATAGGCCCGCGCCACGGCCGCGCCGTGGTTCAACAAGGTGCGCTGGTCGTGCAGCACGAACTTGGGCTTGGAGGTGGTGCCGGACGTGGTGAAGCACAGCACGCCCGCATTGGGCTGGGCCGGCGGCGCTGTGTCGGTGCAGGACTGCAGGTCCTGGTAGCGGTGCGCCGGCTTGCCACGGAAGCTGGGGGGCAGCGCCTCGTCGGCATTCGTCAGCGCGATCACGCCTTGCAGGCGCTCCAGGTGTTCCGGCGCCACTTCGCCCAGGATGCCCTGGAAGTCTATGCCCTTGAACCCCGGCCAGAACACCAGCCAGTCCGCCTTGCCGCGTCCCAGGATGTCGGCCAGCTCCAGCGCCCGGAAGCGCGTATTGACCGCCAGCACCAGCGCGCCCAGGTGCGCGCAGGCCAGGAACGATTCCACCCAGGCGGCGCAATTGGGCAGCCAGACCGCCACGCGCTGTCCCGGGCGCACGCCGATGCGGGCAAGGCCGGCGGCCAGCGCGCGGCTTTGCGTCCGCAGTTGCGCGGCGCCGATGGGCTGGTCCTGGTCGATCAGCAGCGGCGCATCGGGCCGGCGCGCGACCAAGGCGTCCAGGTGTTCGGAGAACGTCGAGTACGGCATGTTCATGGCTTACACCGTGGCGATGGGCGTCACGGGAGAACCCACCGCGCCAGGCATGCGCAAGGGCGGGGCAGTCAGCAGGAAGCGGCTGCGGCCTTGCGCATGCAGCCAGTCGGCCAGGTCCTTCAGGTACCAGAGTTCGGCCAGCGGCAGGCCCAGCTTGAAGAGGCAATGGTGGTGCAGCGGCAGGATGGAGTGGCCGGGGCCGGAGGTGCGCGCCGGATAGGCTTCGACCGCGTAGTTGTCGGCGCAGATCGCGGCGATGCCGGATTGCGTGATCCAGTCCAGCAGCGCCGGGTCGGAGCCGTCCAGCACGGCGCCGGTCTGCTCCAGCTTGTGCGGATCGGGCTGGCCGTCCATGGCAACGATCGCCTCGGCAAAGCCCGTGCGCAGCACCAACATGTCGCCGTGTTCGACCGTCACGTTCTGTGCCCGCATGGCGGCCTGCAGGGCCGCCAGGTCGACGACCGTGCGGCCGGGGCCGTAGGCGCGCGCCAGGTCCACCAGCACGCCGCGGCCCTGCATGCCTTTTTCGGCGTAGCGGTTGATACCCAGCTTGCGCGCGTACGAGCCGCCGGGCGGGCAGCAGGCGTCGTCCGATTTGTCGGGATCCGCGCCGCCGAACACGTCCACGCCGGCGGCGTAGCCGTTGTAGTAGACGCGACGCGCCTGGCCATCGCCCTGGATGTCGAACAGCGCGCCCACGTGGCACAGGCCGTCCCACTGGGTGGAGTACTGCATGGACAGCGTGACCTGGTCGTCGGACAGCACGTCCACGGCTTCGGGCTGCACCTGCGACATCTGGAAGTTCAGGTAGGGCGTGCCTTCGCGGAAGGTGGGCTTGAGCATCGGCGCGTGGCGGCGCGGGTTCAGCACGTTGCCGCCAGGCAGGTCCAGCGGCAGGGACAGGCAGAACACCTTGCCCGTGCGCACTTCGCGCACCGCCTGCAGCACTTTTTCCTCGGTCAGCAGGTTCAGGCGGCCGATCTCGTCATCCGGGCCGAAGTCGCCCCAGGTGGAGCCTTCGGGGCGTTGGGTCCAGCGTTTCATCTGCTTGTCTCCTGGAGGTTTTCTATGTTCTTATGAATATAGTACGTATTTACGTACTTTAAAAAGAAATCCGCAATCAGCGGGTTCGATAGGAGACAAGCCCATGACGCAATTCCTGCAGCGCAGGTTGGCGATCACTGCGCCGGCCCTGGCCGCGCTGGCCTTCCTGACCTTGCCCGCGGCCCAGGCCGCCGGCTATCCCGATCATCCCGTGACCGTCGTCGTGCCGTATCCGCCGGGCGGCGGCGCCGACATCTTTGGCCGCGCCATCGCTCACGCGCTGGAGCCGGGCCTGAAGCAGACTGTGCTGGTCGAGAACAAGCCCGGCGCGGGCGGCAATATCGGCATGGCCTACGTGGCGCGCGCCAAGCCCGACGGCTACACGCTGGGCCTGGGCACCATCGGCACCCAGACCATCAACCAGTTCCTCTACAACAACATGGCGTTCGACCCCGAACGCGACCTGGTGCCCATTGCGCTGGTGTCCACCACGCCCAACGTCATCGCCGTCAGCGCCAAGTCGCCCTACAAGACGGTGGCCGACGTGATCAAGGCGGCCCAGCAGTCCAAGGACAAGAAGCTGACCTATGCGTCGCCGGGCATAGGGTCCTCGGTGCATCTTACCGGGGCCTATTTCGAGGCCATGGCCGGCGTGACCATGCTGCACGTGCCTTTCAAGGGCACGTCCGCCTCGCTGCCGGCGGTGGCGGGCGGGCAGGTCGACCTGCTGTTCGACAACCTGCCGGGCGCGCTGGCGCAGATCAAGGATGGCAATCTGGTGCGGGGCGTGGCGGTCACGTCGGCCGCGCGCGACGCCTCGGTGCCCAACCTGCCCACCGTGGCGGAATCGGGACTGCCGGGCTTTGACGTCACCGCCTGGTTTGCGCTCTACGCCCCGCGCAATACCCCGGAACCCGTGGTCAAGCAGTTGATCGAAGCCGCGCGCAGCGGGCTGAAGAACCCGGCCGTCGCGGCCAACTTTGCCGGCATGGGCGCCAGGCCCGGCACGCTCTTCGGCGCGGACCTGGCGGCCTTCGAAGCCGGGGAACGCAAGAAGTGGGGCGGACTCATCAAGGACAAGGGAATCACCGCGCAATGAAAACGCCCACCGCACTGGTCACCGGCGGCAGCCGGGGCATAGGCCGCGCCATCGTCGCGCGCCTGATCGAAGATGGCTTCGAGGTCGTCAACTTCAGCCGCGGCGCGCCCGCAGCGCTCCTGCCCGGCGAAACGTTCCGTTCGGTCGACCTGGGCGACGCGCTGGCCACCATTGCCGCGGCGCAGGCGTTGGCGGCCGAGCGCCAGGTCCTGCATCTGGTCAACAACGCCGGCATGATCCAGGTCGCGCGCATCGGGGACGTGACCCAGGAACAGATGGCGCGGATCATGGCGCTGAACGTCACGGCGCCGGTGCTGCTGATGCAGGCCCTGCTGCCCGGCATGCGGGCGGCGGGCTACGGGCGGGTGGTGAACATTGGCAGCCGCGCCGCCCTGGGCAAGGACGGGCGCACGGTTTACGGCGCTTCCAAGGCGGCGCTGGCCGGGATGACGCGCACCTGGGCGTTGGAGCTGGCGGGCAGCGGCATCACGGTGAATACCGTGGCGCCCGGACCCATCGCGACTGAACTGTTCAACCAGTCCAACCCGCCGGGCGCGCCGCAGACGCTGGCTTTGGAGGCGGCGATCCCGGCGGGGCGCGTGGGCCGACCCGAAGAGGTCGCCCATGCCGTGTCCATGTTCATGGACCCGCGGGCGGGCTTCATGACGGGACAGATGCTGTATGTGTGCGGGGGAGTGTCGGTGGGGCTTGCCGGCTAGCCGCTTGTTGCGTTGCGCGGTTGCTCAGGCTTGCGGCGCCGTCCCTTGCGGCGGCGCGTGTATGGCGAACTCGCGCGCCATTTCCTTCCTGGACACCTTGCCGGACGCCGCCAGCGCCTGCGCCCGCTCCAGGCGCAGGCGCTTGAGCACTTCCATGGGCGCGACGCCGAAATGCGCGGCGAATTTACGCTGGAAGGTGCGGCGCGACATCTGGCAGGCGTCGGCCATGTCGTCGACCGACCAGCGCGCCGATAGCTGCGCCTCAATTTTTTCCACCAGGTCCCGGAATGGTGCGGCCACGCGGTCCTGCAAACGCAGCGCCTGGCTGTACTGGCGCTGGTCGCCGTTGCGGCGCATGAAGACCACCAGCCGCCGCGCAACCCGTTGCGACAGGTCCGCGCCGAAGTCGCGTTCGATCAGCGCCAGCGCCAGGTCGATGCCGGCGGTGACGCCGGCAGAGGTCCAGTATTTGCCGCTTTCGACGTAGATGCGGTCGTCTTCGACGCGCAGGGCGGGATGAAGCTGGCGCAGCCGGTCGGCCGATCGCCAGTGGGTGGTGACGGCGCGGCCGTCCAGCAGGCCGGCGGCGGCCAGCACGAAGGCGCCGGTGCATACGCTGCAGGTGCGCCCGGCGGTCGCGTCGCGGCGGCGCAGCCAGGCGCGCGTCTCGCCATGGGCGCCCGCGAAATCGGCGCCGGGGCCGCCGGGCACGAACATCATGTCCAGGCGCTCATCGCCATCGTCGGCAAAAGTGCCGTCCACCTGCATGCGCAGGCCCTGTTCCCAGGTGGAGACCAGCGGCGTCGCGGCGATGGTGCCCAGGCGATAGAGCTTGCGGCCGGCTTCCTCGTTGGCCGAACTGAAGGCTTGCCACGGTCCGGCCAGATCCAGCGGCTGGAAGCCGTCATACAGGACGAACTGCACGCGCAATGGCGCATCCGGCGCCGTATTTGGCGCACGCGTCCGGGCGCGTCCGCCTATGCTGGGAGTCGTCGTTTCTAACGGAGCATCGTCATGCATGTGAATTTTCTCTTGTTCGAAGGGCTGACCCAGCTGGATATGACCGGGCCGTATGAAGTGCTGGCAGGCGCGCCGGGCTTCACCGTGGATTTTGTCGCAAAAACGCGCGATCCGGTGCGTAGCGATCGCGGGCTGTGTTTCGTGCCCACGCAGACCATCGCATCGGCGCCGCCCTGCGACCTGCTGGTGGTGCCAGGCGGGCCGGGCACGGATGATGCCATTGTCGACGCCGACTGGGTAGCGTTCACGCGCGCGCAGGGGCTGGGGGCACGCTACGTATTCGGCATCTGCACCGGTTCGCTGTTGCTGGGCGCGGCTGGCCTGTTGCGCGGCAGGCGCGCTTCCAGCCATTGGCGCGCGCGCGAACTGCTGTCGCGCTTCGGCGCCATCCCCAGCGACGAGCGCATGTGCGTGGACGGCAACCTGTACACCGCGGGCGGCGTGACCTCGGGCATCGACATGGGGCTGAAGGTGGTGGCGGACCTGTGCGGCGAGGACGTGGCCAAGCTGATACAGCTGCAGATCGAATATGACCCCCAACCACCGTTTCCCGGTGGCACGCCCAAGACCTCGGAGCCGGCCGTGGTGCAGCGCTATCTGGAGATGTCGCAAGCGCGCTTCGAACGCCGCTCGCAGGCGGTGGACCGGGCCGCGGCCGCGATGGCCTGAGTTCGAGCGCGCGGCGCGCTCACTTCGCCAGATGATCCAGCGGCAGCGGGCTTTGCGGCTTGACGGTCTGGATCGCGAAGTTGCTGCGTATGTCCTTCACGCCGGGCAGCTTCAATAGCGTGCCCAGCAGGAAGCGTTCGTAGGCGCGCAGGTCGGGCACCACTACCTGCAGCAGAAAGTCGGACTCGCCCGACACCAGATGCGCGGCGATGACTTCCGGCAAGGTGCTGACCTCCTCGCGGAACAGGGCGGAGTCGCGCTCGTGGTGCCGCTCCACCTTGATGCCGACGAAGACGGTCAGGCCCAGGCCGACTTCGTCCGGCGCCAGGCGGGCTTCGTACCCCTGGATGACGCCGGCTTCTTCCAGCAGCCGCACCCGCCGCAGGCAGGGCGAAGGGGACAGGCCAATCTGCTCGGCGAGTTCGACATTGGTCAGCCGGCCGTTCTGCTGCAGGGCCTCGAGGATCCGGCGGTCGTAGGCGTCCAATTCGCGTTTTGGCATGAAATCAGGATAAGGATTATTGGATTGGCGGAATATGCCAATCATCATAAATCGAATGGCATGAATAGGATGCACATGCCAGCCTGGTTTTCCTAGAATGATCGCCTGAGCCAGGACGAAAAGGAGCGGGAAAATGGCGGATATGGCGATGTTTCTAGGGGCTTTGCTGATCGTCTACGTGGTGCCGGGACCCGACATGATCCTGCTGCTGGAAACCGGCGTGCTGCGCGGCAGAGGGCAGGCGCTGGCGGTGGCCGTGGGGCTGGCCATCGCGCGGGCCGCGCACGTGACCCTGGCCGCGCTGGGACTGGCGGCGCTGTTCAAGACGCATCCCTGGGCGTTCGACGCGGCGCGCACGGTGGGGGGATGCTATCTGGTCTGGTTGGGCGTGCGGCTATTGCGCGCAGGACCCGTGTCCTACGATGCCACCGGGCAGGCGCCCGCGAGCCGCGCGGGGCTGGGGCCGGCGCTATTGAGCGGCGTGCTGACCAATGTGCTCAATCCCAAGGCCTTGCTGTTCTGCTCGGTGCTGCTGCCGCAATTCGTGTCGCCCGCCCAGGGGCCGATAGGCCAGCAGTTCGCCGTGCTGGGCGTGATCCTGGTCAGCCTGGGCCTGGCGCTGGACGTGCCGTGCGCGTTGGCGGGCGGGGCGGTGGGGCGCTGGATGTCGGCCAGCCCCCGTGCGCAGAAGATCCAGAGCCGGGTGTTCGGGCTGGCATTGATCGGCTTCGGCCTGCGCCTGACCGTGGCCCAGCGTCCGGCCTGAAGCGGCCGGTCCCGCAGCTTGCGCTACGGGACCGGCTGTCCGGCCTATTTGGCGTAGGCGTACGAGGACTCGTCGGCTTCCTCATCCTTCGGCAGCGGCGGAACCGCGCCGTCCTCCAGCAGTTCGGACTGCGTCAGGCCCTTGGTCAGCTCCAGCGCCTGGCGTTCGAACAGGCGCCGGTACAGACCGCCCTTCAGGCGGATCAGTGCGTCATGGCTGCCTTCCTCGATGACGCGGCCGCGGTCCATCACCAGCAGGCGGTCCAGCGCGCGCACCGTCGACAGGCGGTGCGCCACCACCAGCGTGGTACGACCCACCATCAGACGGTCCATGGCCTGCTGGATCAGCACCTCGCTTTCGCTGTCCAGGCTGGACGTGGCTTCGTCCAGGATCAGGATGGGCGCATCGGCCAGGAAGGCGCGGGCCAGGGCCACGCGCTGGCGTTCGCCGCCCGACAGCTTGACGCCGCGTTCGCCGACCAGCGTGTCGTAGCCCTTGGGCAGCGCCATGATGAAGTCATGGGCGCTGGCCAGCCGCGCCGCCTGCTCGATCTCGGCCTGCGTGGCGCCGGGGCGGGCATAGGCGATGTTCTCCGCCAGCGTGCGGTGGAACAGCACCGGCTCCTGCTGCACGATGGCGATCTGGCTGCGCAGGGACGCCTGCCGCGCCTGGGCGATGTCCTGCCCGTCGATCGTGATGCGGCCGTCGTTCACGTCATACAAACGCTGGATCAGTTTGATGAACGTGGTCTTGCCCGAACCCGAATGGCCGACCAGGCCGACCCGTTCGCCCGGGGCGATGCGTACCGAGAAATGGTCGTACAACGCCTTGTCGTGCGCGCCATAGCGGAACGTCACGTCCTCGAAGCGGATCTCGCCGGCCGTCACGCGCAGCTCGCCCGCGCCGGGCCGGTCGTCCACGCCCAGCGGTTGCTTTTCCAGCGCGACCAGTTCTTCCATGTCGTTGACCGAGCGTTGCAGGTTGCGGATGTGCATGCCTACGTCGCGCAGGTAGCCCTGCAGCATGAAGAACATCGTCAGGGCGAAGGTGATGTCGCCCACGCTGGCCTGGCCGCGCGACCACAGCAGCAGCGACGCGCCCAGGATGCCCGCCTGCATGGCGACCAGCATGGCGCCCTGGATGCCGCCGTTGATCGTGCCGCGGATCCAGGTGCGGCGGGTGCGGCGACGCCATTTGTCGACCACGCGGTCCAGCCTGACTTCTTCGCGGTCTTCGGCGCCGAAGGCCTTGACCACCGCGTTGCAGCTGACGGCGTCGGCCAGGGCGCCGCCCATGCGCGTGTCCCAGGCGTTGCCCAGGCGCGCGGCCGGCGCCACATAGCCCAGCGACAGCGCCGCGGTCACGGCGATGTACAGCACCGAGCCCAGGCCCACCACCAGGCCCATGATGGGCCAGTGCACACCCAGCAGCGCGGTGGCGCCCACCAGCATCACGACCGACGGCAGCAGCGCGATCAGCAGCGTGTCGTTCAGGATGTCGACCGCCCACATGCCGCGCGTGATCTTGCGCACCGTGGAGCCGGCAAAGCTGTTGGCGTGCCAGTCCGTGGAGAAACGCTGCACGCGGTAGAACGCGTTGGAGACGATGCCGTTCATCATCTTCAGCGTGAAGGTGATGATGTTCTGGAACACGGCCTGACGCAGCAGCGTGCCGCCGATGCCCAGCGCGAGCAGCAGCCAGAACGCGGTCAGCGCCGCGCTCCAGACGATCTCGTCGCCAGCCGCGCCCGAGGCCACGGCGTCAACCAGTTTGCCGGCGTACAGCGGCGTCAGCACGTCGGTCACCGCCGACAGCAGGGCCAGCACGATGATGCCGGAGGTGCGCCAGGGCTGCGCGCGCCAATGGCGGAAGGTAAAGCCAAGGACATCCTTGAAGGTCTGTCCTCGTAGATCGATTTTTTTTCTGGCCATTGCAATGGCCCGGCGTCACCAGGACGCCGGGAGTCCTTGTGTGGAAAGAGGAAGGAGCGGCCTGCGCGGCGAGGCGCGGGCGATTGCGTTCAGGTTTTTGGGGCGGGCACGGAGGACCGGTCGCTAGATAGGCATCCAGCGATGGGTCCGCGCGGGCGACGACTTAATGACGTCGCGGGGACACGCGCGGGATGGCGGTATGCGGATTCATCATCTTGCGCCTCCCAATGGTGTGAGATGTGGGGAAAGGGAATGGGCAGAGGCCCGAATTGAAGATTCTATAGAAGTGGTGTAGGCGAATCAACGGGTAGGCGCGTGCCGGTGTGGGTTTTTTTCAACTGACGCGGCGTTCAATCCGGGGTGAACAGCGTGGAAGGCAGGCGCGCCACGGCCTCGTAGGTCAGGCGGATGTGGGCGGCCAGCAATTCACAGGCGCGGTCCGCATCGCGCGCCAGCGTGGCGTCCAGGATGCCTTTGTGTTCGTCGTCCAGGTCGCGCGCGATGGGCTTGCGCGTGACGGTCAGGCGTCGATAGCGTTCGGCCTGCTGGTACAGGATGCCCAGGAAATGATGCAGCCAGCGCGACGGACAGGCGCGGATCAGTTCGCGGTGGAACTCGCGGTTGCGCTGTTCCCACTCTTCAAAACGGGTGTCGGGGTCGGCTGCCAGGCGCTGTTCGGCCTTGCTCAGACGGTGGAAGGCGGCCAGCACCGCGCTTTCCCAGTCGTCATCGCCCAGGGCGATGGACTGGCGCAGGGCCTGGGTCTCCAGCAGCACGCGGTTCTCGGTGATGTCGCGGAAGTCTTCCAGCGAAATCGGCGTGACGTGAAAGCCGCGCTGTCCTTGCGCGATGACCAGCGCGTCGGACACCAGCAGCGCCAGCGCTTCGCGCAACGTGCCCGCGCCCACGCCGTAATCGTCCTTCAGGTGTTCGACCCGCAGGCGCGAGCCCGGCGGATGCACGCCCTGGATGATGTCGCGGCGCAGGTTGACATAGGCCGCGCCGACCAGGGTGTTGGCCGAGGCGGAATGGGCAAGCGGGGGGAGGGTGGCGCCGTCTGACATGGGAGCTACTTTATCACTGGCTTTAAAAAATCTCGATAAAAATTATTGACGCCGAGATTTATGCTGCTTATCGTAGAAAAAAAGCGTCGAGACTACGACCGGTAATCAGCCGGCGGCAGGCGCAACCTGGAGACAAGCAGTGATACGGCTACACGACATCCGGTACGTCCGGCTGGGTACCCGCGACCTGGAATCCGCGGTCCGCTACGCGACCGCGGTGCTGGGGCTGGAAGTGGCGCGCAAGGAGCACGGCGCGGTCTATTTCAAATCCGACTCGCGCGACCACACCCTGTGCTATTTCGAAGGCGATCCGCGCGACCACACCACGGCGTTCGAAGTGGACACGTCCGAGGAACTGGAGCATGCCGGCGCGGTGCTGGAGCGCAGCGGCTATCAGGTCGCCGCGGGCAAGCGCGAGGACGCCGAGCAGCGCTACGTACGCGATTTCCTCAGTTTCATCGACCCGTCCGGCAACCGCATCGAGCTGGTGCACGCGCCGCACCACAGCGGCCGCCGCTATTTCCCCAGCCGCGATGCCGGCGTGACGGGCTTTTCGCATATCGGCCTGCGCACGCTGGACGCGCGACGCGACGAGGCCTTCTGGACCGGGCTGCTTTCAGCCCGGGTCAGCGACCGCATCGGCGAAGCGCCCTTGCTGCGCATCGACGAAGTGCACCACAAGATCGCGCTGTTCCCGTCCAGCTATCCGGGCGTGCAGCACATCAACCACCAGGTCGAAAGCATCGACGACATCATGCGTGCCTGGTACCAGCTGAAGGAATGGCAGGTGCCGATCCGCTTCGGCCCGGGGCGCCATCCGACCTCGGGGGCGATGTTCCTGTACTTCGACGGCCCCGACGGCATGATCTACGAGTACTCCACCGGCGTGCGCCTGATCACCGCCGAAGACGAGAAGACCTACCGGCCGCGCAGCTTCCCCGCAGTGCCGTCCTCGTTCTGCATGTGGGGCGCCAAGCCCGACATCCCGGAGTTCAAGACGTGAGCGCCGCGCCGATGAAAGCCGACGCCGGCCAGGAAGCGCTGGTGCGGACGGCGGCGCGCGGCCTGGCCCGCGCCGGCCTGGTCCACGCTTACGGCCATTGCAGCAGCCGCCTCGACGCCGATCACTTCCTGGTATGCGCCGCGCGGCCCATGGGCCTGATCGAACCGGGCGAGGCGGGCACGGTGGTGCCGGTGCACGGCGAACTGCCCGAGGGCGTGCTGGGCGAGGTCCGCATCCACCAGCACATCTACCGCATGCGCCCCGAAGTGGGCGGAGTGGTGCGCTCCATGCCGCCCACGGTCATGACGCTGTCCTCGGCCCGCGTGACGCCGCAGCCGCGCCATGGGATGGGTTCGTATTTCTCTCCGTCCGTGCCGCTCTGGGATGACCCGCAACTGGTGCGCAGCGACGCCCAGGCGCGCGGCGTGGCCCAGACCCTGGGCGCGGCCCGCGCCGTGGCCATGCGCGGCAACGGCGCGGTGGTGGCAGCCGAATCGCTGATGCATGCCGTGGTGCTGACCTGGTATCTGGAGGATGCCGCGCGCATCGAATGGCAACTGCGCTCGGCCGGCCTGGCCGACGGCGCGCCCACGTTCTCGCCCGAAGAGGCGGCGACCCGCGCCGTGGGCACGGGCCGGATCTACGAGCGCATGTGGGAATACCTGACCGCCGGCGACCCTGAAGCGGCGCTGGCAGACCTGTCACAACCGAGGACGCAATGACCGATTTCCGCAATTTCATCAACGGCGAATGGGTCGCCACGGACAAGACGTTCGACAACCGCGATCCGGTCGACAACCGGCTGATCGGGCGCATCCACGAGGCCGGCGACGCCGAGGTCGATGCCGCCGTGCGGGCCGCCAAGGCGGCGTTGCGCGGCCCCTGGGGCAAACTCAAGACGCAGCAGCGCGTGGAGCTGCTGCACGCGGTGGCCGACGGCATCATCCGGCGCTTCGACGAATTCGTCGACGCCGAGATCGCCGACACCGGCAAGCCCTACGATCTGGCCAGCCATCTGGACATTCCGCGCGGCGCGGCGAACTTCAAGATCTTCGCCGACCTGGTGCGCAACATCCCCAACGAGACCTTCGACCTGGAAACGCCGGATGGCGGCCATGCCCTGAACTACGGCGTGCGAGTGCCGCGCGGCGTAATCGGCGTGATCTGCCCGTGGAACCTGCCGCTGCTGCTGATGACCTGGAAGGTGGGGCCGGCGCTGGCCTGCGGCAACACCGTGGTGGTCAAACCTTCCGAAGACACCCCGGCCACGGCCACGTTGCTGGGCGAAGTCATGAACGAGGTCGGCGTGCCGCCCGGCGTCTATAACGTGGTGCATGGCCGCGGCCCCGGTTCGGCGGGCGAAAAGCTCACGCGCCATCCGTTGGTCGACGGCATCACCTTTACCGGCGAAACCCGCACCGGCGAAGCCATCATGCAGGCCGCGGCGGTGGGCGTGCGTCCCGTGTCCTTCGAACTGGGCGGCAAGAATGCCGGCATCGTGTTCGCCGATGCGGACTTCGACAAGGCGGTGGCCGGCATTGCCCGGGCCGCCTTCGACAACACCGGGCAGGTCTGCCTGGGCACCGAGCGCGTCTACGTGCAGCGGCCGATCTTCGACCGCTTCGTGGCGGCGCTGGGCGAGCGCGCCCGCGGCTTCAAGCTGGGCCGTCCGAAGGATCCTGGCGTCAACCTGGGTCCTCTGATCTCGCAGCGCCATCGCGATAAGGTGCTGGGCTACTACGCCCGCGCCCGTGAAGAAGGCGCCACGGTGGTGGCCGGCGGCGGCGTGCCGGACATGCCGGACGACCTGGCCGGCGGCGCCTGGATCCAGCCCACGGTCTGGACCGGCCTGCCGGAAAGCTCGGCCGTGATCCAGCAGGAGATTTTCGGCCCCTGCTGCCACATCGCGCCCTTCGACACGGAAGAAGAAGCCGTCGCCCTGGCCAACGCCACGCCCTACGGCTTGGCGGCCTCGGTCTGGACCAGCAACGTGGGCACCGCCCATCGCATGGGACAGGCCCTGGAAGTGGGCATCTGCTGGATCAATTCCTGGTTCCTGCGTGACCTGCGCACGGCCTTCGGCGGAGCCAAGCAGTCCGGCATCGGCCGCGAGGGCGGCGTGCATTCGCTCGAGTTCTACACGGAGCTGCGCAATGTCTGCGTGAAGCTCTGACCTGTAAGCAGGCCTTAGTACCGGCAGGCGCCGCGCAGAACGGCGCCGCCGTCCATCCCCCAAGGAGACTTAGCATGCAAGCATACGCACGCGGCCTGTCCGCGCTGGCCGCGGTCGCGGCCCTGACCGTGGCCAACGCCGCAATGGCGGACATCCGCATCGGCTTTACCGGGGTGCTGTCCGGCCCCCAGGCGGCATTGGGCCAGGATCAGTACGACGGCCTGATGTTGGGCATCGAGCAGCTGGGCGGCAGCCTGGGCGGCCAGAAGGCGGTGGTGATCCGCGACGACGACCAGCTCAAGCCCGACGTGGGCGCGCAGATCGTGCAGAAGTTCATCGAGAAGGACAAGGTCGACGTGATCGTCGGCCTGGGCTTCTCCAACGTGCTCATGGCCGAACTGCGGCGCATCAAGGAATCGGGCGTGGTGGCGCTGTCCACCAACGCCGGACCCGCGCCCATCGCCGGCCGCATGTGCCTGCCCAATCTGTTCGTGCTCGGCTGGCAGAACGACAGCATGTCCGAAGCCATGGGCAAGTACGTCAAGGACCAGGGCTACAAGCGCGCCTACCTGATGTCGTCCAACTACCAGGCCGGCAAGGACAAGCTGGCGGGCTTCAAGCGCTTCTATGGCGCCGCGCCCGCCGACGAGATCTACACCCAGCTGGGGCAGCTGGATTACTCGGCCGAGATCTCGCGCATGCAGTCGGCCTCGCCCGACGCGCTGTTCGTGTTCTATACCGGCGGGGTGGGCGTGAACTTCGTGCGCCAGCTGCGCCAGGCCGGCCTGATGGAAAAGCTGCCGTTCTTCTCGGAAAGCCTGATCGATTCCAACACGCTGACCGCGCTGAAAGAGCAGGCGGTGGGCGCGATCTACGGCACGCCTTGGGCCACCACGCTGGACAACCCGCAGAACCGCAAGTTCGTCGAGGCCTTCAAGGCCAAGTACGGCCGCTTGCCGTCGGAATATGCGGTGGGCGGCTATGACGCGGCGTTCCTGCTGGATACCGCCATCAAGCAGCAGGGCGGCAAGGTCGGCGACAGCAAGGCCCTGGCCGCGGCGGTGAAGGCGGCCGGCGCCAACTTCCCCACGGTGCGCGGCAAGTTCCGCTTCAACAGCAACAACATGCCGGTGCAGGACCTGTATGCCTACCAGGTCGTGAAGGAAGGCGACGGCGTGGGCTTGAAGCAGCTGGCCAAGGTGTTCACCGACCATCAGGACGCCTACGTGGCCGACTGCCCGCTGAAGTAACGTCCCGGGAGACGCCCCATGAACGGATCCTTGCTGTTGTCGCAGATGCTTAATGGCCTGCAGCTCGGCGCCTTGCTGTTCCTGCTGTCCTCGGGGCTGACCCTGATCTTCGGCATCATGAACTTCATCAACCTGGCGCACGGGTCGCTGTATATGATCGGCGCCTTCCTGGGCGCCACCGCCTACAACGCCAGCGGCTCGTTCGCCTTCGCCATCCTGGCGGCGGTGACGGGCAGCGGCCTGGTGGGGGTGGCGCTGGAACGCCTGATTGCGCGGCCGCTGTACAAGCATGATCACCTCTATCAGGTGCTGGCCACCTTCGGGCTGATGATGTTCTTCAATGAACTGGCTTCGGTCATCTGGGGCAGCCGGCCGTACTACGCCGCCGTGCCGCAGGGGCTGGAAGGAGCGGTCAGCCTGTTCGGCAACGACTATCCGGTGTATCGCCTGATGATCATCGGCGTGGGCGCGCTGGTGGCGGTCGGCGCCTGGTTCCTGATCCAGCGCACGCGCTTCGGCATGCTGATCCGCGCCGGCGCCAGCAATGCGCCCATGGCCAGCGTGCTGGGCGCCAACGTGGACCTGCAGAAGACGCTGCTGTTCCTGCTGGGCGCGGTGCTGGCAGGCGTGGCGGGGGCGCTTGCGGGGCCGATCCTGTCGGTGCAGTCCGGCATGGGTGAGCCGGTGCTGATCCTGGCGCTGGTGGTGATCGTCGTGGGCGGCATCGGCTCGGTGCGCGGCACGCTGGTCGCGGCGCTGCTGATCGCGATGATAGACACGCTGGGCCGGGCCTTCCTGCCCGACATGCTGCGCGCCGTGTTCGACGCTTCCGTCGCCAATGCGGTCGGGCCGGCACTCGCCTCCATGCTGATCTACGTGCTGATGGCCGTGGTGCTGGCGTTCCGGCCGCAAGGCCTGGTCTTCTCGGCGCGGCGTTGACGCGCGCTTGTACTGGGGTTGGATCATCATGCAAGAACACACATACCGGCGCTGGGCGCTGCCTTTGCTGTACCTGGTCCTGGCCGGCGTGCCTTTCGTGGCGCAATGGCTGGGTGAACCGTTCTACGTGACGCTGGGCGCGCGCATCCTGATCTATGCGCTGGCCGCGCTGGCGCTGAACCTGGTGCTGGGCTTTGCCGGACTGGTGAGCTTCGGCCACGCCATGTTCCTGGGCCTGGGCTGCTATGCCGTGGGCATTCTCAGCTATTACGGGTTTGGCAACGGCTGGCTGCAGCTGGCCGTGTGCATCGCGGTGTGCGCGCTGGTGGCGCTGATCGTCGGCACGGTCTGCCTGCGGACCTCGGGCATAGGCTTCATCATGATCACGCTGGCGTTTGCGCAGATGTTCTATTTCCTGGCGGTCAGCCTGCGCGAGTACGGCGGCGACGACGGCCTGAACATCTACGAAGCCAGTTCCTTCGGCCTGTTCGACCTGGGCGGCAGCCAGCCCGTGTACTGGGCGGCCTGGGCGGTGCTGCTGGTGTCCAGCCTGGCGATGCTGCGCCTGCGCCGCTCGCCCTTCGGCATGATCCTGCGCGCCACGCACGCCAACCCGCGCCGCGTGGACGCGCTGGGCTATTCGGTGTTCGGCGTGCGCCTGACGGCCTACGTGGCCTCCGGTGTGCTGACCGGCGTGGCCGGGCTGCTGCTGGCCAATCTGACCGCCTTCGCTTCGCCCAGCTATATGTCGTGGCCGGTGTCGGGCGAACTTATCGTCATGGTGGTGATAGGCGGGCTGGGCAATGTGCTGGGGCCGATTTTCGGCGCCGTTGCCTATCTGCTGATGGAAGAGGCCTTCAAGAGCATGACGCAGCATTGGATGCTGCTGATGGGGCCGGCGGTGGTGGTCATCGCCATGGTGGCCAAGGGCGGCTATGCCAACTCCCTGGCCTGGCTGCGGCGTCCGCCGCCTGCCGCGCCGACGGTCCAGCCCCCGGCCGCGGGTGAACAACAGGACCGCCGCCCGCCGGACGCGATCGCCAAGGAGGCTTCGGCATGAGCATGCAAACCGCAGCCGCGCCCGTTGGATTGTCCACGCAGGACCTGGTGCGCCGCTTCGGCGGCCTGAAGGCGACCGACGGCGTGTCGCTGGACGTGGCGCCTGGCGAACTGCACGCGCTGATCGGCCCCAACGGCGCGGGCAAGACGACTTTGATCAACCTGCTGTCTGGCGAACTGCGGCCCGATGGCGGCGCCGTGCGCCTGGGCGCCGCCGACGTTTCCCGCGCCTCGGTGCAGGAACGCGTGGCGCTGGGCATGCTGCGCTCCTATCAGGTGACCTCGGTGTTCGACAGCTATACGGTGCTGGACAACGCCTGCCTGGCAGCCTTGCGCAAGCGCCGCCGGCGCCTGTCGGCCTGGACCGCCTTGCGCGATTGCGCCGACGTGGTTAGCGCCGCGACCGCGGCGCTGCGGGCCTGCAAGCTGGAAGACGTGGCCGAGGCCCAGGTGGACAGCCTGGCCTATGGCCAGCGCCGCCAGCTGGAGATCGCCATGGCATTGGCGGGCGAGCCGTCGGTACTGCTGCTGGACGAGCCCATGGCCGGCATGAGCGCAGCGGAAAGCGCGGGCGTGATCGCCTTGCTGCAAAGCCTGAAGGGCCGCTACACCATCGTGCTGGTCGAACACGACATGAACGCCGTGTTTGCGCTGGCCGACCGCATCAGCGTGCTGGTCTACGGCAAGGTCATCGCCACCGGCAGCGCGGAACAGATACGCAACCATCCCGACGTGCGCCGCGCCTATCTGGGCGACGACGCCGACGCATAAGGAGCCGCCATGTTGAGCATCAGCGGATTGACGGCGGCCTATGGGCATTGCCAGGCCTTGTTCGGCGTAGACCTGGACGTGGGCCAGGGCGAGGTCGTCGGCCTGATCGGCCGCAACGGCATGGGCCGCAGCACCGTCATCAAATGCCTGTTCGGCCTGCTGCCGGCCAGCCAGGGCAGCATCCGGTATGGCGAGCGTTCCCTGCGCGGACTGGCGCCGTACCGCATCGGCCGGTTGGGCCTGTCGCTGGTACCCGAAGGGCGCCAGATCTTCCCGACGCTGACGGTGGAAGAAAACCTGATCGCCACGGCTATACACCGCGGCGGCGGCCGCGGCTGGACGCTGGAACGCGTGTATGAGCTGTTTCCGCGCCTGCACGAACGCCGCGCCAACCTGGGCACGCAGCTATCCGGCGGCGAGCAGCAGATGCTGGCGCTGGGCCGGGCGCTGATGACCAACCCCAGCCTCTTGGTGCTGGACGAAGCGACCGAAGGGCTGGCGCCGGTGGTGCGCGCTGAAATCTGGCGCGTGCTGGCGCAATTGAAAGCCGAAGGTTTGTCGATGATCGTGGTGGACAAGAACACCACGGCCTTGCTGCGCCTGTCGGACCGCAACGTCATCCTCGACAAGGGCGTGACGGTGTGGCGCGGCAGCTCGGCGGAATTGTCCCAGCGGCCCG
This sequence comes from Achromobacter aegrifaciens, assembly GCF_902859965.1. Lineage (NCBI taxonomy): Bacteria > Pseudomonadati > Pseudomonadota > Betaproteobacteria > Burkholderiales > Alcaligenaceae > Achromobacter > Achromobacter aegrifaciens. The sequence continues at coordinate 20,774 of NZ_CADIKO010000009.1, forward strand.
ACCTGGTGGCCGCCTACGTAGGAGTCTGAGATGAGATTGCAGGACAAGGTGGCGCTGGTCACCGGCGCGGCCGGTGGCATCGGACTGGCGATCGCGCGGCGCTTCGCGGCCGAGGGTGCATACGTGCTGCTGGCCGACCGCAAGGAGGCCGAACTGATGGCCGCGGCCCGCGCGCTGGGCGATCGCGCCGCCGCGCTGGTGGCGGACGTGACCGATCCGGCTGATGCCCAGAAGCTGGCCGACGAGTGCGTGCGGCGCTGGGGCGGCCTGGACATCTGCGTCTGCAACGCCGGCGTGATCCGCGCGGCGGACTTCCTGGACCTGAAGCTCGAAGACCTGGATGCGGTCATGAACGTCAATGTGCGCGGCACCTTTCTGGTCGCGCAGGCCGCCGCGCGCGCCATGGTGGCTGGCGGACGCGGCAACGGCGCCATCGTGACGCTGTCCTCGATGACGGCGGAACTGGCGATGCCCGACCAGCTGGCCTACGGCGCCAGCAAGGGCGCGGTGCGCCAGATGACCAAGTCGATGGCGCTGTCCCTGGCGCCGCACGGCATCCGCGTCAACGCCATCGGCCCCGGCAGCATCGACACCGAAATCCTGGCCACGATCACCAGCAATCCCGACGCCCGCAGGACCGTGCTGTCGCGCATACCGATGCAGCGCCTGGGATCGACGGACGAAGTCGCCAAGGTGGCGGTGTTCCTGGCCAGCGATGACGCCAGCTACGTCACCGGGCAGACGGTGTACGCGGATGGCGGCCGGCTGGCGCTGAACTATACGGTGCCGGTGCCGGTGCAGGAGTAGGGCGGGGCAGGCCGAGGCCGGATACGCTTCGACAGCAAGAAGGGCAGGGTGATAAATTTCCACGCGTCATCCGGAACACAAACCCTGCCCATGAAAACCGCCCCGATTACCTCCTCCCGGGATGCCGCCTGGCTGCAACTGCGCATGGCGCTCTGGCCTGACGCGTCAGCGTCTGAGCATCAGGAAGACATGGAGGATCAGGTTTGCGCGCCGGACCGATACGTCCAGTTCCTGGCGCGCGCCGACAACGGGCAGGCGATCGGCCTTGCCGAAGCTGCGATCAGGACGGACTACGTCAATGGCACCGACTCCAGTCCCGTGGCGTTCCTGGAGGGCCTGTATGTCATGCCCGAGGCCAGGCGACAGGGCGCGGCCAGGGCCTTGATCGACGCCGTCCGGGCATGGGCGCGGGACAGGGGCTGCAAAGAGCTGGCCTCGGATACCGCGCTGGACAATGTCGTGAGCCAGGCCGCGCATACGCGTCTGGGGTTCAGGGAGACGGAACGGGTCGTCTATTTCAATATGCCGATCTGAGGCGCCAACGCTGGTTTTGCATTGCGAGTAAGGTATGGGCTGGAGGCCCTGATTTTCCGGCACGTTGGCCTGTGCCCTTCAGCGGGAACCTGAATACCATGAAGATATTCCGTCCGGCGCTGCGGACCGTCCTTGCCGCGGCCGCATGCACCTTGATCGCCGCCTGCGCGGATAAACCTCCCCAGCAAACCGAGCTGGACTATCGCAGCCGCGCGCCTTCCACGGGACAGGGCAAGAGCGATACCCCCGGCTCCTCGGACCAACGCTTGACCATACAATCCGGCGAAGGAGAGCGCCTGAACCTGCCCTGGTTCGTGCGGGATGCGCAGGACTGGATCAACAGCAACTGACATATGACCAAGCCCATGACCATGCGACGGATTTTCCTGGCGCTTGCCGCGCTGGCCGTGTCGCCGGCCATCAACGCCCAGACGCCTTCCAAGCCTGCCGCCTGGACCCCGCCGGGCCCGACCGCATGCAGCTTCTCCGGATGGACGACGAACGATAAGCCTGCCATCCAGGTGCGCGCGGCGGCATCCGCCCAGGCAGCGGTGGTGGGCAGCCTGCCGACGACTCGTGGCGACGGCCCTGATCCCGAGATCGACTACTACAGCGTGACCTTCGACGTGACCGAGGCGCGCGACGGCTGGCTCAAGATCAAAAATGCCAGCGACGACAAGACCGGCGACGAACAGAGCAAGCCGCGACCCGTATATCGGGGCGAGGGTTGGATCGAGGCCGCGGATGCGCAGGTCGGCATCCAGTCTGCGCGCGGCTACGCCCGCCCCGACACCGGCAGTGAACGGTTGCTGGATCTGGGCAGCGACTGGCTGACCGAAAGAGCTACGCTGCGCGGCATCGCCGCCTGCGAAGGCGAGTGGCTGTTGCTGGACTACCAGATGCGCAACAGCGACACGTTCGAGCCGCTGGCGTCCAAGGACCGCACGCGGGGACGGGCGTGGTTTCGCGGCGTCTGCTCGTCGTCGGAGACGACTTGCGACATGCGGTCGGTGGACAAGTGAGCAGACGAGCAGGCGTTCGTGCGAGTCCAATTTATTGACATATCGGGAAATCCCGATATCATGGCGCCATGGATCTGCTCGAAATATTCAAAGCCCTCTCCAACCGTACGCGCCTTGAGATCCTCAAAGGACTGAAGGACCCCGCCAAGAACTTCCCGCCCCAGGACGAGGGCGACGTTCATACGGTGGGGGTCTGCGTCAGCAGCATCCAGGAAGGCGTGGGGCTGTCGCAGTCCACGGTGTCCGACTATCTGGCGACGCTGCAGCGCGCGGGCCTGGTGGAAGCCAGGCGCATTGGGCAGTGGACCTACTACAAGCGGAACGAAGCAACCATACGTGCTCTTGCCGGGCTCATCGGGAAAGAGCTGTAATTTTTTTGCAGGTAAATATCGGTATTTCCCGATATCCCTATTTTTCGAAACAAGGAAAACCATGAAAGCGATGACACTCAAATCATTCGGCGGCCCGGAATCGTTCGAACTCCGCGAATTGCCCAAGCCGGTGCCGCAGGCGGGACAAGTCCTGGTCCGGGTACATGCGACCTCGATCAATCCCCTGGATTACCAGGTCCGGCGCGGCGATTATGCCGATCTGGTGCCGCTGCCGGCCATTACCGGGCACGACGTCTCGGGCGTGGTCGAAGCCGTGGGGCCGGGCGTGACGGCTTTCGTTCCTGGCGACGAAGTCTGGTACACCCCGCAAATCTTCGACGGGCCGGGCAGCTATGCCGAGTACCACGTCGCCGCGCAGGGCATCGTCGGGAAGAAGCCGTCCGCGCTCAGCCATCTTGAGGCGGCCAGCCTGAGCTTGGTGGGTGGCACGGCTTGGGAAGCGCTGGTCGTGCGCGCGGGGCTGAGAGTCGGGGAGAGCGTCCTGGTGCACGGCGGCGCGGGCGGCGTCGGCCATGTGGCTATCCAGCTGGCCAAAGCCATCGGAGCGCAGGTGTACACGACCGTGCGCGCCGCCAACGCCGAGTTCGCGCGCAGCATGGGCGCCGACGTGGTCATCGACTACGAGAAGGAAGACTACGTCGAGGCCGTCATGCGGGAAACGGGCGGGCGCGGCGTCGACGTCGTGTTCGATACCATCGGCGGCGACACGCTTGCGCGCAGCCCCGATGCGCTTGCGCAATTGGGGCGGGTCGTCTCGATCGTGGACATCGCCCAGCCGCAAAACCTGATCCAGGCTTGGGGCAAGAACGCGAGCTACCACTTCGTGTTCACGCGGCAGAACCGCGGCAAGCTGGATGAATTGAGCGCGTTGGTCGCGCGCGGCCAGTTGCGGCCGCATGTGGGCGCGGTCTATGCGCTTGCCGACATTGCACAGGCTCATGCGCGGCTGGAAAGTCCCAACAATGGTATCCAAGGAAAGATCGCGATTGCCGTCGCGCCGTCGGCGTACCTTCAGTGCGGGGGGTAGGGCTTCGAGGTCGCGGACGCCGGCGACTCAAGAACCCCGCCTCACAACACCGAAGCGGCAGGGCTTCGCGCTTGCGGACGTCGGCGTTCTTTAGTCGCCGAGGCTGCCCTGCGCCATTCCGATGCTCGCCCCGGTGGGGCTGTGCTTCGGATGGCTCCGGGGTCCTCGGCTGGCAGTCGCCTAATGCGTTGGTTTCGGACCCGATCATGGGCTGATGCCGTGAGGCGGGGGCCGGACGGAGGGATCCGAAGCGCAGCCCCACCGGGGCGAGCATCGGAATCCCGCAGCCCGGACGCCGGCGACTCAAGAACCCCGCCTCACAACACCGAAGCGGCAGGGTCTCGGGCTTGCGGACGTCGGCGTTCTTTAGCCGCCGAGGCTGCCCTGCGCCATTCCGATGCTCGCCCCAAAGGGGGCTGCGCTTCGGATGGCTCCGGGCTGCCTCGGCTGCAGTCGCCTAATGCGGTGGCTTCAGACCCCGTTCATGGGCAGATGCTGTAAGCCGGTGTCCGGGCGGAGGAGGCGAGACCTTATATCGCGCCATGCGCGGCGATATTCCGATACTGCCCTTTGAAATACAGCAATGGCTGCGTGGAAGCAGCGATTTGCAGATCCAACGCTTTCACCTCGCCAATCACGATCAGGTGATCGCCTGCGGCGTGTTCGGCATAAATCTCGCAATCAAGCCAATGCAGGCTGCCGGCAATGATCGGGTTACCTAGCGGCGATTCCTGCCAGTCCACGTCGTGCCACTTGTCCGTGCCGCGCTGCGCGAATTGGTTGGAAATCCTGACTTGCTCGTCGGACAGGATATTGACTACGAATCGACCCGCCTGGCGAATTTTGGGATAACTGGCCGAACTGCACATCACATTGAACGACACCAACGGCGGATTCATCGAAACGCTGTGGAATGACTGGCAGGTGAAGCCTATCGGCTCGCCTTCGATCTGCGATGTGATTACCGTGATGCCGGACGCGTAGTGCCCGAGAGCTTCGCGAAAGCGCCTGGGCTCGATCGCAGTACTGGAAAGTGACATAGTGGGGGTTGAATACTGGGTGCAGCTCGATTTGGTCGTCGCGAGCCGCGCGACGACCATTTCCGCCTGGGAATCAGTTCGAGAGTTCCCGGCGGACGATTTCCGCGCCGGCGCTCAAGGCGCTCAGCTTGCCTCGTGCGACTGCGCGGGACAAGGGAGCCATGCCGCAGTTGGTGCAAGGATAGAGCTTGTCGGCATCGACAAACTGAAGCGCCTTGCGCAGGGTGTCGGCGACTTCCTCGGGAGTTTCAATGGTGTTGGTTGCCACATCAATGGCGCCCACCATCACTTTCTTGCCCCGGATGAGTTCGATCAGATCCATAGGGACGCGCGAGTTCTGGCATTCCAGCGAGACGATGTCGATACTGGATTTTTGCAGCTTGGGAAAAGCCTCTTCGTATTGCCGCCACTCCGATCCCAGCGTCTTCTTCCAATCCGTATTGGCCTTGATGCCATAGCCATAGCAGATATGGACGGCGGTTTCGCACTTGAGCCCTTCAATGGCCTTTTCCAGCGTGGCCACGCCCCAATCATTCACCTCGTCAAAGAACACGTTGAATGCGGGCTCGTCAAACTGGATGATGTCGACACCCGCAGCCTCCAGCTCCCTGGCTTCCTGATTGAGAATCTTGGCGAACTCCCACGCCAGCTTTTCGCGGCTTTGATAGTGGCCGTCGTAAAGCGTATCGATCATCGTCATGGGACCCGGCAAGGCCCATTTGATCGGTTGCTTGGTCTGCTGGCGCAAGAACTTGGCATCTTCGACGAACACCGGCTTGCGGCGCGCCACGGCGCCCACAACCGTCGGCACGCTCGCATCGTAGCGGTCGCGGATCCTGACGGTCTTGCGGTTCTCGAAGTCCACGCCTTCCAGGTGCTCGATGAACGTCGTCACGAAATGCTGACGCGTTTGTTCGCCATCGCTGACGATATCGATGCCGGCGTGCTGCTGTTCCTGCAGCGACAGACGCAGCGCATCCTGCTTGCCTTCGGCCAAGCCCTCGTCCTGCAATTTCCAGGGCGACCAGAGTTTCTCGGGTTCAGCAAGCCAGGAGGGTTTAGGCAAGCTGCCGGCAGTGGAAGTAGGGAGCAATTTTTTCACAATAGATGCCTTGATATTTTTGATTGGTCAAAGAGGGTAGTTGGCGGACCACTGCTCAAGAATCGCCTGGTGCGGTTTGATGAAGTGTTCCTCGACAAACCTTCCCTGCTCGATAGCCAATTGGCTACGTTCCTCTCGATCGTAGACAATCCGGGTCAAGGAATAATCCTGATGCTTCAAACTGGGCTGATAGGATTTTCCTGCCGCGGAGTTCGCGTTGTAGATCTCTGGCCGGTATATCTTCTGGAAGGTATCCATCGTGCTGATGGTGCTGATCAGCTCCAGATTGGTGTAGTCGCTCAGCAAATCGCCGGAAAAATAAAAAGCCAAAGGCGCGGCGCTGTTCGGCGGCATGAAGTAGCGGACCTTCATGCCCATCTTCTTGAAGTATTCGTCAGTCAGGGAATATTCATCCTGCTGATATTCAACGCCCAGTACGGGGTGCTGATTTTCAGTCCGATGATAGGTCTTGCTGCTCGATACGCTCAGGCATATCACGGGCGGCTTGCTGAAGTGCTGCTTGTAAGTGCTTGAATTTACAAAGCACTTGAACAGCTTCCCGTGCAGGTCTCCGAAATTCTCTGGAGCGCTGAATACCGGCTGGTTCTTGGTGTGTTCCAGCAGCAGCACGCTGAAGTCATAATCCCGCACGTACGAGGAAAAGTTATTCCCGACGATGCCTTCGATGCGTTCGTTGGTCTTCTTGTCGACGATGCTCGTCTTCAGTATTTCGATCAAGGGGAGGGCATTGCCGCTGCTTGCGCCGGGGATGCTCATCTCGACGGAAATGATCTCAAGGTTGACGGCGTAGCGGTCGCCCTTGGGATTGTCCCAATGCGCCAGGGCATTGAAGCGGTTGTCGATCATCCGGAGGGTGTTGCGCAGGTTCTCCTGGCGACTCGTGCCCCGGGCCAGATTGGCGAAGTTGGTTGTGATCCGCGTATTGTCTGAAGGACGATAGTCCTCATCGAAACAAATGCTCTTGATGGCAAATGCAAACTCTTTACTCATGGTGCTCTGCTGCCCTGAATCCTGAGATAAAACCCGCGTCTATTTCCTGCTTTTCCAGCGCTGCCTGTTTTCTTTCTTTATTCAGCAGTCTTGACTTTGGCGGTACAGGGGGCGTAGTTTATGTCGGGCAATCCATGAATAAAAGTGAATTGATCTAATGGATCAATTAGTCTGATTCATGGATGAGCGCGCGGCCGATCTGCCGGAAGATCAGACCGCCTGACGAGCAGCCGCAGCCGCGAATCAAGCCGTGGCAGGCTTTTTCGCTTGTTCAATGAATGCGCGCAGATAGTCGATGCCGATATCTGCCTCGCGTGCACCCAGATAGATGTGTTTGGCAATGCCTTTCTTGCCCAAGCGGACTGGCACCACATGCATCGTGTCCGCGTACTCCAGCACCAGCCACCGCGGCAACGCCGCCACCCCACGGCCGCTGGCGACCATTTGCAGCATGATGTCGGTGGTCTCGATGGCCTTGTGGCGCTTGGGTATGATGCCGGCCGGCGTCAGGAACATGTTGTAGATGTCGAGCCGGTCTACCGGCACCGGATAAGCCACCAGTACTTCGTTGGCAAGCTGTTTGGGAGTGACGTACTCCTCCCGGGCAAGAGGGTGGTTGCCGGCGACGACCAGCACTTGTTCGTAGTCGAACACGGGCTCGAACACGAGCCCGGGTTTGTTCAGCGGGTCAGGCGTGACCAGCAGGTCGATTTCGTAGCCGAACAGCGCCCCGATGCCGCCGAACTGGAATTTCTGCTTCACGTCCACGTCCACATCCGGCCAGGCTGCCAGATACGGCGAGACGATCTTCAGCAGCCATTGATAGCAGGGATGGCATTCCATGCCGATGCGCAGCGACCCGCGTTCTCCCTGGGCGAACTGGCGCAGTCGTTCTTCGGCCAGGGTCAGTTGCGGCAATACCCGGTTGGCCACCGCCAACAGGTATTGGCCGGCTTGCGTGAGCCTCAGGCTGCGGCCTTCGCGCAGCCAGATGTCGGTGCCCAGTTGCTGCTCCAGCTTCTTCATGCTGTGGCTCAGGGCCGACTGCGTCACGTGCAGGACGCCTGCGGCGGCAGTCAGCGAACCCTGCTTTTCGACCTCCTGCACGATGGATAGATGGACACGATCAAGCATGATGAAAATTCATGGTTTATTGAGATAAAACCATTTTACTTAATCGTTTCGCTCTATCAGAAGGTCCCGCGCACCGTCAGCGTCGCGTTGCGGGGCTCGCCGTAGAAGCTGCCCCAGCCCGGCGCGCCTATCGTCTGGTAGTAGGTTTTGTCGAACAGATTGTTCACGTTCAATGCCGCCGACCAGTTCTTGTTGATCTTGTAGCCGATGCGTGCATTCCAGACGGCGTACGGCGCCTGCGAGACCCGCACCGAGCGGGTTTCCGTGTAGCTGCCGGTCTGGTAGTTCACGCCGCCGCCCAAGGTCCACGCCGACCATTCGCCGGGCAGGCGGTAGTCGGACCACAGGCGCAGGATGTGCTTGGGCGTCACCGTGCGTCCAAAGTTGGTGCTCGATACCTCGGTGTCGTCCAGGAACTTCAGGGTGTTGAAGGTGTAGCCGGCAAACAGCTGCCAGCCCGGGGCCACCTCGCCGCTGATTTCGGCGTCCACGCCCTGGCTGCGTACCTTGCCGCTGGACAGATAGCAGATGTCGCCCACGGTGCAGGCGCTGACCAGGTCTTGCTGGGCGCGGTTTTTCTGGTCGACGCGGAAGAGCGCGAGCGAGGCGTTGACCCGGCCGTCGAGCAGCTCGCCCTTGATGCCTGCTTCGTAGTTCTTGCCCATGATGGGGTCGAGTATCTGGCCCGACGCGTCCACGGCGTTCTGCGGCTCGAAGATTTCCGCAAAGCTGACATAGCCGGACCACTGGGGATTGAAGGCGTAGATCAGGCCGCCGTACGGTGTGACGACGCCGTTTTCCTTGTAGGGGTCGGTGTACTGCTTGCCGTCGTCGCGGTACTTGCCGGTGTTCTCGTACCAGCTGACGCGGGCGCCCGCCACCAGCGTCAACGGATCGGCCAGCTTGAAGCGGCCGACGCCGTAGACGCCGGTCTGCTTCATCGTGATGACGGTCGCGGCGCCGCGGTAGGCATTCTCGCGCAACCAGTCGTCGGTGGGCTCGGGCACGTGGTGATCCGGATCCCAGACGTTTACGGCGCGGTTCAGGCGCGCGGTCGCGAAATCGTTCTTGCTGGTCAGTTCGTTGATGCTGGCGCCCACGCTGATCGAATGCTTGCGGCCCAGCGCCTCAAACGCGCCGTCCACATCCAGGTTGAGCGCCTTGTTGTGCGTGGAGAAATCGAAGATGCCGGCGTACATCGTCGGCCCCAGTCCGGTGGCCGGATTGACCGCGCCTTCGGTGAAGGCGTATTTGGAATCGTTGGACTCCTGGGTGGAAGTCCCGGTGAGTTTCAGCGACCAGTCCTGGTTGAAGCGGTGCGCAAGCTCGGCGAACACGGTGGTCTGCTTGCCGTTCCAGCGGTTCCAGTCTTGCGAGAGCGAGGTCGAACGCTTCAGCCCGATGTCGTCGCCGTTGGTGTAGTGGGGCAGGCCGTGGAAGAACGGCGTGGATCGCAGTTCTTCGTAGCTGACGCCGCCGGTCAAGGTGGTGGCGGGGCCCAGGTCGTAGCTGAGTACGCCATACAGCACACCGGTGCGGCTGTCGGCGTTGTCGTAGAAGTAGTCCCGGTCGTTGTAGCTGGCCACGGCGCGTCCGCGCAGGGAGCCCGACGCGTTCAAGGGGCCGGTCGCATCGATGTCGGCGCGGTAGTTGTTCCAGGAGCCGCCGCTGGCTAACAACTGCACCTGGTTTTCGGCCAGCGGCCGCTTGCGCACCAGGTTGACCGCGGCGCTGGGCGAGCCGGCGCCCTGCAGCAGGCCGGTGGCGCCGCGGATGATTTCGACCCGGTCCAGGATCACGGTGCTGCTGGTGAAGCTGTTGGCCTGGGGGTAATAGAACGCGCGGTTGACGCCGTCGAACTGGTAGCTGTCGACGCGGAAGCCGCGCGAGAACACATAGTTGCCGCCCATCGGGCTCTTGTAGAGCGTCATGCCGGTGCTATTGGCCAGCACGTCGTCCAGCGTGTTGGCGTTCTGGTCGTCCATGCGCTGGCGCGTCACCACCGTGACCGACTGCGGAATCTCCTTCAGGGTCTGCTCGCCCTTGCCTATGGTCACGAACCCGCTGGTATAGCTGCCCGTGCCTTCGGTGACGGCCGGATCGGCCATGCCTGTCACCGTGACTGGCGCAAGCGTGGTCGCTTCGCCCTGCGGAATGCGGCGCAGGTGATAACCCTCTCCGTTGGCGTTGGCCACGGCTTGCAGGCCCGTGCCTGCGAGCAGGCGCGTGAGGCCCTGTTCCGCGGTGTAGCGGCCGGTAAGCCCTTGCGTCATCACCCCGCGGGTCAGCGTCGGCGACGCGGCCACGGTGACGTTGGCGGCGACGCCGAACTGGCCCAGCGCTTCGTCCAGCGTCGTGGGGGCGATGGCGAAGGCGACCCCTTGCGCGGTCGCGGGCTGGGCCCAGGACACGGCGGGCGCGGCGAGCGGGGCCATTGCGGCCAAGGCCAGATGGACGGCAAGGCGCAAGCGCGCCGGGACTGCCCCGGGGGTCTGGGGCGCGGCAAGAGTAGAGGATGTATGGCGTGCTGCCATGAGGGCTTCCTGGTTCGTCGATGGGTAAGGCCAGACCGCGGGCGCCTCGGGTCTGTCTCTATGTCTAACGAACCACATCCGAAAATCTTCGCCGTCGTTACAAATTTCCTGGAAGACCGCCCAGGCTGAGGCTCTGCACGTCAGGCGCGATCGACGCTGACCCAGTAGCGCGTGCGGTATCGCAGCCTCAGGTCCAGCACGCCGGCCAGGACTTCCAGCGCCCGGTCGGTGTCGTCGATGCGGAACGCCCCGGTGACTTCGAGGTCCGCTACCCTGGGGTCGCAACGCAGGACGCCGACGCGGTAGCGCCCCAGTTCCGCGAGGAACTGGTCCAGCCGCATGCGGTTCGCGACCAGCATGCCGGCGGCCCAGGCAGGCTCCGTGCCGTCGACACGGGTTGCGGGGGCCAGCGTGCGTCCGTCGAATTCCGCCTGTTCGCCGGCATGCACGACCCGCCCGGCGGGATCCACGCGCACAGCCCCTTCAAAGACGGCAAGCCGCGTCGAGCCATCGCTGTCGTCCAGCTGGCGGACGGTAAAGCGCGTGCCCAGCGGCGTGAGCAGGCCGTGCCGGGTCTGCACGCTGAAGGGGCGTCCGGCGCCATCCGCGCCCGTTGCGATCAGGATTTCTCCGCTGCGCAGCGTGACGCGGCGTTGCTGCGCGTCGTAGCGCAACGCCACGGCAGTGTCGGTGTTCAGCGTCAGGAGGGTGCCGTCAGGCAGGGTCATGGTCCGCTGCTCGCCGGTGGCGGTGCGATAGACGGTGCTGCCTTCCCACCAGCCTTCGCGCGCGCCCGCCCATGCCAGCGTGCCCAGGCAGATGCCGCCCGCGGCCCATTTCATGACGCTGCGGCGCGAACGCTGCTCGCAGTAACGCAGGATGGTCTGGCTGGCGGCGCCTTCGGACACCTTGCCGGTGTTGATGGTGTGGACCTCGCGCCCGATGCCCTGCAGGCGCTGCCAAGCCAGTTCGTGGCGCGCGTCTGCCTGACGCCAAGCCGCACAGGCGGCTTGCGTGGCCGCATCGGGCGCGTCCCCGGTCCGCATCATCCAGAGCGCCGCCTGCTTGATGATGTCGGGATGCAGCCGTTCGGCTTGGGCGGCGCTCATGCGTACAGCACCGCGTAGCAATGCTCCCAGGCCTTGACGATGTCGCGCTGCACGGCCGCCACCGAAATGTCGAGCTGCTGGGCGATGTCGCGGTAGGGCAGGCCTTCCACCTGCGCCAGCACGAAGACCCGGCGCGCCCGCGGCGGCAACTGCTCCAGCATGCGGCATACGGCGTTCAGCGCCTCCATCACCAGCGCATGCGTTTCGGGACTGGGCTCGACGGCCTCGCTGCGCGAGGCCAGCGTTTCCAGATAGGCCTGTTCCACCGCGCGGCGGCGCGACTGGTCGATAAGGAGGCGCTTGGCGACGGTGGTGAGGAAACCGCGCGGCTCGGCGAACGCCGCGCGCGACTCGCTGCGCATGACGCGTTCGAAGGTGTCGTGCGCCAGGTCCGCGGCGTTTTCGGTATTGCCGCTGAGCCGGCGGCGCAGCATCTGCACGAGCCAGCCGTGATGCTCTCGATACAGGCTGACGAAATCGTCGGAGGAGGCAAAGTCGGCGCTAGGCAAGGGGGCTTCCGTTCAAACGCTAATGGGAATGATTGCTAATTGTATAGGATCATCATTCCGGGCGTGCCTCGCGATGCCGCGCCGCATTGGCCAGATCCGCAATCGGCGCCAGCAACCCCCGATCAAAACTCTCCATCGCCGCGCCCGCGCGCAATCTTGCGGGCCAATCGGAATGTGTCAGCGCGCCACGCCCGAGCGAAACGAAGTCCGCTTCCTGCCGCGCCATCATCCCGTTGGCCGCCATCGGGTCATGCAGCGATCCGTTGGCCAGCACCGGGACCGCGACGTGCCGCCGCGCCAATGCCGCGAGGCTTGGGCCCTGATCTCCAAAAGCCGGACGCCAGGCCTCGAACTCGGTCGTGTGCAGGTAGTCGATGGGCTGGGCGCCCAGCGTGCGATAGATCTGCGCCGCATCCGCCTCGCCGCCTTCCCACTTGTGGGTGAAGTCATTGACCTTGCCCTGGGAGCTGCGCACGCCCACGACATAGCGCTGCCCCGTAGCCTGGCGTACGGCCTGGATGACTTCCAGCGTCAAGCGCAGCCGGTTGTCCAGGTTGCCGCCATAGCGGTCTGTGCGCAGATTGGTGTGGGTGGTGAGGAACTGGTCCAGCAGGTAGCCGTTGGCGCCGTGTATCTCGACGCCGTCGAAGCCGGCCTCCTGCGCCCGGCGCGCGGCCTGGGCAAAGCCGTCGATGGCCTCCGCGATGTCCTCGTCCGACATGGCTTCAGGCGTCCGGTACGGCCCATCGCCCCGATAGAACGCCATCTGCTGTCCCTTGGGCTGTACGGCCGAGGGACCCTTCGTCGTGCCGCGGTATGGGTTGCCCTGCGACAGCGCACCCGCATGCATGAGCTGCGCGACGATGCGGCCGCCGTGCGCATGTACACGGTCGACCACGGCGCGCCAGGCGTCACGCTGGGCGTCGTCGGTCAGGCCGGGCTGGAACAGGTAGCCCTGCGCATGCGCCCGGTCGGTATAGATGCCCTCGGTGATCACCAGGCCGAAGCCGCCGGCCGCGAAGGCTGCGTAGTAATCGGCCATCTGCGGCGTGGCGCGGCCATCTTCCGTGGCGCTGACGCGGGTCATGGGGGCGACGGCGAGACGATTGGCCAGGGTCAAGCCCCTTTCCAGCTGCAGCGGCGTGAACAGTCCGGCCTGCGCCGCGTCGTTCGTACGATAGTCGAGCGCGCCCATGTCAACGGCCCTCCTGCGGACGGACGGCCGCGATGGCCTCGATCTCGATCATGGCGGCCGGGTCGTAGAGCGCCTTGATCTCGGCGATCGTGTCGGCGGGGTAGGGAGCCGAGAAGTGGCGGCGGCGCAGCGTGACCACGTCCTGGAAGTGCCCCATGTCGGTGACGAAGATGGTCACCTTGATGACGTCCTTCAGGCTGGAGCCGCCGGCTTCGAGCGCGCGGCGCAAGTTCAGGAAGGCTTGTTCGCCCTGGGCCAGAAAGCCGCCCTCGACGATCTTGCCGTCATCGCCGGCGCCAGCCTGGCCGGAGATGAACAGCAGATTGCCGAACTGGATGCCTTGCGACAGCAGGAAGGGTTCGTAGTTGTCGGGCTGGGTGATGACGCGCTGTAGCATGATGCGATTTCCTTCATTTATGGTTGATCTGTGAATCAGCGCGAGAATCGCTGGTCCATGCCGTAAATGTAGAAATCTGCCGGGACGCTGACAAAGGTTCATTTATCAGCTATAAGATGAGAAAATCTCATCCATGACCATGCAACGCCGATCTCTTCCGCTCTCTGGACTGCGCGTATTCGAGGCCGCCGCGCGCCTGGGCAGTTTCAAGGCCGCCGCCGAGGAACTGGCCGTCACGCCGACCGCCGTCAGCCATCAGATCCGCGCGTTGGAAGCGCAGACCGGGCTGGCGCTGTTCGATCGCCACGTGCGCAGGGTGTCGCTGACTGAGGCGGGCGCACAGCTCTATCCTGTGCTGCGGGATGGTTTCGATGCCTTCGAGGCGGCGCTGGCGCGTTTGACGCAGCAGCGCACGCGGATGCAGGTGACCATCTCCGCGACCAACGCGTTCACGGTGAAATGGCTGGTGCCGCGCATGGCGGATTTCCGCAGCAAGCATCCGGGCATCGATCTGCAGTTGCAAGCCAGCGACGACGTGGTCGATCTGCGATCGGCCGCGGTCGACATCGCGATCCGCTATGGCCGCGGGCCGTATCCGGGCCTCGTCGCGCAGCCGCTGTTCACGGACCGCTTCGCGCCCGTGGCGAATCCGCGGCTGGGCGTGGCATCGCCGGACGATCTGGCCGGCGTGCCCTTGATCCGTTTCAACTGGAAGTGGTCCCATCCGGACAATCCGACCTGGGAGCGCTGGTTCGCGGTCGCGCAGCGTTCCTTGCCGCGGCAGGCGGGCCAGTTGCGCTTTTCCGATGAAGGCCACGCCATACAGGCCGCCGTCGCCGGCCATGGCGTGGCGCTGGTCAGCCTGGCGTTGATCGCCGAAGAATTGGAAGCGGGCCATCTGGTGCAGCCCTTCGGCCCGGAGATCGCCGGGCATACCTACCATCTGGCCATGCCCGCCGACCGGCCGCCCTCGGCGCCTGTCCAGGCGGTTGCGCATTGGTTGAGCATGCAGGCGGTGGCGCAAGAACCGGGCCGCAAGAAAGCGTAGGCGGTCTGGCCGGAACGGGTTCGCCGTTGTCAGCGAGCCGCTTTTGCAAGCACTTCCATGGCAGCCGCCTTGGCGCGGCCGAACTCCGCATGGTCGTCCATCGACGCGGCGACGTTGGCGTATGCCTGGTAGGCCAGCAGCTCCATGACCAGTTTCGCCTCGTCGGCGTCGGCTGCGATTTGCCCCTGCGCCCGGGCCTCGCGGATCAATCCGTAAAGACGCGTGCGTCCTGCTTCGCGGTATTGCTGGATGGCGTCGCGCAAGGGGCCGGGACGCGCACGATATTCGCTGCTTACTGCGGTGATGACGCAGCCGCCCGGAAGCTGGCGGGTTTCCACGAAATCGAACCAGCCGTTCATCAGGGCGCGCAGCCGCGTCAGCGGCGTGCGCTTGCGCATGGCTGGCTCGACAACCTGGGTCTGGTACAGGCCTATCGCATGGGCCAAGGCCGCCAGTTGCAGGTTTTCCTTGTCGCCGAACAGAACCTGAAGATTGCTTTTTCCCACTTCAGCCAAGTCGGCCACCTGGCCGAAGGTCAGGCCGCCCAGTCCTTCGACGGAGAGGAGCTTTACGGCTTCGTCGAGCACGCGGGCTCGCGCGCGCTCGCCGCGCAAGCGGCGGCCATCGGATGGGGGAGAGGGGGGCAACGGTTTCATCGGACCTTGTTTTTCTGCTTGCACGGGTTTCATTCTTTCACGATACTATAAATACGATCGTACATATATAAATGTGAAGAATGAACGCTGAATTTGCGCTGCAAGCTGAAAAGAACCGCCCCTGGCGCGCCCTCGCTGTGCTGTTGACGGGCAACTTCGTGACGATCCTGGATCTCTTCATCGTCAATGTCGCATTGCCCAGCATCCAGAGCGGCTTGTCGGCATCGGATACCGATTTGCAGCTGATCGTGGTGGCTTACGCATTGGCTTATGGCTTGTGCCTGATCAATGGCGCGCGTTTGGGCGACCTGTTCGGGCGGCGGCGCTTGTTCCTGGCCGGCATGGGGCTGTTCACCGTGGCTTCGGCGTTATGCGGGGTGGCGGTCACGCCGTGGCAGCTCATCCTGGCGCGCGCCCTGCAGGGCGTGGGGGCGGGCGTGCTGATGCCGCAAGTGCTGGCTTCGATAAGAGTGGTGTTCGAGGGCGAGGCGCGCAGGCGCGCGTTCGGCATCATGGGCGCGGTGCAGGGCGTGGCCGCAAGCATTTCACAGTTGCTGGGCGGCATGCTCATCACGCTGAATCCGCTGGACTTGGGGTGGCGGCTGGTGTTTCTCATCAACGTCCCGATCGGCATTGCTGCATTGCTGGCGGGGCGGCGGGCGCTTCCCGAATGGCGCGCGCCGGTTCCGACGCGGGTGGACCTGCGCGGCGCGCTTGCGGGCGCTGCCGGGCTGGCCCTGATCCTGGTGCCTGTCATGGAGGGACGAGAGCATGGATGGCCCTGGTGGTCGCTTGCGGGGCCCGTGCTGGCGTTGGGTGTGCTGGCGTATTTCGTCCGCTATGAGAAAGCGCTGGCCCGGCGCGGTGGCGTGCCTGTGCTGGATATGGGCTTGTTTGCCAACCGGCCATTCGTGGCAGGCATAGGCGCGGTGTTTTTCTTTTTTTCAGCCATCAGTTCGTTCTTCTTCGCGTTGACGCTGCTGTTGCAGTTCGGGCTGGGGTTCGCGCCGCTGGCGGCGGGCGCCGTGTTCACGCCTTCGGCGCTGGCGTTCTTTGGCGCGTCGCTTGCCGGTCCGAAACTGGCCACCCGCTATGGACGCGGGGCGCTGCTGTTCGGTGTGCTGGTCTTTACCGCGGGCTTGGCGCTGTCCGCGGTTACCGCCGCCACGCAGCCCCAGAATCTGGCGCTGTTGGTGGCGTCACTGGTGCTGAATGGCGCGGGGCAAGGGCTGGTGATCCCGCTGGCATTCAACGCCATTCTGGGGGCGGTGCAGGAGGAACAGGCCGGCATGGCTTCCGGCATGCTCAGCACCTTGCAAGTCGTCGGGACTTCCGCGGGCGTGGCGGTAGTGGGCGGCGTCATCTTCACGATGCTTGAGGCCGCGGGGAGCTTGCCCGCCAGCGACGGCGCATCGATCTACGGAGGCGCGCTGGCGGCGGCCATGCTTTACAACATTGCGGCTGCGCTGCTCAGCCTCGTCCTTTTCAGGCTGGCGACGCGCCGATAGGCGCCAAGAATCCGTTCCAACATTCCCGGGTGAACTCATACAGCGCATCCTGTGCCGTCAACGGAGTGCGCCCCGCCAGCCGGGCCAGCGCATAGTGCCCCTGGCGCTGCGGGTCGGACGGGATCGGCACTTCGACCAGCGGCCCGGCTTCCTGCTGCTGCCGCGTGACGCAGATCACGCCCAGCAGCAAGGCGTCCGTGCGCAGCGCCAGTTCCACCAGCGCGTCCAGATTCTCGCAGCGGTGGGTGACCATTTGTTCCGGCGCGCCGCCCGGCCCCAGGGTTTCCGCGAGCCGCAGCGAGACTTCCGGGCTGAGAGTGGTGGATGCCACGGGGTACTGGCGGACCTGTTCTATGCCGGGCCGCTTGTGGGCAAGGATGGGATGGCCCTTGCGACACACCAGGCCCGCGCGCAGCGGGGGCAGGGCGCGGGTTTCCAGGTCGGCCGCGTCATACAGCATGCGGGCGTCGCAGACCATGGCGTCGATGCGTTCGTCGCGCAGCATTTCCAGCAAGGCGGCGGTGGCGCCCAGTTCGACGCCCACGCGTACCTGGGGATGGCGCTCTGCCATGTGGGCCAGGAAGGGCGACAGCAGCAGCGATGCGGGCGCCGGGCTCAGGCCGATGGACAGCGTGCCCGATTCGCCGCTGTGCAGTGTTTTCAGTTCGCGCTGCAGCTCCGCTTCTTCGAAGCGCATGCGGCGCGCGCGTTCGGCCACGCAGGCGCCGTAGGGCGTGAGGCGCACGCGACGGGTGCCGCGGTCGAGCAGAGGCAGGCCCAGTTCGGCTTCGAGCGCCTGGATGCTGCGGCTGAGCGCCGGTTGCGACAGGTTGACCGCCTCTGCGGCGCGCGAGTAAGTGCCGTGTTCGACCACCGCCAGCAGGTGTTTGAGTTTCTGGAAATCCATGTCCAAGCCGCATAAATACTATGAAATAAATGCATTGGAATTATAGATAGGCTGTTCGTATCATGGTCCGCAGACGGCGCCCGCAGAGGCGCCGCAAACCGTGCCCGGGACTCGCACCGCGGCGCGGCTCGTCAAATACGGAGACAGATTCGAATGAAGCAGCACTTGTTGTCGGCCGCCATCCTGGCGGCCTGCGCGGCCATGGGCGCCCAAGCCCATGCCCAGGAAGTCCAGCAGCACGCTCAGAAGCAGTCCGAGGCCGCGTTGCGTCCGGCCGGCGCGGCCAGCGGCCAGGTCACGATCCGGCGCGACGGCTATGGCATGCCCCATGTGTACGCCAACACCGTGTACGGCATTTTCTATGGCTACGGCTATGCGGTGGCGCAGGACCGCCTGTTCCAGATGGAAATGGCGCGGCGCAGTACCCAGGGCCGCGTGGCCGAGGTGCTGGGCCAGCCCATGGTGGCGTTCGACAAATCCATCCGCGGCAATTTCTCGCCCGAGCGCATCCAGCGCCAATTGGCCGCGCTGCCCGCATCCGAGCGGCAGATCCTGGACGGCTATGCGGCCGGCATGAACGCCTGGATCGCGCGGGTGCGGGCCGAGCCCGGCAGCCTGATGCCCAAGGAATTCAACGATCTGCGTTTCCAGCCCGCGGACTGGACGGCCTATGACGTGGCGATGGTGTTCGTGGGCACCATGGCCAATCGTTTTTCCGATGCCAACAGCGAGATCGACAACCTGGCGCTGCTGACTGCCCTGAAGGACCAGCATGGCGACGAGCGCGCCATGCAGATCTTCAACCAGCTGCGCTGGATGACCGACAGCCGCGCGCCCACCACCGTGCCCGAGGAAGAGGGCGTGTACCGGCCCGATGGCGCCAAGCCGTCCGCCAGGCTGTCCTATGCGCTGCCGCGCTACGACGGCACGCCGCCCATGCTGGAACGCGTGGCGCGCGATCCGCAGACGCGCGGCGTGCTGGATGAGACGCCCGCGGCCGCGTCGGCGCGCCTGCTGGCGCAGTTCGCGGAATCGGGGCAGCCGGGCATCGCCGGTTTTCCGACCACCAGCAACATGTGGATCGTGGGCCGCGACCACGCCAAGGACGCTCGTTCCATCCTGCTGAACGGGCCGCAGTTCGGCTGGTGGAATCCCGCCTACACCTACGGCATCGGCCTGCACGGCGCGGGTTTCGACGTGGTGGGCAACACGCCGTTCGCCTATCCCAGCATCCTGTTCGGCCACAATGCGCACGTGACCTGGGGCTCGACCGCGGGCTTTGGCGACGACGTGGACATCTACGCCGAAAAGCTCGACCCGAACGACCGCACCCGCTACTTCCACGACGGCGTCTGGAAGACGATGGAAAAGCGCACCGAGCTCATCGAGGTCAAGGATGGGCAGCCGGTGGTGATGGACGTGTACCGCACGGTGCACGGCATCGTCACCAAGTTCGACGACAAGCAGCACGTGGCCTATGCCAAGGCGCGCGCCTGGGAAGGCTATGAGCTGCAATCGCTGATGGCCTGGACCCACAAGGCGCAGTCGCGCAACTGGGACCAGTGGAAGCAGCAGGCGGCGCGCCACGCGCTGACCATCAACTGGTACTACGCCGACGACAAGGGCAACATCGGCTACGCGCACACGGGCTTCTATCCCAAGCGTCGTCCGGGCCATGATCCGCGCCTGCCCGTGCCGGGCACGGGCGAGATGGACTGGGACGGCATGCTGCCGTTCTCGACCAATCCGCAGGTCTACAACCCGCGCCAGGGCTTCATCGCCAACTGGAACAACCAGCCCATGCGCGGTTATCCGTCCACTGACCTGTTCGCCATCGTGTGGGGCCAGGCCGACCGCTACGCCGAGATCGAGACCCGCCTGAAAGCCATGACGGCCAACGGCGGCAAGGTCAGCGCGCAGCAGATGTGGGACCTGATCCGCACCACCAGCTATGCCGACGTCAACCGCCGCCACTTCCTGCCGTATCTGCAGCAGGCGGTGCAGGGCTTGCCGGCGGACGATGCGCGGGCCGGGCTGGTTGCGGGGCTGGCGTCCTGGGACGGCATGGCCACCAGCGACAAGCAGGCCGGCTACTACGACAACGCGGGACCTGCCGTGATGGACGCCTGGCTGCGCGCCATGCTCAAGCGCACGCTGGCCGACGAGATGCCCGCGGACTTCTTCAAGTGGTACAGCGCCACCGGCTATCCGACGCAGGCGGCGCCCGCCACGGGTTCGGTCAACCTGACGGTGGGGGTGAAGGCGCTGTTCAATGCGCTGGCCGGCCGCGATTCGGGCGTGCCGCAGAAGTACGACTTCTTCAACGGCCAGCGGCCACAGGACGTGAGCCTGGCCGCGCTGGACGATGCCCTGGCGGCTTTGCAGAAGGCCTACGGCCAGGATCCGGCAAGCTGGCGCATACCCGCGCCGCCCATGGTGTTCGCGCCCAAGAACTTCCTGGGCGTGCCGCAGGCGGACGACAAGGCAGTGCTGAGCTTCCCGGCCACGCAGAACCGCGGCACCGAGAACAACATGACGGTGTTCGATGGCAAAGGCGTGCGCGCGGTGGACGTGGTGGCGCCGGGGCAGAGCGGCTTCGTCGCCCCGGACGGCACGCCGTCGCCCCACACCCGCGACCAGTTCGACCTGTACACCAGCTTCGGCAACAAGCGGGTCTGGTTCACGGATGCGGAGGTGCGCGCCAACGCTAAGTCGATAGAGACGTTGCGCTATTGACGGCGTAGCCGCCCTGGTGGCTGGCCAGGCGCGCATAGACCCCTTGCCGTCTGAGCAACTGGTCGTGCGTGCCGGCCTCCGCCAGCGTGCCGCGATCCAGCACCAGGATCAGGTCGGCATCGCGTATCGTCGACAGGCGGTGCGCGATGACCAGCGTGGTCCGGTGGCGCATCAGCACGTCCAGCGCGCCGCGCACCTGCATTTCCGACAAGGTGTCCAGGTGCGAGGTGGCTTCGTCCAGGATCAGCACGGGCGCGTTCTTCAGGAAGGCGCGGGCAATCGAGATGCGCTGGCGCTGGCCGCCGGATAGCTGCATGCCGCGTTCGCCCACGCGCGTCGCCAGACCGTCCGGCAGCGCGCGCACGAAGTCCGCCAGCGCGGCCTGCTCCAGCGCGCGCGCCAGGTCCTCGGGGCTGGCTTCGGGGCGGGCCAGGCGGATGTTGCCTTCCAGCGTATCGTTGAACAGATAGGTGTCCTGCGTCACCAGCGCCACGCGTTCGCGCAGGCCGTCCAACTGCAGTTCACGCAGGTCCACGCCATCGAGTTTGACCTGTCCCGTGCGCGGATCCCAGAAGCGCAGCAGCAGGCTGGCCACCGTGCTCTTGCCCGCGCCGGATGCGCCCACCACGGCCACGGTGGCGCCCGCTGGCACCCTGAAGCTCAGGTCGCGCAAGGTGTCCGTGTTCTTGCCGGGATAGGCGAAGCTGACGTGGTCGAAGGCCAGCGACGGGCCGTGGGCAGAGACGGGCGCCGGCAGCGGTCCGTCGGTCACGGGTTCGGGTTCGTTGGCGACCACGTGCAGGCGGCGGGTGGCGGCGATGGTGTCCGCCAATTGCCGGCTGACCTGCGAGATCTCGGAGACTGGCAGGAAGGTCGCCAGGGCGATCAGCACCAGCAGAGGCAGCATGCCGGCCGACAGCGCGCCGGCTGATACCTGTAGCGCGCCCACGACGGCCACCGCCAGGCCACCCAGGCCCATCGCGATTTCAAAGCCCGCGGTCTGGCGCGAC
Organism: Achromobacter aegrifaciens; assembly: GCF_902859965.1. Lineage (NCBI taxonomy): Bacteria > Pseudomonadati > Pseudomonadota > Betaproteobacteria > Burkholderiales > Alcaligenaceae > Achromobacter > Achromobacter aegrifaciens. The sequence goes on from NZ_CADIKO010000009.1 coordinate 42,452, forward strand.
AGGTCATCCAGGATGTCCAGGCGGCGCGTGCGGTAATGGTCCGCCACCCGCAGGAATTCATCGCGGCGGCGGCCGGTGGCCTGGAAGGCGGTCAGGTCGGCCAGGCCCTGGATGGTGTCGGTGGTGTGGGCGCTCATCTCGCCCAGCGCCTCGCGCGCCTTGTCGCCCAGCGCGTCGACCTTGCGGCGGCCGCGCACCGGCGATACCAGCGCATAGGCCAGGAAGGGCAGCAGCGCCAGCGCCACCGGCCAGCTGTAGACGCCCAGGAAACCCAGCACCGACAGCGGCACCAGCACCGAGACGATGGCGGGGGCGATGGTGTGGGCGTAGAAGTACTCGACCATTTCCACGTCCTGGGTGGCCAGCGCCACCAGGTCGCCGGAACGGCGCTGCAACAGGTAGGCCGGGGCCAGGCGCTCCAGCTTGTCGTAGAGCTTGACCCGCATGTCGGCCAGCAGCTGGTACGCCATGGCGTGGGCCAGCCAGGACTCCAGCCAATGGAACAGCGCGGCCAGCGGCGCGGCGACCAGCAGGCCGGCGATCAGGGCCGAATAGTCGCGGCCGTCGCGGATGGCGGCCACGATCAGCGCGCTGAACACGCCGACGCCGATGTAGGCCGCGACCCGCGCCACGCCCAGCAGGATGGTGGCGGTCAGCGTGCCGCGCCATGGCCGCACCACCGAAAGCAGGGTGCCGAGCGTGGCGCGCCAGCCGACCTGTACCGCGTCCGCGTCCAGCGAGCGCAGGGCCGGGCCTTGCGCGCCGGATTCTTCGCCGGAGGCGTTGCGGTCGGTCGTTTCCGCGGGGACGGCAGCGGCGGAGGCAGGCGATCCCGCCGACGGATTGCGGTGCGCGGCCGCCTGTTCGTGCATCAGGCGGTAGTACAGGCCGTTTTGCCGCATCAGTTCTGCGTGCGGTCCTTCCTCCGCGACCCGGCCCTGGTCCAGCACCAGGCAGCGGTCGGCGCCGATGACGCTGGCCAGGCGGTGGGCCAGGATCAAGGTCGTGCGGCCGGCCATCAGGCGGTCCAGCGCCTGCTGGATCAGCGCTTCGTTTTCCGTATCCACCGACGACAGCGCCTCATCCAGGATCAGGATGGGCGCGTCGCGCAACAGCGCGCGGGCGATCGCCACGCGCTGGCGCTGGCCGCCGGACAGCTGCAGGCCGCGCTCGCCGATGCGGGTGGCGTAGCCCTCAGGCAGCGCCATGATGAAGTCGTCGATATTGGCGGCGCGGGCGGCGGCGCGCACCTGTTCGTGGGTGGCGTCGGGGCGGCCCAGCCGCAGGTTGTCGTCGATGGTGCCATGGAACAGCGTGATGTCCTGGCTTACCAGCGCGATGTGCGACAGCAGCGCCTGCGTATCCAGTTCGTTCACGTCATGGCCGCCGATGCGGATGCTGCCGGATTGGGGCAGGCATTCGCGCAGCAGCAGGCGCACGATGGTCGACTTGCCGGCGCCGCTGGGGCCGACCACGCCGACGCGTTCGCCCGCCGCGATCCGGAAGCTCAAGCCCTGGTGGGCGCGGCGCTCGGGGGTGTAGGAAAACGCCACGTTGTCGAATTCGATGGTGGGCGCGAGCCGGCCCGGGGTCTTGCCGCCGGCGGCGGGGGCGGGTGTCAGCGGCTGCGCATCCGTCAGCGCATGGATGCTGGCGGCGGCCGACTGGCCCAGCATGCCCCGGTGCAGTACCGAGCGCAGGTCGCGCAGCGGGCGGAAGATCTCGGTGCCGGCCATCAGCACGATCAGCAGGGCTTCCACGCTCATGTCGCCGTGGGCCACGCGCCAGGCGCCCAGCGTCAGCGCCAGCGCCGCGCCCAGGGCCACGCCCAGGTCGCTGATGCCGCGCGTCAAGAGGCTGACGGAAAGCACCCAGAAGGTGTTGTCGGACAGGCTGCGGGCGCGGGCGGCCAGCCGCTGGCCCCAGGCCTTGCCCTGGCCATAGGACTTCAGCGTGGGCAGGCCCTGCACGGCGTCCAGGAAGTCCTCGCCGAAATCGTTCAGGGACTTGCTGCGGGCCAGGCTGGCGCGGCGGTCCAGCATGTGCACGGCCATGGGGCCGAACAGCGCGAACAGCGCCGCCGCCAGGAACACCAGCGCGGTGGGCACGTCCCAGAACGCGATCACGGCGAAGATGGCGAAGGGCGCTGCGGCGGCGATCGCGACTTGCGGCAGGTACTGGCCGAAGAAGGCTTGCAACTGCTCGACTCCGTCGACCACCGTCAGCATCACGCCGCCCGTGCGCTGGTTGGCGAACCAGGCCGGGCCCAGGCTCACGATGCGGTCATAAAGCCGCGCGCGCAGCGCATGCTGCACGGTGGCGGCGCAGCGGTTGGCCTGCACGGTGCGCCAATGGTCCAGGAAGGCGCGCAGCAGCACCATGGCGGCGGCCCACAGCGCCGGCGCGAGCCAGTCCTGCGACGGTGCGCCATCGAATACGCGGGCCAGCAACTGGCCCAGGAACACGTAACGGGCGATGCCGGCGGCCAGGGCCAGCAGGCCCAGGAAAATGCCGCCCGCCATGCTGGCGCGCAAGCCCGCCGTCAACTGCCAAAGGCGCGAATCGAAATACATAGCAAACTCCTTTCAGTGCTTGCATGGTCCCCGATCCCGCGACCCGGCGATAGCGATAGTTTTTCAATCTAGGGTTGAGCTAGACTTGACCCATGGCCGATCTTCCCAACCACACGCCGCCGCTGGCGGCCCTGCGCGCCTTCGAGGCCGTAGCCCGCCTGGGCAGCCTGAGCCGCGCCGCCGCCGAACTTCACGTGACCAAGAGCGCCGTCAGCCATCAACTGCGGGCGCTGGAGGCGGACCTGGGGGTGGCGCTGCTGCGCCGCGGAGGCACGGTGCGCCGCGCAGAAACCACCGCGGCGGGCGCGGACCTGTTGGCATCCGTGCAACAGGCCTTGACCCTGCTGGAGACCGCCTGCCGCAACGTGCGGGCCTCCGCCCGGGGCAAACGGCGCAATACCCTGAACGTTTCCGCCAACCCGTCGCTGGCCGCCATGTGGCTGGCCCCGCGCATCGGACGCTTCATCGAGCTGCATCCCGGCATCGACATCCAGGTGTACCTGCACGCCAGCCAGGACCCGGCCTGGAAAAGCCAGGACATCGACCTGGCGTTCCTGCACGTGCGCGCCATGGGGCCGCATATCGCCGAGCCCGGCGACATCCCGTTGATGACCGAAACCGTGGTGCCCGTGTGCAGTCCGTCGCTGGTCGATCCGGCCGAGCGCGGCGATCCTGGCGTGTTCCTTCGCCATCGCTGGCTGGAGGAAAAGCACGTCGACAGTCCGGAGACCGACTGGCGCACCTGGAGTCCGCGGCTGGGCCTGGCCGAATCCGACTGGCAGGAACCCATGGTGCTGAGCGGTCTGAGCACGGTCGCCGCAGCCGCGGCTGCCGGGGTCGGCATCGCGCTGGGCCGCGCGCCGCTGATTGACGAGGAACTGGCCAGCGGCCGGCTGGTGCCCCTGGTGCCGCACCTGCGCATGCCGGGCTCCTGGGGCTACGTGATGCGGATCCAGGCCAACCGGCCGATGGACGCCGCCTTGCCGACGCTGGTGGAGTTCCTGGCGGAAGAGGGGCGCAGCACCGGCGCCTGGCAGAACCTGGTGGACGCGGGGCGCTGAGACCGCGCCCGGGCGTCAGTCCGCGCCGCTGCGGCCTCGCGGCGGCTTGCTGATGGTGACCGCCGAGGTGACGATCAGCTCCATCAGGATGTTGCGCGCCAGGTTCTCGGCATAGTCGTTGCGCGCCTCCGCCGTGGCGATGGCGCGCTCCACCGATCCCTCCACGATGGCGTTGATCTGCTGGATGTGCAGCTCGCAGATCTGCACCAGGTCCGGGTGGCGCTTCTGGTGGAAGTACAGGAAGCGCCGTGCCAGCGTCTGCAGCATGGCGTGGAACTCTGCCGCGTAGCTGTTGCGCGAGGCGGCGCCGATCTGGCTGGTCAGGGTGAAATGCAGGCGCATGTACATGCGCATGTCGTTGACGGCCTTCAGGTCTTCGAGTTCACGGGCCAGTTGCGTCAATTCGGCGCGTTCGCCGTCGTCGGCCCACTGCGCGGCCTGGGCCACGATCAGCCGTTCGATCTCGCGGCGCGCCTGAATGATCTTCAACTGGCCCTGGTAGTCGATCTCGGAGATGAAGATGCCCTGGCGCGGGGCGATTTCCACCAGGCGTTGGAACGCCAGCTTCTGCAGGGCGTCGCGCACCGGCGAGCGGCCGATGCCGACGCGTTCGCTCAGGGTGGTTTCCGACCACTGGCTGCCAGGCGGCAGTTCGCCGGTGACGATCATTTCCTCCAGGGCGCAATAGGCCTTTTCGGTCTGGCTGACAGCGGTGCGGCCAAAGAGGGGGAAAGCTTGGGTCATGGAGTCGGAAGCGCGCGTTGTTGGAGTTCGCGTTTTAACACTTTGCCGGTGCTGTTCTTGGGCAGCTCCTCCAGAAAGACGTAGCGCTTGGGGCGCTTGAAGCGCGCGATGGATTCCAGGCAGAGTCGGTCCAGATCCTGCTCGGAGGCCCGGGCGCCGGGCTTGAGCACCACGAAGGCCAGCACCGACTCGCCCCATTCGGGGTCGGGGCTGCCGACCACCGAGACCTCCTGCACGGCATCGTGGCGCATCAGCGCCTCTTCCACTTCGCGCGGATAGATGTTGGTGCCGCCGCTGATGATGACGTCCTTGGAGCGGTCCTTCAGGTGCAGCAGGCCGCGTTCGTCCAGGATGCCGATATCGCCCGTATGGAGCCAGCCGCCAGCCAGCGTGTCGGCGGTGGCGCGCGGATTGTTCCAGTAGCCCTGCATTACGGTCGGCCCGCTGACGACGACTTCGCCCAATTCGCCAGGGGCTGCCGGCCGGCCGGAGGCCTCGCGGATTTCGACGTCCATGGCCGACTGGATGTACCCCACCGAGCCCAGCAGCGCGTCATCGTTGCGGGCCACGGCGTCGGCGATCTGGAAGGCGGACAAGGCCGATATCGACATGGGGCTTTCACCCTGTCCGTAGATCTGCGCCACGCGCGCGCCGTAGCAGGCCACCGCGTCCTTGATGTCTTCGATGTAGAACGGCGCGCCGCCCACGATCAGCGTGCGCAGGCCGGGCGGCGGGCCGCCTGCCTGACGGGCGTGGCGCACCATGCGCTGCACGATGGTGGGGGAGGCGAACAGGCTGACGTTGCGGTAGTGCGTCAGCAGCCCGGACAGTTCTTCTTCGTCCAGGCCGCCGCTGTCGGGCACGATCTGCAAGGCGCCGTGCAGCCAGTACGGAATGCTGTAGAGGCCGCCGCCGTGCGACAGCGGCGCCACGTGGACCATGGCGTCGCCGGGCTGTACCGGCTGCACGTCGGCATAGAAGTTCAGGCACATGCCGACCAGGTTGGCATGGCTGAGCATGACGCCCTTGGGCTTTCCGGTAGTGCCGCTGGTATAGAACAGCCAGGCCAGGTCCTGGGGCGGACGCGTTTCCAGGGGCAAGGGCTGGCCCAGGGCGCCGGCCGCGTATTCGGCCGACTCCACGTCCACCACGCGCGTCGCTGGCAAGCTGCGGGCGACGGGCGCCAGCGCCTGCAGCAATTCGCCTTGCGACAGGCACAGGCGCGCATCGCTGTCGCGCAGGATGTATTCGAGTTCGTTGGGATGCAGTTTGGCGTTGACCGGCACGGCGCAGAGGCCGGCGTGCCAGATGGCCAGCATCGATTCGATGTAGCTGGGGTGGTTGCGCAGCGCCAGCATGACGCGCTGGCCGGGCAAAAGGCCCAGCGGGCCGCGCAGCCAGCCGGCCAGCGCCTGCACCCGGGCCTGAAGCTGGGCGTAGCTGAGGGGATCGCGGGTGCCGGCGGCCAGCGCGGGCTGATCGGCGTAAATAGTGGCGCTGCGGTGAAAGAGAGAGCTGAGATGCATGGCGGTCTCTGGGTTGATGGGGGGCGCGGATCAGCGGCCAAGCAGGGTGATGCAGGTCACCGCCTCTTCCACGCCGTTGAAGCCGCCGCCGTTCTCGGCGATGGCGAAGCGCGCGCCTTCGACCTGGCGAGCGCCGGCTTCGCCGCGCAGCTGGATCACCATTTCGTGGACTTGCGCCAGCCCGGTCGCGCCGATGGGGTGGCCGCGCGACAACAGGCCGCCGGACACGTTGATGGGGATGCGGCCGCCCAGGCTGGTGGCGCCGGACTCGGCCATCGGTCCGCCTTCGCCGAAGGCGCAGAAGCCCAGCGCCTCGGTCTGCTGGATCTCGGCGAAGGCGGTGGCGTCGTGCACTTCCGCCAGCGACATGTCCTGCGGGCCGACGCCGGCGCGCTCGTAGGCCTCGAGCGCGGCCAGATGGCACAGGTGCCGGTCGTAGCGGTCGGCCGGGCGGTCGGTGGCGGTTCGCAGCACGCTGGCGTACAAGCGCACGGCGCGGGCGCGTTGCAGGCGCTTCAAGCCCTGGGCGTTGCAGACGATGGCGGCGGCCGCGCCGTCGCTGATGGGGGCGCACATGGGCAGGGTCAGCGGCCAGGACACGGGCCGGGCGGCCAGGGCCTCGTCTATCGTCATGGGGTACTGGAACTGGGCCAGCGGATTGCGGGTGGAATGCATGTGGTTCTTGGCGGCCACGGCGGCAAGCTGGCGCTGGGTGGTGCCGAAGGTCTTCATGTGCAGCCGCGCCAGGCTGGCGTAGATGTCCATGAACACGCTGCGTTTGCCCGGCTCTTCGAAGCCGGGCGGGGGCGTTACGTCGGGCGCCAGCGCCATCAGGCGCGCCATCTGCGCCGGCGCGTCATGCACGTCCCAGGCGCCGTCGAACACGGCGAAGCTCTTGGCCTTGTCCTCGGAAAACAGCTTGTCCACGCCCACGGCCAGGCAGATGTCGCCCGCGCCCGAGGCTACGTACAAGTGCGCGGCGTTCAGCGCGGTGCTGGAGCTGGCGCAGGCATTCTCCACGTTGACGACGGGGATGCCGGCGATGCCCATGGCCTTCAGCGCAACCTGGCCGGCCACCATGTATTGGCCTTCGATGGAACCCTGGCCAGCGGTGGCGAAATAGGCCGCCTGCAGGTCGGCGGCGTCGCAACCCGCGTCGGCCAGCGCCTGCGTGACCGCGTCGCGCACCAGGTCCTTGACGCTTTTGGCCGGCTGCTTGTCGAAGCGGGTGATACCCACGCCCGCGATGTAGGTGGTGTCGTTGCTCATGCTTGGATGCCCGTGGTGAGGATGGATTCGATGATGTGGCGGTCGGCCTGGACTTCCGCGGCCGATCCGCTCCAGGCGATTTCGCCGTGGTCCAGCACGTACTGGCGGTGCGCCAGGCGGGCAGGCACCTTCAGGTTCTGCTCGACCAGCACGATGCCGGTGCCCTGACGGTGGACTTCGGCGAAGACCTCGATCAGTTCGTTGACGATGCGCGGCGCCAGCCCCTCGGTCGGCTCGTCCAGCAGCAGGACGCGCGGATTGCCCAGCAGGGCGCGCGCGATCGACAGCATCTGCTGTTCGCCGCCGGATAGCTGGTCGCCATGGAAGCCTATGCGTTCGCCCAGCCGCGGAAAGACCTGCAGCACCCGGTCCTGCGTCCAGTAGCCGGGCTGGTGCGCCAGTGCGCCCATGCGCAGGTTTTCGCGCACCGTCAGGTTGGGGAAGATGCGGCGCGTGTCGGGCACCAGCGCGATCCCGTCGCGGCTGATCTGTTCGACGGCGCGGCGCGTGGCGTCCTGGCCGGCGATCAGGCGGTTGCCGGCGGACAGCGGCCTGAGCCCGATCAGCGTCTTGAGCACGGTGGACTTGCCAGCGCCGTTGCGCCCGACGATGGCGACGATCTCGTCCTGGGCCGCGCGCAAGCCTATGTTCTTGAGCGCCAGCGCCTGGCCGTAGTGCACGCTGGCATGTTGCAGTTCGATCATGCCGCCACCTCCTCGCCCAGATAGACGGCGCGCACGGTGGCGTCGTCGCGGATGGCGGCCGGCGGTCCCTCGGCCACCTTGCGGCCGTTGGACAGCACCACGATGTGTTCGGACAGCGTCATGATCACGTCCATGTTGTGTTCGATCAGCAGCACCGTGCGGCCGGCGGCGGCGTGGCGGATCAGGCGGGTGGCGGCGGCTATCTCATGGTGGCCGACGCCGGCCAGCGGTTCGTCCAGCAGCAGGATGCGCGGGTCCGGCAGCAGCGTCAGGCCCAGCTCCAGCGCGCGCTGCAAGCCGTAAGACAAGGTACCCGCCACGGTGTCGCGCCATGCCGTCAGGTCGGTCAGTTCCAGCATGGCGTCGATGGTGGACGCCAGGCGGCGGTCGTAGCGCGGCGCCAGCCAGAACGGCAGCAGATGCGAGTGGCTGATCTGCGCGGCGATGCGCAGGTTCTCCAGCACCGTCATTTCAGGAAAGATCTTGGTGATCTGGAAGCTGCGGCCGATGCCATGCCTGGCGCGCTCATGGGCCCGCAGGCGCGAGATGTCCGCGCCGTGGCACAGGATGCGCCCGCCATGTCCGGGCAGGTTGCCGGACAGCACGTTGAGCAGGGTGGTCTTGCCCGCGCCATTGGGGCCGATCAGGCCGTAGACGCGGCCGGTTTCGAAGGCGTAGCTGAAGTCCTCGATGGCGCGCAGCGCGCCGAAGGTGACGCTGACCTGTGCGCATTGCAGTGCGATATCGCTCATGACGGGCTCCCTTCGCGCGGCGCCAGCGGCACGGCGGGGGCGGGTGGACTGGCGGGGGCGGGCGCCGCGGGGCGCTTGCGGCTCCAGCGGGCCTGCAGCGCGCCCAGCACTCCTTGCGGGAAGTACAGCGTGGCCAGGATGAAGACCAGGCCCAGGATGCCGTACCAATAGGGCGTCCAGCCGCTGAGCCATTCCTTCAGCGCCTCGAACAGCAGCACGCCGGCCACCGGTCCCCACAGGGTGCCGGCGCCGCCCAGCAGGGTCATGATGATGACGTCGCCGGAGGTGGTCCAGTGCAGCATCTGCGGGTTCATGTACATCAGCACCGCGGCCAGCAGTCCACCCGCCAGGCCGCCGACGGCGCCGGACACGAGGAAGGTGATCTGCTTCAGGCGCTGCACGTTGTAGCCCAGCTGGGCGGCGCGGATCTCGTTCTGGCGCACGCCCGCGACCGCGCGGCCGAAGGGCGAAGCGCGCAGCATCGCCATCAAGGCCATCACCAGGGCGAACACGGCGGCGACATACCAATAGAAGTTCACGGTATCGAAGAAGTCTATCCCCGCGAGTTCCGGCCGGCCGATGCCGGGCAGGCCGTCGGCGCCGCCAGTCCATTCGCGCAACTTGCTGTCGGCCAGGATGTACATGAGCTGCGACAGCGCCAGCGTGACCAGGGCGAAGAAGATCCCCGAGACCCGCAGCGCGAACACGCTGAAGATCCAGGCGCAGGCCGCGCCCGCCACGACGGCCAGCGCCAGCCCGGCCTCGAATGGCAGGCCGTAGCGCTGGGTGGCCAGCGCCAGCGCGTAGCCGCCGGTGCCCAGGAAGGCCGCGTGGCCGAAGGACACCATGCCCAGCAGGCCGAACACCAGGTCGAAACCCACGGCGAAGATGGACCACACCATGATCAGGATGGTCAGGTTCAGGAGAAAGTCGTTTTGCGTGCAGAAGGGCACCGCGATCACCGCGGCGGCCACGCCTGCCGCGATGGCGGCATCTTGGCGGGAAGTCGTCATGCCAGCCTCGCTTGGCGGGAGAACAGTCCTTGCGGACGGGTGAGCAGGGTGGCGATCAGCATGGCGAACGTCAGGATGTCGACCCAGCTGGGCATGAAGGTGTAGCCCACCGCACGCACCATGCCGATCAACAGCGACGCCGCGACCACGCCGCGGATATTGCCCAGCCCGCCCAGGATCACCACGATGAAGCAGTCGATGATGGTGTTGGTGGCCATGCCCAGCTCTATCGGGAACAACGGCGCGGAGATGGCGCCGGCCAGCCCGGCCAGCGCCGCGCCCACGCCGAACACCGCGCTGCGGATGGTGGCGGCCGGCAGGCCCAGGATGCGCACCATTTCGCCGTCGCTGCTGGCCGCGCGCACCAGCATGCCGAAGGTGCTTTTCTCCAGCACGAAGAACAGCGCGGCCGACACCAGCAGGCCGAAGACGATGACGAACAGGCGGTAGACGGGGATGGTGCTGCCGGCCAGTTCGACCGTGCCCGCCAGCAGCGCCGGCATCGGCGTTTCCTGGTAGCCCAGGCCCCAGACGAACTTCACGGCCTCGCTGATGACGAGGATGAAGCCGAAGGTCAGGATCAGTTGATAGAAGTGCGGGCGGTTGTACAGCGGTCGCAGGGCCAGCCGTTCCATCGCCACGCCGACGAGGCCGACGCCCACCGTTGCCACGACCAGCCCGGCGATGAAGGAACCGGTGCGCAGCTGGATGTCGAAGGCCAGGTAGGCGCCCAGCATGTACAGCGCGCCATGGGCGAAGTTGATGACGCCCAGCATGCCGAAGATAAGCGTAAGGCCGGACGCCAGCAGGAACAGCAGCATTCCCAGGCTCAGGCCGATGATCACGGTGGACATGGCAAAAATCCGTCAGGCGGCGCGCAGGGGCGCGCCGGGGGGAAAACCGGTCCACGAGGACCGGCGGGTGCGTCACTCGGCGGCTTCAGCCCGCGCAGGGTTCGAAAACCTGCTCCGGCGGGAACACCTTGACGATGTCCATGACGTAGGCGGGCTGCGGCGGCTTGCCCGTGTCCACCACGCCCCACAGGCCGTTCTGCATGGCCTGGTGGTCGCAGGCGCGCATGGTTTTCTTGCCTTCCACGGAGTTGGTGCGCTCGCTGGCGGCAAACGCCTCGACCCACTTTTCCTTGTCCCAGGTGCCGGTCTTGTCGACCACGTCCAGCCACCAGCTCATGCCGTCGTAGGCTTCGCCAGCGGCGGCCGAGGGGAACTCGTTGTATTTCTTGCGGAAAGCCTCGACGAATGCCTTGTTGGCGTCGTTCTCGACGGTGAAGTGATATCTCACGCCGGACTGCACGCCGACCGCGGTGGGGCCGACGCCGGCCGCCATGGTCTCGTCGGCGATCACCGGGCCGAAGATCTTGCGCGTCTTGCCCAGTTCGATCTGGCCGGCCTGCTTGACCATGGTGACGGCGTCCGAGCCCGTCATGAACAGCGCCACGCCGTCGGCGTTGGAGCGCGCGATCTTGTCGGCGATGGAGGAATAGTCGCGATTGCCCAGCGGCGGGAAATCGGCGCCCACGATCTCGATGCCGGCCTTCTCGGCTTCGCGCCGGTACCAGTCCCAGCTGTCGCGCGTGGCCTGGTAGTCGGCCGTCACGCCGTAGATGCGCTTGAGCTTCTGCTCCTTGGAGTAGGCCAGCGCCATGCGCTGCTCCATGCCCAGCGTGTTGGAGGTGCGGAAGGTATAGCGCGAGCCGCCCGGCACCGTGATCTTGTCGTCGGCCGACATGGTGACCAGATGGGGAATCTTGCGCTGCTTGGCGATGTTCATGATGGCCAGCGTGCTGGCCGAGCTGACCGCGCCGAAGATCATCTGCGATCCATCGGAGATCAGGCGGGTGGTTTTCTGCACCGCGGGCTGCGGCTTGGTTTCATCGTCTTCCCAGGTGACCTGGATGGGCTTGCCCAGCACCTTGCCGCCGCGCTGCTCGATGGCGATGGTGACGCCCTTGCGCATGTCTTCGCCAAAGATGCCGTAGGTCCCCGACAGCGAGACCACGCCGCCGATCTTGAACGTGTCGGGATCGGCGGCGCGCGCCCCTGTCGCATACAGGGCGCACAGCGCCAGCGCGCCGCAGGCGGCGTGACTCCATGTCTTCATTTTCTGTCTCCGCGTATTTTTCGTTATGGCTCGTAATGTTTTACGTAGCGCGGTTGAGATACTACGTTTTGGATTGTGATGTGAAAAATTGGGGAATACCCGAGCGCCGAGACAAAAAAAACCGCCCCGAGGCGGCAAGCGCCTGGGGCGGTTCGGGGTGGGGACCGGCTTGCGGTTAGCGCTGGCGCGCTTCGGTCTGTTTGAGCGCCGACTGCACCATGCTTTCGACCAGCGGGATGACCTTGCCCGCCAGGTCGGGGCGATAGGCGTAGGGATGCGTTTCGTCCATGTAGGCGGACTGGCACATTTCCAGCTGGATGGCGTGGACGTTGTCGGCGGGCTTGCCGTAGTGGCGCGTGATGTAGCCGCCCTTGAAGCGGCCGTTCACCGCCCAGGTGTAGGCGGTGTTTTCGCGCAGCCGCTCTTCGACGGGCGCCAGGATGTCGGGCGCGCAGGCCGCGCCGTCGGCGGTGCCGATGTTCAGGTCGGGCAGCTTGCCTTCGAACAGGCGCGGCAGCACGCTGGCGATCGAGTGCGCTTCCCACAGCAGTACGGTGCCGTGCTCGGCCTTGATGCGGTCGATCTCCTCGCACAGCTTGGCGTGGTAGGGCTTCCAGTAGGTCTGTAGCCGGTGCTCGCGTTCCGCGTCGGTCAGGACGGCCTCGTTGCGGTAGAGGGCGTCGCCGCGGAAGGTCTGGGTCGGGCACAGGCCGGTCTTGGTCTGACCGGGATACAGGCTTTCATCGTTGGGCGGGCGGTTCAGGTCCACCACGTAGCGCGAATAGCGCGCGCCGATGACGGACGCGCCCAGCGCCTCGGCGAACCTGTACAGCGTGTCCAGGTGCCAGTCGGTGTCGCCCGACTGCAGGCCCAGCGGCGTCATCTGCGCGCGCTGCGAGTCGGGGATCATGCTGCCCAGATGGGGAATGGAGATCAGCAGCGGCGCCGTGCCGCGGCTGAATTGGTAGATGTCGCTCAAGTAAAACTCCGGGGGAAATGGCGGGGCGCAGGCAAGGGCATGCCTGGCAGCGTCCCTGGGTGTCCGGTATTGCGCCCGGCGGGGCAATGCCGGCAATCATAGTGGATCGGGCGCACGCCTATGGCCGCGGCGGCGCGGCGTCGCTGGTCCAGGGCGCGCCGCCGCGCCATCTGTCGGCGATGGCGTCGATCAGGACGCGCACCTTGGGCGCCAGGTGGCGCCGGTGCGGATAGACCGCGCACACCGGCGCGCCGGCCGGCGCTACCGATTCCAGTACCGGCGCCAGCCGGCCGGCGCGCAGATCATCCCCCACCAGGAAGGCGCCTAATTGGACGATGCCTTCGCCCGCCAGCGCGGCGTCGCGCAGCGCTTCCGTGTTGCCCAGCCTCAGCCGTCCAGCGACATGAACACTGCGTTCCTGTGCGTTGACGGCAAAGCGCCAGGGCACCAGTGCGCCGGCATGGGTGTAGGCCAGGGTGCGGTGGCCAGCAAGGTCATCCGGGCTGGCTGGCGCGCCGTGGCGGGCCAGGTAGCCGGGCGCGGCGCAGGTGATCAGGCGATGCGGCGCCAGCACCCGGCGCACCAGCCGGCTGTCGGTTTCGCCGCCGATGCGGATGGCGACGTCCACGCCGTCACGCACCAGGTCGATGTAGTCGTCGGAAAAGCTGATGTCCGCCTCGACTTCGGGCCAATCGCGCAGGTAGTCGCGCAGCAGCGGCATGATGTGCAGCCGTCCCAGCGATACCGGCAGGTCGATGCGCAGCCGGCCGCGCGGCGCCTGCTTGCGGCTGGCCATGGCGTCGGTGGCGTTGTCCACTTCGGACAGGATGCGCTGCGCATGTTCGTAGAAGACGCGGCCTTCGTCGCTGAGGCTGACGCTGCGCGTGCTGCGGTGGAGCAGCCGCGCGCCCAGGCCCAGTTCCAGGCGCGCGATGCACTTGCCGACGGCCGAACGCGACAGGCCCAGCTTTTCGGCCGCGGCGGTAAAGCTCTGGGTGTCGGCCACGCGCACGAACGCGAGCAGATCGCCGATGTGGTCCAGACGGGCGGCTGGGTAGGATGAATTGCGCACGATTCGTCCCTTGTGTTTATTGGTTTTCCTACTTTATCAGCGAAATGGAAACAGTAGACTGCCCAGGAGTCGGCCCGGCCTGGGCCTTGCTTGGAACCTTTGACCATGACTCGCGGCATTTCCCCTGAAGACCACGCCATCGCTGGCGCTTCGTATACCGAACCCATGCCTGAGCGCGCTGGCTGGCGTGCGTGGCTGGGCGTGATCGCCGTCGGCCTGGCGACCTTCTGCGTGGTCACCACCGAAATGCTGCCGGTGGGGCTGTTCGTGCCCATTACCGCTGCGCTCGACGTTTCGGTGGGCATGGGCGGCTTCATGCTGTTCGTGCCGGCCATCCTGGCGGCGCTGTTCGCGCCGCTGGTCGTCATCGGCGCGAAGGGGGCGGACCGCCGCGTGATCCTTTGCGGTTTGCTGGCGCTGCTGGCCTGCGCCAACGCGGCCAGCGCCTGGGCGCCCAGCATGGCGTGGTTCCTGGCGGCGCGGGTGCTGGTGGGCTTTTGCATCGGCGGCATCTGGGCGATCGCGGGTGGATTGGCGGGCAGGCTGGTCGGGGCGGGCTCGGTGGGACTGGCCACTTCCATCATCTTCGGCGGGGTCGCGGTGGCGTCCGTGCTGGGCGTACCGCTGGGCGCCTTCATCGGCGAGCTGGCCGGTTGGCGCGCGGCCTTCGGCGCCATGGCCGCGCTGTGCGCCGCCGTGCTGCTGCTGAATCTGCTCAACCTGCCGCCGTTGCCCACCGCGCGTTCGCTGCGTCCGCGCCAACTGGTGTCGCAGCTGGCCAATCCGGGCCTGCGGCGGGGTCTCCTGATCACGCTGTTCCTGGTCGCGGGCCATTTCATGGCCTACACCTTCGTCCGTCCGCTGCTGCAGATCCACGCGGCGTTCGGAGAGAACTGGATCGGACCGCTGCTTTTCGCCTACGGCGCGGCGGGTGTGGCGGGCAACTTCCTGGGCGGGACTGCGGCCGCCAGGCGGCCGGCCGCGACGCTGCTGATGATCGCGGTCAGCCTGCTGATGGTCTTGCTGCTGCTGGGCATGCTGGGGCAGTTGCGCCCGGCCGTCGCGGTCTTGCTCTTGCTGTGGGGCCTGGCTTATGGCGCGGTGTCGGTGTCGCTGCAAACCTGGATGATGAAGGCCGCGCCGGATGCCGTGGAAGCCGCCACATCGCTGTTCGTCGCGGTGTTCAACCTGGGCATCGCGGCAGGTTCGCTGCTGGGCGTGCCCAGCGTGGACGCATTGGGGCTGCGGGCCAATCTATGGCTGGCCGCGGCCTGCATGCTCTGGCCGGCGCTGATGCTGGCGCGGGCTGGGTGGGGCGAGTGGCGCGGCGATTACGCGCGGAAGGCGCGCAACAGGGTATCCACCCCGTAGCGGCAGGTGGCCAGATGGTCTGCGTCGGGGCCGTCGGCGCGGCCGCCGGTCAGCCGCGCGTGCGAGGCGATGCCGTTGATCAGGTTGCCCAGGGTACGCGCTGCCAGGCGCGGATCGTCGATGCGCAATTCGCCGCGCGCGCAAGCGCGTGTCAGGCATTGTTCCAGGGGCGCGTGCAGTTGCACTTCCACCGCCTGCCGCAGGGATTCGGCCAGATGCGGCAGGCGATGCGATTCCGACACGATCAGGCGGTAGAGCGCAGCCGATTTGGGCTGCAGGGCGTAGGTCAGCAGGCGTCGCGCAAGTTCATGCAGAGCGGGGCCGACGGGCTGGTCCAGCATGGCGTCGGCGAAGACCGCCGCGCGCATGCCGTTCAATTCGTGCTCCAGCACCGCAACCAGCAGGCCTTCCTTGTTGCCGAATAGCTGGTAGGCGGTGGCCGCCGACCCGCCCGCCTGGCGCACGATGCGCTGGATGGAAGTTTGCGCGTAGCCGTGCTCCAGCAGTGACTGGGTTGCGGCTTCGAGCAGGCGCTCGCGGCGCGCCTCGCCCCGGCTGGTCAGCGCGCGCGGCGCCGTATCGTCTGGAATCGTATTCACTTCATTCCCATGGCCGCGTGTCGGTCGCGGACTCTCTTGCACCAGGCGGATGTCTGGCTGAATTTGTGTAATGTATAGTACATTACGCGCTTGCAACATCATCCAAGCAGCTGTGACCCGCCGCAACGCCGGCGCCCGCAGCGCTCATCACCATGATCGACGACCTGGTTCAATTGGGAAAACTGGTCAGCCTGGGGCTGGCCTTGATGCTGCCCCTGGCCAATCCCCTGACCTCCATGACATTGCTGCTGTCCCTGGGCCAGCAGATTCCCTATAAAGAGCGCGAACGCCAGGTCAGGCAGGCCGCCTTCTACGTGGTCGGCATCATGCTGGTCACCTACTACGCCGGCGCCTGGATCATGCATACCTTCGGCATTTCGATCCCGGGGCTGCGCATCGCCGGCGGGCTGATCGTGGCCAGCATCGGCTTCAGCATGGTGTTCCCATCTGCGCCGTCGACCGCCTCCGAGGCCGACGTGGCTGATGCCCAGGCCAATCGGCAGACGCCCAACATCGCCTTCGTGCCGCTGGCGATGCCTGGCACGGCGGGCCCGGGCACCATCGCCATGATCATCAGCGGCGCGGCGACCCTCGATGCCTCGGTGACGCAGACCTATGCGCCCTGGGTGCTGGCGGTGACTCCCATCCTCGTGTTCTCCCTGCTGGGCCTGCTGTTCTGGATATGCCTGCGTTCGGCCGGGCGCATCGTGGCCGTGATCGGGCAGGGCGGGGTGGAAGCCATCTCCCGCATCATGGGCTTCCTGCTCGTGTGCATGGCGGTGCAGTTCGTGATCAACGGCGTTCTGGAAATCGTGCAACAGCATGGCGGCATGTAATCGACCCGGGCGCGGCTGCCTGGCGATCGCCGGACGCGTCATCTTCAGTCTTGTTCTTATCCTGTCCGCGCTGTGGGGCGGTCTGGCGCTGTTCTACCGCATGCCGGGCGGCACAGTGGTGCAAGGCGCAGCGGCGCTGGCCTGGGCCGCGCTGTGCCTGTATGCGGCCGTCGCGCTGTGGCGCGGACGCACGCGGCGATCCGCCTGGACCTGGTTGATCGGCATGGCCGCGCTGTGCGTCTGGTGGCAGACTCTGGCCCCGTCCAACGACCGGATCTGGGCGGACGATGTGGCGCGCACGCTGCGCGGCAGCGTCTCCGGATCCATCGTCACGTTGGACAGCGTGCGCAACTTCGACTGGCAGGCCGATACCGACGCGCGCTACACGGCGCGCTGGGAAATCCAGCAGTACAACCTGAACGAGCTCGTTTCCGTGGACATGGTCCTGTCGTACTGGGGCAGCCCGGCCATCGCCCACACGCTGGTCTCCTTCGGTTTCACCGACGGCCGTCACGTCGTGTTTTCGGTCGAGATCCGCAAGGAACGCGGCGAGCAGTTTTCCGAGATCGGCGGCTTCTTCAAGCAGTTCGAACTGAGCGTGATCGCCGCGCAGGAGCGCGACATCCTCTACGTGCGGGCCGGGCCGCGCGCCGAACGCGTGTACCTGTATCCCGTCGACATGCCCGTGCCCGCCATGCGCGAATTGTTCTTGTCCTATGTGCGCACCGCGAATGAACTGGCCGACGCGCCGCGCTTCTATCACACGGTGACCGCCAATTGCACGACGCTGGTCTACAGCATGGTGCGCGCCATCGTGCCGGGCCTGCCGATGGATTACCGCATCCTCCTGTCCGGCTACCTGCCGGAATACCTCTACGAACAAGGCGGCCTGGATACCCGCAAGCCGCTGGCCAAGCTGCGCGAACAAGCCTACCTTGGCAAGCCCGCATTGCCGGGCCCCGATCCGGTCGAGTTTTCGCGGGCCATCCGCCAACCGGCATCCGCTGGGGCCGCGCAGTGAGCGGAATCCGGGCGGCCGGCGCGAAGGGCGGCGCGATCCTGGCCCTGCTGCTGTGCGCCGGCTGCGCAGGTGTCAAGGTGTCTTCCGTCAGCACCCAGGACTACATCGCCCAGCGCCGCGGCGACGTGCTCACCACCGGCCAGTTGAGCGCCTCCGCGCGCGAGTCCATGGCCGTGCTGGGCCTGAACGCGCAGGAATGCCGCAAGGATCGCGACGCCTGTACCCGCGCGCTTGCCACCATGGATGGGCTGGACAGCGAACGGCGCCTCTCCACGCTGTCCGAAGTCTGGCTGATGGAGGCGTTGGCCACGGAAAAGCAGCGCCCCGACGGCCAGGCCGGCCAGGACGAGCTGCTGGACGCCTATCTGCAGACGGCGCGGGCCGCCTATGCCTATCTGTTCTTCACGCCGCGCTCGCCCAGCGACCGCGCCTTCGAGGACCGCCAGACCCAGGTGCGCGACTATTACAACTACGCGGTGCAGCAGGCCGTCACGCGCCTGTTCGAGCAGCATCGCGGCCGTCCGCCGGAACCCGGGGCCAGCATGGCGGCGGGACCCTGGCAGGTCGTGGGCGAGATGTCCGATGTCAAGCTGCCCGGCGGCAAGCAGTTTCCGCACGAACTGGTGCCCGCGGCTAACTTGACCTTCCGGGGGCTGCGCAGCATGTACCGGCGCGACGGCTTCGGCGCCGAGTTGGTGGCGGTCACGGCGCGCCGTGTCAACGATGCCGACACCTTCAAGACGCCGTACAGTGAAACGCCGTTTCCGGCAGTGACCGTCATCATGGCTTTTCCCGGCGGCACGCTGGAGGAAGTCATGGCCACGCACAATGCGACCCTGGCGGCCTACGATCCATACAAGCGGGACTCGGTCGAACTGGCCGGCACGAAGGTGCCGCTGGCCGCCAACTTCACGTCGGGCTACGGCCTGTGGCTGGCGCGGTCGGGCTTCGCCACCCAGGCGCTGCGCAACGTGCTGGGCAAGGAAGAGGGCATCGAGGCGCCGCACGTATACCTGTTACAGCCCTACGACCCGGACCGGCGCACCGTCGTCATGCTGCACGGTCTGGCGAGCAGCCCCGAGGCCTGGATCAACGTCGCCAACGAGGTGCTGGGCGATGAAACCCTGCGCCAGAATTACCAGATCTGGCAGGTCTATTACCCGACCAACACGCCGCTGGCGCTGAACAACCGCGCCATCCGCGATGCGCTGCGCCAGACGATCGAGCATTTCGATCCCATGGGGGCGGCGCAAGCTTCACGCGATGCCGTTATCATCGGGCACAGCATGGGGGGCGTGCTGAGCCGGCTGCTGGTATCCTCGTCCGGCACCGTGCTCTGGGACGCATTGCGCGACCACGCCAAGCTGGACGAGACCCGCCTGGCCGAGGCGCATGCTGAATTCGACCCGGTGCTGAGCTTCGAGCCATTTCCCGGCATCTCGCGCGCGGTGTTCATCGCGGCGCCGCACCGGGGTACGCCATTTGCCGAGAACACTTTGTCGCGTTGGCTGTCCAACCTGATCACGCTGCCTGTGACCGTAGTCAGGCAGTTCGCCAAGCTCAACAGGCTGGCCGACGCCGATGGGCCGCCCCGGCCAGAAACCTCGATCCGGGTGCCCAATGGCGTGGACAACCTGAGCGAAAAGGACCGATTTGTGAAACTGACCGAGTCCATGCCGATTTCGCCGGCGGTGCGCTACCACAGCATCATTGCGAACAATACGCCCGGCGTCCCGCTGGCGGATTCGGACGACGGGCTGGTGCCGTACCGCAGCGCGCATCTGGACGGAGCCGAGTCCGAGAAGATCATTCCGTTCTCGCACAGCGTGCAGGAGACGCCGCAGGCGATCCTGGAGCTCAGGCGCATTCTGCGGCTTCAGCTGGAACAGGGAGCGCGCTGATGCACGGGTTGTTGTTCGGCCTGCTGGGCGCCGCCGCCGGTATCTTGATCGCGGCGCTGTTGCGCCAGCCGGGCGTACTGCTCTATGACTGGATCGCGACGCGCGCAGCGGCCAGGCGCCAGGCCACTTTCCGCAAACGCCAGGCCCTGATCGTCGAGGCAGCCGCGCGCGATGCCGCGAAGGCCAAGCACAGGCGGCCTGTCACGCAAGCCGGATAATCCTGCGCGCAGGACCGAAATGGCCGGCCAGGGGCCGCTGCGCCGGCCTATCGGGATTCCAGCCCCAGGTGCCCGCGCAGCGTGCGGTGCTGGTACTCGGTGCGGAACAAACCCCGGCGTTGCAACACCGGAATCACTTGTTCGACGAAATCGTCGATGCCTCCGGGCAGGGAAGGCGGCATCAGATTGAAGCCGTCGGCGCCTTCGTTGCGGTACCAGTGTTCCATCCTGTCGGCGATCTGTTCGGGCGTGCCCACCATGGTGCAGTGGCCGCCGCCGGCCGCCAACCTTCCGAGCAACTGGCGCACGGTGGGCTTTTCGGTTTCGATGATGCGCAGGATGGTGGCGTAGCGGCCCTTGGGGCCGGTGAATTCGGCCAGGGGCGGCAGGGTGGGGACGGGCGCGTCCAATTCCCAGGCGGAGCAATCCTGCAGCACGAACATGCCCAGCTGGCGCAGCGATGCGTCGCTGGGCAGCAGCGTGTCCAGTTCGCGCTGCTTGGCCCGGGCTTCGGCCTCGGTCGAGCCCACGTAGGTGACCAGACCCGGCATGATGGGCACGAAATCCGGGCGTCCGGCGGCCAGCACGCGCCGCTTGATGTCGCGGTAGTAGGCCTGCGCCGCGGGCAGGTCGTAGGCGACGGCGTAGATCGCTTCGGCGCGCCGCGCGGCCAGATCGCGGCCCTGGTCCGAGGCGCCGGCCTGGAACAACACCGGGCGGCCTTGCGGGGGACGCGGCACCGTCAGGGGGCCATCGACCAGGAAATGCTCGCCATGATGGCCGATCTTGTGTACGCGCGCAGGCACGCCATAGTCGCCGGCGCGATCGATGGCCAGGGCATCCGCGTCCCAAGAGTCAAACAGCTTCAATGCGACGTCGACGAACTCCTCGGCGCGCGCATAGCGCCAGTCGTGCCCCGGCATGGACTCGTAGCCGTGGTTGCGCGCTTCGGCGTCGAACATGGACGTGACCACGTTCCAGCCCATGCGACCGCCCGAAATATGGTCCAGCGAGGCCACCATGCGGGCTGCGTGAAAGGGCGTGAAGAAGGTGCTGGAGACCGTGCTGATCAGGCCGATGCGGGAGGTGGCGCGCGCAATCGCGGCCATGGCGGTCAGCGGTTCCAGGTGCCAGCGCGGGCCGTCGCCGATGTTGTCGACCGATTGTCCGTCGGCAAAGAAAATGGCGTCCAGCTTGCCGCGTTCGGCGGTGCGCGCCAGTTCCTCGTAATAGGCGATGTCGCCCAGCCGCTCGGCGGCCGAATCCGGATGGCGCCAGGCGGCGCGATGGTGGCCGCAGCCGAAGATGAACAGGTTCAGATGCAGCATGGCGATCCGGCCCGGGCAGGGGCGGTAAAAGGCGCGATAGGCATGGTCAGGCTCTACGATTGCGGCGGCGGACAGGAAAACTGCCGCCGCACGCGGGCGAACTTAGCACAAAAGCCGTGGGCGGTCGTCCGTGCCTGGCGCGTTGACATTGCCGTGCCGCTCTCCTAATCTTGCGGCAATTCCTGGGGGAGCCCTGCAAGGGCTGAGATTCCGCGGCATCGCGGTAACCCTTTGAACCTGATCCGGGTAATGCCGGCGAAGGGAAGGACATCGCGCAGTCCGCGCGCCCTCCCTAGACTTTCATTCATCTTGCGGCCTGCGCACCAGCGTGGCGGGGCCGCCGCGTTGCGCGTCCGGCTGTCCGCCGGCAGCGGGAGGACCGATACCCATGTTGACCCAATCAACCGCCCTGATGTGGCTGCTGCTGTTTTCGGGCGGCTTTGCCGTGGCCAGCGTGCTGTACACCCGCCGCAAGCGCGGCACGCTGGAAGACTACATCGTCGCCCGCAACAGCCAGGGCGCCTTCGGCACCATCCTGACGCTGATGGCCTCGACCCTGGGCGCCTGGATCCTGTTCTCGCCGGCGCAGGCGGCGACCTGGGGCGGCCTGGCTGCGGTCATCGGCTACGCGCTGGGATCGATGTCGCCGCGCCTGGTCATGATTCCGCTGGGACGGCGCATGCGCGAACTGATCCCCCACGGCCACACCCTGACGGAATTCCTGATGGCGCGCTACGGCCGGCCCATGTACGGCCTGGCGCTGTTCATCATGCTGTTCTATCTCTTCATTGCGCTGTCGGCCGAAGTCACGGCGATCGCCAAGCTGGTCACCATGCTGGCCCCCGTGCCGCTATGGGCCACCGCCGCCATCGTGATGGGCACCACCTTGCTCTACACCACCTACGGCGGCCTGCGCTCGTCCATCTTCACGGACCAGGTGCAGATGATGGTGATCGTGCCCCTGCTGGTGATCCTGTGCCTGGTCGGCTGGCAAGCCGCGGGCGGGGCCATGCCCACCATCGAAGCGCTACAGGCCAAGGCGCCGCAGTTGCTGGACCTGACCGATCCGGTGGGCATCAAGGCGGGGCTGACCTTCTTCGTCGCCATCCTGCTGACCGGGATATTCCACCAAGGCAACTGGCAGCGCATCTATGCCGCCCGCGACGCGCGCTCCATGCGCAACGGTTTCCTGCTGGGCGGCCTGCTGGTCGCGCCCTTCATCTTCCTCATGGGATTGTTCGGCCTGGCCTTCGTCGGCCTGGCGCCGCAGGGAGACAGCTCCATCGCGCTCTTCAGCGTCATCATGCCGCATGCCCCCGCATGGTTCGTGATCGCGCTGATTCCATTGGGGCTGTCGCTGGTCATGAGCACCGCCGACACGGCGATCAGCGCCGTCTCCAGCATCATCGCGGTCGACATGCGCCGCCTGATGCCCAACGCCAGCTCCATGACCATGAAGCGGCTGGCGCGCTGGCTGGTGCTGTTGATGGCCATTCCGGTCATGATCGTGGCCTCGCAAGGCTACAGCGTGCTGTACCTGTTCCTGCTGGCCGACCTGCTGTGCTCCGCAGCCGCCTTCCCGGTCTTCTACGGATTGTTCAGCCGCAAGCACGACGGCCTCACCGCCACCGTCGCCACCATCTCCGGCTTGGCGGCCGGCCTGTTCTACTTCCCGGCGCCGGGCGACAAGCCCTCGTTCCTGCTGGAGTCCTTCCTGCTGGCGGCGGTGGTGCCGGTGGTGACGACCGTGCTGATGCGCTGCCTGTTGCGCGGCCGCAAGGAGTTCGATTTTTCGACGCTGAGCGCGGCGGTGCGCCGGCTGGATCGGGATCCCGTCTAGGCGCCCGCTTTGCAGCGCGGCGCTTTTCAGCGAGCGCCGCGCTGCGTTCATGGCGCGCGCAGCGCCTTCTTGTCCACCTTGTTGGCGCCCGTGTAGGGCAGGGCGTCGAGTATGCAGATGACCGCCGGCACCTTGTAGCGCGCCAGATTCGATTGGCAGTGCGCGATCAGCCCGGCTTCGTCGATTGCCGCGCCCGGCCGCAGGACGACGAAGGCGCGGATGACCTCGCCGCGGTAGCTGTCGGGCCAGCCCACCGCCGCGGCTTCGGCCACGTCGGGATGCAGGTATAGCACTTCGTCGACCTCGCGCGGGTAGACGTTGTAGCCGCCGGAAATCACCAGATCCTTCTTGCGGTCCCGGATGTACAGGAATCCGTCCTCCGCGAACTCGCCGATGTCGCCCGTGTACAGCCAGCCGTCGCGCAGGGTTTCAGCGGTAGCGTCGGGCCTGGCCAGATAGCCTTGCATGATCTGCGGCCCCCGCGCGCGGATTTCGCCGCGCTGGCCGGGCGCCAGCACGACCGAGCCTGTTTCCAGGTCGACCACCTGCACCTCGGTGCGCGCGACGGGCGTGCCAACCGAGCCATGGCGGGTTCCGGCCGGGCCGTTGTAAGTCAGGATGGGGCCGGCCTCGGTCTGGCCATAGCCTTCGTAGATCGGCGCGCCTACCGCAGCTTCCCAGCGCCGGTGCACCTCTTCGGCCAGCGGCGCGGAACCGGAATAGCAGGCCCGCACGCTGGACCAGTCGGTGCCGCCAAAGCGCGGATGCGACAGCAGGCCGGTATAGATCGTGGGGCTGCCCGGAAACAGCGTGATACGCTCGCGCTCCACCGCGTCGCAGACGTCGTCGGGCCGGTAGCGCGGCAGCACCACCAGCGTGGCCGCCGCGCTGGCGGCCAGGAACAGGCCCATGGCCATGCCATAGGAATGGAATAGCGGCATGGCGCAAAGCACGCTGTCGGCGCCGTAGCGGGTGGGCAGCGCCAGTTCCCGCTGCCACACATTGGTGGCGATGGCGTCGCGTCCGAGGATCACGCCCTTGGGATGTCCGGTCGTGCCGCCGGTGTATTGCAGCAGGGCGGGCGCCTGGGCCTCGGCATCGTCCAGCGGCGCATCGTCCATGCCAGGCTCCAGCCACGCACGGGCTTCGTCTTCCGCGACCAAGCGGATGCCCAGCGCCGCAGCCAGCGGCGCCGCAACGGAGATGGACGCGGCATCGGCAATCAGCAGCGCGGGCTGCGCGTCGCGCAGGATGAATTCCAGTTCGCGCGCCGTATAGAGCGGATTGAGCGGCACATGCTGGTTACCGGAGCACTGCAACGCCAGCGTCACCACACAGGCCAGGTCCGAATTGCCCAGCAGGGTTGCGATCCGCGCGCCGGACACCGTACATGCTTGCAGACGGCGGGCCGTCGCCCAGACTTCGGCGGCGTAGCGCCGGTAATCGACGCGCCGCGCGCCGCAGACCAAGGCCGTGCGTTCGGGCCAGTCGCGCACCGCGCGGGCCAGCAGCGCGGGAATGCGCAGGACGCCTTCGAGGCTGGATTGGCTCATCGTGCAGCTCCGCCAGCGTCCACGCGCAGGACCACTGCCATTGCACTGTCGCCGGCCGCGCAGCCCGTGAAGAGCCCCAGTCCGCCGCCGCGCTCGGCCAGTTCCTCGATAAGCTCGATGACGGACCGCAGGCCGGTCGGGCTTTGGGGATGGCCCCACACCAGCGAGCAGCCATAGTTGTTCATGGCCATGACGTCTAACCCCGTGGCGCGCGCCAGCGCGATGTCGGAGACCACGAAGGGATTGTGCGTCTTCACCGCATGCAGGTCGGCCGCGGCCAGGCCGGCGCGTTGCAGCGCATGGCCGGCGGCTTCGATGGGCGCCTGCGGCATGTAGCCCTTTTCGGTGCGCGACTGGCCGAAGCCCAGTATCTCGATGCCGATTTCAGGACGTTGCGACAACTCACGCGCACGTTCGGCGGTTGCCAGAATCATGCCGGCGTTGCCGTCGGCCGGATGCGTCTGCCCGCCATAGGTGATGGTGCCGCCGGGCAGCACGGGCGTCAGCCGCGCCAGACCCTCCGCCGTCGTCGCGTGGATGCCTTCATCGCCTTCCAGCACCGATGCGGTCTTGGCGTAGCGCGCGTCGGGCACCTGGAAGGGCAGCGTCATGTAGCGCTGCTGGAACCGGCGGCCGTCGGCGCAGGCCTGCGCATATTGCTCGTAACGGCGCAGCGTGACCGCATTCTGCTCGTCCGTGGAAATGCCGTGGCGCTCGGCCACGCGCTCCCCGGTCTGCAGCATGGACAGGCCGCTCCAGGGATCGTGGGAAAAATTGTCCAGCACCCAGTTTTCATGCGCGCCGGAGCCACCCGGGCCGGCGGGATCGGGATGGTAGAGCTGCGGTCCGTTGGACACGCGGTCGGCCATGAGGACCAGCGAGGTCTCGGCGTTGCCGAGCATGAGTTCGGCCGCGGCCGTGGCCAGGCCCCGCGCCGAGGTGGCGCAAGCCTGCGAAACCACCGGCCCCGCCAGATGGGGCGCGCCGAGCATGCCGGCCACCCAGGGCAAACCGTAGAACGAGCCCTGCTGCGGCACCGAGCAGCCCAGCACCGCGCTCTGCAGCGCCGCGGGCGCGATGCCGCGGCGTTCCAGTTCGCGGCTCGCGGTCCAGGCCGCGAAACGCAGGCTGTGCAGGCGCGACAGGCTGCCCTGCCAGCGCGAGAAAGGCGTGCTCCAATACGCGCCATAAGGAATGTGTACGCCGGTCATGCGGACTCCTGCTGCAAATGGGCGGCTTACGGCAGGAACTGCCAGGCGCCCGAACGGGCCTGCATCAGCACGACGCCGCGCTCGTCCAGGCCGTTGTGGTTGGTGGGCGACATCATGTAGATGCCCTGTGTGCCGACGGTGCCCTGCAGGCTTTCCAGGGCGTCGCGCAGCGCCTGGCGGAAGGCCGGGGTGCCAGGCTGGGTGCCCGCCGGAATCTTGGCCACGGCCGCGTCCAGCAGCAGATAGGCGTCGTAGGTATATGGCGCGAAGGCGTTGCGAGAGTCGGCGCCGTAGGTCGATTCATACTGCTGGGCGTAACGCGTGGCGACCGGCTTGATCGGGCTGTCCGCGGGCAGCTGTTCCACCACCTGCACGGGCCCGCTGGGCACGATCACGCCATCGACTCCCTTGCCGCCGAGCTTCAGGAAATCCTTGTTGATCACACCATGCGTGTTGTACTGAACGCCCTGATAGCCGCGTTCGCGCAACGACAGATGGGGCAGGGCGCCCGGCGTGCCCGAGCCACCTACCAGCACCGCGCCCGGATTGAGGGCGACGATCTTCAGCACCTGCGCCGTGACCGAGTTGTCGGTGCGCGCATAGCGTTCGTTGCTGAGCACCTTGATGCCGCGCTTGGCGGCCGATTCCTGCAAGGCGCGGTAGACAGCGTCGCCCCAGGCGTCCGAAAACCCGATGTAGGCCACGCTCTTCACGCCGCGCTTGACCATGTCGGCGGTCAGCGAGTCCACCATGAGGTCTATGCCGTGGGCCACCACGAAGATCCATTCGGCGCGGTCCGGGCTGACCGCGATGGGCGCCAGCGAGAGTTGCGGCGTGCGGGCTTCGCGGGCGACTTCCGTGACCGCCATCGAGGTTGGCACGTTGCTCGGGCCGATGATGGCGTCCACCTTGTTTTCGGTGATCAGCTTGCGGGCGGTCCTCACCGCGGACGACGGATCGGTCGCATCGTCCAGCGCGATGTATTCCACCGGCTGGCCGCCCAGCGTCTTGGGCAGGAGCGGCACGGTGCTGCGGTACAGCGAACCCATGGAGGCTCCGGGTCCGGTGCTGCTGGCGATCACGCCAATGCGGATGTCGGCGGACGCGGCGGCAGGCGCCAGGGCGCAGGCCAGCGCCAGCGCGGCAAGACGATGAAACATGGCTATTCCCCTTTTTTGAATATCGCCCGACTAGCGGGATGCCCCCAGTATGGGCGTGTCGGCGATAACTGGATAATTGCGGTTCCTTATCAATCGATAACCAACTCACCGACCGCATTCCATGCCGGACATCCCCACTCTGCAGCAGCTGCGATCGCGCCTGCGCATCCGCCACCTGGTCTTGTTGCACGAGCTGGGACGGGTCGGAAATCTGCACCGGGCAGCCGAAGCCATGCACCTTAGCCAGCCCGCGCTGAGCAAGCTCCTGGGCGAGGCCGAGGCGCTGGCAGGGCAGCCCTTGTTCGAGCGTTCGCATCACGGCGTCGCGCCGACCGCGCTGGGCCTGCTGATGATCGATCGCGCGCGTCTGCTGCTGAATGAGCTGGACGCCACGCACGCCGAACTCGCGGCGGCCGCCAACGGCGCGACCGGCAAAGTCCGGGCAGGCATTTTTCCGGTGGTCGCGCACCTGCTGGTGCCGCTTGCGGTGCAAGGCCTGCAAGAAAGCCATCCAGCTCTGCGCATAGAGCTGTCCGAGGGCCTGGAAAAGCAGTTGCTGCCCGCCTTGCGTGCGGGCGAGCTGGACTGCGTCGTGGGACGGCTGGGGGTGGAGGGTGCGGACGCGGATCTGCAATGCGAGATCCTTTACGACGAGGCTACCGCAGTCGTCTGCGGCCCCGCCCATCCGCTGGCCTCGCGCAGCCGCCTGAGCGGCGCCGCGCTGGACAACTGCCGCTGGGTGCTGCCGTCGCGCAACGCCGCGCTCTACAGCATGGTCGCCGCCGCCGTCTCGGCGCGCGGCGCGGGCTTTCCGCAGGTAGCCATCGAATCCAGCGCCATTCTGACCATCGTCTCGTTGTTGCAGCGGACCTCGCTGCTGTCGGCCATCCCGCTGCGTGTGGCGCGCTCTCTGGCGGCAAACGGGCAACTGGCCATCCTGCCGCTGGCCTTGCAGGCGCGGCTGCATCCCGTGGGCATCATGACGCGGCGAGATGCGCGCGCCGCGGCTGCGGCATCGTTGTTCCTGGATGCGCTGCGAGTCGCTGCGACGACGGTGCGCGCCGACGCAAGCGTTTGAATGCCGGCAGTCAATAAATAAAATATAAACAAGTAATCATATTTGTTTATATTTTGAAATATTTCAGGAGTTTAACTATATTGCGACAGCGGCCTTTTCTTGATTTCAGCCGTGCGATTTTCAAATGATTGCGATGCAAATGCACGGGGACGGAATTCAGAATGAAGCCGTGGGCACAAGACCTTCTATTGGCGACTAATAGCGCAACCACTGAGCAAGCTGTTTTCACGAAGGTGGCAGCCGCTGCATTGGATTTGGGGTTTACTTATTGCGGGTATGCAGTGGGGACGGCCTTGCCGTTTACCAACCCTCAGGTCGTCATGATCAGCAATTATCCGACTGTGTGGCAGGAGCGCTACGCACAGGCGCGTTACGTGGAAGTCGACCCTACCGTAAAACACTGCAGCCAGTCTGCGCTGCCTATCGTCTGGTCGGAGAGGGTATTTGCCGAAACGCCAGAGCTTTGGGACGAGGCGCAGGCAGCCGGGCTTTGTGTGGGATGGGCCCAGTCGAACCTGGACGCGTACGGAACCGGCGGAATGCTGACGCTGGCCAGGCAGAAGGAGCAACTCTCCGATGAGGAACTGCTCAGCAAGGAATTGCGCATGCGATGGCTGGTGACCGTTGCGCACCTGGCGCTCAGCAGGGTCTTGCTGCCGCGATTTAAATTAACGCCAGATACTCCGCTGACGCGTCGCGAGACCGAAATTCTAAAATGGGCGGCGGACGGCAAGACCAGCAGCGACGTGTCCGAAATACTGGCGATTGCCGAGTCGACGGTCAGATTCCATACGAAAAACGCCATTTCCAAGCTCGGCGCCCGGAATCGGACTGCAGCCGTCGCTCGCGCCGCGTTGCTCGGACTTCTACGATAAGTGGGCGGCGCCTTGGCAGCCAGTCGATTTCCGCACGTTGCGGGATCGAGATTCGGCAGATGCCGGAACCCGGCGCATAAAGCAAGACAGGGCACTACATCGTTAAATGTAGTGCCCTGTCTTGGCGGGAATTTTGGTGGAGCGGAGGAGGATCGAACTCCCGACCTTCGCATTGCGAACGCGACGCTCTCCCAGCTGAGCTACCGCCCCAATGAAGCAAGACCAAGACTATACAGGAATGTTCTTGGCCTGCGCAATATGCCGCCGAACAAAAAATCAGGCGAATGCCAAGGTCGCAACGACCGGGGCGTGATCGGACGGTTGTTCGTTGCGGCGCGGCTCCTTGTCGATGACGCAGGCGGTGCAGCGCTTGACCAGCGGCGCGGACAGAAGGACATGATCGATGCGCAGGCCGGCATTGCGGCGGAACGCGAACTGGCGGTAGTCCCACCAGCTGAAGGATTTCTCCGGTTGCTCGAAAAGGCGGAAGGAATCCGCCAGTCCCAGGTCGAGCAGGGCGCCGAAAGCCTTGCGCTCCGGCTCGGACACCAGCACCTGACCTTCCCATTTTTCGGGGTTGTGCACGTCTTCGTCGGCCGGCGCGACGTTGTAGTCGCCCAGCACGGCCAGCCGCGGATACTGCTTGATCTCGTCGGCCAGCCAGGCTCGCATGGCTTCGAACCAGTTCAGCTTGTAGGCGTACTTGTCCGAACCCACCGACTGGCCATTGGGGCAGTAGGCGCAGACCACGCGCACATCGCCTTCAGGGCTGGGGAAAGTCAGCGCCAGGACGCGCTGCTGCGGATCTTCATACCCGGGAATGTTGCGCACCATCGACGTGCCGGGCACGCGCGAAATGATGGCGACGCCGTTATAGGTTTTCTGGCCCGCCCAGACGGCGTGGTAGCCGGCTTCGGTGAAGGCGGCCTCGGGGAACTTGTCGTCCGTGAGCTTGAGTTCCTGGATACACAGCACGTCGACGGGATTGGCTGCCAGCCAGTCCAGCACCTGCGGCAGGCGCACATTCAGGGAGTTCACGTTCCAGGTGGCTAATTTCATGGTTTTTGTAGACCGT
Source organism: Achromobacter aegrifaciens (assembly GCF_902859965.1). Classification (NCBI taxonomy): domain Bacteria; kingdom Pseudomonadati; phylum Pseudomonadota; class Betaproteobacteria; order Burkholderiales; family Alcaligenaceae; genus Achromobacter; species Achromobacter aegrifaciens. The sequence goes on from NZ_CADIKO010000009.1 coordinate 72,332, forward strand.
TCATTCATGCGGCTTGCGGCGGCGTCGCCTGCCACGGTCCCGGTTCCAGTTAATCATCTGGCCATACATCCGGGGGGTGGTCGGCGGTCGCCGGGGACAGACGCAGATGATACCGTGGCCGCGCCGCTCGAGCCGGCGGGCTGTCCATTCTGAAGTTGACGTAGAGGCTTTCGAGGCTTCGTGCCGCAAGCAATCTGGAGCAGATTTGAAGCCCTGTAAAAAGCGCCAGGTTAGGGCGAAAACGAGGGCGCGGCGATAGACATTCGATTTTTCATTAATGATAATTGTTCGCAATATATTGAATTATTACAAGTCACCATAAATCTTTGCGCGGAGGCGCTTCAATGTCCATGGGTACGCAGGGAGTGGGGCTTGGAGACATATTCATTGCGCATCGGGCGCAGCTTCGTCGCATCGCGCAAAGAATCGTGGGCACACCGGAGATCGCGGACGAAGTCACGCAAGACGCCTACCTGAAACTCATGGAAGGGGCATGCGCGCGCGATGTCAGCAAACCTTATAGCTATTGTTGCCAAGTGGTCCGCAATCTGGCGTTGGACCACTGCCGCCGTCAGGCCGTCGAATCTACGTATCGCATCTATACCGACGACGGGGAATTGCCGCAGGTCGCCGGCGGCTGCGTGCCGGACCGGCGCTTCCAGGAGCGGCAGGTGATCGACGCCATTGACCAGATCCTGGGCACCTTGCCGCCCAGGACGCGGCGCGCCTTCGAACTCTACAGGCTCGGTGGTTTGACGCAGCGGGAGGTTGCGCGGCAAATGGGCTGCTCAGCCACGCTTGTGAACTTCATGCTCCGGGATGCCACCGAAGCCGTCGCCAGCTGCCGCGATTTGCTGGAGGCCTGAGCCCGCAGGCATCAGGCTGCGCAGTTGCCCCTTGGGCCAGGTGGGCGCAGGCATGCGGTTTGGACAGCGTGTCGTCCCTCAGAGAGGTTATCGTGGATAACCTTTTCCTTTACCATAGCGCCAACCAGCCTTTTAGCCCCCAAGGTAGCCTATGGGCGATGACATCAATTCGAAGCAAGACCCGGTCTGGGATGTTGCCTGGTCCTGGGTGCTGCGCCAGCACGAGCACGATAGTTTCGATGCAACCGACGAAGCCGAGCTGGTGCAATGGCTCGCCGCCGATGCGGCACATCGCCAGGCCTACGACAAGGCTGGCCGCCTGTGGTTGATGGCGGGTCTGGTTCCTTCCGCGAACGATATCGATGTTCCGGGCGCCGAGGACCTCGGCGGCAAGGCCTAGTTTTCAGGCCTGTTCTCGCCACGTCTGCCTCCATTGACGCCATGCCGCCATGCGCGGCTTGCATCTCCTGCCGCGCAGCAAACTCGATCAGCGTGGCATCCGCAAGGATGCGTTTGCATGTGTCCGCGCGCAACCAACGTGTGTAGAGAAGTTCGCTCTTGTCCGCTCCGGGAGGACGTCGCGGGTAAACAAACCGAACAGCTGACTCGTCTTTGCTTGCGGTGACCCGCAAGTCGGCATTGGGCCGGCGCAGCGAGGGTCACCTCCTTCAATGCGCGAGGCAGCCCATGTCGACCAGTTGTTTTGACCGCGAGGACGAGACTTTCATCGTTCTCGTCAATCACGAAGAACAGTATTCGATCTGGCCTCACTGGAAGGCCGTACCCGGCGGCTGGCGCGCCGTCGACGGCGTCAAGGGAGACAAGAAAGCCGTTCTCGACTATGTCGAGAAGACCTGGACCGACATGCGGCCTCTGTCGCTGCGCCGATGGATGGACGAACAATCCGCGGTCGCGGTTCAATCCAGCGCCACGGCGGCCTGATGTCCAGCGCCACGCATACGCCATCCATCAATCTGCTCGTCTTGCCCTGCGCGGGCGCGAGCGCAACCATGTATCTGCGGTGGCGCCGCCACTTGCCGGCATGGATCGGCATCGTTCCGGTGGAGCTGCCCGGGCGCGGAATTCGGCTGGACGAGCCGTACGTCGAAGATTTTGCGCAACTCGTCGAGCGGATCTGCGATGAACACGCCGCGGCGATGCAAGGCCGCTATGCATTGTTTGGCCACAGCATGGGAGCCTTGCTGGCCCATGCCGTGGCTCAGCGTCGGCATGCGCTGGCCCTGCCTCTGCCCCAGGCTGTATTCGTGTCGGCCAGCCCGGCGCCGTCGCGCCGGGATCCGGATCGCTTTGCCGACCTGGACAATGACGCCGCCTTGATGGCGGATCTGCGCAAACAGGGTGGCACGCCGCAAGCCGTATTCGACAGCGTCGAATTGCTGCGCCTGACCCTGGATGCGCTGGCTGCCGACTACCGCGTTTGCGGAAGCTTCCGCTATCGCCTGTCCGAGCCGCTACCGGTGCCGGTGCATGCCTTTGCCGGAAGACTGGACGACATCGACGCGGAGCGTATCGAGGCCTGGCGACGTGAGACCCGTCATGACTACACGCTCGACTGGTTCGATGGCGGACATTTCTTCATCCGCCAGCACGAGCAGCAAGTGCTGGCGGCCATTACGCGCGAGTTGGCTCGCCAATGTTCCGGAGCAGGCCATGCAGCCGCGGCAACTGCCTGATCCGCTGCCGGCGGGCATCCAGGTGTTCCAGCTTGCGGTCGATCTGGCCGCACCCGTGGCGGAAAGCGACCTGGCTTTGCTCAGCAGTGAAGAGACCGCGCGCGCGCAGCGCTTCCATCGGCACGGCGACAAGGTCCGCTTCGTCAGCGCGCGGGCGGCATTGCGCAGACTGCTGGGCGCGCGCCTGGATTGCCGCCCGGAACGCCTGAGGTTCGCGGCCAACAAGCATGGCAAGCCGCGTCTGGACGTAGCGTGCTCCGCCGATCCCGCTCCGTACTTCAACGTTTCCCATGCCGGAGACTACGCCTTGATTGCCTTATCGGACAGCGTTCCGGTCGGTGTCGATATCGAACGCCGCGATCCGAATTGCGATTTCGCGGGCCTGTCCCGGTTGGTGTTGTCGATGCAGGAATGTGAGCTGCCCGCAGCGCGGCGGCTCGATTTTTTCGATTGCTGGACCGCCAAGGAAGCCGTGCTGAAAGCTCTGGGCCTGGGCGTGTCGGAGCACTTGCAGCGCTTGTCGGTACTGGCGCCCGATCCGGGTGAGGGTAGCCGCTATGTGTTGCGTCGTGTGGATCTGCAAGGGCCGTGCGTGGATGTTCTGCGTCTCGGCGCTCCGTCCGGCTATGCCGCCGCCTTGGCCTGGCAGCCCGACGCCAAGGGAGGATTGCGATGAATGATCTGGTGACTCGATTTGAACGCCGGGCTCCGCCTGGATCCGATCTGCCTGCACTGATTACGCCCGCCCGCGCGGGCGAGCCCTTGCTGGATGCCTTGCCGCGCTTGCGCGCCGAGATCGAGGCTAAGGTGGCGACCGTCGGCGGGGTATTGCTGCGCGGCTTCGACGTACCTTCCGTGGAGGGCTTCCGGGAGTTCGCCGCCCGCTTCGGGCATCCGCTGTTGAGCTACGAGTTCGGCTCCACGCCGCGAACGGCCGTGGGCGGCGGGGTCTACACCGCGACCGAGTATCCGGCCCACCAGTCCATTCCACTGCACAACGAACAGGCCTACACGCGCCAGTGGCCGATGAAAGCCTGGTTTCATTGCGTGATGCCCGCGCTGGAGGGCGGCGAGACGCCGATCGCCGACAGCCGTGCGATCTACCGGCGCATGCCCGCTGCGATCCGCGACCGCTTCGCGCCCGGCGTCATCTATGTGCGCAACTATGGCGACTTCGATGTGCCCTGGCAGGCGGTGTTCAACACAGAGAACCGCGGCGAGGTCGAAGCCTTCTGCCGCAACAACGGCATCCACTGGGAATGGAAGTCCGATGGAGATCTGCGCACGACCCAGCGGTGCCAGGCCATCGAGACGCATCCAGTGACTGGCGAGGTGGTCTGGTTCAACCAGGCCCATCTATTCCATGTTTCCAACCTGCATCCCGAGGTGCGCGACTCTCTGGTTGAGCTGTTGGGCGTGGACAACCTGCCGCGCAACACCCTTTTCGCGGACGGCTCGCAGATGCCGGACGCAGTGCTCGACGAAGTGCGGGCCGTGCTGGACGCCGAGACCGTTTCCTTCAAGTGGGAGCAGGGCGACGTCACGATGCTGGACAACATGCTGGTCGCCCACGCGCGCTCGCCCTTCAAGGGACTGCGCAAGGTGGTGGTGGCCATGGCCGAACCGCACGGCAATCTGGGCAAGTTCTGAACGCCTCGCCGAACAAGGGAATCCTCATGACGAAGCTGGCCATGCCGCAAGAGAGTTTTTTACACCCCGAGAATTTTGTCGACGGCCTGCGCCTACTCGCTGCCGACCGTCCCGAGGACATCGCGCTGACAGTGGTCGCGGATCGGGAAGGCGAGCTCGTCGAGACCGCCTTGACCTATGGCGCGTTCGCCCAGCGTGTGTTGGCGCTTGCTGCGGTTTTGCAAGTGCGCTATCGCAAGGGCGACCGCGCGCTGATCCTGCTCGACAACGATGAGCACTATGCGGTCAGCATGTTTGCCTGCTTCCATGCCGGCGTGATTGCGGTGCCGGCATTCCCCCCCGAATCCGCGCGTCCGCAACATCTGGCGCGGCTTAGAGGTATAGCCGAGGACGCCCAGGCGCGGGGTGTGCTGACCTCCGGCGCGCTATGCGCACTGGTCGAGGAGGCGGCGCGCCAGTTCGGCATGCTGGATATCGTGGCCGTGGACGAGGTCGACCTGGCGGCTGCGAGCCTCTGGCACCCGCAGCGGCCGGACGGCGCGGACGTCGCCTTTCTGCAGTACACCTCCGGATCCACCTCCGCGCCCAAGGGCGTGATGGTCACGCACGCCAACCTGATGGCCAATGAGCGTGCCATCCGCGTAGGGCTTTCGATCGGTCCCGAGGACAAGTTCGGCGTGTGGTCGCCCTTGTTCCATGACATGGGCCTGATCGGCGGACTGTTGCAGCCCTTCTACAGCGGCATCCCCTGCGTGCTGTCATCGCCGCGCTTCTTCCTGGAGCGCCCGGTGCGATGGCTCGAGACGATCTCGCGTCATCGGATAACGATTAGCGGCGGTCCGGATTTTGCCTACCGCTTGTGCCTGGATCGAATCAAGGAAGGCCGCGCGGAGGGCCTGGATCTGTCGAGCTGGCGCGTGGCCTACACCGGCGCCGAGCCTGTGCGGCACGACACGATGGAAGCGTTTGTCGAACGGTTCGCGTCGGTGGGATTCAGCGCCGGCGCCGTTTACCCCTGCTATGGCCTGGCCGAGGCGACGTTGTTCGTCACCGGCGGGCGCAGGGGGAGCGGCATGGCGGTGGGCCGCTATGACTGCGAAGCGCTTGCAATGCGGCAGGCGATAGCGCGAGTCGATGGCGCCGTGCTGGTCGGATGCGGCGGCGTGGCGTCGGAGCATGAATTGCGGATTTCCGATCCGGTGTCCGGCGCGGCCGCGCCTGAGGGTGTCATCGGCGAAATCTGGGCTGGCGGGCCCAGCATCGCAGCGGGCTATTGGAACAAGCCACGCGAAAGTGCCGAGACTTTCGTCGAGTGCGACGGACGCCGCTGGTTGCGCACTGGTGACCTGGGCTTTTTGCAGGATGGTCAGCTCTTTGTTGCTGGCCGGCTCAAGGACATGATCATCGTGCGCGGGCACAATCTGTACCCGCAGGACATCGAACGCGTGGTGGAAGAGCAGGTCGAGGCCGTACGCAAAGGCCGGGTGGCGGCCTTCGCGGTGGAACTCGACGGACAGGAAGGTATAGGCGTCGCGGCCGAGGTGTCGCGTGGTCTGCAAAAGCTCGTGCCGCCGCAGGCGCTGGTCGATGCCCTGGGCGCGGCCGTGAGCGAGCAATGCGGAGAGGCGCCGAGAGTGGTTGTGTTGCTGCAGCCCGGAGCGTTACCCAAGACTTCCAGCGGCAAGCTGCAGCGCGCCGCTTGCCGCAAAGGATGGGCCGAGCGCACGCTCGATGCCTACGCGCTGTACGAGAGCGGGCGTTTCGTGGCGGGCGTGAACATTGGCGCGGCGGCTGTGGATGGCATAAATGCCCACGCAGAGGATCAGATCCAGGCGTTGGCGAACGTTTGGCGCGAGGTTCTTGGACACGAAGAGGCACGGCGGTACGGCAGTGAAGCGCACTTCTTCACGCTGGGCGGGAATTCCCTGGCCGCGATACAGTTGGCTGCACGCATCTCTCAAATCTGGGAGACAGACTTCCCGGTACGCCAGGTGTTCGAATCGCCGAGGCTGAGCGAGCAGGCTTTGGCCTTGAAGACCTGCCTGCGAGTCGGATCGCGCACGCGTTTGGCCTGCATCCCCGTGCTGTCTGCGGAACGGCGCTCCAAGCCCCTGCCTTTGTCGCCCGCCCAGCAGCGGCAGTGGTTCCTGTGGCGGCTGGATCCGCACAGCACCGCATATCATGTTCAGGGCGCGCTGCGTATCGCGGGCGCGCTGGATGTCGAGGTCTTGCGTGCGGCCGTAGCTGGTTTGACCACGCGTCACGAGGCGCTGCGCACCCTGTTCCGCGCGCGGCCGGATGGCGAGGTGGAGCAGATGGTCCTCCCTGGGGGCGGCCTGGAACTCCAGGTAGTTGACCTGCGCACCGTGGCGCGCGCCGAGCGTGATGCGCAGGCTGGGAAATCGCTGCGCGCATTTCTGGCGCCGCCCTTCGATCTGACGGTCGGCCCCTTGGCGCGGGCGGCGCTGATACGACTCGACGATCAGAGCCATATCCTGACGCTGGCAATGCACCACATCATTGCCGATGGCGCTTCGATGCAGGTCTTGGTTGACGACCTGGCTGCGCTGTATGCGGCAGGGCCCGCGGCCGACGAGGCGCCGCCTGCCTGCCCAATCCAATATGCTGACTATGCCAGTTGGCAGCGCGACGCCGCCGTGCGGGATGCTCAGGAGCGCCAGTTGGCGTATTGGGTGGAGCAGCTAGGCATGCCCCCGGGCGAGCCACAGCCCAGCCTGGCGCTGCCTGTCGATCATCCCCGTCTGCCGGTTGCTCAATACCGGGCGGGATTGCATAACTTCGAACTCCCGGTTGAGCTGCTGGCTGCCCTGCGTCGCCAGGCCGAAGCCCACGGCGCGACCTTGTTCATGGTGTTGTTGGCCGCCTTGCAGGCGTTGCTGTACCGCCATACCGGGCAACGGGACGTCCGCGTCGGTGTGCCTGTCGCCAACCGCCCGCGAGCGGAACTGCAGGGCGTGGTGGGCATTTTCGTCAATACGTTGGTACTGAAGAGCAGTATCGAGACTCGTCAGAGCCTGGAGCAGGTGCTGGCTCAGGTCCGGGAGCGCGTGCTGGGCGCGCAGGCAAATCAAGAGGCGCCGGTCGACCAGGTCGTCGAGGCGCTGCGGCCAGTGCGCAGTGCAGGCGCCGCGCCGCTTTTCGACGTGATGTTCAACCATTTGCGGCGAGACTACTCGCTACTTCAACAGCGGCTGGGCTGCCGAGTGTCTGAAGAGCCCGCGGGTAATGAGCATGCGCAGTTCGAGCTGGCCGTAGACACGGTGGAAGATGTTGACGGGCGCTTGGTCGTGAACTTCCGTTATGCGGCTGAGCTGTTTGATGCTGCGACCATGGCACGGCTGGGTGGGCACTATGTTGCGATGCTCGAGGCGCTGGCCGGCGCGCCACGCCAGGCGGTGGGCGAAGTCGAGTTGTTGAGCGGCGCGGAGAGGAACAAGCTGAGGGCCTGGGGCGAGAATCCGCTCCGGCCTTCCAAGATGGAGCCGGTGCACCGGCAGATCGAGCAACAGGCGGGGGCCCGTCCGCGGGCCGTGGCGCTATGGTTCGGCGAGGAGAGCGTGAGCTACGAGGAGCTCAACCGCCGCTCCAACCGCCTGGCGCACCGGCTGATCGGCCTCGGGGTCAAGCCGGAGACGAGAGTCGGCATTGCCATGGAACGTTCCATCGAGATGGTGACGGGGTTGCTGGCGATCCTGAAGGCGGGGGGAGCCTACGTGCCGCTGGAACCGGAACTTCCCGGCGAGCGGCTGGCGTACATGGTGGAGGACAGCGGCATCGAGCTGCTGCTTATGCAGAGCCGGGTCCGGGGCCGGCTCTGCGTGGACAAGAGGCTGCGGTTGCTGGAGGTCGATGCGCTGGATCTCGACGGCGAGCGGGAAGACGATCCCGGCGTGGTCGTACACGGAGAGAACCTGGCGTACGTGATCTATACCTCGGGTTCCACGGGCAGGCCCAAGGGAGCGGCTATCCGCCACCGGTCGCTGGCGATCTGCATGAATTGGATGCAGCAGACCTATGGCCTGACCTCCGAGGATGCTGTGCTGCACAAGGCGCCGTTTGGGTTCGATGTATCTGTCTGGGAGATCTTCTGGCCGCTGACGGCCGGGATACGGCTGGTGCTGGCCGCGCCGGGCGATCACCGTGATCCCGAGCGGATCACGGCACTGATCCGTCGGCATCAGATCACGACGCTGAACTTCGTGCCGGCGATGCTGCAGGCCTTTCTGGCGCATGAAGGCATCGAGACGCAGACGCGGCTGCGGTACGTGATGTGCGGCGGCGAGGCCATTTCCGCGGCCATTCAAGGCGAGGCACTGCGCCGGCTTAGGGGGGTGAGCCTGCAGAATCTTTACGGCCCGACCGAGACGACCATCCACGTGACGCAGTGGACGTGCCGGGACGACGGTCAAAGCCGGGTGCCGATTGGGCGGCCGATCGCCCAAACCAGGTCCTACGTATTGGATGCATCGCTGAATCTGGTTCCGCAAGGGGTGGAAGGCGAGTTGTACATCGGTGGCGATCTACTGGGCCGTGGCTATCTGAGTCGACCGGGTTTGAGTTCGGAGCGTTATGTGGCGGACCCGTTCGACGAGGCGGGCGGCCGGCTGTACCGCACGGGAGACCTGGCGCGGTGGAATGGGGAGGGGCAGCTGGAGTTCCTGGGCCGGACGGACCATCAGGTGAAGATCCGCGGCTTGCGGATCGAGCTGGGGGAGGTGGAGGCCCGGTTGCTGGCCCAGCCTGAGATTCGCGAGGCGGTAGTAGTGGACAAGGGCGCCCGATTGGTCGCTTACGTGTCCCTGGCGACCGAAAAGATGCTTGATGTGCGCGAACTGCGCGCTCGGCTTGCCCGGGCGCTGCCGGATTACATGGTGCCTGGCGTGATCATTTCAATGGAATCCTTGCCCCTCAACGCCAACGGCAAGGTGGATCGCCGCGCGCTGCCGGAACCCGAAACGCCGACCCTCCCGATGTTCGAGATGCCTGTGGGTGAGGTGGAGACCGTGTTGGCACAGCTCTGGACCGAGGCGCTGGGCGTCGAGCGTGTTGACCGTAATGACAACTTCTTCGAATTGGGCGGGCATTCGCTCATTGCGGTCCGGATGGCGGCGGTTCTGGCGAATCGCTATGCATGCGACGTCCCGGTGCGCATGTTCTTCGAAGCGCCGACCCTGCGCGACTTTGCGTTGCGCCTTTCTGAGGAACGGATGCCCGACGCAGGCTCGCGTCAGGACCGACTTGCGCTGATGCACAACCTGATGAGCGAATTCGAGGTCTGAAACGATGGAACTGGACGAAAAAAGCCTAGCCCGCCGCTTTATGGCGCTGTCCCCGGAAGCGCGGCGGGGATTTCTGACGAAACTTGGAGAAGCGGGTCTGAGTTACGTCGATTTGCCCATTGTTCCGGTGAATCGTAGCGAGGCGCCGCCGATCTCTTATGCGCAGAGAGGCCTTTGGTTGACCTGGCAGCTTGATCCGTCCAGCCCAGCCTACAACATGCCGGGGTTCCTGCGCTTCAGGGGCGCGTTGGCCAAGGATGCAATGCTTGCCGCGATGCGAGATCTGGCGCGACGACATGAAACTCTGCGCACAATCTTTCGTGTCGGCATCGACGGTGAACCCGCCCAGGTGATTCTGCCGTCGGAAGCCGTTCAGGTGAATGTGGCGGATCTCCGCGCGGAGCCTGAAGACAGGCGCGTGCGGACGCTGAATTCACAGCAACAGGCTCTGGTTCGTCAGCCATTCAAGCTCGATGCCGAACCGCCGGTGCGGGCCACGTTATGGGAGGTCAGCGAAGATGAGCATGTGCTGGGCATCGTATTGCACCACATAGCGGGGGATGGCGCGTCCGTGCGAATACTGCTGGACGAACTCCTGATTCTGTATCGAAATGCTTGCGGCGCACACTCGCAAGAGCTGGATGCTCTGCCAGTGCAGTTTGCCGACTATGCCGTCTGGCAGCGGAATTGGTTCGATGCCGGCGAGCGCGACCGCCAGTTGGAGTACTGGCGGTCGCGGCTGGGTATCGAGCATCCGCCCATCGAGTTGCCTATGTTGCGACCGAGAGGCGGCGTTATCGAATCAAAGGAAAATCACTACGAGTTCCAGCTGCCGCGTGAATTGAGCGAGCGCATTCGCGTTCTGGCACGGTCTCACCGAGCCTCGCTGTATATGGTGATGCTGGCGTTGTTGAAACTGACGCTCCATCGTTTCAGCGGTGCGCAGGATGTACGTGTCGGCGCCCCGGTCGCCAACCGCAGGAAGGCCGAAACACAGGGGCTGGTCGGCTACTTTCTCAACTTGCTGGTCATGCGCACCCGGGTGGATCCGGCGAGCAGCTTTGTAGATATTCTCGGTCGGGTTCGTGAGACAGTGCTGGATGCACACGCCCATCAGGATTTGCCCTTCGACCTGCTGGTCGATGCGCTTCGACCGGAACGGGACGCCGGGGTACATCCGTTTTTCCAGGTCAAATGTACTCAGCAGGAGCATGTCCCGGAAATCAGAATCGCGGGCGATCTGGAGGTGGAGTTCGTTCCCGTATCCAGTGGCCAGGCTCATTTTGACTTGAGTCTGGATTTTACTGATCGCGATGACGGCATACGTTGCGACTTGATCTATTCGGAAGCGCTGTTTGACGAGGCAATCGTTCATGCGTTCGCCGCCACCCTGGAGAGCTTCGCGGCGCAGGCAGTCGACTTTCCACACAGGATGGTGGCGGATCTTTCCTTGCCGCTTCCCGTTTCCGACGCCGCGGGCGCGCAACGCGAATTCGGCGCGCCAAGTGTGGTCCGGATGTGGAAACTGGCCGCCGAGGCGGGTTCGGCGAAGTTTGCGGTAAGAGACGAAGATCAGTGCTTGACTTACGCCGAACTGGACCGACAGTCCGGCCGTCTGGCGCAGACGCTGATCGCACGAGGGGTCGGTTGCGACGTCCGCGTGGGCGTATACGCGGAACGATCGTGCCGGTTCGTTGTTGGTTTATTGGCCGTGTTGAAGGCGGGCGGCGCCTATGTCCCTCTCGATCCCTCCTTGCCGCCAGATCGGTTGGCCTTCCAGTTGCGGGATAGCGGTGCCGCGCTGTTGCTGAGCAGCGGAAGACCGGCCTGGCAGCCGGATATTCCCGTTTTTTCGCTTGAACTTGCTTTCGCACCGGAACAGAATCCTGTTCGAGTTGTGCCGTCGATACATCCCTCGCAGGCCGCCTACGTCATCTACACATCCGGTTCCACCGGGAATCCGAAGGGGGTGGTGATCAGTCACGGCGCATTGGCCAACTATGTGCAGGCCTTGCTGGAGCGCCTCGATCTTCCCGAAAGCGCGCGCAGCATGGCGATGGTTTCGACCGTCGCGGCCGACTTGGGGCACACGGTGCTGTTCGGCGCCCTGTGCTCCGGACGGGAATTGCATTTGATCTCCACGGAACGCGCCTTCGATCCGGATGCCTTCGCCGAGTACATGAGCAGACATCAGGTAGATGTACTAAAGATCGCGCCCAGCCACCTTCAGGCTCTCCTGAATGCGGGTACGCCGGAAGAAGTGCTGCCGACGAGTCGGCTGGTGGTTGGAGGCGAGACGACACGGTGGTCGCTGCTGAAGCAGGTCGCGGACTTGAAACCGGGGTGCCAGGTACTCAATCACTACGGTCCGACCGAGACCACGGTGGGTATTCTTACGCAGGAAGCGCGTGTGGCGCTGCGCACGGCCAGCACCTTGCCCGTCGGGAAACCGCTAGCCAATGGCTATGCCTGCGTACTGGATGTGAACCTCAATCCGGTGCCGTTCGGGGTGGCCGGCGAATTGTATGTGGGCGGTCCGGGCGTGGCGCGCGGCTACCAGGGGCGTGCCGCACAAACAGCCGAACGCTTCGTCGCTAGTCCATCCAAGACAGGCGAGCGCCTCTATCGCACGGGAGACCGGGTGAGGATGCTGGAGGACGGCAATCTCGAATACCTGGGCCGGGCGGACGACCAGGTGAAAGTGCGCGGCTATCGGGTGGAGCTGCGGGAGATTGCCCAGGCGTTGCTCGGAATGACCGGCGTCATGGCGGCCGAAGTCATCATCCGCGAGGACGAGGATCGACAAACTCAAATCCACGCATATGTCGTGCCCCAGACTGGGGAGAAGCTCGCGGCGGAGGACTTGAGAGAAAGGCTCGCTCGAAAGCTGCCAGATTACATGATGCCCAGCGCGATCATGCAACTGGACGTCTTGCCGCTGACGGCTAACGGCAAGGTCGACCGCAAGGCGTTGCCGCTGCCCGAGGAGCGCGCGGCGGGGCGTTACGAGGCGCCCCAAGGCGAAGTGGAACAGGCGCTGGCCGACGTATGGAAGCAAGTACTTCGAGTAGATCAGGTCGGCCGGCATGACAATTTTTTCGAACTTGGCGGTGACTCGATCCTCACCCTTCAAATCATCGCGCGGGCTCGCAAGCAGGGACTGCGCTTCACGCCAAAAGAACTGATGGAGCGTCAGACCGTCGCCGCAGTCGCGGCGGTCGCTACCCAGGAAGCTGCGCCGATGGCGACCGCCGCAGCGGCCGCGGCGTCGTCCGAGGCAGGCATGCGGTTTGCGCCGATACCCGTGCAGGCTTGGTTTTTTGAACAGAAGTTCGAGGACGTTTACCACTGGAACCAGTCGCTGCTCCTCAGCGCTACCGAGGTGATTGAACCGGCACAGGTGCGGCGGGCTGTCGAAGCCCTCGTCGTGCATCACGAGGCTTTGCGTCTGACTTTCGAACGTGGCGCCGACCACCGCTGGTCGCTGTGCAGTTTGCCGCCAGGGCATCCAGTCTTCGAGGAGATCGATCTCGCCGCAGAGGGCGATATCGCTGTGGCCATCGAGAATGCTGCCGATCGCGCTCAGCGCAGTCTGAGCCTGCAACGGCCATTTAAAGCGGTGTGGATGAATCTGGGCGGCGGGCGTGCCGGCCGCTTGCTGCTGGTCGCCCATCACCTCGTCGTCGACGGTGTTTCGTGGCGTGTGATTCTTGATGACCTTCAGGCCGTGTGCGGGCAGATTCGAGAGGGACGTACGCCGGATCTTCCCCCTGTGACCACGTCATTGCGGGATTGGTCCACAGCGCTGGCACGCTATGCCGATAGCGCCAAGCTGCGCGACGAACTGACCTATTGGGAGAGCGTCGTTGGGGGAGCGGAACAGCCGCTGCCCGGTGTCGCGGACGGCAGCAACACGGTGGCCGACGCGCGCACGCTCATTACCTCGCTGGGTGAGGCGCGCACGGAGCTGCTCCTGGCCGATGTGCCGCAAGCCTACCGCACGCGCATCGACGACGTCCTGCTGACAGCCCTGGCGCGCACCTTGTGCGCCTGGGATGGGCGCGAACATGTCTTGGTCGAACTCGAGGGCCATGGTCGGGAGGAGCAACTTTTCGATGGCGTGGACCTGAGCCGAACCGCGGGCTGGTTCACCACGCTGTATCCGGTACGTCTGGCGCCGGGAGATACGAGCCGGGAAGCGGATGGGAGCCCTGGCGGCAGCCTGAAAGCAATCAAGGAGCAGTTGCGGCAGGTGCCGAACAAGGGGATCGGCTACGGCGTGCTGCGCTACCTTGGAGACGAGGGGCGTGTGCTTGCCGATGGCGCCTATCCTCAGGTCACGTTCAACTATCTCGGTCGGATCGATCAGAGCTTCGGTGTTGACACGATATGGCGGCTGGCTCGCGAGAGCGCGGGACAGGAGCGTGCTCCCGGCAGCCGGCGCCGGACGTGGCTGAGCATCGACGCGGAGGTGCACCGCGGCGAGTTGCGCGTGCGCTGGACCTTTAGCACGGCGGTCCATGACGAGGCCACGATAAGGGACCTATCCCGACGGTTCCTGGATGAACTGGAAAACTTGATCGAGCACTGCCTGAACGGCGCGCAGGGTGTGACGCCGTCTGACTTCCCGCTGGCCGGGATCAGCCAGGATCGACTCGACGGATTGCGGCTGCCATGGGATCGCGTGGCTGACCTCTATCCACTGTCGCCGATGCAGGCCGGGATGTTGTTTCACAGCATTCTCGAGCCGGAAGGGACGGTGTACGTCAATCAGCTCCGGCTGGATCTGGAAGATCTTGATGCTGCCCGCTTCAAGGCGGCATGGAAGACGACGCTCGATCGACATGAAGTGTTGCGCACGGGCTTCATGCAGGGCGAAGCCTCGCTTCAATGGGTAGCTCGATCGGTTGAATTGCCACTTGTCGAATACGACTGGCGTGACCGAGTCGACCTCGACGCTGCGCTCGACGCATTGGCCCAGGCCGAGCATGAGCGGGGCTTCGACCTGGCCACGCCGCCGTTGTTGCGGTTGGTGCTGGTTCAGTGCGGCGCGGGTCGATATCACCTAATCTGGACGCGTCACCATCTGTTGCTGGACGGTTGGAGCACTGCGCGACTGCTGGCCGAAATCCTCACCCGCTATTCCGGGAAAAGCCCGCTTCCTTCGCGAGGACGCTACCGGGACTACATCGCCTGGTTGCTAGCCAGGGACGGCGCGGCTGCGGAAATGCACTGGCGGACACTATTGGCAGACTTCGATGGGCCGACGAGGATCGGCTCCGAGCCCAAACCGTCCGCAGACGGGCAGGGCCACCAGGAACACATTCAGGTGTTCGATGCCGCGGAGACGGCGCGCATGGCGGAGTTCGTCCGGGCTGAGCGGATAACCTTGAATACGCTGGTTCAGGCAGCGTGGGCGCTATTGCTGCGGTGCTACACCGGACAGGCAGGCGTGTGCTTCGGTGCGACCACGTCGGGTCGCCCGGCGGAGTTGCCCGATGCCGACGAGGTGTTGGGGGTGTTCATCAACACTCTGCCCGTCGTGGCGCGCCCTCGGCCGGAGCAGCGGATAGGTGATTGGCTGCGCATGCTGCAGGCGCAGAACATCGCATCACGTGAACACGAGCACACTCCGCTTTTCGAAATTCAGCGTTGGGCTGGCTCCAATGGGCAGGGATTGTTCGACAGCATCCTGGTGTTCGAGAACTATCCGGTTGACGGGGCGCTACGGCAGCCAGGCAATGGGGCGCCACGTGTCTCCATCGCTGGCAATTGGGAAGAGACCAACTACCCGATGACTTTGACCGTAACTGCGGAGGATGCGCTGACGATCGGCTATTTTTTCCAGGAAAAATGCTTCGCGGCGGAGCAGGTAGCGCTTCTGGCCGGCCATATGCGGAACTTGCTGATGTTCCTCACTGGGTCGACGCAGCGTTGCCTGGGAGAAGCTGATGCGGTGAGCGGGGCCGAGCGTCGGCAATTGAACGAGTGGGGCGTGAATGCTCACCGGTACCCGGATGCGGAGCCGGTACACCGGCTGATTGAGCGCCGCGTACGGGACTATCCACATGCGAGCGCACTATTGTTCGGCGATGAGTCGCTGACGTATGCGGAATTGAACTTTCAGGCCAACCGTCTGGCGCACCGCCTGATCAGGCTGGGGGTGGGGCCGGACGTGAGGGTTGGGATCGCGGTGGAGCGTTCCATCGAGATGGTGGTGGGGCTGCTGGCGATCTTGAAGGCTGGCGGCGCGTATGTACCGCTCGATCCCGGGTATCCCGTGGATCGGCTGGCCTACATGATGGAGGACAGCGAGATCCGGCTATTGCTGACGCAGCGCGAAGTGAGGGATCGGCTGCCGGCGCTGGACGGGCTCGAGGTTCTGGAGCTTGAAACGTTGGACGTGGCGGATGAATCTGGAAACGACCCAAGAGTCGATGTGCACGGCGAGAACCTGGCGTATGTGATCTATACCTCCGGATCCACAGGGCGGCCGAAAGGGGTTGGCATCCCTCATCACAGCTTGGTCGAGCATGCCCAAGTAGCGGTTGATTTTTTCGGTCTCACCAAAGCGGATCGGATGCTCCAGTTTGCGACCTTGAACTTCGACGGTTGCATCGAACAGCTGTTTCCACCCCTGATCCAGGGGGCTGCGGTGGTATTGCGCGGCCCTGCTTTGTGGGATAGCTCCACGTTCCATCAGGAACTGATGGCAAAGCAGATCAGTGTCGTGGATATCACGACGGCGTACTGGCTCTTGCTGGTACAGGACTTCGCCCGGCAAGGCGTCCGAGACTATGGTGCGTTGCGTCAGGTTCATGCCGGCGGCGAGGCCATGCCGCCGGAAGGCCTCAATGCCTGGCGTGCAGCCGGGCTGGAGCGCATCAGGTTGTTGAACACGTATGGACCGACAGAGGCGACCGTCACTGCCTCCACGCTGGACTGCCAGCCCTATGTGAATGCAAGCAAGCCGCTCCCGCTGCAAATGCCGATCGGCACGCCCTTGGCTGGCCGGGAACTCCGGGTTGTGGATGCCGATTTCAAC
>NZ_CADIKO010000010.1:0-3402 GCF_902859965.1 Achromobacter aegrifaciens
TGCGGAATAAAAGCTTGACGATGACCTACTTTCACAGACGTCCGTCCACTATCATCGGCGCAAAGTCGTTTCACTGTCCTGTTCGGGATGGGAAGGAGTGGGACCAACTCGCTATGGTCGTCAAGCGTAACTGGTTGAGCGGCTGCGGTTAGGCAACTGCTCCAATCTTGGAAGAAACACAACGCGTGGCGATCAGAGTCAGACTCGATGATCACGCACGGTGGGGTGTAATTGGTGTTGGCTGGCTGCTGACGGTGCAGCCAGATTTTGTATTGAACGACACTTGGAACGCTACATCACCAGGTCATAACCATCAGTGTTATAGGATCAAGCCTCACGGGCAATTAGTATCGGTTAGCTTAACGCATTACTGCGCTTCCACACCCGACCTATCAACGTCCTGGTCTCGAACGACCCTTCAGGGGGATCAAGTCCCCGGGATACCTTATCTTCAGACGAGTTTCCCGCTTAGATGCCTTCAGCGGTTATCTCTTCCGTACTTAGCTACCCGGCAATGCCATTGGCATGACAACCGGTACACCAGAGGTACGTCCACTCCGGTCCTCTCGTACTAGGAGCAGGCTCCGTCAAGTATCCAACGCCCACGGCAGATAGGGACCAAACTGTCTCACGACGTTTTAAACCCAGCTCACGTACCTCTTTAAATGGCGAACAGCCATACCCTTGGGACCGGCTACAGCCCCAGGATGAGATGAGCCGACATCGAGGTGCCAAACACCGCCGTCGATATGAACTCTTGGGCGGTATCAGCCTGTTATCCCCAGAGTACCTTTTATCCGTTGAGCGATGGCCCTTCCATTCAGAACCACCGGATCACTATGTCCTGCTTTCGCACCTGTTCGACTTGTCAGTCTCACAGTCAAGCACGCTTATGCCATTGCACTATCAGCACGATTTCCGACCGTACCTAGCGTACCTTCGAACTCCTCCGTTACACTTTGGGAGGAGACCGCCCCAGTCAAACTGCCCACCATGCACTGTCCCCGATCCGGATAACGGACCAAGGTTAGAACCGCAAACAAACCAGGGTGGTATTTCAAGGATGGCTCCACGTAATCTAGCGACTACGCTTCAAAGCCTCCCACCTATCCTACACAGGCCGGTTCACAGATCAATGCAAAGCTACAGTAAAGGTTCATGGGGTCTTTCCGTCTAGCCGCGGGTAGATTGCATCATCACAAACACTTCAACTTCGCTGAGTCTCAGGAGGAGACAGTGTGGCCATCGTTACGCCATTCGTGCAGGTCGGAACTTACCCGACAAGGAATTTCGCTACCTTAGGACCGTTATAGTTACGGCCGCCGTTTACCGGGGCTTCGATCAAGAGCTTGCACCCCATCACTTAACCTTCCGGCACCGGGCAGGCGTCACACCCTATACGTCGACTTTCGTCTTTGCAGAGTGCTGTGTTTTTAATAAACAGTCGCAGCCACCGATTCTCTGCGACCCCATCATGCTAAGCGCGCAGGCGCTTCACACTACCGGGGTATACCTTCTCCCGAAGTTACGGTATCAATTTGCCGAGTTCCTTCTCCTGAGTTCTCTCAAGCGCCTTGGAATATTCATCCCGTCCACCTGTGTCGGTTTGCGGTACGGTCTCGTACAGCTGAAGCTTAGAGGCTTTTCTTGGAACCACTTCCAATCACTTCGCAAGCAATGCTCGCTCGTGCCATACCCTTGATTTACGCGCCCGGATTTGCCTAAGCGCCATCTTCGATACAGCAACAGGGACATCCAACACCCTGATGATCTTCCGCGATCCGTCCCCCCATCGCACTGTACGACGGTGCTGGAATATTAACCAGCTTCCCATCAGCTACGCATCTCTGCCTCGCCTTAGGGGCCGACTCACCCTGCGCCGATGAACGTTGCGCAGGAAACCTTGGACTTACGGCGAGGGGGCTTTTCACCCCCTTTATCGCTACTCATGTCAGCATTCGCACTTCTGATACCTCCAGCAGCCTTTACAAGCCACCTTCGCAGGCTTACAGAACGCTCTCCTACCGCGTGCACAAAGTGCACACCCGCAGCTTCGGTTTATCGCTTAGCCCCGTTACATCTTCCGCGCAGGACGACTCGATCAGTGAGCTATTACGCTTTCTTTAAAGGATGGCTGCTTCTAAGCCAACCTCCTGACTGTCTATGCCTTCCCACTTCGTTTCCCACTTAGCGATAATTTGGGACCTTAGCTGGCGGTCTGGGTTGTTTCCCTCTTGAGTCCGGACGTTAGCACCCGGTGCTCTGTCTCCCAAGCTGTACTTGCGGGTATTCGGAGTTTGCCATAGTTTGGTAAGTCGCCATGACCCCCTAGCTATAACAGTGCTCTACCCCCCGCAGTAATACTTGAGGCACTACCTAAATAGTTTTCGGAGAGAACCAGCTATTTCCAGATTTGTTTAGCCTTTCACCCCTATCCACAGCTCATCCCCTAATTTTTCAACATTAGTGGGTTCGGTCCTCCAGCACGTGTTACCGTGCCTTCAACCTGGCCATGGATAGATCATCTGGTTTCGGGTCTACACCCAGCGACTGAATCGCCCTATTCGGACTCGCTTTCGCTACGGCTTCCCTATTCGGTTAACCTTGCCACTGAATGTAAGTCGCTGACCCATTATACAAAAGGTACGCAGTCACCCCACAAGGAGGCTCCTACTGTTTGTATGCATACGGTTTCAGGATCTATTTCACTCCCCTTCCGGGGTTCTTTTCGCCTTTCCCTCACGGTACTGGTTCACTATCGGTCGATCACGAGTATTTAGCCTTGGAGGATGGTCCCCCCATCTTCAAACAGGATTTCACGTGTCCCGCCCTACTTTTCTTACGCTTAGTTCCACACACAAGATTTCGCCTACAGGGCTATCACCTGCTACGGCCGGACTTTCCATTCCGTTCGACTATCTTGCGTGCTAAAACGTAAAGGCTCTTCCGATTTCGCTCGCCACTACTTTCGGAATCTCGGTTGATTTCTTTTCCTCGAGCTACTGAGATGTTTCAGTTCACCCGGTTCGCTTCCACTGGCCTATGTATTCAGCCAGGGATACTCCTTACGGAGTGGGTTTCCCCATTCGGACATCTACGGATCAAAGCTTGTTTGCCAGCTCCCCGTAGCTTTTCGCAGGCTACTACGTCCTTCATCGCCTGTGATCGCCAAGGCATCCACCATATGCACTTAGTCGCTTGATCCTATAACGCTGTAGGCTATAGGACCTGAGTATTAGCGTTTGTGCCGTTCATAAGTTTCAAAGCAGTCTAGGGTTATTCACCCCAGTCTTGAGAACTTGGAACAAAATTAATGCAATCACAACCCGTACCCATCTTCATCAGCAAGCTGATTACTCGATGAGCACATTTCGTTGTGCTTCTTCCAGATTGTTAAAGAAC
>NZ_CADIKO010000011.1:0-3024 GCF_902859965.1 Achromobacter aegrifaciens
GGCGCCGCTGGGCGAGGTGGAAGAAGCGCTGGCGGCGATCTGGGCGGAAGTCCTGGGCGTCGAGCGCGTGGGCCGCCACGACAACTTCTTCGAGTTGGGGGGGCATTCGTTGCTAGCACTGCAAGTGGTCGCTCGAGTTCAGTCTCGGATGCAGAAGGACATGGCCATTCGAGATTTCTTTGCTAACCCCAGCTTGCTGGAGATGAGCGTCTTAGTCGGAGCCGGGAGGCTCATAACGGCGAGCAGTCAGTCGCTATCGGAAATTGATTCGTTCATTGACGACCTGGAAACCGCGTAATGGATAGTTTGGCGAGTCATCGTATCGCAGAGCGTTTCGCCCGACTTGGGCTTGATCAGCGTAAGGCGATCTATCGAAAGATCAGGTCGGAGGGTTTGGACGTTGGACACTTCCCGATTGTCACCCGAAATAGCTTGGATCATTCCCGCTGCCCGTCTTCCTATGCTCAGACGCGCCAGTGGTTTCTCTGGCAGCTGGATCCACTAGGCACGGCGTATCACATCAGTGGCGCGCTGAAGCTCAGGGGCTGCTTGGACATGCAAGCGCTCAAGGCAAGCTTTGACGCATTGGTTGAGAGGCACGAATCGTTGCGCACGGTTTTTCGGGCGAGGGAGGACGGACGGGTCGAGCAGGTAGTCCAGGCGGATGGCCACGTGCGGATAGAAGAGCTTGATCTGAGCGCGTTGGCTGCCGAGGAGCGCGGGAGTAAGTTGAGAGACGGCGCGGCCGGTCTACACCAGACCCCGTTTGATCTGAGGACGGGGCCGTTGTTGCGAGTGGGCTTGATCAAGGAAGCGACGGACGAACATGTATTGGTGGTGGTAATGCATCACATCGTCTCGGATGGATGGTCGATGCAGATCATTGTCGACGAGTTCGTGGCGCAGTATTGCTCTCAGGTGCTAGGTCAGGATTCAAGACAGGCGACCTTGCCGATTCAGTACGCAGACTACGCGGTCTGGCAACGAAACTGGCTGGAGGCTGGCGAGAATGATCGGCAGTTGGCGTATTGGAAGGCGCAGCTGGGCGACGCGAATCCGGTGTTGCAATTGCCCACTGATCATCCCCGCCGGACAGACGGAGTCTATGGCGCGGGGCGCCATCGCGTCGTGCTGACAAGCGAACTGACGCATGGGCTGCGTAGACGGGCGCAGGCTGAAGGAGCGACGTTGTTCATGGCGCTGCTGGCGGGGGTTCAAATAATGCTCTATCGCTACAGCGGCCAGGAGGATATTCGGGTTGGGGTGCCTATTGCAAATCGCCATCGGGAAGAGACCGAAGGCGTGGTGGGCCTTTTTGTCAATACGCAGATTTTGCGCAATTTGATTCACGGACGTCAGAGCCTGGGAGATGTGCTCAAACAGGCCAAGGAGGCGGCGCTCGGGGCGCAGACCCACCAGGACCTTCCCTTCGAACAACTGGTCGAAGCGTTGCAACCGCAGCGCAATCCGGGCATCAATCCGTTGTTTCAGGTGCTGGTCAATCATCAGCGCACGGGCCCTCGGACGCTGCAACAATTGCCGGGGGTTACGTTGGAGGAGTATGCCCTGGGCGAACAAGGCGCACAGTTCGAGTTGACTGTGGATTTGGACGAAGATGCCGAAGGTCTGGTGCGGGTGAGTTTTAGCTACGCCAAGGAGTTGTTCGAGGCGTCAACGATAGGGCGTATGGCACAGCATTACGTGGCGGTGTTGCAGGCTCTGGCGCAGCGGCCCGAACAAGCGGTGGGTGATGTGGAGTTGTTGGCGGAAGCGGAGCAGCAACAGATTCGGGCCTGGGGGGTGAACGAGTGTCGTTACCCTGAGACGGAATTGGTGCATCGGCTGATCGAGCAGCGGGTGCAGGAGCATCCGGCGGCGGCGGCTCTGGTGTTCGGCGACGAGTCGCTCAGTTATGTGGAGCTCAATGCGCGGGCTAACCGCCTGGCGCATCGTCTGATCAAAGTGGGGGTAGGGCTGGAGGTGAAGGTTGGAATCGCGGTGGAGCGTTCCATCGAGATGGTGGTGGGACTGCTGGCGATCCTGAAGGCGGGCGGTGCCTATGTGCCGCTAGATCCAGAGTACCCGACGGAGCGGCTGGCCTACATGGTGGACGACAGTGGAATCAGGCTGCTGCTGACGCAGCGTGCGGTAAGGGATCTGTTGCCGGCGTTTGAGGGGTTGGAAATTCTGAATCTGGACGGGCTGGACGTGGGAGACGAGCCCGCACATGATCCGCGGATCGATGTGCATGGAGAGAACCTCGCGTATGTGATCTATACGTCGGGATCCACGGGACGTCCAAAAGGCGCCGCGAACCGGCACGGCTCACTCCTGAACCGGTTGCACTGGATGCAGCAGGCGTATGGGTTGTCTGCATCGGACACGGTCTTGCAGAAGACACCCTTCAGCTTTGATGTGTCGGTGTGGGAGTTCTTCTGGCCGCTGATGACGGGCGCGCGGCTGGTGGTCGCCAAGCCAGGCGATCATCGCGATCCGGCGCGCCTGGTCGAACTGATCCTCCAGCACAACGTCAGCACGCTGCACTTCGTGCCGTCGATGCTGCAAGCGTTCCTGGCGCATGAAGGCATTGAGGCCTGCGCCAGCCTTACACGCATTATTTGCAGCGGCGAGGCGCTACCAGTTGAAGCGCAGAATGGCGTATTCAAGCGTTTGCCGCAAGCTGCGCTTTATAACCTCTATGGTCCGACCGAAGCTGCCATTGATGTCACTCACTGGGCTTGCCGCGATGACGGACGCGGCCACGTGCCTATCGGGCAGCCGATCAGCGGCATCCAGACCTATGTGCTTGACGACGGCTTGGGCCTAGCCCCGGCTGGCGTGACGGCCGAGTTGTACTTGGGCGGAGTCGGCTTGGCTCGAGGCTATCTGGGCAGCAGCGGGTTGAGTGCTGAACGCTTCGTGGCGGACCCGTTCGGCGAGGCTGGCGGCCGGCTTTACCGCACTGGCGATCTGGTGCGCTGGAACGCCGAGGGCCAGCTGGAGTACCTGGGACGGATCGATCAT
>NZ_CADIKO010000012.1:0-2252 GCF_902859965.1 Achromobacter aegrifaciens
GGATCCCTACGATAATGCCGTGGCAGAGAGCTTCTTCAGCAACTTAAAGAACGAATTAACGCATCATAAGGTCTTCCACAGCAGGGAGCATGCGCGGCTGGCGATCTTTAACTACATCGAGGTCTTCTATAACCGCCAGCGAATCCACCAGGGGCTAGGTTATCGAACCCCTGCCCAGGTCGAGGCCTCCGTGCCTTAACCAAAATGTCCGAGAAATCCGGGTCAGCTCAGTCTGACACCTTATTTCTCTCGGATTACGCCTAATCTCTTGACGAGTAAGACGGTATCTTTTTCGTGACACCTTTTTCGTAGCCCGACTTCTTTTTTTTCTGAGCAACGTTTCATTTCGTTCCCTTAACCTGAAGTTCCCTTCTAAGCACGTCCAACATGTCGGACCAGTTTTTAAAAAGCCACTCATCCCCTTCGAGAGAAGCATTTGCCGTCGGCATATATCTGACAAAAGAAGAGACAGACACAGGATAACCAAAATCTGCGTACAACTCCTCAACGACCCCCAAGGGATCTCGATATGAATTCCTATTTCTAAATACCCAAAGAAAAATCAAGAAAATCCATACCTTTTCCTCCCGCTCGGTATCTCTCGGGAATTCTGAAGCAAGATTACTAACGTGCTGCATCACCTCACTTACGTCATCACCGGCCAAGCAGGCCAACTCATAATGTTCAGCAGAAGAATCTACAGTAAGATTTTTAACAGCATACTGAACGGCGCCACGAGGACTCAAGAAACCGCGCTCCAACCCATATTTTATATCGCCCCATTGCATCCAGGGCGCTTCTTCAAGACAAAAATTACTATCCAACTTAATATCCACAACTCGCCCCATTATTTTGGCAGCCTAGACGGAACCTGATTTGGCGTTCCCGTTATTTTCCCCTCAGGTATAAATCTCTGATGCGTCAGCTCTCCTTTCGCATTGACTATCCACTCAAACACTCCTGGAAAATGTAGTCTGACACCTTATTTTTATCTCGGATTACGCCTAATCTCTTGACGGACAAGACGGTCTCTTTTTCTCACTGCTTATTTTCTTAGTCCTGCCAAGTGCTTGAAAGGTCCTTCTTCCAAACTTAATCCCATGTCAGAAGCCAATTTAATAGCCTCCACATACTCCTCATCCGTTATCAAGATATCGTACTCACAAAGATGATCACATAGAATTTCGAAGGCCAAGCCCTCTTCATTGTATGAGATATAGTCCAACGCGCCCTGAAGCAGTAAGGAACTAATTCTTCCTTTGAATTTATTTCCAAATTTTATAATGCGATCCGAGTACATAGAAATCAATTTATATGTTTATAGGGTGGAATTGGTGCATTATCAGGGAAAGCGGTAATCACCTCCCCTGTTGCTGGCTGATACACGACGCGCATACGTACTCCATCACGAACCTCATATGCCACCCATTTTGCGGGATCTCCCTTCGCGGTGTAGATCCCGCCGGTTCCAGTTTGGGCGTACCATTTAAAAAATGTCAAAAAAAGGTGTCAGACTACATTTTCAGATTTGAAAAATGTAGTCTGACACCTTTTTTATTCTTCCGGCAAGAAAATTTCAAACAGACGGCAAATCAGCGAAAAATTCCGAAATGGTTCCCACGCGGGAGGGGATCGCCCACCAACAATTGAAACAACATGCCACCAGACCTTAATATAAAAAATTAAATTAATTAACACCCACTTTCTAAGTAAGCATCATGCCAGCCTGAGATCGGCATAGATTCATAAATCCTGCAAATCCAAAAGAAAACAAAGAGGAATAAAAAACATTCCAAGTCGGCTCACTATATAAAAACCACAACATAAGAGCAAAAGCTGTGATTGCGGTCGATTTTAGCCAGTACAGGAATTTTTCCCGTTTTCCATGACGTTCCACTCGACCAAACAAACACCACGTTATAAACATGAATACTAAACAAATGACCAACACTCCAATACCCGTACTCATAATTCGCTCAAAAAAGGTGTCAGACTACATTTTCAGGTTTGAAAAATGTAGTCTGAGCTGACCCGGATTTCTCGGACAGTTTGGTTAAGGCACGGAGGCCTCGACCTGGGCAGGGGTTCGATAACCTAGCCCCTGGTGGATTCGCTGGCGGTTATAGAAGACCTCAATGTAGTTAAAGATCGCCAGCCGCGCATGCTCCCTGCTGTGGAAGACCTTGTGATGCGTTAATTCGTTCTTTAAGTTGCTGAAGAAGCTCTCTGCGACGGCATTATCGTAGGGATCT
>NZ_CADIKO010000014.1:0-721 GCF_902859965.1 Achromobacter aegrifaciens
TGCGCGAGCAAGGCGTGCAGCTGGAACATCCCTTCGAGGTCATCGACTTCCTGTCCGAGGAGCCCAGCGACTATGGCATTTCCTGCGTCGGCAGCCGCGCGCTCTGTGGCCAGCTGACGCCCGACATGCTGGCGGCCCGCAATCCCGAAGGCGAGACGCTCGCCGCCGGCATCGCCCGCATCGGCGGCGACCCCTCGGCGCTGGGCGCGCCGCTGCGCGGCCCTGACGGCACCGCGGCGTTCGTCGAACTGCATATCGAACAAGGCCCGGTGCTGGAAAGCCGCGGCCTGCCTATCGGCGTGGTCACCAACATCGTCGGCATCCGCCGCGTGCTGATCACGGTGGAAGGCCAGCCGGATCATGCCGGCACCACGCCCATGGACATCCGCCGCGACGCCCTGGTGGGCGCGGCCCGCATCATCGATGCCGCCCACCGCCAGGCCAGCGCCGCCAGCGGCAATCCGCACTACGTGGTCGCCACCGTGGGCCGGTTGTCCATGACGCCGAACGCCGCCAACGCGGTGCCTGGCCGGGTCGAGCTGACGCTGGAAATGCGCAGCGACAGCGATGCCGTGCTGGACGCCTTCCCGGAAACGCTGATGGCCGGCGTGGCCACCGACCTGACCGCGTTGCGCCTGTCCGCAAGCTTCACGCAGCTGAGCCGCGCGCGGCCCACGGACTGCACGCCGCTGGTGATGGACGCGGTGCAGGCCGCCGCCGA
>NZ_CADIKO010000015.1:0-685 GCF_902859965.1 Achromobacter aegrifaciens
ACAGCAGCTCAAGGACACCTTCACCTACACGATCCGTGATGCCGACGGCGACGTCAGCACCACCACCATCACCGTCACCATCAACGGCCACACCGATGGCGTGCCCGGCGTGACCGTCCCCGATGCCAACGGCGCCGATGCCGGCAACGTCAGCATCGCCGAGAACGCCACGCAGCCGGTCACCGGCGAACTGACCGTCTCCGCACCGGAAGGCCTGGCTACCGTCAAGATCGGCGGCACCACCCTCACCGTGGCCGAACTCCAGGCGCTGGGCACCACCCCGGTCGTCGTCAACGGCTCCGAAGGCAAGCTCACGCTGACTGGCTACGACCCGGCCACCGGCAAGATCACCTATAGCTACCAGCAGGACGGGACGGCCAAGAACCACACCGCCGGCGACGACTCCGTCACCGACAAGTTCACCGTCACCGTCACCGATGCGGCCAACCAGGTCAAGTCCGACGACCTGGTCGTGCTCATCACCGACACCGCGCCCGAAGCCAAGCCCGACACCGCTTCCGTCACGGAAGACACCGCACTGACCGCCTCCGGCAACGTCATCACCGGCACCGGCGCCGACACCCTCGGCGCGGACGTCACCAACGTCGTGGGCGTGGCCAAGGGCACGGTCCCCGCCGGCCAGAACGTCACCGGCAACGTCAACACCGCCGTCAACGGCGAGTAC
>NZ_CADIKO010000016.1:0-650 GCF_902859965.1 Achromobacter aegrifaciens
ATTTCATTGTGCCTGTGACCGAAGTCACTATGCACTCGCATCAAGCGCCCACACTTATCGGTTGTTTAATTGTTAAAGAGCGGTACTGCCAAATTCTGTACTACTTACTGCATCTTGCCGCCAACTTCGCGCTTCGTCGCTTACGCGACGTCGCCGCATCAGCAGCAGAGAAACGAGATTATGAAGGAGTTTTTAGCGCTTGTCAAATCGTTGTCGCTTTTGTTTGAGTTTTTCAACTCATCTCCAGCATCAAGACCTGGCAACTTACCGCCTGGACCCCTTCAGGTCCGCCAGGACAACGTCCCGGCTTTTCGCTTCCCTTAGCAGCTATCGGAATGTCGGGGTATACCCTGATATTTCGGTAGCAGCCAAGCCGCAAACTATAACATCTTTTTTGCAGTTCATGCAGCTGGCTTCTGCCTAATCTGCATCTTCTACTGCAAAACCGCTGTTTTTCTGGATCTCTCCATCTTTACCGCGGCTGAGAACTCAAGGCTCTCACTTATATATAAAGACAAACCCCCGCAGGGTAACCTGCGGGGGTTTGCGGAATAAAAGCTTGACGATGACCTACTTTCACAGACGTCCGTCCACTATCATCGGCGCAAAGTCGTTTCACTGTCCTGTTCGGGATGGGAAGGAGTGGGA
The DNA here is from genome assembly GCF_902859965.1 of Achromobacter aegrifaciens. Classification (NCBI taxonomy): domain Bacteria; kingdom Pseudomonadati; phylum Pseudomonadota; class Betaproteobacteria; order Burkholderiales; family Alcaligenaceae; genus Achromobacter; species Achromobacter aegrifaciens. Next base: position 649 of record NZ_CADIKO010000016.1, read on the forward strand.
CC
>NZ_CADIKO010000017.1:0-609 GCF_902859965.1 Achromobacter aegrifaciens
TTGAGAACTTGGAACAAAATTAATGCAATCACAACCCGTACCCATCTTCATCAGCAAGCTGATTACTCGATGAGCACATTTCGTTGTGCTTCTTCCAGATTGTTAAAGAACGAATATAGCTGTCAGGTAAAACCTAACTCATAAGGCCGTTTCAACGACACTATGAGTTAGCCTCTACATCACCAGGTGATTAGGTACTTGGTGGAGGTGAACGGGATCGAACCGATGACATCCTGCTTGCAAAGCAGGCGCTCTCCCAGCTGAGCTACACCCCCATATCCCGCATGCGCAGAATACTTGGTGGGTCTGGTTGGATTCGAACCAACGACCCCCGCCTTATCAAGACGGTGCTCTAACCGACTGAGCTACAGACCCAAAAACCTTTTCGGATCAGCAGTCAGGAAAGCTGTAGACCCAGGGAAGATTCCCTCGACCCAAGCCTGCAACTGATCCCAGCTATATCAAACAACCGATAAGAGTGGACGCTTAACACGAGCGCTAAGCTCTGAAAGGAGGTGATCCAGCCGCACCTTCCGATACGGCTACCTTGTTACGACTTCACCCCAGTCATGAATCCTACCGTGGTAATCGCCCCCCTTGCGGTTAGGC
>NZ_CADIKO010000018.1:0-603 GCF_902859965.1 Achromobacter aegrifaciens
CCCTTGGCGCTCATGCTGATGATGATGCCGTGGTCCTTAAGCATGCCTCGGTACTCTGCCGAACTGTACTGCGCACCGCGATCGCTGTGGTGCAACAGTCCAGGATCGGGACGGCGCCGGGCTAGGGCCATTTGAAGTGCATGAACCAACAACCTGCGGTCGGCCTTCTCCGCCATGCTCCAGCCGATCACCGACCGAGAGTAGAGATCCAGCAGTACGGCCAGATATAGCCAGCCTGTCCGTGTTGGTACAACCGTTATGTCGCCCACCCAGACTTTATTGGGACATTGCACGGTGAACTGACGTTGCAGGCGGTTCGGGGCTGGCCCCAGCAGCGAATGCTTCTCCAGCCGACGAAACCGCTGCTTGCGCAGCGCCTCGATGCCGGCCTGGCGTCGCAGTCTTGCGACGCGATGCTTGCCGCACGCCACGCCGTTGGCGTTAAGCGCGCGCCAGGTCTTTTCCGCGCCATACACTTGCCGGCAGGTCTGATGGGTCTGCTCGATGGCCGCGAGCAGCTTGACGTCCTCTTGCTGCCTTGCCGAGGGTTCACGACGTTGCCAGTCGTAATATCCGCTGCGGCTGACGTGCAAGGCCCGGCAT
>NZ_CADIKO010000019.1:0-517 GCF_902859965.1 Achromobacter aegrifaciens
GAGGGTGTCGGCGCCGGTGCCGCTGATGACGTTGCCGGAGGCGGTCAGTGCGGTGTCTTCCGTGACGGAGGCGGTGTCGGGCTTGGCTTCCGGAGCGGTGTCGGTGATGAGCACGACCAGGTCGTCAGACTTGACCTGGTTGGCCGCGTCGGTGACGGTGACGGTGAACTTGTCGGTGACGGAGTCGTCGCCGGCAGTGTGGTTCTTGGCCGTCCCGTCCTGCTGGTAGCTATAGGTGATCTTGCCGGTGGCGGGGTCGTAGCCAGTCAGCGTGAGCTTGCCTTCGGTGCCGTTGACGACGACCGGGGTGGTGCCCAGCGCCTGCAGGTCGGCCACAGAGAGGGTGACGTTGCCGATCTTGACGGTAGCCAGGCCTTCCGGTGCGGTGACGGTCAGTTCGCCAGTAACCGGCTGCGTGGCGTTCTCGGCGATGCTGACGTTGCCGGCATCGGCGCCGTTGGCGTCGGGGACGGTCACGCCGGGCACGCCATCGGTGTGGCCGTTGATGGTGACGGTG